>NZ_GG688317.1:442269-539253 GCF_000156195.1 Bacteroides finegoldii DSM 17565 | reverse complement strand
TTGTACGGGGCGCGATATATACGTTTAGCTTGCTAGACACTGAAGTTTTACTTTTCATCATGTCATAACCTTATTGAATTTCTTCAGGTGGTTATAGCACGAGGGTTCCACCTCTTCCCATTCCGAACAGAGAAGTTAAGCCTCGTCACGCCGATGGTACTGCGTAACAGTGGGAGAGTAGGTAGCCGCCGTTTTTAAGAAGCCCCTTGATTCAGCAACGAATCAAGGGGCTTTCTGTTTTCCGCCACTTCTGAAAATGATTGCTATAAATCTTTTTTTAAGATAATAAATGGCTTTCTTTGGAAACAATATCCTTTCTGACTTGTTCTAATAGTATGATTAAGATTTATAGTTTAAATCACACAGTTATACCCTCATTTTATTCCATTTTTTCACTTTTCGTATAACAAAAATGATTTTATATTACTCAAACGAGAAAGCAAATATAGTGAATCTAAATTACTTCCCTGTTTTTTGATTTATCAATGGTACTTTGGTATGCTTGTATTTCTCTTTTACTACTCTTTTTTATTTTCACCTCTCTATTATATTGTTTTTCATAATCCTTTTTTTAATCAGTCACACTTACGCGGATTCCGTCATGAAACCTTTAATTCAATATCAGAGAATGCAGAGTAGAAGCCAGTTAAATTTTCTGTTGATTTCTAATATTTTATATTGCTTCTTCTCGGATAAAGTTATAAGTTAAGTATATTCCAAACATTTTGTTAATGAAAAACTTTTAATATTGTAACAATTTTTAATTTTGAAATTGTAATCTTATTTATTATATTTGCAAATATTTTTGCAGAAGAAATTGTAGCGGAGAGAGAATATATAAAAAGATATTGAATGGGGTTGTTTATATTGAATTCATTTTGTCGGGATGAATTATTGATAAAAAGTATTTATGATCTATATTTAAACCTTAAACTATGATTGTTGAAAAACATTTGCATATAGACTTGATAAAGAAGGTAAAACAAGGTTCGTATGAAGATTTTACCCGTCTGTACTTTATGTATGCGGATTTGCTTTATGGTTTTGTGCTGAACTTGACTAAATCTCCTGATGACGCTGAAGATATTCTGCAAGAAACCTTTTTGAGGATTTGGCAGACTAAAGAAAATCTTTCTTTAGAGACTTCATTTAAATCCTATCTTTATACTATTGCACATAACCTTATCATAGATTCATTTCGTAAGAAAATTGATAGTGTTGCATTTGAAGTTTATATTCAAAGTGACGCATATCAGAATTATACAGAAAATAATACAGAAAATGAAGTTTATTTTGATGAATTTCTTGATAAACTGAATGAAGCTAAAAAGAAACTTAGTAGTAGGCAATTGGTGATTTTTGAGTTGAGTCGTGAAAAAGGATGTTCGATTAAAGATATTGCCGAAAAGATGGGAGTTTCGGAAAAAACAGTGAAGAATCAATTGACTCTTGCATTGAAGACTTTGAAATCAGAATTATCTCTCTTGCATTATTTGTTATTAGTCTTGCTATTGGTAAGGAACGAATTTTAATTTATGTTTTATAACATGTAAATTGAGTCGGGACTATTTGGGGGATTTTGCGTATTTCTTATAAAACAGAAATATGAAAAATAATTTGCTCCAAGTTTTATTGCGACGGTTTTTCTCAGCAAGAATTAGTCCGGCCGAATACACAGTCCTTAAATCAGAAGTTCAAAAAGCAACAGATGAAGCTATGGACTCTGCATTGGATATTTTGTGGAAGGAGCAAAACCTGCAAATTCCGGTGATGGATGATGCTGTTAAATTCAGGGTTCTTAATAATATTCAAAATCAGATAACGGATAACAAACCTTCACATAATTTTTCCTGGACACGAATTGCGGCTACAATTCTGATACCGCTTCTTGTTTCGGCAGCATCATTTTATTACTTTTCAGGAAAGTTCAACAGGCAAGAGGATGTTTTTACCGTATTTGCAGAAAGAGGACAAAAAACACAAATATTTCTTCCGGATGGGACTCAAGTTTGGCTTAATTCGGATTCTTATCTCAGCTATTCTTCCGTATTCAATCGTGATAATCGTGAGGTGACTCTTAAAGGCGAGGCTTTTTTTGATGTAACCAAAGATGATGAGCATAGTTTTACTGTTAAAGCAGAAGGTATTAATATTGTGGTACACGGTACAGCTTTCAACGTTTCTGCCTATCCGGATGAAGAAATGGCAACTGTTTCTTTGCTCAGAGGAGCTGTCACGGTGGAGAATGCTGTAGAGAGGGTACAATTAGAACCTGGTCAGCAGGTACAGATACCGAGAGACAGACAATCATGGAAACTATTCCCCTGTGATGTTGAAATGGAGTGTTTATGGACACAGAATATGCTCAGGTTTGAAAATACTCCGGCGGTAGAAGTGTTTGCGAAGTTGGAAAAATGGTATGGAGTAAATATCCACGTAGAAAATTCGGATTCGTCTGTTAAATATGGATTTGTTCTGAAAAGTGAATCATTAAGAGAAATATTAGATCTAATAAATAGAATAACAGCAATTGATTACCAGATAAACGGAGAGGAGGTGAACATCAGATATAAGTGAAAATATAAATAAAACATGAAAAATATTTTTCCATGTTTTCTATAAAAGCATATATAAAATTAATCATTTCTTTTTTTACTTAGTCATAATATTATGGGAAAAATAACAAAAAGGATACTTGCTAATATCTTTTTTTTCTTATTGATATTTCAGTCTTTGAGTGCCCAAAATTCTCAAAGAATAGATTTATCTTTGAAAGAACAAACGCTTAAAGTCTTTCTTGAGATAGTCGAACAGAAGACGAATTATACATTCATGTATAATAATCTTGATTTGGAACAAAAAATATCGGTTCAAGTTAAACAGGCTACTATTGATGAACTGTTGAAAAAAGCATTGACTCCATTACACATTAATTTTGAAATTGCCAATGCTAAAATCATTTTAACGAAACAAGGCCAGGTAAATAATGGTTCAGTCACAGTAACAGTGAAGGGATCTATTGTAGACGAAGCGGGTGAGCCTCTAATTGGAGTTAATATAGCTGCAATGTCCACAGGTAAGGGAACGATCAGTGATATCAATGGAGAGTTCACGGTCGAAGCGGCTAAAAATGAAATTTTGAATATATCTTATATAGGTTATGTTTCACAACAAATTAAGGTAGGTACTCAATCATCTATACATGTAATCCTTAAAGAAGATACTCAGACTTTGGACGAAGTGGTTGTTACTGCATTGGGTATCAAGCGTGCAGAAAAGGCATTGAGCTATAATGTACAGCAGGTTAATACAGACGCGGTGACAGAACATAAAGATGCCAACTTTGTTAATTCCCTTAACGGTAAAGTGGCGGGTGTCACAATTAATGCTTCTTCATCAGGAGTCGGAGGCGTATCTAAAGTTGTAATGCGTGGAACAAAATCCATCATGCAATCTTCCAATGCATTGTACGTAGTAGACGGTGTCCCGATGTTTGCCGGTAGTAGCAAAGGTGGGGGAAAAGAATTTGATTCTCAGGGAGCTACCGAGCCTATTGCAGATATCAATCCGGATGATATTGAATCTATGTCGGTTCTGACTGGTGCCGCTGCCGCTGCATTGTATGGTTCGGAAGCTGCCAATGGTGCCATTATTATTACAACTAAAAAAGGAAAAGTCGGTAAGGTTAGCATATCTGTAAATTCAAGTATGGAGTTCAATCAGCCTTTCGTAATGCCTCGTTTCCAAACCCGTTATGGAACCGGTGTAGGAGGAAGCTTCCTGGATGGTTCAGACCGTAGTTGGGGAGAAAAATTAACAGTAGCTAATTATCGTGGCTATGATCCTAAGGATGATTATTTCCAGACTGGTATTATCAACACGGAAAGTGTTTCTTTCTCTACCGGTACAGAAAAAAATCAAACTTATGCATCGGCTGCTGCCATCAATTCAAAAGGTATTACTCCTAACAATAAGTACAGTCGTTATAATTTCAGCGTACGCAATACCACTTCTTTCTTGAACGACAAGATGACTCTTGATATAGCTGCCAGCTATATTTTGCAAAATGACCGCAATATGGTGAATCAGGGAGAATATAATAACCCGTTAGTGGGAGCTTACCTATATCCTCGCGGTAATGACTGGGAAGATGCGAAGTTGTACGAACTGTATGATCCGGCACGTAAAGTTTATCTTCAAAACTGGTCGATCGGTGATGCTGCAATGACGATGCAGAATCCATATTGGGTGAACTACCGCAACTTGCGTGAGAATAAGAAAGACCGTTATATGTTGAGCGCAAGTTTGAATTATAAAATATTGGATTGGCTGACTGTTTCAGGACGCGTAAGTCTGGATAATGCCAATAATGATTATACAGAGAAATTTTATGCTTCTACCAATACACAGCTTACGGAAGGTTCTTCTCGTGGTTTGTACGGTATAACCAAGACTTCGGACAAACAATTGTATGCAGATTTTCTGGTAAGTATCAATAAGAACTTTGGTGAAGACTGGAATCTGAGTGCTAATATCGGTGGATCATTTACTGATGTGCGATCAGATCTAATGACAGTCCGCGGTGGAATTGCTGATGGCAGTGATGCATTTCCGGGTGAGCAGGTCGGTTTGACCAATTATTTCGCTATTCAGAATTTAAGCCAGAAAGCCCGTCGTCTGCAAGAAGGATGGAGAGAGCAGACTCAGTCTATTTATGCTTCTGCTGAATTGGGATATAAGAGTACTTATTATTTGACACTTACCGGACGTAACGACTGGCCTTCACAATTAGCCGGACCTAATTCTACATCAAAGAGCTTCTTCTATCCGTCAGTAGGTTTGTCTGTTGTTCTCTCAGAACTGATGCCTAATTTGAATAAAGATTATTTGTCTTATCTTAAACTGCGTGGTTCGTTTGCCTCTGTCGGTTCGGCTTTCCAACGTTATCTTGCCAATCCGCGCTACGAATGGAGCACTTCTGCCAATCAATGGAGCGTACTGACTCAATATCCGATGTATTCATTGAAACCGGAACGTACTAATTCTTTTGAAATCGGTTTTAATGCTCGTTTCTTGAAATATTTTGAGTTGGATGCTACTTATTATAATGCAAAAACTGAAAATCAGACTTTTAATCCGCAACTTCCGATTAATAAATATTCAAAAATGTATATTCAAACCGGTAGCGTACGCAATCAAGGTATAGAGCTTGCTCTGAATTTTGAAAATACATGGCGTAATTTCACATGGATGAGTGGTTTGACTTATTCAATGAATAAGAACAAGATTGAATCTTTGGCGGACAATGTTATCAATCCTATAACCGGGCAGCTTTTCTCCATACCTTCACTTGATATGGGCGGATATGCAGATTTACGTTTTATCCTGCGTGAAGGTGGCAGTATGGGAGATTTATATTCACGTACAGATTTACGTCGTGACGCTAACGGTGCTATTTATATGGATGAATCGAATAACGTATATACTCAGAAAATAGATAACCCCGATTCTTATATCAAGTTGGGAAGTGTATTGCCGAAGGGAAATCTTGCATGGCGTAACAACTTTATGTGGAAGAATTTCCATGTAGGATTCATGATTTCTGCTCGTCTGGGTGGTGTAGTATTCTCAAGAACACAGGCTATACTTGATAAGTTTGGCGTTTCCGAGGCTTCAGCCGATGCGCGTGATAATGGTTTTGTATTGATTAATGGAAATGACAGAGTTAATCCGGAGAATTGGTATACAACAGTAGGTAGCACCGCTGTGCCGCAGTATTATACTTATTCGGCTACCAACGTTCGTTTGCAGGAGGCTTCGATAGGTTATACTATTCCGAGAAAATGGCTGGCTAATGTCTGTGACATTAAAGTTTCATTGATAGGTCGCAACTTGTGGATGATTTACAACAAGGCTCCTTTCGATCCGGAGGCTGTGGCATCGACAGATAATTTCTATCAGGGAATCGACAACTTCATGATGCCTTCTTTGCGTAATGTAGGTTTCAGTCTGAATTTCAAATTCTAATAAAAGTGACTATGAAAAAGATATTAAATACATTTATTTTCGCTTCATTAATGGCGGCTGTGTCATCCTGTACCGCCAAGTATGAGGATATCAATTCAAACCCTTACCAACCAGGCGACTTGTCTGCCGACGACTATGCGCTGGGTTCGGCCATGAACAACCTTGCCGGTTGTGTGGTCTCTCCGGATGTCAATACGGCACAGTTTACAGATTGTTTGCTGGGCGGTCCTATGGGAGGATATTTTGCCGATTCCAAAGCATCATGGGAACGTACGATTTCGAACTTTAACCCTGAAGATGGCTGGACAAATGTTTTTCTGAAAAGTGATAAGGTACTTCCGGTACTTTATTCCAACTTGAGTATTGTAGAGGTAGTATCACAAAATACGAACAACCCGGTTCCTTTGGCTATTGCGACAATTATAAAGGTTGCAGCCATGCATCGTATTGCGGATGCTTACGGACCGATTCCGTATTCTAAAATAGGAGCGGATGGTTCTATAACAACTCCGTATGATTCGGAACAGGAAGTTTATAATAAATTCTTTGAAGAACTGAATCATTCTATCGGTGTGTTGAATGAGCATCCGAATGACCGTTTGACTGCTTCGGCCGACTACATTTATCAGGGTGATGTGAAAAAATGGATTCGTTTTGCCAATTCGCTTAAACTTCGTCTGGCTATTCGCATAGCCAATGTTGACAAGGTGACAGCACAGAAGATGGCGGAAGAAGCTGTTGACCCCCAAAACGGTGGTGTGATCGAACAGAATACAGATAATGCGGCATGGAGTTATTTCTCCGGTTCTGTAAATAACCCTATTTATGTGGCTAAGGAATACAATCATGTCGATGTTCACAAAGAAGATAATAGCGCCTGTTTGACAGGTGGAGATACACATGTAGCAGCCGATATTATCTGCTATATGAATGGTTATGAAGACCCTCGGCGGGAAAAATATTTTGTCAAGTCGGAATGGAAAGGACATGAGTATGTCGGATTGCGTAGAGGTATTATTATCCCGGTGCTTGAAACTACCGGACACAAATATTCTGGAATTAATATGAAGCCGAATGATCCGTTATATTGGATGAATGCTGCGGAAGTCGCTTTCCTGCGTGCAGAAGCGGCGGCTATCTATAATTTCAATATGGGAGGTGAAGCCGGTGAGTTTTACAATACCGGTATTCGCTTGTCATTCGAACAGTGGGGGGCGGACGGAGCAGAGGAATATCTGAATAACGAGACTTTACGCCCTGAAACTTATGTAGATCCGGACGGAAAGAATTCTTATGACAGAGACTTGTCCAGAATCACTGTGAAATGGGATAATGCTGCTTCACCAGAAGAAAAACAGGAGCGTATTATCATTCAGAAATGGATCGCTAACTGGCAGTTGGGTAATGAGGCATGGGCGGATTACCGTCGTACCGGCTACCCGCATCTGATTCCTGCTACTGCGGCCGGTAATAAGAGTGGCGGTATCGTTGACTCGGAAAGAGGTGCGCGGCGTATTCCTTATCCAGCATCGGAATATGGAGATAATCCTGTAAATATAAATTATGCCGTGGCTACTTATCTGGGTGGCCGGGATGATATGGGACGTGATCTTTGGTGGGCTAAAAAAACAAAGTAATATAATAAAGTAGATAATGTTTATGAAAAATACATTTGGATATAGCGGACTGTGTGTTGCGATATGCATGACTATGTCACTCTCATTCTGTTCTTGTGAGGACTGGACGGATGTGGAGAGTCTGGATATACATACTCCTTCGCTTGAAGAACAAAATCCTCAACTATACGCTGATTATCTGAAAGATCTGAATATTTATAAAGCAAGTGAGCATAAATTGACTATAGTATCTGTGGAGAATGTGGCAGATCCTTCCAAACAGGCCGAAAGATTGTCCGCTTTGCCTGACAGTATCGACTATATCAGTTTGAATAATCCGGATAAATTGTCCGGAAATATGCTGGACGAAATAAGAATAGTCAGAGAGAAAGGTACGAAGGTGGTGTACAGTATTGATTTTTCTAAATTTGAGGAAGAATGGAAGGAGATGAAGAAAGCTAATCCTGACTTGACGGAAGAAGAAGGTCGGGCTTATTTGGACAAACGTACAGATGAGATGCTTGCTTTAGCGGATAATTATGATGGTATTATTGCTGATTATACCGGTCGTTCTTTGGTTAGCTTGAAAGGTGAGGAGCTTGAGGTATATACATCTCGTCAGACAAACTTCTTGAATAAACTGAAAGAGTGGAAGCAAGCATCCGATAAGTCGTTGTTCTTTTATACTAATGTACAATATCTTACAGCTGAAAATATGGGAATAATAGGGTTGGCTGATTATATTATTCTTAAAACAGCTTTGTCAACAAATGGTGATGATTTAAGTGTCAAGGCGTTATTGGCTGTTCAGGCAGGAGAAGATGCGAAAGAATTGTATGAAGGGACAAATCCTGTCCCTGCTGACCGTTTTATTGCGTGTGTTCAACTACCGCAGCCGGATGACAAGAATCAGGTGATAGGATATTGGAATACAGTTGACTCTGAAGGAAATAAAACTTTAGCTACTCAAGGAGCCGCATGGTGGAATGTGCAGGCGTCAACTGGATTTGAAAGAAAAGGAATGTTTGTTATGAATGTACAGGATGATTATTATAATAATACGTTCTCTTCAATTCGTGAGGTTATTAGTATAATGAATCCGTCAAAATAGAAGAAGATATGAAATTACATAAGTATATGTTTGCTTCCCTTTCTTTTTGCTCATTAGTATTGGGAAGTTGCCAAAATAATGATATTGATGATGAACACCATTATGATAATAAGGTATTTGTCACTTCCCAGCAAGTTAGGGATGATTTGTTGATTAAAGAGACTATTTCGGAAGCTACCCGGTCCATATCTTATCGCTTGGCTGATCCGTTGGATAGAGAGGTGAATATTTCTTTTGATGCTGCTCCACAATTGACTGCTGCTTATAATTTGGCTTTTAATGATAACGCACAGGTTTTGGCTGCTGATTATTATGAGATTCCGGTCAAGTCGGTTACGATTAAAGCGGGAGACATCAGTAGTGATGATGTTGTTGTTAACTTTAAAAACACAAATCAGTTGGACAAGTCAAGACGCTATGTGTTACCGGTTACAATAACGGATGCGGATATCGAGGTACTTGATAGTAAAAGAACTGCTTATTTTATATTCAAGGGTGCGGCATTGATCAATGTGGTAGCTAATATTGAGAAAATGTATTTCCCTATTTATTGGGATACTGATGTACATTCTGTAAATGTTGTAACAGTGGAAGCTTTAGTGCGTAGTAATGATTGGGTTGCAGGGCGTGATAACGCACTGAGTACAGTATTTGGGGTTGAAGGTGAGTTCCTTGTTCGTATTGGCGATGCTGATCGTCCGCGTGATCAATTGCAATGTGTAGCTCCCGGTGGAAATTTCCCTGCTCCGAATGCTGTTGCCAGTTTGCCTGTAAAAGAATGGGTGCATATTGCCATCGTCTATGATGCAACTACTCGCGAACGTATCTATTATAAAGATGGAGTGAAAGTTTATTCGGATAATGCTGCCAGTCGTGCTGTAAACTTATCATCAAATGGCTGTTATATTGGTAAAGCATATGATGATACGCGTTGGCTGCCTGGTGATATTTCAGAAGTGCGTATTTGGAATATTCAACGTAGTGCTGAGGAAATAGCTAAGAATCCGTATGAAGTTGATCCTCATTCTCCAGGACTAATAGCATATTGGAAATTTAATGAAGGAACTGGAAGTGATATAAAGGATCATACAGGAAATGGTAACGACATCAGTGCTGTTGGTGGTACTCCAACATGGGTAAATGTTGAACTTCCGCAAATAAAATAATTACAAACTTAATATAGGATTGTACATATGAAACGAAAAGATATATATACGTTATTGTTTGGTGTTTTGTGTTGTGCAGGAACATCATTATGTTTTTCTTGTGCTGATGATTTAGAGATTGGAAAGCAGTTTGATGAATCGGCTTTGGAGGGAATTTATGAAAATAGAGTTTTTCTTTGCGACGCTTCATCTAATAAAGTCAATAATATTATTGAATTATATACTTCTAATCAGTATTCAACTAAAGTTCGAATGTCTTTATCGAAGAATTCTTCAGCTGAAACTTCAGCTAAGATAGTTATAGATGAATCTTATTTGGAAAACTATAATCAAGAACATAACACAGATTTTGAAATGCTTCCGGCAAGTGCGGTCATTTTTGCTAATGATGGTACTTTAAACTCTGGAAATTGTGGAAGAAGTTTAGAGGTGGAAATGACAATAAAGATTTCAGATGATTTGGAGGCAGGAAAGACATATGCTTTACCTCTCTCAATAACGGAACCTACTTCTGACCTTACAATAAAAAATGAGCAAGATCGTCACTGTGTATATTTAGTTAAGGACATGAGAAAGTTTGGTGACGCTTTCAAAGGAGAGGATAAGCCAAAAGGATTTTTGTTTTTTGAAGTAAATGATGTAAATCCATTAAATGCTCTTTCTTTCCAATTGGAGAACGGTAAATATTTTTGGGATGTAGTTGTTTTATTTGCTGCTAATATCAACTATGATTCTGAAGCAGGGCGTCCATATATAAAATGTAATCCGAATGTTCAGTATTTGCTAGATAATAATGAGACACTTTTGCAGCCATTGCGTAAACGCGGTATAAAAGTTTTGTTAGGTTTATTGGGTAATCATGATATGGCAGGATTGGCTCAACTATCTACTGAGGGGGCTAAAGTATTTGCGCGTGAGGTTGCTCAATATTGCAAGGCTTATAACTTGGATGGAGTAAATTATGATGATGAATATTCGCTTTATCCAGATCTTGGTAATCCTTCATTTGCTACTCCTTCTGCTCAAGCGGGAGCACGTCTCTGCTATGAAACCAAACAGGTAATGCCTGATAAGTTAGTTACAGTTTTTGCGTATGGGAACATGTACGGAGTTGAATCTGTAGATGGAGTGGATGTTGATGAGTGGATTGATATAGTTGTACCTAATTATGGTTCAGCAGCTTATCCTTTAGGTAATATGGATAAATGGAAGTGTGCAGGTTTGGCTGCAGAATTTAATTTGCATGGTGGTGGCTCTTTGGATAGTTATGGCGCTCAGAAAATATTGAGTGGTGGTTATGGATGGCATATGGGATTTGCTGCTAATCCGAATAATTATACAACTATTTTTCAACGTTTGAGCGGTGCTTATGAATTATATGGCTCTAAATTGAAAGATCCGACAATCTTTTATAAGAAAAATGAAACTACTCCATCTAAGTATCCGGAGGATTTATGATAGTTAATGTTAGAGAAGAGTATTTTTAATGTATTAGCAATTATTCGAATGTTGTATTAACTTGAAAATAAGAATATGAGAATAAAAAAACTTTTTTATATACCTGTTATCTGTATCGGTATATTATCTTCCTGTCTGGATGATGAAAATTTGGATTTGAAGAATTTTCCTATCAACCAACCGGAAATATTAGTTCAAGGTAGTAATGATGACAAAAATGTCGTTGCTACTTATCTGAGTGATGGCACTTTGAAGTTGGATGCTCCTTTAACAAGAACATATGTGTTCCGTTTCAAAGCTTCTCCAGAAGATATGACTGTAAATTTTGAACCAATTTGTTCTAACATCCCAGCAGAGAAAGTTGTCTTGAGTACTTCCGAGGTTTTATTGACTGCCGGAGAAACAGATGCGGTGGTTACCGTTTCTTTGAAAGACGATGATTTTAATTTTGCAGCTTCTACTTTGGAAAAAGAAATCTATATACTTGGAGTTAAGGCCAATGCAAAAGGATTTAATATGGGAGAAGAGTCTGCAGAAAGTAAGATTACAATTGAAAAAGAGGCATATTGTGTTGCGGTATCTTTACATGGAGAAAATCAAAATAGTGTCTCTTTTGATCGTACATTTGTCGATGGTTCCATTGAGGAACAAGAACCTATTGTCTATAATTTTAAAGTAATGTTGGATAAACCTGCAAACAAGGATATTGCTATACAGATACTTACAGAAGGAATTGCTGAAAAATATTTAGGAAATGTGACTGTTACTCCTAATAAGATCGTGATTCCAGCTGGTCAAACCTCTTCAGAAGAAGTGACATGGACTATAACGAATGATTTTTTGCTTGAGGATGCCATGCCTGCTACTTTTTTGATAAATCTGAAATTAGGTATAGAAACGGAAGATACTACAGTAAAAAAAGAAGGGGAGAATTCTATATCTATAACAGTTATGAAAAAAATGCTGAATATGGGTGCTGTTGATGTCCTTCCCCAAGAGTGGAATATGATTAATAAAAAGGATTGCTCTGCTATTGAACTGTCCAAATTTTCAGGGGATGGAAGCATATTGTTTGACTCTCTTACAGGAGGAAATGCTTCACTTTATTGTTCTAGTTGGAATTTGCCGGCAAGCTTTGTAGTAGATATGAAGAATTTGCATATATTAAAAGGTATAAAAATAGATTATAATTCTTATTCCTCTACTCCTGCAGGTCCTAAAAATATCAGAGTATGCACTTCAAAGGATAAAATTCAATGGGTAGAACAAGCTGATTTGAAAGAATTGCCTAATAGAAATGAAAACTTGTTGGAGTTTTATACAGGAGTGGAAACCAGATATGTTAAGTTGGAATTTTTTGCATTGCATTCATATTCCATTAATGTTGCTGAGGTATCTTTGTATGAATAGTGACTTTTTATTGTTTAAATTTTAGAAGGATATTTAGAACAATATTAGGGTAAAATGAAACGCAAAATTTGAATATTATTGTTCGGATTTTGCGTTTCTATTTTTTAGAGAAGAGTTTTGGAAATAAGCTTCTTTGTTTCTTTATTTTGATGGAATTTATGAGAGACAATAATAGAAAGAAAGTTATTGATGTATTTTCTCGCATGTTTGAGGTCAATTATTCTAAAGTAAAGAATTTGGCTTATAGTTTATTAAAATCAGAACTGGATGCAGAAGATGTAGCTCAGGAAGTTTTTACTAAACTTTGGGAGCAGCAAAGTATATGGATTGATAATAAAAGGGAACTTGATGCCTATATTCTGATTATGACTAAAAATATAGCTCTGAATATATCTAAACATCAGAAAATCAGGTTGGAATATAAGGAGCGTTTTTTGGAAGAATCATCAGATTTGACAGATCGTGATTTGTTGGAGAGTATTTATTTTCGTGAAATATTGCAAGGTATTTATTTAAAATTAGAAAGCATTCCTGAACGCAGAAGAACTGTATTTGAACTTAGTCGTTTTTATGGGAAAAGTCATAAAGAAATTGCAGACAAGATGAATATATCAGTCCGTACAGTAGAACAACAAATATATTTGACGTTAATCGAATTAAGAAAGGTTTTGGGCGCATTTGCCGGATGAAGCATGAGGAAGAAATTTGAGGATGCTGTGCCACATGTTATAATTCATGTTAATATTAACTTGTTTTTATGCTTTTGATGTTGTTTTGTAATGATTTGATTAATACATTTACCATCAATTATTGCTAATGCGAATCAATAATATTACCAGTTATGAAGCAGATCTTTACCTTGACTTTTGTCCTGTTTACTTTGCTTTTTCAGAGTTGCCGGGATAATTTGAATGTTCCTACTCCTGCAAGTCGTAATTATGAACAGGATGTTGCCGTTTTGAATGACTTTGTGGATATTAATAAAACTACTCACGAATATTATGTCAACTCAAACAAGCATACTTCAGTTTTGTCGTATATAAAGAATTCAGCTGTGGAAGAATTAAATTCGGTCAATTTGCTGAACTTTGAAATTTTCAACAAGAGTCTTTCGCGTATAAATCAGATATCGGAGCAGCTGATTTCTTCTTGCGCAGTTGACTATATCGTAATGATAACTGAAGATGAAATTTATGTAAACCGTATAAATGAGGATTCTCCAGTGGAACTGCGCCAGAAGTTGGGCGGCAACTATTCTTCGACAGTCTCTTCTTTAAATGTGACTAGTTACAAGGAGCAGTATTATGTTAGTGATTGTAATTATATAGAGACATCTGTAGAGTTGAATCCACAGGCTTATAAGAATGCAGGATGGGCATTCTTGGTAACATGTGAATTGAATGGCAAGGGTGAAAAGGAAAATGTCGGGGTATTGTTCTGTGGTGTTGGCTATCACATCAATCCTTGCTTTGAATGGTTTGTAAACGATAATGTGGACTGGGATTTTGAAGTGGTCAGTCTGAATGAAGAGATTCCATACATAGCAGACCTTAGATTTTTACGTAGATGAAAAGGTTATGCATCCCTCTTGTTTGCTCTGTTTTTTTCTTCCTGACCGGTTGTGTTGAAAAGAGCGGATACTATGAGGAAGGAGAAGATAATATTATCTCTTTGATTTGTGATGTGGTATGGGTCGGTGAAAAGGTCGTTTATGATACGGAAGAAACGGCTCAGGATATTTATCGGTTCAGAAGAGATGGTACTTGTACACGTACTATTGTTGTAACAGGTAAGGATGGTGAGGAATCCCAGAGTGAAATCTATTATCGGTGGGCTTTTTATAACCAAAGTTCCAATACGATTTATTTCGGTGAAGATCATTATTGGGATATTGAAGAACTCACAACCGCGAAGTTTGCAGTTTATGATCGATGGGGAGAATATGGAAGTTTGGATATGTCTCGGGAATATAGGGAATTTACTCCTTTGAAATAATATATATAGCTAAAATTATGGCGGAAAGATATGCACGGTGTTTTCTTGTATATTTTTCCGCTTGTTTTTTATAAAGCTTTCGTCAGCTCCATTGTGTGAGTATGGTCTGCATATCTTTTGATTTCTTTAGTGATATATTTTAGATAATACCCGATTAAAACTTATGAAATGAAATTTTATATGATAAAAAAGTAACGTTTTATTTGGTGGTAAAGAAATAATCCATACCTTTGCACCGTCAAACTATAAAAGAGACAAGAAATGAACCAGATGTTTATACATATTCTACTATGCGGTATTATTATTCTACTATCAAAGGTTAGTGGAAGTGAGTGCTGCGCGTAAATGTGTATAAATGAAAATATACGAAAGCCTTTCTCACTTCCAAGTGTGAAAGGCTTTTTTAATGCTAATAATTATATAATATACATTGGATATGGACAATAGGTTATTTATTTTTGATACCACTCTTAGAGATGGTGAACAGGTTCCGGGGTGCCAGTTGAATACAGTAGAGAAGATTCAGGTAGCAAAGGCATTGGAAGCGTTGGGAGTAGACGTGATTGAAGCCGGATTCCCCATTTCGAGCCCGGGAGATTTTAATTCAGTGATTGAGATTTCAAAAGCGGTGACTTGGCCTACTATCTGTGCTTTGACACGTGCAGTTCAAAAAGATATTGATGTTGCTGTAGATGCACTGAAATTTGCTAAACATAAACGTATTCATACCGGTATCGGTACTTCTGATTCGCACATTAAATATAAATTCAATTCGAATCGTGAGGAGATTATCGAACGTGCGGTAGCTGCCGTGAAATACGCCCGCCGTTTTGTGGACGATGTAGAGTTTTATGCAGAGGATGCAGGCCGTACGGATAACGAATATCTGGCACGTGTGGTGGAAGCTGTTATCAAAGCAGGAGCTACCGTAGTGAATATTCCTGATACAACGGGTTATTGCTTGCCTTCAGAATATGGCGCTAAGATAAAATACCTGATCGACCATGTAGACGGCATCGATAATGCGATACTCTCTACTCACTGTCACAACGACTTGGGTATGGCTACTGCCAATACGATAGCCGGTGTTTTGAACGGCGCGCGTCAGGTGGAAGTTACCATCAACGGTATCGGCGAACGTGCAGGAAATACTGCCCTCGAAGAAATCGCCATGATTATCAAGAGTCACCACGAAATAGATATTCAGACCAATATCAATACACAGAAGATTTATCCGACCAGCCGCATGGTATCCAGCCTGATGAATATGCCGGTACAGCCGAATAAAGCGATCGTTGGACGTAATGCTTTCGCACATTCTTCAGGTATCCATCAGGACGGTGTGTTGAAGAATGTACAGACGTATGAGATTATTGATCCGCATGATGTGGGTATTGATGATAACTCTATCGTATTGACAGCCCGTAGCGGACGTGCCGCGTTGAAAAATCGTCTTTCTATTTTGGGAGTTGACCTGGAGCAGGAAAAGCTGGATAAGGTATATGATGAGTTCTTGAAGTTGGCTGATAAGAAAAAAGATATTAATGATGACGATATTTTAGTATTGGCAGGCGCAGACCGTAGCCAGAATCATCGCATCAAACTGGATTATTTGCAGGTGACGAGTGGTGTCGGCGTTCGTTCGGTAGCTAGTTTGGGATTGAACATTGCCGGTGAGAAGTTTGAGGCTTGTGCCAGTGGTAACGGTCCGGTAGATGCAGCTATCAAGGCATTGAAGAAGATTGTAGAACGCCACATGACTTTGAAAGAGTTTACTATTCAGGCTATCAGCAAGGGAAGTGATGATGTAGGTAAAGTACACATGCAGGTAGAATACGATAACCAGATTTATTATGGTTTTGGAGCTAATACAGATATTATTGCCGCTTCCGTAGAAGCTTATATTGACTGTATTAACAAATTCAAATCATAAAAAAGAGACTGAAAGTCGTATCGGCATTGTAGAGATTGACTAAAATAGTAAATAGTAATTAGTAAAATAGTAAATAAACAGATGAATACATTATTTGATAAGATATGGGATGCCCACGTGGTGACTACTGTGGAAGATGGTCCTACACAGCTTTATATTGATCGCTTATATTGTCACGAAGTGACTAGTCCGCAAGCTTTTGCCGGATTGCGTGAACGTGGAATCGGAGTGTTGCGTCCGGAAAAGGTATTTTGTATGCCCGACCATAACACACCGACACACGATCAGGATAAGGAGATTGAAGATCCGATTTCTAAAACGCAGGTCGACACATTGACTAAGAATGCGAAGGATTTTGGTTTGACACACTACGGTATGATGCATCCGAAGAATGGAATTATCCATGTGGTAGGTCCCGAACGTGGTTTGACTTTGCCGGGAATGACGATTGTCTGCGGTGACTCTCACACTTCTACTCATGGTGCGATGGGAGCAATCGCTTTCGGCATCGGAACAAGTGAAGTGGAAATGGTATTGGCTTCGCAATGTATTCTTCAGTCAAGACCGAAAACAATGCGTATCACCGTAGACGGTGAACTGGGCAAAGGGGTGACTGCTAAAGATGTAGCTCTGTATATGATGTCCAAGATGACTACCAGCGGTGCTACCGGTTACTTCGTAGAATATGCAGGTTCGGCTATCCGCAATCTGACAATGGAGGGACGTCTTACCCTTTGTAACCTTTCTATCGAAATGGGTGCACGTGGTGGGATGGTTGCTCCGGACGAAGTGACTTTTGAATATATCAAGGGACGTGAAAGTGCTCCGCAAGGCGAAGCATGGGACAAGGCTTTGGCATATTGGAAGACATTGAAGAGTGATGACGATGCCGTATTCGACAAGGAAGTCCGTTTTGAAGCTGCTGATATTGAGCCGATGATTACTTACGGAACGAATCCGGGTATGGGTATGGGCATCACACAGCACATTCCTACGATGGAAGGAATGAGCGAAGCTGCACAGGTTTCATTCAAGAAATCAATGGACTACATGGGCTTCCAACCGGGTGAATCTTTGTTGGGCAAAAAGATTGATTATGTATTCCTCGGCGCTTGTACAAACGGGCGTATCGAAGATTTCCGTGCATTTGCTTCCATCGTGAAAGGTCGCAAGAAAGCGGAAAATGTAATTGCATGGCTGGTTCCGGGTTCATGGATGGTAGACGCACAGATCCGTAAGGAAGGAATCGACAAGATTTTGACGGAAGCC
This sequence comes from Bacteroides finegoldii DSM 17565, assembly GCF_000156195.1. Lineage (GTDB taxonomy): Bacteria > Bacteroidota > Bacteroidia > Bacteroidales > Bacteroidaceae > Bacteroides > Bacteroides finegoldii. The sequence goes on along the minus strand of NZ_GG688317.1, from coordinate 521,268 downwards.
GGATTTGCTATTCGTCAGCCGGGATGTTCTGCTTGTCTGGCGATGAACGATGATAAGATTCCTGCCGGAAAATATTCGGTATCTACCAGCAACCGTAACTTCGAAGGACGTCAGGGACCTGGTGCACGCACCTTGTTAGCTAGTCCTCTGGTGGCTGCTGCAGCTGCGGTGACAGGTGTGATTACCGATCCGAGAGAACTGATGTAATTTCAATCGTAAATAGTAAATCGTTAAATCGTAAATAAAAAGATGGCTAAGACAAAATTTAATATAATCACAAGTACTTGTGTACCTCTTCCTTTAGAAAACGTAGATACCGACCAGATTATTCCGGCACGTTTCTTGAAAGCAACCACTCGTGAAGAGAAATTCTTCGGTGATAACCTTTTCCGTGACTGGCGTTACAATGCAGATGGTTCCCTGAACAAGGATTTTGTGTTGAACAACCCTACTTACAGCGGACAGATATTGGTGGCAGGTAAGAACTTCGGTTCGGGTTCCAGCCGTGAACACGCAGCCTGGGCAATTGCCGGCTATGGTTTCCGTGTGGTGGTATCCAGTTTTTTTGCCGATATTCATAAGAATAATGAGTTGAACAACTTTGTGCTTCCGGTGGTTGTAACCGAAGAGTTTCTGCAAGAATTGTTCGATTCGATAGAAGCAGACCCGAAGATGGAAGTGGAAGTGAATCTTCCCGAACAGACCATCACCAACAAGGCGACAGGTAAAAGTGAACATTTTGAAATCAATGCTTACAAGAAACTTTGTTTGATGAACGGATTGGACGATATCGATTTCTTGTTAAGCAATAAAGATAAAATTGAAGAATGGGAAAAGAAGGCGTGAAAATAGAAATCATGGACACAACGCTCCGTGATGGTGAACAAACCAGCGGAGTATCTTTCGTGCCTCATGAGAAACTAATGATCGCCCGTTTGCTGTTAGAAGATTTGAAGGTAGACCGGGTGGAGGTTGCTTCGGCGCGTGTGTCGGACGGTGAGTTTGAAGCCGTGAAGATGATTTGCGACTGGGCGGCCCGTCGTAATCTGCTCCATAAAGTGGAAGTGCTCGGCTTTGTTGACGGGCATACTTCTGTCGATTGGATTCAGCGTACCGGTTGCCGTGTGATTAATCTTCTTTGCAAAGGTTCACTGAAGCATTGTACGCAACAACTGAAAAAGACACCGGAAGAACATCTGGCGGATATCATCAATGTGGTGCATTATGCCGACGAGCAGGATATAACCGTCAATGTTTATCTGGAAGATTGGAGCAACGGTATCAAGGATTCTCCCGAATATGTATTCCAGTTGATGGATGGATTGCAAGAGACGAGTGTCAAGCGTTATATGTTGCCTGACACGTTGGGTATCTTGAATCCCTTGCAAGTGATAGAGTATATGCGGAAGATGAAGAAACGTTATCCGAATACTCATCTCGATTTCCATGCGCACAATGACTATGATTTGGCAGTGAGCAATGTTCTTGCAGCCGTATTAAGCGGTGTAAAAGGACTGCATACCACCATCAACGGACTGGGCGAACGAGCAGGAAATGCTCCCCTCGCAAGTGTGCAAGCCATCCTGAAAGATCATTTCAATGCGGCGACCAATATCGACGAGAGCCGTTTGAATGATGTCAGCCGGGTAGTGGAGTCTTATTCGGGTATTATGATACCTGCCAACAAACCGATTGTAGGTGAGAATGTCTTTACGCAAGTGGCAGGTGTGCATGCCGACGGCGATAACAAAAATAATCTTTACTGTAATGATTTGCTTCCCGAACGCTTTGGCCGTAAACGTGAATATGCGTTGGGCAAGACAAGTGGCAAAGCCAATATCCGCAAAAATCTCGAAGACCTCGGACTGGAGCTGGATGAAGATGCTATGCGCAAGGTGACGGAGCGTATCATCGAACTGGGCGACAAGAAAGAATTGGTGACACAGGAAGATTTGCCGTACATCGTTTCTGATGTGTTGAAGCATGGAGCGATTGGTGAGAAGGTCAAACTGAAGAGCTATTTTGTGAATCTGGCTCATGGATTGAAACCGATGGCTACGTTGAAGATAGAAATCAACGGAAAAGAGTACGAAGAGAGTTCAGGCGGTGATGGCCAGTATGATGCTTTTGTTCGTGCATTGCGTAAGATATATAAGGTGACATTGGGACGCAAATTCCCGATGCTGACCAATTATGCGGTGACAATCCCTCCCGGTGGGCGTACGGATGCATTTGTGCAGACAGTAATCACATGGAGTTATGACGAGCAGGTGTTCCGTACCCGCGGACTTGATGCCGATCAGACGGAAGCTGCCATCAAAGCTACTATGAAGATGTTGAACCTCATCGAAGATGAATACGAGAAAAGCAAGTGAGAGATAACTTGCCCAAAGAATGTTTTTTATAAGAATATATAAATAGAAGAATAAACGATTATGGATTTTAAAATTGCTGTATTAGCAGGCGACGGCATCGGACCGGAGATCTCTGTGCAAGGTGTAGATGTGATGAGTGCCGTTTGCGAGAAGTTTGGCCACAAAGTAAGTTACGAATATGCAATCTGTGGAGCTGATGCGATTGATAAAGTAGGCGATCCGTTTCCGGAAGCAACCTATCAGATTTGTAAAGATGCAGATGCTGTTTTATTCTCTGCCGTAGGCGATCCGAAATTTGATAACGACCCTACTGCTAAGGTACGTCCGGAACAAGGTTTGTTGGCGATGCGTAAGAAACTGGGACTTTTTGCCAATATCCGTCCGGTGCAGACATTCAAATGCCTGATTCACAAATCTCCGTTGCGTGCGGAACTGGTAGAGAACGCAGATTTTATCTGTATCCGTGAGTTGACCGGAGGTATGTATTTCGGTGAAAAGTATCAGGATAATGACAAAGCGTATGATACCAACTATTATACTCGCCCGGAAATCGAACGTATCTTGAAAGTGGCTTTTGAATATGCGATGAAGCGCAGAAAACATCTGACGGTGGTAGATAAGGCAAACGTGTTGGCTTCTTCCCGTCTGTGGCGTCAGATTGCACAGGAAATGGCTCCGAACTATCCGGAAGTGACAACAGATTATATGTTTGTGGACAATGCTGCAATGAAAATGATTCAGGAACCTGCTTTTTTCGATGTGATGGTAACGGAAAACACCTTCGGTGATATTCTGACTGACGAAGGTTCTGTAATCAGTGGTTCTATGGGCTTGCTTCCTTCTGCTTCCACAGGTGAGAGCACTCCGGTGTTTGAACCGATTCACGGTTCATGGCCGCAGGCTAAAGGATTGAATATTGCTAATCCGTTGGCACAAATTCTTTCCGTAGCTATGTTGTTTGAGTATTTCGATTGCAAAGAAGAGGGTGCGCTGATTCGTAAAGCAGTAGACGCTTCTTTGGATGAGAATGTACGTACACCGGAAATCCAGGTGGCTGACGGTGCTAAATACGGAACGAAAGAAGTAGGACAGTGGATTGTTGATTATATCAAGAAAGCTTGATGAATCCGGATGAAAAGTAAAAGCCTGGCATCGGAAACGGTGTCAGGCTTTTACTTTCCAGTTTGAAATAGTGTCGTTGTGTTCTACCAGCTTTTAATAGTGGAATAGATAATGATTCCGAGTACGGTCAGTAATCCTACATAAATAGTGACTGACCATTGTTTGAGTTCTTTTCTCTTCATACGGGTAGAAGGTTCCAGATAGATGGTTGCTTTATGGGCAATGGTAGCGAACAGCCATCCGCCGAATCCGCCGATAATTCCTCCGACAAGCAAATCACCCGGATAATGTACCCCTAGATATACGCGTGTGTAACAATTGCAGAAGGCCCATACGATAATGAAAATGCTTAGCCAGCGTTTGCGGAACATGAAGACCACGTACATGGCAAGACCGAATGAATTGGCTGCATGACACGACGGGAAACCGTAGCTCCCGCCACGATAATTGTTGACGATATATACCATATCTACAATGGGACTTTCCGGATTGGAAGGGCGCAGGCGTGCCACGACCGGACGGATGATACTGCTGCACATCTGGTCGGCGAAGGTGATGATAAGTGCAATAGCGGCTACATAACACAGAGCGGCTTTCCAATGGAAGTTCTTTAGTAATATGTATAGGATGGTGGCGTACATCGGTACCCAAATTATTTTTCCTGTAAAGGAAGTCATGAAATAGTCCCAAAAGGGAGAGTGGATACCATTGAAATATAGGAAAACATTTGTATCTATCTCCGAAAGATATTGGATGATGTCAGTATGTACCATCTGGTTCTGTTTTTATATTTTTACTGTGATTATTCAGTTGTTCTCCGGCTTTATCGTTTGGCTAGGTCATCGTAGAGCTTTTGGAGGAAAGCTTTTCCCTTCTCCAGATTGGCACCTTTCTCTGGACCTTCGTCAAGTTGTACGGTATTTGCATCCAGGTTATATACCAACTGGTTTTCGGGAGTAACCATGCCGAAGAAGTTCGGTCGGGTAAAATATCCGAAATGCGGAGATGACGGGTTCAGTATGTTTTTGCTGAATGTAAAGTCATCGTGTGGCAGCCCCAGCTGTGCGAGCAAGGTGGCGGCAATGTCAATTTGTGAAGCATACGTATCTATTACACGAGGCTCTTTGATTGCTCCGCCAAGCAAGATTAACGGGATGGTCTGCCCGTCCAACGGATTTTCTATCGGATACGGATAAGCTCCCTGATGATCGGGAACAAGTACAAATAGGGTGTTTTTCCAAAGCTGCGTCTCCTTATATTGTTCTACGAAATCTCCCACGCAACTGTCCGCATAGGCAAAAGCATTGAGTATTTTATCGTCCAGTCTGTGGAACGGAACTTCAAAAGGTTCATGACTGCTTGAGGTTTGCACGAGTTTAAGAAAAGGTTCTTGCTGTTTTTCCTCCTTGATGTCTTTCATCAGACGTTGGAATAATACATGGTCCTGCGCTCCCCATTTTCCGGTACGTTCGGACAATGGAAAATCCTTATCGCATACAATTCTCTCAATGCCGGAGGATACCAGATAAGAACGCATATTCGTAAAGTCGGCGTCCCCTCCGTAATAATATTCCAGACTGTATCCCGCATTTCTCAAACTTCGTGGAATAGAAGGAAGTTTGTCCGTCTTTTCGGGATATTTCATAATGCTGGTGCTTGGCTGTCCGGGATAACCACTGATGATGGAAGCCAGCCCACGATCGGTACGGAAGCTGCTAGCGTAAAAATTGCTGAATAATATGCCTTCTTTGGCGAATTTATCCATATTGACAGCTACGTTCGGATGTCCGCCGAAAGTTTCCATCAGGTGTGTGGAAAAACTTTCGAGAATAATAAAGATAATATTCGGGCGTTGTGTATTTAATAATTGGGGAATACTGTCGGCAGTTACGGCAGGTTTGTCTACCATTTCCGCAAACAATTCGTCGGCCTTTTGAGGGTCCATGAACCGATATTGTTTCTCAAAATTATTCTGATGGGTAGCAGAATACATGAAACTGAATGCCGGATTGATGGCGGCATGATTCATTCGCTGATCCTGGCTGTAATAGACTTTACTCAGATTCATGGTCGATACGGTGAACCCGCCACGAATGGGGATAAAAAGTGCGGCGGTGAGCAATAATAGCGCGAATGAAACATTTTGTCGGCGATAGGGTATCTTTAAAGGTTTTCTTTCACGGATCAGTACGATATAAAAGATAGAATATAAAACAGCCGCATAGACCAACATTGCTAATATTCCCAATAAAACGAACCAGAAACTGACGCTTGCGATAGCATCTTTGGGTGAGGAGAAGAAATAGAAAATGGGGGTGGCGTCAAGACGGAATCCCCAGAAACCGTATAGCCCGAGATCGACAATAAAGATACATGCCATAACAAATGCTATCAATCCGAAATAGACTTGCCGGATGCGGCGGAGTATAGACGAATCCGTCCAGGCGGAAGCGATAAGTATCAGGCCGGGAATGGCGGTGAGGTAACCTGCGAGTGATAAATCCAAAGGTAAGCCGTGCCACATGACACTAAAATAATCACCGAAAGAAACATCGGCGTATAAATCATGGTAGTAGACCATGAAGACCGGCTTTTGAAGAACAAACAAGAGGACAAATAAAAAGTATGTCGTGAAAAATTGGATAATTCTCTTTTTCATAATGTGTAAACTTAAAATAATTGAACGGATACAAAGTTAGTATACTTTTCGTTATCTTTCTCATGATGTAATATAAAACATCTCTTTTTTTTCCATATCTTTGTCGTGTGTGTGACAAAAATTAAGTAATGAAATGGCTAAGATTGCGAAGAAACTAACAGATTTAGTGGGGAATACTCCTCTGATGGAGCTTTCCGGTTATTGTGGTAAGTATGGTCTGGAACAAAATATTATTGCCAAACTGGAGGCCTTTAATCCGGCGGGAAGTGTGAAAGACAGGGTGGCTCTTTCGATGATTGAAGATGCGGAGGCACGTGGGGTATTGAAGCCCGGCGCAACGATAATCGAACCGACAAGCGGAAATACAGGTGTCGGACTGGCAATGGTCGCTACCATCAAAGGATATCACCTGATATTGACAATGCCTGAGACGATGAGTCTGGAACGGCGTAACCTGTTGAAAGCACTCGGTGCGGAAATCGTTCTGACAGACGGCTTGGGCGGAATGGCGGCTTCCATTGCAAAGGCTGAGGAATTGCGAGACAGTATTCCCGGTTCGGTGATTCTGCAACAATTTGAGAATCCAGCCAATGCGGCGGCGCATGAGCGTACGACAGGAGAAGAAATCTGGCGGGATACAGATGGTGAAGTAGACGTTTTTGTTGCCGGAGTCGGCACCGGAGGAACGGTTTGCGGTGTAGCCCGTGCTTTAAAGAAACATAATCCCGATATTTATATCGTAGCGGTAGAACCGGCTGCGTCTCCTGTATTGGAAGGTGGACAGGCGGCTCCACACCGTATTCAGGGAATCGGAGCCAATTTTATTCCTAAACTTTATGATGCTTCTATGATAGACGAAGTTATCGGTGTGCCTGATGATGAAGCGATTCGTGCAGGACGTGAGCTATCGGCAACGGAAGGCTTGTTGACCGGAATTTCTTCGGGAGCAGCTGTGTATGCAGCCCGTCAACTAGCACAGCGTCCGGAATTTAAAAACAAAAAGATAGTGGCGTTGTTACCTGATACGGGAGAGCGTTATTTGTCAACGGAATTGTTTGCATTTGACGCATATCCGTTGGACTGATTTTGATTTATAAATACTAAAAAGACTTGAACCATGGTAAGAACGATTATTGCTTTATTTTTCTGTTTCCCGGTTGCCTTGTATGCGCAAACTTATCAGCAATTGTCCGAAAGGGCTATTGACTGTATCGAAAAAGACAGTCTTCCACAAGCGGAAGAACTTTTGCTTCGTGCTTTGAAACTGGAACCGAAAAATGCGAAGAATGCGTTGCTCTTTTCCAATCTGGGATTGGTACAACGTCGTTTGGGAGAGTTTGATAAGGCACTCGAATCTTATTCTTTTGCCTTGAACTTTGCTCCATTGGCAGTTCCTATTTTGTTGGACCGTGCCGCCATCTATATGGAAATGGGAAAGACAGATCGCGCTTATACTGATTATTGCCAGGTGCTTGACGGGGATAAGCAAAATAAGGAAGCCTTATTGATGCGTGCGTATATTTATGTACTCCGCAGGGATTATCCGGCTGCCCGTATTGATTATAATCGTTTATTGGAACTTGACCCGCAGAGTTATAGCGGTCGGCTGGGATTGGCTACGCTGGAACAGAAAGAAGGAAAGTTCCGTGAAGCTCTTGCCATTCTGAATAAGATGATTGTGGAATATCCTGAGGATGCGACACTGTATATAGCCCGTGCCGATGTGGAGCGTGACATGAAACATGAAGATTTGGCACTGGTTGATTTGGAGGAAGCGATCCGGTTGGATGCCTCGTCGGCTGATGCTTATTTGTTGCGTGGAAATATCTATCTGGTACAGAAAAAAAAGGCATTGGCAAAATCGGACTTTGAGAAAGCCATTTCGCTGGGAGTACCTCCTGCCGATTTACACGAGCAGTTGAAACAATGTAGATAACCATTTCAATACTTATTCCCTGTCATCGTGTGATTGGCGGTAACTGTGCTTTGACCGGTTATGCGGGTAGGCTGCCGACAAAAAAGGCTTTACTGGATTTGGAGTCGGATGTCAGGTGAACTGCCGGATTAGGTTGACGAAATCTTTACCATACTTTTTCTTCTTATATTCTCCGATACCGCTGATAGATCCGAAATCTTCAATGGTGGTAGGTCGTGAAATGCTGAGCAGATGTAATACTTTGTCCGACAATACAATATAGGCGGGCAGACCTTCCTGGTCAGCTAATTGTTTTCTTAATCCGCGCAGTGCTTCGAATAAATCTTCGCTTTCGCCGCCTGCCAGGCCGAAAGGAAGTTCTTTGGTTACCACTACTTTCTTCTTTTTCCCTTTTCGTGTAGCGGTCTCTTCGTGACGGATAACTGCCAATGTGGCTTTTGCTCTCCCAAAAAGAATGTCACTTCCGCTGGGCGTGATTTTCAGATGGTTGTTCTCGTTATAAGCTATTTCAAAATAGCCGAGTTGCAACATCTGGAGAAGGTAATCTTGCCAATCGCGAGGGGGAATATCACGCCCGACACCGAATGTCTTGAGTTCTTGGTACCCTTTCGCTGTCACCTCTGCCGAATAGCTTCCCCGCAGAATGTCGATCAGAAGCCCTGTCCCGATCTGTTGTTCCGCACGTGCAATGGCGCTTAGTGCTTTTTGTACAATGACTGTCCCATCAAAACGCTGGGGGGGATTCTTGCAGACATCACAATTTCCGCAGTCCTCTGTGGCTGTCTCTCCGAAATAGCTCAATAAGATGCGTCTCCGGCAGATGTCAGCTTCCGCATATTGTTGCATTCGTTGAAGTTTCTCGAGATTGATCTTTTGTTGGCTACTTTCCGATGCAAATTTGGTCAGTAGTATCAGGTCGCCTAATGAATAAAACAATACAGTATCGCTGGGCAGGCCATCCCGTCCGGCACGTCCGATTTCCTGATAAAAGCTTTCTATACTTTTGGGCAGATTATAGTGAATCACCCAGCGTACATTCGATTTGTCGATTCCCATACCGAAAGCGATGGTGGCACACACTACCTGAATGCGGTCGTTGATGAAATCATTTTGTGTCTCGTCACGTTGCTGTGCGGATAAACCGGCATGATAGACCCCACAACGGATACCTTGCTTTAGCAGCGTTTGGGCTACAGTTTCTGTCTTGTTGCGGCTCATGCAGTAGATAATTCCGCTTTCTTTTCCATGGCGTTGGATGAATTCTATGATGGCTTTATTTTTTTCTTTCGTCTGAAATCCCCGTTTGACTGTCAGGCTGATGTTGGGGCGGTCGAAAGAAGAAATAAACGTACGCGGTCGGATAAGATGTAGCTGACGGATGATATCTTCGCGGGTGATTTTATCCGCAGTGGCAGTTAAAGCGATGATGGGCACTTGTGGGAATTGTTGATGGAGGACTCCCATCTGTGTATACTCCGGACGAAAATCGTGTCCCCATTGAGAGATACAATGAGCTTCGTCTATGGCAAATAGAGAAATGTTCATATCCCGTAGCAGGTAGTCTTTTTCCGCCAACAACTTTTCAGGAGAAATATAAAGCAGTTTCAGCTTCCCCGCAACGCAGGAACGCCGTAAATTGGCATTTTCCGTTTCGTCATTACTGCTATTCAGAGCTCCGGCGGCAATGCCGTTTGCCTGTAACGCTTCCACCTGATCTTTCATGAGTGAGATAAGCGGAGAAACCACGATAGCAGTACCTTCGCTGAGCAAAGCGGGCAATTGATAACAGATGGATTTTCCTCCACCTGTGGGCATTAGAACCAGTGCATCCTGTTTATCTAGAATATGCCGGATGATTTCTTCTTGTAGCGGACGGAAACTGTCGTATCCGAAATATGTTTTTAGAGTATCTCTCATTGGACGTTAATTTAAACTTGCTGCAAAGGTACGTTTTTATTCGTCAATTATGATAATGAGTGATTTCTGTTTCCGATATGAAATATAAAAAGGTTAAAGTTTCTTATTATTCGAGCTTAATCCCTCTTTTTCAAGGTCTTTGATTGTTTATTCAGAAAAAAACGCACAAAATAATTGTGTGTTTAAAAAAAAAGTAAGACATTTGTAACATGTAACGTTGCAAGTATGCAACCTACTAACAAATGAACAAACCCTAACCAGTTAATTCAATGAGTGATTTAGAGAACAAAACATCGGAAGAAACTCCGAAAAAACGCCCTTACAATTTGAGGGAGAAGAAAGAAAAGAAGGCTGCATATAGGTCGTTAATTAGACCGGAATTGGCAGATGAGTTGTATGACAAGATCTTGAATATCATAGTCGTACAGAAAAAGTACAAGGATCCTGATTATTCAGCAAAAGACTTGGCGAAAGAATTGAAGACGAATACTCGTTACCTTTCTGCAGTAGTGAACTCGCGTTTCGGTATGAATTATTCTTGTTTGTTGAATGAATACAGAGTGAAAGATGCTTTGCATTTATTGACTGACAAACGTTATGCTGACAAGAATGTGGAAGAAATTAGTGCCATGGTTGGTTTCGCAAATCGTCAATCTTTTTATGCCGCATTTTACAAGAATATAGGTGAGACTCCTAACGGATACCGCAAGAAACATTTGGAAAGCAAAAAGTAATAGCGTGTTCCGGAATTAGCCAAAAGGAATTACCTCTAAATGAAAATGTTTGGAGATAATTCCTTTTCTCATTTTAATTGATCAACACTAGCATTATGAAGAAACATCTTATTTCAATGACTATTGCCGCCACGCTTTTGACGTCGTGCGGAGGAAGTAAAACAACAACTGCTGATGCAGAAAAATTTGATTACACAGTGGAACAATTTGCTGATTTACAGATTTTGCGTTACAAGGTTCCCGGATTCGAGGAACTGACGCTGAAACAGAAAGAACTGATTTATTACCTGACACAGGCTGCTTTGGAAGGAAGGGATATTCTGTTCGACCAGAATGGAAAATACAATTTGAGAATCCGTCGGATGCTCGAAGCGGTATATACGAATTATCAGGGGGATAAGACAACTTCTGATTTCAAGAACATGGAGATTTACTTGAAAAGAGTATGGTTCTCCAATGGTATTCATCATCATTATGGCTCGGAGAAATTTGTACCGAATTTCTCACAGGACTTTTTGAAACAAGCTGTGCTTGCCCTCGACGCCAAGCAGCTTCCGCTTGCAGAGGGGCAGACTGCCGAACAGCTTTGTGATGAGTTGTTCCCCGTGATCTTTGATCCGGCTATTATGCCGAAACGGGTGAATCAGGCGGATGGTGAGGATCTTGTGCTGACTTCGGCTTGTAACTATTACGATGGGGTGACGCAACAGGAAGCGGAGGCTTTCTACGGAGCGATGAAGGATCCGAAAGATGAGACTCCCATTTCTTATGGCTTGAATAGCCGTCTGGTAAAAGAGAATGGAAAGTTGCAGGAGAAAGTATGGAAAGTCGGCGGGCTTTATACACAGGCTATTGAGAAGATTGTGTATTGGCTGAAGAAAGCGGAAGCGGTGGCTGAGAATGATGCACAGAAAGCTGTGATTGCCCAACTGATTCAGTTCTATGAGACCGGTAGCCTGAAAGATTTTGATGAATATGCTATTCTTTGGGTGAAAGACCTTGACTCGCGAATTGATTTTGTGAATGGATTTACAGAAAGTTATGGAGATCCGCTAGGCATGAAAGCGAGCTGGGAATCTTTGGTCAACTTCAAAGACCTGGAAGCTACTCGCCGTACGGAAATTATCAGCAGCAATGCTCAATGGTTCGAGGATCATTCTCCGGTGGACAAGTCTTTCAAGAAAGATGAAGTGAAGGGTGTGTCGGCTAAGGTGATTACCGCCGCTATCCTTGCCGGTGATCTCTATCCGTCAACTGCTATCGGTATCAATCTTCCGAATGCTAACTGGATTCGTGCGCATCACGGTTCTAAATCGGTGACTATCGGTAACATTACGGACGCTTACAATAAGGCGGCTCATGGAAACGGGTTTAATGAGGAATTCGTTTATAGCGATACGGAAAGACAGTTGATCGACGCTTATTCCGATCTGACGGACGAACTTCACACGGATTTGCATGAGTGTCTGGGACATGGTTCCGGGAAGTTGCTTCCGGGAGTAGATCCTGATGCGTTGAAGGCTTACGGCTCTACGATTGAGGAAGCCCGTGCCGACTTGTTCGGATTGTACTATGTGGCTGATTCGAAATTGCTGGAACTGAAACTTCTTTCCTCTCCGGAAGCTTATAAAGCTCAATATTACACGTATCTGATGAATGGTCTGATGACTCAGTTGGTACGTATCGAACCGGGAAACAATGTGGAGGAAGCTCACATGCGTAACCGTCAGTTAATAGCCCGTTGGGTCTATGAGAAAGGAGCTGCCGATAAAGTCGTGGAATTGGTGAAGAAGGATGGAAAGACGTATGTGGTCATCAACGATTATCCGAAGGTACGCGAACTTTTCGGTGAGTTATTGGCTGAGATCCAACGTATCAAGTCGACCGGTGATTTTGAAGGTGCCCGTTCATTGGTAGAGAATTATGCGGTGAAAGTAGATCCGACTCTGCATGCTGAGATACTGGAACGCTATAAGAAGTTGAATCTGGCTCCTTACAAAGGCTTTGTGAATCCTAAATATGAACTGGTGACGGATGAAAACGGTAACATTACGGATGTCACCGTATCATACGACGAAGGTTATGCAGAACAGATGTTACGTTACAGCACCGAAAACTCTCCGTTGCCTTCGGTAAACAACTAATCTGAAATGGATATTAAAGAACAACTGAAAGATATCAAGACACAGCTCCGTCTCTCAATGAACGGGGCTGTGTCCCAAAGTATGCGTGAAAAGGGGTTGGTATACAAATTGAATTTTGGTGTCGAACTGCCCCGTATCAAAATGATCGCAGGGAATTACGAGAAGAATCACGACTTGGCGCAGGCTTTGTGGAAAGAGGATATCCGCGAATGTAAAATATTGGCCGGACTGTTGCAGCCGATTGATACTTTTTATCCTGAAATAGCCGATATTTGGGTAGAGGATATCCGGAATATAGAGATTGCGGAACTGACGTGTATGAATCTTTTTCAGAATCTGCCGTATGCCCCTGCCAAGTCTTTCCACTGGATAGCCGATGAACGGGAATATATACAGACTTGTGGGTTCCTGACTGCTGCCCGGCTTCTGATGAAAAAGGGAGATATGACTGAACGGGCTGCCGGTGAGTTGCTTGACCAGGCTATTTGCGCCGTTCACTCCGAAAGTTATCATGTACGCAATGCTGCTTTGCTGGTGATTCGTAAATATATGCAGCACAACGAAGAGAATGCTTTCCGGGTATGTCGGTTGGTAGAAGGAATGGCCGATTCCAATATGGAAGGAGAGCAAATGCTTTATAATATGGTAAAGGCGGAGATGGAATAATAAGCCTGTGTACTTTTAATTGGTATATTGGCATAGGAGCAAATTGATAATTTATTAAAATCCTTTTGCGTTCCGCAAAAAAGGCTTAACTTTGTTCGCGCTAATTTTGGCTGATGATGGAAACTCAAAACGTGAAAGATACAGTAAGGCAGATATTCACTGAATATCTCACTGCGAACGGGCATCGTAAGACTCCTGAACGCTACGCCATACTCGATACAATTTATTCTATCGACGGTCATTTCGATATCGACATGCTTTATTCACGAATGATGGATCAGGAGAATTTCCGGGTGAGTCGGGCTACTCTTTACAATACCATTATTCTTCTTATCAATGCACGGCTGGTCATTAAGCATCAGTTCGGTACTTCTTCCCAATACGAAAAATCATACAATCGTGAAACGCATCATCACCAGATATGTACGCAATGCGGTAAAGTGACTGAGTTTCAGAATGAGGAATTGCAGCATGTCATTGAAAATACGAAATTAAGCCGCTTCCAGCTTTCGCATTATTCCTTATATATATATGGGATATGCAGCAAGTGCGACAGAGCCAACAAACGGAAAAAAGTCAATAACAACAATAAAAAAGAAAGATGAAAGTAGATGTTCTATTAGGATTACAATGGGGCGACGAAGGTAAAGGAAAAGTAGTCGACGTTTTAACACCTAAGTACGATGTGGTTGCTCGTTTTCAGGGCGGCCCGAATGCCGGTCACACACTTGAGTTTGAAGGACAGAAGTATGTACTTCGCTCTATTCCTTCCGGTATTTTTCAGGGAAATAAGGTAAACATCATCGGCAATGGTGTGGTACTTGACCCGGCGCTGTTCAAGGCAGAGGCTGAGGCTCTTGAAGCATCCGGTCATCCGTTGAAAGAACGTTTGCATATTTCAAAGAAGGCTCACTTGATTCTTCCGACACATCGTATCCTTGACGCTGCCTATGAAGCTGCCAAAGGGGATGCCAAAGTAGGAACTACCGGTAAGGGTATTGGTCCTACATATACAGATAAAGTTAGTCGTAACGGTGTTCGTGTTGGAGATATCCTTCATAATTTCGAACAGAAATATGCCGCAGCGAAAGCCCGTCACGAACAGATTCTGAAAAGTCTGAATTATGAATATGACTTGACGGAGCTGGAAAAGGCTTGGCTGGAAGGTATTGAATATCTGAAACAATTCCATTTCGTAGATAGTGAACATGAAATAAACAATTTGTTGAAGGATGGTAAGAGCGTACTTTGTGAAGGTGCCCAAGGTACTATGCTTGACATTGACTTCGGTTCATATCCGTTCGTAACTTCTTCTAATACGGTTTGTGCAGGTGCTTGTACAGGCTTGGGCGTAGCTCCTAACCGTATCGGGGAGGTATATGGTATCTTCAAAGCATATTGTACACGTGTAGGTGCAGGTCCGTTCCCTTCGGAGTTGTTTGATGAGACAGGCGACAAGATTGGCGCATTGGGACATGAGTTTGGTGCTGTGACCGGCCGTAAGCGTCGTTGCGGATGGATTGACTTGGTAGCATTAAAATATTCTGTAATGGTAAACGGAGTTACTAAGTTGATTATGATGAAGAGCGATGTGCTTGATACTTTCGATACCATCAAGGCTTGTGTAGCTTACAAGGTAAATGGTGAGGAAATCGACTATTTCCCGTACGATATCACAGAAGGCGTGGAACCTGTATATGCAGAACTTCCCGGTTGGAAGACAGATATGACTAAGATGCAGAGCGAAGATGAGTTCCCGGAAGAATTCAATGCTTATTTGACTTTCCTAGAGGAGCAGTTGGGGGTACAAATCAAGATTGTATCTGTAGGACCGGACAGAGCACAAACTATCGAACGCTATACTGAAGAATAATAATTGACTAATTTTTAGCTAATTCTTCATAAAAGCAAGGGGAAACTATTCTGACATTGATAGTTTCCCCTTATTTTTGGCAAACAATTTGTATATGGAGATATAGAGTAATAATTAAAATGAAATGAATATGTCTTATTGGGTATTATTTATAGGAATAGCCGTAGTAAGTTGGCTGGTACAAATGAATTTGCAGAGCAAATTCAAAAAGTATTCTAAGATTCCTACAGGAAATGGAATGACAGGACGCGACGTAGCTATCAAGATGTTGCATGACAATGGAATTTATGATGTACAGGTGACGCATACGCCGGGTCAGTTGACCGATCACTATAATCCGACTAACAAAACGGTGAATCTGAGTGAAGGAGTGTACGAAAGTAATAGTATAATGGCGGCTGCCGTAGCGGCTCATGAATGTGGTCATGCCGTGCAGCATGCGCGTATGTATGCTCCTTTGAAGATGCGTAGTGCGTTGGTTCCGGTAGTTAATTTTGCCTCTTCCATTATGACATGGGTATTGCTGGGTGGTATCTTGTTGGTGAACACATTTCCGCAGTTATTGCTGGCAGGTATTATTTTGTTTGCCATGACTACATTGTTCAGTTTTATCACGTTGCCAGTGGAAATCAATGCAAGTAAACGTGCATTGGTATGGTTGAGTTCATCCGGCATTACTAACTCGTACAATCATGCACAAGCTGAAGATGCTCTTCGTTCTGCTGCTTATACCTATGTAGTTGCTGCATTGAGTTCATTGGCTACGTTGGTTTACTATATCATGATTTTCATGGGTAGAAGAGACTAAGTCTTTCCGAAGACTATGGAGGATTTTTTCATATATATGTAAGCATTGCTCGGAAATTTGCAGTAAATTTGCGCAATTAAAATTATAAACAGCAATATCATGGCAGCAAAACCAAGTATTCCTAAAGGAACTCGTGACTTCTCGCCGGTAGAAATGGCGAAGCGTAATTATATATTCAATACAATTCGTGACGTATACCATCTGTATGGTTTTCAGCAGATAGAAACTCCTGCGATGGAGATGCTTTCTACGTTGATGGGAAAGTACGGTGACGAAGGTGATAAACTCCTTTTTAAGATTCAGAATTCGGGTGATTACTTCTCAGGAATCACAGACGAAGAATTATTGAGCCGTAATGCTGCTAAGCTGGCAAGTAAGTTCTGTGAGAAAGGATTGCGTTATGACTTGACAGTACCTTTTGCGCGTTATGTAGTGATGCACCGTGACGAAATCACTTTCCCTTTCAAGCGTTATCAGATACAGCCGGTATGGCGTGCCGACCGTCCGCAGAAAGGACGTTATCGCGAGTTTTATCAGTGTGATGCAGACGTGGTGGGAAGTGATTCCTTGCTGAACGAAGTCGAATTGATGCAGATTGTCGATACTGTATTCAGCCGTTTCAACATCCGTGTGTGCATTAAAATCAATAATCGCAAGATTCTTTCCGGTATTGCCGAGATTATCGGTGAATCGGATAAGATTGTCGATATCACTGTTGCCATAGATAAGTTGGATAAAATCGGTTTGGACAATGTAAATGCCGAACTGAAAGAGAAAGGTATCAGTGATGAGGCTATTGCCAAGCTACAACCGATCATTCTCCTTAGCGGAACGAATGCGGAAAAGTTGGCGACGCTGAAAAATGTGTTGGCTGCCAGCGAAGTAGGATTGAAAGGGGTAGAAGAGAGCGAATTTATTCTGAATACTTTAGAGACAATGGGATTGAAGAATGAAATCGAACTCGACCTGACATTAGCTCGCGGACTGAATTATTATACCGGTGCTATTTTTGAAGTAAAAGCATTGGATGTGCAGATCGGCAGTATCACAGGTGGTGGTCGCTATGACAACTTGACCGGTGTATTCGGCATGGCAGGAGTATCAGGTGTCGGTATTTCCTTTGGTGCAGACCGTATCTTTGATGTGCTGAACCAACTCGACCTTTATCCTAAAGAAGCTGTGAATGGAACCGAACTTCTGTTTATTAACTTTGGTGAGAAGGAAGCCGCGTTCTCTATGGGCATTTTATCGAAAGTACGTGCTGCAGGTATCCGTGCGGAGATTTTCCCCGATACGGCTAAGATGAAGAAGCAGATGAGCTATGCCAATGCAAAGAATATTCCGTTTGTAGCTATTGTCGGTGAGAATGAAATGAACGAAGGCAAAGCAATGCTGAAGAATATGGAGACAGGAGAACAGAATCTTGTTTCGGCGGAAGAATTGATTGCTGCTATAAGATAAGAGATAGTAGGAATATAAAAAAAATAAGGTGTCGTTGACTTCACAATCAGCGACACCTTATTTTTTCTTTCCGTGTGTACTGTTTAATATTCTATTTGGTCAAGTATTCCGTTGAGGTAGGCGATAGCCACTCCATAATTTGTCATGGGGATGTGCTGCTCCCGTGCACGTTCGATGCGGCTTAGCACATATTTGCGGTTGAACATACATGCTCCGCAATGGATAATCAAGTCGTAAGGCATGAGATCCTGAGGAAAATCCGTTCCGCCTACAATGTCGATTTGTAACTTTTTGCCAATTCGTTTGCGTAATAGGCGGGGAAGTTTCACTCTTCCTATATCTTCGGTAAGGGGAGCATGGGTACAAGCCTCCGCAATCAATACGCGTGAATCCTCCGTCAGGCTTTCAATGACGGCAGCGCTTTCTACATAGTAATGAATGTCTCCCTTATAACCGGCAAAAAGTACCGAAAAAGAGGTCAGTTTGCTTTCTTCCGGTTTCTGTTCATAAACAGCTTTGAAAACTTGCGAGTCGGTGATGATTAGTTTTGGAGGACGGGCGAGAGCTTGTAATGTCTCTGTCAACTTGTCGGTAGTGCAACTCACAACAAGGCATTTCTTGTCTAGCAATTCACGGATTGTCTGCACTTGCGGCAGGATAAGTCTGCCTTTGGGAGCTTGGATATCCTGCGGCATGACGAGAAGAACAAGATCATTCTCTGCGGTAAGCTCTCCGGTAATGCTTTGCTGACCGAAATCCGAAGGCAGTTTTTCAAGAATTGCCTGCCGGATTTGCTCGATTCCTATCTCTTCTTTTGCACTGACGAGCAATGGACGTATTTTACATTCTTTCTCAATGTATGTAGCTAAGCTATCACTGTTCTCTCTTATATCTATTTTATTCAATACTGGAATGACAGGGATATTCTTCTCTTTCAATAGTGCTAGCATCTCTTTTTCATGAGAAAAGGTAGTATCCCCACATAGCAGCAATGCAATATCCGTTTTCTCAATAGCTTTTAAAGTCCGGCTGACACGCAGCTCTCCCAGCTCTCCCTCATCATCGAACCCCGGAGTATCTATAAACAAACACGGACCAATACCTTGCATTTCCATAGCTTTGGATACAAGATCGGTAGTCGTTCCCGGAGTATCTGAAACGAGGGCGGTATCCTGTCCCGTCAATGCATTGACAAGAGAAGATTTACCACTGTTCCGTCTGCCGAAAAGGGCTATATGAAGTCTGTTGGCATTTGGAGTATTTGTCAGGCTCATAAGCGAAAATCTCTTTTACCGTTGGAAATTTCTTTTAAGTTACGGATAGCTATTTCTCTGATTTTGGGATTGGGAATTCGTTCCGTTTCTTTGGAAATCAGCTCCAATCCTTTCCGATGGGTATCTTCGGAGGCATAGTCTTCCAGATACTCTTTCAAGGTCATCAGAGCGTTCGGCCCGCAGCAATTTGCTATCTGACCGGATTTGACTAATGACATGAAGCGGTCTCCCATCCGTCCTTCCCGGTAGCAGGCAGTGCAAAAACTAGGAATATAGCCTAGTTCGAGTAGCCAGTTGACCACTTCGTCCAATGTCCGTGTATCGCTGACATCAAATTGAGCGGAGTTGTTTTCGGGTAATTCTGTTTCGGCATAACCGCCTACACTGGTACGTGAGCCGCCACTGATTTGCGAGATACCCAGTTCGAGAACTTTTTTACGGGATTCCTGTGATTCACGGGTGGAAATAATCATTCCCGTATAAGGAACGGCAATCCGAATCACAGCCACAATCTTGCTGAATATTTCATCTGAGATGGCATTGGGAAAGTCTCTGGCGTCAATATCATCTGCCGAACAGATTCGGGGGACGCTGATGGTATGTGGTCCTACACCGAACTTAGCTTCCAGATGTTCGGTATGCATTAACAATCCTACAAAATCATACCGATAAGTATTCAGACCGAAAAGAACTCCAATCCCCACATCATCAATACCTCCTTCCATTGCACGGTCCATTGCTTCCGTATGGTAAGCATAGTTACTTTTCGGTCCGGTAGGGTGGAGGGTTTCGTAGTTTTCCTTGTGATAAGTTTCCTGAAATAGAATGTAGGTACCGATACCCGCTTCTTTCAGTTTACGGTAATTTTCTACCGTAGTAGCAGCGATGTTGACATTCACCCGGCGGATGGCACCGTTCTTATGCTGAATGCTATAAATTGTCTTTATGGACTCCAGGATATATTCTATCGGATTCAGTGATGGATGTTCTCCGGCTTCAAGAGCAAGACGCTTGTGTCCCATGTCCTGTAAGGCGATCACTTCCCGGCGAATCTCTTCCTGTGTCAGTTTCTTGCGGGCAATTGTCTTGTTCTTGGCGTGATACGGGCAATATGTACAACCGTTTACGCAATAGTTCGACAGATAGAGCGGTGCAAACATCACGATGCGGTTACCATAGAATTTTTGCTTGATTTCTTTAGCAAGATGAAATATGCGTTCTATAAGGTCGGGCTGGTTGCATTCCAGCAACAGGGCTGCTTCGCGATGGCTCAATCCTTTACAATGGGAGGCCTTTTCAATCAGCTGCTCGATAAGTGCACGGTTGTCTTTATTGTTTTTAGCGTATTCCAGCGTATCCAGAATTTCTTCGTGGTGGATAAACTCTTCTGCTTTTGATGAATCTTTTTGGTATATCATATATTTTCTCTTTTTTCATTTTCACCACAGATTACACGGATTTTCACAGATTTATTCCGGTTCATTCTTAATCTGTGAAAATCCGTGTAATCTGTGGTGTACTGTATAAAGTCCCCTCTTTCGGTGGAAATCTCGTAGCCGATGGCATTCAGTTGTTTTTGTAGGGCAATCAAGCCTTCGGCAGATTCCGCTCCGAGTGAAGCTTTGTCATTATATAACTCATATTTCTTCCGTTCCTCGCGCGGAGAGAGGTTAGGCATTACTACATTGGCGCCTGCCAATATTCCCCGTTCTCTTCCGTCGGAGGCAAGAGTCGCTAAAGCCGTTGTTGCCGGAATCAATGCAGATGGATGCATCAGGCGGAAGATGGATAATAGGAGAACTGTCTGTGCCACTGTTCCACTTGGGCATTGGGCAAAAGGGGTATCATGATGCGGCAGGAAAGGACCTATGCCGATCATTTCCGGACGGAGCCGTTCTATAAATAAGATATCTTCGATAATATCTTCCACTGTCTGTCCGGGACTGCCGACCATAATTCCGGTTCCTGTCTGGTAACCGATGTCTTTTAAATCTTGCAGACATTGCAAACGCCGCTTGCCGGACATCTCCGCCGGATGCAGTTGTTGGTAGTGTGCCTCGTTGTAAGTTTCGTGGCGTAGCAGATAACGGTTGGCGCCTGCTTTAAAAAAACGTTCATACGTATTGCGGGACTTCTCTCCGAGTGATAATGTAATGGCACAGTCCGGGTATTCTTGCCGGATGTTTGTGACTATCCTCTCTATCTTATCATCCGTCAGGACGGGATCTTCTCCACCTTGCAGGACGAAAGTACGGAAACCTGACTCATATCCCTGTTTGCAACAGTCCAATATGCTTTCCTGCGTCAGCCGATAACGCTCGATGTTTGGATTACCTTTACGAATGCCGCAGTAATAGCAGTTGTTCCGGCAGCAATTACTGATTTCAATCAGTCCACGGATATAAATCTTGTTTCCAAAATGAAGGAGACTGACTTCCTGCGCCTGTTTGTTGATGTAACGCAGCAGCTCTGCGTCACATTCAGTCAACAGTTGCCGGAACTCTTCCGGTCGGAGTGTTCTTTCCCACCGTAGCCTATCGATCCATTGTTTCATAGCTCTCTTTGCGTTTGAGAAGCTCTTGTACCAGTTGGCGACGTCCTGAAACAATATCGTTATGCGTACTTGGACCGGTGATACATCCGCCTTCGCAAGCCATCACTTCGATGAATTGTCCGGCAGCTTTTCCCGTCTTGGCGCAAGCGCGTAACAGAGCGATATTCTTCTTATTGATGTCCGATACCTGTATCGCGTTGATTTTCTCCGCTTCTTCTTTCAAGTAAGCCTTGACAGCCCCCATCACGCCGCCTGCCTGGGCAAACCCGTGTGCTTCGCGGACGGAAGTGTGCAAAATGGAAAATTCCTGCATTTGTTCCAGTTGGATATCGAATCCATCAAGAATAGAACCTATTTCCTCAAATGTCAGAATGTAGTCTACCGCTTCGTCGCGTCGGACTTCTTTACGCTTGGCTATACAGGGGCCGACGAATACGATTTTTGCGTCCGGGTGTTTTTCTTTGGCGATCCGTGCGGCATAATACATGGGTGAACCGGTGGAAGATACGTATGGCTTCATTCCCGGAATATGTTTTTCGACTAACTCTATGTAGGAAGGGCAACAAGAAGTGGTCATGAATTTCTGTCCCTCTTCCAACTTCTCCAATAACTCGTGAGCTTCGTTGCTGGTAGTCTGCATGGCACCTTCAGCAACCTCAATGACATCAGCGAATCCTATTTCCTTAAATGCTCCATATACCTTTTCTATGGTTGTGTTGAACTGCCCGAGAATGGACGGTGCAACGATGGCAACCAGCTTTTCTCCTTTACGGATATGCTGCAGGACATCGAATGTCTGTGAAATCTCAAAGATTGCACCAAATGGACAAGCGTTCAGGCACTTACCGCAATAGATACATTTACTTTCATCGATATGCTCTATGCCATGTTCGTCTTTGCTGATCGCTTTTACCGGACAAGACTCCTCACATGGCACGGGGATATACACAATGGCATGATAAGGACAACTCTTATGGCAAATACCGCAACTGACGCAAGTGTCATGGTCAATCATCGCCTGACCGTTCTTTTTGAAGCGTATAGCGTCTTTGGGGCAGTTCATATAGCAACTGCGGGCTACGCATCCGCGACAAAGATTGGTAATCTCATAGTTGATTTGGACACAGGAAGAACATGCTTCATCAATCACACACATGATATTTTCCTTATTCGGCTCGGGGCGGCTCAATGCCATACGCGCATAATCAGAGAGGGGAGCGACTTCATCATGTTCATCCGTCATATCCAATCCCATCAAAGGAAAAGTCTTATATCTCCATACCGCCCGTTCTTTATGTATGCAGCAACGTCCCATCGGCTTCGATCTTCGGGGGCTCAGTTCTACGGGGAGCCGGTCTATCTTTTCTATTAACTGGTCGTTTTTCCAGAGTCTTACAAGGTCTGCCAGCAATTTGTGCCGGACAATCATAATATTATTCGTAAATGCCATATTGTAATAAAAATAAAGAGATTATTAGTTAGCCGGTGCAAAGATACGAACACTATTTCAATATTTAAGTTTTTTGCAATAAAAGAAAATAAACAGGCGAAGTGAGGTGGTTCGCTGGAAATTCCTATATTTGTCGGAAGAAAAAATGAAACTTCATGGAAGAAAAGAATAAAGCATGGCAAACTGTGAGTAGTAAGTACCTGTTTCGTCGCCCTTGGCTAACTGTACGTTGCGAAGATATGTTGCTCCCAAATGGGAATCATATCCCCGAATATTATATCTTAGAATATCCCGATTGGGTGAATACGATTGCCATCACCAAAGAAGGTAAATTTGTTTTTGTTCGTCAGTACCGTCCTGGAATCGGACGGACTTGTTATGAACTTTGCGCCGGTGTGTGCGAGAAGGAAGATGTTTCGCCACTGGTATCCGCCCAGCGCGAATTGTGGGAAGAAACAGGGTATGGCAATGGGAACTGGCAGGAATATATGGTAGTTTCGGCTAATCCGAGTACTCATACTAACTTGACTCATTGTTTTCTCGCCACAGATGTGGAACTGATAGATCATCAACATTTGGAAGCTACGGAAGATATTTCTGTGCATTTGTTCACATTGGAAGAGGTGAGGACGTTGCTTGAGAATAACGAAATTATGCAGTCGCTGAATGCCGCCCCTCTTTGGAAATACATGGCAAGTCTATAATTTAAAATCATTATATTATGAAAACAACATTATTAAGTGTCCTTTGTCTGTTCATTTCGGGATGGGGGAGTATGCAGACCGCATTAGCGCAGAATTTACAGGAAATGGAGAAAAGTTTGTCGGCCATCAATGAAGAACTGAATCAGAAAACAAAAGAATATAGTTGGCAACTTGTGAGTGCTTACGCAGACTATTGTGAAGCGAATAATAAGTATATCAGTTGGAATGATGTGCCTTACCTGCAAGAGATTGTTGAATATAACCGTCCTGCTTCATTGGAAAATTACCGGCTTGAGCATAAAGTCTGTAAAGATGCGCTGGATAAGTTCTTAAATACATATAAAGAATATAGGGAGCTTAAAAAGAGACAATCGGAGGCTGTATCTAAGGAAGAGAAAGATGCGGTGTCGGCAGCTTTTTCTGCTTTTTGGAAGAAGTTGAGAAGTGAAGACAATGCTTACAAAGAATTATATTATGCGGAACGGAAGACCGTTTGTAAATATAGATCGGAAGCTTTGCGATATATGATTGAACAATATAAAAAGGATAATAAGGCAGTGTCCACTTCTATGATAAAATACTCAGACCGTTCTTATCTGCTACAGAAAGGTTCAGCTTTGGAACTGTTGGATAAAGAAGTGAACGCATTGGAAAGTGTTCAAAGGGAACTTGTACGGAAAATTACGAGAGCAAAGTATGGCTTGACTGAAGCTAAAGAAGAGTAAGAAAAGACTTTCTATCTGTCTGATTTACCGGAATTAAGGTATGATGTCCGTGTGTCGTACAAATGTGATATGCCTTTCACCTTTTCGCTATAACGCCTTATTCATGGATGTTAGCAGGTGAAGGGCATATATTTCACCCACTTTCCTTTTTTTAAGCTATCTATGTATACCGATAATTGGTCTGATGGCGACCGGATATTGTAGATGAACTTCTTTTCTATAGGATCTAAACTTCCTTTCTATAAGAACTAATTTCTTTTTGGTTATAGATAAACTATAAACGAAGGCTTTGATTATAAAAACGAAGCCTTTGTTTTTATAAACGCAATCTTTGTTTTTATAAACGCAACTTGCGTTTATAGATTGTGCCTAGTGCAAAAGAATTTTATATTCGGAAGAAGAGAAGTTTATCTATAATAGAAAAGAAGTTTAGTGCCTATAGAAAGTAAGCTTGTTATTAATGAACCGGAGGTGTAAATGCGGGTGAAGATGTCGCTCTTCACCCGTTAACACTGATGAATGAGGAGTTACAGTGAAAAGGTGAAGGCTATTAATATATCAAGCTCATGTTATAATAAGGCATAATATGAATCCTGTGCGAAAACTTTCGCACGGGATTCATTTGTTTTTGCCATAACGAGGTAGGCAGACAGCCATTTTGTCAGTTCAATTTCTGACAAAGAATCACTAAACTGCTTTGGCACACTTTTCGCAATGTTTTTAGCGTTCCGCCTGAAAATGACGGGTAACATCTAAATATTAAATGTATAACTAAAATATAACAAGTAACTATGAACATTAAACCATTAGCAGACAGAGTGCTTATCCTCCCTGCACCTGCAGAAGAAAAAACAATTGGTGGTATCATTATCCCTGATACAGCAAAAGAAAAACCTTTGAAGGGTGAAGTTGTGGCAGTAGGTCACGGTACGAAAGACGAAGAAATGGTATTGAAAGTAGGCGATACGGTTCTTTATGGTAAATATGCCGGAACAGAACTTGACGTTGAAGGTACTAAATATCTTATCATGCGTCAGAGCGACGTTCTCGCTGTTTTGGGTTAATTAATAATAGTAGATAGTAAAATTTTAAATAGTAAATAAAGATATGGCAAAAGAAATATTATTCAATATCGATGCCCGCGACCAATTGAAAAAAGGTGTCGATGCTTTGGCGAATGCAGTAAAAGTAACTCTTGGTCCGAAAGGACGTAATGTTATCATTGAGAAGAAATTCGGTGCTCCGCACATCACAAAAGACGGTGTGACAGTAGCTAAAGAAATCGAATTGGCTGACGCTTACCAGAATACTGGTGCACAGTTGGTAAAAGAGGTCGCTTCTAAGACAGGTGACGATGCGGGTGACGGTACAACTACTGCAACTGTTCTTGCTCAGGCTATCGTAGCTGAAGGTTTGAAGAACGTAACAGCAGGTGCCAGCCCGATGGATATCAAACGCGGTATCGACAAGGCTGTTGCCAAAGTAGTGGAATCAATCAAGAACCAAGCTGAAACAGTCGGTGACAACTACGATAAGATCGAGCAAGTGGCTACTGTATCTGCAAACAATGATCCGGTGATCGGTAAATTGATTGCTGACGCTATGCGTAAAGTTTCTAAAGACGGTGTTATCACTATCGAAGAAGCTAAGGGTACTGATACTACCATCGGCGTAGTGGAAGGTATGCAGTTCGACCGTGGTTATTTGTCGGCTTATTTCGTAACAAATACGGAAAAGATGGAATGTGAGATGGAGAAACCTTACATCCTGATCTACGACAAGAAGATTTCTAACTTGAAAGATTTCTTGCCTATCCTTGAACCAGCTGTACAGACAGGTCGTCCTTTGTTGGTAATTGCAGAAGATGTAGATAGCGAAGCATTGACTACATTAGTAGTGAACCGTCTGCGTTCTCAATTGAAGATTTGTGCAGTGAAGGCTCCGGGCTTCGGTGATCGTCGTAAAGAAATGCTTGAAGATATTGCTATCCTGACAGGTGGTGTTGTTATCAGTGAAGAAAAAGGTTTGAAACTGGAACAGGCTACCATCGAAATGTTGGGTACTGCCGACAAGGTTACTGTTTCTAAAGACAATACAACAATCGTAAACGGTGCAGGTGACAAAGCCAACATCAAAGAACGTTGCGAACAGATCAAAGCTCAGATTGCTTCAACTAAGTCTGACTATGACCGCGAGAAATTGCAGGAACGTCTGGCTAAATTGTCAGGTGGTGTAGCTGTTCTCTATGTAGGTGCTGCTTCTGAAGTGGAAATGAAAGAAAAGAAAGACCGTGTAGATGACGCATTGCGTGCAACCCGTGCTGCTATCGAAGAAGGTATTATTCCGGGTGGTGGCGTAGCTTACATCCGTGCCATCGAATCTTTGGAAGGTCTGACGGGTGACAATGCTGATGAGACAACCGGTATCGGTATCATCAAACGCGCCATCGAGGAACCGCTTCGTGAGATTGTAGCTAATGCCGGTAAAGAAGGTGCTGTAGTTGTTCAGAAAGTACGTGAAGGAAAGGGTGACTTCGGTTACAATGCCCGTACGGATGTGTACGAAAACTTGCACGCTGCCGGTGTGGTAGATCCTGCTAAGGTTGCTCGTGTAGCTTTGGAAAATGCAGCTTCTATCGCTGGTATGTTCCTGACTACTGAATGTGTAATCGTAGAAAAGAAGGAAGATAAGCCAGAAATGCCGATGGGTGCTCCCGGAATGGGAGGCATGGGTGGAATGATGTAATTCCGGCTTTCGTAGAATGAATATAGGAGTCGCTTTCGGTTTACCGAAAGCGACTTTTTTGTTATAAACTGTTCTGAAACTTAAAAGAATCTCTTTTTGTTTCTTATCTTTGCATATCATCTATATTATAGAATATATCTGTATGGATAAAATAGTAGAACTGTCGGTTGAGAATTTTAAGGCTGTAAAGAAGGCAGATATCGCTTTGAATGGAATAACGGTTGTATCCGGTATTAATGGTTGTGTGTAGAGCTTGTCGGGATAAAGGCGAAAAGTCGGGCTTTTCCATGTGTTTTTACTTTTTGATAATTGCAAACATAAGAAAATAAAATGATTTCCACTTCAAGATAGACTATAAAATAGACAATAAAAAGGTATGACTTACCTTATTGCGATTAGCAATAATAGTAAGTCATACTTTGGGAGAGGTATTGAAGATCTTAAAAAGAGAATAACTTAAAATACCTCCCGTATATGCTTAAAGTTAGAATTGATGGTATCAATTACTTCTTGTGAGCGGCCGTTGATTAACAACTTGTACATCGACTGTGCAAAACCCACCATTTGTCCGAATTCAATTTTCGGAGGCATGGCCAGTGCATTCGGATCAGTCATGATATTGACAAGTACCGGACCATCCAGTTCGAATGCATTAAGTAAGGTAGTCAACACCTCTTCCGGATCGCTGACATTAAACCCTGCCATTCCCATCGCTTCGGCCACTTGAGCAAAGTCTGGATTCAACATATTTGTCTGCCAGTCCGGCAATCCGTCCACTTCCATTTCCAACTTCACCATTCCCAATGAACGGTTGTTGAATACGATAATTTTAATTGGTAACTTATATTGTACAACGGTTTCCAAGTCTCCTAAAGTCATAGACAAGCCACCATCTCCGCAAAGCGCCACTACCTGGCGATCCGGATAAGCTAGTGCGGCACCGATGGCTTGCGGCAAAGCATTTGCCATAGAACCATGATTGAAAGAACCCAGCATGTGGCGTTTGCCTGTCGCTTGCAGATAACGTGCTCCCCACACACAAGTCATTCCCGTATCTACTGTGAACACAGCATCGTCCGAACTTAGTTTGTCTATTTCGGACATCACATATTCGGGATGAATCTTATTTACGTCGCCTTTATCTTCCGTGTAAGCAGCTAGATCCTTCTTTACGCCTTCATATCTTTTGAGTTGTTTCAACAGGAACGAATCATCTGTCTTCGGATTCAGCATACGCAATAGACTTTGGATGCTCAGTTTAACATCACCGCAAAGTCCGATATCCACCTTTGCACGACGTCCCAGACGTTCGGGCTTTATATCAATCTGTGCTATCTTGATGTCATCCGGCAGGAAAGCGGAATAAGGAAAGTCTGTGCCGAGCATGAGAAGCACTTCGGCTTCATGCATACTGTAATAGCCTGACGGCATTCCCAACAATCCGGTCATACCCACTTCATACGGATTTTCATATTGCACCTCCATCTTTCCTTTGAAAGTATATACCACCGGAGCATTCAGCTTCTCGGAAAGCGCGATCACTTCCTCGTGAGCTCCCCGGCAACCGATGCCGCAGAAAAGAGTGATACGTGTATGTTTGTTTAACATGTCAGCTAATTGAGCCAGATCTTCTTCCGACGGACAAACTTCCGGTGGGGCAGGATAGTTGATAACCGACGAGTCGACGGTAACGGCAGAAGCCTTTGCCAAGTCACCCGGAAGCCCGATAACGGACACCCCTTTGCGGGTGACAGCCGTTTGTATGGCCGACTGGAGCATACGTGGAAATTGTGTGGGAGTAGTGGCTACTTCATTATAATAACTGCAATCGTTAAAAAGTTTGATGGTATTTGTCTCCTGAAAATATTCCGTACCGAACTCTCCGGTAGGAATTGTAGAGGCGATGGCGATTACCGGTGCGCCGGACCGGTGTGCGTCATACAAGCCGTTAATCAGATGAACATGTCCCGGCCCACTACTTCCCGCGCAGCATCCCGGGCGACCGGTCAGTTGTGCTTCTGCCGCAGCGGCATACGCCCCTGTTTCTTCGTGGCGCACATGTATCCATTTTATTTGATCGTTTTTTCTGACTGCTTCGTTTACTTCATTCAGACTGTCGCCTGTTACGGCGTAGATGCGTTCAACTCCGGATTTTACCAGAGTATCTATCAACTGTTCTGCTTATTTTTTTTGCCATAGCTGTAATTGGTTTAGGATTGATTTTTATTGTAATAACAGATGGCTGCAAAGAAAAGTTACTGATTTAACATATGCTAATAACGCCTTTGTGTCGGGACACATCACCGCTTTTATGTTAAAATTAATTCTGTAACAACTTTTTAGTAAAGATGTATAAACAATTGCAATATCCTTTTGTTATCTTTATAGGCGAAATCTTAACCTAATGTATTAAACCTCTTAATTACTCTAGAAAAATGAACAGAAATGAAATCGGTGTGAATGCCGGTAAGGTTTGGCAACTGCTTAGCAATAATGAGAAGTGGAGCTATGGACTTTTGAAGAGAAAATCCGGGCTGAAAGATAAAGAGCTGGGTGCCGCTTTGGGGTGGTTGTCAAGAGAGAGCAAAATAGAGTTCGATCAGTGCGATGAAGAGCTTTATGTATATCTCTGTGTGAATGTTTATATTGGCTGAAAGAGTTTGACGCTTTAACGAGAACAGAAGAATCTCCGGAGGAATGACAGCATAGTCAGCACTTCGGAGATTCTCGTTTTTTATCCTTTTTCTGCTTTATGTATCTTCCTTTCAATGGATTTCCGGAAATAATTCTGTTACTTTGCATCACGAATTAAAATGTAAGAAACAATGAGAAGTTTTGCCTCCGACAATAATTCCGGTGTGCATCCGTTGGTAATGGAAGCATTGAACCGGGCTAATATAGACCATTCTTTAGGATATGGCGATGATAAATGGACAGAAGAAGCCGTAGCGAAGATAAAGGAAACCTTTACGCCCAACTGTGTCCCCTTGTTTGTATTTAACGGAACGGGTAGCAACGTGGTAGCATTGCAGCTGATGACCCGTCCGTATCATTCCATCTTTTGTGCGGAAACGGCTCATATCTATGTAGATGAATGCGGCTCTCCTGTGAAAATGACAGGTTGTCAGATTCGCCCGATTGCCACTCCTGACGGTAAACTTACCCCGGAATTGATGCAATCTTATCTGCATGGTTTCGGCGATCAGCACCATTCACAACCCAGAGCCCTCTACATCTCCCAATGTACCGAACTTGGCACCATCTATACTCCCGAAGAATTGAAACGTCTGACAGACTTTGCCCATCTGAATGGTATGTATGTACACATGGACGGAGCCAGAATAGCCAACGCCTGTGCCGCTTTGAATCTTTCCTTAAAGGAACTGACAGTAGACTGCGGAGTCGATATTCTTAGTTTTGGCGGAACGAAGAACGGACTGATGATGGGAGAGTGCGTGATTGTATTTAATAAAGACCTGCAACCGGAAGCCCGCTTCATCCGTAAGCAATCCGCCCAGCTCGCTTCGAAGATGCGTTACCTCTCTTGCCAGTTTACGGCATACCTCACAGATAACCTCTGGCTGAAGAATGCCAACCATGCCAATGCAATGGCTGCCAAACTTTACACTGAATTGAAGAAACTGCCCGAAGTAACTTTCACTCAAAGAGCCGAAAGTAACCAGTTATTCCTCACCATGCCCCGCCCGGTTATCGACCGGATGCTAGAGTCTTACTTCTTTTATTTTTGGGACGAAGAGAAGAATGGAATCCGTCTGGTGACTTCTTTTGATACCACAGAGGAGGATGTAGACGAGTTTATAAGACTTTTAAAACGTTAAAAAGGAAATCCGGAACAACAAAAGCGCCTGAATATCTGTTTTTATAGGAAGTTTGAAACTAACTTTGTCCGCAAAGTTTTCTACTTCTTATGATTATGAATACTAGACAGAACAGGCTAATCATATTCGCGCTTTTGTTGTTGACACAAACCCCGTTGGGCGCACAGCTGCATTCTACTAAAATTGAACTGCCGGAGGATTCTATATCTGTAACCATGGAAGATTCCATTCCGGCAAAGCGCAGCTTCTTTAAAAAGTTTCTTGATTACTTCAATGACGCCAATAAGGAGAAAAAGAATAAAAAGTTTGATTTCAGTGTGATAGGTGGTCCCCATTATTCCAGTGACACCAAGTTCGGACTCGGACTGGTGGCAGCCGGACTATATCGCACCGATCGGAACGATTCGCTTCTTCCTCCTTCCAATGTCTCTCTTTACGGAGATGTGTCGACGGTCGGCTTCTATCTGTTGGGAATCCGTGGAAACCATCTGTTTCCGCAAGACAAATACCGCTTGAACTACAATCTCTATTTCTATTCTTTCCCCAGCCTGTATTGGGGACGGGGATATGACAATGGAGCCAACTCTGATAATGAAAGCGACTATAAACGTTTTCAAGCACAGGTGAAAGTCGATTTTATGTTCCGGCTGGCAAAGAACTTCTACATCGGCCCGATGGCCATATTCGATTATATCGACGGACGGGACTTTGATAAACCGGAACTATGGGAAGGAATGGCTGCACGGACCACCAATACCAGCCTGGGGCTTTCTCTCCTTTACGATTCACGTGATTTCCTGACAAATGCATCTCACGGCTATTACTTGCGGATAGACCAGCGATTCAGCCCGGCTTTTCTCGGCAATAAATATGCGTTTAGCAGCACCGAACTGACTACCAGCTATTATCAGCCCGTATGGAAAGGCGGAGTGCTGGCAGGACAATTCCACACATTGCTTACCTATGGCGATACCCCGTGGGGATTGATGGCAACGCTGGGAAGCTCTTACTCCATGCGCGGATATTACGAAGGACGCTATCGGGACAAAGGAGCAATGGATGCGCAAATAGAACTCCGGCAACACGTCTGGAAACGGAATGGAGTGGCTGTATGGGCAGGAGCGGGAACGATTTTTCCACGACTCTCCGAGTTTACTCCGAAGCATATTCTGCCTAATTATGGTTTCGGTTATCGTTGGGAGTTTAAGAAGAGAGTAAATGTACGTTTGGATTTAGGGTTTGGCAAACACCAGACCGGATTTATTTTTAATATCAATGAAGCTTTTTAAGAATATAAAGAATTGGTTGGAGAATCAGGAACATTTGTTTTATCTGTTCCTCTTCATCTTGATAGTACCCAACCTTGTGCTCTGTTTGACAGAGCCTTTACCGTTGATGGCAAAGGTGTGTAATGTGCTTTTGCCTTTCGGCTGCTATTATCTGTTGATGACTTTGTCGAGAAACTGTGGCAAGATGCTTTGGATTTTATTCCTGTTCCTGTTTTTCGGAGCCTTTCAGATTGTATTGCTTTATTTGTTCGGCCAGTCCATTATCGCTGTCGATATGTTTCTGAACCTGGTGACTACCAATTCGAGTGAAGCCCTGGAACTGCTTGATAACCTCACACCTGCCATTATTGCTGTCATCATACTCTACGTACCCGCTTTGATATTGGGAACCATTTCAATAGTACGCAAGCGGAAACTCACGGCAGAATTTATCCGCAGAGAACGGAAGAGAGCCTCCATAGTCTTTGGAATCTCCCTCCTTAGCCTTGTCGGAGCATATATGCAGGACCCGGGATATGAGTTGAAGTCCGATTTATATCCGCTGAACGTATGCTATAACGTAGGTCTAGCCTTCCAACGAACCGCCTTGACGCAGAATTATCACCGTACTTCGAAGGACTTTACTTTCCATGCCCTGCCTACGCATCCGAAAGAGAAAAGGGAAGTATACGTAATGGTCGTAGGAGAAACCTCCCGTGCCCTGAACTGGCAATTGTATGGTTACGAACGTGAAACAAACCCGCTCTTATCCCGGCAATCGGGTCTGATTGCTTTCCCGAAAGTACTGACAGAGTCGAATACGACACATAAAAGTGTCCCCATGTTGATGTCGGACGCTGCCGCCTGCAACTATGATTCTATCTATCATCAGAAAGGAATCATCACCGCTTTCAAAGAGGCAGGTTTCCGGACAGCCTTTTTCTCCAACCAACGTTACAACCATTCGTTTATTGACTTCTTCGGAATGGAAGCCGATACGTACGATTTTATAAAAGAAGATTCTGTCAGCTCCTCCTATAATCCTTCTGACGACGAACTTCTGAAATTGGTGGAGCAGGAACTGGCTAAAGGTGCGACGAAACAATTCATCGTGCTCCACACCTACGGCTCTCACTTTAACTACCGCGAACGTTACCCGTCGGAAAGTGCTTTCTTTACGCCCGATTATCCGATGGAAGCAGAAAGAAAATACCGGGATAACCTGGTTAATGCCTATGACAACTCCATCCGTTATACGGACAGTTTCTTGTCACGCCTTATCCACATGTTGGAAAAACAGCAGATAGATGCCGCCATGCTCTACACTTCCGATCATGGTGAGGATATTTTCGACGATTCCCGCCATCTGTTCCTCCACGCTTCTCCCGTACCTTCTTATTATCAACTTCACGTGCCGTTCCTCATCTGGATGTCCGACAACTACCTTGAAACCTATCCCGAACATTGGAAAAATGCTGTGGATAATAAGGATAAGAATATTTCTTCCAGCAGTTCTTTCTTTCCGACCATGTTGTCTTTAGCCGGAATAGAAACTCCTTACCGGGATGATTCGCAATCTGTAACGGCTTCGCACTACGTCTTAAAACCGAGAGTTTATCTGAACGATCACAACGAACCCCGTCCGCTGGATGATTTGGGCATGAAGAAGCAAGACTTCCGGATGCTGGAAAAGAGGAATATCAAGTATTAAGTATTAGGTATTAATCCTTGTTAATTTTTGCATCCAAAAGCGGGATTGGCGTGTTATTTGCCGTATGATGTATGAACGATTAAATTCATAAAACATGGCCTATATAGATTATTACAAGATTCTTGGAGTAGACAAAAGTGCTTCGCAGAATGATATCAAAAAGGCTTTTCGTAAGTTGGCCCGAAAGTATCATCCTGACTTGAATCCTAATGACCCGAGTGCAAAGGATAAGTTTCAGGAAATCAATGAAGCCAATGAAGTACTAAGTGATCCCGAGAAACGTAAAAAGTATGACGAGTACGGAGAACATTGGAAACATGCCGATGAATTCGAAGCGCAGAAACGTGCACAGCAACAAGCCGGAGGCTATGGCGGTGCGGGAGGTTTCGGCGGATTCGGTGGTGCAGGTCAAGGTTTCTCCGACGGTAACGGAAGTTATTGGTATAGTTCCGATGGAGAGGGATTTTCCGGTGGCAATGCCAGTGGATTTTCAGATTTCTTCGAATCCATGTTCGGACATCGGGGAGGAAGAGGACAAGGCTCTGCGGGATTCCGCGGACAGGACTTTAATGCCGAACTTCATCTTTCCCTTCGTGATGCTGCTCAAACGCATAAGCAAATATTGACTGTCAATGGTAAACAAGTGCGTATTACCATCCCTGCCGGTGTAGCCGACGGACAGGTAATCAAACTGAAAGGCTACGGAGCCGAAGGTGTCAACGGAGGACCTGCGGGTGACTTGTACATTACGTTTGTGATAGCCGAAGACCCGGTGTTCAAACGCCTGGGCGACGACCTGTACGTAGATGTGGAAGTAGACCTTTACTCTGCTGTATTGGGAGGTGAGAAAGTGATCGACACGCTGGACGGTAAAGTGAAACTGAAGATAAAACCGGAAACGCAGAACGGTACGAAAGTCCGACTGAAAGGTAAAGGATTCCCGGTTTATAAGAAGGAAGGACAATTCGGTGACTTGATTGTGACCTATTCCGTCAAGATTCCTACGAACTTGACCGACAAACAGAAAGAGTTGTTCCGTCAATTACAGAGTATGAACTAAAATGAATGAGCACTATGCAGACCGAATTAATTATTGTCAGTGAATACTGTCACAAATGTCATATTGAGCCTTCATTCATCGACTTGTTGGAAGAGGGCGGTTTGATTAACGTACATACCGAAGGCGGCGAACATTATTTGCTTTTGTCGGAACTCCCGAACGTGGAGCGTTACAGCAGAATGTACTACGACTTATCCATCAATATGGAAGGGATCGATGCCATTCATCATTTACTGGAAAAGATGGAAGATATGAGACGCGAAATGAGTTCGCTTCGCAAACAACTTCTGCTGTACCGGGAACGCGAAATAGAAGATATGGACTGGTAAAAAAATAGAGCCTCTGTTTGATCCGAACAGAGGCTCTATTTATAGTAAACGGAGGCTCTGATTCACTCAATCAGAGCCTCTGTTTTTTCAGGACGTTTGCATGGTCGCCAACTTATCCAATATACGTACAAATCTCTTCCAGATAGCGTGCGTCGATAGTGTCGAAACTATCCAGTTCATCACTGTCAATATCCAACACTCCAATGACTTCACCTTGTTGGAGGATCGGTACTACTATTTCCGATTTCGAGTCCGAACTACAAGCAATGTGTCCGGGAAACTGTTCTACGTCAGGAACAATCAGTGTCCGGGCCTCTTTCCAAGCTGTGCCGCAAACTCCTTTGCCGAGGCGGATGCGGGTGCAGGCAATGGGACCCTGAAACGGACCCAGTACGAGTTCATCCTCTTTCACAAGGTAAAAGCCTACCCAAAAGAAACCGAAAGTCTGTTTGAGCGCCGCTGCAACGTTGGCAAGGTTAGCTATGAGATCCGTTTCCGTACTTACCAGAGCGTGTAGTTGCGGAAGTAATTCGCGGTATTTCTCTTCCTTATTTCCTGTGCCGATGATTAAATTCTCTGCCATCTCTTTTCTATTTGATTTGGTTCAGGATGCTCGGGTCTTTTATCTTATCGTCTTCTGCAAAGAAGATAATCTTAGTCAATATCTCGGCTGTCTTCGGATCTTCATCTACAAAAGGCAGGAACAGGCGTCCGCGATTTTGCGAATGTACCGGAAGAACGGCAATTTGCGCGCCGCCTTCCTGATGGATCACGCCGCTGCCCAGATGGATATTGTACTTACCCAGTTTGCCTTCGATGTGAGCGAAACTTCCTTTTATCGTCACGTTCTTGAAATGGAACAACGGCATTGTCAGTTCCACTAACATGCTGCGCATCTCGATGGTAGAGTGGCTGGTTTCCGGATCGACGCTTCCGGCATGGGCTACACTTACTGCCAAGTCTACGTCCCTCATCACTTCCGAGAAAATGACAGGAGGAATCTCCGAGATTTTCATCAGCTTGTAGTCCTTGCGGTTGTGGAAGCAGACATATTCTAACGTCGGAGCTTCGATGTCGGCAGGAGAGAACCAGTCTGCCATCGCATAGATGGTGGCGATAATGTTCTCTTTGTAATAGATCTTTTGCAAACCGTCTTCGTAGTCGGCTACCCAGCGACGGCCTTTCAGTACGGCAACCGTTTTCTGCGGTTGGATCTGATTGCCGGCGTAACGGCGGGATTGAGTGGCTTCCACTTCTTCCGGAGTCGGAACATAGAGCTCACGGAACACCTGTTTGAAAGGCTGGCGGATTGCTTTGTCGAACAGGAATTTCTGATAGGCGTGCCAGTCACCACTTGCGTACAAGTCTGTGGGATGGGCGATGCGTAACTCGTCTTTCGGTTTTAACGGTAGGCAAACGGCATTTACAGTCACCAGCAATCCGTCGGTGTAGAAGCCCGTCTGTCCGTTACAGATAAAGACAATATGTCTCAACAATGGCCAGATGACAGGGTTCTGCATCAACTTGCGCAATTCGCTTTCTTCAAAACGGGTACAGTCTTCCATCGCCTGTTCCAGCATCACGCGGGAGCGGGTGTACTGGTCTTTCAGCTTTTTGTGTACCGCTTTCAGTTCTTCTATATACGGATGCTTTTTCAGTTTGGCAGGCATACTGTTGAGCTCTTTGCCGTCTTTGATTTGTTTAATCTCCGATTTGCCTTCCTCGTTGATTTGTACGTACACTTCTACATTGTCTATCTCTTTGGGAGACAGGTAGGGGAGAAGTTCTTTGATTAGTTCCGTTTCCATGCTCCAGGTCAGACGGGTAACATCTCCGTAGCCGGAGTTACGCGCCAGGTTTTGCAGGGCGATGTTTACCGCTTTCTTTTCGCTTTCCTGTCTTTGAGCACCGAACTCCTTACTCTCTTTCAGGAACTTTTGCAGGTATTGATAACGATCCAGCAGTTCTTTGTCCGGTTTCCGTCCCAATGGGATGAGACCGTAGCTCATCAATAAGTCTTTGTTGCGTTTGGCAACTATTTCTTTCTTTACATCTGCCGCCTTCACTGCGCCGTTGGTGGCATCGGCAAACTTGCGGGCACGGGTATGGCTATTGCTGCATGAGATATATTTGGCGGCATTGTAGACCACTTCGAAGCGTCGTTTGCCAATTGTCTTAAATGCATCCCTGAACCAGTCGATATCAAAAGCACCTTCCCGCAAGTCTTCCACGTCGATAGGGGTGTAGCGGGCGATGATTGCTTTTTTCTTGTCGTCACATGTTTCATTGGTATGGGCGTGGAAATAATAGGCGGCACTTGTCAGTCCTTTCCAGCCTATTGCCTTTTCGGTCAGTTCAATCCATTGCGGAGCGAACATGGCGGCTTCTACCAGTCGTTCGTCACTGATTTCGGCTTGCTTCGCCAGTTTCTTCAGGTTTTCGCTGGTATCTGTCGGCAGGGGATGGCAAGCATGGAGCAAGCTGCTCAATACACCTCGTTTGGTGCTGCCCCAGTTGTAGCTGTCGCGTATGAACGTATCTTTGCCGAATGCTTGCAGAATGTGGATAAATGTGTCCGCTCCATAAATATAACTTAGTTCTTCCGCAAGGCTGGTAACTTGTGTCTCGGAGTCTCCCCGTTTCAGTTCGATTTCAAGAATCCGGTCTACTATCTTCTGTGCAAGAGAACGGAAGAGAGAGAAATCGACGTTTTTGATGTCGGCGTATCTTTCTTTTTCCTTATTGAAACGAACGTTGTCGTTCAATACCGTGGTGATTGCCTTGATCTGGGCGGGCGAGCTGATGCGTCCCATCATTTCGCGGTATACTTCTTCTGTCGGGATGATTCCGAGCATCCATGCACGGGCGAAGTCCGTGGCGTGAAGGTAAGAGTCTGTCTCTTCCAGTTCGGGTGTGTGTTCCATGTAGTTGGTGAGCTTGTAAAGTTGGTAGCGCACTGTGAAGTAGCGGATAAACAGATCATCACTCATGGGCTTTTGAGGCATTTCAAGCCAGAAATTCACGAACTTGTTGTTATGTATCGGGTAAACGATCTCTTTTTCTCCATATTCCAGTTTGTCCCGAAGCCATGCATGCTTGTTGGTGTACTGGCGGAAAATGTTTTTAGTATTCAGCAAAGGCAACAGTTGGAGCAGCATATTGACAGCCAATCGTTGGTAGACTGCTTCGTCTTTATACTCGTATGACAATGCT
Source organism: Bacteroides finegoldii DSM 17565 (assembly GCF_000156195.1). Lineage (GTDB taxonomy): Bacteria > Bacteroidota > Bacteroidia > Bacteroidales > Bacteroidaceae > Bacteroides > Bacteroides finegoldii. Next base: position 482,701 of record NZ_GG688317.1, on the reverse strand, counting down.
TCGATAATATCACTCATCTGTTCGTAGTACGGCATCTTGCGGAGTTCCTTCTGCAATCCGCGGTAAGTGATGCCGGCATACATCCGGTTGACAAGCGGCTCGAAAGTGTTGCTTGATTTCTGGTCTGCCTTGATGTCTTCTTCATCCTCTTCATCGTAGTCGTCATCGTCTTTAGGAGCGCCTGTCGATGCAAGCATGAAACTCATCATCAGTAGTTTGTCATAGCTTCCTATTTCTTCTTCGTAGAAGGCCTTCCACAGTTCCGGGAAACCGAGTCCGCTCAATCCTCCGTAGTTACTCCAGTTTATCAGGACACTGTTTCCTACCAGGCGTGCTTCTCCGTACCCATTCTTGAACTCTTCATTCTTATAGATTTCGATGTATTTGCTTAGTTTTTTAAATACGAGTTTGGCCCTTCCGAAGCAAATGAATTCGAATGCTTTTTTCACGTTGAATCCTTTATCCTGGGTAATTTCCGGCAGATTGACTTCAAGAGCCGGGTCGTACAGACCGAAGCCGTTATCTTTGGTATAGTGCTGTGCGGTGTTTTCTTCCGTTCCGTCTCCAATCAGAGATTCTATTAACACTTTTTCTTTCGCGTTCGGTTTCTGAATATCTTTGACGGTGGGGATCAGTTCCTGATAGGTATCTTGCAGAAATTCTACGTTGTGGATAGTCTTCATCATATCCAATCCGGCCAGGCGGCGTTCGGCAACCTTGTCTGTTAGTAAGCGGCGGATACTGCCGGACAATTGTTCTTTCGGCTGTTTCATCAATAGATTGATGGCGTTGATACGCATCTCACTATATTTGAAGCGCAGCAACTCTTCTACTTTCTGATTCTGTTCGGGCGACAAAGTCATCTCGGACAAGACTTTGTAGGCTTCGTCACGAACGTCCTGCGAACGGTCGCCCAGTGATTGCAGCACATATTCTTCCTGTAAATGGCTGGTCGGGGGATTTAATACGACACCGATATAGCCTGCCCGCATATAGGTATCCAAAGAAGGCAGACAGGTGCAAAGATCGTCTTTTAATGCAGAATCGTTGGTCATCCAGGTGATATACGCCATCTTGAGAACGATTTCCGAACGGGTGAGCTCTGCACTTTCCCATGGGAATACGTATGGAGAATAAATCTCTTTGGCAGAGATGGACTGATAGACGTTCTTCAGATAGTCATAATGGCGGATCGCTTCTTCTTTGCTATCAAAATAATCATGGAGCGACGGGGCGTCCTTATGTCCTCCGTACCGGCTAAGATAGAGTCCGGACAGATACAGTGGCAGGATAGCCGCCACTACCGACGGTTCGTTATACCATTTTTCAAAAGCATCTTTACTGATACGGTGGTTCATGCCGGAGTATTGCGTACAGCGTAAAAAGTAAAGTAAGGTCTGTACCTGATATTTGGCACCGTCTTTAATTATTCCCGGAACAAGTGCCTGAATTTCTTCCGTATTATAGAATCCGATACTCCATAGAGCCAGATAAAGTTCGACCGTATCTTTGCTTTGGAGGGCTTTGCGTGCTTGTTCTCGGTCGTTCAGAAAACGGCGGATCAGTTCCACATATTTGTTGGTGATACGCTCGCTGCTGTCTTGTTCTCCGATACCCGTACAGACTGCAATGCCGCGTTTCACGGAGGCAAATCGTTGCAGGCCGTTGTCGCAGATCACCGAGAACAGATGGAGATAACTTTCGGGGCATCCTTCGTCCATTGTTTCCACGATAGCTTGACGGAGACCTTCCTGCAGTTTGGCTGCTAGCAGTAACTTCCCTTCCAGTTCCAGCAACGGGCGGTAACCGCTCACGGCGATAGCCTGGAGATGTCCCTGGTTGAGGCGGTTGGCATTATTCTCGCTGGTCAATACGTTGTTGAGGTGTTCAATGACAGTTTGGTTGCCTTCTGCTATTTGGGCGGCCATCCAGTTTTGGCAGTTCATCGCATCCTTGTATGTTTCTATTTCTTCCGGAGTGTTTCCTCCGTTCAGTATGGCTTGTTCGCTGAATCCGGTGGCACGTAGTTTTAGAAATTCCGTCAGCGCATCTATGATGTGACTGAAATGCAGAAGGGGATTCGCCGACCGCTGTGACCGGCGCGAATATCCATGAGTGTACGGACACCGTGCTTTGAGCTTCAGATAGGTGTGGAACAGGTTAGCATATTCGTCTCCCAATAGATAACGGAGCACTTTGTTCAACTTTCCGTCGAAAAGATTGGCAACACTCTTTATCTTCTCTTCCTGAATAATATGTATGATGCAAGGCTCTAGTTTATCGCTGTATGTGCCATACCGGGTATCCATGTTGAAGTATTGCATAAATACGTCCAACAGTGTCATTGTCTCTTTGTCTAAACTGGTTCTCTTTTTCGTTAACCTTTCCAGGTACGGAGCAATCCGTTTGTTTAATGCGTCATTATAAATGAGTCTCATGATTATTTTCGTTTTAAGTGTGTTTATAAGAAAATGATTACCAAAGTCTTCCCGACAGCATAGCCAATCGGATGAAGGTGATGGTAGATTCTTCTTTGAGTCCGGTGGGAGAGGATAAGTCTTCAGTTTCCGTATCGTCAATGAAGATACGGAAAATTCCGTCCTCGTAAGATTGCAGGGCGTTGGTGATTGCTTCTACTTCTGCGGCAGGTTTGCCGTTATAGTTTACTGCAAAACCAACCTTGCCGGAAGCTGTTTTATTTTCCACTTCTTCCTGTGTGAGGTATTTCAGTACTTCGCTTTGTTGCAAGCGTTCATTATATTCACAGACTTGCCAACTGACGATGGCTTCAATCAACCCCTGTACATCGACAGGCGGAACAGGAAAATCGACAGGAATCTTTTCGATATTGCACTTTCGCTTTCCTAACTGTTTGACTTGGACATATACTCTCATATTCTCTTTATTGGGTGATCTGAATACTTGATGTAATAGCATTCAGATCGGTTTCGGCTTCTTCATCATAGACAAGCATGACAATGGTAAAAGTTCGCTTCTTGCTTTCTTGGAAATAGTGTAATACAATTTGTTGTATGTCTTCTCCCGGTTCATCAGGAGCTCCGATGTGCAGAGGGTTTGTAGTTCTTGTCATGGATAGCCCGTTGATGTTGACATTGCTCTGCTTATAGTCTTCCGATGGTTCTCCTTGTGCATTTCGCGGGAGAGTGAGCGATAACTTCTTGATATGTTCAAACTCTTTTTGTGTATCGTAGGTCAGAGCAGTAACCGTCAGTTGGTTGGCACCATTGGCAAGCCTGAGCAACGGAGGCTCTGCGCTGGGAGTTAATCCTTTCGCTCCCGTTATTTTGGTCCAGTTGGTAGGATACTGGCAACTGAAATTTGTTTCTGCATCGTAATAAGAAAGCCATGTATCGTTATTGCCTACCGGAATGTATGAAGGATATTGCCTGGTGGAAGAACTGTTGGCAGTCTCCATGTCCGATTGGTTACCATCTTCGTTCTCTTCTTCCAGTTCACCATTCAGATAGGCTTCTACAATACCGCTTTCCCATTCGCCGCGTATGTCTTGATAAAGAGGGGGGACATTCTTGCAAAGCATAATAAAGCTGAACAGGAAAATGCAAAATATACCAAGCTCCCCAAGGATTGAAACGGTGCGTTGCGCATCGGCTTTTTCAAATTTATAGCTGCATACATAAATGATTCCCAGTAGGAAACCGCTTAATAACCCGCCGATATGTGCAGCGTTATCAATCCCGGCTTTCATGCCATAAACCAGATTGTAACCGACAAAAATAAGGATACTGGTTAATAATGCTTTCCGTTGTTCCTTTGCGATGCGATGGAAGAACAGGAAGGCTAGGAATATACCGTAAAGTCCGAAGATAGCCCCGGAGGCTCCGGCACTGATTGTCTCGCCGTGCATATAAAGACTGAATACTGCCGAACATAGTCCGGTCAGTAAATAAGACATGAACATCCGACGGCTTCCTATCAGATCTTCCAGTAGAAGACCTACATACATGAAAGCATACATATTCATCAGGAGATGAAAAGCTCCGATGTGTATAAAGTTGCAGGTCACTGCACGCCACCAGTCGCCTGTAAGGGTTAGCGGTCCGAAGTCGGCTCCCCATTTCAGCAGTGATAAGGTGGAAGGAGACATGATTTCCACTCCGGATGCAATCATCACAATAAATACAAGGATGTTGAGGTCTATCAGGATAGGCGTTGCCATAAAACCTTTGCGGGGAATAAAGAACGACCAGAAAGAGTTCCTTTTCTTTTCTTCCTCCAGATAGGCTTTCTCTTCTTCTGTGAGCGGACGGTTACACTCTTCCTCGAAATCTTTTGCCTTTTGGGTTAGCTCTTCCGGGGTAAGGGATGTTTTTATTTCTTCCATCGTCTCCCGTAGCTTTTGTATATTTTTTCTGTTCTTTCCATAGTCTACAAATTGTACGGAAGAAGATTGGCTGCGCACAGCTACTTCTCCGTCGCTTCCCGGTTCTATGGTGAAGGTTATTTCCTCTCCATGAGAATACATATTGAACGGGACTTCGAATCGTGCTCCTTCCGGAGTGACTTCCTCGATATTCCACTCCAGCTTTTGCGAAGCTTCGAGAGCCAGTATAAGGATTTCTGTTTTTGATAAACCCGGTAAATGCAGTTTGTCGTTATATGAAGGTTTGAGTGCCATATTTCTATTCTTATATAGAGTTGTCGATTAAAAATTACTTATCTCACTGACAAATGTATAGAATAATAATGAAAAATAATAGAATGTGACAAATAAAAAAGCATCCACTTCCTAAGAAGGGATGCTTTTATGAGATTTGATAGAGTATTTATTACTTTTTATAGAATGCCAAGTCTTCTTTATCGAAGTTTTCGATGAAGTTTGAGTGCTTTTCTACTTCCGCTTCTGCATAGTTCAAATATACATGTGCAGATTTGGAGAACAGTTCGGAAGCCTTGCTGGCATCTTGAATCAGCAGGTGACACATGATAATGTCAGCAGCCATTTCCACCAGTTTGCGAGCGGTGAAGTCAAGCAATTCTTGATCTTGTACTTCTTTCACTGCATTGGTGCTTGCTTCGAATTTGTCAGCCATCTTTTTCAGACGAGACATCAGCGGTTCCATTTCCGGTGAGCAAGGAATGGTTTCGAACTCGCGGATGGTAGCGATGTACGAACCATTGGTTACGTAACGGATAGCGGCTACTGTCTGCAACTGGGTAGTTCCTTCGTAGATGCTGGTGATACGTGCGTCGCGATAGATGCGTTGGCAAGCATATTCCATCATGAAACCTGAACCGCCGTGAATCTGAATACAGTCGTAAGCGTTTTGGTTGGCATATTCAGAGTTCATACCTTTAGCCAGCGGAGTAAAGCTGTCTGCTAATTTAGCATATTTCTTTTGTTCCTGGCGTTCTTCCGGAGTCAGTTTACGTTCGCGGGCGATGTCGTCCAATGCTTTGTAGATGTCTACGTAGCGAGATGTTTGATACAGTAAAGCACGTCCGGCATCCAGTTTGCCTTTCATGATAGCCAGCATGTCATACACAGCCGGGAATTCGATAATTGCTTTTCCGAACTGCTTACGGTCTTTAGCGTATGCCAAACCTTCATTGTAAGCTGCCTGGCTCAATCCTACGGATTGTGCGGCAATACCCAGACGGGCACCGTTCATCAAAGCCATTACATATTTAATCAAACCGAGTTTGCGGTCACCGCAAAGTTCAGCTTTTGCATTCTTATATACCAATTCGCAGGTAGGAGAACCGTGGATACCGAGTTTGTTTTCGATACGACGTACGTTCACGCCACCCTGACGCTTGTCATAGATGAACATAGACAAACCACGGCCGTCTCTCGTTCCTTCTTCCGAACGTGCCAGTACGAGGTGAATGTCCGCGTCACCATTTGTGATGAAACGTTTCACACCGTTCAGTAACCAGCATCCGTCTTTTTCGCTGTAAGTAGCTTTCAGCATAACAGATTGAAGGTCAGAACCAGCATCCGGTTCTGTCAAGTCCATTGACATGGTTTCACCTTGGCAGATGCGTGGGATAAAGCGGCTGTGTTGGTCGGGATTGCCAAACTCATAAAGAGTTTCGATACAGTCTTGCAATGACCAGATGTTTCCGAAACCTGCGTCGGCAGCAGCCACGATTTCTGCACACATGGTGTACGGGGTGATCGGGAAGTTCAGACCGCCGAATTTGCGTGGCATGGTCATACCGTTCAAACCGGCTTTCACCATTGCGTCCAGGTTTTGTTTGGTTCCTGATGCATATTCTACGCGACCATTGGCACAGTGAGGACCTTCTTCGTCTACACCTTCTGCGTTAGGGGCAATGATTTCTCCTGTGATTTCTCCGGTAATCTCCAACACTTTGTCATAAGAGTCTACAGCATCTTCGAAGTCCAGCGGAGCATAATCGAATTCATCTTTATCTCTGTAATTGCGTTCTTTGAGTTCGCAAATACGTTTCATCATCGGATTGTTCAAGTGAAACTTGAGTTCCGGTATGTCTGTATAATAATTAGCCATCTTTCCTTACTTGCTATTTTGTTTATAATACTTAATCATCTTCGGCACAACTTCTTCGATAGTTCCGTTGATTACGTAATCGGCAATCGTGTTGATCGGAGCATCCGGGTCGTTGTTGATGGAGATGATGATACCACTTTCCTGCATACCGGCGATATGCTGAATCTGTCCGGAGATACCGCAAGCGATGTAGAGTTTCGGACGAACCGTTACACCTGTCTGACCGATCTGGCGGTCGTGATCTGCGAAACCTGCGTCGACAGCAGCACGGCTGGCACCTACTTCTGCATGAAGTTCTTTAGCGAGGTCGAACAACAGGTCGAAGTTTTCTTTCGAACCTACACCGTATCCACCGGCGATGATGATCGGAGAACCTTTCAGGTTGTTCTTTGCCTTTTCTACGTGGCGTTCGATTACTTTCACTACATAGTCTGTATCAGCTACGTACTTTTTCACATCGTGACGGATCACTTCTCCCTGATAAGTCGGAGAGAGGATTTCTTTCTTCATCACACCTTCGCGAACGGTTGCCATCTGCGGGCGGTGTTCCGGGTTCACAATCGTAGCAACGATGTTACCGCCGAAAGCCGGACGGATCTGATACAACAGGTTCTTGTAAGTCTTGCCTTCTTTCTTGTCTTCGTGGTCACCGATTTCAAGTGAAGTACAGTCGGCAGTCAATCCGCTGGTCAAAGCAGAAGAAACGCGCGGACCGAGGTCACGACCGATTACAGTAGCACCCATCAGACAGATTTGCGGCTGTTCCTCTTTGAAAAGGTTCACCAGGATAGCTGTGTGAGGAAGTGAAGTATAAGGGTAAAGTCCTTCGCCATCGAAAACGTGAAGTTTGTCTACTCCGTAAGGAAGGATTTGTTTTTCAATATCTTTGAGGCCGGTTCCGGCAACCACTGCTTCGAGCTGACAGTTCAACTGGTTGGCTAACGAACGACCTTTGGTCAGAAGTTCGAGACTAACGTCTAAAACGTTACCTTCTTCTATTTCGCAATATACAAATAAGTTATTCATGATTATCCGATGGTGTGGTTAGCTAATAGTTCAACAATCAGGTCTTCCACGTCACGGTCGCTGCCGCTGATGGTTTTGCTCTCTTTAGCCTGGAACACGATGTTCTGGATGGCTTTCACTTTTGTCGGTGAACCGGACAGACCGCATTGTGCGAGGTCACCGTTTACGTCGGCTACGCTCCATTCTGCCAGATTCAGATAATCGCGCTTGTCATACAGGTCGGTATAATCAAGATTGCCTTGCTGTTTTTCAGTCACAGTCTTGGCATGCTTGTATTTCTGAACCAATTTAGCATTACGCGGACGGCAAGGAGCTGCAGAACCGTTGACAGTAATCACGATAGGCAGCGGGCCTTCTACAGTTTCAACACCACCGTCGATGTGACGTTTCACCTTAATCTTACCATCGCCTACTTCCAGAATTTCTTCTGCGTATGTGATTTGCGTCAATCCCAGCTTTTCTGCTACCTGCGGACCTACCTGTGCCGTGTCACCGTCGATTGCCTGACGGCCACCGATAATAATGTCATACTCACCGATTTTGCGGATGGCAGTGGCAAGTGCGTAAGACGTAGCCAGTGTGTCTGCACCAGCGAAAGCACGGTCAGTTAATAAGTAACCGTTATCTGCACCACGGAAAAGTCCTTCACGAATAATGTCGGCTGCCCGTCCCGGTCCCATTGTCAGAACGGTTACGGTAGAGCCTGGATGAGCATCTTTCAATCGGAGAGCTTGCTCGAGAGCATTCAGGTCTTCGGGGTTGAAGATGGCGGGGAGTGCCGCGCGGTTAATCGTTCCGTCGGCTTTCATGGCATCTTTCCCAACGTTACGTGTGTCGGGAACTTGTTTTGCCAATACAACAATTTTCAAACTCATGCTATAAATTTTAGTATTAGTATTTCTACAAGTTAGCAGCCAGTAGTCAAGTAGTAATCTCTTGCTATCCAAACTATCCGGTTAACTATCAGCGTGCAAATTTACTCAAACACTTGGTTCTGACAAGAAATCCAAGCGAAAAATGTACATTGTTAAGCATTTCTTTGTTCTGTTAGTTATATGTATATCACTGTTCTTTTCGATAAAAAAGGGTTTTTGTATTGTTTATGTGCAACTAATATGTTTATTTTGCCCGCTATTATTTGGTAATATTATGGAAAATGATAAAAGACAAATGGAGAAGGACTTTCAATCTTTCTTCACTGTTAACTTTCCTAAAGTGAAGAACTTTGCTCGAAAGTTACTGAAATCGGACGAAGATGCAGAAGACGTTGCTCAAGATGTTTTTTGTAAACTGTGGCAACAACCGGAACTGTGGCAACATCCTAATGATAAATTGGATGGGTATATCTTTGTAACAACACGGAATATTATTCTTAATATGTTTAAGCATCAGCGTATAGAGCAAGAGTACCAGGTAAGTTTTATAGAAAATGCGATACTTTGTGAAATAATAGAAGATGATCAGGCACTAAAGGATATCTATTATAAAGAGTTGCTTATGATTCTCCGGCTTGCTTTAACAAAAATGCCTGAGCGTCGGAGGATGATATTTGAGGCTAGTAGATTTCAAGGACTAAGCAATAAAGATATTGCGGAAAAATTGGGTGTTTCTATCCGTACGGTAGAGCACCAAATTTATCTAGCATTAATAGACCTAAAGAAAATACTTCTTTTTTTAGTTTTTTTCTCTTCTTTCTTAAGTAGTATAATGATTTTAGTTGTCTTTAAAGTATAAGGCAGAAATAATAATGAAATAATGATGAAGAATTATATTCGACAAGTGATAGAACTTTTTAGTCAGAATGACTATCCGGTTTCCGTCCAAAAGCAATTCCGGCATTGGTTGGCTGATGAAGAACATAAGGAAGAAAAAATGGAAGCGCTCGCTTCTCTTTGGGAAGAAGCTGGACAGCAGCGAGTTCCTCAGGGAATGCAGCAGTCTATACGCCGTATGCAACAAAATATAGGTATGCGTCCTGTCTCTTCGCAAAAGAAATATATATTACGTATTTGGCAGGTAGCGTCGGTGTTGTTGCTGGCTGTATCGTCGGTTTCTATCTATTTATTATTGGAGAAAGACGATTTTTCCAGTGATTTGATAGAATGCCATATACCAACTGCAGAAATACATGAACTGACATTACCGGATGGTACTTCCGTTATGTTGAATTCAAAAAGTACTTTGTTTTATCCGGAAAGTTTTAATGGTAAAACCAGAAGTGTATATCTGATAGGTGAGGGCTATTTTAAGGTAATGCCGGATAAGGAACATCCCTTTATTGTGAAAGGATCTGATTTTCAGGTTACGGCTTTGGGAACTGAGTTTAATGTAAATACTTATTCGGAGAATGACGAAGTGTACACTACTTTAGTTTCGGGCAGTGTAAAAGTGGAGTATGATAATTTAATCTCAAGTGTTATATTGAAACCTAACCAGCAGTTATCTTATAACAAGCTGACCAAAAAAAGTCGTTTGCAACAATCACAAGTTGATGATGTGATAGCTTGGCAACGTGGAGAACTTGTATTTAGTGATGCACATTTGGAAGATATATTCACGAGACTAGAACATAAGTATCCATATACTTTTGTATATAGTTTCCATAGTTTGAATAATAATACTTATAGTTTCCGTTTCCCGAAGAATGTGACGTTGGAAGAAATTATGCTAATTATTTCACAAGTAGTTGGAGATATCCACTATGTGATTAAAGACAATAAATGCTATATAACTAATTGAAAAATAACCCCTATGTCTAATTATTAACTTAACACACCATGAAAAAAAATATCCGGAGGGAACTGCCATTCCTTCCGGATATGAAATCGAAAAATTCCTTAATATTAGCGTGTTACTAACGCAATCCAATCAAAATAGAATTAACAACCAATTTACTAATACCAGGAAAATGCTACAAATGTATAAAGAAATAGCAGGACGAGTGCTCCAAAAACAGGTTTTTCTTACTTTTTTAGTATTATTAATGATGCAGACCTCTGCTTTTGGGCAAAAAGATAGTAAAATAACTATCCAACAGAAAAATATGACTGTAATTGAGGCTTTAAAATCTGTGGAAAGACAGACTAAAATGTCTATCAATTATAGTGATTCTCAATTGAAAAGCAAAAAGCTTACCAATCTGAACTTGAAAAATGCGCTTATAACTACTGCGCTTGATACAATCTTAAAAGGAACAGGTTTCACTTATCAAATCCGTGATAATTATGTTATAGTTACCGAACAAAAGTCGGTAGCGCCTTCTGTAGTGAAGAATATAAGAGGCAAGGTAGTTGATGAAAATGGAGAACCACTGATTGGCGTGAATATCTCGGTGGAAGGTAGTTCTACGGGAACTATAACTGATATGAATGGAAGCTTTATGATAAAAGCTTCCGATAAATCTAAGTTGAAAATATCTTATATAGGGTATGCAACTCAAATGATTGCCGTTTCAAATAAAGATTTTTATCAGGTTGTGTTAAAACAGGACGCTGAAGTCTTGGATGAAGTCGTTGTAACCGCATTGGGTATAAAACGTGCGGAAAAGGCTTTGTCATATAATGTACAACAGGTGAAAGGGGATGAATTGACTACTGTGAAAGACGCTAACTTCATTTCTTCATTGAATGGAAAGGTTGCCGGTGTTACCATTAATTCTTCCAATTCAACCGGTGGCGCATCCCGTGTTGTTATGCGTGGTGTAAAGTCTATCACTTCTTCCAACTTGGCGCTTTATGTGATTGATGGTGTACCCATGTATAATATGATGAATGGTGGCAATTCACAAAGCGTTTTTGCTGACCAACCGGGTACGGATGGGGCGGCTGATATTAATCCGGAAGATATAGAGTCTATCTCTATGCTGACAGGACCTTCCGCTGCTGCATTGTATGGTAATGCTGCCGCTGCGGGTGTAGTGCTGATTACTACTAAAAAAGGATCTGTTGACAAGACGTCTGTGACAGTATCTAACAATACAACTTTCTCGAAAGTGGCGATGATGCCAGAAATGCAGAGTAAGTACGGAAATGTGGCAGGAAATGTGGATAGCTGGGGACCGATTGTGAATAGCGATTATGATCCGCGCGATTTCTTCCGTACAGGTAGTAACGTGATAAACTCTGTAGCTTTGTCTACCGGTAATCAAAAGAACCAGAGTTATTTGTCGGCTTCCACTACTAATACAACGAATATCCTGCCGAACAGTGGATATAACCGTTATAATTTCACTGTACGCAACACGACCAGTTTCTTGAAAGATAAAATGACACTGGATGCCGGTGCAAGCTATATTCTTCAGAACGATAAAAATATGGTATCTCAAGGATATTATTATAATCCACTGCCTGGACTTTATCGATTCCCCCGTTCGGAAAATTTTGAGGATGTGCGTATGTTTGAGCGTTACAATGAGGGTTTAGGTATAATGGAACAGTATTGGCCTTACGGAGAAATTTCCAGTGGACTGGCAAATCCATATTGGGTACAAAACCGTCAGATACGTGAGAATAAGAAAACACGTTATATGGTGAATGCTTCTCTGAAATATCAAATATTTGATTGGTTGGATGTCACAGGTCGTGTGAAAATTGACAATTATGAAAATCGTAAGACATACAAGGCGTATGCTTCTACCGGTAGTCTGTCTGCAGGAGACAGAGGAACATATCATGATACTTGGGCTCAGTCAAAGACTACCTATGCAGATGCCATTGCTACAGTAAATAAGAATTTTAGCGATTGGTCTGTGAATGTAAACTTGGGTGTATCTTTGAATGACAGTCGTTATGAATCGATCGGATATGAAGGCGGCTTGAAGATTTATAACTTCTTTGCTGTTCATAATTTGGATTTTGATAAAGCATGGAAACCAAAGCAAGAGGGTTGGCATGATCAGACTAGAGCTATCTTTGCGAATGCAGAACTAGGTTGGAAGTCAATGCTTTATTTGACGGTAACCGGACGTAATGACTGGGATTCAAGATTGGCTTTCTCTGATTATAAATCATTCTTCTATCCGTCGGTAGGGCTTTCGGCTATTCTTACAAGTATGTTTGATACACCGGAATGGTTAAGTTTTTTGAAAGTTCGTGGTTCATATACTGAGGTAGGTAATTCTTACGATCGTTTTATGACTACTGTCACTTATCCATACGATGAAGCATCGCATAATTGGAACACGACTTCTGTTTACCCGAATACTAAATTGAAACCAGAACGCACAAAATCATGGGAAGTGGGGGTAGACGCTAGATTTCTGAATGATATCAGTTTCAACTTAACTTACTATCGTTCCAATACTTACAATCAGACTTTCCATGCAACTTTGTCTGCTTCTTCCGGATATTCATCTATTCCTATCCAAAGTGGAAATATTATGAATGAAGGTATTGAAATGTCTTTAGGATATGATAAGAAGTGGGGGGATTTCTCTTTCAACACTAATTATACGTTGACTTGGAATCGTAATGAAATAAAACAATTAGCTGATGGCGCTTATAATTATGCTACCGGAGAGCCGATCGTAATGCCGGAGTTGGATGTTTTACATTATGGACAATTAGATGCCCGTCTGCTTTTGCGTGTAGGTGGTTCAATGGGAGATGTATATGGTCAGAAAGTGCTGAAACGCGATCTCAATGGATATATCCTTAATGAGGAAGGAGTAGGTCTTGCCCTTGAAAATAAGGAAACGCATTTGGGGTCTATCTTGCCAAAGATGAATATGGGATGGAATTTGGGATTCGGATATAAAGGCATAAATCTAGGTATGACATTTACCGGACGTTTTGGAGGTATTGTACTAAGTGAAACGCAATCAGTATTGAATGCTGCCGGTGTGTCTAAAATTAGTGCGGATGTTCGTGATGCGGGTGGCGTACCGATTAATCAAGCCAAAATAGATGCACGCAATTACTTCCAGACAATTCAAACAGCTTCCGTTTACTACACATATAGTGCTACAAACGTGCGTTTGGGTGAATTAAGCCTGAGTTATACATTGCCGAAGAAATGGTTTGCCAATAAATTAGGTATGACTGTCGGACTTGTAGGAAAGAATCTGTGGATGATTTATTGCAAAGCACCTTTCGACCCGGAACTGACTACCTCGGCTGCGTCTAATTTCTATCAGGGATTTGATGCATATATGCTCCCAAGTACGAGAAACTTTGGATTTAATGTCAAATTTCAGTTTTAAATAGTAAATAGGTATGAACAAGATAATAAAATATATTGGAGCAAGTGCGGTTATATGCTTGATGGCAGGATGTACTACTAATTTTGAGGATTTCAACACCAATCCGTACCAGCCTTCTAAAGTGCCGGCTAATACATTGCTGTCGGGAATGTTTAATGTATATGCAGCACCTATGCAAAATGACTGTCAGCATATAAATTGTATGTGGGCTTGTTTTAGCGGACAAATCACCGCACCTAGTACTTGGTCAAAAGGGGAAAATCTTTTTGCTTATTATAATGCGATGGAGGATCATAACGCTGCTACCTGGGCTAAAATATATGCACGCATTTATCCTAACTTCTTCAGGATTGAGGAAGCTACGGAGAAAAAGGGTGTTATCTACGCTATGGCTCAGTTGACACGTATTTATGCAATGCAGATGATGGCCTCCCTGCAAGGTCCTATCCCTTACTCTAAAGTGAAATCGGGTGATATAAGGGCTGCTTATGACGATGAACCGACTGCCTGGCGTGCCATGTTCGATGATTTGGATAATGTAATTGCTATATTGAAATCTGCAGCGGAATTGGGGATTAATCAGGATTTGGCAGCAGTAGATCAATTTTATGGCGGAAATTGCGAAAAATGGATGAAATTTGCCAATACATTAAAACTTAGAATGGCTATCCGGGTGTCCGGAGTGGCAGATTATGCTCAGGCTAAAGCTGAAGAAGCTGTACGTGGTGGTGTGTTGGAGTCTGTTTCCGATAGTTCATATGACACAACTAGCAGTGGTATCAATGAAAATGGCTATGCTATTGTGAGCGGATGGGGCGAAGTGAGAGCTAATGCTTGTATTACCTCATATATGAATGGGTATAAAGACCCACGGCGTTCCGCTTATTTTACTAAGCAAGCGGCTGGCTTTTCTGAAGATTATGTAGGAGTCCGTTCGGGATCTTCGGTAGCTCCAAATCCTTCTGATTATCAGAATTATAGTAACCTGATGATAACGACTGATAAAACATTGCCGCAACCGGTGATGTATGCTGCAGAAGCAGCTTTCTTACGTGCAGAAGGCGAGCTGAAAGGCTGGGATATGCAGGGTGATGCAGAGACTTTCTATGAACAGGGAATTCGGTTGTCTTTTGAGGAATTTAAAGTAACCGGAGTAGATGCGTATTTGGATGATGATAAATCGAAACCGGGAAATTACGTTGATCCCAATCACTCTGCCGACAATTATAGTAATCTGTCTACTATCACTATTAAATGGGACAAAAGTGCCACTCCGGAGGAAATGTTGGAGAGAGTGCTTACTCAAAAGTGGATAGCTCTCTATCCGGATCCTTTAAATGGCTGGTCGGATTTCCGTCGTACGGGATTCCCGAAAATATTTCCGGCAACACATTCTGCAAATCCGGATTGTAAACCGGCTCGCGGGCAACGCCGTCTTCGTTTTGCTGACACAGAGTATAATACGAATAAAGAAAATGTGGAGGCTGCTGTGACTATGCTTAGTGATGGGAGAGACTCTAATGGTACCGATTTGTGGTGGGCCTTGAAAAATTAGAGATTATTAATGGTTAATTTTAAGATTATAGTATGAGAAGACTAATATATTTCATATTTGCGTCTGTCGCTGTACTAGTATTTGTACAATGTAGTGACTGGACTGAAATGGAGAATAAATTTACTGAACCGGTGAATATTAATAGTGAGGATTACTATCGAGCCTTACGGGAATATAAAAAGACAGATCATCCTATTTGTTTTGGGTGGTATAGTGATTGGTCGGGTACAGGTGACGATATGAATAACCAATTGAGAGGTATTCCCGATTCCATGGATTTAGTATCTTTGTGGGGCGGTGCTTTCAATTTGACAGAAGCGCAGAAAAGTGATCTTAAGGAGGTTAGGGAAAAGAAAGGAACTCGGATATTGTATTGCCAGCATATCATGGATATTGGTAGAAGTATGACGCCTGCTTCTGTGGAGAATGACCATATAGTAGACGGTGTGCAATATAACTCTTATGAAGAGGCTATGGCAGCTTACTGGGGATGGTATGCAACCGGAAATCATTCAACGTACAATAATCACTATGGTGATGGCTCCCCAGAGGGTATTGAGGCTGCTATCCGTAAATATGCACAGGTTATAGCGGATTCTGTCAATAAGTATGATTATGATGGTTTTGATATTGACTATGAACCGAGTTGGGGCTATCCAGGCAATATTTCCAGTCATCCGGAACGCATGCACATTCTTCTTGATGAGTTATCGAAAAATTTTGGACCGAAATCGGGAACAGGCCGTATTCTTATGGTGGATGGAGAACCTCAGACTTTGAACACAGAATCTGGTGGACTATTGGATTACTATGTGATTCAAGCATATTATAGCCCGGGTGATACTGATTTGGATACTCGTTTCAATAAACTGTTGGCTAAATTTGGATCAATAGAAGATGAAGCTGCAATTCTTCGTAAAACTGTTTGGTGTGAAGACTTCGAAAGACATAAATCGGACGGAGGACCGCAGTTTACAACTCGAGACGGTGTGACGACATATTCTTTGAAGGGGATGTCTATGTATTATCGTCCGGGAGTAGATGCACGTATCGGTGGTGTAGGAGCGTATCGTTTTAATTTGTGCCGTCCGGTGAATGACTATTTCTTTATGCGTGAAGTGATTCAGGTGATGAATCCTGCCCAACATTAATACTATGAATATAACTAAAAATGAAAACTATGAAGATGATTAGATTTTCTAAATATGTGGCATTGGTAATTATTCTAGCATCAGTCTTTGGTTGTGATGATGCGGAAATGAAGGCCATTGATAATGGATTATATATTCAGGAGGCCGCACCTTCTAATAAATTCGATCAACAGATAATAACGCAGTTGGTAGATGATGAAGAAGTTGTGAAAACGCTGACAGTTCGTTTAGTTCGTGCTATGGATCATGATGTCACTGTCACACTGGATATTGATCCTCAGTTGCTTGAGGAGTATAATAACAAAAATGAAGCAAACTATTTAGTGCTTCCGGAAGAATATCGAAATTTTGAAAAGACAGTCACTATCTCTGCTGGTAATGTTTCAGCTCCGGTTGTTAATCTTATTATAAAGCCGTATAGTTCTTCAAATGGTGAGGCATATGCTATTCCTATACGAATTACTTCTGTGGACGGACCGGTCGAAATGAAGGGGAACGCGAATCATCTTCTTTATTTGCTAACCTCACCTCATAGGCAAAAAGCTGTAATAATAAAAAAAGGAAATAGAACTGTTAAGACGTTTAGTACTGCCATTCCTATGGAACAATGGACTTTTGAATATTGGGTGAAGGTAGATAATATAACAGGGGAACCTACAGGAGATTGGGAAGGTTTGGGAAATAAAAATTTCAGGGCACGAATTTTTGTTCCTGATTCCCAACCGCTCACATTCTCTGATTTAACTCTTCGCTATTATGCTGATGGAGCTAATGTACAGATTCCTATTTTACAATTCCAAAATTCAGCTGGTCATTTTGATACTACTGGATTCTGGTGGCCTGATACCTGGTATCATATTGCTTATACCTATGATGGTACAACAGTTACAGTATATAAAGATGGTGTAAAGAATAATTCGTTAGCAAATTCTATTGACTGGACTTTTAAAAGCCTTTCTTTTGCTATAGGAAGCTTTGGATATGAACAACAAGTAGAATTCGCACAGATTCGTATGTGGAAGAAATGTCTTTCAGAGAATGTGATAAAAGACAATATGTCACGTCAAGTTGCCGGAGATTCTGATGGGTTGATAGGTTATTGGAAATGTGATGAAGGAACGGGTAATGAGTTGAAGGATAGTAGTCCTAACCAGAACCATGTAACTCTTGGTGGAACACCTCAATGGAGTGAACAAATTAATTTTTCTCATCCGAATAAATAACTCCTAGTAAAATGAATAGAAAAGTCGTCACGTTAATAAGTGGCGACTTTTTATGTTTCTAAGATTGGGATCTCATATTCCCACTTACGGTCGTTAAGTTAGCTTCTAGTTGTATTAGAGGAATGAATAAACTAAAGAGTAATTCCGAATACAAAATAGACCTGTTCCTCGTAAGGGTTAGCTATTAATTTTCCGAATATGGGTAAAGAAAAATTGGATGTAATTTTGAGTTCTTTTGTTGCGGATAACCCAACGTTGACTACATTGAATTTATTGGAATAAAAACTTTCCCAAGGTGTAAAGCCTGCTTCAATACTTAGATTTACGTCCTTCACATTGAAAGGATAACTCAATTCACAGTAACTGGACCAAGCGCGTTTCCCGTTTTCCCGGTAGTCATTTCCTGCAAATGTGGTGTACCAGCTTATAGATAGTGGAAATTTCTCGCTAAACATATATCCGACTCCTATTTCAAAAGTATGTCCGGTGGAGTGTGAACTGTAATTGAAATATTTGAAAGGCTCATCCTCTGTTTGGGTAAAGTAGTTATTGAAGTAAAGAGTCAGGTTTTTGTACTCATATTCTAGTGAAAGGTCTATTTCATTATTCTTTTCCCGGAACTCGGTGGAGCCCCAAGCATAGACGGTCAATCCTTTCCAGTTGAGGCCGAGTGAGGGTTGCACACTTGCATTGCCGCTGTCAATACCACGCCAGATATAGCTGCTGACGAAATCAGCATTTACAAAAACTTCTTGTGCCTGTGCAAAGGCTGCGTAAAATAGGATTGCAATAAGTACAATATGTCTTTTCATTTTATCGGTTGTATTTCTCTGTTTTCGGGTGCAAAGATACTTAATATATAAATTAAATGTGACCGGATAGGGCAAAAAAAGGAAACGACTGCATTGTGCAGCCGCTTCGTAATCAATTATAAATCTTAATAGTCATTTAGAAAGTGACATCCATTTTCAGTACGAAAGTGCGTGGAGCGGCAACCGCCATAGGACGATAGCTGTATTCTTTGTTCAATAGGTTATTTACCATAAATTGGAACGCTACTTCTTTGGTTGCTTTTACTCCAAAACGCAGGTCGACGGTAGCATAATCCGTATTGTGCTTTTTCCAGTAAGTAGCCAGTGTCTCGCCTTTTGAATAGCCGAAGAGAATACCGCGTACATAGTCCATCAGATCTTTCTGCTGTTTATCACGTTCGTCCATCATCAAATAGTCTACTGCGAGAATTTTACTCTTCCATGCAATGTTGGCACCTACGTTGATACGCTTCCACTGGAAATCTACCGTAGCTTTAAAGCTATGTTTAGGACGGTATTTCAGATATTTTCCCGTATTTGATTTCTCCTTCATCTGTAACGGGTCGGTATAAAGTCCTTCTACGGCATTGCGTTCCTGATAATCAGCATCACGAGGTTCGGTATATACATATCCTAAGTTATAGAATAGTTTTGTATTTTTATTGAAGTTGTATACACCGTTTGTAGAGATTTCAATACCGTAGATTTGTGCTTTCGATACATTATGAAATTGGGCACCGATTCCAAAGCCTTTACCGTCTGACAACATCTGAATGGCATCGCCAATACTGTTGATCATCGTATAGTTGGCATTGTTGAACAAACCGAACTGGAATTCAACCATGTCTTTATATTGCGTATAGAATCCTGCAAGGTCTACAAATCCTTGCAGATTGCCGACTTTATATCCCTGTTTGAATCCTAATTCCGCATTAAATCCCTTTTCCGGTTTGATGTCCAGGTTAGGATAGATACCGACTCCACCGATATCTTTACGCAGGTATTTTTCATTGATAGACGGGTTAC
The DNA here is from genome assembly GCF_000156195.1 of Bacteroides finegoldii DSM 17565. Taxonomy (GTDB): domain Bacteria; phylum Bacteroidota; class Bacteroidia; order Bacteroidales; family Bacteroidaceae; genus Bacteroides; species Bacteroides finegoldii. Next base: position 463,194 of record NZ_GG688317.1, on the reverse strand, counting down.
GGTATCCCTGTCCGAAGCTGGCACGGATAAAACTGTAATCAGCCAATTGGTAATTTAATCCGGCACGGAAAACAGGGCGGAAGGGGACCTTTGTTCCGAATATTTTTGTTTCCGCCTCTCGGTGATGGTTGTTTACGCGGTAGTATTCGGCACGTACACCGGCCGATACGCTCAGACGATCCCAAAAACGTTGGTCATATTGCAGGAAAGCGGCGATGTTGTCACTTTTATATATCTCATCCATTACAGCAGAGTCATAGCGGATATGTTCGAATGTAACCCCCGTAGTGATTTGCGCACCACTGTTCCATTTTTTATTAAATTGGTAGTCGAGGTAATAGTCGAAATTCTTGTCCGTCTGTGTTTTCGGATTAATGCGTGACGGATTAATAACATTAGATAGCCAAGGAACGAGATCACTGGGCAATTTGCCATCTTGTATCAGTTTGTCTAAATCAGCGGGCAGCCCGTGATCCATAGTCCATGAGATTAAGTCGCAATAGTCGGCAGTTGTTGCATTCGGGAATATATTTCCTAATGAAGTGAATATTCCATTCATTGCATCTTCCAGGTTTCCATTGATAAGTCCTGAACCAATGCCAATTAATGCCGGATAAAGTGAACTGTAATCACCTCCTGCTATATTTTGTATTGTTTGGGCATCGGTTCCCATATTCCCTAGAATATCGGTAATGGAGGCTCCGTTGGTGGGTCGTATAATGTTGTCGGCACTATAATAGAAGCGGCCTTTAATCTTATGTGATGTACCGTTCTCCGGATTCACATAGTTGATGAACGGGTCGATATGGAAGTTGTTTTCTTCACGTCCCATGTTGGTGAAAGGAGATGGCTTGTATACTTCTGTCGGTGAACGCCAGATAAAGAAATCTCCATATTGGTTGGACAGGAAGTCAACATTGAATCCATAGTTCAATAGTTTCATACCCATATCCGGCTGATGATAGGTCAGGCTCCCACCCATCCGGAAACGTTTGTTGTATCCTTGTTCGCGATATCCTTCGTCGGTGAAGAGGTTAATACCTCCGCTAACGTCGAAATTACCGATACGGCGGGAGTGGGAAAGGTCGAATCCTTCGTAAATAGGATTGCGTACACCACTAAGAAGGCTTCCACGCAAGATAGGTTTCACTGCGTATTTATCTTCTTTCCAAAAGCTCTTGTCGCTCCATTGATATTCATCATTTTCTGCATCACCATATACACCAACGTAAGCACTGAACCTGGTTTTCGGCGTTAGTCCCGGACGGGCGGTACGGATATTGATAATACCATTCAGTGCTGACGAACCATATAGTACCGAAGAAGCTCCTTTTATCACTTCCACTTGTTCTACATTTTCTAGAGGTACGGTGTTCCAATTTATTTCTCCGGTTTTAGGGTTGAGTGTACTCATTCCGTCTACCAGAATTTGGCTACGTGCACCTACTCCGTAGGTCCATCCGCTACCACCACGCATGGAAGGCTGTTTATCTACAATATCTACTCCGGGAAGTGTACGAAGGGTAGAGGAGATATCTGTCGGTGCTTGGCGGGCAATATCTCCTGATTTGACTACATCCATAGAGACGGTAACATCGCTCAACTTCTGCTCAAAACGTCCTGCACTGACCACTACTTCTTCCAGTAGCTTGGTGCTTTCTTTCATATAGACGTCTTTGGTGACAATTTCACGTTTATTGATCACAATAGGCATTAGCACATCTTCATAACCTACATAACTGAAAACAAGGTCAACTCCTCCTTCTGGAAGTTTGATTTCATATTCTCCGTTGATGTTGGATACTACTCCCTGATTGCCGTGAAGCTTATAAGTGACGGCTGCTCCTACCAATGGTTCATTGGTCTTTGCATCGTATATATGTCCTTTAAGGGTTTGGGCAAAACTATTCCCCAATCCAATAAGACTAATTAATAAAGTTAGGATATGTAGTTTTTTCATTTTTCTTATTTTTTATTGCTTTGTACAAGCTCTAAACCAAATTCGATTTTTTGGGGCGAAAGGAAAGCTTTCGAAATTCCATCTAAAAACGCAGAGATTATGCTTCCTAATGCTTGCATATCCTCTGGAAGCATACTAATTACTAATGGACTCAAGTCTGGAAGTAATTTAGCTATAGGAGTAAATTCTTCTTTATCTAAATAAATATGAGTGTGCCCCTCTTTTGAGGTAACAAGCATTGGAATTCCTGTAGTTAACCAATTAAAAAGTGCTTTGAAAGAGGTATCATTGATATTGATCAGAAATCCAAGTGTGTCGTTGTTTAGACTTTGATTAAGGGTAGTTAGTAGCTCTTTCAATTTCATCGGATCCATTTGAGAGATAGCATCAATGATTGCATTAATTATATTTGCATCTATATGCTTGTCGCTAGCTATTTGAGAAATTATATTGGCTAAGTTTAATTTTAATATAAACTTGTCATTTTTCTGATGCCAGTTGGCAAACCCTTTAGGAGATGGAATGTATTTGCGATTAGCAATATGAGGAGTGATCATATCTTGTGTCAGTGGAACTGAGAGAAAGCCAAAAATAGTTTCCATATCTAGTCCTGATAGTGGTTCATTAGAATAGGAGGCTGTTATATTTCCATCTGCTCTTAAAGTTATATCTTGTAAAACTTGTGGTAAGATATAGCTTAAAATGTTTTGAATTGCATTACCCCATGTCTGAGTTGTGGCTCCGCTTTCTGAAGCTTCTATGTCTGCATAAAAATAGCATGATGCATTTAAAACTTGTCCATCAACTTCTTGCCATGTATATTCATCTCCCCATATATCCCCCACTACAATCCTTTTGATACCGTTAATAACTGTAGGTAGTTTGTAGGTGTTTGCCCATAACTCAGCATTACCCATTTGAAGATTGGATATATTTAATGTTAACTGCCCTTTTGTGACACGCCCTTCGTATCTAAAGGAGGTTAAAGTGTTCTCTCCCATTCCATTTCCGGAAAAAGAATATCCTTCCTCATCTCCAGAAAGGGGGATGGATACCATTTTTAATTCTTTCTCTCCCGGTAAAATATCATAAAGAGTAACAATAGCTGTTTCTCCGGTTACAGTACTAAAGTCTACAGATTTTCCAATCATTGTTTCTCCATTATAGGTAAGAATTAAGTTTGGATTGGGATTTGACAGCTTGTTTGAATAATTAGCTGTCACATCTACCGGAGCCGGTCCGTAATGATCATTATCACAAGATGTCAGTAAACTGAGCGTTATGACAAGGAAGCTTGTCATTAAAATAGATATCTTTTTCATTGTTCTTTCTTTTTGATGGTTAAGATTAATTATTGTTGAATAGTGAGATCGACTCCTATTTCCATTTTGTCTAATAATGTGGTAACTTCTTTTAAATCCATTTTCAATAATGACGAAATGATATTGACGAACGGTGTAAGACTTTCTTTATTGAAATAGATATAGGTATGATCCTTTGTTGTTTGGCTGATTTCCATTGGAATACCATTCTTTAGCCATGACATTAGCATAGTGAAAGTGGCATCGTCTACCTTTAAAATATACGTCAGTATTTGATTGTTCAGAACAGTATTGAGAGCGCTTAATGCTAGCTTCAATCGTACTGGATCAGATTTGATAAGTGCTTCGCCAATACCGATGATGAGTTGATTATCTATTTCTTGTCCATTATTTTGAGTGATAAGGGAGATGATGGCGGGTATGTTTAATTGTAATACAAATGAATTATCATCTGTTTGATTCCAATAAGCTAATCCTATAGGGGAAGGAACATAGGTACGTTGTCGAAGCAGGCTTTTAAACTCTGCGTCTGTTTTATTTGCATTAGCAATCTCTATAATTTCATCAAAGTTTATGGAACTGGTAGTATAATTGGCAGTAACAAGCCCATTTCTCTCTAACGTTAAATCTTTCAATATATAAGGGAAAAGTACGTCTAAAACATTGGTTGCCATCTGTTTTATTTGTAGGATGATCGGTTTTATCGACTCGCTTTCTTCTTTTACTGTTATGTTTACATAACTAGCTCCACTATTGCGTACTGTTACTTCTTCGGTTGTTGTGTGTGAGTAGGCGGGGAATACGTATGTATTCGCAACAGAACCGTAATGAGCCATCGTCACCTCAAGCGACAATTGCATAGCTTTCGGTGTGATTTTACCGCTATATTTAACTTCAGCCCCTGTTTCCGTAACGCTCGTCCCATTAAATGTATATGCATCTTTTTCTCCACTTTCATTCAATTGCACATCATTGATTGGAGTTGTGTTTTCTCCCGGAATTATATCGTTTAATGTCAGTGTTCCTGTCTCACTGTCTTCCGTTTTAAAGTTGACTGTTTTTCCAGCCAATTTCTCTCCACTGTAGGTTAGGTCTAAAGTGTATGGCTTGATATACGAACCATATTCCTGGCTGATTTCTCCCGGCCAAAAGAGTTTGTCGTTGTAGGTTTTTTCGCAGGAAACCAAGAGTAAAGCCATACAGGCGACATAAAATAGTTTCTTAGAAGTTTTCATTCTCTTTTAGTTTTATTAGAATATTAATTAAAACTCTGCAAAGGTCGTTTAATGTTTATTCGCTATCAAGCTCCATATTTGGGATTCAATGTTCTATATTTGCTATTTTAATTTGTATAATCTAATGAAATATTAAATAGATGTTCTATTTATTAGATATGTTGTTCTATTCTTAATGTGCTATAACAAAGGTCTCAAAAGAAAAACTATCTTTGGGCAACTTAATTTCTTTTGGTTATGATAATAGATGGTAATCTTCCTAAATTTGATCTTCCTATTGATTTTATAGCGGACGATAGTATTACTGGTGATATATTAAATATGTATAGTCGATTTCCCTGTCAGATAAAAGCCGGGCTTTTTATACTTTGTACGGAGGGAACTGTTCGTGCCACCATAAATTTGTTGGAGGTAGTCATTCGTCGAAATGACTTTATCACTCTTCTTCCTAATTCATTTATCCAAATACATGAAGTATCTTCGGATACCCGTGTTTGCTTTGCCGGATTTTCTTCTGAGTTTGTCGCTTCAGTGAATTATGTCGATTCGTTGTTGGGCTTATTGCCAAACATACTGAATACTCCGGTTGTTTCTTTACCGGAAGAAATTGCAACTTTGTATCGTAATGCTTATAGCTTATTAATCAGGGCTTATTCTTTGCCTAATACATTGGAAAATAAAGAAATCCTTCGTTCTATTCTTACTATCTTTTTTCAAGGAGTGAAAGAGTTGTATAGTCGACAACAAACAGTAGTGAATGAACCTCTCAAACGTGAACATGAATTATATCGGCAATTTGTTCAAATATTAATGGCGAATTACACAAAAGAGCATGAAGTTGCTTTCTATGCCGATAAATGCGGAGTGACACCGGCACATTTCTCTAGTACAATTCGAAAGGCAAGTGGGCATAGTCCGTTGGTGATTATTACAGGTATGATAATAATGAATGCTAAGGCACAATTAAAGTCTACCCGTTTACCGGTGAAAGAAATAGCATTCTCGTTAGGCTTTAACAATTTGTCTTTTTTCAATAAATATTTTCGGAAGCATGTAGGGATGACTCCACAGGAATATAGAGAGAAGTAATTATGAAATAAAAGAACGGTATTCCTGCACATTTGATGTAGGGATACCGTTCTATATATTAGTTAGTTATGTTTTTTAATACTATTTTCTGGCAGACTTATTTGATACCCAGTTTCTTGGCAATTTCCTTAGGAAGCGCATCCTTGTGTACTAGAATATTCATAGTCTTATAAGCAACAAAGGCTTTGGAGGCATACCAGATACCGTTATATTTGCCGGCTTTTCCCCAAGAATTCTTTACCATGAAATATTCTTTCCCTGTCTGATCTTTGGCGATTCCATAGATTTGCATTCCGTGGTCATCTGTTGTTTCCCAGTTATCAAAAGCAGTCTGACGCATTTCTTGAGTAATTTCCATTTCCGGTGATGGTTTGCTACTCAATTCTCTGCGTTTGTCGGCAGGAGTCATACCTGTCCAACGGGCCATGTCCGAACCGGAAAGTTCAGCTCCTTTGATGATATCCGGCATAACGGCGGTACCGTTGCGGCTGAACCCTTGTTCACTGACATCACTACCCCATGCAAAAGTATATCCTTTCTTTACGGCATTGTCCATTACAGCCATCAGTTCATCGATTGGCAGGTTGTATGACAGACCGTTACGCCAATTATCCTGAACTTCTACGGCAAATTGAGTATAGAACGGATGATGAGTATAAGAAGTCAGTGATACATAATCATCGCAGTTCAGACCAAGTGATTCGGCGAAACTTTTCGGCGTATATTCTTTTCCTTTGTAAGTGAACTTCTCAGGACATTCTCCCAAATATGTATCATAAATAGCTGTCAGACCGTTTTTCCAAACCGGAGTCAATTTGCTTAACTTGCCTTTGGCTATTGCATTAATGTATCCTTCGGCAACTGCGTCCAGTTCATTGTGCACCGGTAGAGTATCGCCATACATGATACCCGGCATTACTTCTTGCGGAACGATACCGTAATTCTTAATACAATACATCACATCATAGAAACTTCCACCCGGTGAAAAAGAACTGTCGCCATGATAGCGTACATAATTCACTCCACGATCTTCCATCGTTTTGTGTACTACGAACATTTCAGAAAGGTCATATTCACCTTTTCCTAGCCGGAGTAATTCGGACTCTACGAATCCAAGAGTAGAGAAACTCCAGCAGGTGCTCGAACGGTTCTGGTTCTTAATGGAAGTAATCGGATTTTCTTTCACTGTCGTGAAAACGAAGCCCTCTTCGGGTTTTGTGTCTTGTGCCGTCATGCTTAGGCTGAATAAGCCCAAAGCAGCGATAAGGATACTCTTTTTCATTCTTATGACATTAATATTAAATTTGTTTTGGCTACAAATATAAGGATTCCTCTTTTGATAACCATCCGTTTGAATTAATATGTATAAAAAAAGAATGAATATTAGTATATTGGGGTACGAAAATACCGCTTTGCTGTTACAACAAAGCGGTATAGGTAGATACATCATTAGATGTGTGCTATTCTTTCTTTTCCTTATCTTTGGATGTTACTATGTAATCTTCTTTAATGAATTCATCGTAGACACGTTTCGGATGGTCGAACGGTGCAGTTCCGTTTTTCTGTTCGTTGAAGTTGTCCCGGCGGAATTGTTTTAATTTCAGATTGTCTTCTGCGTACTCTCTAAGTTTCTTAGGCTCGTTTCCATAAAGCGAACTTTCGGTCACATCGGAATTGAGCAAACTCTCTTTGGGGGTAATAGTCGGCAGAAGTACTTGTTCCAATAGTCCACGATAGGCTCCGTTATATTCGCACCATACGATGTCATTGGTTACGAATATGCGATAGGAGTACTTTGACCATGCGGTTTTGATTTCAATGGACGTAGCATAAATCTCAATAGTGGCTTCTGAACCATACGCCTGGTCACGGATCACAACGGTCGTCCGACCGCTAAGTTCTTCCTTCACGGAAGTTTGCCATTTTTCGGAATTCATGATTTCTTCGATGATTTCCGGGAACTTTTCTTTAATTTCAAACTGTATTCTCATGGTGCTTGCCTGCGGGCAGGACTTTTTAAGTTTTTCCTCCTTAAACAATTAAGCTAGCCTAAAGTTACATATATTGAACCGAAAAAACAAGTATCTGTTTAAATATTTGCTATTTTTGCCCAACAATCAGCCTTTTTGTTTGAATTTGTCATAAATATGCAATAAAATACAAAGGCTTGTTTATGCAACATAGAGTGTGAAAACGAGAATGGGAGTAAGGATATGAAAGATTTGAAAGTAGATGAATCTATAGGATTGGTATTGGAAGGCGGAGGTATGCGCGGTGTGTTTACTTGTGGTGTACTCGACTATCTGATGGATCACAATATTCGTTTTCCTTATACGATAGGAGTATCGGCAGGAGCGTGTAATGGGTTGTCGTATGCTTCCCGTCAACGGGGACGTGCCAAATACAGCAATATTGACCTGTTGGAAAAATACAACTATATCGGTTTGAAGTATTTACTCAAGAAGCGTAACATTCTCGATTTCGATTTACTTTTCAATGAGTTTCCCGAGCATATCCTTCCTTACGATTATGAAACTTATTTTGCTTCATCCGAGCGTTTTGTGATGGTGACTACGAATTGCGTGACGGGAGAGGCCAACTACTTTGAAGAGAAGAAAGATAAAAGGCGAGTGATCGATATCGTTCGTGCTTCCAGCAGTCTGCCTTTTGTTTGCCCTATTGCTTATGTAGACGGTATACCGATGCTCGATGGAGGAATTGTAGATTCCATTCCCCTGCAACGGGCTATTGCGGATGGTTACACACATAATGTCGTTGTACTTACCCGTAACAGGGGGTATCGGAAAGATTCGAAGGATATTCGTATTCCGGCATTTGTTTATCGGAAATATCCGAAGTTACGTGAAGCGTTGAGCCGTCGTTGTGCTGTTTATAATGAACAATTGGAAATGGTGGAGCGTATGGAAGACGAAGGAAAGATTATCGTTATCCGCCCATTGAAGCCTGTGGTGGTAGACCGTATTGAAAAGAATGTGCGCAAACTGACGGAATTTTATGAAGAGGGATACGCATGCGCACAGGCTTTGTCTCATTATTTTTCTACTTTTTTCCCCGATTAATTCGATTTTAAGTCTTTATTAATTCCTTTTAGTGGGATTTATTAAGGGGCGCTCCTTTACTTTGCTGAAAAATAGTATTGGAGAACTTTTAATATAACATGAAAAACAAAGGAATATGGTAAAAAGATTTAGTTGGTTGTTTTTTTGTTTATTGTTTTCAGTAGGTATAACAGCCAAAGGTGGAGGCAGGCAATATAACTCTTATAAGGGGTTAGTGATGGCCGGTTATCAGGGGTGGTTCAATACCCCTGATGACGGCTCCGGCCGCGGCTGGCATCATTATAATGGTCCGAAGGGTTTTCGTCCCGGTTCCTGTTCAATTGATTTCTGGCCGGAAGTGTCGGAATATAAAAAACTCTATAAGACAGAGTTTACTTTTGAGGATGGCAAACCAGCATCAGTCTTTTCTTCTTATGACGAATCTACAGTCGAACTTCATTTTAAGTGGATGAACCAATATGGGTTGGATGGAGTATTTATGCAACGCTTTGTTTCCGAAATTCGGAATGAAAGCGGATTGAAACATTTCAATAAAGTCCTCAATTCGGCAATGAAGGCAGCAAATAAATACGAACGGGCTATCTGTGTGATGTATGACTTGAGTGGTATGAAGCCGGGAGAAGAAGGGTTGTTATTAAAAGATATTGCAGAAATCGCACGTCAATATTCTATAAAAGATCATGTCAAGAATCCTTCTTATCTATATCATAATGGGAAACCGTTGGTTACCGTATGGGGAGTTGGATTTAATGATAACCGACGTTATGGGCTGAAAGAGGCGGAGCGTATTATTGACGGTTTAAAATTGCAAGGATTCAGTGTAATGCTTGGAGTGCCTACCCAATGGCGCGAACTGAAAGGAGATACAGAATCAGATCCCCACCTTCATCAGCTTATCAGAAAATGCGATATCGTGATGCCTTGGTTCGTAGGACGTTATAATGAGAACACTTATCCAAAATTTCAAAAAATGGTAGAGGCGGATATCCAATGGGCAAAGAAAAATCAAGTGGATTATGCTCCATTGGTATTTCCAGGTTTCTCGTGGGGCAATATGAAAGGTCAAGATCACAATTCATTCATTCCCCGCAACAAAGGTTCTTTCCTTTGGAAACAGCTGATGGGAGCTATTCGTGCAGGAGCCGAAATGATCTATGTAGCAATGTTTGATGAAGTGGATGAAGGCACAGCGATCTTTAAATGTGCAAAAAAAGTTCCGGTAGGGGAAAGTATATTTATTCCTGTTGAAGAGGAAGTGGAAAGTGATCATTACTTGAAGCTGGTCGGTGAGGCTGGAAAAATCTTACGTAAGGAAAAGGCGATGGCATTCGATACTAGTTTGAATCCTTCGGCGCCTAATCCTTTTATCCGCCATATGTATACGGCAGATCCTTCCGCACACGTTTGGAAAGATGGCAGGTTGTATGTATATGCTTCGCATGATATTGCTCCGCCCCACGGATGTGATTTAATGGACCGTTATCATGTTTTCTCTACCGACGATATGGTACATTGGACAGATCATGGTGAGATCTTGAATTCAGCTCAAGTGTCTTGGGGACGTAAAGAAGGAGGTTTTATGTGGGCACCGGATTGTGCATATAAGAATGGAACCTATTATTTTTATTTTCCTCATCCTAGTGGAACGAATTGGAATGATAGCTGGAAAATCGGAGTGGCTACGAGCCGTAAGCCTGCCGAAGGGTTTAAGGTAAAAGGTTATATAGAAGGAATGGATCCGTTGATTGATCCTTGTGTTTTTGTGGATGACGATGGGCAAGCCTATATCTATAATGGTGGTGGCGGTCTTTGTAAAGGGGGGAAACTGAAAGATAACATGATGGAATTGGACGGACCTATGCAGACAATGGAAGGTTTGGAAGATTTTCACGAGGCGACTTGGATACATAAGTATAATGGTAAATATTATCTGTCTTATTCCGACAATCATGATGAGAATTGGAATGATGGGGTCAAAGGGGATAACCGAATGCGTTATGCCGTCAGTGATTCTCCTTTGGGACCTTGGGAATCAAAGGGAATCTATATGGAGCCGACTGACAGCTATACGAATCATGGTTCTATCGTAGAGTTTAAAGGACAGTGGTATGCCTTTTATCATAATAGTGCGCTCTCCAATCATGATTGGCTCCGTTCCATTTGTGTAGATAAATTATATCACAATCCTGACGGGACGATTAAGCTCGTAAAACAGACGAAAAGTACGCCGATAACGGTACAGAAAAGGTATCCGTTCCGTAATCCTCAACTTTCCATAGAGCAACGTGTTGATGATTTAGTTTCCCGTTTGACTCTGGAAGAAAAGGTGCGACAGATGTTGAACAATGCTCCGGCTATCAAACGTTTGGGAATTCCTGCTTATAACTGGTGGAATGAATGTTTGCATGGTGTTGGACGTACTAAATATCATGTCACAGTATTTCCGCAGGCAATAGGAATGGCAGCTTCATGGAATGATGTGTTAATGAAAGAAGTCGCTTCTTCTATAGCAGATGAAGGACGTGCTATTTATAATGATGCACAAAAGAGAGGGGATTACAGTCAATATCATGCTTTGACGTATTGGACCCCTAATATAAATATCTTCCGTGATCCTCGTTGGGGACGTGGTCAGGAAACGTACGGTGAAGACCCCTATCTGACATCTAAAATAGGAAAAGCCTTTGTTCTTGGGCTCCAAGGAGATGATCCCCGTTATCTGAAAGCTTCGGCTTGTGCTAAACATTATGCTGTGCATAGCGGTCCGGAAAAGAATAGGCATAGCTTCAATTCCGATGTAAGTACTTATGATTTGTGGGATACTTATCTACCGGCTTTCCGCACATTGGTAGTTGATGCAAATGTATCCGGTGTCATGTGTGCATATAATGCTTTTAAGGGACAGCCTTGTTGTGGAAATGATTTGTTAATGCAGTCTATCTTGCGTGATAAGTGGAACTTCAAAGGTTATGTTACTTCTGATTGTGGCGCTATCGATGACATATTCAATCATCATAAGGCACATCCGGATGCGGCTACGGCAGCAGCCGATGCAGTATTTCATGGGACTGATTTGGATTGCGGTCAAAGTGCATATCTGGCTTTAGTAAAAGCTGTAAAAAATGGAATCATTACGGAAAAACAATTGGATGTCTCTGTGAAGCGTTTGTTTACGATACGTTTTCGTTTGGGTTTATTCGATCCCGCAGAACAGGTGGATTATGCCCATATTCCCATATCTGTATTGGAATGTAAAAAGCATCAGGATTTAGCGAAGCAATTGGCGCGTGAATCAATGGTACTTCTCAAGAATGACCGATTGCTGCCCCTTCAGAAAAATAAATTGAAGAAGGTGGTAGTGATGGGGCCGAATGCTGATTGCAAAGACGCTCTGTTAGGAAATTATAATGGTCATCCTTCCCGTATGTTAACTCCTTTGCAGGCTATCCGTGAACGTTTGAAAGGAGTGGCGGAAGTTGTATATGTGAGTGGTATTGATTACATAAATACCGTATCGGAAGATGAACTGAAGCGATATGTTAATCAGGCGAAAGGTGCTGATGCGGTTATTTTCATAGGCGGTATCAGTCCGAGATTGGAAGGTGAGGAAATGTCGGTCAATAAAGACGGATTTGATGGCGGTGACCGTACTTCCATTGCTTTGCCGACAGTCCAGACACAACTGATGAAAGCATTGGTGGCAGGGCGCATTCCGACTGTATTCGTGATGATGACGGGAAGCGCACTTGCCATTCCTTGGGAAGCAAAGCACGTTCCGGCAATCTTGAATGCTTGGTATGGAGGTCAATATGGTGGAGAAGCGATTGCAGATGTTCTGTTTGGAGATTATAATCCTTCCGGAAAGCTTCCGGTAACTTTCTATGCCAAAGACAGCGATTTGCCGGATTTCGAATCCTATGATATGCAAGGACGGACATACCGTTATTTTAAGGGAAAAGCACTTTATCCTTTCGGTTACGGATTGAGTTATACCGATTTTAGGTATTCTTCTTTGAAAATGCCTACGGCTTGCAATACTACTGATAAAGAAATTCCGGTAACAGTTACAGTGAAAAATACAGGAAAGATGGATGGGGAAGAAGTTGTCCAGCTTTATGTATCCCATCCGGATAAAAAAATACTGGTTCCGGTGACGGCCTTAAAAGGTTTTAAACGGATATATTTGAAGGCTGGTGAAGCAAAACAAATAACTTTCTCCTTATCTTCTGAAGATTTGTCCTGCGTCGATGAAAACGGCATTCGTAAAGTTCTGCCTGGCACAGTAAAGATACAAGTTGGCGGCTGTTCACCTGTGGCTACGCTAACTGCTCCTTTAAAAACTGTAGAAACTGCTTTGAAACTTACAGGAGATACTTATACGATAGATAAATAATTATTTAATTATATTTGAAAAAAGCATAACATGAGAAACAAAATGAAATGGATGTTGGCAATAGGATTATTGTCATGTTCTGCGGTGATGGCGCAACAACAGAGCGATATTATGTCAGTATCGGCTTCTGTGAATGCGGAAAGAGCTGTATTGGCTGTTGATAAAAATGTGAAAACGATGTGGACGTTGCCGTCTCAGGCGTTGAAAGCCGAACAATGGTTAATGTTCACTATCCAGCAGCCGGGGGATGTTTGTGAACTGGACCTCCAGATGCAGGGAATCAATAAGAATGATCTGAAAGGATTATTGGATATTTATGTCACCTATGATCCGATGAACTTGGGAGATCCGGTGGACTACCAGGTGAGTGGGAACGATAAGTCAATGAAAGTCAAGTTTACTCCTAAATATGGTGCCCATGTCAAGTTGAACTTTAAATCCGGAAAAGCGGATAAGCCTTTCTCTTTGAAGGAAGTTGCCGTATTTCTAACAGAAAAAGTGCTGACAGACAGCAAAGGGAAAGTGACCGACCGTCCCTATATGGATGCATCGCTCCCTGTAGATGAACGAGTGGAAAGCTTGCTAGCTGCGATGACTCCGGCAGACAAGATGGAACTTATTCGTGAGGGATGGGGAATTCCCGGTATTCCTCACTTGTATGTGCCGCCTATTACTAAAGTGGAGGCAGTACACGGATTCTCTTATGGTAGTGGAGCTACCATTTTCCCTCAGGCTTTGGCAATGGGAGCTACTTGGAACAGGCAACTGACGGAAGAAGTAGCAATGGCTATTGGGGATGAGACAGTGATAGCCAATACCAAACAGGCATGGTCACCGGTATTGGATGTAGCTCAGGATGCACGTTGGGGGCGTTGTGAAGAAACGTTCGGAGAAGACCCGGTATTGGTCTCTCAAATGGGAGGTGCATGGATTAAAGGATACCAATCTAAAGGATTGTTTACTACTCCTAAGCATTTTGGTGGGCATGGAGCACCTTTAGGCGGGCGTGATTCACATGATATCGGCTTGTCGGAGCGTGAAATGCGTGAAGTGCATTTAGTACCGTTCCGTCATGTCATCCGTAACTATGATTGTCAGTCGCTGATGATGGCTTATTCCGATTATATGGGTATTCCTATTGCCAAGAGTACGGAATTACTCCAACGGATATTGCGTCAGGAGTGGGGATTCAACGGTTTTATTGTCAGTGATTGTGGGGCTATCGGTAACCTGACTGCCCGTAAGCATTATACGGCAAAGGATAAGATAGAGGCTGCCAATCAGGCATTGGCTGCCGGAATTGCTACTAACTGCGGTGATACTTACAATAATAAAGAAGTGATTCAAGCCGCAAAGGATGGACGTATCAATATGGAGAATCTGGATAATGTATGTCGTACTATGCTGGCTACTATGTTCCGGAATGAACTTTTTGAGAAGAATCCCTGCAAACCGTTGGATTGGAACAAGATTTATCCGGGATGGAATTCGGATAGTCATAAAGCTATGGCACACCGGGCAGCTTGTGAGTCTATCGTGATGTTGGAAAATAAAGACAACCTTCTACCTTTGTCAAAGGAGCTTCGTACGATTGCAGTTCTAGGTCCCGGAGCGGATGATCTTCAACCGGGTGATTATACTCCGAAACTTCAACCGGGACAGTTGAAATCTGTATTGACTGGTATTAAGGCTGCTGTAAGCAAACAGACCAAAGTGCTTTATGAAAAGGGATGCGACTTTACAGAAACGGGGATGACAGATATTCCTAAAGCAGTGAAGACCGCTTCTCAGGCAGATGTTGTAGTAATGGTGCTGGGAGACTGTTCAATAAGCGAAGCTACTAAGGATGTACGTAAGACGTGTGGTGAAAACAATGACTTGGCCACTCTGGTTTTGCCGGGTAAACAACAGGAATTATTGGAGGCGGTTTGTGCAACTGGAAAACCTGTGATTTTAATTCTTCAGGCCGGTCGTCCCTATGATCTTTTGAAGGCTTCGGAAATGTGTAAAGCTATTCTAGTGAACTGGTTGCCGGGACAAGAAGGCGGACCGGCTACGGCAGATGTTTTGTTTGGTGATTATAATCCGGGTGGTCGTTTGCCGATGACTTTCCCACGTCATGTAGGGCAGCTTCCTTTATATTACAACTTCAAAACTTCGGGACGCCGTTATGAATATGTAGATATGGAATATTATCCTCTTTATCGTTTCGGATACGGGCTAAGCTATACTTCGTTTGAATATTCGGGATTGAAGGTACAGGAAAAGCCGAATGGAAATGTGACGGTCGAGGCTACAGTGAAGAATGTGGGAGGTCGTGCCGGTGACGAAGTTGCCCAGTTGTATGTTACAGATATGTATGCCAGTGTAAAAACCCGTGTCATGGAACTAAAAGACTTTGCTCGTATTCATTTGAATCCCGGAGAGTCAAAGACTGTTTCTTTTGAACTGACACCGTATGATCTGTCATTGCTTAATGATCATATGGACAGAGTAGTCGAAAAAGGAGAGTTCAAGATTTGTGTTGGTGGTATGAGTCCTGATTATAAGGCAAATAATGAAATAAAGCATAGTGTGGGTTATAGCGACAAGAAGAAAGGAGTATCTGGGATACTTAATTATACGCATGAGTTCGGAGCTGATTTTGACCTCTCTGTATCGAAAGTGGAAGAGAATTTGTTGAACGACCAAAAGACCGTATGGGTGAGCGTGAAGAATGGTGGAACATTGATGGATACCGGTAAGGTGGAAATGTTTGTTGACGGTAAGAAGATGGGAGATGCCATTCACTATGAACTCGGACCCGGAGAAGAAAAACTGATTCCTTTCAAGCTGAGTAAAGATAATAAGCAGCCTGTTGCTTTCACTACCAAATATAAAATGGTAGCTTTATAAAGGTATCAATTAGAAAAACACAATGAAGGGGACTGCTTCTATAATAATTAGTATGTTGTTGGCAGGAAGTATCACTTCCTGCCAATCACAAAAGCAAATAGCCGCTCACCGGATTGTTACTAACCCGCTCAATCTGAATTATCGCTTCCAACCGAAAGACGAGTCTCGTCGTGAAGCCGCCGATCCGGTATTGGAATACTTCAAAGGCTACTATTATCTGTTTGCCTCCAAGTCCGGAGGATATTGGCGATCCGACGATCTGGCGGACTGGGAGTATATTCCTTGTACGACTATTCCCACACTGGAAGATTATGCTCCTACGATTCTTCCTATAGGAGATACATTATACTTCACTACCTCTAGCGGGAAAACCCAAATATTCAAAAATGCTCATCCGGAAAAAGATACATGGGAACCGGTAAACACGAAGTTGACCTACCGATTGCATGATCCGGCGTTTTATAGAGACGATGATGGAAGAGTGTATATGTATTGGGGATGTTCGGACAAAGAGCCTATTATGGGAGTAGAGGTCGCCCCGCAGGATGGTTTCAAAGCTATTGGGGAAGCTAAAGCGTTGATAGAACATCATGGAGACAAATATGGTTGGGAAGTTCCGGGAAAGAATAATGAAGAACCGCGTCAAGGATGGAATGAAGGTCCTTGTATGCTGAAACATGAGGGGCGTTACTATCTGCAATATGCGGCTCCAGGTACTCAGTATCGTATTTATGGCGATGGAATTTATGTCGGTGACAGTCCTTTGGGACCATTTGAATATATGGAGGATAATCCGTTTTCCTTTAAACCGGGAGGTTTCATAGGTGGGGCCGGGCATGGGCATACTTTCCGTGACAAATACGGAAATTATTGGCATGTGGCGTCTATGACTATTTCTGTCCGCCATTGGTTTGAACGGAGGTTAGGGCTTTTCCCTGTTGTAGTCTCTTCTCGCAAAGGTATGTACGCTCATACGGTTTGGGGAGATTATCCATTCTATATTCCGGACCGCAGGGTTGATTTCAGCGGGAATAATCTCTGTATGGGCTGGAATCTACTCTCATATCGGAAGCCTGTTCTTGCATCTTCGTCTCTTGCAGGATATGAGCCGGATAAGGTAAATGACGAACAAATAGAAACGTGGTGGGCTGCTCAAACCGGAAAAAAAGGAGAGTGGATACAGGTTGATTTGGAGAATCTGTTGTCAGTGAATGCTGTACACGTGAACTTTGCCGATCATAATTTCAAGGTTTTTGCACCGCATCCTCCGGTAGTCTATCAGTTCATTATTGAGGGGTCGGTGGACGGAAAAGAGTGGGTGAACCTTGTTGACGAAAGAGACAACAGTAAAGATGAACCTCATCGTTTGTTTACATTAGATAAACCCGTAAAAATCAGATATCTGCGGATCAGTAACGCAAAGAACATGGAGGGCAACTTCTCTTTATCCGGTTTCCGTGTGTTTGGTACGGGGCAAGGTATTGCTCCTTCTAAAGTGGCGGGATTCCGAGCTGTTCGGGATCAGCAGGACAAGCGGATTTACCGTTTTATTTGGGAAGCTCAAAAGGGGGCTACGGGCTACGTATTGCGCTGGGGAACTCAAAAGGATAAACTGACTCATGCAGTGATGGTTTTTGATAATCAGTATGAGGCCCGTTATTTTAATCGGGATTCGGAGTATTATTTCTCAATTGAAGCTTTTAATGAAAACAGCTCCGATCTATTAAAGAGTACAAGATAGAAAAATGAGTATCAAAGGAATAAGAAAGTTTTTATTGGCGGGTGTTCTATGTGGAGCACCTTGCCTTTTTTCGTACGCACAGGAGTTATATAAGAATGCAAATGCCCCTGTGCATGAACGAGTGATGGATTTGATTTCACGTTTGACGGTGGAAGAGAAGATAAGCCTGCTTCGTGCGACTTCTCCCGGCATTCCCCGTCTGGGCATTGATAAATATTATCATGGCAATGAAGCATTGCACGGAGTTGTCCGCCCGGGACGTTTTACGGTATTTCCACAGGCTATCGGACTGGCGGCTACATGGAATCCCGAATTACAAAAGCGGATAGCTACTGTGATTTCGGATGAGGCGCGTGCCCGTTGGAATGAACTCGATCAGGGGAGGAATCAAAAAGAGCAGTTCAGCGATGTGCTGACTTTCTGGTCGCCTACCGTGAATATGGCTCGTGACCCTCGTTGGGGACGTACACCGGAAACGTATGGGGAAGATCCTTTCTTGAGCGGGGTGATGGGAACGGCTTTTGTGAAAGGATTACAAGGGGATGATCCGCATTATTTAAAGATTGTTTCTACTCCCAAGCATTTTGCTGCCAATAATGAAGAACACAATCGTTTTGTCTGCAATCCGCAAATTTCGGAAAAGCAACTGCGCGAATATTATTTCCCTGCTTTTGAGATGTGTGTGAAGGAAGGAAAGGCCGCTTCCATCATGACTGCTTATAATGCACTTAATAATGTGCCTTGTACGTTGAATTCCTGGCTCTTGCAGAAGGTGTTGCGTCGGGATTGGGGATTTCAGGGATATGTGGTATCCGATTGCGGAGGACCTTCTTTATTGGTCAATGCGCATAAGTATGTGAAGACCAAAGAAGCGGCAGCCACGTTATCCATTAAAGCCGGATTGGATCTGGAATGTGGAGATGATGTGTATGATGAGTATCTGTTGAATGCTTATAAACAATATATGGCTTCGGAAGCAGATATCGACTCGGCTGCTTATCACGTGCTGACAGCTCGTATGAAGCTGGGGCTTTTTGATGGTGTGGAACGAAATCCGTATGCTAAGATCTCTCCGTCGGTAATAGGTTCGAAAGAGCATCAGACGGTAGCTTTGAATGCTGCCCGCGAATGTATTGTCTTATTGAAGAATCAGAAAAATATGCTTCCGCTTAATGTAAAGAAGCTGAAATCGATAGCTGTTGTGGGGATTAATGCCGGTAAATGCGAGTTTGGTGATTATAGTGGGGCTCCGGTAGTGGAACCAGTTTCTATTTTGCAAGGTATCAAGAACAGGGTAGGTGATAAGGTAAAGGTGGTTTATGCTCCTTGGAAATCGGCTGTCGATGGTCTGGAACTTATTCAAGGAGAGAATTTCCCGGAAGGGCTGAGAGCGGAGTACTTTGATAATACCCGTTTGGAGGGCACGCCTAAAGAGCGCAAGGAAGGTTGGATCAATTTTGAACCTGCCAATCAGGCACCCGATCCGTTCCTCCCTAAATCTCCTCTTTCCATTCGTTGGACAGGTAAGTTGAGGCCTACTATCTCCGGACGTTATACTTTTAGCTTTACTTCGGACGATGGTTGTCGTTTACGTATTAATAATGAAATGTTGATTGACGCTTGGAATGGGCATTCCGTATCTACCGACTCCGCATCTATTTATCTGGAGGCGGGAAAAGATTATCAACTGCAGGCGGAGTATTATGATAACCGGGATTATGCCATTGCAAAGTTGCAATGGAAAGTGCCGCAAATAGGAAAGGCTACCCGGCTTGATTTGTATGGAGAAGCGGGAAAGGCTGTTCGCGAATGTGAGACTGTTGTTGCCGTAATGGGAATCAATAAATCAATTGAACGCGAAGGACAAGATCGTTATGACATCCAACTTCCGGCCGATCAGCGTGAATTCTTACAGGAAATTTATAAAGTGAATCCTAACATCATTTTGGTTTTGGTTGCAGGAAGTTCTTTGGCTGTTAATTGGGAAAACGAACATTTGCCAGCCATTGTGAACGCATGGTATCCCGGCGAACAAGGGGGAACGGCAGTTGCGGAAGTTTTATTTGGGGATTATAATCCGGCGGGTCGTTTACCGTTGACTTATTATAAGTCTTTAGAGCAACTTCCGGCCTTTGATGATTATGATATAACCAAAGGACGTACTTATCAGTATTTTAAGAAAGATGTGCTCTATCCGTTTGGATATGGACTTAGTTATACGACTTTTAAATATAGTAATCTGAAAGTAGACGATGCGGGAAAAACAGTGAATGTATCATTTACATTGAAGAATACAGGTAAGCGGGCAGGTGATGAAGTTGCGCAAGTCTATGTTAGATTACCGGAAATAGCAGGCAGTACACAGGCTATCAGACAGTTGAAAGGTTTCCGTCGTGTTGCTTTGAAGGCAGGAGAGAGCCGGAAAGTGGAGATTACGCTTGATAAAGAACAACTTCGGTATTGGGATGAAAAACAGGCTTGTTTTGTAGTGCCTCAAGGTTCGTTTACTTTCATGGTAGGTGCTTCATCCGGTGATATTCGTTTGGAGAACACTACAAATTTATAGTGTCCGTCATTTTAAAGTCGTTTTCGTAGGGATATTCAGTAAATGTTCCTCTTTCTAAAAAATCAAGAGAAAAGCTCACGTAAAGCAAAGCTTTTCTCTTGATTTTTTCGTTCAACTCTCCCAGTCTTCTATCTTTTTTGTAGAATATTGTTTACATATTCTTGTTTTTTCCTTCCCACCCATGCATTATGTACATGTCTTTTTTAGGGGAAGTTAAAACCTCTCCTGTTTTTCCTGTTATTTTAGTCAGATTATGCTGCCTTTCTTTTTTTCTTTTCGACCTTTTCTATCATACATACCGCATTGGCTGTATGTATCCCAAAGAAAATCCAAAGTACTTCCGTTTTCCTGTTTCTAGCTTTTATCCTGGCCAGTGAGTAATGTTGTTTCTGCGTTCCAAAACTTCCTTCCAGGCGGGTAGCTCTTTCGCGGCTGAGTTCCGACCGTAAGATTCTCCGAAGCGGCTCATCTTTGGCAGCTCTGCCCTTACGCTTAAAGGAAGTACTTATATGATATTTAGTACAAAATTTCCGGTTGGCATTATTGGCATAGATTGAATCCGCCGCAAGCGCCTTAACCCTAACCCCGGTCAGTTGTTGTTGCAGATGAATACAGTCTTTCAAACGTACTCCTTCGTTAAAACG
>NZ_GG688317.1:416484-442169 GCF_000156195.1 Bacteroides finegoldii DSM 17565 | reverse complement strand
GAGTCGACCTAATTCACTCGTTGCAAAACTTTGACGATATTTTTTAAGCATATCGAACTCGGTAAAACCTAAACAAGGTTCGATTTCTGAGATTTTTTGTATCTTTACCATGTGTTTTTATTTTAGATTACCCCCGTTTTGGCCGTCAAACCGTTTTTTGGGGGGAATGCTTAAAGATACAAAAAAGGCAACTAATTCGCAATGAAGTAGTTGCCTTAAATTTTATTATTTTAGGAATATCCCTGTTTATGCGATACCGTGAGCACTCACTGAACTATCGATTTTCTTAATCAATCCTTGAAGTACTGCACCCGGTCCACATTCAGTGAAATCCGTAGCACCGTCAGCTATCATATTTTTAACTGATTGAGTCCAGCGTACAGAAGCAGTCAGCTGTGCAACCAGATTCTTTTTGATTTCTGCAGGATCAGTGTGGGGAAGTGCATCTACATTTTGGTATACCGGACATTTAGGAGTGTGAACTTCCGTAGCTTTAATGGCAGCTTCCAATTCTATTTTAGCAGGATCCATTAACGGAGAATGAAAGGCACCACCTACTTTCAATGGAAGAGCGCGTTTGGCTCCGGCAGTTTTCATCAGTTCACAAGCCTTTTCGATGCCCGAAATAGACCCGGAGATAACGATTTGTCCCGGACAATTATAGTTGGCAGGTACACAAACTTCGCCTTCTGCATTTACAGATGCGCAGATTTCTTCTACTTTTTCATCCGACAGTGCGATGATAGCGGCCATAGTGGACGGAGTAGCCTCACAGGCTTTTTGCATAGCCATTGCACGTGCATAAACCAATTTAAGTCCATCTTCAAAAGTCAGAGCACCGGCAGCTACCAAAGCTGAGAATTCACCAAGTGAGTGACCAGCTGTCATTTCCGGTTTGAAGTCATCGCCCATGCAAAGAGCGGATATGACAGAGTGGAGGAATACGGCAGGTTGAGTAACTTTTGTCTGGCGGAGGTCTTCGTCTGTGCCGTTGAACATGATATCTGTAATGCGATATCCGAGGATATCATTTGCTTTTTCAAACAATTCTTTTGCTAAAGCTGAGTTTTCATACAGGTCCTTACCCATTCCTACGAATTGAGCGCCTTGACCGGGAAATACAAATGCTTTCATATTTTTATTATTTAATTGGTTTTTAATTGCGGGTGCAAAGTTACGGAATTTTATGATACAACCGCACAAATTGTACACATTTGTGCAACGGAGTCCGGAAAATGCCATAACGGACCGTTGCCATGACCGATGTGTAACTCTTTTCCGGCAAGAATGGCTTGGGTAACATAGGCTTTGGCGTGGCGGATAGATTCGTGTAAGGGATATCCTTTTGCCAGATAAGTGGCAATTGCGGAAGAGAGGGTACACCCTGTTCCGTGCAGATTATTACTTTCTATTTTTTTCTCCTTATATATATAGGAAGCAGATTCGGAGGTATATAGGAAGTCGGACATTAGATCACCTTCCAGATGTCCGCCTTTTACTAATATACTGATATGATAATGTTCCGTCAGTAGTTTGGCGGCTTCCTGCATTTCCTGAATGTTATGGATGGGGTTACCGATAAGTACGGCTGTTTCGTCAAGATTTGGAGTAGCTAAAGTGACGAGCGGTAACAGTTCTTTCTTTATTTCTTCTATGGCCTCGTCCGTCATTAGTTTTTGTCGACTGGTGGATACCATCACAGGATCGTAAACGATATATTGCGGAGTATATTTTCGGATACAGTCAGAAATGACACGGACGATCTGAATGTCATTTATCATACCTATTTTTAGCGCAACAGGTTGGAGATCCTCCATAACAGCTTCTATTTGTCCGCGAACGATTTCGGGGGACATAGCCTGTACAGTGTGCACTCCTAATGTATTCTGTACGGTAATTGCGGTAATGGCCGAAGCCGCATATCCTCCTAATGCTGAGATTGCTTTTATATCCGCTTGAATACCTGCACCTCCCGAACAATCGGAACCGGCAATGGATAAAATGACAGGATGATGTTTCATTTTAGTTTTTTTAATATTTAGGTTGCAAAGATAGGATAAAAAACGATAAGGTACAAAAGGACATATCGTTTAAAATACAATAAGTACCGGTATTTTAATCTATCGGTACAAATGCGAAAAGTGCTGATAATAAAGTGCGAATATAGTTTTCGTACTTTATACAATTACTCTTCCTACGAATAGCTAAAATACATATTGTAAATTGTAAGATAACGCCAACTGTACATATTGTATGGTATATGATATGTATATATATGAAAAACAATGTTTTATAGCATATCTGTTATTTTTGTTGGGACTGCATTTCTCTTCTATATTTGCATCGTCTTAAAGAAATATATATGCATAATATACATAAAAATACCCTTTGGCCAACAATCATATATCAGTGGATTGTGTTGTGATTGGTTTTGACGGAGAACAACTGAAAGTGTTGCTTGTGAAACGTGCGGGTGAAGATAATGGTGAAGTATATCACGATATGAAACTTCCCGGAAGTCTTATATATATGGATGAAGATCTGGACGAAGCTGCACAACGTGTCTTGTACGAATTGACAGGACTTAAAAATGTAAATCTGATGCAGTTTAAGGCATTCGGCTCTAAAAACAGAACCAGTAACCCCAAAGATGTGCGCTGGTTGGAACGGGCTATGCAATCGAGGGTAGAGCGTATTGTGACTATAGCTTATCTGTCTATGGTCAAGATAGACCGTACATTGGACAAGAACCTGGATGATCACCAGGCTTGTTGGATTGCTTTGAAAGATGTGAAAACATTAGCTTTTGATCATAATCTGATTATTAAGGAAGCAATGACTTATATTCGTCAGTTCGTAGAATTTAATCCTTCCATGTTGTTCGAACTGCTTCCGCGTAAATTTACAGCTGCACAATTGAGAATTCTTTTTGAGTTGGTATATGACAAAACTGTGGATGTACGTAACTTCCATAAAAAAATAGCCATGATGGAATATGTAGTTCCTTTGGAAGAAAAGCAACAAGGCGTGGCTCACCGGGCTGCACGTTATTATAAATTTGACAAGAAGATATATAATAAAGTAAGACGGTAAGACTTTATTCAAGTATTAGGTATAATATTAAGTATTAGGCGTTGAATGTTATAGTATTAATTGTCGGGCATTGAGCGTTAAATCGTAAATCGTTTAATCGTAAATAAAATTATGTTTCTATTAGGTTATGACATAGGTAGCTCGTCCGTAAAAGCGAGTTTGGTAAATGCTGAAACAGGCAAATGTGTATCATCGGCATTCTTTCCGAAAACAGAGGCGGACATTATCGCAGTAAATCCCGGATGGGCGGAACAAGACCCGGAGAGTTGGTGGGGGAATTTAAAGTTGGCTACACAAGCTATTATGACCGAATCCGGAGTGAGTGCTGCTGAAATTAAAGCTATCGGCATCTCGTATCAGATGCATGGATTGGTATGCGTTGATAAGGATCAGCATGTGTTGCGTCCCGCTATTATTTGGTGTGATTCCCGTGCTGTGCCATACGGACAGAAAGCGTTTGAAACGATCGGAGAGGAGAGATGTCTTTCTCATTTGTTGAACTCGCCGGGAAACTTTACAGCTTCCAAGTTGGCATGGATTAAAGAAAACGAGCCTGCCATCTATGAGCAGATTTACAAGATAATGCTGCCGGGTGATTATATTGCCATGAAGTTGAGTGGAGAGATTTGCACAACCGTTTCCGGACTTTCGGAAGGTATGTTTTGGGATTTCAAGAACAACCGGGTGGCTGACTTCCTAATGGATTATTACGGATTCGACTCTTCTTTGATTGCAGATATTAAACTGACCTTTGCAGAGCAGGGACGCGTCAATGTGATAGCAGCTAAGGAGTTGGGTTTGAAAGAAGGAACACCGATTACTTACCGCGCCGGTGACCAACCTAATAACGCTCTTTCTTTAAATGTATTCAATCCGGGAGAGATAGCTTCTACAGCGGGAACGTCGGGAGTGGTTTACGGAGTGAACGGTGAAGTAAATTATGATCCGCAATCGCGCGTCAATACCTTTGCTCATGTCAATCATGCAATAGACCAAACACGTTTGGGAGTATTGCTATGCATCAACGGAACAGGTATTCTTAATTCATGGGTAAAACGAAATATAGCTCCCGAAGGAATATCTTATAATGAAATGAATGTGTTGGCTTCTAAAGCTCCTATCGGCAGCGCGGGAATCAGTATTCTGCCTTTTGGCAACGGCGCCGAGCGTATGCTGAACAATAAAGAAATCGGATGTAGTATTCGCGGACTGGATTTCAACGCACATGGCAAACATCACATTATTCGTGCAGCTCAAGAGGGGATTGTGTTCTCCTTCAAGTATGGCATTGATATAATGGAGCAGATGGGGATTCCTGTGAAGATGATTCATGCCGGACACGCCAATATGTTCTTGAGTTCTATCTTCCGTGATACGTTGGCTGGAGTGACCGGAGCCACCATTGAGCTTTACGATACGGATGGTTCGGTAGGTGCTGCGAAAGGTGCAGGTATTGGTGCAGGTATCTATAAAGATAATAATGAGGCATTTGCTACGCTTGACAAATTGGATGTGATTGAGCCTAATATGGCTAAACGCCAGGAATATGCGGACGCGTATGCTAAATGGAAGTATCGTTTAGAAAAATCAATGAGTAAATAATCTAAGTATAACATCGTGAGTAATGTGCTGTTCATATTGGTGCATTCTCACACTAAAAACATTATTAATTATGGCAACAAAAGAGTTTTTCCCTGGAATTGAAAAGATTAAGTTTGAAGGTAAGGATAGCAAAAATCCGATGGCATTCCGCTATTATGATGCAGAGAAAGTAATCAATGGAAAGAAGATGAAAGATTGGTTGAAATTCTCTATGGCATGGTGGCATACATTGTGTGCTGAAGGCGGTGACCAGTTCGGTGGCGGAACAAAACAATTCCCTTGGAATGGTAACGCAGACGCTGTTCAAGCTGCAAAAGATAAAATGGATGCAGGTTTCGAATTCATGCAGAAAATCGGTATCGAATACTACTGTTTCCACGATGTGGATTTGGTTTCTGAAGGTGCAAGCATTGAAGAATATGAGGCCAATCTGAAAGAAATTGTAGCTTATGCAAAACAAAAACAAGCTGAAACAGGCATCAAACTGTTGTGGGGTACTGCCAATGTATTTGGTCATGCACGTTATATGAACGGTGCTGCTACTAATCCTGATTTTGACGTAGTAGCTCGTGCTGCTGTTCAGATCAAGAATGCAATCGACGCAACTATCGAATTGGGTGGTCAGAACTATGTATTCTGGGGTGGTCGTGAAGGCTATATGTCTCTTCTGAACACAGATCAGAAACGTGAAAAAGAACACTTGGCACAGATGTTGACTATCGCTCGTGACTATGCTCGTGCCCGTGGTTTCAAAGGTACTTTCCTGATCGAACCGAAACCGATGGAGCCCACTAAACACCAATATGATGTAGATACGGAAACTGTAATCGGCTTCTTGAAAGCTCATGGCCTCGACAAAGATTTCAAAGTGAATATTGAAGTAAACCATGCAACTTTGGCCGGTCATACTTTTGAACACGAATTGGCAGTGGCAGTAGACAACGGTATGTTGGGTTCTATCGACGCTAATCGTGGTGATTATCAGAATGGTTGGGATACAGACCAATTCCCGATTGACAACTACGAACTGACACAGGCCATGATGCAAATTATCCGTAATGGTGGCTTGGGTAACGGTGGAACAAACTTCGACGCTAAAACTCGTCGTAACTCTACTGACCTGGAAGATATCTTCATTGCTCACATCGCAGGTATGGATGCTATGGCTCGTGCATTGGAAAGCGCAGCAGCTCTGTTGAACGAATCTCCGTATAAGAAAATGTTGGCTGACCGTTACGCTTCATTCGATGCTGGTAAAGGTAAGGAATTTGAAGATGGCAAATTAACGTTGGAAGACGTGGTTGCTTATGCTAAAGCAAATGGTGAACCGAAACAGACTAGTGGCAAACAAGAACTTTATGAAGCAATCTTGAATATGTATTGCTAATTAACCCACCACAGATTACGTGTATTTCACAGATTTTTTCTTCTCTCTTTTGAATTTATCTGTGTTCATCTGCGTAATCTGTGGTGATATATCTAACTACTACAACACTACTTATCACTATGATTAATACAATGAACGAGGGTAGTAAACTCTACCTGTATTCGATAACCTCTGTCGCTATCTTGGGCGGACTGCTTTTCGGCTATGACACGGCAGTTATTTCCGGTGCAGAGAAAGGCTTGGAAGCTTTTTTTTCTTTCAGCCTCTGATTTTCAATACAATAAAGTAATGCATGGAATCACTTCTTCCAGTGCATTAATTGGCTGTGTACTGGGGGGAGCGATTTCCGGTATATTTGCTTCCCGTTTGGGACGTCGTAATTCCTTAAGGCTTGCTGCCATACTCTTTTTCCTTTCAGCATTAGGTTCCTATTATCCGGAATTCTTATTCTTCGAATATGGAAAGCCGAACATGGATTTGCTGATTGCTTTTAATTTGTATCGTGTTTTAGGTGGTATCGGAGTAGGACTGGCTTCTGCAGTCTGCCCGATGTATATTGCTGAAATAGCCCCTTCCAATATTCGTGGAACGCTTGTATCGTGTAACCAGTTTGCCATCATCTTCGGTATGCTGGTAGTGTACTTTGTGAATTACCTGATTATGGGTGACCATCAGAATCCTGTTATTTTGAAAGATGCAGCCGGTGTGCTGTCTGTCAGTTCTGAATCTGATATGTGGACTGTTTATGAAGGATGGCGTTATATGTTCGGTTCGGAGGCTTTCCCTGCCGCTTTCTTTGGACTGTTATTGTTCTTTGTTCCGAAAACACCTCGCTATCTTGTTTTGATACAGCAGGATGGAAAGGCCTACTCAATTCTGGAAAAGATCAATGGTAAGACAAAAGCACAGGAAATCCTTAATGATATTAAAGCTACCGCTCACGAAAAGACAGAGAAGATATTTACTTATGGAGTGGCGGTAATTGTGATCGGTATTCTGCTATCTGTGTTCCAGCAAGCTATCGGTATTAATGCCGTGCTATATTATGCTCCTCGTATTTTTGAAAATGCAGGTGCGGAAGGCGGCGGTATGATGCAAACGGTTATTATGGGTATTGTAAACATTGTCTTTACACTGGTTGCTATCTTCACTGTAGACCGCTTCGGACGTAAACCATTGTTGATAATCGGTTCTATCGGTATGGCTGTTGGTGCATTTGCAGTGGCGATGTGTGACAGTATGGCAATAAAGGGGATCCTTCCGGTGCTTTCAGTGATTGTGTATGCAGCATTCTTCATGATGTCCTGGGGACCGATTTGCTGGGTATTGATCGCGGAGATCTTCCCGAACACCATCCGAGGTAAAGCGGTGGCAATCGCTGTGGCTTTCCAATGGATATTTAACTATATTGTATCTTCTACTTTCCCGGCATTGTACGATTTCAGCCCAATGTTTGCATATAGTTTATACGGCATTATTTGTGCGGCTGCTGCTATCTTCGTTTGGCGTTGGGTACCCGAAACAAAAGGGAAGACGCTGGAAGATATGAGCAAACTTTGGAAGAAAAATAAATAGGTTAGTGTAATTTCATCGTGTCATTATGACTTTGCTCTCTTAACATGACTCTATTGAGATTATGACATCGTGCCAATCAATGGTATGGTGTCATAATTGTTTGTATATGCAATAAACAGATCTGCAATGTGTTATGTAGACTTAAATAAAAGCATTCATTTTCCATAGCTAAAGCACTGCTTTAGCTTAGTTAAAGCGGTGCTTTCCCTCTCTTAAAGCGGTGCTTTTTCTTTTTTCTAGCTTTGAACAGTATCTTTTCTATAAATAGCTATACCTTTGCACTATCTTTTATAAAAACACGTATTGTTATGGAACAACATCCGATAAAAATTAATAAAGTGCAGATACGCAATCTTCAGATAGAAGATTACGCACAGTTATCTCAATCGTTTACCCGCGTTTATTCAGATGGTAGCGATGTATTTTGGACTCACGCCCAAATTCAGAAATTAATCAATATTTTCCCGGAAGGACAGATTGTTACGGTTGTCGATGATAAAATTGTGGGTTGTGCCCTGTCTATTATTGTCGATTATGATAAAGTGAAGAATGACCATACGTATGCGCAAGTGACAGGCAAGGAAACATTCAACACGCATAATCCTAAAGGAAATATCCTCTACGGTATTGAAGTGTTTATTCATCCGGGTTATCGTGGTTTGCGTCTGGCACGTCGTATGTATGAATACCGTAAAGAACTTTGCGAAACATTGAATCTGAAAGCTATTATGTTTGGTGGACGTATCCCCAATTATCATAAATATGCTGATAAGATGCGTCCGAAAGAATACATCGAACGTGTGCGTCAGCGTGAAATCTATGATCCGGTTCTAACTTTTCAGTTGTCAAATGATTTTCATGTCCGTAAAGTTATGACCAATTATCTTCCTAATGACGAAGAATCGAAACATTATGCTTGTTTGTTGCAATGGGATAATATTTATTATCAGCCACCTACGCAGGAATATATTAATCCGAAAACAACAGTCCGTGTAGGCTTGGTGCAGTGGCAGATGCGTAGTTATAAGACATTGGATGATTTGTTTGAGCAAGTAGAGTTTTTCGTGGACGCAGTATCGGATTATAAAAGTGATTTTGTCCTTTTCCCGGAGTATTTCAATGCTCCTTTGATGTCGAAGTATAATGATAAAGGAGAATCTCAGGCCATTCGTGGGCTTGCGAAGTACACAGAGGAAATTCGCGACAGATTTATCAATCTGGCAATCAGTTATAATATCAATATTATTACCGGAAGTATGCCGTATGTCAAAGAAGACGGACTTTTATACAATGTAGGATTCCTTTGTCGTCGGGACGGTACATACGAAATGTATGAAAAAATGCATGTCACTCCGGATGAAATCAAGAGTTGGGGGTTGAGTGGCGGTAAGTTGTTGCAGACATTTGATACCGATTGCGCTAAAATCGGAGTTTTAATTTGTTATGATGTAGAGTTTCCCGAGCTATCCCGTTTGATGGCGGATCAAGGGATGCAGATATTATTTGTGCCTTTCCTGACCGATACGCAGAATGCTTATTCCCGTGTTCGGGTATGTGCGCAGGCACGCGCTATTGAAAATGAATGTTTTGTAGTTATTGCGGGAAGTGTGGGGAATCTTCCTCGTGTACATAATATGGATATTCAATATGCCCAGTCCGGTGTCTTCACTCCCTGCGACTTTGCTTTCCCGACTGACGGAAAGAGAGCGGAAGCGACTCCTAATACCGAGATGATTCTTGTTTCGGATGTGGATCTGGATTTATTGAATGAACTGCATACTTATGGTAGCGTACGTAATCTGAAAGATCGCAGAAGTGATGTTTATGAAGTAAGACTAAAAAAATAAGACAGTGGCTCAAAATTCACCACAGATTACACGGATTGGCACAGATTATTCCTATTGGATTATTTCTATTAAGAATGAATCATTTAATCTTCAATCTGTGAAGGTTCGTGTAATCTATGGCAAAAGAGTTTTGATTTATTCCCGTTTTACCCCTTCCCGGAAGTACCGCTTTCGAGGATACTGACGATGGAGAATAAGGTAAAACAGATAGCTCCCAGTCCTGATAAGACGCGGGCGAGAATGAAATAATCCGAATGTACCGTGGCAAGTTCAAATACAAATGCAGCCAAGAATAAGCAAGCCAATGCAGTCAGTACCGGAATCAAAGGAATGCGGTTGGCTAATTTGAATTCATGTCTCCATATTTTTGCCAGGAGGATTACTTTACTGGAGATACTGTAACATACTAAACCAAGTCCAAGCATGATATAGCCTGTAGTACCGTTTGTATTTCCTGAGTCCGCGAAAATTACAAAAAGCCCCCAAATGAAGGAAATAGATCCCATCAGTAACACTAACTTCGGCCATTGTGAACGTTCTTTTTCCGAATATACATTACGTATCTGTCGGGCTATAGTAGCTACTAACGCAATCAGGCTGGTACAAATACATGCAAGGCCTACCATTACATGGCCTGCCACAAAGTAAGCCGGATGAACGTGGCTGTTGGCTAATAAAACAAATACCCATATCCATGCAACCAAAGATATGGTGATTACAACGGCTTCCATCGTACGTTCTTCACCCAAGGAAAAAGCTCCTTTCGGAACTTCATGCCCTGTGCTTTTAGAGTTTCCGGGAATAAAAGAAAAGCGGGTGGAAGAGGTGGCGGCAGTGGCTACGCAGCCTGTAATAAATCCGACACCGGTTATTACATGACCGGCAACGAATGCTGAAGGAGAATCAGCTCCACTGAAGATGCATATTCCTGTGATGATTGTCGCAATAGCTGCCAGATAACCAAGGATCGGCAATCCATATTTTGCGGCTCGGTTATAAGTATGTATGATTTGCCGGATAATGGTAGCCGCCGTACAGAACAGCGCAATACATATCATGCCTAGTGAAAAAACGACGGGGCCTGCCACAACGCGACCTCCTGCATCTCCGTAACCGTAAATGAATGCTCCGTATCCGAAGCAAAAGAGTGCCATCACCAAAGGGATTGCTCTGAATAAAATACTAATACCGTAATTCATAAGATAAGTGCTTTTAGGTTTTTCAGTAGAACAAGGATAGGTCTGTTTTGTTTAGGTCACAGGCAGTTTAAATCGTTAACTTTATAGGATTCCGATTAAAAGTCTTTGCTTTTTGCTCAACTAAACAAATGTTTTTGTAAATTTGCACCCTTAAAAACGGGGATACCCCTCAAAGTGTAAATTGTAAATAGTAAAATCGTAGATATAGCTATGGGTAAGAGATTTACTGAGTATTCGCAGTTTGACCTTTCACAGGTGAACAAAGATGTGCTGAAGAAATGGGACGAAAACCAGGTTTTCGCCAAGAGTATGACAGAACGTGATGGCTGTCCTTCGTTCGTTTTTTTTGAAGGACCTCCCTCGGCTAATGGTATGCCGGGTATTCACCATGTAATGGCCCGTACGATTAAGGATATTTTCTGCCGTTACAAAACGATGAAAGGGTATCAGGTAAAGCGTAAAGCCGGATGGGATACGCATGGACTGCCTGTAGAATTGGGTGTAGAAAAGGCGTTGGGTATCACAAAGGAGGACATCGGCAAGAAAATCTCCGTAGCCGAATATAATGCTGCTTGTCGCAAGGATGTGATGAAGTTTACTAAAGAATGGGAGGACTTGACTCACAAGATGGGATATTGGGTGGATATGAAACATCCCTATATCACGTATGACAACCGTTATATTGAAACCCTTTGGTGGCTGTTAAAGCAATTATATAAGAAAGGATTGTTGTATAAAGGATATACTATCCAGCCGTATTCTCCGGCAGCAGGAACGGGATTGAGCTCTCATGAGCTGAACCAGCCGGGATGTTACCGGGATGTGAAGGATACGACGATGGTTGCCCAATTCAAGATAAAGAACCCGAAACCGGAAATGACCGGATGGGGAACTCCTTATTTCCTTGCTTGGACCACCACTCCATGGACATTGCCTTCAAACACGGCACTCTGTGTCGGCCCGAAATTTGATTATGTGGTTGTACAGTCATACAATACATATAATGGAGAACCGATTACGGTTGTTTTGGCTAAGGCGTTGTTAAATACTCACTTTAATCCGAAAGCTGCGGACCTGAATCTGGAAGATTACAAACCGGGAGATAAGCTGGTTCCGTTCAAGGTAGTGGCCGAATATAAAGGTACGGAACTGGTGGGCATGGAATATGAACAACTCATTCCTTGGGTGAAACCGATAGAGGTTTCCGAAGATGGAATGTGGAAAGTCAGCGATAAAGGCTTCCGGGTTATTCAAGGGGATTATGTGACGACAGAAGACGGTACGGGTATCGTGCACATTGCACCGACTTTTGGTGCGGATGATGCGAATGTGGCACGTGCGGCAGGTATTCCGTCATTGTTCATGATAAATAAGAAAGGTGAAACCCGCCCGATGGTAGATCTTACCGGTAAGTTCTATTTGTTGGATGAACTGGATGAAAGATTCGTCAAGGAATGCGTGGATGTAGATAAATATAAGGAATATCAAGGCGCATGGGTGAAGAATGCTTATGACCCGCAGTTTACGGTGGACGGAAAATATGATGAGAAGGCTGCTCAGGCTGCCGAATCTTTGGATATTGCTCTTTGCATGATGATGAAGGCTGGTAAGCAAGCTTTCAAAATAGAAAAGCACGTCCATAACTATCCGCACTGTTGGCGTACAGACAAACCAGTACTTTATTATCCGTTGGATAGCTGGTTTATCCGTTCTACAGCTTGCAAGGAGCGTATGATGGAGTTGAACAAGACTATCAACTGGAAACCGGAGTCTACCGGAACAGGACGCTTCGGTAAATGGCTGGAGAACTTGAATGACTGGAACTTAAGCCGTTCGCGTTATTGGGGAACTCCGCTTCCTATTTGGCGCACGGAAGATAATACGGACGAAAAGTGTATTGAATCCGTAGAGGAACTTTATAATGAAATAGAGAAATCGGTGGCTGCCGGATTCATGCAGTCGAACCCGTATAAGGATAAGGGATTTGTTCCGGGTGAATATACGGAGCAGAACTATGACAAGATTGACCTTCACCGCCCGTACGTGGATGACATTATTCTGGTTTCTAAAGACGGTAAGCCGATGAAGCGTGAAATGGACTTGATAGATGTTTGGTTCGATTCTGGTTCAATGCCATACGCACAGATCCATTATCCGTTTGAAAACAAGGAACTGTTGGATAGCCGTCAGGTATATCCTGCCGATTTCATTGCAGAAGGAGTGGATCAGACACGCGGATGGTTCTTCACATTGCATGCGATTGCCACTATGGTATTCGACAGTGTATCTTATAAAGCGGTAATTTCTAACGGATTAGTGTTGGATAAGAACGGTAACAAGATGTCCAAACGTTTGGGTAATGCTGTCGATCCGTTTAGTACAATTGAGAAATATGGTTCTGACCCGTTGCGCTGGTATATGATTACCAACTCGTCTCCGTGGGATAACTTGAAATTCGATGTAGATGGAATAGAAGAAGTCCGCCGTAAATTCTTCGGTACTTTATATAATACCTATTCGTTCTTTGTGCTTTATGCCAATGTTGACGGATTTGAATATAAGGAAGCGGATGTGCCGATGGCGGAACGTCCGGAAATCGACCGTTGGATTCTGTCTGTGTTGAACACGTTGATAAAAGAGGTAGATACCTGTTATAATGAATATGAGCCGACAAAGGCTGGACGTTTGATTTCCGACTTTGTGAATGATAATTTGTCCAATTGGTACGTTCGTCTGAATCGTAAACGTTTCTGGGGTGGTGAATTTACACAAGATAAACTGTCTGCATACCAGACATTGTATATATGTCTTGAGACAGTGGCTAAATTGATGTCGCCGATAGCTCCGTTCTATGCCGACAGGTTGTACACAGACTTGATTACAGCGACAGGACGTGATAATGTTGTGTCTGTCCATTTGGCTAAATTCCCGGAATACCAGGAAAATAGCATAGATAAAGAACTGGAAGCCCGTATGAAAATGGCGCAGGATGTAACGTCTATGGTATTGGCATTACGTCGTAAAGTGAATATCAAAGTGCGCCAACCTCTGCAATGTATCATGGTTCCGGTGGTAGATGAAGAACAGAAAGCCCATATCGAAGCGGTGAAGAACTTGATAATGAATGAAGTTAATGTCAAGGAAGTTAAATTTGTAGATGGTGCTGCTGGTGTATTGGTAAAGAAGGTGAAATGCGACTTTAAGAAATTGGGTCCGAAGTTTGGAAAACAAATGAAAGCAGTGGCTGCTGCTGTTGCCGGAATGTCGCAGGAAGCTATCGCCGAGCTGGAAAAGAATGGAAAATATGTGCTGAACCTGGATGGAGCGGAAGCTGTTATTGAAGCAGCGGATGTGGAAATCTTCAGTGAGGATATTCCGGGATGGCTGGTTGCCAATGAAGGTAAGCTGACCGTTGCGCTTGAAGTAACCGTTACCGAAGAGTTGCGCCGGGAGGGTATTGCCCGTGAATTGGTAAATCGTATTCAAAATATACGAAAATCAAGCGGTTTCGAGATTACAGACAAAATAAAAATAACAATCTCGAAAAATACGCAAACAGATGATGCGGTAAAAGAATATAATACTTATATTTGTAACCAAGTTTTAGGCACATCTTTAGGACTTGTAGATGAAGTGAAAGACGGTATAGAGCTTAACTTTGACGATTTTTCACTGTTCGTGAATGTGATAAAAGACTAATACTATATTGATTAACCTTTTAAAATTGTAAGATTATGGCAGAAAAGACTAGATACTCAGATGCGGAACTCGAAGAATTCCGTGCCATTATTATGGAGAAACTGGAATTGGCCCAACGTGACTATGAACAGTTGAAGAAGAGTTTGATGGGATTGGACGGTAATGATACCGATGATACGTCTCCTACCTATAAAGTGTTGGAAGAAGGTGCGAATACGCTATCCAAAGAAGAAACAACCCGTCTGGCACAGCGTCAGTTGAAGTTCATACAAGGATTGCAGGCAGCTTTGGTACGTATTGAGAATAAGACGTATGGTATCTGTCGTGAAACAGGAAAGTTGATTCCGGCAGAACGTCTGCGTGCTGTTCCTCATGCTACATTAAGCATTGAAGCAAAAAACAGCGGTAAAAAATAATAGATAGCTACACAAGCTACGAGTGACGAGCTACAAGTAGCTGCGCAAAGTTTACGCACGGCACTTGTAGCTCGTTATGTTTAATTTATAATGAACACATGAAGAAACTATTCACGAAAGGGAGAATCGCTCTGCTCGTTATCTTTTCCGTATTGATTATTGACCAGATCATTAAAATCTGGATTAAAACTCATATGTATTGGCATGAAAGCATACGTGTGACGGATTGGTTTTATATCTATTTCACCGAAAACAATGGAATGGCTTTCGGTATGGAGATTTTTGGGAAGTTGTTCCTGACCACTTTCCGTATTGTTGCGGTAGCGTTGATAGGGTGGTATCTCTACAAGATAATAAAAAAAGGATTCAAAACAGGCTATATTGTTTGTGTGGCTTTGATTTTGACCGGTGCTTTGGGTAATATTATAGATAGTGTCTTTTATGGAGTGATCTTCAATGAAAGCACACATTCGCAGATTGCGAGCTTTATGCCCGAAGGAGGAGGATATTCTACTTGGTTCTACGGTAAAGTTGTGGATATGTTCTACTTCCCGATTATAGATACGAACTGGCCTGCTTGGATGCCGTTTGTGGGTGGCGAGCATTTTATATTCTTTAGTCCGATCTTTAATTTTGCTGATGCTGCTATTAGCTGTGGTATCATTGCTTTATTGCTTTTTTATAGTAAATATCTGAATGAGTCATATCATTCGTTGGATAAGGAAGAAAAGAAAAGTGTGAATCATGAATAATAAGTTTCGGTTTCATCTGTGTCTTGTCTGCATAGTGGTTTTTGCGGTAGCCGGGTGTAAAGTGAAAAGACCCGGTGGGGTAATCCCTGAATCAGAGATGGAGAATTTGTTATACGATTACCATCTGGCAAAGTCTATGGGGGATAACCTTCCTTATAGCGAGAACTATAAGAAAGCGTTGTATCTTGATGCCGTCTTTCGGAAACACGGAACTACGCAGGCTGTGTTTGATTCCTCTATGGTGTGGTACACACGTAACACAGAAGTGTTGTCGAAAGTTTATGAGAAGGTAAAGGTACGTTTGAAAAATGAGCAGGAACTTGTTGGCGATCTGATAGCCAAGCGTGATAAGAAACCGAAAACAACCAAACAAGGAGACAGTATTGATGTATGGCCGTGGCAGCGTATGGTGCGCCTCACAGGTGAGATGATGAACAATCAATATGTGTTTACCTTGCCGACTGACTCTAACTATAAAGATCGGGATACGTTGGTGTGGGAAGTGCGGTATCGTTTTCTGGAACCGATGTTGGCCGATTCTTTAAGAACTGTCACTATGGCAATGCAGGTGATTTACGAGAAAGATACAGTTAGTCATTGGACAATAGTGACCGAACCCGGTGTTCAGAAAATCCGTCTTTTTGCAGATACATTGGGACAGATGAAAGAGATAAAAGGCTTCATTTATTATCCGTTGGAAAGACAGGAAAAAGCAGGGGCATTGTTGGTCGATTGCTTTAGCATGACCCGTTATCATTGTACGGATACACTTGCTTTTGCTGTCCGTGATTCACTGAATAAGATAAAAGCTTTGGAAGCTGATTCTTTGAAGAAACTCTCCGATCATAAGGCTGATTCTTTGAAGAAAGTAGTGGAGAAGGAGAAGGGTAAAGAAGATGTTCAACGATTGACACCGGAAGAAATGAACCGCCGCCGTACGGGAACACATCGTGAGAAGAAGCCGGAGCAGATCGAAGTGGAACAACATATCCAGCAGGAAAGAATGGAACAGCGCAAGGAACGCCAGATGAATCAACGTAGGCGTCAGCAGCAAAGACGTCAAACACGTTAGTTATGATGAAACGTTTTGCTTCTCATTATTTACTGATACCCGGTGTCGGATTCGTAAAGCAACAGGTAGTGGAGATAAGCGATGAAGGAGTTGCTCAAAATATATTTCCACTGAATGAAGAAGTGGAGTCCGTTGAATGGCTGCCAGGGCTAATTGTTTTGTTGTCTGTATATCAGATGGAAGAAATAAGAAATACCGGGATGGTTGTTAAAAACATCCCGGTATTTCAACAGAATCTTCCTGTTCTTATAGTTGCGTCTTCTTGTACTTTGAACGACTTTCTTGATACATCCCGGAAGAGTGGAGAAGTATTGTTTCCTTATTTGTTTTATCCCTTTGATTTTACTTCCATGCGGCCTGTCGACGGAACTCGGCACAGATTACTGCGGTAGCAATGGCTACATTGAGCGACTCGGATGTTTCCTGGCCTTGTGGATAATTGGGAATATACAGTTTTCTATTGATTAACGCTTCCACTTCTTTCCCTATGCCGTTTCCTTCATTTCCCATCACAATCAATCCATTAGCGGATAATGGTTGTTCATACATATTTTGTCCATCCAAAAAAGTACCGAACACGGGTATCTCTTTGCCTTGTGAACGGATAAAATCCGGAAGAGAAGTGTAATGTACCCTTACTCGGGCAATTCCACCCATAGTGGCTTGTACTGTCTTGGGGTTATAAACGTCTACTGTGTTCTGTGAGCAAATAATGTCTTCAATCCCGAACCAGTCGGCCAAACGAATAATCGTTCCCAGATTTCCGGGATCCTGAACATCGTCTAATGCTAGACAAAGGGAGTGACGGGCAATATCCGGAGTTAGCGTATATTGCGGTTGCTCCAAGATTGCAAGTACCTGTTGGGGTGTTTTTAAAAGACTTGCCCGTGAGAGTTCCTCTTGAGAGACTTCTGCTATCTCGCCCGCATATATATTCGGATGACTCTGAAGCCATAATGAGGTTGCGGCCAGAAAACGGCAAGGAAAATATTCGAGTAAATCGCCTACCAGCTTTGGGCCCTCAGCTAGAAATACTCGTTCTTCTTTACGTATTTTCTTTTGTTCCAGCGAGTGTATATACTTTATTTTATTCTTACTAAGTGGTGCCATAGATTTGATATTCTTTTGCAAAGCTATAAAGATATTTCCAATCTGCCTTTACTTTCCTCTCTTTTTCTTAAATTATTTTCCCTATCGGAAAATATAATTTATCTTTGTAATCACTTTTTTTATGCTATCGATGTAAGAACCGTATGAGGAGAGATTTTCTTTGTTTGTTTGCTTCTGTCGCTGTCTTGTCACTTGCTTCGTGCACTGCCACCAAGTTTGTGCCGGATGGTTCATATCTGTTGGATGAAGTCAAAATTCGTACGGATGAGAAAAGTATCCGCCCTTCTTCATTGAAAATGTATGTTCGTCAGAATCCTAATGCCAAGTGGTTTAGTCTGATAAAGACCCAACTTTACGTTTACAATCTTTCCGGACGTGATTCTACTAAGTGGGGAAATAAATTTTTACGGAGAATAGGTGATGCTCCCGTGATATATAATGAGGATGAAGCATTGCGTTCTGAAGAGGAAATCACGAAGGCTGTGCATAATATGGGATATATGGCAGCTACTGTGAAACGTTCGACAAAGATAAAAAAGAAGAAGATAAAATTATACTATGACGTGACTGCGGGAAAGCCGTATGTTGTTCAGTCCATTAAATATAATATATCCGATCCTAAAATAGAAGCGCTTCTCAAGCAGGATTCTGCCAGGAGTCTGTTGAAACAAGGAATGTATTTTGATGTAAATGTATTGGATGCGGACAGGCAACGTATCACGGATAAATTGTTGCAAAACGGTTATTATAAATTTAATAAGGACTATATAGGCTATACTGCCGATACTGTCCGTAATACCTATAAGGTCGATTTGACTCAGTTTTTGCGGTCTTACAAGGCACATACGAATGATTCGGCACGAGCACATCAACAATATTGGATCAATAAGATTAATTTTATCACTGATTATGATGTCCTGCAATCTTCGGCATTGAGCAGTGTGGAAATCAACGACTCTATTCATTATAAAGGATATCCTATTTTCTATAAAGATAAACTTTATTTGCGTCCCAAAGTATTGACGGATAACCTTCGTTTTAGTCCCGGAGATTTGTATAATGAACGCGATGTGCAGCAAACATACTCCAGCTTTGGGCGTTTGTCGGCGTTGAAATATACTAATATCCGTTTCTTTGAGACTCAGTTAGGAGATTCGACAATGCTCGATTGCTATGTAATGCTGACAAAAAGCAAGCATAAGTCTGTATCTTTTGAGGTGGAAGGAACGAATTCCGCCGGAGACTTGGGGGCGGCTGCTTCAGTCGCTTTTCAGAATAGGAATCTATTTCGTGGTTCGGAGACTTTTATGATAAAGTTTCGTGGGGCATACGAGGTGATCTCCGGACTTCAGGCAGGCTATTCGAATAACAACTATACCGAATACGGGGTAGAGACGAGCATTAATTTTCCTAACTTCTTGTTTCCCTTTCTTTCTTCTGACTTTAAACGTAGAATCAGGGCTACCACTGAGTTCGGGTTGCAGTATAATTATCAGTTACGGCCGGAGTTTCTGCGAACGATGGCATCTGCCAACTGGAGTTACAAATGGACACAACGCCAGAAAATTCAACATCGTATCGATTTGATTAATATTGGTTTTCTCTATTTGCCGCGTATTTCAGACAGATTCAGAGAAGATTATATCAATAAAGGGCAAAATCATATATTCCAATATAATTATCAAGACCGCTTGATTGTAAATATGGGATATAGTTACAATTATAATAGTGTAGGTGGGTCTATCGTCAATAATACTATTGCTTCTAATTCATATTCTATCCGCTTTAATTTTGAGTCTGCGGGAAATATATTGTATGCCTTGTCCAAAGTTGCCAATATCCGGAAGAATGATAATGGTGAGTATGCCATTCTAGGAATTCCCTATGCCCAATATCTGAAAGGTGAATTTGATTTCGCAAAGAATATACGGATTGACCACCGTAACTCATTCGCGTTTCACGCCGGTTTGGGAATTGCAGTACCCTATGGGAATGCAAAAACGATTCCGTTTGAGAAACAATATTTTTCCGGAGGGGCTAATAGCGTACGTGGATGGGCCGTGCGTGATTTAGGACCGGGTTCTTTCTCCGGAAATGGAAACCTGTTGGACCAATCGGGAGATATTAAACTGGATGCAAGTATTGAATATCGGAGTAAACTGTTTTGGAAATTTCAAGGAGCCGTATTTGTGGATGCAGGTAATATCTGGACGATCCGTAACTATGCAAATCAGCCCGGGGGTGTTTTTAAGTTCGACAAATTCTATAAGCAAATAGCGGTTGCTTATGGCTTAGGTTTACGGCTTGACCTGGATTTCTTTATTCTTCGTTTTGACGGAGGTATGAAAGCGGTTAATCCTGCTTTTGAAACAAAGAAAGAGCGTTTCCCTATTATTCATCCTAAGTTTAGTCGTGATTTCGCTTTCCATTTTGCCGTGGGATATCCATTCTGATTAGCCATTTATTGCGTTCCCTCATTAGTTCAAGTGTGTCTCGCAGAACACTTATTTGTTGCATTTCCCCACTGATGGGACTTATGATATGCGCATTTTTTATTTCGCAAACGACCGTTGCCCTTTCGGAATTAGCATCTATTTCGCTGGAAACGACAGATATTTTGGCTGCTCCCTGTGCTTTTAATTGTTCTATATGCTTCTGCTGTATATTGGAGGCTAAAAAGCTAAGATAGGATAGGGAAGAAGGAGTGCTCCACTCTTCGGCAACTGGATAATTGAAGTTATAAAAGGCTTCGCAAAAGTCTACGGCTGCTTGCTCTATTTGGTTTTGGGGTGTTTGTTGCTGACAAGATAAGCAGATGAATGAGAATATGGATAGG
This sequence comes from Bacteroides finegoldii DSM 17565, assembly GCF_000156195.1. GTDB lineage: Bacteria > Bacteroidota > Bacteroidia > Bacteroidales > Bacteroidaceae > Bacteroides > Bacteroides finegoldii. Next base: position 421,581 of record NZ_GG688317.1, on the reverse strand, counting down.
ATGTGTATGTGCAGTTTATTCATAACATTAAATTTATATGATTGGAGATAATATTATAGTGGTAATGAGGATGAAAAAAGGAGATGAAACAAAGTCGAGTTCAGTTCCATCTCCTTTATTATATATTCTTGGGTTGTTATGTTAACGGGCTGCAAACATGAGATTGCTTGTAGTAGCTTGGCGAGCTGCCATCATACCTTGAGCATCCAGAGTTACATTCATTTTCTCACCGTTCGGCAAGAACAAGTCAGCAGTACCGTCATTATTCATTTTTACAAGTTCAGCACTTTCACCGTTTGCAACAACGTTCCATGTATTGGCTTCTTTGTCGTAAATCAGATCCATAGAAGCAGTTTCTCCTTCTTTAGTGATAGAGTAGCCGTTCTCCAGCGTTTTTACCATATAGTTACCGTTTTCTCCTTTAACTTTCTTTACGTCACCTACATTAGCCATAGGATTGGAACCACTCCAGAATTCAATAGAGTTGATTACTAAAGCATCGGCAAGGTAAGCTACACCATAGACCGGTACAATGTTGAAGGCTAAAAACACAAGTTCATTTACAAATTTGTTACCAAGAGACTGATTCCAAGTTGTCAGGCGGTTAAATAAGCCGAATGAACCTACACAGGAACTAAATAATAGGCTGCCGCTGAGTACTGCCGCAACCAAAAACATTTTGTTTCTTTTCATGTCAGAAAGTTTTTAGTTAATAAAAAATATTTATATTTTTTCTTTTGTGTACCTGCAAATATAATACTTTTTTGTTTATTTAGGTTATAATCCCTGTTTTTTATGATTTTAATTTTCGGCGTGCCATTTCATTTCCGATGATATGATCGATGGAGAATTTGCCAGGTCCGGCGATATACATGATTATAAACACAATTAAGTAAATAAAAGCCAACTCTTTGACTGTAAATGCATCATTGGCATGAACGATAAAAAATGCCACTATCATTGTGAAAGCCATCGGAATCATTGCCAAACGATATAAAAAGCCGACGATAAATGCCATTGAGCATACCAATTCGCCGAAAATGGCTAACCCGAGAGAAATGGGGCTGCCTAATCCCAGTGGGTCCGGAAAAACGGCAGATAATTCTTGAAAGTTACTCCATTTTTGTATTCCGTGATTCATCAATAATACTCCGAAGATTATCCGGACTGCTAGTAGCAACAAAGAGGTTTTTGTTGTGTTGGGTTTTGTTGGAAATAAAAAGTTATAAATCATAAGATATTCTATTTTAAGTTTGTTCTTATTTATGATAAACATAAGAAATCTTGATTTTGTTCTCATAATTTTATAATAAACTTTGTATCTTTGTAGAAAAATGTGTGATATGGAACAGCATACTTATGATAATGAGTCCGTTCAGGAATTGCTGGATTGGGCAAAAAAAATGGTTGAAACTAATAATTATCCGACAGAGAGATTTAAGATCAATAAGTGTACAACAATTATTGATGGGAAACATTATCTGGAAACATTAATTGCAATGATTTCCAGAAATTGGGAAAACCCGACTTTTCATCCTACTATAGAGCAATTGTGGGAGTTTAGAGAAAAGTGGGAGAATAGAGAAGCGCATAAATAGAAGTGCACTCTGATCACGCCTGACAAGAGTGCACAACAAACAAAACAAACAAAATTAACATATTATACTCGTATCTTCGGAGATTACGAGAAATAAGGATATGCAAATATACACCGAATAATCTCAATAATTGATTATTTAATCACATTTTTTATGTATATAGTCATTTATTTATCATTTTAAGTGTTAAAAGGGCAGCCATCTTTTCTTTTTCTTCAAAGGCTGCTGCTCATTATCATTTTGGCTATATATATCCGCGAATGTTTTTTTCTTCTTTATCATCTCATAAATAAGCCCCCAATCCGGTAAACCGCCTAGATTGCGATCGTCAATGAATAAGTCGGCTTTTAATTTGCGGGAAAAGCCTTGATGGCTTTTTTGTTCTTCAGGATAATCCTTGTTGACCGCATAGAATTCCAGACCTCTGGCTTTACACCATTCGACAGCTTCTTCCAAGAGTGTTCCTTCACGCACACTCCATAATATTAAGCGGTGCTTTTCTTGTTGCAATAACTTCAATGTATCGATGGCGAACGGAATTTCTTCACCAATGCGTGGATAACGATGCTCTACAATCGTTCCGTCAAAATCAACAGCTATAATCATAGTTTTCTAGTACCTAATTTCTGACAAAGATACAGACAGTAAGCTAAAAAAACGTATCTTTGCCCCGAATTAACATTTTAACAAAAATATAAATACATGGACAATTCCCCTCAGCGTGCTGCTAAAGGCTTTACGAGAGCTTTCTGGGTCAGCAACACAGTCGAACTGTTTGAGCGTATGGCATATTATGCCATTTTTATCGTTCTCACTATTTATCTATCTTCCATTTTAGGTTTTAACGATTTCGAAGCAAGTATGATTTCCGGGCTTTTTTCCGGAGGTTTATATCTGCTTCCTATTTTTTTCCGGGGCCTATGCCGACAAAATCGGTTTCCGGAAATCAATGATTATAGCATTCTCCTTATTATCTGCCGGATATTTGGGGCTAGGTGTGTTGCCCACTTTGCTGGAAGCTGCAGGGCTGGTTAGTTATGGCACTGCTACTCAATTTAATGGTTTGCCTGATAGTTATACCCGGTGGATCATTGTTCCGGTTTTATTTGTGCTTATGGTGGGAGGCTCCTTCATTAAGTCTATCATCTCTGCTTCTGTGGCTAAAGAAACAACAGAAGCAACCCGTGCCCGTGGTTATTCCATCTTTTATATGATGGTAAATGTGGGTGCTTTCACCGGTAAAACAATAATCGACCCTTTGCGTAATGTCATTGGTGAGCAAGCATATATCTATATTAATTATTTTTCCGGTACGATGACAGTTATTGCTTTGTTTGCTGTTATTTTCCTTTATAAATCAACGCACACGGCAGGCGAAGGAAAAACACTCCGTGAGATTGGGCAAGGATTTATACGAATCATTACAAACTGGCGTTTGTTGATTCTTATTCTAATTGTTACCGGTTTCTGGATGGTACAGCAGCAACTTTATGCCACTATGCCCAAGTATGTGATTCGTATGGCCGGAGAGACGGCAAGACCGGGTTGGATTGCTAATGTGAATCCGTTTGTGGTGGTTTGTTGCGTTAGTTTTATCACACGTCTGATGGCAAAACGCAGTGCGATTACTTCGATGAATGTGGGGATGTTTCTGATTCCTGTTTCTGCGTTGCTGATGGCGTGCGGGAATTTGCTGGGCAATGATCTTATTGCCGGTATGAGCAATATTACTCTGATGATGATTGCTGGTATAGTGGTGCAGGCACTTGCCGAATGTTTTATTTCACCGCGTTATTTGGAATATTTCTCTTTGCAGGCTCCTAAAGGAGAAGAAGGAATGTATTTAGGGTTCAGCCATTTGCATTCGTTTCTTTCTTCTATTTTCGGTTTTGGTCTGGCGGGAATTCTGCTTACTAAGTATTGTCCGGATCCTGCTTTGTTCGAGACACGGGCAGCGTGGGAGGGAGCTAGCGTAAATGCTCATTATATATGGTATTATTTTGCTGCTATAGGGCTGATTGCAGCTGTGGCATTACTGTTATTTGCAAAAATCACCGAATCCATCGACAAAAAGAAGAAAGCTTCTCGGTAATTCTCTTCTTTTTTACGTATATTTGCCGTCACTTTGCTGTAAAAGTTGACGGCATTTTGCATTTTAATAAAGAAGATAAAACATGAAAGTAAAATTTATAAGCCTGGCGAGTGGCAGTAGTGGAAACTGTTATTATCTGGGTACCGAAACTTATGGGATACTGATAGATGCAGGAATTGGTATACGTACAATCAAGAAAGTACTGAAAGATTATAATATCCTGATGGATAGTATCCGTGCGGTATTTATAACCCACGATCATGCTGACCACATTAAAGCAGTGGGTAATCTGGGAGAAAAAATGAATATTCCTGTTTATACAACCGCACGTATTCATGCCGGAATTAATCGTAGTTATTGTATGACAGAGAAACTCAGTTCGTCAGTCCGTTATTTGGAAAAGCAGGAACCCATGATGTTGGAGGATTTTCGTATCGAGTCTTTTGAGGTGCCACATGATGGAACGGACAATGTAGGATATTGCATTGAGATTGACGGCAAAGTCTTTTCTTTCTTGACGGATCTTGGGGAAATTACTCCTACGGCTGCCCGTTATATCAGTAAAGCCCATTATCTGATACTTGAAGCCAACTACGATGAGGAAATGCTTAAGATGGGTCCTTATCCTCAATATCTGAAGGAACGGATTGCGAGTAGGACCGGACACATGAGTAACTCTGATACGGCGGAGTTTTTGGCGGAAAATATCACTGAACATTTGCGATATATTTGGTTGTGTCATTTAAGCAAAGACAATAATCATCCGGAATTGGCTTTCAAAACAGTAGAATGGAAATTAAAGAACAAAGGAGTAATCGTCGGCAAAGATGTGCAACTGCTTGCTTTAAAGCGAAATACACCTTCCGAGCTCTATGTGTTCGAATAAAAGCGGAAAAAAGATAGTAAAAAAGCTGCATTATTGTTTGGTCAAATAAAATAAAAGACCTACTTTTGCAACCGCAAACGAGGAAATAAGCACTCTTAGCTCAGTTGGTAGAGCAACTGACTCTTAATCAGTGGGTCCAGGGTTCGAATCCCTGAGGGTGTACAAATTCCGAGTTGCAATGAAAAAAAATGCACTCTTAGCTCAGTTGGTAGAGCAACTGACTCTTAATCAGTGGGTCCAGGGTTCGAATCCCTGAGGGTGTACAAAATCACTTGAAGGAGAAATTTAGGAATTTCTCCTTTTTTGTTAATAATCAATGGGTCAACGTAACAATCTGAGGGATTCTATATTTAAGCATATAATTTAGCAAGTCTATATAAGAAAAAAGCTCTATCTCTTACTCCTCTGAACTGTGCTCTAAATGCTTTGATTTTAGCATTGAATGACTCTGCTGCGGCATTGGTTGCCCTCCTTTCAAAGAAATTGATTATATTCAGATAATGTGTTTGTATAGAACGTGC
>NZ_GG688317.1:416208-416384 GCF_000156195.1 Bacteroides finegoldii DSM 17565 | reverse complement strand
CCTAAAGCTTGGGGGCATTATGTAGGGATATTCAGTAAATGTTCCTCTTTCTAAAAAATCAAGAGAAAAGCTCACGTAAAGCAAAGCTTTTCTCTTGATTTTTTCGTTCAACTCTCCCAGTCTTCTATCTTTTTTTGTAGAATATTGTTTACATATTCTTGTTTTTTCCTTCCCAC
>NZ_GG688317.1:415780-416108 GCF_000156195.1 Bacteroides finegoldii DSM 17565 | reverse complement strand
TGATAATGGGGCGAAGGTAATGCCGGTCGATACTCACGATACGGTTGGACACTTTTTTGCCTGCAAATAAATTCTTCCCTTGCTCAAGGACTGTCTGTATGACCGAGAAACGTCTTTGGTAATCAGAGGATAGTGCAAGCCTGTTCCTGTAGGATGAATGAAGTTGCTCCAGCTGGTCAAGTAACTTTTCCAATAACTGAAGTAACCTTCGTGTAATCATACGAGCCTGTGATTTCCTGCGTTTACGCAGTTTGCTATAAGCAAGATAGGCACGGCGTACATCAAGATACTTGTTACGGGGACGTTGTATGTGCAATGTACGGCAATT
>NZ_GG688317.1:415178-415680 GCF_000156195.1 Bacteroides finegoldii DSM 17565 | reverse complement strand
TTACTTCCCTTGCTCCAACGACTGTCTGTATGACCGAGAAACGTCTTTGGTAATCAGAGGATAGTGCAAGCCTGTTCCTGTAGGATGAATGAAGCTGCTCCAGCTGGTCAAGTAACTTTTCCAATAACTGAAGTAACCTTCGTGTAATCATACGAGTCTGTGATTTCCTGCGTTTACGCAGTTTGCTATAAGCAAGATAGGCACGGCGTACATCAAGATACTTGTTACGGGGACGTTGTATGTGCAAGGTCTGGCAATGTTTGCACAGATGACGATGAAGCCATACAATACCTTCCCATAAGAGTTTGGTATCAGTAGGAAAACGCAGATGACTTTCATAACAGGTGGCATCGGTCATACAGACATGAAGGTTCTCAAGATAAGGTTTCCAATGCTCGGCAAGAATGAGCTGGAGGGACTCAACGTCAAGGCGATTCGCTAGTTCCTGACGAATTGCACTGACGATTTTAGGATTGGTTAGTGGATGAAGCGGATCAATCTG
>NZ_GG688317.1:375499-415078 GCF_000156195.1 Bacteroides finegoldii DSM 17565 | reverse complement strand
AAAGGGAATAGAGAATGGAGTCGACCTAATTCACTCGTTGCAAAACTTTGACGATATTTTTTAAGCATATCGAACTCGGTAAAATCTAAACAAGGTTCGATTTCTGAGATTTTTTGTATCTTTACCATGTGTTTTTATTTTAGATTACCCCCGTTTTGGCCGTCAAACCGTTTTTTGGGGGGAATGCTTAAAGATACAAAAAAGGCAACTAACTCGCAATGAAGTAGTTGCCTTAAATTTTATTATTTTAGGAATATCCCTTCGTAATCACATATAATAAAAAGGGAGGTTGTTCTGCATTTTCTAGAACAACCTCCTTTTTTGGATTCTTATTTTCTATCTTATTTGTTTTTATCAGTCAGGCAGTTGATCATATTCACTACCAATTTACCTGCTATCGGATCGGTTGTAGCCTTTTCCGTGCACATGGTAGAGATGATGGCTTCTCCTTTTCCGTCGCTAATCTGCAACATTGTCAACCCGCGCATGGACTCGATACGTTCAATGCGGTCTTCCGGTTTGCCGCCGTCAATGTATGCATGGATTTTCATCTGTCCCGCCAGTTCGGTAACATTCTTATGCCGGTGAGCTTTCAGGGTAGCGTTACATGCACGTGGAATCTCCCGCTTATTGTTATTGAAATAGCGTAACTCCAGCACATCGATGCCATTAAAGACCGGAGCGTCATTGCGTTCCATGATTACGATATCTCCTTCTGTCGGGATAATCCAGCCGGTGATATATTCAGGGTAGATAGCTTTGACAGTCTCTTTGCTATTGAGGAAGAGTAATTGTCCGCCTTTCGCCTGATAGGTACGGATCAGTTCTTTTTCTTCATCGGTGCAGGATGTTAAGCCGGAGATGACACAGAGGTCGGCTTTTAATTTGCTATCCAGCATTTCTTTTACAGAAGAAACCGATTGACAGTTGATGTTCAGGAAGTCGAATACGTTCTTCGTATTATCCTTGTCCAGCAGTACGATTCGTTTAGTGTTGTCTACCTGACCGGCATTCCACTCTTTACGGCTGAGCAATAATTCATATTCATTGGCGGATACGGGCAAACCGTTTTCTGTGAGCTTCAGTATCAGTTTGGCCTTTGTCTTGTCGGCAGGTAAGCAAATGGGCAGTTGGATAGTAGGTTCAAAGTAGTAGTGCTCGTAATGCTTCACAACCGGAACTTTTTCTTTTCCGCTTGCCAGACACTTGCCTGTCTCGTCCTGTATTTCCCAACGGAGCAGTGAAGGCTGCAAGTCCGTACCGTTTTCACGGTCGTTTACCACATAAATGCGTGTAGGCAGTTTCTCGCCGGCATATAGATTGCGTCCCCACAACTCTGCACTGACCAATACGGGTTGCAATGCGCGTTTCAAAGCGTAATAAGTAGGATACGGCTCGATGTTCTGATAGTCATACGTTTGACGGAACCATGTCATTAGTGCAAAGTGCATGATACCTGAAGCCTGGTCGTTGGAACGGCGTAATGTTTCTGCCAATTCTCCCGTGATGAATGCTTGCGTTTTCAGGAATGAGGCAGGATCCGCCCAATCATAAGCCTCGTAGCCAATCAAGGCATAAGGATTTTGGTGAATGAGTTGGTAGGAACGGGTAGGATGTCCGGTTTCATTGTTGGGATAGCCCGTAGACATTTCCTGGCTGATGAGAGGACGGTCGGCCATTTTGAACTGCTTTTGGAACTCACCGTTGAAGAAACGGAAGAGCGAGTAGTCATACCAGTTATAATAACCGTGCATATCGTCAATATCGCCATCATCAATGCTGTTCATAAAGTCGGCACCATATTTCTTATCTTTGTTTTTTGCCTGATAGTTGGAGTCGAAGCAGATAGGACGAGTGGGGTCGATGCGTCGCATCTCTTTCACTACGTCTGAGATAATGCGGTATTTTTCTTTAGCACGTTCCAAGTTGCTGTCATTGTCGTAGAACTTCATCTCATTATTTACCGTCCAGAAGAGCAAGGATGGATGATTGCGATATTTCTTCAACAATCCCAAGAACTCGTTGCGCCACATTTCCAACAAGCGACGGTCGGGAATAGGAGTGGAATGGATCATCAGCCACGACCATGTACCTTCAAATGAGACGCCGATACCGTTACGGTCTGCAGCCGCCATCCAAAGTTTGTTCCACGGAGTGGTGTGGGTACGGGTCACATCAATATTTCCGGCTTTCATCAGTTGCATGAACGTATTTGCCAGATTTTCATCGTTAGGTGCCAATGCAAAAGGAATGTGGTTTCCACCGCGCAGCCAGTACTTATTGCCGTTCAGGTAGAAAAGTCCGTTCTTTACTTCAAACGTACGGAATCCGGAAGTTTCTGTCAAGCAATCCAACTCAACCCCTTTATCTGTGACCAGGCGGAACTTGAAATCGTACAGATTGGGGTGCTGCGGTGTCCATAAACGAGGCTTCAGATCATTTACGGTGTAAGTTTCCATTCGTTCTTCGCCTGCGTTGAGACGCAGTTTACGTATGGATAAGCCGGAATAAAGTACCGCACCTGTTTCTTTGTCGATAATATCTGTATACAGATTGAATTGTTTCTTTTTACTGCCATAGTTCTTTAGGGTGATGTCGAAGGTAGCGCCATTCAAAGTAGGCTTTATGAAAACATCCTCTACCTTTGCAGGGTCGGTAATACTCAATTTCACCGGTTGCCAGATCCCGGCAGGTTCATCTCCGTAAAAACCGTGCGGAATTTCTTTCAGGAGCGCATTGTTGTCTACTTCCACTTTGGCATCTTCTTGTTCGCTTTCACGTACGGAAGAGTAGAAGAAATCAATGGCATTTGCTGATTCGGAGGTACTTCCGTCCATTTTGCGCGTCACTTTGACAGTAATCAGGTTCTTGCCGGGTTTCAATAAACGGCTTCCATCTACCCGGATTTCACCGTACATACCTACATGTGAGGTAGCTAATGTTCCGTTGATGTATATTTCGGCAACTTTGGAGACTGCATCGAATGTCAATATCAGGTTTTTGCCTTCTATGTCAGAGGGTAATTCCAGCCATTGACGATACCAGGCATATTTTATCCGGTGATAATCGAATGTATAGTTTTCGCAACGCTCTGTTTCTTGCTGATAGTAGGTATCAGATACGCCCTTAGCTTGCGCTCCGGTAGGTGAGGGCATTGTTTCACCGTGTAGCCAGATACGGATGGGAGTCCAAAAGTTCGGTACGGACATGATGTGCCAGTCCTGATCGTCCGTTTTTGGGGAAATGGCTTTATCTTTATTGTCTAGTTGGTAGTCCGGCATGAAAAGCCAGTTGCCATCCAGCGTGATGTCAGTGCGGCTTCCGGTGAGTGCCGCTAGTTTTACAGGTGTGTAGTCAGCCCGTTCCTGACGGCGTTTGTTCTCTTTCTCTGTCGGAGTCGCTTTTTTCAGATATTCCGCTATTTTTACGTTTTTCAAGGCGTCGTCTGTCATCGGGGTTACGACGAGATCGTCAAATTCAGTCTCTATCCATCCTCCGCCTAAAGCAACTTCGCCCGATGGAACGAGGTTCGCATTTTTGTCTATCAGGTCAATGCGGGGATGCTTCTCGTCATTAAGGAATACTCGAATACGGTTGCCGCACACTTCTACTTTCATGCGATACCATTCTCCCGGTACAGGATGGAATCCTAACGGGCGGACTCCCATAAATTCATCTGTTCCCATATATCCGGTACGCATCAGGTAAAGGTCGTCTTGCAACCCTCCTTTGATACCTACTACATATCGGTCGAATCGGTTGTAATTACGGAAGCTCGCCCATATCTGCACTTGTTCGGCATCTTCAGGGGCACGGGCTTTGAAGGAAAACGAGTAATTTGTCCATTCGGGATTACCGAAGAGAGCGTAGGAGCCTTTGGAACGGAATACATTATCGGCAATGCTGCATGTTCCTCGACCTACCACTTTCAGTGTTTCTCCAGTATTAGAGAAATCATTTGTCCATGTCGTATGGTTTTGCGCCTGTATGCCTAGGCAGAAGAGTCCGCATGTACAAGCTAAAAATGCTTTGCTAATTCTGTTCATGATATTATGAGTTAATATTAATTTTATATAAAGATAGGAGGCGACGGTAAACATTAGGATAAAATATCACTTAATGTGTAATTAATATCCGATTAAATTGTACCTGCTCTTGCTTTTTGTAGATAAATTTTATATCTTTATAGATTTGCGCTTTGCTAAAAAGAAATGGTTGCCTTATAAGGTGCCATTTGTCACACTATAAAGTGCCATTTGTCCCTTTATAAGGTGATGATAGTCACCTTGCAAGGTGACCACTTCTCGGTTGCATAAACGTATCTTGTTTTTCGTACTGCAAATCTTTAGTCTCCGCACTACAAAGTCTTATGTAATAAGGAGTTTTGGACAAGAACCACTGAAAAGCCCTACCGTAAATGGAAGCTTTTAGACTTATGATTTTACGGTAGGGCTTTTTTAAAGGCTCTCTTGCCAGGATATATTCTTTGCAGATATTGAAAGATATTAATTCTCTACGAAGAATATGATGTTCTGAGTTGAATAGTCGGTGTTGAAGACTAGTTTGAATTGGACATTTCCACCGTCTTTGGGCGCAGTCACTTTAATTTTAAAGTTGTCCGGATCTGTTACGGTGAAGTAAGAACCGCAATCGCCTTCTGTGTTTAATTTGAGTTCAGCTCTTCTTTTGCAGAAATATGTCTTGCAATAGTCCGTTATCGCTAATCTTCCTAATTCATCGCTATATTTTACTAATGCAGGAAGTCTTGTTCCAGTGAGTTTGTCGGGGCCTCCATAAACATCCCATGCGCAACCGTTTCTCCAAAAAGCTATATTTCCGAAGGCTTTTCCTAAATCATATTCTTCACCTGCTACAAGTTCCTTCAATTGAGAGTGTGCTCCATTAGTCAGATCTTTTACTTTGATACTATATCCCGTGCTTATCACACCTGTGGCGTTTGGATTTTTGTCATAGTTCAAATAAGTGATATTATCACCCGGATTGAAAGTCGGGTCTTTGATGAACCACCGTTCTTTACCTTCAGATTGTACTTCACCTTTTCCTGCATTAAATTTCCATGAGAACTGAATACCGACTTTATCTTTGTCACCGCCAAGTTCTGAAGGCTTTTTGTTCAATAAGTTGTATTTGTATAACTCATTGTCATTCTTCACTGTTAGTGTGCCGTTCTCAGCATTCCAGGCGAAACTGCCACCCCATTTTTCTGTTACATACAGATTTTGGTCTCCTTCATTCATAGTGAATACAAATTCTGCATCTGTTGGCTTGAAGTTGTATAGACTACGGAAATCAATGTCTGTGAAGTGATAGCCGTTTTCTGTGTCGTATACACCGGGGATGGCAAAGTAGTTACCATAATAAAGATCTCCTTTGGGTAATTCTTCAGGTTTCTTGTCTATACCACCTTTAGCATAAATCATCACTTCCAATTCTGGTTTCTTAGTCGGATTCTCTACCACATAACTTGCTTTTACATTACCAACATAAATTCCTATTTGCTTGCCATTGTGTTCAAAGTTCTCTTTATCCGTCCCTTCTTCATTCATGGCGAACAGGTTAGCGTTCTCTATACCTTCAGTTTGAGGACCTACTAATAAGTAGCTTTTCTTATCATTTGCATCGTAGTAGAGGCAAACTTCTCCTTCAGCTAATTTGCTTTTTTGGTTAATGTCTGAGAGAGTTGTTGTCATTTCAATAACTTTCCAACTTTCATCGGGTTGTTTAGCACCCAGTTTCCATGCTTTGGATGCGGTGACTCCCAAGCTTTCCATGCTAGTCTGGCTGTTGCTTACTTCGATGACTTTCGTACCTTTATAAAGACTCTCGATATCGCTTAACATTTCTGTTGCTCCGGATAATTCGATACCACTTTTAGCGGTGCTTTCATCTTGCGAATAAACCAGGATCTCTTTTGAGAATTCTTCTTCGGCTACGGTATATGTTACTTTCAGTTTTCCTGTTTTGTTGGCACTTGTAGCTGTTAATATGCCTTCTTCAGTCACAGCAAAAGTAGTGTTAGGATTCTCAATCAATTCATAATTCACTTCTACGGTCAAATCCCCGAATCCTAGTTCATCGACAAATTTTACTTCACCGGATTCTCCGAATCCCCATCCTATTGCCTTAGTGAGATCAAGGCTTTCGGTACTGATGAATTTGAGCGATTCTGAATCTTGGCAGTGTTCACGGGTATCACGATAAGCAAACTTACCTTCAGACGCGTTGTATGAAGTCGGTTTCACTACAAAATAATTGGAACTGGTCGTTGTTTTATCCAAAGTGATTTCCAATACGGCTCCATAATACTCTGCCGGCATATCTTGCGGAGTGAGTTCTACGGTCAGAATACCGTTTTCGTCCAATTTGCCATTGTTAAGAGCTTCTACCAGCAGTTGAGGAACCGCCGCACGTGTCAACTTCAACTCGTGTATATCTGCACAGGCAAAAGTCGCTTCGGATAAGTCTATATCTTTAGGCAGGATTTTGAATTTGGCAGTTGCAGTATGGGCTGTCACTACCTCTCCTTTAGTATTTGTGTAGCTGGCAGCTTCCAGATATTCATCTTCCTCAAAAACGAATTGTTTTTGGAAAAGGATAGAACTGATGCCACTAAAACCACCACCTTGTATCGGAAGAATGTAGTTCTCTCCGTAAATATAGATAGAAAGTGTCTTGTTTTCTTTGTTTTCGGCAAGAATAGGGGTTTCCTTGTTTACTGTGATGTTGGTCTGTATCAATGATTCGGTTTTTTGAATGTAGATGTATCCATTGCTCTTGTCATAGTACAATTGATCTTTTTCTGTGCCGGGAATTTCTTTTTCAGTATCTAACTCCAACACTTTGTTCCAACCTGCTCCCTTATCACTGCTGTATCTCCATGTGCCATCTTCTATTTTAAATTGATAGAAAGGAGTTGCTTTGTTCGAAGCTTGCACATACAGTTCGTCACCGTTGCTTAATACGATTGTATACTGTGACTGGTCTTCGCTGGGATACCAACTTTGTACTGTCAGATTAGCATTCAAGGCAGCTTCAATCTTTTCCTTGAATCTTTCCATATCAGATTCAACCGTTGTGATGCGGTTGTTTAAGCCTTCGATATCGTCGTCATAGTCCTTACAGGAAACGACTCCCGTTCCTAATGAAAACAACAATGCTCCATAGAGGACGTTGTTTAATAATCTTTTGTTCATCATAGGTAAATTTTTAGTTTAATAATTATTTTACTTTTCTTTATTTCTCTGCAATAATCTCCACATAATTCAGGCTGATGTCACCCTCGGATACTATCAGATTGAAGTCTGCATAGCCGCGTGTGTCACGGGAATAAATAGCTACCTCGGCTTCTTCCCAAGTTCCGCCCGTGGCAGGAAGGCTTATGCTTTTTGTCATTGTATCACCGATCAGACAAGATATGGCAGCTACAGTATTGCTGGAGTAACGGAACCGAATTGTATTCTGTCCGCTCCTGAAAGGCAATTCTTTCCATTTTAACGTGTTCAATCCTTCTGCGGTAAGGTTGGTATGCCATCCACCGCTGTATTTGCTGTCCTCACAACGTTTTACTACAAATTGCTCGGGGGCATTTGTCATCTCTTGCTCCGTTAGTGATGTCTCAATCTTATTTCCGGAAACAGTTCCTTTGTAACAGAAGTCACAAGCTTCCGCTTCCAGTCTCTGTTCCATAGGGAAAGGATGATTGCCGTATTTGCGGAGCAGATTGATACGTTGGTTCGGGTAGTCATAGTAGGTCCTGTCCTTACTGCGCCACCAAGCCGCATTTTCGGCTACATCGGTAAATCCTTCAAGAAAGACTAAGTCGGGTTTCATATTGAGGAAAGACTCAAACATTTTGGTGGCAAATTTGCCGTGATCTGCATCGATGAGTTGATAATTGGGACGGCTTCGGTCACCTTGTACGAATCCCGGACATCCGCTGCCTACTTTAAAACCTTTGAAGTTGTAAGAAGGGATATAGGTATTGTAGATTAAGTTTTCGTTATACACGTCTTCTGACATATCCATAGTAGGAACGGCAAACCAGTTGTGAATACCATCCAGATAGGGACAATCTACCAATGAGTAATCACGGTCTGTCCATTCGCGTTGAACGATAAGGAAAGGGCGTACACCGAATTCTGTGTTGAAGTCATCGCTGATACACTTCAGAATGTAACTCAGCTTACCATTGTATGCATCCGCTTTGGTATGGTCAAGCCCGGTAGTGCTGACATACTTATCGGGGTATTTAGTCATTAACTCGCCAAGATAGCTATCTTGTAAGAAGCCGTTAGGATTCCAGAAGAAAATGACCGGACGTCCGTTTATCTCAAACCAATAGTCGCGTGGCATATTTTCAAATGCCGGCTTTAGGTTGGTATCCCAGATGTAGTAATAGATTTCTTTACGAAACTCATTACCTGGGCCTTTCTGGTCTTCTTTTTCCGGATCGAGGAACAATAGCGGATAATGCGAACCTTCTACTCGTGTGCCATCTTTAAATGGTTTGCTGTCGTAACCATATCCTAGAGCAGCGTTGCGTGCTGCCGACCATGAAGCCGGAGTATCATCAAAGATGGCGATTTTGAATTTATTCTCCAGTCCCTTACGCTGGATGGCTTCTATCATCTTAGGGAGCAGTGCGGGACGCCCGTGGTCTACACCACTTGCTTCACCGCGACAGTTCATAGCAACGTAGTCCTGACCGCTATAAGCGATTTCCTCCACAAAATTATCCCACCAATCCGCTTCGGTGATTGGGGAAGGATAAACCTGCTTTTTCGGCTCTTCAGCTTCTGGGGTCGCAGGTGGTTCAGGGGCTATCTGGTCAGGATAGGCAGAAGCTATATAACGATAGAACAATGAGCGATTATACATGACGGTGCTTTGAGTGAAAGGGATATCCATCTTGGTCCGTAAATCCCCTTCAAATCCTGCCAATGTTCCCAATTTGTAAGAACGAACTATTTCCTGTTCGGTTCCCTGCTCGCCTTCTCCTGAGCCTCCGCCAACATTTTCCGTATTGTCATCCGAACATGAGTAGCAAAAAGCTCCCAAGCTTAGCAGGCATATATATTTAAAATATTTATTTCTCATATTTCTTTTAATTATTAAAAAGTTGACATTTACTTAGTTCTTCTTGAATTGTTGGCGGGTAATTTCCAGATAAGTCTTTCCATATCCGTTTCCATATCCTTCTACCGTAGGCTCAATGAATGAATTGAAGTTATACTTGTTGTAAGAGTCGATAAAAATCAGTCGGTTACGTCCGGCATTCATTTTGGCAACATTGCACATTGTACGGTAAGTAGCGGGATCTTTTGTTACAATCGGGGAATTACCGATGGAACCGCGACCGTCCTGAACCAACTTATTCCATGCCGGACCTATGGTAGGAATGAATTCCATGCTTCCGTTACCGAAGCTGGGCAATGCAGTTTCACGATTGTATTTCCAGTTCTGGTCTATCATTTGCGGATACATATAGGAACGGCTCACTTCACTCTGATCGTACATATTGCGGCTAGCTACTGCGTCTACTTCTCCTTGCATATAGAAATACTGATAGCGCATTTGGTTACACCACACATCGGCACTTTCCACTACAATGTAAATGTCGTAGCCGGTAGCCTCTTTTACAGCCTGGCGGATTCCGTCATACATCGCTTTGGAATCTTGCGCGTAGATTTCACCTGTCTTGTTTTTGATATAAACCATCGGCCGTGTACCTCCTACTTTATAATAGCTTTCATCGGAAAAGAAACATTTACCGATTTCACTAAAGAAATTGTTGAGCAATTGCTGGCGAGTATATTCCACACCATTGTATGTTTTTCCGGCAACATTTTCGATACAACTGCTTGAAGAAAGTTTGGGAGGCAGATCAACGATAGCGTTCCAATTGATACCAGCTACGATTTTCATCGTCTTCAAATCTACGAAATCTCTGCCTGGCTGTCCCATGTGCGGCATAGGTAACTTGTTACCACCTCTTCCTGAACGTCCCAGCATCATGGTAACGAACAAGGAGTCACCTCTACTGAGTCTAGTGCCGGGACCTTGGTTGAGGTCTACGCCTACTTCGGGAAGTATCATAAAATCGGCTCCCGCTTCGATGCAGTCATCTACGTGCTGTTGAATCATGGGAATCATACGGAAACTCTGACTGCTTGCATCCGGCTGCAAGAAACCTTCCTTTTGTGATTCGGGCATTACTTGGGGAGTCAGATTATTATAATAACTCTTTGCACTGAGTTCTTCGTCTGTCAGAGTCAAAATCTCCCAACGGGTAAAATTAGGATCACCGTTTGGAATACCGGTAATATCGTTTCCCCTGTTGTAGAAAATTCCTACCTGATAGTCTTCGGTGACAGGTATTTCCGGAATCTCATAATTCAAGAAGTGATCGTCAATGCTCGGTCCTTCGTCTTCTTTGCACGCGGCAAAAAGGAGTAAGGCAATAGAGCAAACGGTAGTGTATTTCATTAGTTTCATAACTTTCTTATGTTTATTTTATTAATTGTCTTCTTTTATACGTATATATCCAATACTTGCCGCCAAACGTTCTTCTCCTTGTAGATGGGAGTATTCAGGATAGTCTTTGAGGACATTCTCATAAAATTCTTCCAATGTATCTCCATACCAATGTGCCACCATCTCGTTGTTGTACATCAGGTATCCTTCTTTCCAACGGTCGTATAAGCCTTCTTGGTTGTATGGACCGCCAATGCCCAAAGGAGTAAAGAAGTTATCGTTGAAATTATTGTCGGGACGAGGAGTCTGAGATGAAGATTGCAGCATGCGGCAGGCTTCGCGGTAGTAGTTCATGTTCCAGTTACGTTCATCTATAGGATATTGCAAACGTTCGGGAATGGGGTCGAACAGGTTGGCTCCATAAGTTCCGTAATTGTTTTCCGGATTATTGTAAAAGAAGGGTGGGAATTTCATTACGCGTGTTCTGCGCTCCAGCGTCCATCCGGCAAATCCATTAAAGTAACTGGCAAAGTAGCGTTGTTTCCATACCTGTTCCAAGTTATTCTTGTAGCCGCCTTTTCCATTGATATCAGCTTTGTAGAAGTTACGGTAGTCATGACATCCCAAACCGTTAGTGTTCCATTTGATACCGTTACGTTCCATATACTCGGAGATACCTGTAGTAACACCGTACTCGTTCATGGAAGCGTTAATGCCGTTGTAGTAGTACTGTTCTGCACTTTGCGGTAATGCTACGTTCACGCCCCACTCGTCTTTGCGCAGTTGGATTTCAGCTAGCATGAAGTTCACTTCCGCACACGTCAGTAGTTTCACGGTAGCGTCTTGCTTGATGAAGTCGCGTGGCAATAAAGC
Organism: Bacteroides finegoldii DSM 17565; assembly: GCF_000156195.1. Lineage (GTDB taxonomy): Bacteria > Bacteroidota > Bacteroidia > Bacteroidales > Bacteroidaceae > Bacteroides > Bacteroides finegoldii. The sequence continues at coordinate 403,711 of NZ_GG688317.1, read as the reverse complement.
GTAGGTATATCCTTCGATACTGACTGACGCCGTAGAATAAAGGCTTTGAAGGTCATTGTTGTGCTCATCTTTGCCTACAAGCCATCCGCTTGGTGTCTGTTTCATTTCGAAACGAGGTAAAAATGGGACTCTGTAAGATACCTGTACGAATTTCTTTTCTACTGTCGACCATAAAGAATCTCTTACTACTGCACGATGGTCACCCGAATCGTCGTTGCGGGATGTTTGCGCATATTTGCTCAGACGGGGATCGCCATACGAACGCATATAACAGAAGAAGTATTCATTCATAGCAGGATAGGTCAAACCACCGAGCTCAGTTTCCAACTTAGTCCCCAGATCGAATTCTTTCAGGATACGTTCGTAGTATAAAGAAACATCGGAGTTGGGGTCTGTTCCGTAACGTCCCACAGCATTATCGCTATTGGAAGTGAACAAATAATTACGGTTGGTTTCATTCAATGCTTTAGCCATTTGTTCACGTGCCAAAGAGATTGCTTCAGGACTTTTTTTCATGTTCATCATGCGGATAGCTACATCCAAACGCAACGAGTTGGCAAATTTGCGCCATTTCTCGATATCACTTTCACCGCCTGCACCGGGATAGAAAGGGTCTTTCAGCATTTTTTCACCGCTAGGGTCGAATGTCTCTACTGCTTCGTCCAGCCAACGGAGGATTTGCATATTTACTTCAGCTTCGCTGTTATAGTAGTATACGTTTCCGTAAGTTTCTTTACAAGCGGCGTCCATAGGCACCGGTCCCCAAGTGGCAGTTAGTACAGAATAGAGATATGCTTTCCATGTGGTCAATATTGCCCAATAGTTTCCGTTGGAATCACGGTCATATTTTTCCTCCATGATGGCTACGTCTCCTAAAACCTTTTTATAGAAGTTATAGAATCTGTCTCCTATGTTGTCCATGCTTTTGGGAGCCGTCCATGAAACTACATAACGTGCCATGTAAGCATAGTGGTTGTAGTTCATTTCGGACAGTACATTCAATGACTTATAGATAGTTCCCGGAAATATCTTTTGAATGTCGATATCCTCCATATAAAGTTTGTTAGGATTCTGATTCGTTGCATCGAAACTATCCACGCACGAAGTAGCCAGGCCTAACATAGCTGCTGTACATAATGTATATAAGTACTTTTTCATTGTTGTTGCTGTTTTTTTAAAAAGTTATCTTAAAGTCGAAACCATAGGTGGAAGTCGGTAAATTGAAGCCTCGTTCCAAGCCTTGTTGGATACCCATAGAAGAAGTAGCTTCGGGATCGATACCTTTTGGAGTCTTTTGGTGGAGAATAGCCACGTTCCTGCCCACAGCCGAGATTCTCATAGACTGTATGAAACCTATCTTTCTCAACCAGTTTTTCGGGATGTTATATCCTAAAGAAATCTCTTTCAGTTTTACGTAAGAAGCGTCGTACAAATATAACTCACCGTTTCTACCGCTATCGTTAGTCCAATAGTCAATCGGCTGAATCCAGGCTTGACAAGGCTGTCCGGCGAGTCCCGGTACGGAAGCGTCATAAACGGCTCCGGGGATATTCATACCTTTGGGGCGGGAAGCGTCCATATAGATGTTACTCATGCCGTTGGGTACATATTTGGAATCCAATGTACCAAGATAGCCTGTCTGGTCATCTTCATTTAGGATTAATTTGGAGAATAAGTGTTCTTCGCGTCCTCCGAGCGACATGATTGTTCCTGCGTTACGGGAACCTATAAAAGCCGTTTCTGACCAAACGTGTCCACCCATACGGACATCAAACAGTGCGGAGAATGTGAGGTCTTTCCAACGGAGGGAAGTTCGGATACTGCCTGTCCATTTGGGCTCTACGTCCGCAAGGAATTTGGCTTCACCCGATAGGGGACGACCGTTGGCACCTACCAATACTTGGCCTTGCTCGTTTCTTTTCCAAGGCTCACGGCAATAAAGGCTTACTAGTGGCTGACCTTTGACAATGCGTAGTTCCACACTGTTTTGTACAGTAGTCAGGGTCATGTAATCCATACCGTTCGCCAATGAGACAACTTCCGAATTGTTCTTTGCCCAGTTTAAGTCAACTTTCCATTCCCAGTCTTTGTTTTGGAAAGGAGTGACACCCAATGTCAATTCATATCCCCAGTTCTTTACCTCACCGGCATTGAATAACGCTTCTCCGTATCCGCTCACACCATTGATAGTGGAAGTTAGGATTTGGTCTTTTGTATTCTTATTATAATAAGTAAAGTTTAAAGAAACACGGTCTTTCAGGAAACGAAGGTCAAAACCGGTTTCGAAAGAGGTCGTGCTTTCCGGTTTCAGTGTATTGGTCTTGCGCTTGTTTTCGCTTTCAAACCATGCCATATCTCCTAAGTAGGAATTGTTGTAGTTAAAACCGTTTAGTAATTGGTCGAAGCCGGTATCGTTACCTACCTTAGCGTATGAAACACGGAACTTGGCATAAGACAACCAGTCCTTGGGAATGCTTTTCACTAGTTCTGTCAATACAAAGCTGGTTCCATAAGAGGAATAGAAATAGGAGCGGTTGTCAGAGGGTAGGGCTGATGACCAGTCATTACGGCCTGTTACATCCACATAGATAAAATCCTTGTACCCTAAACTGGCTGTTCCGTATATAGCCTGTTTCTTTTTAGCATTGTATTCCGGCCATGTTCTGATGGTAGCGCCATTGTTTGTCAGAGAGACAAAGTCTTTAGTCGCCAATGTACCGATTTCTGAGTTTTCTTTTTTAAAGAGGAAGTCTTGCGCATTGGTACCGATACTGGCTGATAGATTGAAATCTTTCCATGTCTTGTTGTAAGATAGCATGGCTTCGTATGTATAGTTACGTCCTTTTTCTGTAAACTCTTTGTAGAAACCGTCAGCGTCTCCCGGAGTATACATATTGCGGAATTCATAACCTTGCTTCATGTTTAAATCGAGTGCTGCCTTTAAACGTAATTTCAAGTCGTTGGTGATTTTGTAATTCAGCGTGATATCTGCCAATAACCATTCACCCTTATCTTGATTGGAAAGTTCGTTCAGCATCCAAACCGGACTTTTGAATAAAAGAGAGGTCGGTTTGCCGTTTTCGTCTTTCCATGGATACATTTCGCCGACAGATATGTCACGTGGCATATTAATCAGTGTATAAATAGGGTTACGGTCAGAGTTGTTGCGGTATGAACGGTTGTTAACGTGTTCATGAGTATATCGTCCGTTCAAGTCGACATCTAATTTTTTTGTTAGTTTGATATTGGTTCGTACATTGAATGAGTTACGCGTTAGATTATTCAAACCTTCCAATACATCATCACTACGTAGATTTGTATAGCCGATACGAGTTGCAACATGATCTGTAGAACGTTCTATGGAAACACTGTTTGTCCATGCATAAGCAGTTTGATACATGGAAGTCGTGTTCTCCGGAGTAGGAATATAGGATTTTATTTCTCCGTTACGACCTACCACTTGCATTCCTAACATCGGCATACCCCATGAGCGTTCACCGTAACCTCCATCCAGTCTGTTTATACCGTAAGGAAGATTGGGGTCATAAGGTACTTTAATATCGTTTGCAAATGTATTGGCTTTATTGTTTTCAAATTGATTGATGTGTCCGCTACCATATATATTTTGATATATGGGGTATTGGGAGAACTCGGTAAATTGTACATTGGTAGAGTAGGTGACTCCCCATCCCGAACGGTTGCCTGCTTTTTTGGTAGTAATCAAGATTGCACCGTTGGCTGCATCCGAACCATAGAGTGCAGAAGCATTGGCACCTTTCAAAACTACGATGTTCTCGATATCATCAGGGTTGATGTTGTTGGCAGGGTTACCATAGTCAATTTCACCATCTAATACATTATTAATAATAGGTACACCGTCAATAACGTAAAGTGGCTGGTTGTTACCTGAAATGGAGTTGGCTCCACGAATTCGTACGGTGGCGGATCCTGCCGCACCGTTGGAGATCACTTGCAGTCCCGCTACTTTACCTTGCAGCATATTGACAAAACCCGCATCTCGGGTTTCGGTCATATTCGCTACATCCATCTTTTGAAAAGCTGTAGAAAGAGATTTTTCATCCCGACGCAAATCCATTGCTGTTACTACGGTTTGCTCCAGCATGACGGCATCTTCTTCCAATGTCACGTTTAATACATTTTTCCCTTTTGCTACATTGAATGACTTGGTTTTAAAGCCAATGTAAGAGAATTTTAATACAGCGCCACTTTCAGGAATCTGAATAGAGTATTTACCATCAAGGTCGGTTATTACACCTTTTGTACCGCCTACTATCACAACGTTGGCACCGATAATAGGCTCACCTTGTGCATCGGTCACTGTTCCTTTTAACGTTCGGTTTTGTGCTTGTATGACCGAAACACTGAACAGCATCAAAATAAAAATGAGACTTTTTTCATAATATCTCATGTACTTAGAAAATCGTTGTTTCATGTTTTTCATGAATTTATTTATGAGTAATCACTAAATTAAGAATAGTCGGATGAGAGGAGCCTGAATCATATTTAAGCTCATCATACAAACTAGATTAAGGGTTTCTTTCTTTATTCATAATATATTTATCATTAAGATTAATTTTCTGCAAATGAACTAAAAGACAATAAAAAAAAGAGGGTATTTGCAATTAATCGGGGATTAAAAAACGATTAAATGTGAATTAATCCTTTATTTTTCTTATAATCATACTTTCGTTTGATTATGAGGGATGAGAAGCAGGGATTAAAAAATCCCTCTCACTAGATTTCATTGTTTTATGTTTCAATGAAAAAGTAAGAGGGGAAAAATTATAAATGAAAAACTGTTTTAAGAATGATATTTAAAAAGGTTATAAATCAGCAAACGGGATTTTGTAATTTTCTCCCATAGAATCGCGATATTCTTTGCAAAAACGGTCATATAAGTTTCGGGCAATACCTTTTTTCCCTTGTGCGGAGAGTACAGCACATTTTGCCGCTAACGCTTCTTCATTCAACGGATCGTGCAGGAACATGATATCAGCAAGGCGAATTATCATTTCTTGGTGGTTCCGTTGGATCTCGATATCCAATAGATTCTTGAGTAGATCAATGGAATGGCTGGAATAAGCATCTTTAAAATCATCCAACCAGTCAAAAATTGTATTGGGCAGCAGAGGACCGTATAACAGCAACTCCAATATCCGATTGAGCAGCTCCTCGCTCTTCTCTTGCTCAAATTGTTGAGTACAGGTTAATAGGGTGTGGTAATCGCAGAATACGGTTGTTCCCCATTTGATACGTAAGAAATTATTTTCAGTTATGACTTCTACGTCTCCAATGCTTTCTAACAATACACGTAACTTACGCAAGTTTACATTGCGGTTGTTACGAGCGGATGTCTCTTCCTTTTCAGGCCACAGTATTTCTGTTGTTTTGGAGGCGAGTATACCTTGCTCATTCTTCTCTGTATAAAGTATAAGCAAGATAAGTAAATGTTTCAGACGGGGAGTAAAATTGGAAGTTATGTCGTTTCCATCTTTATCACGTACATTGAAACATCCGCATAAGGAAATTGATGCACGACTACGGTCGTAATAATTTGTCGTTTTTGCGGAGACTGCATCTGTTTCTTGGATGTTGCCTTTTTCTTGCATTATTGTATGTTGTCCGGCTATCAACGGTTGTTCCGGAGTATTGTGATGCCCTATGATAACCGGGACTTCCTCAATCTCCTTAATGGTAATTGTTTTGTCTTTTCTGTTACTGCATCTGGAACGGTAGAAAATCATGCCCGCTGCTATGAGCAATAATATGATTCCAGTAATATATAGGTATTTATGGCCATTAACGATTGTCGTATTGGCTGACTGTCGTATATCTCCTTCGTTCACAAGAGGCATATTGATGGAATAGATGTATACATTATGAGTGTGGTCATTGAGTATCTTGTCTAATACTAAAAATAATTTCCCGTGAGCGGGTGAAGAATAGAGACTAAAGTCGCAATCCTGATAGTTCGATTCGTTATAAATGGGTTTTGAAACTTCAGTGTAAACAGAGTCTTTCATTGAAATTTTCCATAAGACTCCTCCTTTACTCATCGAAACTGCATAAAAAGAACTGTCTGAAGGTTCGAAATACATAGAAGAGGCCATGAGCGTTCCGTCTTCCTGAGGAGAATTTCGTTGCCATACCATGCGCGACTGATTGGTTTTCAGATTAATAGCACATAAACCAAAATAGAAATGAGTACTTAACTCCTGCTTGCCATATTTATTGCCTCTGCCGCCAAAAACAAATAATTCGTCACCTACTATAGCCATAGCCGCGGAATAACGGGGATAGAGGGGTCGTTCGTATTCCACTTGTTCCAGCTTATAACTACCAGACTTCATCCGGAATAAATCATTACGATACTGATAAAATCCATATCCACCGAAAAAATAAAAAGAAGAGTCGGCGGGATTAAATGTTCTGGCATGATTATAGTTGCTGGCCTCATCCATATTACGCTCTACATTACTCCATTTACTAGTGTCGAATGAGAAATAAGATGTGCTACCTTTTTTTAAATAATAAGATATTAATTTATTGGTTAAAGTATCATATAATAGATGGTTGGGATATTCTACGGCAGGATATCCTTCACGTATCGTAATTTTCTGTCGGAGTGTTCCCTTTTCATCTAATACTTCAATAGATTGCGGTTTTACTAAATAGAATAATGCCTCGCGAGCATTGAAAGCAACATCCAGTTTTCCGGGAATATGGGCTTGATGGATCAGTTTCCATTCGATGTGGTTATCAATCAGCCAAAAAGGATGGATAGCGCGGGCTATTGCTTTTTCTTTCATATCGTAACAAACATCGTCGTTGTGTTTCCATAACTTCCATTCACGTGTTTGCTTACCGTCTTGTGTGACGGTTATGTTCCTCAAATTGATGGGAGCCACATCTGCCAGATAGTTTTCCATCTGTCCAAATAGGGCAGAAATGTTTTTTGTATCCTCTAAAGGAACCATGGCTGACACTTTTTTGTTATCGTAGTCTACTTCTATGACATTGTCCTTCAGTCGCAGATGTAATGAGACATCCAACCATTTCTCGCGTTCGATAGGAGTGTCTATGGTGATGATACCTTCGTTGAGTACCAATGCCGGAAAGTGTCTTTCTTCACCTGCTACAAATGAGAAACGAATATATTGATTGGTATTCGTATGCAGATGGAGAATAGAACCGAAATCAGGTTCATTGGTACGCACATATATCTGGAAAGAAATAGTGAAATCATTTTTTATAGGAAAAGGCTGGTTATCATCTAAGTATAAGGTAGTTCTTTCTACTGCCGACACAGTATGAGATTTGAGATAAAGTCCGTAATCATATAAAGAAGACGCTTCCAATTTGCCTACCAGGCAAAGTAAGATAAAAAACAATATTTGTAGTTGATATTTCATAGTACTTTCTACTTCAGTCTGTTCTACAATTTATAGTTGCAAAAATAGGAAAAAAATGTCTCAAAATAGAATATTCATATCCAAAATTCTACTTTGAGACATTTTTATGTAAATCGGATAGGGCTTATTTATTTTCCACTGAGGGGGGGGTAGCATCTGCTCCACTGCCCCAAGTCTTATTCGGTTTGCTACCCATTATCAATACCAGCTTACCGCCATTCTTCAAATCCTCATGCCTAAACCAGGGCTTATTCCAATCCTGACCGTTTAAAGTAGCGGATTGGATATATTTGTTTTTATCAGAAGCATTTTTTGCTTCGACCTCAAATATAGAGCCATTGCTGAGTGTTATTTTTATGTTTGTGAAAAGAGGGCTTCCGATATTGTAGGTTGGTGAACCTGGGGTGACAGGATAAAAACCGAGTGAAGAGAAAACTACAAATGAGGTCATGCCACCGCCATCTTCATCTCCAGGCATACCCATAAGGTCGTTGCGGAACCATGTTTTCAACATTTGACGGATACGCTTTTGTGTTTTCCAGGGCTGACCAGCGTAGTTATATAGATAAGGTACGTGCAATGACGGTTCATTAGCCATGGAGAATTGTCCTACGTTACCTGTATGATCCGGTAGTTGCGAGTAGAAATGATATTTGCCGCGTCCCAACGGTTCGCTGAACGTACGGTCTAAGTTGGCGATGAACTGTTCGTTTCCTCCCATAAGGCTGATCAGATCGGCTACGTTATGAGGTACATCCCAGCGATAAACCCAACCATTGTTTTCTCCGTAGTATTCACGGGCACCCATTCCGCCGGAATAGCGATAATCGAAAGGCTCAATCCAGTTACCTTCTTTGTCTTTCGGATGGAAAAAACCGGTTTTTTCATTGAAGATGTTTCGATAGTTGTAAGAACATTGCAGGTAGTGAGCAGCTTCCTCTTTTTTACCTAATGCTTCTGCTATGCGGGAGAGACACCATTGGTCGTAACTTGTTCCCAATGTAACAGCAACGGGTTGGCGTTTCTCGAACGGATGTACATTCGGGTCGCTCTCTTTTTCATCCGGACGAAGGGCGGGGATGTATCCGTTTTCCCGATAGAAGTTGTCCAGCCAACCGGCTGCCGCTCCCGACCAGGGCGCAAGTGTTTTTTCTTCTATTCCTTTTCTACATGCTTCATAAGCTTTTGCTGTATCTACTTTCAGTCCTTTAGCCAAGGCATCTGCTATGGTGGCTACGGCATGGTTGGAATTCATACGGCGTGTGTCACCGGTCACTTCGGGGAAAGTCGGCATCCACATATTTCCCATTTGTTCAGCCATAAGCAAATAAGAGGCAATGATGTCCTCTTCTTTTTTCTGGTCAATCAGGGTACGGAGCGGATGGGCTGCACGATAGGTGTCCCAAATCCAGTCGTCGGTATAGAAAGGAGTACCATTATCATCATGTTCTTTACCATCGAAAGCACTGAAATAGCGACCGTCTTCACTCATGCAAATCGGGCGTTCGAAAGTACGATAGAATGAAGAATATAATACAATCTTATCATCTTCCGTCCCTCCCTCTACTTTTATGCGTCCGAGTGCTTCATTCCATATTTCTCGCCCTGTTTGTGCCAGTTGTTTTATATTGTAATCTTTTAACTCGCGGCGCAGATTCTTTTCAGCCTGTTCTTCACTAATGAAGGAAATGCCATAACGGAGACTGACCGTTGTCGTTCCTTCCGGGAAACGCCATGCTGCACAAGCATTTGTACCTTCGGCATTGTCTTTGCTGGCTTCAATGATTCCATTTTCCAAAATGCCGGTACTTAATGGCTTTTCCTGTGGTTCGATATATACGTAGACATTAGTATTGGCACTTAGCCGTTGATGACCGCTGATGAAGTTTTCGCCTACATGAATGGAACCATTGCGGGAATTCACAATGATATAGGCTGGCTTGTCAGCTTCAAACGTTATTCGATAGAGGGCGGACTGATGTGAAAGTGCGTATTCGGCTTTCATACGATTATCGTCCAACTCTACTTCGTACGAGTAAGGTGTGAGATGCTCATTATCGTAATTGTAAGTGATGATTGGGCAGAGGTTTTCGCCTTGATAAGGACTGAGGTTGAATGCGGAACGTTCCCGATGATTGGTGACGATCAGCGGAAGCCCGTTCAGAAGTTCGGTTGTATAGTCTGCTCGTTCGGGATAGACACGAAGCATACTGTTGGGTAATTGGATGGTCGGGAATGTAGGAACCAACAGGTGGCTTATGTTCCCTATGTATGGATTGACATAGTCAACCGGACTTCGGTTGACTATGTGTTGTCTTCCATTACACGCTCCCATCATTGAACAGATTGCTAAAGTAGCGAAAAGATGTGTAATTTTCATGATATGTTTATTATATTAATACTTTATTATTTGGTTTCCGGATTAATAAAAGAGGCTTTTAATAATGGAAGAAAATCTTGCTTGTTGTCGCATTTGAAGAAACCGCTGAACTCGTTCCGATCTTCATTTCCTACTTTAATAACCAATTTATTCCATCCTTGCAACAAAGGCAGTTCTTTGTAGATGATTTCATTGCGCCCGTTGTGAGAAATGTTGTTGTAAGGTTTGTCGTTGATAGACAATTCTCGTTTTTTAGCTTTTAACATCAATGAAAGTTTTGGCATATTCGGTTCAATCAGCAAATCGTCTAGTGGACGAGGACTGAATACGTAGAATTCCAAAGCCCAGCCATCATTTGTTTTTACCAGTTTATCTTTGGTTGCTACTGGGAAATTCACCTGATTATCCCGCAAAAAGAACACTTCATTAATATTTATTTCTGGCTTTTTGTAGCTAATACCGGCGTTTTTCAGGATAACACTTAAGGTATTGTATCCTTTCTCTGAATTGGCAAACTCTGTTAATGTGTTCAAATAGAAAGTAGTTGCCCCCTGTTGATATTTTACAAATACAGGTGTGGCGGCTGTACATTCATATTCGCTGCGAATCGTTCCGGCAGTCTTGATTTCTTCTGGACGCTTATTCCATTTGCGCCAGTCTGTTTTACAAGCATTCAGCAGGACATCTCCTTCTTCTACTAAGGCGCCTTTTAATGAATAGTTGCAGGCATCCGCTTTCTGAAGTTCGCAGAAATAGAAATCTGAATTGTTAAGCCCACGCATCCATGCTTTTTGTACAGGGAGGAAAGAGGAACGTTTCAATACATCTAAAGCTACCGGGACAGGTAGTATTTCATTATATCCATTAACTGTCTTCGGCGTGATTCCCCAAATCCAGACATCTGCACCTTTTGCAATTTGTTTTTGCATCTCTTTTTTAGTTGTTGTATCCAATGTTTGACTACCGTCTACAATATAAAGCATGGAGGAAGGATTGCTTACTTTCGATGTAAATATGACTCCTTGTCCATCCAAGAGTTGTTTTACTTTGCTGTTTGGATTACCGATGAATACTACTTCTTTATAGTTATCAGTTACAGGTGCGGTTTCGTGAGCTTCATACTGTGATTTGTCAATGACAGCGTAGGGAGACCATGCAGGAGCTCCCGGAGCATTGGCTGCACGTAAGGCACCGTACATCGGCCATTCCTGATAAAGTGGTAAAGCCGGGTCGTAACCGGGGTTAAAGGTTGTGCTATAAGGACCTACACGTTCGGGTTGTACACCGGGAACTCCCTCGTGGTATTCTCCGAAGAATATACCATCTTCATTTACTGTAGGGATTTTACTAATATCCTTTTTTCCTAGTGGTAACGGTTTCAGTGCATACCATGCCATATTAAATACGGTAGTGTACGAAGCTCCCATTTTGCGTTGGTTAGCTATCAAATTATAGCATTCATTTGCCAGACCTTCCATACGGCCCTCTTGCGATTCGTAGGCACGTTCTCCGTTGTACTTAGACACTTGTTCCGGTGTTCCGTAGTAAGCCATACTATGCTCACCTATACCCCAGGGCTTTCCGATACCAATCCATTTTTTCATGGAGTTTATATCTCCATAGTGCCCCACAGTTACAGGTAATATGCCGTTTCCGTCATCTTCTCCATCTGATGAAATCCAAGGACGGGTCGGATCATAGAGACGTACGATATCACGCCATTCTTCCCACGCCTTCTGTTGGGATGGTATTAGTTCGGGACGATTGTATACATGTAGGATAACAGGCTTGTTTTCGTTACTGATACTCCATCCGAAAACAGACGCGTGATTACGGTCGCGGAGTACAAAACGTTTCAAATGGTCTTTTGAGGTTTTCCAGAAGTGCTCAGAATCCAATTTGGGACCGCCGTCACTAGCCCAGTTGGCTGTTTCATTCAGTACGCAGATCCCCATTTCGTCAGCCATATCCATATAGAAACGAGGGTAGACTTGGGCATGAGGACGTACAGCATTTCCATTCATACCTTTAATAGCGGTGAACCAAGCCCATGCATAGCGGCGTGTCATTTGCGGAATACCCATAAAGTGCCATGAGTCTCCGTGCAATACATAGGGTTTTCCGTTCAAGCATTGGGTGGTTCCTTGTAATGTCCATTCCCGCCAGCCGAAGCGTTCGTATTTGGTGTCGACTGTTTGTTTCTTTTCTTTTATAGAAAGTAATAAAGCGTATAGATTAGGTTGTTCGGGAGTCCAATATTTTAATACATTTTCATGGACGGGTACCTGCAATGTCACTTTTTGTGATGCGTTGGCGTCAACTGAGACTTTGGATGGGGCAACTTGTAATGCTTCTTCACCGAGTGTCCATTTAGGTACAGGAGCAGAATTAATGTCTGTGCCGGCACAATTCACCCATTCTTTGATATTGCCTTGTAGTTGTATCTCTGTCTTTTTAGCAGTTCTATTTTCTATTGTTACTTCAATTTCTAAAGTGTTTTTCGATACTAACGGTTTCACATACACATCTTCAATATGTACTTTCGGCAAAGCCAGAAGATATACATCCTGCCAGATTCCATTGATAAGATATCCCCACATGGAACCTCCCGGAACAATGCGTCGGCCGATTGTTGAATTATCTTCGAATAAGGATTGGCTACGGACACCTACCAATATTTCTACTGTTTCTCCGGGAACAACCTTATCGGTGATATCAAAGCTGAACGGTAAGAACAGGTCGAAATTCTCACCCAGTTTCTTTTTGTTTATATAGATTTCTGAATATCCTGCCACAGCCTCAAAATAAAGTTTGATTTGCTGGCCTGCCCAATTGGTAGGGATAGTGATATTCTTCTTCATCCATGCCATCTTTACTTGTTCCCATTCTTTAGGATAAGAAGGGTAATTGCGATGGTCGGGGCCTTCTAAATCCCGATAACCGAACGAATTGACGTTCCACGGTGAAGGTATTTTAATTCGTGTCTTGCTCCAATTGCCATCTTTGGGAGACGATAATTGCGGAGCTACTCCTTTACCTTGTTTGTAATCTTTTGGTAAAGAGACGGGTTGAAAATCCCAATAACCGTTTAGGCAGATTTCTTGTCGATGCTCTTTTTCGGTTTTGTTCACTAAGCCTTCGCTGGGAGCAAAGGTGTAGGGATAGATCAATTTCTGATCATTAGTCGCTGTCTGTGCATTTATCTTTGTAGACTGCAAGGTAAGACTTGCCAGCAGACTGCATAGTAAAATGAAATTTTTCTTCATATTTTATATATTAATGAGTTTTCTCGCATCATCTGATGGCAAAGTAAAACGAAAAGTATTAAAAAGGGAGAATCAAAAGACTTAATCTGAGATTAAAAAGTAATTAATTGGTTTTTAATCTCTGTTTAATTGGTTTTTAATCTCCCAATAAAGCGGGGTAAACTATCTTTGGCTTAATTAAAAATAGATTCGTAAAAAAGCAACTAAAAACAATTCTAATAAAGGGAAAATCTATGGGAAACAATTTGTTATTTACTATGAAGTGTCTCTTACCATTATTCATGGGAGGATTAGCTGTTCTGAATTCGTGTAAAGAAGACCACCCGGTAATAAATGATGATTCCGGGCAGGGAAGTGATGTTGACGATGAGTATGTATACATTGATGACCGCTATGATAATGGTATCAGCTGTGAGGAATATTTAGCTAACTATCGTGGAGTGCCGTTTAAGAAGGGACCGGAAGGTAATAGTTTGTTTGTTATATCGGAAGTGCCGACTACGATAGAGGCGGAGGATTTTGATGATGGAGGGCAGAATATCTCTTTTCATTTTAAAAATACTACGGCTGGAAACTACAAAGATTACCGTGAAGAAAAGGAAGTTGCCATTAGCAAAAGCGGAGAGGTCGTAAATATTAGTAATATAAACAACGGTGACTGGCTTTGTTATACGTTACAAGTCACACAAGAGGGAGCTTATTCCATTGATACTTATTGTGTGGCGGGTAGTGGGAAAACCAGCTTCTACTTTGAGGTGGATGGAAAGTCGGCCGGTCAGATCGTAGATTCACCGGAAGGAGATTGGAGTGACTTCTCACGTACTGTTAAAGTGACCAATGTGCAGTTGAGTGAGGGTAAGCACGTATTAAGATGGTATACTACGGGCAGTGTAAATTTAGATAAGTTCGTACTTACCCGTACCGGAGAATATACAGGAAATATGGTAGATGCTTCTTTGTTTGAATATCCTCGGTATGGTTATTACGAACATAATCCGTTGTTTGTTAATTTCGCATCAGAAATGTATCAGAACTCATTTACTGGGACACTCTATACTGCCGATCCGTCAGCACACGTATGGGCGGATGGACGACTTTATGTTTACGCTTCGCATGACATGGAGCCGACACAAGGATGTGACCGTATGGATCGTTATCATGTTTTTTCCACCGCAGATATGAAGAATTGGACAGATCATGGGGAAATCATGAATTCTGCTACTGTGAAAGCGCACGTAGGTATGGGCATTGATGGTTTCATGTGGGCTCCTGACTGTGCTTATAATAAGGAAGATCAGTTATACTATTTTTATTTCCCTCATAAAATTGATACAGATACATGGCGTATTTTTGTGGCAACGAGTAAAGAACCAGCTGCGAAATTCAGGGTGAAAGGGGTGATTGAAGGAATTCCTTCAACGATCGATCCTTGTGTCTTTGTGGATGATGACGAACAACCTTATATATATACTAGTGGTGCCGGTAAAGGTTGTTGGGGAGCAAAATTACGTAAGGATGATTGGACTAAGTTGGATGGTGTAATGAGTCCTTTAACAGGTTTTACCGATTTTCATGAAGCTCCTTGGGTGCATAAATACAAGGGGAAATATTATTTGAGTCACTCAGATAATCATGCTTCCAGTCAAGGAGGTAACCGGATGCAATATTCTGTGTCAAATAATCCCTTGGGACCATTTACTCCGTGCGGTGTATATATGTATCCTCATGGTGAAGAAACGGCACACGGTTCAATTGTAGAATATAAGGGGAAATGGTATACCTTCTATCATACCGCTAATTATTCAGGTAGAGGAGCTTTGCGGTCCGTTTGTGTAGATCCGATTGAATATGATCAAAATGATAGGTTGAAAGTTGTACAAAACTGGGGACAGCCCTATGAAGGGAAGGCTCCGGAAGTAGATTTATCGGAGACATTGGTATTGGAAGCTGAACATTATAATAGAGGTGGCGAACATTATGGTTACCACAAAAATCCGTCGGAAGGGGATATACAGGTGGGCACGGGCAATGGCATTACATATCTTAAAAGTATGAAGTCCGGAGAATGGATGCGTTATTCAATTAATGTAAAACAGACTGGATCCTATGCTATTACTTGTCGGATGCGCCAGCAACGTTCGGGAGGAAAATTCCGTATTGCTATAAATGGAGTGTATAAGACGAACGAAATAAAGTTGAATGGTTCGGGCAGTACATGGAACGAAGTTTTTATATATCCTGTCGAATTACAAAAAGGTGAACAATATATTGATTTGCGTATTAAAGGTGGAGAATTGGATATTGATTGTATCAAGTTAGGAGAAGGATGCAGCCAAGTACCCGGTATCATTCAGGCGGAAGATTTCGATGAAGGAAAGTATCAATTTAGGGAAGGTTCGAAAGGTAATTTTAAAACTTACCGGAGTGATCAGGGAGTAGCTATCAGTGCTAGTAGTAACATCATCCACATTAGTAATACTTCTGGAGGAGATTGGATTCAATATACATTTAAGGTTTTGAGGCCGGTCTCGAATGTTACTGTTCGTGGGGCTGCAGAGAAAGATGGGAAGTTCGCTTTATCTTTTGATGGAGGAGAGCTGTTGACTCCTGTTCCAGCAACTACCGGAAACTGGAACACTTATAGTGATTTTCCAGTGTCGAATGTACAATTGTCGGAAGGTATTCATACGATGAAGATTCATATACTTAATCCAATGAATGTTGATTCATTCGATTTTCAATAAAATAAGGTTGACATCATTTGAAACAAAGTTTATAGACGAAGGCAAAGATAGCTCCTATCTTTGCCTTCGTCTATTTTTGTTGAGTTCTGATATAAGAATACTTTGTTGCCATAGAAATTATGTCAATGCACTCATGTATAAAGATGGGGAATACCATTTGTATTTTCAATATAATCCATCAAATAGTACTCTATGCAACATATATTACAGCCTTTGAAACATTTTTTTTAGTCGATTGATATAAATCAACCGTAATTTGCATCATCGATAAAGATAAAGTTCGTACTTTTAAATTAATAACATCAAACTAATGCTCAGTATTATGAAGAACAAAAAACTTCTTTGCAGTGTTTGTTTCCTGTTTACTTTCATGTCAGCCCTCTGTGGGCAAAACATAACAGTGAAAGGAAACGTTACTTCCAAAACGGATGGTCAGCCGATTATTGGCGCTTCCGTCATTGAGACTATATCCACAACTAATGGAACGATTACCGATTTTGACGGTAACTTCACGCTTTCTGTTCCTACTAATGCTACTTTAAAGATTTCGTATATCGGTTATAAGCCCGTGACTGTGAAAGCGGCTGCCTCTATCCAAGTTTTATTGGAAGAAGATACGCAAATGGTGGATGAAGTGGTGGTGACAGGTTATACTACTCAGCGTAAAGCCGATTTGACCGGTGCGGTATCTGTGGTAAAAGTTGATGAAATTCAGAAACAAGGTGAAAATAATCCGGTAAAAGCACTCCAAGGGCGTGTTCCCGGTATGAATATTACTGCTGATGGTAATCCAAGTGGTACGGCTACTGTTCGTATTCGTGGTATCGGTACATTGAACAACAACGACCCTCTTTATATCATTGATGGTGTGCCTTCTAAAGCAGGTATGCATGAACTGAATGGAAATGATATTGAATCTATCCAGGTTCTGAAAGATGCGGCTTCTGCTTCTATTTATGGTTCGCGTGCCGCAAATGGTGTTATCATCATTACTACTAAACAAGGTAGGAAAGGACAGATTAAGATTAATTTCGACGCTTCGGTTTCCGCATCTATGTACCAGTCTAAATTAGATATGATGAATACTGAGCAATATGGGCGTACATTATGGCAAGCCAATGTGAACAGTGGTAAGAATCCGAATGCTAATTCTATCGGTTATCAATATGATTGGGGATATAATGCTGAAGGCTATCCTGTGTTGGATAACATCTATGTTCCCAAATTTATTGATGATGCCAATACAATAGCAACAGGTGATACGGACTGGTTTGATGAAATCACACGTACAGGCTTTATTCAACAATACAATCTTTCGTTGAGTAATGGAACGGAAAGAGGTAATTATTTCTTTTCTCTGGGATATTATAAAAATGACGGTTTGATTAAATATACAAACTTCGACCGTATTTCTGCACGTATTAATAGTGATTATAAGGTGATAGATAATATTTTGACTATCGGTGAGCATTTCACTCTGAACCGTACGACGGAAGTCCAAGCTCCAGGGAATATCATGAGTGACGCCATGATTGCCCTTCCCATGATTCCCGTACATACTGTGGATGGAACGAATTGGGGAGGTCCCAATAGTACTATGCCCGACCGCCAAAATGTGGCTCGTATAATTTATGATAATCGGAACAACCGATATACTTATTGGCGTTTGTTTGGTGATGCATATGTAAACCTGAACCCGGTGAAAGGACTTAATATCCGTTCCACTTTTGGATTGGACTATGCACAGAAGTATCAACGTAATTTTACGCTTCCTTACAACACCGGTTTCCTGAACAGTGATAAGGATGCGGTTGAGATGAAACAGGAGCATTTCACCAAATGGATGTGGAATGCTGTGGCCACTTACGAATTGGAGATTGGCAAACATCGTGGAGATGTTATGGCAGGTATGGAGTTGAATCGTGAAGACGACATAAACTTTGCTGCTTACCGTGAAGGATTTGCGATTCTGACTCCCGATTATATGTATCCTTCCGCAGGAGTAGGACAGTCACAGGCAAGTGGCGGAGCAGGTGGTTTCTCACTAGTTTCTTTCTTCGGAAAACTGAACTATTCGTATGCTGATAAATATTTACTTTCATTTACTCTCCGTCGTGACGGGTCTTCCCGTTTTGGTAGCAATAATAAATATGCTACTTTCCCTTCCGTTTCTTTGGGATGGCGTATTAGTCAGGAGGCTTTTATGGAAAAAACTAAAGATGTGATTGACGATTTGAAAATTCGTGCGGCTTGGGGACAAACCGGTAATCAGGATATTGAAAATTACGCACGCTATTCTATCTACGAATCTAAATACGGTACAGGTAATCCTCCTACTTATGGAACTTCTTATGATATTACCGGAAGTAATGGCGGTAGTTTGCTTCCTTCCGGATTTGTGCGTACTCAGATTGGAAATGACGATATCAAGTGGGAAACTACTACACAAACCAATGTCGGTATGGATTTCAGTTTGTTTAATCAGACATTGTATGGCTCTGCCGAATATTACTATAAAAAAACAACGGATATTTTGATAAAACCGTCTTACATCGGTATTCTTGGAGAAGGTGGCGGGCAGTGGAGAAATGCCGGTTCGATGGAAAACAAGGGCTTTGAGTTTAATTTGGGCTATCGCAATAAGACGGCTTTCGGGCTTAGCTATGATATTAACGCGAACCTCGGTTTGTATCGGAACAAGATTTTGTTTGTACCGGGTGAAGTGGCTTCTACCGGAGATTTCGGTGGTGACGGGGTGATGAACATTATCGGTCATTCTATTAATATGAGAGCCGGTTACATTGCCGACGGCATTTTCAAGTCACAGGAAGAAGTGGACAATCATGCCGATCAGACCGGAAAAGGCGTAGGGCGTATCCGCTATAAAGATTTGGATAATAATGGTGTTATTGATACTAAGGACCAGACTTGGATCGGAAATCCGAATCCTGATTTCACATATGGACTCAATATTTATCTGGAATATAAGAACTTTGATTTGACTATGTTTTGGCAAGGTGTGCAGGGAGTGGACGTTTACAATGAGGTGAAGAAGAATACCGACTTCTGGTCGGTAGGTGATATGAATGCTAATCGTGGCACCCGTCTGTTGGGAGCATGGACTCCGCAGAATCCGGGATCGGATATTCCTGCCGTTTGTTTGGAAGACTTGAATAATGAAAAGAGAATTTCCAGTTATTATGTAGAAAACGGTTCTTATCTGAAACTTCGGAATTTACAATTAGGTTATACATTGCCGACAGATATCTCGAAGAAAATAAAGATAGAACGTTTGCGATTCTATTTCAGTGCACAGAATTTGCTGACCATCAAAAGTAAGAACTTTACCGGTATGGATCCGGAAAATCCGAATTTCGGTTATCCGATTCCTCTCAATCTTACATTCGGTTTCAACATAGGTTTTTAATTCATTAAATAACGATAATTATGAAAATCAAGAATATATATATATCCTCTTTGCTGTTAGTAGCCTCGTTGGTCGGTACTACCAGTTGCAATGACTTTTTGGAAAGAGACTTACAGGGAACTTCTGACGAGGGACAAACGATTAGTCCCGATAATGTGGACAATCTGGTAATTGCTGCTTACGCTCACATGGTGTCCGGTGAGGATATGAACAGCCCTTTCAGCCTTTGGCCGTATGGAAATGTCCGTGCAGATGATGCTTATAAAGGCGGGGCAAACTCCGAAGACGGTTCGCATTTCCATTTTCTGGAGATTGCTACGGGGATGACTACTGACAATTGGGCTTTTGATGATATCTGGTATCGTCTTTATTCGGGGGTGGCACGTGCCAATGCTGCTTTGAAATCTTTGGATGGTATGGATGCAAATACTTATCCGCAGAAGAATGAACGTATCGGTGAGATGCGTTTCTTACGTGGTCATTATATGTTTCTGTTGAAAGTGATGTTCAAGCATATCGTTTATGTAGATGAAACGATTCCTACTTCGGACTATACCAAGATTTCTAACCGACAGTATACTAACGACCAACTTTGGCAGAAGATAGCAGATGACTTTAAGTTTGCATATGATCATCTTCCCGATACACAGGTGGAAAAAGGGCGTCCTACGCAGGCTGCTGCATCGGCCTATCTGGCAAAGGTGATGCTTTACAAAGCTTATCGCCAGAATGAAAAGAATGAAGTGGTCGAAATTAATGAAGATGATTTGAAAGCTGTAATTACGTATACGGATAATGCTATCATGACTGCCGGAGGTTTTGGTCTGGAAGAAGATTTTGCATATAATTTTCTGCCGCAGTATGAGAACGGAAAGGAATCTATTTGGGCTGTCCAATATTCGCAGGATGATAATACGATGTATGGCAACTTGAACTTTGGTAATGAGTTGACAGCTCCGCAATTCTTCGGGTGTTGTGATTTTCAGAAGCCTAGCCAAAACTTGGTGAATGCTTTCCGCACGGAAAACGGTAGGCCGATGTTCGATACTTACAATGAGAAAGATAATTATGATGTGCAAGGCAACTACGATCCCCGTTTATTCCACACGGTGGCGATTCCGGGATTTCCTTATAAGTATAATGTGAACTATATTTTTGATAAGACGTGGACACGTAACGAACAGGAATATTATGGTCTTTATTCATCTTTAAAAGAGAATGTGGACCCCGATTGTTCTTGCCTGAAGAAAGTGAATTCTCCGTTTGTTGCTAATTCGATGAACCGTATTGTATTGCGTTATGCAGATGTAGTGCTGATGCGTGCCGAGGCATTGATTCAGTTGAATCGTTTGTCGGAAGCATTGCCGTTGGTCAATGAGATACGTAACCGTGCAGCCCGTAGTACTACGCTTGTTTTTGATTATGGGGCAAGTTTTAAAGTAGAACCGTATACAATGGCCGAATGGACTGATCGGGACATTGCTATGAGAGACCTGAAATGGGAACGTCGTCTTGAACTGGCATTGGAAGGAAGCCGCTTCTTTGATTTAGTTCGTTGGGGAGATGCGGCAAAAGTGATGAATCAATATTATGCGTCGGAAGCTAGTCGTCGTTCTTATTATTCGGATGCAAATTTTACAGCAGGAAAGAATGAATATCTGCCTATTCCTCAGAAGCAGATCAATTATAGTGGTGGTTTGTATCAGCAAAATAATGGTTGGGAGAAATAATAAATGGGAATTATGAAGACTTTGATAGATAAAATATATATGGTGTTACTGGCTGCACTTTTACTTTCTGCAGCTGGATGTAGTGATGATGATGACACATCGTTGGCTTTGAATGGTGATACATGGATTACTTCTTTCCATATCGAAGATTATGATAACTTTATCATTGAGCAGGATAATCAGGCGAGAAGCATTAAAGTGCATGTGGAAGATAATACAGATGTGACAAATTTAATTCCGGTATTTACTTTGTCCGAAGGGGCTACGGCGAATTTGGAAAGTGGTAAACCTGTTAACTTTACAATGCCCGTAGTGGTAAAAGTCACAAACGGAAATGTATTTATGAATTATACGATTTCCGTAGAATTGGATAAGCCGCAGATTACTAGATTTATGATAGGAGAGTATGCAGGCAGAATTGATGAAACAAACAAAGAAATCGTTGTGTATGTACTTGAAGACATGGATATTACCGCTTTGTCTCCAGTTGTTACTGTTCCTGATGGTGCTACGGTAAGCCCGTTGTCAGGCACTACATTGGATTTCACTACACCTAAAGAATATACGGTTACAAATCATTTGAATGCAGCCACTTATACAGTGAAGGTAGAAAAGGTAAGAACTTTTGTTTCAATGGCATTTATCGGAACAGCTGCAACTATTGATGAACTGACTAATAATGAAGAAAAAGCCGCTGCTCAATGGATGTTGGATAATATGCCGGGAGCAAGGTATATTTCATATTCAGATTTGAGGGATGATAACCCGAAAGTGAAACTTGATCCGGAACAGATAAAAGTCATTTGGATTCATGATGATAATCCTATCTATGATGATAATGGATTTAATTGGAATTCAAAGAATAATATTAGGAATTATTATCAGACAGGTGGAAATTTGTTATTATCTCGTGGAGCTTTACGATATATCGTAAAAGATCGGTGGGCTATTTCTATGGATGGTAGAGATCCTAATAATCAATTTAGGAGTGAAGATTCTCAGACTGTTACAGAAAAACCTTGGGGCTTTTCAATAGAGGGTATCTCTCATGAAATATTTGATGGCTTAGTAACTGAGGATAATTCTAATATTTATTTAATAAATACAGGTTATCATATTTTTAATTGGGTATTTCAATGGTGTATAGATTGGGAACCGTATTGGGGAATAGAAGGATGGAGACAACAAACTGGTGCAATAGAGTTGGGGTATGATGTTTCCAATCACAATGCAGTGCCTATCGCTGAATTCCCTTCTCGCCAGATAGGAGGAAATAGTAGTGGAAAGGTAATATGTATTGGCATGGCAGCTTATGATTGGTATGATGAAAACCAATCAGATAATCAATATCGTGGTAATATCGAGAAACTTACCTCTAATGCACTCGATTACTTAAGCAAGTAAAGTATAATCTGATAAAGAAAAGCAAATTATGAAAACTATGATATTAATGGCTTCAATACTGTGTCTGTCAATATCGTTTGCTGCTTGCAGCGATGATAACAGTCCGGTAATCACAGATAAAAATCTGAATGAAACGACAACATTCTTTAGTTCGACGGAATCGAACAATTATACGACTTATTACAAACCTTATGTTGGTTATGTAGGTGATCCAATGCCTTTTTTTGATCCGGTAAGTAAAGAGTTTCGTATTCTTTACCTTCAGGATGATCGTGACGGTAATTCTACTATCTATCATCCTATCCACGAATTGGCAACTACGGATGTGGCAAACTATATCTCTTTCCGCGAAGCAATACCATGCGGAACAGCAGTAGAAGACGATCCGGCTATCGGGACAGGAAGTACTGTTTATGATGAGGCTACGAAAACTTATTATACTTATTATACAGGACATAAAGCTACCGAACCTCGTGAAGTAATATTGTTGGCTACTTCCAAAGATTGTAAAATCTGGACTAAAGACCGTTCATTCCGTTTATCGGCTCCAATAGAAGCAGGGTATGATAAAAATGAATTCCGCGATCCATATGTTTTTTATGATGCAACTGCGCAATGTTATAGGATGTTAGTTTCTGCTCTGAAAAATGGGGATGGATATATCATTGAGTTTACTTCTACCAATTTGCATGATTGGGATTTAAAACCGGAACCGTTCTTCAATAATATTTGGGGGCGTTTCTATGAATGTCCGGATGTTTTTCAGATGGGAAGTTATTGGTATATGGTTTATTCTTCACAAGGAACAAAAAATGAACCGGCCGTTGTCCAATATTTCTATGCGCAGACTTTGGAAGAATTGAAGGGAATAGCTGTAGAGAATGGGCAGTTCCCTACTTTCGTACCCCACGAAGGATGGTTAGATGGAGTTAGTTTTTATGCTGGAAAAACAGCGGGCGATGATACAAATCGTTATCTTTGGGGATGGTGTCCGACACGTGAAGGACAGAAAACCACAGGTACCAAAAGTTGGGCAGGAGCATTGGTCGCTCATAGATTGATTCAGAACGGAGATGGAACATTAAGTTTGGATGTTCCACAAGCGATTTCCGCCAAATATTCCCAATCGGTGACATTGGCTGAAAAGACGAAGGTAGGGGATGTAACGGTCAACACTTCTTCTTATACATTGAAAGCAAATTCATTTGTCCGCTTCGCCCGTTTGAGAAGCCGGAACAAAATAACCATGACTGCAACAATCCCTGAAGAGAATGAAGCCGTATTCGGACTTTCATTTGTCGATTGCAGTGATAAGGCAGAAAAGGCGCGTATTTTCATTGAAGATAAATATAATTTCCTGAAGTTGAAAGAAGTAGAAGTAAATGAGAAAACAGGTGAATGGAATGATGCGGGTGCTATAACAGAACGTGCTATAACTCCGGCTGCTGACAATGTATATCATATAGAGGTCTATACTGAAGAATCTGTGTGTGTAGTCTATATAAATGGAAGGTATGCTTTCACCAACCGTATTTATGATTTGGCTAAAAATCCTTGGGCTATTTTTTGTACTGAGGGTGAAGTGACTGTATCTGATATAAAATTGAGTACTTATTAATTGAGAAAGTAACATCTTTTATAGCGTTTGAAACAAATGTGATAGGCGCTCCGATGCATTGCGCCTATCTTTGCATTGCAACAACCAAGAAATATGATACTATTAATAATAAGTAATAACCTTAATACCATAAACATGAATGTATTTTTACCTTTGAGAAAACTTCAGACTCTTCTGATTTGTTCCATTTTTATGAATATCTCGCTTCTGGCTTTAGCTGCAGATCCTTCTCTATTAATAAAAGATTTAGGAGAAGGACATTGTTTGGTGCGTGTCAATACTACTCAGAAATACTTGTTATTACCGGTAGAAGATACATCGCCTGACGTACGTATCAGTATGATTGCTGATAACAAAGAAGTGAAGAGCTTTGATGTCCGTCTGGCTATTAACAAGGTAGATTATTTTGTTCCGGTAGACCTTTCCGATTATTCCGGTAAGTTGGTTTCATTTAAATTCAAAATGAATTCAAATGATCCGGTACGTGTCAATCTTTCACCGGATAACACCGCTTGCTGTAGAGAAATGAAGTTGTCCGACACCTTCGATACAACTAATCGTGAAAAGTTCCGTCCTGTTTATCACTTCTCACCTCTTTATGGATGGATGAATGATCCCAACGGAATGGTATATAAAGACGGAGAGTATCATTTGTTTTATCAGCATAATCCATACGGTTCCAAATGGGGAAATATGAATTGGGGACATGCTATCAGTAAAGACTTAATCAATTGGGAATATCGGTCTGATGCTATAACTCCGGATGCGTTTGGCACTATTTTCAGTGGTTCGGCTGTGGTGGATCATAATAATACAGCTGGTTTTGGTGCAGGTGCTATCATCGCTATCTATACACAGAACGGTGATCGTCAGGTACAAAGTATCGCTTACAGTACCGACAATGGACGTACTTTTACAAAGTATGCGGATAATCCGGTGTTGGTATCTGAAGCCCGCGATTTCCGCGATCCGAAAGTCTTTTGGTATGAAGGGACAAAACGTTGGATTATGGTACTTGCCGTAGGGCAGGAAATGCAGTTTTTTTCTTCTCCCAATTTGAAAAACTGGACTTTTGAAAGCAGTTTCGGTAAGGGACAAGGTGCTCACGGAAATGTTTGGGAATGTCCGGATTTATTTGAACTTCCCGTGGAAGGTACGAATGAAAAGAAATGGGTATTGCTTTGTAGTCTTGGTGACGGCCCTTTCGGTGACTCGGCCACTCAATACTTTGTCGGAACGTTCAACGGAAAAGAATTTGTAAACGAATCACCCTCCAAAACCAAATGGATGGACTGGGGAAAAGACCATTACGCCACTGTTACTTGGTGTGATGCTCCCGACAACCGTCGCATTGCTATCGCATGGATGAGCAACTGGCAATATGCAAACGATGTTCCTACCTCTCAATACCGTAGCCCGAACTCTGTTCCTCGCGATTTGAGCCTGTTCACTGTAGATGGCGAGACTTATCTTCAGTCTGCTCCCTCTCCCGAACTGCTGAAACTGCGTGACGTCTCCAAGAAACGCTCGTTCAAAGTGAACGGAACACGTATCATCAAAGACATGATTGCCGACAATGAGGGTGCATACGAAATAGAACTGACTATCGAAAATCAACATGCGGATGTAATCGGCCTCCGTCTCTACAATGACAAAGGCGAAGAAGTGGATATGCAATATAACATGACAGAAAAGAAATTCTCGATGGACCGCCGCAAAAGCGGAGATGTAGGTTTCAATGAGAACTTCCCAATGTTGACCTGGACGGCTATTGAGAGTGGAAAAGACGAATTGAAACTCCGTCTGTTTGTCGACAAATCCAGTGTGGAAGCCTTTGGCGATGGCGGACGTTTTGTGATGACTAATCAGGTGTTCCCGTCGGAACCTTACACTCATATTGACTTTTACAGTAAAGGAGGAGCGTATAAAGTAGATTCGTTTGTGATTTACAAGTTGAAGAAATAAGCCCATTCTCCTTACTCTATGCGCTCTTTACCCGCTTCTTTGTTTTAGGGTGATGTACATTGCCCTATGGAAACAGAATTCATCGTATAAAAGATAAAATAATGGAAAACAGTAAAAATTCTTCCCTCTCCAAACTAGTCCCGGTGATGCTTTGCTTCTTCGCCATGGGATTTGTTGACCTGGTAGGCATTGCCTCCAATTACGTAAAGGCGGATCTTGGTCTGTCGGACTCACAGGCGAATATCTTTCCGTCATTAGTATTCTTCTGGTTTTTGATATTCTCTGTACCTACAGGTATGCTGATGAGCCGCATTGGTCAGAAGAAAACCGTATTGCTTAGTTTGATTGTGACTTTCGCTTCTCTGTTGCTACCCGTTTTTGGTGACAGCTATATGCTGATGTTGATTTCTTTTTCTTTATTAGGAATAGGAAATGCGTTAATGCAGACTTCCTTGAACCCGTTGCTTTCCAATATCGTACGTGGCGACCGTCTGGCAAGTAGCCTGACTTTCGGTCAGTTTGTGAAAGCCATTGCTTCTTTTCTGGCTCCTTACATCGCCATGTGGGGAGCGACGCAGGTCATTCCGACTTTTGATTTAGGCTGGCGCGTGTTATTCCCTATTTATATGATTGTAGCGATCATTGCCATTCTCTCGCTCAATATTACTCAGATTGAAGAAGAAAAAGAGGAAGGCAAACCGTCTACTTTCGGACAATGTCTGGCTTTGCTTGGCAAACCGTTTATCCTGCTTTGTTTTATTGGTATCATGTGCCATGTCGGTATTGATGTAGGTACAAATACTACCGCTCCAAAGATTCTGATGGAACGTCTTGGCATGGGGCTGGATGACGCTGCTTTTGCTACAAGCCTTTATTTTATCTTCCGTACGGCTGGCTGCTTCTTAGGATCGTTTATTTTACGCAAGATGTCAGCAAAATCTTTCTTTGGCATTAGTGTGGTGATGATGTTGATAGCGATGGCCGGATTGTTTGTTTTTCATGAAAAGACAATGATTTATGCCTGCATTGCATTGATTGGTTTTGGTAATTCCAATGTATTCTCTGTTATTTTCTCGCAGGCGTTACTTTATCTTCCGGTGAAAAAGAATGAGGTTTCCGGCTTGATGATTATGGGACTTTTCGGAGGAACAGTGTTTCCGTTGGCTATGGGAGTTGCCTCCGATGCAATGGGGCAGAGTGGGGCGGTAGCCGTAATGACGGTGGGCGTAATGTATCTTTTGTTTTATACGTTCCGTATTAGAAAATAAATTAATAACTTTGGAAACAATAAAATCTGTAAGTCATGAATAATATAATTGTAGGAATGGGCGAAGCACTTTGGGATGTGTTGCCCGAAGGAAAGAAAATTGGCGGTGCTCCGGCAAACTTTGCCTATCATGTATCGCAGTTTGGCTTTGACAGCCGCGTAGTAAGTGCCGTGGGGAATGATGAGCTGGGAGATGAGATTCTGAGAGTATTCAATGAAAAGAAACTGAAAACACAGATTGAACGTGTGGATTATCCTACCGGTACGGTGCAGGTAACGTTGGATGATGAGGGTGTCCCTTGTTATGAAATTAAGGAAGGGGTTGCATGGGACAATATTCCTTTTACAGATGAACTGAAACGTTTGGCTTTGAATACACGTGCTGTTTGCTTCGGATCATTGGCACAACGCAATGAGGTGAGCCGTGCTACTATCAATCGTTTTTTGGATACAATGCCTGATATAGACGGGCAATTGAAGATTTTTGATATTAATCTCCGACAGGATTTTTATTCAAAAGAGGTTATTCGTGAGTCCTGCCAGCGTTGCAACGTGTTGAAGATAAATGACGAAGAATTAGTGACCATTAGCCGTATGTTTGGCTATCCGGGTATTGACTTGCAGGATAAATGCTGGATTTTGTTAGCTAAGTATAATCTGAAGATGTTGATTCTGACTTGTGGTATCAATGGAAGTTACGTATTTACTCCGGGAGTTGTTTCCTTCCAAGAGACCCCGAGGGTTCCCGTAGCTGATACGGTGGGAGCCGGTGACTCCTTTACAGCAACGTTCTGTGCTTCTATTCTCAATGGTAAGTCGGTTCCCGAAGCTCATAAACTGGCTGTTGAAGCTTCCGCTTATGTATGTACGCAAAGCGGTGCAATGCCGGAACTTCCACAGGTACTGAAAGATAGGATGTTATAAAAGCCTATACGATAGAATATATAATAAAACTCCCATGAGATGAAGCTCATGGGA
>NZ_GG688317.1:258304-375399 GCF_000156195.1 Bacteroides finegoldii DSM 17565 | reverse complement strand
AATGAATATTACCGTTTAAATGCTCAATCAGTTGTGCATCGGAAAAGTTGGTATAGGACTTCAAGACCATCAAGGCTATTTTACCTTCGGGAGAAAAATAACTTTTACGACCCAAAGCAGAGGACTTCAAATGCATTTGTCGGGCCAGTTCCGAGAAAGGGAATAGAGAATGGAGTCGACCTAATTCACTCGTTGCAAAACTTTGACGATATTTTTTAAGCATATCGAACTCGGTAAAACCTAAACAAGGTTCGATTTCTGAGATTTTTTGTATCTTTACCATGTGTTTTTATTTTAGATTACCCCCGTTTTGGCCGTCAAACCGTTTTTTGGGGGGAATGCTTAAAGATACAAAAAAGGCAACTAATTCGCAATGAAGTAGTTGCCTTAAATTTTATTATTTTAGGAATATCCCTATGTAGAATCAGCAGTTGGTGCCTATATTGTAAGTCAGGCACAGATTTGTGATTACAAGGCTTATTATTGGCGTGATAGCCACGATGAAGTTGACTTTGTGCTTCATAGAAGAGGCAAGACAATCGCCATCGAGGTTAAAAGCGGAAGACGAACCACCAACAATGGCTTGCCTAAATTTGAAAAAGCTTATCATCCGTATAGGGCCTTTGTGGTCGGTTCCGGAGGCTTATCCTTTGAAGAGTTCCTATCAATAGATTTGAATTTACTCTTCAAGTAGGCGTATAACAAAAATTTGCCCATTCAAAAAAAGAAAGAGGCTTACCTGTCATCGGGTAGGTCTCTCGTTTTCCTCCTACTCGATTTTGTTTTTTTCGGTTCGGGAATGATAAGCAAAGCTATTTGTGCGCAAGCTTCAGCATCTGCCAATGCGTGGTGATGGTTGGTCAGGTCATATCCGCACCGGGCGGCTACTGTGTGTAATTGATGATTCGGGAGTTCTTTTCCAAACACTTTTCTTGAGGCGCGGCAGGTGCAATAGAATTTATATGGAGGATAAGTCATTCCATACAGTTCATGAACCGCACGAAGGCAACCCTCATCAAAAGGGCTGTTGTGAGCTACCAGTGGCAAACCGTCTATCAGCGGTTTGATTTCCGCCCATACTTCTGGAAAATCATCCGCTTCTATCGTGTCATCGTACGTGAGTCCGTGGACAGCTGTCGTCCATTGGGTATAGTAGTTGGGGGCAGGACGAATCAAACGATAGATTTTGTTTATAATCTTTCCTTCCTTTACAATGACAACACCAACACTGCATATGCTAGTACGTTTGCCGTTGGCTGTTTCAAAGTCGATAGCAGCAAAATTCCTCATTTATTTTTTTATTTTGAGATACAAATGTATGAATTAGAATTTATTCTCTCTATATTTGTTTGCAAAATATATCCATGTATACAGAATATCAGCCTTCTCATTTACTTGTTCCCTATATTGATAACTATTGGGAGTTTAAAGGTAATCCGGATTATGGTATGCGCATCCATATTCTGCCGGATGGTTGTACCGATTTTATATTTACGCTGGGAGAGGTGGCTAATGCTGTTGAAGAAGGGAGTCTGATTATGCAACCCTATCGTTCCTATTTTGTAGGACCTATGACAAAATATTCGGAACTCGTCACTTATACAGAATCGATTCACATGTTTGGCGTTCGTTTTTTACCTTGTGGTTTGTCTTGCTTTACAAACCTGCCTCTACACGAATTTGTGAATAGCAGAGTCAGTACTAATGAGATGAAGGCTGTTTTTGATGACACTTTTATTGAAAAATTAGGTGAGCAGAAGCATGTCACAGATCGAATACGAGTAGTGGAAGAATATTTGCTGGCATATTTGGCGCGTCATTATCAGCCTGCCGATTCTCATGTCGCTATGGCAGTGAACATGATTAATCATTCCAAAGGAAAACGTTCAGTTCGCAGCTTGATGGATGATGTCTGTTTGTGTCAGCGCCATTTTGAGAGAAAGTTCAAGCATTATACCGGATTTACTCCTAAAGAATACAGCCGTATTGTTAAATTTAAGAATGCTGTGGAATTGTTGAGAACCACAACATCAGCCAATCTGTTGACTACGGCAGTTGATGCAGGATACTATGATTTAGCGCATTTTTCAAAAGAGATTAAGTCGATGTCCGGCAATACTCCTGCGTCTTTTCTTTCCCTAACCGTTCCGGAAGAAACCACACTTACTTATATCGAACCACAAAGATAGATTAGGTAAAAGTCGCTTTTTTACAATAGAATGGGAAGATATGCCGTTACCTTTGCAAGGTTAATAAAAAACAATCAATTTATGACCACAAAAACAATGAAAGAGAAAGCAACAGAATTGTTGCAGAGATGTGAAGTAGTTACCCTTGCTTCTGTGAATAAAGAAGGTTATCCCCGTCCTGTGCCGATGAGCAAAATCCTGGCAGAAGGAATTTCCACTATCTGGATGTCTACCGGAGCAGATTCATTAAAAACAATTGATTTCTTATCGAATCCGAAAGCAGGATTATGCTTTCAGGATAAAGGAGACAGCGTAGCGTTAACGGGGAAAGTGGAAGTTGTGACTGACGAAAAGATGAAGCAGGAACTTTGGCAGGACTGGTTTATCGATCATTTTCCCGGTGGTCCCACTGATCCCGGCTATGTCTTGTTGAAATTTGAATCGAATCACGCAACTTATTGGATTGAAGGAACATTTATCCATAAGAAACTCGACTAATTCTACTCGGAAAGATAGTGAAATAGTGAATTTAACGAGGCTGTTCGAGAACAGCCTCGTAATTCATTTAGAATTCAAATTTTTCCAATTTCATTTCAGCCAATTTCTGAATGATACCTACATATTGAGCGAAATGGGGAGATTTTTCGTGTGCTGCCAATACTTCGGCATTCTGCCAAGTTTCGCAAATCATGAAAACGTCAGGACGCGTGCTGCTTTCGAAAGTATCATAAGCAATGCATCCTTCTTCTTTTAAAGAACAGGCAGTCAGTTCTTTTGCCGCTTTTATTGCTTCTTCGCGGTTGGATTCGTTTACACGAACAAAAACATTTAATCTGATCATAGTCTTTTTTATTAAATAGTTAGAATTTACTTTATCACGTTCTTGTGAATAAATCACGGGCAAAGATAACATTTTTGTGTATTTCCTAATTGTTTGTTCTTCAAAATTTACTACTCTTTGTCTGACGCCAAAGACAATAATAACATATTCCAAGCCTTTATCCCCATGAGATAAGGAAATTCTTGTGTCTGAGTGATTCTGACATTAACTTCCGGCAGTACACAATTGCCGATTCGAATATTAAACAGATGCACAGTGAGACTGTCGTTTACTGTATTCTCCTTTAGTTGCCTTATGGTTTCTTCTCCGCCTATTTCTTCGGTTGTCAGTACTCCCGCTTCATGCCATGCTAATACACCTTGCGGAGAGACAGTGAATTCACTATCTTCATCTGATAGTTGAAAACAGGTTTTACTACCGTTCACTATGACAGATACAAGTTTTCCTTTATCAGTAATTTCCATAGGAAGTTCGAGCGTCTTATCTTTTCCCTGAAAGGTATATACAGGGTGTTTATTCGATTCAATAGCCCGGATTTCCGACATAACTTTCGCTGTTTTTATTTTCTCTCGATGTTCTCTTATACGTCCGTTACGAGATTTGCATCTGAAGAGTATCAGCAGACATAGAAGTAAAATGAATATGAGTACAGAGACTAAGTAATCTTTGCATTTTTCTCGGAGTCTATTTAGAGAGGAAGAAGATTTTCTCATTGTTGTTGCTTTTAAATCACCCGATGTTGCAGCACCAGATATGAAAGGCTTATTTCCCATAAGCCTCAACTGTTAATTCAAGCAAAGATAAGTAATATCTCTATTACTAACCATGTTTTTGCTTAAAACTTAATGGTTGTATCTCATAAAGTTATATCTTTGTATGCGATGAATTAATCGTCTGACAGTTGTTGTACTTTCGTCTGACAATTGTTATCTTTTCGTCTTACAGTTGTCATACGAAAAAGATACAGTTGTCAGACGATTAATTTTATATAGACTGATGATTAAAGTTTAATGAATAGAGATTAAATCTATGCAGTAGAAGTAATAAATGTATGAACTAATAAAAAATATGCTTATGAGTGCCCAATATGATTTGTATGAAACGCCGGATCCTGCTAATACCGGTGAACAAAAGCCACTACACGCCCGTATCGTTCCAAGCGGAACCTACTCGAAAAAAGAGTTTCTGGAACGTGTGTCCCGTTCTTCCCAGACTTTTAATTATAATGTTATAGATGCGGTGGTAGGAGTGGTGATAGACGAACTGGCTGAGGCTCTATCAGAAGGATATACCATCGAACTTGGCGAGCTTGGTTATTTTAGCATCTCTTTGAAATGTACGCATAAAGTAATGACTAAACGTGAGATTCGTGCCGAATCAATCTGTTTTGATAATGTGCATTTGCGCACTTCCAAAGAGTTCAAAAGGAAGATTAAGCGTGAAATAGAGTTGGAACGTGTGGATAAATCCAAACACTCTTCTCAAAAAGTGGAATTTTCTATGGAGCAACGCCAACAGCTTTTACAGGAATTTCTAAAGAAAAATGGTGGTATTACCCGATTGGAATATAGTAGCCTGACCGGACTTTCCCGGCTGAAAGCAATAGATGATTTGAATACTTTCATTGAGAAAGGGATTCTTCGTAAACGTGGAGCTGGAAGAACCGTGTTTTATGTTTGGCAACAAGAGTAATAACAATCAATTCAAAGATTTCTTCTTGTTATTGCTAACAATTTTGTACCTTTGTTTGTCTATAGAAAAAACAGTAGGATTATGGCAAGTATAACAATTCCTTATGCAGTAGCAGATTTCATAGAAATGCGTGAACGTGGTTTTTATTACGTAGATAAGACCCAATATATAGCTAAGCTTGAAGATTATAAGGCTCCTGTATTTCTGCGTCCCCGTCGCTTTGGGAAGAGTTTGTTAGTCTCTACTCTAGCTTGCTATTATGACCGTACGAAAGCGCATCGGTTTGAAGAATTGTTTGGTGACACGTGGATTGGAACCCATCCGACAAAAGAACATAACCGTTATATGATAATCCGTTATGACTTCTCCGCAATGGTAATGTCAGACCATATTCAAGGGCTGGCACAGAATTTTAATGACTTGAATTGCGGTCCGGTAGAAGTAATGGTAGCACATAATCGTGATTTGTTTGGTGATTTTGAATTTAGCAATCGTGGCGATGCATCTAAAATGCTGGAAGAAGTGCTTACTTACGCCCGCTCTCACGAATTGCCTAAAGTCTATATTTTGATTGATGAATATGATAATTTCACCAATCAATTACTTACTGCCTATAATGATCCACTCTATGAAGAAGTTACTACTAATGACAGCTTTCTGCGTACTTTTTTTAAAGTAATTAAAAAGGTATTGGTGAAGGTAGTATCCGTACTTGTTTTTGTACAGGTGTGCTGCCTGTCACTATGGATGATTTGACTAGTGGATATAATATTGCAGAGATATTGACTCTTGAGCCTAATTTCCTGAATATGCTTGGGTTTACATACGAAGAAACTGAAACATATCTACGTTATGTGCTTGATAAGTATTCTACAGGACAGGATCGCTTTGACGAAATATGGCAACTAATAGTGAGTAACTATGATGGTTATCGTTTCCGTCCGAATGGAGATCGGTTATTCAATGCCACTATCCTTACTTACTTCTTCAAGAAATTTGCAGCCAATGCCGGTAGTATTCCGGACGAATTGGTAGATGAAAATCTACGTACTGACATTCATTGGATTCGTCGGTTGACTCTTTCGCTGGATAATGCGAAAACGATGTTGGATGCATTGGTAATTGACGATGAATTGCCTTATAATGTGGCTGATCTTGCTAGTAAGTTTAATAAGAAAAAGTTTTTTGATAAAGAGTTTTACCCCATTAGTTTGTTTTATTTGGGAATGACGACGTTGAAGGATAAATTTGTAACCACATTGCCTAATATGACGATGCGTAGTGTATACATGGACTACTATAATCAACTGAACAAAATAGAAGGCAATGCACAACGTTATGTTCCTGTGTATCGGCACTATGATTCCAATCGAAGCTTAGAACCACTCGTTCAGAATTATTTCGAACAATATTTGGGACAATTTCCAGCACAAGTTTTTGATAAGATCAATGAAAACTTTATCCGGTGTTCTTTCTACGAACTGGTATCGCGTTATTTAAGTAGTTGTTATACCTTTGCCATCGAACAGAATAATTCTGTAGGCCGATCAGACTTTGAAATGACCGGTATTCCCGGTACAGATTACTATACGGATGATCGTGTGGTCGAATTTAAATATTATCGTATGAAAGAAGCTGAAAAGATGCTTGCGCTTTCCGAGCCTCTTCCCGAGCACGTGGAACAGGTGAAAAGATACGGTGAAGACACTAAGAAAAAGTTTCCTAATTATAATGTACGGACATATGTGGTGTACATTTGTGCTAATAAGGGATGGAAATGTTGGGAAGTATGAGACTTCGTTGTTTTGCGGTTACTCTGCTGATGTATATCTGTAATTCGGGTATCTTTCTCTGTAATTTGTCTACATTCGATATACTTTTATTTCCATATTTTTGCAAAGTGAATCATTGATAAAAGGATTCGGAAAATATAAAATAGTAAAGTTATGGCTAAAAAAGTTCTGATACTTTCGTCCAGTCCACGCAGAGGTGGAAATTCGGACGTACTTTGTGATGAGTTTATGAAAGGTGCTCTTGAAGAGGGTAATGAAGTGGAAAAGATTTTTCTGAAAGATAAGACGGTACATCCTTGTACGGGGTGCAGTGTTTGCAGTATGTACGGAAAACCTTGTCCGCAGAAAGACGATGCGGCTGAGATTGTGGAGAAGATGATTGCCGCCGATGTCATCGTAATGGCAACACCGGTTTATTTTTATACTATGTGCGGACAAATGAAGATGATGATCGATCGCTGCTGCGCACGGTATACGGAAATAAGCAACAAGGAATTTTATTTTATCATTGCGGCAGCTGAAAACAGTAAAGCGATGATGGAACGCACTATTGATGGTTTTCGTGGGTTCCTCGATTGTCTGGAAGCACCGCAGGAAAAAGGGGTTGTCTATGGGGTAGGTGCTTGGAAAGTAGGGGAGATTAAAGATACTCCACATATGAAGGAAGCCTACGAAATGGGAAAACGTATTTGACGAAAACCAATTATTTTAGTAGATAATAGTCTGGATTGTTTGTTCTGCTACGGAATTGTTATAATTTTGTGGCAGAACTTTTTGTCATGTGCAATATCTATCTAAAAGTACATTATTATGAATTATAAAATAACCACTCTGGTGGAGAATTGCGTTTATGGGCGCAAGCTACAGGCAGAGCATGGGCTTTCTCTTTATATTGAAACGGCAGAACATAAATTACTCTTTGATACAGGTGCATCGGATTTATTCATTAGCAATGCCCGTCTGCTTCACATCGACTTGCGGGAAGTAGACTATCTGATACTCTCTCATGGGCATAGTGACCATACGGGAGGTTTGCGCCATTTTCTGGAATTGAATACCATTGCAACAGTTGTGTGCAAGCGTAGCATTTTCTTACCTAAATTTAAGGATGATCGTGAAAATGGAATTAAGCATACCGAAACGTTTGACTTATCCCGTTTTCGCTTTATTGACCAACGGACGGAATTGCTTCCGGGAGTTGTCTTGTTTCCCTCGATAAAAATCGAAGATAAGGAAGATACTCATTTTGAACGGTTCTTTGTTCAACAAGATGACGGCAACAAGATTCCCGATACTTTTGAGGATGAACTGGCGGTGGCGCTGGTCAGCGATGAAAGTTTCTCTGTGCTGAGTGCCTGTTCCCATCGAGGAATCACTAATATATTGCGAACGATACGGAACGCATTTTCCGGTCTCCCTTGTGAGCTGCTTTTGGGCGGTTTTCATATCCATAATGCGGAAGAGCAAAAATATCATGTGATTTCAGATTATCTCCAACGGTATATGCCTCGTCAGATAGGAGTGTGCCATTGTACGGGAGTAGACAAGTACGCTTTTTTCTGTAAGGATTTTGGTGACAGGATATTTTATAATCACACAGGAAGAGTTATTTAGAAGGACTGTTTTAGACATAAATATAGACTAATTAAATATGAAGAAACTTATCACTTGTTTATCGTTTGCGCTGGCCGCAGTATCCGTCGGCTATGCTGCTGTAACTCCTTTATGGATGCGCGACGCGCGTATTTCGCCCGATGGAAGCGAAATAGTCTTTTGCTATAAAGGCGATATCTACAAAGTATCCGCACAAGGAGGAACTGCCGTCCAATTAACAACACAAGCCTCTTATGAAGCCAATCCGGTCTGGTCGCCCGATGGAGAGCAGATTGCTTTTGCCAGCGACCGCAATGGGAATTTTGACCTTTTTATTATGTCTGCCGATGGAGGTGCTGCCCGGAGACTGACTTATCATTCTGCTTCGGAAATTCCCTCCACCTTTACACCGGATGGGAAGTATGTGCTTTTTTCCGCTTCCATTCAAGATCCGGCAACCAGTGCATTGTTTCCTACAAGTGCTATGACGGAACTGTATAGAGTGCCTGTCGAGGGGGGGAATACCGAACAAGTCTTGGGTACTCCTGCCGAATGGGTTTGTTTTGACAAGGCCGGGAGTAATTTCCTTTATCAGGACCGTAAAGGGTTTGAAGACGAATGGAGAAAACACCATACGTCATCCATCGCAAGAGATATCTGGCTGTACGATACTCAAACAGGAGAACATACTAATCTGACGAACCGCGACGGGGAAGACCGTAATCCGGTTTACGCTCCCGACGGGAAGTCTGTGTATTTTCTGAGCGAACGTAATGGAGGTTCATTCAATGTATATTCTTTCCCATTGAATGCTCCGCAGCAAGTGAAGCCTGTAACGACTTTCCGTACTCACCCGGTGCGTTTTCTCTCTGTCAGTGATAAGGGAACCTTGTGCTATGCATACGATGGGGAACTTTATACGCAACTGCCGAACTCCCGTCCGCAAAAGGTGAAAGTGGAACTTGTCCGTGATGATGACAAGGATATCGCATCATTCAGATTCTCACAGGGAGCTACTTCCGCCTGTGTTTCTCCGGATGGCAAGCAGGTAGCGTTCATCGTTCGTGGCGATGTTTTCGTTACGTCAACTGATTATCCGACAACTAAGCAGATAACCAATACACCTGCCGGAGAATCGGGCCTTTCGTTTGCTCCGGACAATAGGACGTTGGTGTATGCCAGCGAACGGACAGGCAACTGGCAACTGTATATGGCAAAGATTACACGTAAAGAAGATCCTAATTTTCCCAATGCAACTCTTATTGAGGAAGAGGTGTTACTCCCCTCTAAAACAGTGGAACGCAGATATCCGCAATATTCTCCGGATGGGAAGGAGATTGCCTTTATCGAAGACCGCAACCGTCTGATGGTACTCAATCTGGAGACGAAGAAAGTACGTCAGGTGACGGATGGATCTACATGGTACAATACAGGGGGCGGGTTTGATTATGAATGGTCGCCGGACGGCAAATGGTTTACGTTGGAATTTATAGGAAACCGTCATGATCCGTATTCTGATATCGGTATTGTCAGTGCGCAAGGAGGAGCAATCACTAATCTGACAAATAGCGGTTATATGAGCGGTTCTCCGCGTTGGGTACTTGACGGGAACGCTGTTCTTTTCCAAACGGAACGCTACGGGATGCGTGCCCACGCTTCGTGGGGTTCACAACAGGATGTTATGTTGGTATTCCTGAACCAGGATGCATACGATCGTTATCGGTTGAGCAAGGAGGATTTCGAATTACTCAAAGAGTTTGAAAAGGAACAGAAGAAGGCGAAAGAGAAAGACGAGAAGAAAAAGAATGAAAAGAAAAAGGACGCCGGTAAAGATAAAAAGAAAGATGGAGATAAAGATGGAGACAACGGTAAGTCCGACAAAGATAAGGAAAGTAAAAAAGAGATTGTAGTAGAGTTGAAAGGTATTGAGGACCGCATTGTCCGCTTGACACCCAATTCTTCGGATTTAGGTAGCGCCATTGTCTCGAAAGACGGACAGAACCTCTACTATTTTTCTGCTTTTGAAGGTGGTTATGACCTTTGGAAAATGAATCTTCGTGAAAAGGAGACAAAGCGTCTGCATAAGCTCAATACCGGTTGGGTTTCCTTATCTATGGATAAAGATGGAAATATATTCTTGTTGGGCAGTAGGAATATGCAGAAGATGGATGCAAAGTCGGATGCGTTGAAACCGATTAGTTATCAAGCGGAGATGAAGATGGATTTGGCTGCCGAACGGGAAGCTATGTTTGACCATGTATATAAGCAACAGCAGAAACGCTTCTATAACTTGAATATGCACGGAGTGAATTGGGATGAGATGAGTGCGGCTTACCGTAAGTTCCTTCCTCATATCGACAATAACTATGATTTTGCCGAATTGCTGAGTGAGTGGCTGGGCGAGTTGAATGTATCCCATACCGGAGGCCGTTATTTTGCCAACGGTAAGGGAGATGTTACTTCTAATTTGGGGCTTTTGTTCGATTGGGAATATCGGGGAAAAGGCATGAGAATTGCTGAAGTGATAGAGAAAGGTCCGTTTGATCATTCCCGTACCAAAGTAAAGGAAGGATGCATTATTGAGAAAATCAATGGACAGGAAATTTCTCAGGAAAATGATATTACTGTTTTGCTGAACAACAAAGCAGGCAAGAAAACATTGATTTCACTATACGATCCGCAGAGTAAAGAGCGTTGGGAAGAGGTGGTTATGCCTATTTCCGGTGGACGTTTAAACGGACTGTTGTATAACCGTTGGGTAAAACAACGTGCTGCGGAAGTGGAAAAATGGTCGAACGGAAGATTGGGATATGTGCATATACAGTCTATGGGTGACGGAAGTTTCCGTACTGTCTATTCTGATATTCTGGGTAAATATAACAACTGTGAGGGGATTGTCATCGATACTCGTTTCAACGGTGGAGGCCGACTGCATGAAGATATTGAAATTTTGTTCAGCGGGCAGAAATATTTTACGCAGGTAGTACGTGGGCGTGAAGCTTGTGATATGCCGAGCCGTCGTTGGAATAAACCTTCCATTATGTTGCAATGTGAAGCGAATTACTCGAATGCGCACGGTACTCCTTGGGTATATAAATACCGGAATATCGGCAAGCTCGTTGGTATGCCTGTACCGGGAACGATGACCAGTGTTTCTTGGGAGACTTTGCAGGATCCTTCGTTAGTATTCGGTATTCCTATTGTCGGTTATCGTTTGGCTGACGGTAGCTATCTGGAAAATTCTCAGTTGGAGCCTGATATTAAGGTGGCTAATAGTCCGGAAACTGTTGTAAAGGGTGAGGATATACAATTGAAGGCAGCAGTTGACGAATTGTTGAAAGAGATTGATAGTAAAAAGAAATAGATTCGCTATAGATGAGGGGTGTACCATAATTCATTATGACACACCCCTTATTCTTTTATATAGTTAATGGTTCCGGTTTATTCTTCTTCATTCTCTTCTTTATTTTTCTTTCCTAGTCCTAAAAGGCCGAAAATGAAATCTTTCAGATAGCTTATTATGCCGATGACTACTAAAGCGGCAAATCCATAGAAAAGAATACTGCCACCCCATTTGTCCCAAAATGTAGGAGTGGGGATAAGGCTGCTCAGTTCTTCCACATTCAAGTCTTTTTTAATGACTTCTGCGTATTCGTCTGAAATTTCATAATAAGTGTCGGGCTTCGATTCTGAGAAGAGTACTAAAGTACGTTTTCCGTCTTCTTCGATGTACCCTAAATCCAAATGAGCGCCTTCATCTGTTTTGTAATAAGAACTATCCGGAAGAGCGGCAACTTTCGGGATACTGTTGTCTACCGGAATTCTGATTTTCATACGTGCTTCGGCATTGCTCACGAAAAGTCCGGCAATGACAGTCAGGATAAATAGAAATTTTTTCATAATCATAAAATATAAAGATTTAATAATGTGTAGTTGTTAGTCGCAATCACAATTAATCTGTTTTTGTGTTCCAAAGATAAATGAAAAATATGAAAACCAAACAATTGTTTTGTTTTTTATTTGATTGAATAGTTGAAAAATAAGAATAGGTTGATGTATACTGTCTGTTATGACAATTACATCAACCTATAAGAGTATATAGTGAATTGGTAGTATGCTTTATCTGATAAGTGCAGTGATATCTTCTACAATCTGTTCATCCGTCAGGTGATTGGCACGAAGAAATTCCTGTAGATCATAACGGTCTACAAATTCTTTTTTGGCTCCGTAATTGAGAACTTTCATGTCGGAAGTGCCATAATAGCGGCTAATCTTTTCGCCGAATCCACCATCCAAGACACCATCTTCTAACGTGATTACTAATTCATGGTCGGCTTTCAGCTCATTCATGAGCTCGCTGTCTATTCCGGTGATGTAACGCGGATTGATGAGTGTCGCGTCAATATTTTCTTTTTCTTTTAGGAGTGATGCGACCGACTGTCCTAATCCATAGAATGAGCCTAAAGCTACAATTGCGACTTTCGAACCGCGATGAGTGACTTTATAGCGATTAAGAATGCTGTAATCGGAGTCCACCGGCTCTCCGCAACTAATAACCTCGGTAGCCGGAACACGGATGGCAACAGGGTGTTCATTTTGACGGATGCTCCATTCTAACATGGCAATATATTCTTCTTTGCAAGTCGGTGCCAGATAAACCATATTGGGAATATTACTGATGACCGGAATATCGAAGAAACAGAGATGTGTCACATCATTCATTCCGGATAATGTACCCCAGAATACGAGCAGGACAGCTGGATTATTGTTGATGCAGAGGTCTTGTGAAAGTTGGTCGTAAGAACGTTGGATAAATGTACTGTAAACTCCATAAACCGGCTTTCCACCGTTGGCTGCAATGCCCGAAGCAAGTGCTACCGCGTGTTCTTCAGCAATACCTACATCTACGAATTGTTTGCCTGCTTCTTGCCGACGGTCCGGAGTAAAGCCCAGAACAGCGGGAGTGCCCGAAGTAATTGTTACTACACGCGGGTCTTCTTTCATCTTTTGCAGCAGGTATTGGGCGGTTACTTCGCTATAATCTTCTTCTTCATCGTTTACTTTGGCTTCTCCGGTCTCCGGATTGAATGGAGTACGCCAATGATAAGTCTCTTTATCTTGCTCGGCACGTGCATAGCCTTTACCTTTGAGAGTATTGATGTGTACTACTATCGGATGTTGGATATCTTTTATTTTAGAGAAAGCTTCGATTAATGCCTGTACATTGTTGCCATCATTTACATACATATAATCCAGTCCCATAGCTTTGAAGAAGTTACACTCACATTGACCGTTGCTGTCACGTAATTCTTTTAGATTCTTGTATAATCCGCCATGATTCTCGGCAATAGACATTTGGTTGTCATTGACGATGATAATCATGTTGGTACCCAGCTCTGCCACATAGTCCAACCCTTCGAATGCTTCACCGCCACTTAAAGAACCGTCGCCTATGACAGCTATGATATTTTCATTACCGCCTGTAAGGTCACGTCCTTTTGCCAGTCCGCTGGCCAGGCTGACGGAAGTAGAGGTATGTCCGATGATAAAGAAATCGTGCTCACTTTCTTGCGGTTCGGTATACCCTGATACATTGTCGTATTTGGTCGGATTGAGGAAAGCATCTTTACGACCGGTCAACATCTTGTGTACATAACTCTGGTGCGATACGTCAAATACAATTTTGTCTTTGGGCGAGTTGAATACATAGTGTAGGGCAATTGTCGTTTCTACCATTCCGAAGTTGGGGCCGAAATGTCCGCCATGTTCACTTAGCTTTTGCAGAAGTGCGGCACGGATTTCACCGCTTAATTTATCAAGCTCTTCAATCGATAGTTTTTTTACATCTTCAGGCGAATAAATATTTTCTAAATACATACCAAACAGTTTTTATAAATAATCTTTTTACTTATTTCTTTATGACATTGCAAAGATACGGCAGAATTTGTGATTTACTTGTATATGAATTACGGATTAACTTACCCCTATTACTGTTCTTTTTCATTGGAAGAGTGTCTGTCTTTATCTTTCTAAAAAGACAATAGATGTTAATTAGGCTTTTGCCTTGTGAACTAATATTTGATACAATATGTTGTTTGAAGTAAATAAAGAACTTAATTATGAACTAAAAAATTAGACATGGCTAAACCAAGCATATCTAATGATTTAGCAGGTAAAACATAATATTTTAAACTTATGATTATGAGAAAATCTATTATTCTATTAGCTTTTGTATTGGGTGGATTTACAGCAAATGCCCAATCTGTCGTAGAAGGTACAAAATTAACAGACAACTGGTCTGTAGAACTAAAAGCGGGTGCGGTAACCCCTCTCACCCATAATGCTTTTTTTAAAGGGATGCGTCCTGCGTTCGGAATTGGAATATCGAAACAGTTAACTCCTATTTTCGGATTAGGGTTTCAGGGTATGGGATATGTTAACACGACCCAAAGTAAAACAGCTTTTGATGCTTCGGATGTCAGTTTATTGGGTAAGGTGAACTTGATGAATCTGTTTGCTGGTTATAACGGTACTCCTCGTCTCTTTGAGGTGGAAGCGGTAGCTGGAATGGGCTGGTTGCACTATTACGCAAGTGGTGATGGAGACGAAAACTCTTGGTCTACCCGCTTCGGATTGAACCTGAATTTTAATTTGGGTGAAAGTAAAGCATGGACAGTGGGGCTTAAACCAGCCATCGTATATGATATGCAAGGTGGCTTCCCGGAGTCAAAGAGCCGTTTCAATGCCAACAACGCAGCGTTTGAGTTGACAGCCGGATTGACATATCACTTTAAGACAAGTAACGGAACACATCATTTTGCCAAAGTGAGAGTATATAATCAAACCGAAATTGACGGACTGAACTCTTCAATCAATGCACTTCGTGCAGATGTAAACAACAAAGATGGTGAGATCAGCAATGCAAACCAACGTATCAACGGATTGCAGGAAGAACTTGAAGCATGCCGCACAAAAGTGGTTCCGGTGGAGACTGTAGTGAAAACTGCCCGTGTACCCGAATCTATCATTACTTTCAGACAAGGTAAATCGTCAGTTGACGCTTCACAACTTCCTAATGTGGAACGTGTAGCTTCTTACCTGAAGAAATATGCTGATTCTAAAGTGGTTATTAAGGGATACGCTTCTCCGGAAGGTAGTGTTGAAGTGAATGCCAGAATTGCCGCAGCACGTGCAGAAGCTGTAAAAACGATCTTGGTCAACAAGTATAAAATCAGTGCATCTCGTATCACTGCTGAAGGTCAGGGTGTAGGCGATATGTTTACTGAACCGGATTGGAACCGTGTAAGTATATGTACTATTGAAGATTAAACTGATATATTACAGAAATAGAATAATGAAGGCTGCCCCAAAAGGCAGCCTTTGTTGCATATCTTGGGTTGTATTTTTGAATACTCTGAAAGTTTAGTAAACAGATTTCTTTGTACATTACATAAAATGGTTATTTTTGCAGGTATTGTTCATGCGCGTTCTGTGTTGAGTGTGCAAATATCAACCATTAAAAACTGTATTATGAAGAGAGTATTCGTTTTTCAAGATTTTAAATCGCAGAAATTCTGGAGCATAGAGGTAGTCGGAACAGATGTTACTGTAAATTATGGTAAGTTGGGGACCGACGGACAAACACAAGTGAAAAACTACGCAACGACTGAAGAAGCTGAAAAAGCAGCCGGCAAACTGATTGCGGAAAAGACCAAAAAAGGGTATGTAGAAACTGCTGAAGAAACTGCACGTGAAATGAAAGTGGAAGCCAAGAAATATACTTTGAGTTATGATGAGTATGAAAACAATGTGAATCTTCTGGATAAGATATTGAAAGATAAACATCTCTCTGAATATAAACAAATAACAATCGGTTGTTGGGATTATGAGGGTGGCGACTGTTCTGCCTTATTACAGGGAATGATTGAAAATAAGGAGAAGTTCGCACAAATAGAAGGCTTGTTCTGGGGAGATATTGAGCAGGAAGAACAGGAGATTTCATGGATTGAACAAGCTGATATTAGTCCGCTGCTCGATGCCATGCCTAAATTGAAAGATCTGAAAATCAAAGGAACCAATAATCTGCGTTTGGGAAAGACTTCACGGCCGGAGTTGCGGTCACTCGAAATTATCAGTGGTGGCCTGCCTACCGAAGTGGTAGAAGATATTCTTGGTTCTGATTTCCCCAATCTGGAAAAACTGATTCTATATGTTGGTGTGGAAGATTATGGATTTGAAGCTGATATTGAGATATTCCGTCCATTGTTCTCCAAAGAACGTTTCCCGAAGCTGACTTATCTGGGGATCGTCAACTCTGAAGAACAGGACAAGATTGTAGAAATGTTCCTGGAGTCGGATATTCTTCCCCAACTTGAAACAATGGATGTTTCGGCTGGTACTCTCAAAGATGAAGGTGCCCAATTATTGCTGGATAATATGGATAAGATCGCTCATTTGAAGTTTATCAATATGCGCTATAATTATTTGAGCAAGGAGATGAAGAAACAGTTGC
This sequence comes from Bacteroides finegoldii DSM 17565, assembly GCF_000156195.1. Taxonomy (GTDB): domain Bacteria; phylum Bacteroidota; class Bacteroidia; order Bacteroidales; family Bacteroidaceae; genus Bacteroides; species Bacteroides finegoldii. The sequence continues at coordinate 358,779 of NZ_GG688317.1, read as the reverse complement.
AGAGTCTCCCTATGAAAATAGATATTGCTGAAACTGAAGAGGCAGATGAATATGATGGTGAATTGTGGTATTACCCGATGATTACAGAATAGGAGATGCAGATAATCGTTGTCAGCAACTTTCTGTCCAAACGTATAGAATACTTTATTGAAGCAGGCAAACACTTGCAGGTGGAAGTTCGTTTTATGACTTACGGGGAACTTTTTAACTGCTTGCCGCAACTACGGCAGGCAGTTATCAAACTGGAACCTTGTGTAAGCGATGAAACGAATTTCCTGAAATATGCGCTGTTGAATCAGGCATATAAGGAGACACTGCAACGTTTAGGCGAGATGAGGTTATCTGATGACGTGTGCTTTTTGAATACTCCCCATGCTTTATTACGTGCTCTTGATAAAAAGGAAACTAAACAAGTGTTGATGGACAGAGGGTTGAAAGTGACTCCGATGTTACCTTCTCCCCGTTCTTTTGATGAGTTGAGAGAGCTTCTTACCGGTTGCGGGAGAGGATGCTTTTTAAAACCCCGTTACGGTTCGGGGGCGGGAGGCGTTATGGCTATTCGCTATCAACCCAACCGGAATAAATGGGTAGTCTATACTACCTTGCAACAAGTGGATGGAGTCATTCATAACACTAAACGTATCAACCGTTTGAGTACGGAAAAAGAGATGATCCCGTTGGCGGAAGCTGTGATGCAAACAGAAGCTATTTTAGAAGAATGGATTCCTAAAGAGCAGTTGCAGGGAGAGAATTATGATCTTCGGGTAGTGTGCCGGGAATCTGAAATTGATTATATCGTTGTGAGATGCAGTAAAGGAAGCATAACCAATCTGCATCTGAACAATAAGGCACATTGGTGGAACGAATTGTCTTTGCCGGAAGTAGTGCGGCAACAAATCTATTTTCAGTGTCAGGAAGCGGTTCAATCTTTGGATTTGCAATATGCCGGAGTGGATGTACTGATAGAGAGAGGAACAGATATTCCTTATATAATAGAAGTCAACGGACAGGGAGATCATGTGTATCAGGATATGTTTGCTCATAATTCTATTTATATTCAACAGATAAAAAACATAAAAAAGAGATATAACCATGCAAATAGATGAATTGTCGGCTGGCGAACAGACCCAAAAACCGGATCTGGATATGAATCAGGTGGTGGGTACTCATGATATATTGATGCTTTGCTTTGATACCTTGCGTTATGATGTTAGCAAGGAGGAAGAAGAGGCAGGAAGAACACCGGTACTGAACAGTCACGGAGGAGAATGGGAAAAAAGACATGCACCGGGAAATTTTACTTGCCCGTCTCATTTTGCCATCTTTGCAGGATTTCTGCCTTCTCCGGCGGAACCTCATTCGCTACGCAGCCGTAAGTGGTTGTTTTTCCCTGTGCAAGCTGGTACGGGACGTATTCCGCCTGCGGGAAGTTATCCGTTTACGGAAGCAACTTTTGTGCAAAGCCTTGCCAATGTAGGTTATGAAACGATTTGTATAGGAGGGGTGAACTTCTTCAGCAAGCGTAATGAACTGGGGCGTGTGTTTCCCGGTTACTTTACTAAAAGTTATTGGCTGCCGACCTTTGGATGCACGGCACCCGATAGTACTGAAAAACAAATTGATTTTGCATTGAAGAAACTCGAAAACTATCCGGAGGACAAACGGATTTTTATGTATATCAATTTTTCTGCTATTCATTATCCGAACTGTCATTATGTGGAAGGCAAAATGAAGGATGATAAGGAATCACACGCTGCCGCGCTGCAATATGTCGACAGTCAGTTACCCCGTTTATTTCAGGCCTTTCAGAAACGGGGAAATACGCTGGTGATTGCTCTTTCCGATCATGGCACTTGCTATGGAGAGGATGGATATGAATATCATTGCATATCTCACGAAACGGTTTATACAGTCCCTTACAAACACTTTATTTTAACGAAAAAATGAATCAACCGCTACCACGATATGTAGACTATATGTATAGTTACCCACATAAAACTGCTTATCGTTCTTTTCCGTCCCCGGTTTCGCTGGTTCCTTACCTGAAACAGGTGGAAGGACAGAAAGCATCGCTTTATTTCCATATTCCTTTTTGTAGTCATAAATGTGGATATTGCAACCTGTTTTCTCTGCAAACAAATCGTGCGGATTATATCGCAACTTATTTGGAAACTCTTCACAAGCAGGCGCAACAGTTGTCTCCACTCACTACCGGACTGGCATTTGATAGTTTCGCCATTGGAGGAGGCACACCGTTGCTCCTCACTGTTCCTCAACTGGAATACTTACTGGATACAGCTGTCTTATTCGGAGTGTATCCTTCACATACCTTTACTTCCGTAGAAACATCGCCGGAATATGCCGATCCTGCCCGTTTGGACTTATTGAAGCAAGCAGGAGTGGCTCGTGTGAGTATTGGCGTACAGAGTTTCCTTGACGAAGAATTAACTGCTTTGAAAAGACGTCCCCGGCGAGACATGATTAATCAGGCGCTGGAGGCTATTCGGAAGAGACAATTCCCGTTTTTTAATATTGATTTGATTTACGGAATCAAAGGACAAACTGTGGCCAGCTTTCTTTATTCATTGGAACAGGCTCTTCTGTTTCAGCCTAACGAACTCTTTATCTATCCGCTATATGTACGACCGGGAACGGCTATCACGGAGCGGGAATCCGACGATGTCTGTTTTCAGATGTATTGTGCCGCTTGTGATTTGTTGAAAGACAGAGGTTTTCTACAAACTTCGATGCGACGTTTTATTCATCATCCGTCTACTGATGCGGAAATCTCATGTGGGGATGAAGTGATGCTGTCGTGTGGCTCCGGCGGACGCAGTTACCTGGGTAATTTGCATTATGCCACCCGCTATACTGTTTGTCAGCGTTGTATTGCCGGAGAGATAGATGATTATATGGGCACTACTGATTTTACAGTGGCTCGTAATGGATTTATTCTTTCTCAGGAAGAACGGCGACAACGTTTCATCATTAAAAATCTGATGTATTATATGGGGCTTGATAAGGCCGAATATGAGCGTCGTTTTGGAGAATCACCGGATAATGTGATGTTGTTCCGACAGTTAGCTGAACGGCAATGGATAGAAAATACGGATAACGGTCGTATTTGTCTGACTTCCGACGGAATGGCATACTCCGATTATATTGGTCAGTTGTTCATTACTCCTGAAATAAGAGAACTGATGGAAACTTATTCTTATTGAACGAAATAGAAATGGAAAACGAAAGCTCTTTACTTTCCTTCAGGCATATATATTATCGCGGCAAATTGAATAGCTGCAACTATACCTGTTCTTATTGTCCTTTCGGCAAGAAGTCGCATCTGGCAGATACGACACAGGATGAACAGGCATGGAATCGTTTTATAGCAGCTATTGAACAATGGAAAGGGGAGCCGTTGCAGTTATTTATTATTCCTTACGGTGAAGTATTGATCCATCGTTATTATCGGAAAGGAATGGTGCATTTGGCGGCATTGCCACAGGTGTCCGGAATTTCCTGTCAGACTAACCTTTCTTTTCCGGCTAAACACTGGCTTGATGAGATTCGTGTGGCTCCCACTGTGATAAGTAAGATAAGGCTTTGGGCTAGTTTTCATCCTGAGATGACTTCGGTAGAGAAATTTGCGCATCAGATTCATATACTCCATCATGCGGGAATACAGGTATGTGCCGGAGCGGTAGGAAATCCCTCTGCAAAGGCCGTACTCAATGATTTACGGAATGCTCTTTTGCCGGATATTTATTTATTCATTAATGCTATGCAAGGGTTAAGGGCACCATTAAGTCAGGAAGATATTCAGTTTTTCAGTCAACTGGATAATCTTTTTGAGTATGACTTGAAAAATGCTCCGGCACAATGGGAAGTTTGCGCAGGAGGAAGGGATAATTGTTTTATCGATTGGAAAGGGGATATGTATGCTTGTCCCCGAAGCCGGGTGAAGATAGGTAATTTTTATCAAGGTGATGGAGCTGTTGTGCCGTTATCTTGCAAGAGGAAGGTTTGTGACTGTTATATTGCATTTAGTAACCTGAACAATCACCCTTTACATCGAATAATGGGAGAAGGGGCATTCTGGCGAATACCGGACAAGCCACTTATTACGACTGTTTTCTTCGATGTGGATGGAACACTGACTGATTCACAGGGAAAAGTTCCAGAAAGTTATGCTAACGCTTTGCGATATATGGCACAGTCCGTTTCCTTATATCTTGCCACTTCTCTGTCGATGGAGCAGGCGAAGAAAAAGCTGGGAAAGGCTCTTTTCGATTTATTCAGGGGAGGAGTGTTTGCAGATGGAGGTTTATTATCTTATTCGGGCCAGATCAGGTGTTTGCCGGTGAAAGTATATCCGGAGGTATATGGAGAATCTGCAAAAGTTACTATTCATAGTTATGAAGGAGTGGTTTACAAGTATAGTATATTGGTACGTGATAAAGAACAGAGAGAAGCTATTCTTACCCGGTTGAAAGAGAATCCCTGCCAGGTCTTTCATAAAGCTCCGTTGATAACAGTCATTCATCCTGAAGCAAGTAAAAAAGAGGGGGTGATTCAGTTATGTAAGGCTTTGACTTTATCTTTTGAACACACCTTAGTTGTAGGAAATTCGTTAAAGGACTGGCCGATGATGTCCGTGGTTTCTCATTCTTGTGCCGTAATGAATGCGGAACCCTTATTAAAAGAACGCGCACGTTATACGCTGAATCCGGATCGGTTGGCAGCTTTCTTTCGTTTTTCTAACGGAGATCCTATAGACCAAACCTCGTCTGATAATAGTTGATATATAGCTAGTTACATCTTCATAAGAAAATAAAAACCGGTTAAAATTTGGTAATTATGAAAACAAAGCCCATATTTGCAGCCCTGAAATAGGGACAGGCATAAAAATCCTCATCGGAGGGTGCTATAATAATAATTATAGTGCTGGATAAGATGAATGGTGCAAATCATTCGCTTGTCCGGCACTTTTTTTATGTTGTAACAAAATAAGATAAAGAGGAAAAGTATCGAAGAAACTATGAAAGAGTTAGATTTGACACAAGGAAGCGTACCGAAGGTATTGTTGCAGTTTGCAGTACCTTTTCTGATTGCCAATGTGCTCCAGGCACTTTATGGCGGAGCTGACCTTTTCGTTGTCGGACAATATGATGATTCGGCAAGTGTGGCAGCCGTAGCTATTGGTAGTCAGGTGATGCAGACAATTACAGGTATTATTCTGGGTATTACTACCGGGACAACAGTGCTGATTGCTATTGCTACCGGAGCTAAAGACAATCGAAAAGTAGCTTTTACTATCGGGGCTTCCGTATGGTTGTTTTCAATAACCGGCGTAGTGCTAACTTTGGTCATGGTGCTTTTTCATAGTCGGATAGCAGAACTGATGCATACTCCTGTCGAAGCGATGGTAGATACGAAAAACTATATTTTGGTATGCTCTCTGGGTATTCTGTTTATAGTAGGATATAATGTTGTATGTGGTATTTTGCGTGGATTGGGTGATTCTAAAACACCACTTTATTTTGTTGGGCTGGCATGTGTGATAAATATAGTGCTCGATTTTATATTGGTCGGTTATTTCCATTGGGGGGCTACGGGAGCGGCTATCGCTACTGTAACTGCACAAGGAGTCAGCTTTGGAATAGCGCTCTGGTTCTTATACCGGCACGGATTCCATTTTGACTTTTCACGGAAAGATATTCGATTGAACCGGAATCTGTCTAAAAAGATCTTGGTGTTGGGAGCACCTATTGCTTTGCAGGATGCTTTAATCAATGTTTCTTTTCTGATTATCACTGTCATTGTCAATCAGATGGGAGTCATTGCATCTGCTTCCCTGGGTGTTGTTGAGAAAATCATCGTGTTTGCTATGCTGCCTCCGATGGCTATATCATCGGCTGTGGCAACCATGACTGCACAGAACTATGGAGCGGGACTTATCAAGAGAATGAATAAATGTCTGGCTTCGGGGATTGGGATTGCTCTTGTTTTCGGTGTGTCGGTTTGCGTGTATTCGCAATTCCTGCCGGAGACTCTTACTGCTTTCTTTACGAAAGATGCTGCTGTGGTGGCAATGGCGGCAGATTATTTGCGAGGGTATAGCATCGACTGCATCGTGGTTAGTTTCGTGTTCTGCATTAATTCTTATTTCAGCGGACAAGGAAACTCGTTATTCCCGATGATTCACAGTCTGATAGCCACTTTCCTGTTCCGTATACCATTGTCATACTGGTTCAGCCAGATAGATAGCTCGTCGCTGTTTATCATGGGATTTGCTCCACCCATTTCAACGGTCGTTTCATTATTGATCTGTATCTGGTATTTACGATATACCCAAAGGAAATTATATTTGAGAGGCACAATGATGCCTGCTATGTCGAATTAGGTGTTTTTAAGTGACTAAAATGAAAAACTCAATACCTCGATATACTTTTTATAAGCATAAGTATGGGAGTGAACTTTTGGTCGATGTAGTAGAACTGAAGTATGTGAAGAAGTTCCTGGCTAAAAGTGCTGTCCACACTCTAAATTATTATGATATTACTTTTATAACAGAAGGTAAGGGAGCTTTTTCAGTCGATAACCAAACCTATGAAGCAATTCCTCGTGACGTTCTTTTCTCTAAACCGGGGGAAATCCGGAACTGGGATACTCATCATATCATCAATGGGTATGCTCTGATTTTCGAAGAAGAGTTTTTGTCTTCCCTCTTTAAAGATTCTTTGTTTGTACAGCATCTTTCGTTTTTTCAGATAGAAAGTTTTTCATCACTACTACATTTGTCTGATGAGCTTTATACACGCATACTTGAAACCTTGCATGATATAAAGATGGAGATTGATTCGTATCAACAGGGCGATGTACACGTTTTGAGAGCATTACTTTATGAAGTCCTGATGTTGCTGGACCGTGCTTACCTTAAAATGACTTCGATAGAGGAGGGCAGAAGTAGGGAAGTTTCCAATAATCATGTAAGTAAATTCATGAATTTGGTTGCTACACATGCAAAAGAGCAACATTCGGTTCAATATTATGCGGATAAGCTCTGCATTACTCCTAATTATCTGAATGAGATGATAACCTCGACCATGGGAATCAGCGCAAAACAATATATTCAGAGCAAGGTGATGGAAGAGGCTAAGAGGCTGCTTGTTTATACGGACTTTCCTATAGCTGATATTGCATTTGAACTCTGTTTTTCAACGGTTTCTTATTTTATCCGTAGCTTCCGGCAGCATACGGGAGAAACTCCATTATTATATCGTAAAGCGCACAAACCGTAAAAAGTGCTATTTCTACCTTTCTTTTTATTGCATTGCTTTCCTGACATTTCTCTACTTTCGCATCAGATAATAAACCAATAATAAAAAGTAAAATGATGAGAGACGCGGAAAAAACAGTAGGCAACATGATTGATAAGCTGAAAACAGCTTTTATCGGTTCGATAGACAGTGAAGGATTTCCTACCATCAAAGCGATGCTGCAACCCAGAAAAAGAGAGGGGATAAAAACGATTTATCTGACAACAAATACTTCGTCCATGCGTGTGGCGCAATACCGGGAGAACAACCATGCATGTATCTACTTTTGTGATACGAGATTCTTTAGAGGTGTCATGCTACGCGGTACAATGGATGTCTTGACGGATAGTGCCAGTAAAGAGATGATCTGGCAGGAGGGAGACACCATGTATTATCCGGAGGGAGTGACGGACCCTGATTACTGTGTATTGAAGTTTACTGCTGTTTCAGGACGTTTCTATAGTAATTTTAAATCGGAAGATTTTGTGGTCGGATAATGTGTAAGTGCCCTCTTGTTATAGTAGTTCCGAAATGTTCAGAGTTGTTTGGGCTGTTTTACTTGCCGATGCAGCATATTATGCTAATTGATTGTTAATAGTTTATGGCTTAAAAGATAGAAGCCTCAAAAATTTACTTGTTTTTTTGCCGAAAATCGAAGATTTAACACTTTTAACCTTAGTTTGTCTTCAAACGAAGGGAAAAAGAGAAAAATGGCTCTATTTTGCTCTTAAATCTCCGTTTCGCAAAGATAAGGCATATCTGTGATTATTTCGCCGATTATGGATGCAAAATCGTAAATGAGTTCACGGATTTTTTAGCTTATAATTGGGTGACCTTCGATTTTGGCAGAGCTATTTCTTTTCTTCCCTCTTTTAGTTTTACTTTAATGCGTGTATATATGAATACAGGGATAAAGTAAAGTTACTTTTCGTTTGAATGGTCAAACTAATATTAAACAGACATAGCAAGGAGGGTTTGTTTACGCCTGTATAACGAATAGTATTTTATTTGTTAGTAGATGTATACTGTGCTTATGAATAATATGATGGTATTTAATTTTGAAATTCTATTCCAAATGATTATGTCTATGACTGATTATATGGCTTTGATGCGATTTTTATGTGCAATGTATCATTAAATAAATAAAAAGTAGTATCTTTGTATATTATATGATGAGTTAACATGGCAAAGAATACAATGGGGACTAAGTTGCCCCGAAAATTAGAACAAAAGATGTCCGTTGTGGGAGAACAGATTAAACTGGCTCGCTTGCGCAGGAATCTGAGTGTAGCTCAAGTGGCGGAACGTGCCACCTGTTCTCCGTTGACCGTGTCCCGAATAGAGAAAGGTGTGCCGACAGTGGCAATCGGAATATATTTGCGCGTGTTGTATGCTTTACAGCTTGACGATGATATTCTGTGGTTGGCCAAAGAAGACAAACTAGGGAAAACATTACAGGAATTGAGTTTGAAGACAAGGAAAAGAGCTTCGAAAAAGGGATAAAACTCACTTTTTTCTGCATATAAGTCGATAATGACTCTATCAGGATAAAAAAATACAGCTTAAAATTTTGTATTATGCCATAAAAACATTATGTTTGTACTGCATAATAATGTGGGCTATGAAATTTGTTGATAGAATAGATGAAGCAGCACGACTGAAGGATGCTCTTGCAAGAGAGAAATCCTCGTTAGTTGTGATGTATGGTCGCAGACGATTGGGTAAATCAACGCTTATTAAAAGGGTATTGTCAGAAAATGATGTATACTTCCTTGCAGACCGTTCGGAAGGTCAACATCAGAGGGCATTACTTGCAAAAGTGATAGCACAGGTGTTTCCTGATTTTGAGAAGTTGTCGTATCCCGATTGGGAGTCGATGTTTCGTGCGGTTAATTATCGAACAGACAAATGTTTTACTTTGTGTTTGGACGAATTTCCGTATCTTGTGGAGCAATCTCCTGAACTGCCGTCTGTATTGCAGAAACTTGTTGATGAGAAACAGTTGAAGTATAATCTGGTGCTTTGTGGTTCATCACAAAATATGATGTATGGGTTGTTTCTTGATTCTACTGCGCCTCTTTATGGTCGTGCTGATGAGATAATGAGACTTACACCTATACGTTTACCCTATATTCAGGAGGCATTGAACCTTAATGCGATGAACGCTATTGAAGAGTATGCTGTATGGGGCGGTGTGCCGCGCTATTGGGAACTGAGGGAAAACAGAATTTCGCTTGATGATGCCATGTGGCATAATATCCTTTCTGTAAATGGGGCTCTTTATGAGGAGCCGATAAAACTGTTTCAGGATGATGTTAAGGATATAGTCAAGACTTCGACAATAATGTCTTATATCGGTACTGGTGCAAACCGTCTTTCCGAAATTGCTGCACGATGCAATGAGCCTGCAACCAATCTGTCGCGTCCATTGAAGAAACTTGTTGATCTTGGATTTTTGGAAAAAGATGTTCCGTTCGGAATTGATGAAAAAAATGCGAAAAAGAGTCTTTATAAGATAGCCGATCCATTTATGGCATTCTACTATAAGTTTGTTGTTCCTAATCGTTCGTTCATAGAACTTGGCCGTCGTTTACCCATAGAACAGGCTTTGACTACTCATTTCTCTGAGTATGTGAGTATGCAATGGGAAAAACTGTGTCGGGATGCCGTCACAGGAAATCTTGTTAATGGAGTAGTTTATGGCCAAGCAAAACGCTGGTGGGGCTCTGTTCTCAATGAGGATAAGAAGCCGGAACAGGTCGAGTTCGATGTAATGGCCGAATCGCTTGATAAAAAGTCTCTGTTGGTCGGAGAATGCAAATGGACAACCCAAGAGAACGGCAACCAACTGACAGCAGAACTTCTCCGCAAAGCTAATCTGCTGCCGTTTGCTAAGAACTACACCATCGTTCCGGTGCTGTTCCTTAAGAACGCTCCGAAAGGTGATTCCGAGAATGTGATGTTGCCGGAAGATGTTGTTGAGTTAATGAAATAAAGGAATCTCAAATTCACTATTTGACAGAGTTATTAGATGGCAAAAAAAACAATAAATAAAGAGCTTACAGGTGCACAGGACTTATATAATTTTTTGTTTGAGGCCTGTAATATAATACGCGGTCCTGTAAGCCAAGATAATTTTAAGGATTATATCACGCCTTTGCTTTATTACAAGCGGATATCTGATGTTTATGATGAAGAAACAGAAGAAGCTTTAATATCAAGTGGTGGTGATAAGGAGTATGCATCTCTGCCAGAGCAACATCGTTTTGTTATTCCTGATGGTTGTCATTGGCAAGAAGTCCGAGAGCGTACAGAAAATCTTGGAGCTGCCATAGTCGGTGCTATGAGGCAGATAGAGATAGCAAACCCAGATACATTGTATGGGGTGCTATCTATGTTTTCATCTCAGAAATGGACTAACAAAGCAATTCTCAATGACAGCAAGATTCGTGACCTGATAGAACATCTATCAAAACGAAAACTTGGTAATAAGGATTACCCTGCGGACTTAATGGGTGATGCTTATGAAATATTATTGAAGAAGTTTGCCGATGATAGTAAGGCTCAAGCTGGAGAGTTTTATACTCCTCGTTCTGTTGTGAGATTATTAGTGCATATTCTCGATCCGCAACCGGGGGAAACTGTATATGATCCTGCTTGTGGTAGTGGAGGAATGCTTATCGAAGCTATACGATATATGCACGATGATTCTCTTTGCTGTGGAAGTATATTCGGACAAGAGAAGAATGTCGTGAATGCGGCCATTGCTAAAATGAATCTATTTCTGCATGGTGCATCTGATTTTAATGTAATGCAAGGCGACACATTGAGAGACCCAAAAATTCTTCAAGGTGGTAATATCGCCAAATTCGATTGTGTTATAGCAAACCCTCCATTTTCTCTTGAAAATTGGGGAGCAACGGAATGGAGTTCAGATAAATATAAGCGCAATATCTATGGCACACCGAGTGATAGTTGTGGTGACTATGCGTGGATTCAGCATATGATATGTTCTATGTCTTCTGGCAAGGGGCGTATGGCTGTTGTAATGCCACAAGGTATTCTGTTTCGTGGAAATCAAGAAGCAGAAATACGAAAGCAATTAGTGGAAAGTAATTTGATAGAAGCCGTTGTTACATTAGGAGATAAATTGTTTTATGGAACTGGACTTTCACCGTGCTTTTTGATAATACGAAGAATGAAACAGGCTCATCATTCCGGACGGATTTTGATGATAGACGGTTCCCAAATTCTAACTCAAAAGAGAGCGCAGAATATTTTAGAAGAGAATGATATAGATAGGTTATATTCACTTTATCAAAATTACTCCGATGAAGAGGACTATTCTCGAATCGTTACATTGCAGGAGATAAGAGATAAAGAGTATAATCTTTCGCCCAATCGCTATGTGGTTTACCACAAGGAGGAAATTCGTCCTTATGCGGAAGTGTTGGCTGAGTTCAAACAAGCATACGAAGATGTGAAGCGATTGGAGAACGAATTTTCATTACTCATTAACGCATAATCAATATGGCAGAAAAAGTAAAACAATATCGTCATCCGGACGACCCTATTACGCTCGATGAACTTAAAAGTTTCCTTTGGGCGGCTGCCACTCATTTGCGTGGTCAGATTGATGCGGCAGGATATAAAGAGTATATTTTCCCTTTGCTTTTTTTCAAACGCATTTCCGATGTTTATGATGAGCAGTTTGAAGGTTTTGTGTGTGAAGGAGGAGTTGAGTATGCAGGTATGCAAGTAGAAGATCTCCCCATCCGTATTCCTGATGGTGCGCACTGGAGAGATGTTCGTGAGGTGACGGAAAATGTTGGTAATAAATTAGTCGAAGCATTTATTGCCATTGAGCAAGCCAATCCTGCTAAGGAAATGGATGGTAGAAAAATCGGAGGATTAGAAGGTATTTTCGGACCTAAGGATGGCTGGACCAATAAGGCGAAGATGCCTGATAATATCATTACTTCGTTGATTGAGGATTTTTCTAAATATACGTTGAGCCTAAAGGTTTGTCCTGCCGATGAGATGGGGCAAGCATACGAATACCTTGTTGGAAAGTTTGCCGATGATGCCGGAAATACTGCTCAGGAGTTCTATACGAATAGAACAGTCGTTCAACTTATGGCTGAGATACTGCAGCCACAACCGAATGAAAGCATTTATGACCCAACTTGTGGTTCCGGAGGTATGTTGGTTAAATGTTTAGACTATCTTCGCAACAAAGGCGCAGAGTGGCAGAGTGTACAGGTGTTCGGACAAGAGGTGAATGGCTTGACTTCTTCTATTGCACGAATGAATCTTTATTTGAATGGAATTGAAGATTTTTCGATTGCATGTGCAGATACGTTGGAGAATCCGGCATTTTTAGATGGAAGTCATCTTCGTAAGTTTGATATAGTTCTTGCAAATCCGCCTTATTCAATCAAGGAATGGAATCGTGAGAAGTTTATGAACGATAAATGGGGACGCAATTTCCTTGGTACTCCTCCACAGGGAAGGGCAGATTATGCGTTTATACAACATATCCTTGCTTCAATGGATGAAAAAACAGGAAGATGTGCAATTCTGCTTCCACATGGTGTATTAAACCGAATGGAAGAAGAGATCATGCGGCGTAAACTTATCGAGGAAGACCTGGTCGATAGTGTTATCAGCATAGGTAAAAATCTATTCTTTAACTCGCCAATGGAGGCATGTATTATGCTATGCAGTAGCAAGAAACCATCCGACCGAATAAAACAAGTACTTTTTATTCGTGCTACAGATTTGGTAGAAAGGAAGAATGGAGAAAGCTATCTCACAGAAGAGCATGTCGAGGAAATAGTTTCATTGTATCGTGGCAATACAAATGTAGATAATCGTTCATGTATAGTTGATACCAAGACAATAAGCCAAAATGAGTATTCTATTTCACCAAAATTGTATGTAAAACAAACTCAAACAGAAAATATTTTGAAATTTTCTGAACAAATAGAACAGTGGCAAGAATATTCTTGTAATATTCATAGTGAATACACTAAACTTATAAATCTACTTTAATGACAAAGGTAAAGTTTGAGGATGTTGCAACGCGAGTTAATACTCGTGAAGACAGATTAAATACTTCTTTATTATACTATGTAGGAGGTGAACATATTGAGTCCAATGAAATGCTGGTACAAGGATGTGGTCTCATAAAGGGTTCAACTATTGGTCCGATGTTTTATTGTGGCTTCAAAAAGGGCGATATATTATTAGTCTCAAGAAATCCACATTTAAGAAAGGCTTCGATGGTTGAATTTGATGGTATTTGTTCTGAGAAAACATTTGTGTTAGGGACAAAAGATTCTAAGGTCTTGCTTCAGGAGTTCCTTGCTCTTGTTATGCAAAGTGATGATTTTTGGAATTATTGTGAAGAGCATAAATCTGGAGGAGTCAACTATTTCTTGAATTGGAGTACACTCGCAAAATATGAGTTTTATCTTCCTTCTATTCAAGAACAAAAAGAAATAGCAGACAAAGTATGGTCTGCCTATCGTTTGAAGGAAAGTTACAAGAAACTTCTTGTAGCAACTGATGAAATGGTGAAATCGCAATTTATCGAGATGTTTGAGAACGTTGAATCTTATTGCAAATTAGAAGATTTGGTATCAGATACATTCCCTGGGGAATGGGGAAGCGAACCGATTTCTGAGAATGCGATAAAAGTGATTCGCACAACAAACTTTACTAATGAAGGATATCTTGATTTGACAGATGTTGTAACTAGAGATATTGAGCCTAAGAAAGTTGTACGGAAAAAGCTCAAACAAGGTGATACAATCTTGGAGAGGTCTGGAGGTACTAAAGATAATCCGGTTGGTAGGGTCGTATTTTTTGATGAAATAGGTGATTATCTGCCTAATAACTTTACGCAGGTACTGCGTCCTAAGGAATCTGTAAATCCAGTGTACTTGTTCTACGCTTTATATAATTCCTACAATCTCAATAAGGCTGCTATGAGAGCAATGGCAAGTCAAACTACCGGCATTCAAAATTTAAGTATGTCGGATTTCATGGCTAAGTTTATAGTACTACCTTCAAGAAACGAACAAAACAAATTTGAACAGATCTACCGTCAAGCCGACAAATCAAAATTTGAATTGAAGCAGTGTATTGAAAATATCGATAAAGTCATAAAGAGTTTAATAAACGGATAGAATAAGAGAGATACGTTGATAGCTGCGGCTTAATTGGATAACAAATTTATTAATAATATGATAGAGAATCTGATTAATGACATAGAGCAGGCTATGCTGGGAGTTTTAAACAACGAGCAAATGAGTCAATTACGAAAGGTGCTAGATTATGCCTTTCGTGATATCAACGTGTCGTCTAAGAACAATGAAGAGTGCAGTGGTAATAGTGAATTAATAGATAGTTTTTTGTCGGCTAAACGAGTCGAAGGTTGTTCGGATAAGTCGATACACTATTATCGAAGTACATTAAATAATGCTATCAGGAAAATAGAAAAAAATATTCGCCATATCACTACTGATGACTTGCGTAATTACTTAAATGATTATCAGCAGACAAGCGGTGCTACAAAGGTTACGGTAGACAATATACGTCGCATTTTGTCAAGTTTCTTTTCATGGCTTGAGGATGAGGATTATATTGTGAAGAGTCCGGTACGTCGGATTCATAAAGTAAAAGTCGGAAAAACAGTCAAAGAAACATACTCCGATGAAGCGTTAGAACAAATGCGTGACCATTGCGAAGGTATTCGCGATTTAGCCTTGATTGATTTGTTGGCCTCTACTGGTATGCGTGTCGGGGAGTTGGTCAAACTCAATCGGAACGATATAGACTTTGAAAACCGGGAATGCATCGTTACCGGTAAAGGAGATAAGCAACGTCGAGTTTATTTCGATGCTCGTACAAAGATACATTTACAACGTTATTTGGCAGAACGGATAGATGACAATCCTGCGCTGTTTGTTTCGTTATTAGCACCTTATGATCGACTACAGATAAGTGGCGTGGAAATTCGATTGCGTCGATTGGGACGTGAATTGAATATTCCTAAAGTGCATCCTCATAAGTTTCGACGCACTTTGGCAACAATGGCTATAGATAAAGGTATGCCCATAGAGCAGGTCCAGCATCTCTTAGGACATCAAAGTCTTGATACAACATTGCAATATGCTATGGTGAATCAGACAAATGTAAAAATGTCTCACCGCAAATTTATTGGTTAGTATGTCGCAATTTATCGAGATGTTTGGTAATCCTGTTACGAATACAAAAGGTTGGAAGACTGCTAAGATTAAAGATGTCGCCCCGGAAATGCCTTCTAAAGAGCAACTATCTGGCAAAATATGGCTATTGAATCTTGATATGATAGAATCAAATACTGGTAGGATAATAGAGAAGGTCTATGAAGATGTTGAGAATGCTTTATCTGTTCAATCCTTTGATGAAGGGAATGTACTATTCTCAAAATTAAGGCCTTATTTAAACAAGGTTGTGATACCAGATGAGCCTGGAATGGCAACGACAGAACTGGTTCCATTACGTCCAGAGCCTAGTAAATTGCATAAAGTATTTTTGAGTCATCTGTTGCGGGGTAATCAGTTCGTTAATTATGCAAATGATATAGCAGGAGGTACTAAAATGCCACGAATGCCGCTCACTGAGTTAAGAAACTTTGATTGTATCTTACCGCCAATGGACAAACAACTTGAATTCGTATTCATAGCAGAACAGGTCGATAAATCAAAATTTGGCGACTTCAAATCGCAATTTATCGAGATGTTTGGAGGTCTCTGTCAAGATACACCATGGTCTGATGTCGTTACTATTACGAATGGAAAAGCTTATCCTGAAGAATATCAGGAAGAAGGTGCTTATCCAATTTGTGGTAGTGGTGGTATTATGTGTTATGGTGAAAAGAAATTATGTAATGGAAATACTACGATTCTTGGCAGAAAAGGAAATATCAACAATCCAATCTTCATGGAATCAGGTTACTGGATAGTTGATACGGCCTTTAGTATCGATGTTGACAAGGCTAAACTTCATCCAAAGTTCTTCTATTATTGGTGTTGTCAATACGATTTTACGAAGCTTAACAAACAGGGGGTTCTTCCAAGTCTTACAAGAAAGGACTTGGAGAAAGTAAAAATGGCTATCCCTCAAATGAGGGATCAACTAAAGTTTGTTTCCATAGCAGAACAAGCTGACAAATCAAAATCTGTCATTCAAAAAGCTTTAGTATATTTGAATGACATACAAAGTGACGAATTAGGGAAAATCGCTTAATTATTAAATTGATAACAATAAAAATCATAGATATGTTTAACGAAGACAATACAGTGGAGCAAATGCTCATAGAAGCTGCAACCCAAAGTGGTTGGCAGTATGTAAAGTCACAGGATATACCTCGTAGTTCTGATTCTGTCCTTGTTGAATCATGGCTATTGGAAGCTCTTATTAGGTTGAATCCGATAACACATCAACAAGCGGAGCAAGTTATTTATAAACTCCGTGCTGCTATTACTTGTGGAGGTAATTATGATGAATTGGTGACTGCCAATGATCGTTTTCGTACATTGCTATTTAATGAAAACACAGAGCCTTTTGGAAAGGATGGTGAATATATACCTATCAGATTCTTTAGCGAAGATGCGGTCGAAGATTATTGTGTCGTAACCAATCAATGGGAATTTCCACGTAGCTCTGTTGATGGAGGTAAACGTTTGGATTTGGTTTATCTGATAAATGGAATTCCGATTTGTGTTGGTGAAGCAAAATCTCCTGTTCGCCCTCAGATAACATGGGCTGACGGAGCCATCGATATGCTGCATTATGAAAAAAGCATTCCAGAAATGTTTGTTCCGAATATATTGACCTTTGCTACTGAAGGCAAAGAACTTCAATATGCCGGTATCTGTGCTCCTGTTGACAAATGGGGGCCTTGGTTTAAAGATGAAGGTCGTCAGCATGGCACAATAGAGTCGGTTAAAAGTAATGTAATGGGGTTAGTTCAACCAAACCGATTACTTGACATATATCGTTACTATAGTGTTTTTACAGGAACATCATCAGGCAAAAAAATAAAAATAGTTTGCCGTTATCAACAATATCTAGGAGGTGAAGCTATTGTTCAGCGTGTCTTAAATACATATCGAGAGAAACAAGGTCCGAAGAAAGGTCTTATTTGGCATTTCCAAGGTTCGGGAAAATCATGGTTGATGGTATTTGCTGCCCAAAAATTACGTTTGCAAAACGAATTACATGCTCCCACAGTTGTTATCGTTGATGACCGTATTGATTTGGAAGATCAGATAACGGGCGATTTTACTCGTGCTGATATTCCTAATATAGAATCTACAAAGACAAAAGATGAGTTAGTTGCATTTTTCAAGCAGGATCAGCGCAAGATTCTGATAACGACAATTTTCAAGTTCGGAGATGTTGATAGTGTACTGAATGAAAGAGATAATATCATTTTATTGGTAGATGAAGCACACCGAACTCAGGAAAAGGATTTAGGACAAAAAATGCGCAATGCACTACCTAATGCATTTTTCTTTGGTCTTACCGGAACGCCTATCAACAAACGAGATAAGAATACTTTTCAATCGTTTGGTGCTGATGAGGATTTAGAGAAAGGTGGATATATTTCAAAATACACTTTCCAAAATTCTGTTGAAGATGGAGCTACGCTTGAATTGAATTTCCAAACAGTGCCGGTAGAGATGCATCTTAACGAAACTCAATTACAAGAAGAATTTGATGAACTGACCGATCAAATATCCGAGGACGAAAAGAACGAATTAGTAAAACGAACTTCTGTTGAAGCATTTTTTACAGCAGAGAAGCGAATTAACGATGTCGCACGTTATATTGTAAATCACTTCAAAGAGTATGTAGAGCCCAGTGGCATGAAAGCCCAAGTTGTGGTATATAATCGAGACTGCTGTGTAAAATATAAGAAAGCGATTGATGCTCTTTTGGGTACGGAAGATGCAACCACTATCGTTATGCATACGGCTGGTGATAAAGCTGATGAGTATAAGACATACCGTCGTGATAGAGAACAAGAAAGAAAACTTCTTGATCAATTCCGTGATCCATTGTCACCGATTAAAATGGTGATTGTCACTTCAAAACTATTAACAGGTTTTGATGCTCCGATTTTGCAATGTATGTATCTTGATAAACCAATGAAGGATCATACGTTGTTACAAGCTATTTGCCGCACGAATAGAAAGTACAATGTTGATAAGAAATGTGGTCTGATTGTAGATTTCGTTGGTGTATTTGATAATGTAGCCAAAAGTCTTGCTTTTGATGAAGAGACGGTAAAAACGGTTGTAAAGAATATTGATGAGATAAAAGTGTTGATACCTCAATTTTTGCAAGAATGTATTGACTTTTTCCCTGGTGTAGACCGGACAATCGGTGGTTGGGAAGGTTTGCAGGCTGCTCAGCAATGTTTACTTGATGAGTCTACAAAAACGAATTTTGCAAAACATTTTTCACGATTGGCTAAAGCTTGGGAAACAGTAAGCCCGGATGCAATGCTGGCTGTTTTTCAGGCGGATTATACTTGGCTGGCTCAGGTATATCAAAGTGTACGTCCTGTTAGTACCGGCGGTTCACTCATATGGACTTTATTGGGTGCTAAAACCATTGAAATCATTCATCGTAACATTGATACAATTGATATTGGGACTCCACTTGAGGATCTTGTGGTAGATGGAGATGTAATTGATATGGTGTTGGAGCAAGCCAAAGACAATCCTAAAAAGATATTGGAAGTGGAAAAAATGCTTCGTTTGAGGTTAGGAGAGCATCATGGAGACCCTAATTACAAGGCATTTGCTGAGAAGTTGGATGAACTGCGCCGTCATATGGAGGAAAATCTTATAACTAGTATTGATTTCCTCCGAGGATTGCTCACCCTTGCTAAAGAAGTGCTTGAGGAAGAAAAAAACTCAAATCAACCTCTTGACAAGAGGGAACAAGCTAAAGCTGCTCTTACGGAGTTGTTTGAATCAATTAGAACTGAGGATACTCCTATCATTGTAGAACGTGTAGTTGCTGATATAGATGAAAATGTGGTAGCTATTGTACGTAAGTTTAAAGATGCTTTTAAAAGCATTACAGCTCAGCGAGAGATAAAAAAGAAACTACGTTCTATTCTGTGGGTTAACTACCAGATTAAAGATCAAGAAGTTTTTGATAAGGCTTATCAGTATATTGAGATGTATTATTAATTGGTTGATAAAATAAATTTGTTATGGCTGTTGAATCACACGATAAGAAACTTGATGACCTTCTAAAAATGGTTGAAGAAGGTAAGGCTCAATTACCCGACTTTCAACGTAGTTGGGTTTGGGATGACACGAAGATATGTAAACTAATAGAAAGTATCACATCTGGCTTCCCAATGGGTGCAGCGATGTTTTTGGCTAATGGTGGTGAGCATATCCGTTTTAAGTATCGCACATTTGAAGGTGTGGATTCTATATCAGAAGTTACACCTGAGTGGCTTGTGCTCGATGGACAACAGCGACTCACAACCTTATATCAGGTCTTGAAAAGTAAGAAAGCAACTAATACTCGATTAGAGACCAATCGAGATACAATTATCAAACGCTATTATTATCTAGATATTCGTAAATGTCTAGACTCTACTGCGGACAGATTGGAAGCAATCATATCTGTATCAGAGAAGAAACAGCTTACAACAAATATTGGTCGTGATGTAACGCTGGACTTATCCACAAGAGAGAAAGAATTTGAGAACCTGATGTTTCCCTTGAATATTACGTTTTCTCATAATGATACGGAAGATTGGCATTATGATATGGAAGACTATTACAAAGGTGATAGAGAGTATAGAAATTTATTCCGTGATTTCTCACAGCAGATTCTTCGCCCAATTTTAGAGTATAACATACCTATAATTCAGCTTGATAAAGAAACCCCGAAAGAAGCTGTCTGCCAGATTTTTGAGAATGTAAACACTGGTGGTGTACCTCTTACGGTTTTCGAACTCGTCACAGCTACATTTGCTGCTGAAGGACATGAATTGAGAAAAGATTGGGAGACCATTCGTCATATTTTTGCTCAAAAAGTAAATGGCGAGCTATTGAAAGAAATCACTGGTGCTAATTTTTTGGCAGCAATGACTCTGTTGGTATCATATTATAAAAGAGTGGTTTCAGGTGATGATGAGCGTGTGGCTGTAACATGTAAGAAAAAAGACATTCTTAGGTTTGAATTGAAAGATTATTTGAAGTATCATGACGCTTTGATTAAAGGTTTCTGTGATGCAGCTGATTTCTTAGTACATCAGGGGATTTTCCGTTCCAGAGATCTTCCATATTCGTCACAACTTATTCCACTTGCTGCAATCTTTGCATACGACAACGAAAATAAAAAAATGTTCATCTTGGAAGCAAACAGGAATTATTGTCTCGTTGGTATTGGTGTGGCGTAATGGGTGAACTATATGGTGGTGCCAATGAAGCTAGATTTGCAACTGATATAATGGGCATATTCCGTTGGATGGAAGGTGGTGAAATGCCAGAGACTGTATATCGTTCCAATATACAACCAACTCGTTTGTTGACCATGCAGACAAGGAATAGTGCAGCGTATAAAGGTGTTATGGCACTTATCTTACAAGACTCACCACTTGATTTTATGACAGGTCATCGTATGGATATAGCATCTTACATTGATGAAGATGCTGATATTCATCATATATTCCCTCAAACTTATTGCGAGAAAAATAACCTTCCACGTATAAAATGGAATTCTGTCATTAATAAGACCCCAATTTATGCATCTTCCAATCGTTCAATAGGAGGACATGCACCAAGTACCTATATTGGGACTATGGCAAATAAGGGATTAAAACAAGTTGAGATACAGGAAGCCATAGAGTCACATAAGGTAAATTATGCTCATCTTGTATTAGATGATTTCAATGCTTATTTCATAGATCGAGCAAAACAATTGCTTGACAGAATAGAGCAAGCGACAGGCAAATCTGTCTCAGGAAGAGATAGCGAAGAAACAATCCGTGAATTTGGTGTTGCTTTAATATAGATAGCATTTGTAACAAACTAGAAAAATATGATTAATAAATAGCTGAAAATAAATGAACTGTAAATTTTGGAAGAAAATATGTGCAAATAATTCGATGGAGGATGATAAACAAGTATCATTAACTCCTGCTCTGCTTAATCGTGATAGTGAAAGTGATAAGAAGCAGTATAGGAGTGTTTTGAATCTTGCACGAAAACTAGAAGAGAAAGACATATTGAACATTGCTCTTACTGGGCCCTATGGATCCGGTAAGAGTTCCATTCTTCGCTCTTTGAAGAAAGACTATCCTAAATACAAATATCTTTCAATATCTCTTGCAACGCTAAAGTCGCCATTAGATGACAAAAAGAATGAAATAGATATTGATACGATGAATAATCGTATTGAATACAGCATTCTTCAACAGCTTATTTATAAAGAGAAACAAGAGACGCTTTATAATTCCAGATTAAAAAGGATTTATCATAAATCACACTGGGCTCAATATGCTTTATCTATTGCAATAATACTTTATACTATTGCCTTAATTATTGTATTTGAACCATCGTTTTTGAAAGTGGATTGGATTTGCAATCGCTTAAATAATCCGGTATTAAATAAATGGTCTGATATTTTTGCTCTATCATATATATTTGTTGCAACAATAATATTCGTTCAAAAGACTGTCAAATCATTGAGTAATAGTAAACTGAATAAGTTAAATCTAAAGAATGGAGAGATTGAATTAAAAGAAAACAAAGAAGATACATCCGTTTTCAATAAGCACATGGATGAGATTGTCTATTTCTTTGAGGTTACTGATTATAATGTTGTGATTATAGAAGATTTAGATAGATTTGATAATACGGATATTTTTCTTAAGTTAAGAGAGGTAAATCAACTCTTGAATCAGTCAAACTCTGTGGGGCGTAAAGTTACGTTCATTTATGCGGTTAAAGATGATATGTTTTTTGATGAAGAACGTACTAAATTCTTTGATTATATCACAACTGTAATCCCAATAATCAATTCTTCAAACTCGGCAGACAAACTGAAAGAGGAACTAGAGATAAAAGGCTATTCAGATCTTAATGTCGAGGTAATAGACAGTTTGGCTTTTTTCATTGACGATATGAGATTACTGAAGAATATTGTCAATGAATATGCCCAATATAGAGAAAAACTTGATGAGAAACTTGATCAAAACAAACTTCTTGCAATGATTGTATATAAAAACTACCATCCAAAGGATTTTGCAGATCTGCATAAAGGAAAGGGTGTTTTGTATGATTGTTTGCATAAGAAAAGTGAATTATTGGTTGAGCGCAATAGACAGATTGACGAGCGTATTAATGGAATAACTAAAAAACTTCAATCTTTAGAAGCGACACATGCCATACAAGAAAAAGAATTAAGGCTGATTTATATTGAAGGGTATCGTAGAAAATTATCAAAACAAAATGAAAATAATGCCTTTTTGTTTTTTGTCGAAAACAATTTTATACCTCTTGAAGATATCGCAGAAAATGAAACGTTATTTAATTCCTTTATATCGCAATCCTCATTTCGATATCAATGTTTTAAGAGGCATCAAACTAACACATATTATGGTGTTAGATATTATTATGATATATTTGAAGATAGTTGCAATATTCAATTCAGTCAAATAGAGAAAATAGTTAATTCTACCTTTACCTACCATGAGCGATTAGAAGCCTTGCGAGAAGGGGAAAAAAGATATCGTGAACAAATCAAGATACTAGAATTATCTCGTAATAATCATTATGCTACTCCAATACAAGAACTGTTGCTGGATGTTGATATGCAGACGCATAAAATTTTTAGTGAACTCAATGTCTCTAAAATGCTTGAAGTTTTCTTGAAAGAAGGACTTATAAATGAAGATTACTTTGATTATATATCTTTCTTTTTTGGTAAGTCAATTAATAAGCACGACCATGATTTTATCCTTGAATTAAAACTTCGGCATAGTTTGCCGTATGACTATCATATAGATAAAGTAGGGCAGTGCGTAAAAAACATTCCTGATAAATGTTACAACGATGTAAGTATATTGAATATTCAGGTGGTCGATTGTATTTGTCAGCATCTTGAAGAAGCAAATAACTCAAAACTTCATTCGATAGCACAAGTTATTATGCATAATAAAAAGTGGGACTTTTTGATTGACTTCTATAAATCAGTTGAAGATTCAAGCTCGCTTTTCAACCATTTGGGCAGTATCGTTGATGGATTATGGAAGATCTTCGTGAAACAGAATTCCGATGAATTATTCGAGTCTTGGTTACGATTCCTCGAATTGAACCATTCCACCAAAGAAAGTCGTAATTGGTTGAATAAACACTTCGCATTTATATCTCATAGAGTAGATCTCATAGGTTTTGATACAATCAAACAAATAGTGTCGAATGGAAAACTGATTTTTACAGATATAGATGCAGAGTCTAGGTGTTTGCTTGAGTATGTTGTAGAAAACAAAGCATATATGTTGACACCAGAAAATGTTGTATGCGCATTTGTTCATTATCGAAATGAGAGGGTGGAAACATTGGATAATTATCCTTTAAATGTTACAATACTGAGGAGCTGTAAATCAGCTAAATCTATATCAGATTATATAGATGAATGTTTTGACAATGCACTAAATAATGTATTTATTACAGATGCGGCAAAACAAGAGAGTGTGGGAATTATTCTTGAAATTATTAATTCTGAAGATATAACAGAGGACACAAAACGCAAATACCTTTCTGGGCAACAGAATAAAGTTTCTCTTTCCGATGTTAACAATATACAGTGGGAGTTCGCTATTGAAGTTGATATAGTTATACCAGCATGGCCTGAGATATATGCATTTTATGAGAGTCAGAATAATGTAATGATTTCCAGTTTGCGAATATTCATTACCAAACATATTGATGAATTAACAGATATATCTGAATTGGATGATACTCAGAAAGAACTACTGGCACACAGTGCTTTATTGACATCAGATTTTGAAATTTTGGTATACGATAAACTTGTCAAAATCTTTAATGGAGTTACATTTAAGGATGCAGATATTAACAGTGTAGATAATGCTCATTTTAAATCGTTACTTTGTGCCGATATGCTTCCATATAGTACATATTATACGACTACAATTAGAGACAATCATAGTGATGTACTTACTTATTATGTAGATAAGTATTTGGATGAGTGCATTATAGGAATAGAGGAGTTACCTACAGATATGAGGTTATACAAGCATCTTATGAGAAATCCAAGAGTAATCGGTGAAAAAGCTCTAAGTGTAGTTCAATATTTTCTTCCTCATATTGTGTGGGATAATGAATTGGCAAATATCACTCTTCCTGTGGTGAAAAACAATATTGAAAAATTTGATTATGATACAGAGAAGTACATTTTGGCCGATTCTACTAATTTGCCAGAGCGATTGTCTTTTTTGATAAACTTAATTGAAAAGTATAGAGATGATTTTGACATTGTGACAGAATTAATAGAGTCTTTAGGCGATTCTTATCGAAGTATTACAGATAAATCAAAAAAGGCTACTATAGAAAATAATCACATGAATGAAATGCTTTTAGGTAAGCTAAAAACTATTGGATATATCTCATCATATAGAGAAGATGGTGATAAATTTCGTGTAAGTCATAAACGTAATCACTAAATCAAATGCAAGAGAATAGAGGAATTTATAACTAAAGTTATGGAAAGAAAAGGGATTGTTTGATAACGAATAAAATAAAGTCTCAACCGATAGTAATCCTATCCGATTGAGACTTTTTGTTTATTTACCCCTGTCCGAAAACTTCTGTATAATTACAGTAATACCAATCCCCAAAACAACCATAAGAATACAACCAATAACAGCCTTCCAAATCAATCCGGAATGCAAAATCTCTGCATTAGCCACTATCATGCACACGAAAAAAGAAGATAGAGCGACTACAATGATAATCAAAATGTAGAATGCCGTATCTGGGATGGGGATGGTACTGTCGGCTTTCTTCATTCTCCGCTCGGCTTCCTTGCATTTGCTCTCAATCTGGCTGAGAAAATTGTATAGAAGGGTCGCACCGAATTCTACTGCTAACTTCTGTATTTCTTCAGAAATAATAGGTTTGCACTCACGTATAGAGTTGGATAGATTTTCAACTTCTGTTCTCAACTTATATACGTTGTCATTCAGGCTGGCAAGTTCCTTTGCGTTGATATCGAGTAACTGCTTTTCTTCCTCCAGATATTCATTCTTGGGAGTGGCTTTTATGGCTTCCGCTTCACTCATTTCCGCGGAAAAATCAAATTTCTTTTTCATGTTCGGTTTCATGGGCTTATCGTTTTAATCCTATTTTCGGTTTCTTTCCTAACGAACGGCTGGCAGCACGAGCGCACCTGCGTGCCCATTGCAAATCGTCTTCGTCCTTGTCTCTCCACGGAAGTTCGCTTTGTGAGCCTCCACCACTTCCACCGGTTGTTACGTTGGGGGTATCTATCAGTCCGACAAATATAGCTACAGCCATATTGGTAAGTTCCTGACAGTTGGCAATAAACCTGTAATCAAATTCGTCATTGAAACAGTCAAGTACTTTTTCCGGAATATAGAATCGATGTTCCTTGCTTTCATAAGTAAAGACATAAGGAATGATATTCTGATGGTCTGGGCGATATTGGGTATAGTCAATAGGATCAACCTTATGTATTGCTGCCTGTTGAGCGGTTTGGGGAGTATTATTTCTAATGACGGTAGTTGGCTGATGATGCAGTTTCTCCCATGTTGCAGGAAGTTTCGAGACCATCAGGTTCCTGCCGATTCCCAATTCGGAAGCCTTGTATTTGGTGCTTCCATTCATGATGGCATATCCACGAAGAATACCTTTCTTGTCCTCTCTTTCATGGACGGTATAACCTTTCCGTATAAGAGCATTCTTGTACTCATCCCATGACCACGATGGCATTGTTTTCAATACATTCATGCAGTCTCGGTTCACTTGTGGAATGTTTCGATTTCTGATTTGTGCCGCAGTCGTCCAGCCTCGTTTCTTTGCCACTCGCTCTGCAGCACGTTGCGCACGAAGATGAATGTTGTGGTCATTATTGATATTGCCATCTTCATCCAAACGGCAAACCGCAGCATGAAGGTGGGGAACTTCGCCTTTAGATTCCGTATGAAGCCAAACCGAGTATTTGCTACCCGCCAAATTGGTCGGACAGGAACGGACTTTCCCGTCCTTGCCGGTAATCACTTGTTTGTCGAACTCCTCGACGAAGTCGTGCCAGAGTTTTTGCCAGTCCTCGATGTCATAGAATTGGGTATGTTCAGGCGACGGACTCAACTCAATTCTAATTACGGAATTCTTTATTGACCGATGTTGGGATAAGGTCAACTGCATGGAGTTCCATATCCCCATAGCGTCCGGTTCAGAGGGCAACAGATTGTCCAATACCCGATAGATTTTCTCCGGATGTTTCTTGTGTTGTGATTCGCCGGTAATGTAACGGAGGTCGTTTATTCCGTGCGATATGGCTTTGGCTTTTGCAATCATATTTCTTCGGATTTAGCGTTAGACGGAATTTTGTTATGCTCTTTTACGGCACTCAGAAACTGGCAAACGCTTTCGGCCACATTGCCAAGCTCCTTGAGCCAGCCGACCATGAACGGAATCTGATTGAACATTGTCATGCGCTGCTTTGTGGACATTCCGTGCAGTGCTGAGGTATATTTTACGAGGTCTGACCGACAATCGTCCAAATTCTGCAACAGTGCCACTTCTTCTTTTGTAAGCCTTGCTTTGGGCTTGAAGTTAGAGGCACACGATAATATATAATCGCTTACGGTCATACCGCATTGTGCTGCCAATGATTTTATATGCTCTTTCTGACGGGGTGTGACTTTCGCTCCGATGAAGACGCATCTTGTTTCGTTAGAGGAACCAAATGAATTCTCAGTATTTTCTTTCATATAAATTGTTCTATAATGGTAAATAGGTGCGAGCTTGCGAGTACCGCACCAGCGAAGTTACTGAGCAGGCAAGAGCGCCAATGTACAACCGGAACGCAGTGAGGTTATACCTTGGCATATCTTGCAACAGTTACCTGTTGATACTTCCCGGCAAGCCATGTCGGATGTGGATATGGAATAGGCATTCGGATAGTAAGATATGTCTCTAAAAGAGGGGAGTGTATGACTATCTCACATTATGTTATCTTGCCTACTTTGCTTTATTCCTATATATACGCCCCGACAATAAAGTAAAGTTGAACTCAGTAATGGCATTCGGGATTGATTTTATATTCTTTCCCCTCTTTTATCACCATCCGCTTGTTGCCGAGGAAGGTGGCTGCCTTGACCGCCTTGTTGTGACCGAGTTTTACACCTTGCAATCCGTACTCCTCTTTCAACCGTTCCAAATAATTACCATAATTACCGATAGTACCATTCGCAAAAGCGGCATCCAATGCTGCGCGATGTACACTTTCCGGAATTTCTTTGTACGGATCAAACGGTTCTTTGGTCGGACGTCCTATCCTCTTTTCTCTTGGCAGGTAAGGTTCTACCAGTTCGGGTAGCCCCTCTTCATTTATGCGGAAAGCGAACGGTTCAAACTCACGGTCGCGGATATGCATGGCTTCGACTACGCTTATGGTCTTGTCCTCTTTATCCACTTCAACTTGCATGATGGTTTCCGCCTTATTATTGAGTTCCGTGCCGATGTGTCCACGAGCATGTTCATCATTCTTGTTCTGATGCAGGACAGTATGGATGTGTATCTGTCTGTCATCCGTCCACTGCATGAATTTGGAGATTATATCGGTAGATTCACTGGGAGAATTGATATCATACAGGAAATCACGGATGCCATCTATGACCACCAATCCTAAATTAGGAATTGTGCCGATAGCCTGTTCAACTATAGCTAATCGCATATCGGGAGAGTATTTGCGCAAAGCCAGCATAACCAGATTGTCTGGCTCTTTGTTTTCCGGTAAGTCCGCCAAACGTAAAATGCGTTTTAATACGTTCTGACAATGATACCGTCCTTGTTCCGTGTCAACGTATAGCACCTTCCGTTTATCTTTTGGGAATGTAGACCGATAATGAAGAATGGTGCTGCCCCTCAATGCCGATGCGACAATGGCTGAGACATTGAACGTTTTCTTGCTTTTAGCCTTACCTATGGAAGCACTGAAATTACCTAATGTGCCTATAACTGCATCGTCCACCATTAGCACCACAGGCGACTGTTCGTATGCACTTGTCACGCTCACTATTGACTCCTCCATGTAAATTGCCAACTCCTCACTTGAAGGAGTCGTATTATCTGCCTTCTCCATCGTTACCAGTTTTTAGGGTTCGGCTTACGGCGATGGGAAGCTAACATAGACTCATTCTCTTCCTCGAAATTTTGCGGAGCCGGATTCTTTCGGGAGGATTCCAGCCATCTATCCAGTTCGTCTCGATAGATATAGAGATGTTTTCCTTGTTTGATAACTGGAATATCGTCCTTTTTGATTTTGTAATAGAAAGTAGATAACGGCATTTTGAGATAGGCGCAAGCCTCCTGCACGGTCATAGGCACGTGTGTGTTCTCTTTGACCTCGTGCTGCTTGGAAAGTTTTTCCGTCAGCAGATTTTCCATGCTTGTAATCCGGTTGCACAGTTCGCCTACCACTGCCGGCAGGTCATTGAATGTCAGTTCTTCTTGTTTCATATTAAAAGTGTTTTAATCGTTTAACATGCTGCGAACCAACTCAATGAAACCTTGCAGAACAATACAGACCGGATTAATTATTTCATCTGCATACGTTTTTTATTGTGAGTTACTATTATCTGTTTCTAAATGGAAGCGATAGTCGCCTTTATCGGGTACGTCAATAGGAATTTGGCTTGAAACATTATCGCGCAAATTAAGTTTTAGATATTCAATGGTTGCATTTGTGAGTTCATGAGGAAACGAAGCTTTTATAAAAGTTGCTCTTTGAAGTAGAGATATACCCAAACGTTCACCGATGTTCCATGCCAAATGGCGTAGTCCTGGAGATTTCAACGGATTATCTATATTGGAGCGAATAGGTTTGTATAAGTCATATCTACCACAAGCCATATATTCTATATTGGAAATGAGGATTGCAATAGCTTCTTTAGACAGATAGGGAACGGTTTTAATAGTTACATATTCACGAATAGCATTCATGACTTCTACTTGTCTTTCTGCTTCTTTCTTTTTGATGTTCTCCAGCAGTGTATCATAACTATCTATAACTGATTTATTAGACTGTTCAATGGTTTGAGCTTCATTTGCACAATCGTCTTTTATCTCGAAATCAGAGTCAAAAACAAGCGGAGATTGCCAACCAAAAGAAAAATCGATTGGATTCTTCGTCAGCCATCTATGGAAAAATCGTTGCAGCAAACCGCATGTTGGAACTGTTACCCCTATTCCAAGTATTATGGGTATCATTACTTTCATTGTGTTGATCTCGTGATAAGTATAAAGATAAGTACTTATTGTTGCGTAGGTGATTACCGACAGCGCAAGAACAAAACTTACCCTTTGAGTACGAATTTGAGTCCTATTTGTCATATACTGTAAATGTTTGGAATGATTATGCCGCAAAGTTATGTACCGTATTCCAGATACTTATAATTGGTGATGACAAATCGCCCAATATTTATAAAAAATAACGGGTATAGTATGATTTCGGGCTAAAAATCATACTATACCCGTACAAAAGGAGGCTAGAATCGTTATCAATCTTTCCTTGTCAGGGTGATTTTCTTGCTGGCTTCCCGTTTGTTGGCATCCACTACCTTAATATACCTTTGCGTGGTCGTAATACTCTTGTGAGCCATTATGCTCTGTATGGTTCGGATGTCCGTTCCTGCCGCAGCTTGCAGCGTGGCGAATGTTCTCCGGTACGAGTGGAATGTGATATTCTTGGTAATTCCGGCAGAACGAATCCACTCTTTCATGGGTGCTTGTGTCCAACTGCGCATAAGCCCCTTGAATACCAAACCTTTCTTCTCGGAACTGTAACCAATCAATCCCAATGCTTCTTCACTGATGGGAATGATGTCTTCCGCTTTGTTCTTTTGCGTAATGATATGTACACATTTTCCTCCGGCTGAGTAGTCTACAATATCTTCCCAACATAAGGCAAGAATATCACTGATACGTAAACTGGTCATGCACGAAAACAACGATGCTATTTTCAGAATGGGCTTCTTGCACGGTGTTTCAGCCAGTTTATATAGTTCTTCTACAGACAGATACTCTTTGACCACATCTTCCGTTTCAATCTTATCCAAAAAATCATTGACATTGGTCTTTATCATTCCATTACGGTAGAGAATTTTCAGGAATCCCCTGAAAGTAGACCAATATCCCGATGCGGAGTTCCGTGTAATGGGTCCATTGCGCCTCAGTTTCTTGGCACTCAGCAAGTATTCCCGAAATTTGTTGCATAGGTCGATGTCAATTTCCTCAAAGGTACATTTGCCATGTACGAAGTTTCTGAAATGGAGATAGACGAACTCCCATTTCTGGTCATGCTTGCGGAGTTGTTTGCGATAATACTCCAAGAAATCGGCTTTGAGTTTGTACCTGTCGAAGAAATCATACCGTTCATTCACCACAGATTCAAACCTGCGGCAACGGATGGCTTCGGCTTTTTCGGTCATTACCTCGTTGAAGTTCTGTTCACGCTTGTTTCTCGGATTGGCATAGACGTAAATACCAAGCGACTCATGGCGGATAACTTTCATTGTCTCTTTGTCTCGATAACCCGGATAATAATCCTTCCTCAAATCTAAACACTACTGTGTATCAGTTGATTACGAATATACGTAAACGATAAGAGGACGTAAAAGAGGTGGTTAAGCCAAGCAAAAGTAGAAATCCACAAATACGCTATTAGCGATTCTTGCTAAGTTCTTTCTCTTCCAACTTTGGTAAATTCCATGGTTTGTTCTCGTCTATATCAATTAACACTAGTGATTTTCTTTTTTAGTCCTAATGCGTTTAATGACTCATTAAACATTTTCTGTCTCTCTAATTTCGATATTTTATAGTGTTCCATCATAAAAGTATCAAAATCTGAAAAAGGATTAAAAGACCAATGGATGCCATCTTTCTCATATTTGGCCGCTTTACTATAATAATTATCAAATATGGTATGGAAACCAAATCTAGCAAAGGCTTGTCTATGCCATATTAGTGTGTTTATGGACATTACAACAAGCGGATGACACATTTGATTTGGTAGCTCTTTATCAATTAAATCCTTATACCAAGAGTTGATGATACCTGATATACCAGGAATGACAAGATGAGTATCTTCCAATACTAGCACTGGGTAATACGCCACTTCGTCCGGTATGTTTTTATCAAGCTCAAAATCATCATCGTCTATAAGTTTCATTTGATTGCCAAGCTGCTTTACTCCCAAATCTTCAGGTTTCTTTTTCTCCTTACGCGATTTATCAGTGTTCTTGGTTGACTGATAGAGTTTTTGTTTCAACAAATCCAGCAGTTCTGTAATGTCAGATTTATCTTTTACCTCACCTTTAATTCTGATTGCTTTACACTCAAAGAGTATTATGTTATAATCTTCTCTAACATAGAAATCTGGTTGCCCGTCAATCTCTGTAGGGGCATTCAATTCTTCTACATCGTGTTTAGTAGGCCAAAAGAACGACGTATGCTTTGAAAGAGCTGCAAGAGCTGCAGGTTGAAACAATCGTCGCTCAACAAATTCTTTATTATAAAATGCAAAAGCATTCTTGAATCCATCCTTTATATCAAAGAATAGACTGCTGTATAGTCTCTCTAGTAACAAGTGAAGACTATAAATCAGATATTTACCACTATCAACTCTCACCAGAGGGTGTGAACGGAAAGTTCTATAATCTACATTATTATCTCTTGATTCCGCATCTTCTGCATCATACGGTATAGTAGCCGTTATGTCTATACAGAGATTATCCAGCACTGACTTACTTATAAGATGATCTTCATCTTTCAACTGATTATAGTCAAAGATAGGACATGCTTTTACACCACTCTTCAAATATCCCATTGATAGTGACACTAATGACATCCAAGTTTTGGAATACTCATCCATTGAATTAATCCCCATCTTTTGCATGAATACTTCATATGCATTAGCACATTTAGGGTGATTCTCTAAGAAATCCACTAGTTTCTTATAGTGTATAATCTGACGAACAAAAGTATCACTCTGATTTTGATTAATGATATCATTCTGCACGTAGTAGTTAGCGAACAAAAGTGTTGCTAAATCCAATTGACCAGCATGGGAAAAAGCCATCAAATTTTCATTAAGCATCAGCACAGAACGAAACAAATCATATTCAAAATCTTCTTTTTGTCCTTCATTCTTGTACTCTTGTACGGGAATAGAAAAGGCCACTCGCATCAACTCTAATGCTGTTTTTACTGTACAATAGCAGACTCTATCCTGCCCTGTCGTATTAAGATATTTAGATATCTTTTCATTTAGACCAGGAATATGTTTCTTGCTTACCTCTGAGAAAAAAGTATTATTATTGTCCGGAATAAAGGCAGAATTGCTGTAATTATTGCATAGGACATGACAGCAACGAACAATATACTCACGGCTATATTTCTTCAGTATTGTTCGCACATCCAGATCTTTTTCCTTTGGAAATAAATCGTGGAATTCTAGTATTTTTTGTATCGTAAATTCCATTTTCATTATGAATTAGCAAGACGGACTCCTATTTCAAATCCGTTTCTGACGTCATTCTTTATGTGCTCTTTTCCCATATAAGTTTGCCAAGCATTCAAACCTGTCCAGTCTGGCCAAATAATCGTCATAATACCTGCTATTTGATTTGCATAATATCGAATATCGTCTTTGATTTCTTCTGATATCGAACAACGTTCTATTCGATATGGCAGGTTATTCATCCACTCCTCTAACTTGACACGCGCTTCTTTACTTACACCCTTATTCAATAAGATATCCCTTACAATATGGAGATATGTATGAGTATCCTCATCAAAGACATAAGACACCTTACTTATTATGTCTTTAATTATGGTTTGGTTAACTTTTGCACCTTGCTTGTTAGCCGTATAGACCAAAGCCTGGCCAGCATCACGGACTAATGAACTAGATTCTGAGAATATGGCTTTATTCACGTAACTTTTGATAGTAGTCTTATTCCATATGCCCCAATAAGCCAGGTGAGTCATAATTGTTAATACTGGATAACCGTGTTTACGGTATCGTTCAATTACGTTTTTAAAAGACTGCCACACATCATTTTCTTTCGACGGAAGACCCTCTATTTGGCTATAATAGTTCAGATAGGAGAAAATTCTCTCTACATGAGAGCGAAAGCCACCAAAGAAACTGTCAGAATCATCCTTTTTGAAGGCATCTTCATTTTCTGTAAGAATTCTTATTACTTTGTTCAAGAATAGCGAGTGTTGTTCCTCTGTAAAACGAGAAAAGCCAATCTGAAGACGGAATAATTTATTCGAGATTCTATCTATGAAGGCAGAAGAGTTCTCATTTGTGAAGTCTGTATCCAAGAACGAATTTAACTCAGAAGCCGCTATGGAACTCATCGTATTTTCCTCTGCTGGAAACTCATAAAAAGATTCTAATTTGTCATCAGATAAAGGCGGTATTGTTCTCCATACATTAATGCACATATCCAAAGCAGAAGAAGTCAAATCATCTTTCTTTGTCCGTTTCAAAATTCTAAGTCTTTTGTAAGCTGCTTGTTGCTCTTTAATTACATCAGATGATAAGCCTGTCATAGCAATATCACCAGCCTCTATAGAATAATCAATTTCATCTTTCAACAAATAAGGCATTTTAAAATCTTCTTCTCTAACGCCTGATTGCATAATTGGCTGTTCCAAAGCTTTTTTCTGACAACGTTTTAGCGATTCTCCTGACAAATTATCGTATAATGTTTGGACTTGTTTTCCATCATACTTTTGTGAATGTTGACGATATACAACACAAAGCGCATTAAATACACGTTCCACTCTTTCTTGTGTAAGCAATACAGAAAGTTTTACTAGTATAGGCAACTGACATGTCAAAACTCGTTTTTGTAGAATTCTTCCTGCGTACTGGTCAAGACCTGTTTCGCAAGATGCAATCGACTTGTCAAAAAACGCACAAGCATCCTCCCTCCTAATATGTAACAATGTTTCTCGGTTTAATACGTTTATAGTTTTTGTCTCACAACATCTAACAATCCATTGTAATGCATACTTAGGATAATAACGCAATAATCGCTCTATCATGAAAGTCTTAGTCTCAACTTCCGAAGAGAATCCCATGGGCATACCAAATGGGAATCCTAACTTTTCATATAGACGGAAATAACGAATCGCCCCATAATAATCTCCTTTAAATCCACTTCCGCCAAAATTCCATTGTTGACCAGTTTCTAAGAGATTGAAACCATGGGTTATTTGGTGACGAGATGGTTGATTTTCTTCTTTAACAATCATGTCGCGACAAGTTCTCACAATTCCAGCAAAGTCTAAATCTGGGTTAGATTTATCCATGGAATACATATAATCCATCCTCCATAGGAAGAGTTCTATGGCAGAGCGAACAGAAGACAACTGCGCGGAGTACCTTGATGTTAGAATATTTCTTTTCACAGATTTCAATAAGTCTCGAAGCATCACTTGGGACTCTCGCAACTGACCTACCTCTATCAGCATCCCTGCTTTCCACAGGTGACCTTGATAATCGAATGAGCGAAGGTTCCAGTCATCAACAATTTGTTGAACGTTGGTATAATTCAATGTCGAGATGGCATGTAGACACTTTATATAATTCAACTGCCGTTTATGCTCGTACGTGAGCTGAGAAATGTGAGTCTCAATGTTTTCTAACAGATGAACATAATCATCATCTGCACCTTTGAAACGATATGTGTTGAGAAGAGAAAGCTTTAATCCTAATAGCTTCTGATATGTAGCATTGTCCAAGCCATTTGCATCTTCTGAAGGCAATTGTTCTAAAGCTTGTATATACCATTCCATATCAGGAGATGCCAATGCAGTTTCAATACGCCAATTTACTTCGAACAAGAAATTCACCTGCTTTATAACATCATTAGCACACTTCGCATATATGTTGGTCCAGAAAGGTATATATTCCTTCGTGTCGGAAAATTCACGCATATGAGATGCTGGCAATACAATCCATCCTGGATACGATTCGCGTATCATCCTCATATCCTTTATAAGAGCATCGACGTCGTAGTTTTCTCCGATGTGTATTGATGTATGGGCATTTTTTAACTCTCCCGACCAATTCGTTTTATATTCCTTGCCTATATACATCAAGAAAAAATCCAACGCTTCCGAGAAACCACTAACTTTTTTTATGTCTGCAAGGTTGATGACATCGATTCCAAGGTCGTGCGATAGATGAATATTAGAATCGTGCATTTGGTTATTATACGTGATCTGATACACAGGAGAGGCCTGTTCTCCCATAACATCACGCAACCAGCCTATCCAACTGAGAAAATTTGGATCATCACCAGAGAATCCAATAAGGCAAAGAACATTTTCTATTAGAGACTGTCGCACTGTATTTACGAATTCCGGAAATCGTTGTGGATAAGTGCGATAGTCTTCTTCGGTTATAATAAATGGACGTATATCGGGAAAACTGCCATGCAACTTAATCAACCTTGGATGAGGCGTGTACAATAATGTTTCCTTATTTGTTACCTTGTAGTAATACCTATCAGCTTCTATGAAAGCCTTTTCTAACAGTGTGTCATAATTTGTAGTAAAAACATCAGACCATGGCAATTTCATTAGTTCGATATGCAAGCGTCCCGGATATACACGCTCATCAGGCAGAGAATTTTGAATCAAAGATTCTATCTCCCCTCTTCCTTTGGATGCCTCCACTTGAGATGCCAACCTAAGAACATTCTTATATCTTACATTCTTATCGTCTGGCTTTTCTCCATATAGAGTCTCATAGAAGTCATCTGCAAGCTCGAACCAATCTTTCATATGAGTGGCATCATCCATTTCGGCATTCTTGCTAAAGCCTGCACCTACTAAACAAGAAGCCTTTCCCTCATGTAAGTTCATACGTATAGCATTCAACTTCATTTTAAGGGAAGGATTCAGCTCTTTATATAATTCATTGTATCTATTTTGTTTCATGTTCGTTCTGTTTTTACTATACCGACTAGTATTAGCTGTACAAGTTTTACTCTAATTGAACATAATGTCAATGTTATTTGCAGATTGCTGTTATTTGTGTTTCTTGCCAAGCACCTTTTCTTCCAGCACTGGCAGATGGTCTATGATGTTCGCGTCAATTTCAATTGTATATGTGCCTGCTGTGTTGCGCAGCGTCTTTTGAATGCTTGAAGGTTCGGTGTTGCTGAACCAGGCATAAAACAGATTGAGTGCAAACAGAGCCGTTGTCTTCGGATCAATTCCATATTGGTTTGCAACGTTCCAGCAGAAGTTCTTTAGGTCGGCTTGCTTCAGTCCCTTCTTCTTGCTGATGGAAAGGACTTCCATTCGGGTAACACCATTGAGTTCAACAAGAAGTTTGACAGCTTCCTCTATCTGATACAGTTCCTCATCCGTGAAACCATGAGGCATGAGCGTATAGCGGGTATATTTGAGGATGGCTTCAAGTTTCCTTGCTTCGCGAGCGACTTTTGCTTCATTCATCTGCTTGCGGTCAATTTG
This sequence comes from Bacteroides finegoldii DSM 17565, assembly GCF_000156195.1. Lineage (GTDB taxonomy): Bacteria > Bacteroidota > Bacteroidia > Bacteroidales > Bacteroidaceae > Bacteroides > Bacteroides finegoldii. The sequence goes on along the minus strand of NZ_GG688317.1, from coordinate 321,602 downwards.
CACTTGATTGATGAATACCTCCAACTCATCATGCGCCTTCTGGATGTCACGCTTCAACTGTAACTTTGCCAATGCCTCAGGAGTAACGGACACTTCTTCTGGACTTTGTGATTCGACATCGCAGTCAGTCTTACGAGCGTTAACCACTGCTGGTGCTGCATTCTTTGTATTGGTGATAGTTGCTGTCTTCTCTTGTGCCTTCTTCTGTATATGGCCAAGGTTTTGAGCGATGTGCTCCTCCATCTCCTCGCGGTCTGCTATGCTGTTCCATTCTTTGCGATGAGACTTGAAGTAAGCATAGAGTCCCGTCTTGACGCCATGACAGACAAGCACAAATATGGCGTAATAGCCTATGAATATCGGTATTGTGAGCAGAAAGCATACGAACTCTTTTTCTGCATCATTGCCTACGATACACTGAGCCGTCTTAAAAGCAGCGATGATGTAAGTGATGATGAGAATACCAAGGAAAACCTTGTCAAAGTTACGAGCCGTCCCATCCTTCCGATGTGGTATAGGAAAAATGTCAATTTCCATACTTTTACTGTTCTTTGATTTGTTCTTGGGCAACTTCAATGGCTTGCGAACTGAGTTCTTGCTCGCCATCCACCGCATCAAGCACTTTGTCAGCCAACCAGAGGGTCAGCATTTCGTTCTCGTCCTGATGGAAGTACTCAGCGAGTTTGATAACCTGCTCACGTTTAGCACGCCTGTCACCGCGTTCAATCTTGCTGAACATCGGAGTGTCTATCTCCAATAGTGCAGCCAACTGGCGTTGCAGTACGCCATTCTCATCTCTTAGTTTTCTAATCTTACTTCCGAATAACATATTTACCTATTTTCTTTTGAATTGTCAAGTAATAAATCCAATTGGGTTTGAAGTTCCTCGCGATTGGGCAGATAAAGCTGATAACGCGCTGCAAAAAGTTGGTTGTCGATGCCCTGGAGCGCGTATTCCATCAATAGCTCATCTTTCTTTGCACCCAATACAATACCAATTGGGGGATTATCGTCTGGTTGGCAAATTTCATTTTTGAAGTAATTCAGATAGAGATTCATTTGACCGATATCTCCATGCTTAATTTCTCCTCGCTTCAAGTCAATCAAAACATGACATTTCAATATGGCATTATAGAATACCAAATCCACTTTGAAATGTCTGCTCCCTATTGGTATGACATACTGACGTCCCATGAATGCGAAGCCTCTGCCCAATTCCAATAAGAACTGTTCCATATTGGTCTTCAGAGCTTTCTCCAAATCGGATTCCTTATACCGCTTTTGCTGCGGTATTCCTGTAAATTCTAAAACGTATGGGTCTCTGATGATATCAGCAGGAGACATGACCTGATGCCCTTCATTTGCAAGCGCAAGCACTCCTTCTTTATCTGTACTGAGTGCAAGTCTTTGGAAAAGAGATGAATTGATTTGTCGTTTTAACTCCCTGACTTTCCATCCTTCTTTGATGCATTCTTTCATGTAGAACTTCATCTCTAAGGGATCATCACATTTCAGTAGTTCAAAATAATGGCTCCATGTTAATTTGTGAGACAATGTTTCACAAATTGGGAAAGCCAAGTATAACTTACGCATGTAGTTGAGATTGGAGCGACTGAATCCGCGCCCTTTCAATCGAGTCAAGTCTTTGGACAGATTAACTAATAGTTTGTCTCCATACTTCGCCTTAGCATTGCCACCTTGTTCAAACTCAACAATATACTGACCAGTCTGCCAATTCGCATCGATCAGTTCAGCATTGACTGCATATACAGCCTTGTTCTTTGCCCCATCCCAAAGGTCTGAGATATGTGAGACAAGTCTCACATATTCGGGATCATTGGCCAGAAGTTGACCAGAAGTCTCTTTTGTTATGTCAATGTTTTCTATCATATTATCATCCTTTAAAAATGAGCCTTTTACCCTCATGCTTAGGAGGTCCTTATTACAGAAACATTATTAGCCCCACTAAGGCAAGTAGCCACACAAGGTCAGCAAAGCGCTTTCCTAGTTGAGTCTAAAACGAATCCCAAAAAGGAGATGACTTTTTCAAATCAGCCCCTTTGTTTTCGGACTGATTCAACTACAAGTCACCATTTACTAGAATAACATTAAAATTATCCATAATGACTTTTTGAATTATGTTATGCATCACATGTTATCACCCCTGTTCGCTTCCGGGTTGGCACCGACCTACTCTCCCGCATTTGCAGTACCATCGGCATTAACGCATTTCACTTCTCTGTTCGGAATGGTAAGAGGTGGAACAACGTTATCATAAGCACCTAATTCTATCTCGATACTCATTCATTACTCTTTTGTAGTATTTAAATCAAATGACCTTTCAAGTTCCAACTCTGGACGAGTGAGAAGGATAGGCATTTCCTTCTTTTCTTCAGCAATCGATTCGCTTGAAGCATTTTTTGCTCTCGTAGCAGCCCAATTTCTAAGTACAGCTATTTGCTCCTTCATAGTTGTTGACAAAGGAACAGTCTTTGCTATGGCATCCATTAGATGCTTACTTAGAAGTTTCGGTTCATCTTGTGCTTCAACGTAGGCCGCAAACATGGCCTCTTTTATGCATTCTTCTATTTCTGCGCCATTAAAACCTTCCGTTTTCTTGCCAAGCATTTCCATTGGATATTGAGAAGGATCTTGTCCCTTCTTTTTTAAATGTATGGAAAAAATATTTTCTCGTTCTTGTTGACTTGGAAGATCTACAAAGAATATCTCATCGAAACGTCCCTTTCGCAACAATTCTGGCGGTAAGAGATTGATGTTATTTGCAGTAGCTACGACAAATACTGGAGATGTTTTCTCTTGCATCCACGTCAATATTGTGGAAAAAATTCTTGATGTCACACCTCCATCAGTTGAACCGCTTGATTGTACACCGCTAAGTCCTTTTTCTATTTCATCAATCCATAGAACACAAGGCGCTACAGCTTCTGCAGTCGCAATTGCCTTTCGTATGTTGTCCTCACTGCTACCAACCAACCCTTGATAAACCTTGCCAATATCCAACCTCAATAATGGCATATTCCAGAATGATGCAATACTTTTTGCAGTAAGACTCTTTCCACAACCAGGAACGCCCAACAGCAATAAGCCTTTTGGTTCTTGTAATCCAAAATCACGTGCTTTCTTTTCATATGCTTTTTGTCTTTTGAACAACCAATCCTTTAGAACTTCCATGCCACCAACATCCTTAAGACTTTCATTCTTAGGAAAATAATCAAGGATGCCAGACTTCTTTATGATTTGTTCTTTTTCTGAAGAAACCGTATATGGTGCATTCTGTCCTAAATCGTCCTTAACAGCAGCAAGACAAAATGCCAAATCTGCTTCCATAGAGGTCATACCTAAAGCTGCATCTACCATTCTATTACGCATTTCCACCGATAGATTAATCTTACATTGTCTTTCAACAACGCCAAGTGTCTTTTCCATATCTAATCTGTTCGGTAATGGAATATTCAACACAGTTACATATTTCTCCAATTCTACAGGCAACTTATATACAGCAGACAAAATAATGGCATGAGTATTCGTATGCCTAGCTCTTTCAGCGATAGAACGAATATAGTATTTAACATTTTCCTCTTCTATATAATTGTTGAAATCTTCCAACACAAATACATCCTTACTTGTATCCTTATCATTTAGAATGTATTTTAACACCTCTTCAGGTTCAACTATTTCTTCATCATCTTTATTAATGACAGGTAGGGACTTGTCGCTATTAAGGTCTCGTAAACCACTTACACAATTCCAGTTGAAAAGACGAACATCCTTTCCTTCCGACTTTAGTATATTTATTATACCTTCTATCTTCTGTTTTGTTCTATCATATTCAAAACTAGTCAGATACAGGACTGGATAATATGCCTTTAGCATATCTTTAATTTTCGAATATATGGCTTCCATTTTGATATTATTTCTGTTCTATAGATTGTGTATTTTTTCTACGAGGCTTCATCTTTGCTAAATATTTAGCGGGAATATTTGTTTTCTTTGTCATGACCCTTTTGTTACCCAGTAATTGTTCAAGGACATCCATAGCTTCATGAGCTCTTTCATTAACATCGTTCGGTAGATAGTCGGAGTCTGTAACAATTGTTCCATCTTTCAAAATAACAAACTTTATCTGTGCAACAGGTTCGTCCTCGTTTTTGTCTTTTGAACGACCTACCATAAAAAAGCTATAAACTTCTTCAGTTGTTGGAGTGAACCGATCATTTGCTTTATAGGTAAAGCCTTTTTTCTTAAATTCTTGAACCAATGAGTTTTTTGCATATGCAGCATTCAAAGCATAGAATTGGTTTTGCAATTCTTCTACTTTTTGTGCAGCATTGGGCATATAATAAGTGTTATATGTTACTTCATTTGTTGTGAGATTAAGTTTAAGGGCAAATTCACCATACAGTTTCGTGCCTTGTTTTGCATCTGTTACAAGTAATTCATTTCCTCTAACAGAATACGACCATCCCAAGGTGTCACACGCAGATTTAAGAATATCTACGTGCATCACCTGAGGATTTCGTACAAATCTTGAAGATTCGAATCGTGACATACTACTCAATTATATATTTTGTGGCAATATCAATTATCTCAACAGAAAATAGGAAGGTGCGACTACCATTCCATCGAGTAACTCGATTATTGTGGCTATTGATGAACATCATTAATTCTTCATTTGCCTCAAATTTCTCGTATTGGAACTGAATTCCCTCAACATCGAAAATAATCCGTTTTTGGTCTTCATTATATATAATACTGAGGCTATCGAAGTCTTCACATTTCTTTATGATTCTTCGAAGTGAATTATGAACATCAGCAAGTCTCATTTTCTTTTCGATACCGAGCTTTATTGCAGAAGCTAAGACATTTGTACCAGCTAGAACCTTAAACAATTTATCAGTGTTTTCAAGACTAAGATTAGTTGGAGAACACATCTTTTTTGCTTTAGTCACAGAATCGATTGTTATTCGGATTCCATGTTGGCTTCCGTCCATTGCTTCAGATACCATTGTTTTAATTTCTGAAATTGATGCACTTTCAGTGTATAGATTTTCCATTGTGGAATTTTGTGGCTTTCTTGGAGCAAATGACTGTCTTGCAGTTTTAGTCGAGACTTTGTCCGGAAATATTTTCTTTTCAGGTACAACATCTAAAAGCTTCAGGCTACTTTCAAGCAACTCAATTATAGAAGGATCATCTATTGAATTAGAAGACAAATCCTTGGATATACTTTCCAATGATGATTTGTACCTCTTTTTATCCTTCATGTTTAGCCCTCCCATATTCGATGCGGCAACTAACTCTTGCCCAATCTTTGTTAGTTTCTTATGCAGTTCCTCTTTAAGACAACCCAAAGCTTTTTCTTCAAGTAAATCCTCAATCGGGCTGAACAACTTATGAACCTCAGGATTGTCAATATTTAAGAAATAATCTAAGCGTTCATTCTTGTAATTAGCTAAAGATGTAACTTCCAGACTCTCGATTTCCTTCTGTATTCTAGATGCGTAAATTTCAGCAAATTCCAATTGAAAATCTGCATACTTATTCTTTGCAACGGTATGATGCGCTAATGTCATCTCTTCTCTTCGTATATGTTTTTGTTCCTCTGATACGGAGAACGACAACACATTGAAACTTCCTGAGAAAAGAACTTTCTGATCACCTTTAACTTCTATGACATTTTTAAGATGAAACTCTGGGAGTTGTACATGAAAAAAATTAGGATATTGTTCATCCAACAATTTTATTCCGGGTTCAACCTCTTCATCCATCATAGGTTTTCCATCGTTATTAGATGCCGGTTCAGAATAAGCAATGAAAACTCTCTTGTTCTCGTCCTTGAGGAAATTTTCAATAAGTGGACCGCGATCGTGCATAAATGCACCCTTTCGAATCCAAGGGCTAATGAGCCATATTTCATCTGGATCATCCTCATTGAAAATCTTTTGAAGTTCAAGCTCAAAAGATAAAGAATCGTATAGTGCTTTTTTATGAAGTCTTTCTTTTTCTGTATTTGCTGATAGAGAGGAATCTGCTTTTGTATCTGACAAAGGTGCATTTTGAGCATTCTCTTCTTCAAGTACTAGTTGCTTTTCTGCCTCTTTTATGTCTTCAGAAATTTCTGATTTGGCAGTCTCTATAGCATCTCCTTCGAGCACTATGGTTTCTTCGTCAATTTCACACTCAAACCTAATACACTTTTCAAGAAGTTCCGACAGCAATTCAGGGTTGGAATTTATCTGCTCTGACATTACAGGATTTAGTGTATTTGAATTTTCGTCGAAAACAAATGCACGAACCTCTTCTGATGAAGCAATACTTTGTACAAAGCACACATATACCTTATAATTTGCCTCATGTCCTTCACTCCATATTGCACTTTCTAAGAGATAACGATTCTGTGGGAAATGCACATCTTGTGCTTGACATTCTGCATATTGCTTAATCTGCTCTAAGGAAAGATTTAGATTGTCACAAGGCGTGTTAATCTCGTTGATTTTTGAGAGATTGTCACCTATACAATTTTTTATATTCAGCCAAGATAAATGGGACTTATCAACGTATATATCAAACGATTTTGTATAGGTATCAGGCCGTTCTCCCTTGTCTGCGTATGTGCGACCAGCATCAGTAAGAGCCATACATGAATCATCACCTTCAATAGCATTGAAGCCTCGAAGTGTATCAATTGCTGTCCGCAATATTGACTGTTCAGCTTTGTCGTTTACTACGTCCAACCCCAAAATCAGTCCTATTTTTTCAAATGACGATGTTTCATCGATAAGAAGTATGCCGACAATACCCTTTTCAAGCGATGTTATCTTTGCAGGTCTTTGAGTTTTACCAGCATATGTAGCTTTGATAAAGTTAATGTCATAAGAAATATATCCAAAGATTCTTTCAGAAATTTTCTTTTCTTTGAATACGGCCCTGGCTATACGAGTTCCAATAGGTTCCTGTACCTTTTGGGGCACTGCATTTTTTTGTTTTTTTATCTTGCTCATCTTACAGCATCTTTAAGTTGCTCAAAACTAACAGTTTCCATATTTGCAATGGAAGCAGCATAATTACTATTACTCTCAAATTGACGTTTATTACCAACGACAATAAGAAGGCGTCTGGCACGAGAGAAAGCGACATTAATACGTTCGATTTCCTTTGCAAAACCAATATTGTTTTTAGGGTTGCTTCGAACTGTTGAAACAATAATAATGTTGCGCTCCATACCTTGGAATCTGTCGACTACATCCATTCTATAGTTCTTTCCTTTGTACATTTTTCGGATTTCCCGACTTTGAGCACTATAGAATGTAATGATGCCTATTTCTTTGTCTTCTGGTTTTTGCTGTGCATTAACGAATTCAGAATATCCATCTGCCTGTTGGAGAGCCTTAAGAACTAAATCTATGGCTTTAAGTTCTCCTTCGTTTTTGTAACCAGGGCTTAAGTATGTTTCTGGGGTACGAACATCAATCCATACTGCATGAGTGCTGGGTTGAATTATAGGATTTAATGTTATACCATGCCATCTACTTCCCTTATTTGCCAAATCAGGAATGTCCATAGTTTCAGTTATTCCACACTTTAATCCACCAGTCGCGGCAAGTTCTTCTTGATAGAATTGTTTAATTGTATTCATGATCTGTTCATGCATACGATATTGTGTGTCAAGTGTGGCAACGATTGTCTTCCTAACTTTTGCTGCAGCTTCAAACAAGCGTTTGAATTGAGATTCTGCCTTTTGTAATTTCTCAGCAATTTCTTTTTTGCCGATCTTTTCCAGAGCGCTATCAATTGTATTTTCATCCATCATTGGAGGCAACTGTTTGTGGTCACCAATGACGATGATTTTTTTACCTAAGACAAGTGGTACTGCCATTTCTAATGGTGTGGCTTTACTTGCTTCATCCATAATTACCACATCAAAAAACATGTCAGAACGTTCGTTTCCCCCAAACATGTCAGAATAAGACTCCATAAAATCACGAGATCCACAAATACTACATGTTGCAGCCACGAGATTTACATTACTTCTGTATAAACGACTAAATTCTGTCCTGGAATGTTTATCCTTGGCTTCAAGTTCGTTCTTCCAAGAGCTGATTGCAGACAAATATTTAGGGTCATTAGATATTTTACTTACAATCCGATCAATCCAAATACGAGTTGCATTGTCTTCGCCATTCTTAGAGTCTTGCGCCCAACTATCCATTACAGGCAAAGAGAATCTTCTTCCTTCTGGTTCCAATTTATCAGGTTTCCCTATACGAACAGGTCGAATACCAGCTTGGCCTTGCAGTCTTTCAAGAGCATTGTCAACTGCAAGATTTGTTTGTGATGTTAATAGGATTCTGCAATCAGGATTCTTTCGGATTTCTTGCCATATTATCTCGGCAATAACAGTTGTTTTACCAGTACCAGGAGGACCTTGTATTAGTGCTAAATCTTTAGCAAGAACAGATTTTGTGACAGCCTCCAATTGCTTTTCGTTCAGATTCCCAATCTTGTGAGTACGAATGTCTTCCATTGCTGTATTAATGTCAACAACCGTTTCTCCTGCATACTTTGGGTCAAATATATAATTTGGAAGGTTCGGATTTATAGGCCTATGATTGTATTTGCTTTCTGGCTTTAAAATACGGCTCATAGCCTTGCTTTGGCGCATTAATTCCATGGTTTCACCCATGGCAGGGAATTGTATATAGTCGCCTGCAACAATTTTCAGTTCTTTTGATGATAATAATTCTAAAACGTCATCATTAGGTTCTATGATGGCATAGTCTCTTGTTCTTCGTACACAATTACCAATATTCAGACTGTTTTTTTGAAGATACTGACGACGGCGGCGACGTATTATACTTTCCTTTGAGTACTGACTATGTGCTAACTCTTCTTCATCGACCTCGCTTAATTTGTCATATTTTGAGCCGTTAATATAATTGACGTTCTCATTTCTAAAGTCAGATTGAAGCTTGCGATCTAATTCCTGCAATAAAGAAAGGTCTTCTGAAAGAGACCATTGTGTAACACCCTTATTGTTGTTGTCATCATAAATAATCTTTATTCCATGAATAGAAGCAAGTGCTCCTTCTATAATAGTCTCAATATTATCTCTTTCTTCAATGTCCACAAAATTGAAAGCAAAATTCAACTCTTTAGCATCTTTGCTGAGCCTGTTTGTAGTGAAATTGCTACGTTTGTCAGCAAGTGCCACATTGACCTTTTCAAATACGCTTCTACGATATTCTTCATTTTCGCAAAGGAATTCTATTCGCGCTGTTGGTTCATATTCAGGAGCTTCTGCACATATAGAGTCATCTAACTGTGAGAAAATATTTTCTTTAAGAGTTGAATAGTCCTCTTGAGATTTTGGATAGAAAACGACACACGATCTTGGCACATCTACTTGCAGTGAAGATTTGCCATAATTTTGGAGCTTCAAATCTGCAAGAACAGACTTCTCAATCTGAGGTGCAAAGGCATAGTGGAATGTACTGCTAATATATTGGTCGGAATAGCTTTTTCTAACCATATTAAAATAACGATCAACTCTTGGCAGTTCGCTTGGATTATTTACAATCCAAGTATAGGTGTTTCCTTTTATGTTAGCACCTTCAATCTCAATCCTTGTATCTATTTGTTTGGGTGAAACAGATACCATGCAACTTGCGAAACGAAGTTTTTTGAATATTGAAAGTTCAGTATTAAGAGGACGCTTAGATGTTATTACAAAATGTTTCCCATGTGGTATAACCTGAGTATCATCAGGAAGATCCTTAATATAGTTGTTTATATCAATAGATTCAGCAGAAGGTAATAAAGGCATGATTAATTTGGTCGTACAAACAACCTCCGCAATACCTTTGTGATGAGTATCTACAATTTTCTGAAGGAATACAATATCCTTATCAGAAGTTAAAAGAAACTCCCCCGACTCATCCTTCTTTAAATCAACTCCGAACTCTGTCAATTCCGAATCAATGGAAGAGGTTATGCCTGCTAACTCTTCTGAATCTGATATGATTGCAATTTTTCCGCTTACCGTATTGGTAGGTTCAGAATCAGCCTGATAGCAATAGTCTCTTCCTATTGTCTTAATACTTTCTATAGTATCTTCGGGAATGGATTGGTAACTATCAAATGATATAAGACATTCTCCATCATCAATGGAAACACTCGCTTCCATCTCGCATTTGCCTTTTAATTCTTCAGTAATAGCATTATTTAAATTCTGAGCATAGCTATCCATATCAAAATCCAATTTTAGCAAACCTCCTTTTTGTTTACTAATGTTTTGAATCTTGATTAAATCTCGTTTGTTCTCTAACAGAGCATTTAGGCCGTCAAGATAAGCCTGCCACATTTCTTTATCCTCCTCTATTTGAATCTCAATGGGGGGTATAGGAAGCGAGAAACAATCCTTCATGAATTGAGTAATCTCTTGAACATGACCAACCCAATAAGGACCAGCTCCGTTTATCAATTTGAATGAATCCTCATATAAATCGACAAAACGGACCTCACATTTTTTAACTATAAATTGGTCTTTTTCTTCAGGCAAGACCATATTCTTGACAGTGAAATGAGGGGCGCGTAAAGTGCATTCATCCCTTGCTAATTGTGCAGTCATGCAAAAAGGAAGTTCGTCGAACTTTATTGCGAGTTCTTCATATACCTTATTTCGTCCCTTTTGACGACGGTGAATAAGGTAGCACACATGGGTACCCGACAATTGCGCAACAGTGTCTTCAAAAGAGATCGTCGCATCTTTGTCATAAAATTTAGCATCGTCACTTGTGTATCTTACAAACAAAGGAAGAGCTTCACAATCTTCAACGTTGCTGTAGATATTGGACTCTGGTTGTCTAATTTCTAATTCTGCCATAGCGAATTAATAATATGATGTTTAACTTTATTCCTAAAGGTAATTTAGTCTATACAAATTGTAAATGCATACTTATTTTAGATAAACAATGCTAATATTTCTATCGTACATATTTAGTTGTATTCTTCTTATTTCAGCGTTTTCTATTAAGAGCATAATACCATAACTATCAAATGATGCATCCGCTAAGGGTGCACCTAGTGCCATGGCATTTTCGTCATAGCCATATCCACGCAGCTCAACGATATTGTCACTCGTTGAAATTATTCGCATACGCTTTGGAGCCATCTGAATATTGTCTTTCCATAAAGGGTGAAGCCCATCAAGATTATACAGAGTAACAGTATAGCCCTCACCTCCTTCGATGTTTTTCTCAATCACGAAGCGTCTATTACACCCGTAATTGTGACCAGACACATCCATTCCATTTTGGAAACGGATGTGGTCGGAAGTATCAAAAGAAACGTACCCATCGGGTGGATAATTGTTCCCCTCAATTATGTAATTGATGAAGTCTTTTTCCATATGCTGGCTGATATTAAACTTTTCCTTATGAGAATTGTCATATTTTGACCACAAAGATAATCACAATTTTTGAAATACGGCCAATTTTGCAAAGGATTCTTCGTTTTTAGCTACATTTTAACAGATGAGAGCGACTTGCAGGTACAATTTGCTGCAAATCGCTCTAGCTTATATGCCTTGTGTGCCTCAATAGGACTGACCTTTCTTTTTGGATGGTGAGTCGAGGCCAAGTTTCTTCGTGCCATCCCAATTCGTCAGTTGGTCGGCACAGCCATTGGAGCCGCCAAGAGAAGTGTAGGTTTCTGCATTGCATGACATATAATCAACGAAAGAGATAAAGTTGTCTATGATAGATGGCTCGTAGGTCACATCCCGTTCCGCAAATAGATGTGTCCAGTTAGTGACGCACTCTTTATTGAATTTTGAGCAGTCACTCCATGACACACCACTAAGGAAGTTGTTGACGGCCGAGGTAATACCTTCCTTTGTACCAAGGTTCAATTTCATCTTACAGGCAACAGCCATGATGCCATAGTAGATGGATGTAGCCTCTTTGTCGTTGAAATTAGTTCTGGTTGTAAGTGCGAATGCTCTGAGGGTAGCACGTCCTTCTGCGATGAAACGATTGAGAATGTTCTGGTATCGATCTTGCTTCTCAGCAGCAAGTCGAGCCTCATGCTCTTTGCGCTCCTTGACCTTCCTTGCTGCCTCGTTGTACTCTGGTTCAATCCAAAGGGTATTCCACTTCCCCAAGAGGTTCTGGTAAGTTGAACGAAGCGAGTTCAGTTCACTCTCAACCCTGTCGGCACGAGCGGTTTCGGCATTCTTGGCGTTGCGCAATCGCTCTACGGCGTTCTCATCGATGAGTGTCAAGCGGTATTTGAGTCCATTCACTTCTTCTGTGAGAGTGGTTACTTTAGCACGAAGTCCTCGGATTACAACATCCTTTGATGAGATGATTTCTTCCTTGGTCTTCAATTCATTGGAAAGGTCCTTGTTCGTGTCCCATAACATGCGGTACTGTCGTCCCAGGATCTCGGCTGTGGGTTCACTCTTCCATTTCAGTCCCGTTGCTTTGATAAAGTTGCCGATGGTTTCCTTGACACCAGCATCATACGACTCTTTGAACTTCGCAGTTTCCTCCTTCTTGTACTTGCCGGGCTGGAAGATCTTGGCAAGGAAACCAGATTGAGCAGTCTTCAAATCCTTCAAGGCTTCCTCTTTTTGTTGAGTAGCAATAGATGTTTCTGCTTCAATCTCTGCTTTCAGTTTCTCTGCCTCTGCTATTGCCTGTCTCGCCTGACGTTCAGCTTCCAACACAACCTTGCTCTTGTGTCTGCGTTCCCGTTTCTCTTCTTCGGATAGTTCATGATATGGGATGCCTCTCTCCAAGCCATACTTCTTGCCCACCTCATTATAGTACTTTGTGTGGAGGTCAGAGAGGTACTCGGACTTGTCTTTGGCCGTTTCACCCCATACCTTAGCATACGACACACGCTCTACCACACCTTTTGTTGACTCAGTCTTGATGTAGTTGCTGCGTTCCTCCTTGGGCAAGGCCTTCCACTCTTTCGTTGACAGGACCTTGTCGGGATTGTCCTTGTTAACATACTGACTGCCGATGCGTCCACGCTTCTTGACTTGCTCTACAGGAACGGTCAAGGCATGAGCATGAACACCAGCCTCATCACAATGCACGTCGAAGCCGATGATGTTGTCCTCGCCCCACATACGGCAACAGAACTGATACGTATCCTTTGCCCATTCGTAGATAGCTGGCATCAGTTTGATACTGCTATTGTCAGCGTATGGGTCAGAGGTGTCTATCTGTTGTTCGCCAAAGGCAAGTTTCTTCATCACTTCATGGTCTCCACCGAAAATGATATTCACCAATCCGTTCGGACTGTTTTGAGCAACTTGATTGGGATGTTTTGCATCCATGTAAGGTTTGAAGCCAAGTTCATCGTGGCGCTGTTGGAGGCGTTGATGAAGTGGAATAGGATTGGAGCCAAGGGGCATGACCTCGCATCCCTTGGTGATTTCAAAGTTGAGATGCTTGCGTGAGAAGTTGTAGTGATTATTCTTCTCCGTCTCAGCATTCTTTGACTGGTAGCGTTTCTCGTCCCACCCTCTGCGCTCTGCCTCGTGGCCCATCTGAGCCGAGAATGATTTTTTGTCTGCGCCAACATGGATAGAGGCGCGTGGTATGTTCATTTCCATTGAATACTTTTTTGTTTGAAGGTTCTACATTATTTATAATTTCTATTGGTGGAGGATGCCAGGTCTCGGGCGGTGCCTGAGCATAATAGAAGGACTTTTTAAGTGAACGGCGATAGCAAGTGAATCTAAAAGTCCCTATTATGTTTAGGACTTTTGCAAAAGTCCGTCACACCGCGCGGGCGAGGCTCCTCCATGGTTACAATTTCCGATAGCTGTTCTGGCTCACATGTTCCAGACGACCTTGACGGATGTAGTCATTGATCCACTTGGCAGTAGTGCTCACTGGATAGCTCTGTTTCATGGATACAGCTCGATAGACCTCTCTGTCAAATGTGTCTGGCAGAGCGGCCAATAGCTGCTCCATTTTACTCTTCTTCGTGACAATCTCGCCCTGTCCATTGGTGGTGACTTTGCTCTGTGGCAGATGGGCATAGCAATAGATAGTATGATAGATGAGTACATCACCTATCGCCATGGCGATGTCGAAATCATCCTTACTGCATCGTAATACGATTCGACTACCGTCCTTTGGAGTCAGTGCAGAAAGATTAGGAGTTTCGTCCATGAACCTGATAGTGGTCAGTACCATCATAATGCGAAACACAGTGAAGGCCAGACGGCGTACCACACTCTGCATATCATGCGAGATGTCATCGACCACCTCTTGGTTCATCTGCCTGAAATGCTCATTGAACATCTTGCAGTATTCTTGAGGGATGACAATGCGGTAACTGCCACCACGGAAGAATGACTCGCGACGTTGCTTGTATAGCTTACCGAACTGGAAGAATCTCTCTCGCAAAGTGTAGTTGTCAGAATTGTGGCTGGCACTCTCGACAAGGACATCACGGAACTCTGCTTTAAATGGCATGTGATAACAGGTGATACGTGAGAAGGTGTCATCCTCAGCCTGAGGTGTCAAAGTGTAGAGCTGTCCAGGCGTTCCAGAAAGACAGATAGCAAGCATCGGCCTCTCAATGACACGATATTCATCATCCTTTCTGCGGCTCAGGTCAATAGGTTCATGATGATAGCTCTTGCGGATGATGGTGCTGTAGTCACCATATTCCGATTTAAGAATGGCACTCAGCGTATCACATTCCGTATCGAATATAAGACCGACACCTCCGTTGTTGTCCAATTGCTGTATGACGGATGCAGCACTACTGTTGGTAGGAATGAAGAGTGTGCGACGGTGTGGTGCTTCATCGACATTGGATGTATCTTTCTCGCCAGACTTGGACTCGCTTTTACTCTCCTTATATTCTTTCATCAGCCGCTCGGAAGCTTCACGCAGTTCGTTATGGATGGGAGCCACAATCTCGCGACAGTATTTCAGCGAGCCTTTGCCCATGCCGGCATCGGCCATAACAAAGAAGTATAGCATAGGGTGCCAATCGTCGTGATTGTACTCACCGACTACATTGTGGAGAGTGGCTGAAATGCAAGTCAGCGTGCCCATCAGCATCATGTCTCGGTCATCTTCGGAGATGCAGTTGCCCAACACTTCCTTCAGGAAAGGTGGAAGCATGTCGTATATGAAGGCAGAGAAATGAGGAAGAAATTCTTCATCCAAAATCCATTTGGAGTCCACTTCGATAGGCTGGATATTTGGTTTTTTGGATATTTGGTTGTCAGAACCATAAGTCCAAATATCCGAAATTCCAACGGATGACTTTTGGATTTCTTTGGGATTGGAAATGTCAATACCAGCATCTTTCGCCATCTGAAAAAATGTGGCTATAGATATGCCGTCCCCATGTGCAGACAGACATTTATTGTATTGTTTGTCTGTATCACTTGCCTTATACTCGGGGTTCTGCCGACTGACACGGTGGAAGAATCCTCTTCCTGCCTCTTGGAACTCACTTGTAAGAGCAAACCCGACTTTCAGCCAGTTGTCATAGCCATTTGTAATATCTATTCCCTTTTGTTCAATAAGAGAAAGGACACGCTCTACCTTGGCTCGGGTGTCTTCGCTTGTGTTGGAGTATGCAGACGGTGTATTGCTTGTGTTGCTGTTCGCTGTGTTAGAAGGGACATTCTCCCATTCTTCTGGTGAAAAAGTTTTCATCTTTAACGTTGTTGTACTTAGGGTTAATATAAGCTTCTGGGTCATGTGGAATGAAACAGGAGCGAGAAACATCACTGCCAGATTTGTCGGGCTCAGGATAGCCATTGGCTACGAGATAGTTGAGCACTGCATTGAAGAAACGGCTATGCTCCCATCCTTTGCGGAATACCTGAATAATCCATTTTAGCCCAACGCCCGAAGGAGAGCGAAAGAGTAGCTCGGTCTCAAAGCAAGGGTCATTGAGCAGTTTTTCATACAACGAAGGAATGTCAGCCACATGGTCGAAGTCAATACAAAGCAGATCGGATTGCTGCAACAGGCCGTCCTTGTTTCGAGTATGAAAGATACCAGAGAATGTGCAGAAGTCGAAATTCTCAGCTTTGTACTTGCGTGCCTGGTCTTTGCCCGTAATGGAACGCAACATTTCTGTTTGCTTCTTTGCATACAGGCCAACGATGTAGCGGTAGATGTCAGGAATGCCGATGCAGCGCAATGGCTCCGTGTTGCGGATGGGTTTTCGGAAAAAGGAAAAAGACAGCAGTTCTCCCTCTTTAACTCCGAAAAACTCCTCATAGATAGAAAGGTGGTTATACATGGTTGCGTGTCACCTCCTTTCTGCCTTTGGGATTATTGGCTACATACGCACATGCTTCATCGTAAATGTCATTGACTGACTTGCGAGAGGTCTGCATGAGCCATGCATCAATCTCCGACTTGCGGAAGATGATGCTTTTCCCATTCTTGTGGAAGGGAATGGTGCGATTACTCGTCCAACCGTAAACCGTTTGTTCGGCTGGATGGTTAGGGAGGTAATTGCATAAGTCTTGCAGCGAGAACCATGCATCTGCCTCTACATTGTTGTTTGACTGCAGAGCGTCGAACTTTTGTTCAAGCGTCTCCAACTTCTCAAGGATGTTAGCCATCATCTGTGGCATTGCATCGAATGTGGGTACTTCTGTACGCATAAAAAATGTGTGTTTAAGTTGGCTGCAGCTTATGCTACAGTCACTCTCTTTGGTAAGAAAGCGACTGCAAAAGTATCGTTAAAAGCAATGGTGATTTGGGCATGATTCAGGGCATAAAAGAAACATGTCTATCATAACATTATCTTGTATATATTACTGATAATCAGCGAAAACAAGAATAACGGTGGTGAAAAATAATTTCGTTATGGCATCGTTATGATTGGTATCATATCCTTGTCATAATGGAAATCGGCAACAAATGGGCAAATATGAAGAAAGCCACTCACAAATGAATGTGAATGGCTATGGATGTGAACAACGTAATAGTTACTGTTTTCTTAGACCTATGGTGGTGGAATATGAACTATTCTTTTTTGGAGTCGATGGGAGTTCCAATCATGTCGTCAGAGAGGGTGATCTGGATGGCATCAGCGGCAGCATTTTTCTTTGCGTCAACTATCTTGGCATAGATTTGAGTTGTTGTTACCTTCTTATGACCAAGCATCTTGCTGACAGTATAGATGTCCGTGCCATTTGTCAACTGCAAGGTAGCATAGGTATGGCGAAAGCAGTGAAAGGTTATATGTTTGGTGATACCAGAGGCTTCTACCCATCGTTTTACAGGTCGGTTAATCCATGATGGGTCTTGTAGCCCTTCAAAGACAAGTCGGTCTGCATCGCCTCGTTCACCACATAAGGAATATGCCTGATCAGAAATTGGCATATACTCTACACCCTTGGTCTTCTGTTGGGTAAAATGGAGTTGGTAATGTTCCTTGTCTTTCACAATATCGCGCCACTTTAGCTGTTTGATGTCACTATGGCGCAATCCTGTCAATGCAGAAAACAAGGCTGCTCTTTTGAGAATTTCGCTATCGCATGGTGTTGCTGCCAGTTGGTTGAGTTCCTCCAATGTCAGATACTCGCGTTGACTTTCCTCGTAGTATATGTTCTTAACTTTGGCTGCAAGGTCGATGGTCAAATAGCCATCTATGAAGGCTTGACGAAGACCTGCCTTGAATATCGAGAAATAGGTCGAGGCAGTATTGGCTGATATGGTTCCTGTCTTACTGCCTCCTTGGGGCGCATTGATAAGGTAATCCTTGTAGTCTTCGATGAGATTCAGGTCTATGCTACCAAATAGAAGCGGCTTCCCATCTGTATATAACTTCAGAAGTGCAAGTTCACGATTCCAATTGACTTGAATGGACTTGGAACTGTTCTTGTGACGTTTGTCCTTTAACTCTTCAAAGTACTTGATGAAATCGCACTTTGACCTTTCGTTTTGTGCTGCTTGTTCTGCCTCACTATCTGTGTACAATGACTGATTATCGTATTCGTGCTGACGAAGGTCACGAACCTTATCTGCAAAGATGCAAGCCTCTTGGTCCTTTTGTGAACGGCACAGGATGATTCCATTGGCATCACGCTTGGGTCGATAGTAGGCCTTGCCATCGGCCAATGTCCTACCAGAACTATTCTTATCAAAGATAGGAGTAGTTATAAACCGCCCAAGTGGTTCATGCTTGCGGAGAGGCTTATCCTTGCCAGACTCAAAGACAGGAAAACTTTCAATGAGCAATGACCACTGCTCTTTGTATTCGGATTTGCGGAGTATTACCTTGAATACTGTGCGTTTCATCGGAGTCTTCATAGTTTGATGGATTTGTAGAGTTTGTCGATTTCTGATTTTGGAGCGTAAACATAGTTACCTATCTGTCGGGTAGGGATGGAGAACTTGCGGATATGTGCCCATACGGATGAATCATGAATCCTAAACTTCTCTGAGATTTCTCCGATGGTATAGCAATTCTCTGGTTCCATGTTGTATGTTTTTGGTATAGGCTTCTTGGCAGCCTTCCTTACCTTCTTTCTTCTTGGGTAACGCAGTTCAAGGTCTGCACGATTCAATCTGAGTTGTTTCGTGCCAAGATTGACTGATGGAATCTTACCCTTACGAATCTCACGATACAAAGTGTCTCGTTCAACGCAATAAACGGCAACGGCCTCCTGAACCGAAAGATATTCTCGTATGTCAGGTATCTCTTTTGCCAACTCTTCGTACTTGGCTTCTTTTGCCTCTCTGTCTTTCTTCCTCTTGTAAGCAACATCGGAACATTGCTTCGAACAATACACAGCATCAATGGTGCGAATTTGGAACACCGCACCACAGATAGGGCATTTCCTTCGAATCTCGTATTTTGCCTGTGCCATATAGTTATATAATAAGGTGTATTTATCTTTTGTTGAACTTCACCGACCAAAGTGTCGCGTGAACGATTTGGCGCAAATTTACGTTAAAAATCCAAAAAACAAGCCAAGAGTGACATAAATTAACACAAAGAAAAATCCGTGTAACTGCATGAGTTACACGGATTTCATATGTTTGTTTATTGTTTGCTTGTCAAGTTTACTTAACAAGTAGAAAGACAGCATCCTGTTCTTTAAAGGACGTGTCCTTAATGTTACGGTTTTACACTCATGCATACTGATATATTTTTATGGTTATTATTAATTCGCTGGCAAAACTCTGTAATGTAACCATGCAGAAATCCTTCATCAGGGATTAATTTTGGAATAATTTACAGAAGTCTATAATTGGTTACTTACGGACACCCATTACCTTGTCAAACTCCACTTTCAGGAATCTGACGAACCGTCCGTTCTTCTCACGATTAATCTGATGGAATTGCAGAATACCGTAAACCGAATCACGGGATAGATTGAATTTCTCCATTGCCTCCTTGACGGTGTAGTATTCCGCCTTGCTCTCCTGTTCGGAACTTTTCGATAGGTCGAAGTGGAGCTTGGAGTAGAATATCTGCCCATGCTCTTTCTTGGATGGAATGTTATTCCGATACACCTGCGAACGGATGGCGACACGTGTCATGCCGTACTTCTCCTGAATCTCTTCGGGCGTGTACCATTCGGTCAGGTCGGAATCCACCTCGTATTTGGCAAAGGCAGCATCGATATGTTTCTTGCTGTAATAGTTGAACTGGCGGATGCGCACTTTCGGGACTTTGTGCTGCCGTGTATAAGTCCACACCCATTTGGCGTTGACCTTATATTTATCGGCAATCTCTTTGGCAGTGTAATACTCGGTGATGTCGAAGTCCTCTTTGGGCATGATGCGCTCATAAGGTTTGGTTTTCATCATCAGTTCGATGTCCGCACGGCGGATGAGCGACTTCTTGCCGCTAATACGTGAAGCCCGAAGTTTCGATTCCTTTACCAATTTATATATGTACTGTCTGGTTACGCCCATTAACTTTGCTGCTTGGGCAAAAGAGAAGAAATCCTGCCCCTCGGCAGCTTGCCGAGGTTGCAATAATTCTTGCGACCGTTTCAACTGCCGCTTACGTTCCCGGATACGTTCCTTGTAGCCAAGATTGGAACATTGGTGGCTACAATAACAAGTCGTTGTCTTTTGAGCTATAAATGGTTTTCCACACCATTGGCAAATCTTTCTTACTTCCATATTTTCCTCCTTTATATCGGGGATAATTTCGCCTTATTTCTCCCGGATTTTGTCAACACATGTAAACCACTGTCAACACACGTCAACTAATGCGTCACTGTGACATTCGGGCTAACCGTGAATTTCTGTCGCGGTAGAAATATGTAGGAAAAATATGGATAAAAACCGTTACTTCCAAATACGGATTGGAAAGTGTTAAAATAGAAAAGTCGCTGATATACAACGACTTTATTCTAAATGGTTATAGTTGGTTACGGCTGTTTCTAAGCCATCATTTGCCGATGCAAAAGTGCTGAAAGATATTTTGCAGTACCATATCGTTAGTCACTTCTCCTGCAATATCGGAAATGAAAAAGATACATTCACGTATGTCTTGTGAAAGGAAATCCCCTGAAAGATGTGAGTCAAGTCCATTTTGTACTCTATGAATAGCATCTAAAGCTTTGCTTAAGGCTTCGTAATGTCTTACATTTGTTACGATGACATCATTTTGTGTTACTGTTGGCAAATGCGCAGCATTGATAAGCATTTTTTGTAATTCATTAGTGTTCTCTCTTCGTTTAGCTGAGATGTAAATATGCTCTGTAGATTCTTGTGGGAAATTCTCCAATAAAGCTGATAAATTACTTTTTTGTACATCTTCAATTAAATCAGCTTTATTGAATACTACGATCAAGTGCTTTCCTTCACAACGTGGGATAATCTTTTTTGATAACTGTTCAATTTGAGATGCGGCGTTTACAGAATCCACCATCCAGAGTACAATTTCTGCTTGCTCTAACTTTTGGAAAGTACGTTCAATACCTAAACTTTCGATCTTGTCATTAGTTTCCCGGATTCCGGCAGTATCAATAAACCGGAAAGTAACTCCTCCAATACTAATAGTATCCTCAATAACATCGCGTGTTGTCCCATGAATATCACTGACGATAGCCTTATCTTCATTCAATAAAACATTCAATAAAGTAGACTTTCCCGCGTTCGTTTCACCGATAATTGCTACGGGAACACCACTTTTGATAGCATTACCCACATTAAAGGATTGTACTAGACGAGAAATGACTTGTTCTATCTCATCTGCTAACTTTTTTAATGCCGACCGATCTGCAAATTCAACATCCTCCTCGCTGAAATCCAATTCCAGCTCAATCATAGAAGTGAAGTTCAATAGCTTGTTGCGTAAATCAGTTAATTCTTTGCTGAAGCCACCCCTCATCTGACTCATGGCTAGCCGATGGGTAGCGGCAGATGAGGATGCGATTAAATCGGCAACGGCTTCCGCCTGACTTAAATCCATTTTTCCATTGAGAAATGCCCGCTGCGTATATTCTCCCGGTTGAGCCATGCGGCAACCCTTTTTGATCAGCAGTTGTAGCACCTGTTGAAGAATGTAAGAAGAACCATGACAAGTAATTTCCGTGCTATCTTCTCCCGTGTAGGAATGAGGCGTGCGAAAAAGGCTGACAAGTACTTCGTCGATAATTTCGTCTCCGTCGTATATACGTCCAAAAGTCAAAGAATATGGCTTTTGGTCACTAAACAATTTGTCCGGTTTTGCCGGTTTGAATATAAGGCTGGTGATGGAAATTGCTTCCGGACCGGAAACACGGATGCTTCCGATAGCACCGCCTTGAGCGGTAGCAATAGCACAGATAGTATCTTGGTTCATCATATTTCTTTTTGGAGACTGCAAAGATAATTGTTTCTGAGTAAAAAAGATAAGATTCTGTACAACTTGTACTTTATTTGTTTATATTTGCTGTGTGCGGTGATATGCCAAATGAAATAATATAATGCTTATGGAGCCAGACACAAATTTATATTCCCAAAGTGAGAATAGTGAAATCATACGGGAAAATTCACAGAAAATACTCTCTGTACTTGCTGCACACCAAATTGCTTTGTGGGAATATGATATATCTACAGGAAAGTGTTCCTTCACGGATGACTATTTTCGTACATTAGGCTTGAAAGAAGCTGGAATTGTTTTTAAAGATATCGATGACTTTTATCGCTTTGCCTATCCGAAGGATGTGAAGGCCTATCAAACTGCTTTTTCCAAGATGCTCGCATCGGATTCAAAAATATCACAGATTAAAGTACGTTGTGTAGGCAAGCATGGTGAAGTGATCTGGCTGGAAGATCATTTTCTGTCTTATAAGGGTACTCAGGACGGACGTCTTGCTGATAAATTATTGGCATATACGGTAAACGTCACTTCGCAATGTGAGAAAGAACAGTATATCAATCATCTGGAAGAGCACAATCGTAAGATAATAGAGGCGTTGCCAGAATTCATTTTTTATTTTTGATGATAATTTTTTTATTACCGATGTGCTGATGACACCGGATACCGTTTTGCTTCATCCGGTGGAAGTGTTACGTGGTGTAGATGGGCAAGATATTTATTCTCCCGAAGTCAGTGATCTGTTTCTGTGTAATATTCGGGAGTGCTTGCAAGATGGAAAATTAAAAGAAATAGAATACCCACTTGAAGTAGATGGAAGCCGAATTATTTTCAGGCACGTATCGCCCCCTTTGAAGGGAATAAGGTACTTGCTCTGATACACGATATCGGTGATCGGATTCGTCGTTCGCAAGAGTTGATCGAAGCTAAACGGCGGGCGGAAAAAGCTGACAAGATGAAGTCTGTCTTTTGGGCAAATATGAGTCATGAGATTTGTACTCCGTTGAATGCTATTGTCGGTTTTTCGGAGATAATTGCGGTGACAGAGAACGAAGAAGAAAAGCTGCAATATTTGGAGATCATTCAAAAGAATAGCAATTTACTGTTACAGTTGATTAATGATATTCTGGACTTGTCACGTATAGAATCCGGAAAATCGGAAATGCACTTATTGAAAGTTATCCGCCCGGAAGGAGAATATTGGACATCTACCGATCGTAACCGGGTGATGCAGGTACTTTTCAATTTTTTGTCGAATGCCATAAAGAGTTCGTGAAAAGCCGGATTTGATTCTGATGGATATCCGTATGCCGGTGATGGACGGTATTCAAGCTACTGAAAAGATACGTACCATTTCCCTTTCCGTACCTATTAATTGCGGTTACGGCATACGCTTTTTATACGGAACAGCAACAAGCCATTCAAGCCGGATGCAATGCTGTGATCTCCAAGCCTTATTCTTTGGAAAAACTGAAAGAGACAATTGAATCTTATATCGGATAAACGATAAAAAGTCAGTGTCACCATCATAGCAGAATGGTGGCGCTGACTTTTTATATATTTATATTCTGTCAAGAACAGTCTTAATCAACGTATCAATGGTATTTTTATATCCGGTGTTGGCTTCCTTAATCAGTCGATTGGCAATCACCATACAGACAGTCATAGCTTTATGTCCCATCAGCCGACTGAGACCAGCCAAAGCCGAACTCTCCATTTCGAAATTGGTAATCTTGAATCCTTTATACTCAAATGCTTCGATTTTGTCGTTTTGTTTCGGATCTGCCAAAGGAACACGCAGCTCACGTCCTTGTGGACCGAAGAACCCTCCGGCGGCAATTGTAACGCCACGTACCATATCGTCTTGGGCAATCCGTTCAATCAGTTCCTCGCTTGCATCAATTACATAGGGAGCAGGAGCACACATATTTCCCATCCATCCCATGTGATTAAGAAAAGCACGCTCGAAAGGCAGATCACATACCTCATTGCGTCCGGCGTAGAAATTCAATAAACCGTCGAAGCCGATAGACTTCTGGGAACAAACGAATGTACCTACCGGAGTATTGGGTTGCAAACCGCCGCATGTACCGATGCGTACTAATTCCAATTGACGGAACTCATCCTTTTCTTCTCGTGTATTGAAATCAATATTAGCCAGTGCATCCAACTCATTCATGACAATATCGATGTTGTCACAACCTATTCCGGTGGAAACTACGGTGATTCGTTTTCCTTTATACGTACCTGTAACCGTCTTAAACTCGCGGCTTTCCACTTCGCATTCTTTATTTTCAAAGTGAGAAGCTACGAGTGCTACACGTCCCGGATCGCCTACCAAGATTACTTTATCTGCCAACCATTCAGGTTTTACGTGAAGGTGGAATACCGAACCGTCTTCGTTGATAATTAATTCAGAGGATGGAAAGTACTTTTTCATGCTATTAAAAGGCTTTAGTTTTACAATATGTTGTTGCTATAAAAATAAAAACACCGGAACCGGATTTAAGTTCAGAAGAAGACTCTTTCTTTTCCGTTAGGAAAGGGGAGTACATCTTGAGACTGAAATGAAATCAGATTCCGGTGTTTGTTGTAACTTATTTGCTCAAAGGCTGATTCCCTGCATTGCCTGCTGCCGGTTTGGCAATCGTTTCACGCATGGAGGTGTCAGCTTCGATATTCTTCATCCGGTAATAATCCATGATACCCAAATTACCGCTACGGAAAGCTTCTGCCATTGCTTTCGGAACTTCCGCTTCCGCTTCGATTACCTTTGCGCGTGCCTCTTGTGCTTTCGCTTTCATTTCCTGTTCGGAAGCTACAGCCATAGCACGGCGTTCTTCTGCTTTTGCCTGAGCGATATTCTTGTCTGCATTAGCCTGGTCAATCTGTAAAGCGGCACCAATATTCTTACCTATATCGATATCCGCGATATCAATAGATAGAATTTCGAAAGCAGTTCCAGCATCCAGTCCCTTACGGAGTACAAGTTTGGAGATAGAATCCGGATTTTCGAGTACCGATTTATGATTCTCGGAAGAACCGATCGATGAAACGATACCTTCACCTACACGGGCGAGGATTGTATCTTCTCCGGCACCGCCCACTAATTGACGAATGTTGGCACGTACCGTAACACGAGCTTTGGCAATCAACTGGATACCGTCTTTTGCGACAGCCGTTACCGGAGGAGTATCAATCACTTTCGGGTTAACGGACATCTGTACAGCTTCAAATACGTCACGTCCTGCCAAGTCAATAGCGGTAGCCATCTGAAAAGGCAGCTCAATATTCGCTTTTGATGCGGATACAAGCGCATGGACCACTTTTTCGACATGTCCACCGGCTAGATAGTGTGCTTCCAGTTCATCACGTGTGATGTTTTTCAAACCGGCCTTGTGAGCTTCGATCATGCCCGGTACGATGATATACGGCGGAACATTACGGATACGCATTAAAAATAATTGTATCAGCGAGATGTGTACTCCCGATACTTTGGCCGACAACCACAGGAAGAACGGCACGTAATGGAAAAATATTATCAGGAAGATAATACCTCCGGCTATCAGAAAGATAGGCAAATAGAAAGATGTTTCCATTGATAGTTTGTATTAAGTGAATATTATTTCTGCAAAAGAATAATTATTTTCTGTGTTTCTCAACCATAATTGTCCCGTCACTGATACGGTTGACGATAATCGGAGTCTTTTCGTCCAGAAAACCGTCCATCGACTTTACTTCCACAATGTTTCCATTGATTTCCGCATAACCGATTTGTGCGAGGCGGGTAGTACTTATACCTGTATCACCTACTTTTACACTTTGTTCTGCGCTGCGGTCTACTTTCGAATCGATGTCTTTTTTCTAAAGCCAGCTTATCTAGCATCTTTGAGCGCATAAACCAGATCAGTGAACCGATACAGGCAATAGCCGATATGCCCAAAGTGATAAATCCTCCCGCCATTCCAATATTTGCAAACGCATAATAGTTGGCATAGATAATGCATCCCAGTGCTGAGATTCCAGCCAGACTAATGCCGGGAATAACGAACAGTTCTACCAGGAACAGTATAACTGCGGTAATAATGAGAACGGCGATAATGAGTATATCCATAGTTCAGGGTTATTAATTATTTTGTTTTTCTGCATTACGCACATTTATTTCGAGAGCTGCCAATTCCTCTGACATCTGCAATATCCGCTTTTCCAGGTCGAGGATAGCAGGAGCCATTCTCTCTTTTTCCTGTTTATTGCCAGTGGAATACTGTTGTCGCAAGTTGTTCAGTTTTTCTTCCTGTTGCAGATGATCTTTTTCCATTTGTCGGTAACGCAGGAAAAGCTGTTTGGCTTTGGCGGACTTAAAGTCAGTCATCAGGTAATAAGTTGTATTATCGTCAATGACAAATTCAAAATCGACCTTTCGACGTTCTTTGGGCTTATGGCTGATAGCGGCTTCCAGACGTTGCAGGGCTTCTGCAACCGTTTGTTTATCTTTCCAGGTTTCTTTCAAAGAATGGATTTGTGCCAGCCGAATCATCTGCTTCCGATCCATCGCTTCGTAGTTGTAAGTCTGTTTTGAATTATTGGGAATGAATACATAGATACATACCTTTCCTTCCGGTTGGAAACGGTCGGAAGCGAACC
Organism: Bacteroides finegoldii DSM 17565; assembly: GCF_000156195.1. Classification (GTDB taxonomy): domain Bacteria; phylum Bacteroidota; class Bacteroidia; order Bacteroidales; family Bacteroidaceae; genus Bacteroides; species Bacteroides finegoldii. The sequence goes on along the minus strand of NZ_GG688317.1, from coordinate 295,103 downwards.
AGCCTAGATTGTTATATTCGTCAACGACGTACATATAATCATTGTATGGAGAATTGAACGGCATACCCACGTTTTCCGGTACTAAATAAGTATCGGTATTGGTATTGTAACGGGTGACAAAAATATCATAACCTCCCAATCCTTCACCGTCACTGGCATAATAAATAGTCACACCATCTGCCATTACATAAGGATAGTTTGCGTTTCCTGCATCATTGATACTACCCGGCAGTGGTCGTCCGTTGCTCCATTCATTCTGCAACTTGTTTTTGGAAAGTATATCCAGACTACCTCTTTCACCCTTCTCGCTGTAATAGATTTTATTCCCGATTTCAGTTTCGTAGACAGTACCTTCGTGATCTCCTCCTGTTTGGAAGAACTCGTTGAAAGTAAACAGTTTTCCCGATTCCTCACTAATTTTATAAGCATTCAGAAACGTTGCTTTATCTACAACGAAACTGTCGATAATACAAACATCTTCAACACCTTTCAACATACGGAGATCAGCTTTGCTCTTTTCCAGTAGTTTCTCTGCTTCTTCGGTTGCTCTTTTACGCTTCTTCAAATCAGCGATATACTCTTCAAAACATTCTACTGCCTCTTCGAAACGATATGTTCCGTTATAAGCCTGGCCTAAATAAAGCTGTCCGCTAGCTACACGCTTCTTGACTGCCATTTCGAGAGGTTTCACCGCTTCTTCGGCTTCTCTGGTTTTCAGGCAGCACACGCCATACCAATAGTTGTAGTTTCCGTTGGACGGTTGAGATTTTACGTACCTTTTAAAGACAGGTTTGGCTTTCTCATATTCGCCTTTTGTGAACAAAGCGCGTGCCTGTTCCAATGTTTGCGCAGAAACTTCGCATAAGAAGAGACTACAAAATAGAAATAGAATATATTTTCCTTTCATCGTTTTTAGCATTTATGGGTGGCAGATTATTTAAAAGTATTGTTGCTTTTGGAAGTCTGCCAACTAATCAATTGCTCAAAAGTACAAATTTATTAGAAATAAACCCTTTTTCAGAGATTCTATTATGTTAATTCTTCTTTAAATCATTCTTTTCGCTTACTTTTGCAGCCGATTTTTGAAGATATGACACAATTTACCGAAGAAGAGAAAGCCATTCGCCGCATTGAACGGCGGTTTAACAAAGGAGTGGTGCAATATGGGCTGATAGAAGAGGGGGATAGAATACTCATCGGACTGTCGGGCGGGAAAGATTCGTTGGCGCTTGTAGAGCTGCTGGGAAAACGCGCACGTATCTACAAACCTCGCTTTTCTGTCATTGCAGTTCATGTGGTGATGACGAATATTCCTTATCAGAGTGATACGGAATACCTGAAAGCGCATTGCGAAGCGAATGGAGTGGCTTTTGTGCAATATGAAACTTCTTTTGATCCTTCTACAGACACCCGTAAATCTCCTTGCTTTCTTTGTTCTTGGAATCGCCGTAAAGCATTGTTTACGGTGGCCAAAGAACATGGCTGCAATAAGATTGCTTTAGGACACCACATGGACGACATTTTGGAAACTTTATTGATGAATATTACTTATCAAGGGGCATTCAGTACAATGCCGCCCCGATTGGTGATGAATAAATTCGATATGACGATTATCCGTCCGATGTGTCTGGTTCACGAATCGGATTTAATAGAATTGGCAGCTTTGCATCATTATCTGAAGCAGATGAAGAACTGCCCTTATGAATCGCAATCCAGCCGTAGTGATATGAAAGGCATTTTACGGCAATTGGAAGCGATGAACCCGGAAGCGCGTTATAGCCTTTGGGGAAGTATGGCGAATATACAGGAAGATTTATTACCGAATAAAATTGATTGAGTTATGAAAGGATTCTATACTATTTTACTACTGATTGTGTCCAATATATTTATGACCTTTGCTTGGTACGGACATCTGAAAATGAGACAGGAGTATAATTGGTTTGCCGCTTTGCCCTTGATAGGAGTAATTACATTCAGTTGGGCAATCGCTTTTTTTGAATATTCATGTCAGATTCCAGCGAATCGCATTGGGTTTATAGGTAATGGTGGCCCTTTTTCATTGATGCAATTGAAAGTGATTCAGGAAGTTATCACTTTAATCATCTTCACATTGTTTACTACTGTGTTCTTTAAAGGAGATGCGTTGCATTGGAATCATTTAGCTGCATTTGTGTGTCTGATTGCGGCGGTGTATTTTGTGTTTATGAAATGAGTCCTTTTTAAAGAATATAAGATTATAGGATAAGTGCTATACTTGCTAGACTTATCCTATTTTCGTATTACTTGATAGATTTAAAAACCTTATCAATGCATCGCTTCTTCTGTTCCATGTTTGGATGAACATAGAGATTTAATGTAGTAGTGATATCTGAATGTCCAAGTATTACACTTACAGTTTTGTAGTCGCAATTGCTTTCAATGCAACGTGTGGCGAAACTGTGGCGCAGTCCGTGAAATTTTAGTGGGGGAATATTGAGTTGTTCCATCATTCGTTTGTAATAGTTACGATAGGTACGCGGCTCAGTTGGTTTCTCTTCATTAGTAAGTACATAGAACTTGCCATTTACGATTTTTTTTAACGGGCGTAGCATCTTTAATAATTCCTTGTTCATAGGAATGTCACGAATAGAATTCTGAGTTTTAGGTGTGCCGATAATGATTTCCGTATGTATTTTTTCTCCGTCCAATATATAAATTCGTTCAATTGTTTTCCGAATACATATTACTCCATTGATAATATCTATATCATCCCAAGTTAGTGCACAAATTTCACCGATTCTAATTCCTGTAGTCAGACAAATATAGATGCCTAAGTTGCGGAAAGTGAAGTGATTGCTTATATACTGTAGAATTGCTTTGTGATTAGCGATGTTGAGTACATTTAGTTGTTTGTTTTCCTGTGGTGGCGGGAATTTGATACACCAATCCTGATAGGACAATATACCAAGTTTTGCTCCAAACTTCATAACCATTTTTAGTACAATGAGTATATCCTTTACACTTTTTGCTCTTAGTCTTTGCTGAAGTTTCTGTAAGACAAACTCTTGTACTTCGTTTTCGAGTAACTCATACTTATCTCCAAATGTAGGAAGTATGTGATTTTCTAAGATTAGGGCATACGCTGAATATGTTGAGCTTTTCACATATTTACGTTTGTCTTCTTTCCACATAATGGTAATTTCTTTAATCGTTTTCTTTGCTGTCATGCTTTCATAATTTAAATAGATTAATATTCTTGTAAGATAACAATAATATCCAAATATTTAGATGTAATGCTATTTTTTATAGAAAGGTACATTTCTTGATCTCTTGTTTTACTTCGAAGTGAATAAATGTGAAAAATGGAGAAAAAAGAGAATGTTTTCTTTCATCTCCATTTTCGTTTAATGGTTTTGTAGAATTAACTGCGCATCCAGTTAGAACCACAATCACCGGAGCAGCCGCAACTGTTGGTGCATACTTCCCAAGTTGTGTCTTTCAATTGTTCCATTGTCCTACCATATTTCTCATTGATGGCAGCAAGATTTGTTAATTTAAAGTTCATTTCTTTGAGTATTAATGATGATATATCCTGTTTATGGTAAGGATAATTAACCGTATTTTTTGTTGGATGCTTCCAAAAAGCAACTAAAAAACGGATTAGATTATAGAAATCTTTTGTTCCACAACTCTCTCGAGAAGAGTGCATAGCCCAACAAGGAATTCCCACTTTTACCCATCTCATTTCTGTCTGGGTCTGTAAAAAGGCGCTAATTGTTCTTCCTGTTCTGAAATCAGAGTGGGATGTTTCTTTTTGGAAAGGGATACCTGCCTGTTTACATAAGTCTTGAAATACTGCTGAGGATAAAGCAGTGGTAGCATAGTGCATATTGGCGTCATATTTAATCGTTATACCTTTGTTGATTACAGGTGAGCAAGTCGGATCTTCACATTCCCTATAATTGGGATGAGTAGCAAAAGATACGTTCAGCGATACGGTAAAAAAATTATGCAGCATTTTTATCATATCATCCTCGTCTCCGTTCATGCTTTAGTCAATACATTCCTAAAGAATGGAGTATCCGCCCCTCCTAATGCAGAATTTGTTTCTTCTTCCGCATCGAAGAAAGCTACCATGTTGCTTGCGTTGTTTTTTGCATTTGTTTCCATCAGGGCATGATGGGCTGCGTAAACCATCGTCCTATCATCCATGAAGTTGTCAATGCACGGATTTTTGTAATCATACACGTATAGGAATTACGTTTGTATATATCTCTGTTCGTAATAAATTTCCACCAGAATACGTAGGGCATACCGGTTCAAGTATCCAACCTTTGCATCGCGTATCCGACAGATAACAAGGGGAGGATAGATCGATGTTGTCCGTTTTTATACCTTTCTCTTTTTCTTTGTTCATGAGAAGACCAGTCCTTAATAGCTCCATGTATGAGCGTACCGTTGGTTGTTGCGTAGCAGATATATTTGGTCGGCTATGTTTGCGCCCATAACCATTCGCAAATTTTTTAAATTTGCGGGATGTCATGAACGGTTCTTCGCTGTGAAATAGTATTTCGACATAGTCTATTCCTTCCTTTATGGCACGTTCAAAAGTCGATTTGATACCTGTTTGGTCTATGTCTATCGACATTACGGCTTTCCCTTTTATGTGCTCGTTGCAATAAATGCGGTTTAAATTGCGGGCTTCCGTCATATAAAGGGTATATGTGCATCTTTTGACCGCTTTTCCTTTCTTGTTTGTAAGTGTTACGTTTTCTATCAATGTCGTTACATCATCTATACGGTGATTCTGCATATATTCGAGTGTACCGGAGATTTCAAGTAGTTTGTCCCCTCTCTCCATCATAACTTTTAAATAGTTTTTTCCCTTCCGAACCATTCATGGTTTCGTTGAATAAAGACCGCATGGCTTTCTCGTCTTCGTCATTGTTTTCTTCCGGTGGATTGAAAGGGTTGACTGTAGTGTCTATCGGGACATGAGATGTAAGCGTTGTGCCATATTGGACAGTACTGTTATTCTTTTTGATAATGAGAAAATATATAAGCCAATAGGCTATCATTGCTACCCAACCGAGAAATAGCATGGCTATGCAACTGAGTACTTTTATCCGTTTGGATACCGGGATATTTTTCCATGCAGGATGGCTGTGAAAATATCCAATGCGACTAAAATGATGCCTAAAATCAGTAATACTCTGCCATGATGTATAATAAAAAGTGTCCCCGATTCGTTAATCAATCGGGGACACTTTTAGTGCATATTGCCCAATAAAAGCGTTTATGTATGTGTTTATTCTTGCTTCGCATCTTTTTTATTTCTTTTGAATAGGGCGAGAAGAAGTCAAATTCTAAAATAGTGGATATTCTAGCTAATGTGTCGGTGTCCACTGAATATTTATCGAATATTTTATATACGTTTGTTCTGCTGCATGACAGACGCTGGGTTAGCCACACAACAGTCCGTTGTCGTTTTTCCTTCCTTACTTGTGCAAGTCTTTCTTTATGACCTTTACTTTATAGTTGAATGAGCGGTCATTTCACTTGCAATAAGGGTATTTGTTGCCTTATTCTTCCTACATTCTTGTGATAATACAGCATTGTTCTTTGGTTGGATATTAGTTATTTCTATGAGCTCACTATTGTGAGCTGAAAGGCTAACACTAGTGGATATATATGTCCATTGATGTTAGCTTATTTGTTCACATTAGTGAGCTCTTGTAAATATCAAGAGCTTTTACTGAGAATGTTAAGAAAGTATCTGTGGAATGACTATATGTTAAATGATGAGACACCTGAGAGCATAAGTGTAACCCTCAGGCTTGCTATCATAACTGAAAAGCCGATGAATAAAGGAATGCAGGTGATTTATGAGAGTATGAGGGTAAAATGCGCAAAACTTTTTTTAGTTGGCTTTTTCTTTCTCTTCTTCCTGCGGGATGCGGAAAGCTGTATAAAGTTCGAGTATGGCGGCAATTGTAAGACAAGCAATCCATTCGTTACCACGTGTTGTGAACATGAATGCTCCGGTGAGAATCAGGGCTAATGCTCCGAATATTTGTTGAATGCGTAAACGTTTCAAAGTTTTGCTTTTACCTTTGATGGGTGTGTTCACTTGTGCCAGTGCGATAAAACCGGCACCGACAGTGTATATGTAGGGAGCATACGCCCATCCGGTGATAAATACGGCAGCTCCGGCAAGAGTCATTATAGCGCCGACAACGAACAGTGCGGGTATTAATTGTTTCATTCTCTATTCTTCTTCAAAAACGTAAATATCTTCGTTGGGTTTCTTCATCAAGTACTTTTCGCGGGCTATCTGTTCGATTGCATCCGGATTGGTACTTATTTCGTTGAGGCGTTTCGTATTCTCTTCATAATCTGTGCGATACTTTTCTATTTCTTCTTTTAGCTGACTGATTTCGCGTTCATATCCGAGACGGCGCACCAAACTGTTCTCATCCAGAAAACCTATGATGACAGCGAATGCGACAATGGTAATAAGATACTTCCGTCTGCATATGAAATTCCAAATACTGATTAGCTTACTCATAACCTACCTTTATAAATATCCGCAAAGATAAAACTAATAACTTAAAAACTTATCTCTTCCGCTTTAAAACTTCTTTCTCTATCCCTTATTACTTATCACTTTTTTATGTACTTTTGCACTGAAAGCAAAAAATAAAGAAAAATAGAGGAATCCCGGATATGGAAAACTATATTGTATCAGCCCGTAAATATCGTCCGTCTACTTTCGAATCGGTGGTGGGACAACGGGCGCTGACCACTACGCTGAAAAATGCGATTGCTACTCAGAAACTTGCTCATGCTTATTTGTTCTGCGGGCCACGCGGAGTCGGAAAGACTACGTGCGCACGTATCTTTGCCAAAACCATTAACTGCATAACACCTACTGCTGATGGCGAAGCTTGCAATCAGTGTGAGTCTTGTGTGGCTTTTAATGAACAACGGTCGTACAATATCCATGAACTGGATGCTGCTTCCAATAATTCGGTGGACGATATCCGCCAATTGGTGGAGCAGGTGCGTATCCCGCCACAGATCGGTAAATATAAGGTATACATTATCGATGAGGTACATATGCTCTCCGCGTCTGCTTTCAATGCTTTTCTGAAAACGCTGGAAGAGCCTCCCCGTCATGCCATCTTTATTTTGGCTACAACGGAAAAACATAAGATTCTTCCGACCATTCTTTCCCGTTGCCAGATTTATGATTTCAACCGGATTAGCGTGGAAGATACTGTGAATCACCTTTCTTATGTCGCTTCAAAAGAAGGAATTACGGCAGAGCCGGAAGCATTGAATGTGATTGCCATGAAGGCGGACGGTGGTATGCGCGATGCTTTGTCTATTTTCGACCAGGTGATAAGTTTTACCGGAGGTAATATCACATACAAGAGTGTAATTGATAATCTGAATGTACTTGATTACGAATATTATTTCCGTCTGACCGATTCTTTTCTTGAAAATAAGGTAAGTGATGCATTGTTACTTTTCAATGATGTGTTGAACAAAGGTTTTGACGGGAGTCATTTTATAACCGGTTTGTCTTCTCATTTCCGTGATTTGCTGGTAGCTAAAGATGCAGTGACATTGCCTTTGTTGGAAGTAGGAGCGAGCATACGCCAACGCTATCAGGAGCAGGCACAGAAATGTCCGTTGCCTTTTTTGTATCGGGCGATGAAGCTCTGTAATGAGTGTGATTTGAATTATCGTGTCAGCAAAAATAAGCGTTTGCTGGTAGAACTGACCTTAATACAGGTTGCGCAGCTTACCATTGAGGGGGATGATGTGAGTGGTGGGCGTAGCCCTAAAAAGACTATAAAACCCGTATTCACCCAACCTGCCGCAGCACAGCAACCGCAGGTGACTTCTGCTGCTTCAGCGTCTCAGACTGCTGTTCATCAACAAACGCCTGTTCGTCAGCCGCAGACACCTGTGGCAGCGCAGGTGGTATCATCGTCTACATCATCATCATCTTCTTCTTCTTCGAATTCCACTACTTCCGTTCCGTCTCAAAGTGCGGGAATTGCTCAGAGAGGGCAGGGAGAACGGAAGATTCCTGTCATGAAGATGTCCAGCCTGGGGGTATCTATCAAGAATCCGCAGCGTGATCAGGTTACTCAGAAAGAAATGATGCCACAGCCTGGTAAAGTACAACAGACTGTAGAAGAGGATTTTATCTTTAATGACCGTGATTTGAATTTCTATTGGCAGCAGTATGCCGGTCAGTTACCGAAAGAGGAAGATTCTCTTACGAAACGTATGCAGATGCTTCATCCGGTACTGCTCAATAACTCGACGACTTTTGAGGTAGTAGTGGACAATGAGATTGCTGCAAAGGATTTCAGAAATCTGATTCCTGAATTGCAGAATTATCTTCGTGTCCAGTTAAAGAATAGTAAAGTGGTGATGACAGTGCGGGTTAGTGAACCAACAGAAACGGTACGTCCCGTCGGCCGTGTAGAAAAGTTTCAGATGATGGCTCAAAAGAATCAGGCATTAATGCAGTTGAAAGACGAGTTCGGATTGGAATTGTACTAGTCCTTAATGGAGGGGTATAAAAATGAGCCACATTCGATTGATTATTGTTTGATAAGAAATCGGATGGGCTCTTGGTCTTAATGTAATCTGTTGTTCATGCGGTTTTCATATCCGTCTGAAGGCGTTTTGTAAGGCATGACAATCCACAAGATAATATAGATGATTACACCAGCGAAAGCTGTGAAGAATGTGGCTAATACGTATACGATTCTTAATAAAGTTGGGTCCCATCCAAAATATTCGGCTATTCCGGAACATACACCTGCAATCATTCGATTGGAAGATCGGGTCAGTTTCTTTTCATTTTCCATATTTATTGTATAATTGTTTAGTATAAGTTTGTTACTTATCAGAGTTTACTTTATCTATTGTTTATGACTTTTATGGGGATGAGTTCTTTCCATGCTCTAATCGATAAAAGTGCTTTGCGCAAAGATATAATAATTAGTTGGTATAATTCTATTTCTTATATTTTTCTTCTGCCTGATGCCCTCTATATAAATTCTATAAATAAATATGGGAGCGAGTTACTCATAGATGTTATTTTCGTATAAAGACTAATTCTGTGAGCGGAATTCATTGGGAGTACAGCCCGTAACCCGTTTGAACATCCGGCTTAGATGCTGCGGATATTGGAATCCCAATCTGTAAGCAATTTCACTTGTAGTCTTGTCTGTTGCCAGCAAATCCTCTTTAGCGCGTTCGATCAGTTTATTTTGGATATATTCCGAGGCGGTTTGTCCCGTCTGTTTTCTAATCATATCTCCGAAATAGTTGGCTGATAGAAATACTTTGTCGGCAAAGTATTTAACGGTAGGTAATCCCTCTCGTAGTGGAGTCTCGTTGTCGAAATACTCATCCAGCAACCGCTCGAAACGGACGATGATGTCTTTGTTCACTTCTTCGCGTGTTGTGAACTGTCGTTCGTAGAAACGCATACAATAATCGAGCAGTAGTCCGATATTGGCACAAATTAACCGACGGCTGTGCTTGTCTATATTGTGTTTCAGTTCTATTTCAATCTTATGCAGGCAATCCATCACGGTCTCCCGTTCCTCCTCTGAAAGGTGTAGTGCCTCACGGGTTTCGTAGGAAAAGAAAGAATAGTTCTTGATCTCCTGACCGAGTGCCGTGCCACGAATCAGATCGGGGTGGAACAGGATGCCATGAGCGTTTGGTTGGACATCTTTAATCATCTTTGTCTCTACTATTTGGCCTGGAGCAAAGCTGACAATCGTACCATCCTGATAGTCGTAACTCTGACGCCCATACATGATATTCCCGCAGTAGGTATCTTTCAGGTAAAGAGCATATACGCCGTAGTTGATTTTGCAATGTTCCGGCCATTGCGTTGCTTTTGACAGATCAACAACACTAACCAACGGGTGTCGTGTTTCAAGTCCGAAAAGTTTGTTGTATTTATCTATCTCATCAAGTTTAATAACCTCTTCCATAATCCTTTCTTTAATTTTCTTTATCGCAAATATAACTTATTTCATTTGAATTATGTATGACTTTATTACAGAATCGAGGATTTGGGTACAAATATCAGTAAATCATATACAAGCTCACTCGTTTTATCGCAGTAAATTTGCAATCAGAAGTTTAACAATGAAAAAACGAAATGATTATGAATAAACTCCTATTATTTTCAGTATTCAGTATTTTAACACTCAATGTTATGGCACAGGAAAAAATTGTACAGACGGCAGGACGCGACCAGTTAGGAACGTTTGCCCCCAAGTTTGCGGAACTCAATGACGATGTCCTCTTTGGAGAAGTTTGGAGCCGCACTGACAAACTCGGTCTGCGTGACCGCAGTTTAGTAACCATTACCTCTCTTATCAGTCAGGGAATCACGGACAATTCGCTCGTATATCATCTTCAGTCAGCAAAGAAGAACGGCATCACCCGTACGGAGATCGCAGAGATTATCACTCACATAGGTTTCTATGCAGGTTGGCCGAAGGCGTGGGCGGCGTTCAATTTGGCAAAAGGAGTATGGTCTGAAGATACTGCTGGTGAAGATGCCAAAGCAGCTTTCCAGCGTGAGATGATTTTCCCCATCGGGGAACCTAATACAGCCTATGCGCAGTATTTTATTGGTAACAGCTATCTTGCTCCGGTTTCGCGCGAACAGGTGAACATCTCTAACGTTACTTTTGAGCCGCGTTGCCGCAATAACTGGCATATCCACCGTGCGACGAAAGGTGGTGGACAGATGCTTATCGGTGTAGCTGGTCGCGGCTGGTATCAGGAAGAAGGCAAACCGGCGGTGGAGATTCTGCCTGGCACGGTTATTCATATTCCTGCTAACGTGAAACACTGGCACGGAGCTGCTGCTGACAGTTGGTTTGCTCATTTGGCTTTCGAGGTTTCCGGCGAAAACACTTCCAATGAGTGGCTTGAATTAGTTACGGATGAAGAGTACGATAAAATCGAACGGACTAAGTAATGATTTTTGCTAATCCTGTTTTATCTTTTGAAAAGTAATAATATGACTACCGAGGAATTTAAGGAATATGTAAAGACGCGCAAGGCGCTCAATACAGAAGAAATACATCGTTTGATGGATGATATGAGCAATGAGGCAAGACGTATCACCTTTCAGCTGAATACAGCATATCATACACCGGACGAAGTGCGCCGATTACTCTCCGGGTTGTTCGGTTATCAGGTTCCCTCGTCGCTCCGTGTCTTTCCACCGTTTTATACGGATTTCGGTAAGAATATTGTCGTTGGTGAGGGTGTGTTTATTAATGCTTGTTGTCATTTTCAGGATCATGGTGGCGTGACTATTGGCGATGGTTGCCAAATCGGGCATAACGTCGTTTTTGCTACACTTAATCACGGGTTGGTTCCGAAAGACCGTAAAACGACTTATCCTGCACCTATTGTACTCGGTAGGAATGTATGGATAGGTTCTAACACGACGATTCTTCAGGGAGTGACTATCGGTGATAATGCCGTTGTAGGTGCCGGAGCTGTGGTAACGAAAGATGTGGCAGCGAATACGGTTGTAGGTGGTGTTCCTGCACATTTTATCAAAGTAATAGAAGAATGAAAATGTCTGTGGGGTTACTCCATCGTGGCAATGTTTAAACTAATTAGTGATAAGAAATATTTAAAATTTAAATAAAATGAAACAGATTATATTCATATTTATGAGTCTCCTTTGCTTTAGCTGTTCATCAAAAGCGCAAAACCAGACAGCAGATGCCAATGTACGATCTGATAAGAAAATCCTAGTCGCCTACTTTTCCTGTACTGGAACTACAGAAAAAGTAGCTGATGTCATTGTAAAAACGGTTGGCGGCAAACTTTATAAGATAACTCCCGCTACAGCCTATACCTCGGCAGATCTCGACTGGAACAACAAAAGTAGTCGTAGTTCAATTGAAATGACGACTGAAAATTCACGTCCGGAATTGGGTGGAGATGTGCTTGATTTGAAAGATTATGATGTGGTATTTCTCGGTTACCCGATATGGTGGAATTTATGCCCGCGTCCGGTCAATACATTCCTTGAGAAATATGATTTTTCCGGTAAAACCGTTATTCCGTTCGCTACTTCCGGAGGAAGCTCGATAGCTAACAGTGTAAAACAGCTCAAGAAACTTTATCCCAAAATCGTATGGGGAGAAAGCCAGTTGCTGAACGGAAGTGGCAAGGAAGCGGGAGAGTGGGCAAGACAAGTAATCAGGTAACTGCATGGAAGAGCGTAGAATTACTGTCTGTTTCAAATCTATTCTATGAGATTGATGTAATGCTGTACGGCAAATGGCAGGTAAGTTGCTGGGGATCTCTTTATCTTGTTTCAAACAAATGGCGAGATAAATAAAACAAAACACCCGATTTTACTTATGGGGGTAAAATCGGGTGTGTCTTTTGTAATTTGCTGATAATCAGTATCTATTGCGGTGCGTACGGGACTCGAACCCGTGACCCCATGCGTGACAGGCATGTATTCTAACCAACTGAACTAACGCACCAAATTTTAATTGGATTAACTCATTTATATTTCTCTCTGCTTCTTAGTGAAAGAAGCGGTGCGTACGGGACTCGAACCCGTGACCCCATGCGTGACAGGCATGTATTCTAACCAACTGAACTAACGCACCAAAATTTCAATTTATTAATCTGCATCTCTCTCGATTGCGGGTGCAAAGGTAGTTGTTTTTTGTAAACCTGCAAGCGTTTTGAGAAAAGTTTTTTTCAAGAAAAAACAAGAAAAATGCTTAGTGTCTCATTTTGAGTACTTTTGTAATGAAAAAAAATATTCGTTTTTCTTCTCTTCGGATAGTGACGGTATCTGATCGTTATAGTGACGCTATCACGATGGAATACCGTCACTATCCGAAAGCAATGGCATCACTATCCTAAAGTTTATCATTCTTTTCATTGAAAATAACTCTCGATATCTTTCTATCTGTAAGAAATCATCGTTTTTATATCAACTTTCTGCTTGAATAATTCGTAATTTTGCAATAAATCGTTATTTTTGCGGACTAAAATTAAAAAGGTAGAAAAGATTCTGCCTGGAATCGTTAATTAGTAAAAAGAATGATGACAACAGCCAAACTGTTATTGCACTGTCCCGACAAACCGGGAATCCTTGCGGAAGTGACAGACTTTATTACGGTAAACAAAGGAAATATTATCTATCTGGATCAGTATGTAGATCATGTAGAGAACATCTTCTTCATGCGTATTGAATGGGAACTGAAAGATTTTCTGGTTCCACAGGAAAAAATTGAAGATTATTTCAGAACACTCTACGGGCAAAAATATGAAATGGATTTTCGTCTTTATTTCTCTGATGTAAAACCACGTATGGCTATTTTCGTATCCAAGCTGTCGCACTGTCTTTTCGATATGCTGGCCCGGTATACGGCAGGAGAGTGGAATGTAGAGATACCTCTTATTATAAGTAACCATCCGGATTTGCAGCACGTGGCAGAACGTTTCGGAATTCCTTTCTATCTGTTCCCTATCACCAAGGAGACGAAAGAAGAACAGGAGCGCAAAGAGATGGAACTGCTTGCCAAACATAAGATTACATTTATTGTATTGGCACGCTATATGCAGGTGATCTCCGAACAGATGATTAACGCTTATCCGAATAAGATTATCAATATTCATCACTCTTTCCTTCCCGCGTTTGTAGGGGCGAAGCCTTACCATGCAGCTTTCCAGAGAGGAGTAAAAATTATTGGTGCAACCAGTCATTATGTAACGACCGAGCTGGATGCCGGACCGATTATTGAACAGGATGTAGTGCGCATCACTCATAAAGACGCCATTGAAGACCTCGTAAATAAAGGAAAGGATTTGGAGAAAATCGTTCTTTCGCGTGCAGTGCAGAAGCACATCGAGCGCAAAGTCTTGACTTACAAAAATAAAACTGTAATATTTAGCTGATGAAAGTAGCAGTTGTAAAATACAATGCCGGCAATATTCGTTCTGTAGATTATGCCTTAAAGCGGTTAGGTGTAGAAGCGGTGATTACTGCTGATAAAGAAGAACTCCAATCGGCTGATAAAGTTATTTTTCCCGGAGTGGGAGAGGCGGAAACTACCATGAACCACTTGAAAGCTACGAGACTGGACGAACTGATAAAGAATCTCCGTCAGCCTGTATTGGGAATTTGTCTCGGTATGCAGTTGATGTGCCGGTATTCCGAAGAAGGAGAAGTCGATTGTTTGAATATCTTCGATGTGGACGTAAAACGTTTTGTCCCGCAGAAACATGAAGATAAAGTGCCTCACATGGGATGGAACACCATTGGGCAAACGAATAGCAAATTGTTTGAAAGCTTCACCGAAGAGGAGTTTGTCTATTTTGTGCATAGCTTCTATGTGCCGACCTGCGACTTTACTGCTGCTATAACTGACTATATTCATCCGTTCAGTGCTGCGTTGCATAAAGATAACTTTTATGCTACCCAGTTCCATCCGGAGAAAAGCGGCAAGACAGGAGAGAAGATTCTGACAAATTTCTTGAACCTCTGCCGGTAACAGTATGGATGATGTGTCATGAAAAACATTTCGATGTTTGAAATAAATATTTAGTGAATCGTCAAATAGTAAATAAATAGATGATAGAAATTATTCCAGCCATTGATATTATTGATGGAAAGTGCGTACGTCTTTCCCAGGGAGATTATGATAGTAAAAAGGTATATAATGAGAACCCGGTGGAAGTAGCTAAAGAGTTTGAAGCGAACGGTGTTCGCAGGCTTCATGTGGTAGACTTGGACGGTGCTGCTTCTCATCATGTCGTTAACTATCGGGTGTTGGAACAGATTGCGACACGTACTTCTCTCGTTATAGATTTTGGCGGTGGAGTAAAGAGCGATGAAGATTTGAAAATTGCTTTTGAGAGCGGTGCGCAGATGGTAACCGGAGGAAGCATTGCGGTGAAAGACCCGGAATTATTCTGTCATTGGCTGGAAATATACGGCAGTGAGAAGATCATTTTGGGAGCAGATGTAAAAGATCATAAGATAGCCGTCAATGGTTGGAAAGACGAAAGCGCCTGTGAGCTTTTTCCGTTTCTGGAAAATTATATGGATAAAGGTATACGAAAAGTAATCTGTACGGATATTAGCTGTGATGGAATGCTGAGTGGTCCTTCTATCGATTTGTATAAAGAAATGTTGGCTAAATTCCCCGATCTCTATCTGATGGCCAGTGGCGGGGTAAGCAAGGTGGATGATATTGTTGCTTTGGATGAGGCCGGTGTTCCCGGAGTTATTTTCGGTAAGGCATTGTATGAAGGCCATATCACCTTACAAGATTTGAGAATCTTTTTATAATTCGCATATCAGAATATACCTTATATAATAAGGAGAAGTTATATAAGAGGATTTGATGTAATAAGAAAAATTTAAGAAGCAAGCTTAGGCATATAGATTGTAAATTGTTGAATAGTAAATAAAATAAGATTGTGTTAGCAAAAAGAATAGTACCTTGTCTGGATATAAAAGACGGACAAACCGTGAAAGGAACGAATTTTGTCAACTTGCGCCAAGCCGGTGATCCGGTGGAGTTGGGTCGTGCTTACAGTGAACAGGGAGCAGATGAACTTGTTTTCCTGGACATTACTGCAAGCCATGAGGGACGTAAGACTTTTACGGAATTGGTAAAACGGATTGCTGCTAATATCAATATCCCGTTTACCGTAGGGGGAGGAATCAATGAATTGAGTGATGTGGACCGTCTGCTGAATGCGGGAGCGGATAAGATTTCCATCAATTCTTCCGCTATCCGTAATCCCCGATTGGTTGATGAGATTGCAAAGAATTTCGGCTCACAGGTCTGTGTGTTGGCGGTAGATGCGAAACAGACCGAGAACGGTTGGAAATGTTACTTGAACGGAGGACGCATCGAAACGGATAAAGACCTGTTCGAGTGGACTAAGGAAGCGCAGGAACGCGGAGCGGGAGAGATACTCTTCACGAGTATGAATCATGATGGTGTGAAGACCGGCTATGCGAACGAAGCACTTGCCGTTTTGGCTGGACAGCTTTCTGTTCCTATCATTGCATCGGGGGGAGCAGGCAGTAAAGAACACTTCCGTGACGTCTTTTTGCAAGGAAAAGCAGATGCGGCATTGGCAGCCAGCGTTTTTCATTTCGGAGAAATTAAAATTCCCGATTTAAAATCGTATCTTTGCGGCGAAGGTATTATAATGCGTAAATAGTAAATTAAGATATTGAATAAAATGGAATTGGATTTCGAGAAAATGAATGGACTTGTTCCGGCTATCATACAAGACAATGAGACGCGCAAAGTCTTGATGTTGGGCTTCATGAATAAGGAAGCCTATGATAAAACGGTAGAAACCGGAAAAGTGACATTCTTTAGCCGTACAAAGAATCGTCTGTGGACAAAAGGCGAAGAAAGCGGTAATTTCCTTCATGTTGTTTCTATCAAGGCCGATTGCGACAATGATACGTTGCTCATCCAGGTTAATCCGGCAGGGCCTGTGTGCCATACAGGTACAGATACCTGTTGGGGCGAGAAGAATGAAGAACCTGTGATGTTCCTGAAAGCATTGCAAGACTTTATCGACAAACGTCACGAAGAAATGCCCGCAGGCTCTTATACAACCAGCCTGTTTGAGTCCGGAATCAATAAGATGGCGCAGAAAGTAGGTGAAGAAGCAGTCGAGACAGTGATCGAAGCAACCAACGGCACTGACGAACGCCTGATCTACGAAGGAGCCGACCTTATTTATCACATGATTGTATTGCTGACTTCAAAAGGCTATCGTATCGAAGATCTTGCTCGTGAATTGCAGGAAAGGCATAGCAGTACATGGAAGAAGCATTAAATAAATAAAAATTAATAATTAAAAATTAAAGCGGGAGTCGGCATGGATGACGGGGCGTTGATACGATATAAGAACGTAGAAATCCATCAACAGGAACTCTGTGTGCTGAGTGATGTAAATCTGGAATTGCACAAAGGAGAGTTTGTCTATCTGATCGGAAAAGTAGGTTCGGGAAAGACGAGTCTGCTCAAGACCCTTTATGGCGAACTGGATGTAATTGACGGTGAGGCTAAAGTACTGGATTATAATATGCGGTCTATCAAACGTAAGCATATCCCGCAACTGCGCCGCAAGTTAGGCATTGTATTCCAGGATTTTCAGTTACTGACGGACCGTACCGTTTACAATAACCTGGAATTTGTACTTCGTGCCACAGGCTGGAAGAACAAACAGGAAATCAAGGAACGTATTGAAGAAGTGCTCAATTTGGTAGGAATGTCCAATAAAGGATACAAGCTGCCGAACGAACTTTCCGGTGGCGAACAGCAGCGCATTGTGATTGCACGTGCCGTACTCAATTCTCCGTCCATCATCCTGGCGGATGAACCGACCGGAAACCTGGATACGGAAACGGGGAAATCGATTGTTGAATTGTTGCATAATATTTGCAGTTCCGGTTCATCCGTTGTGATGACCACGCACAATCTGCAATTATTGAAAGAATATCCGGGTCGGGTGTATCGTTGTGCCAACCATCAGATTGTAGATGTGACCGATGAATATATGCCCCGGCAGAGAACAATAGAAATAGATTTAAATATAGATAACTAAAACAGTAACGAAAATGAAAGTTTTAAAGTTTGGAGGAACTTCCGTAGGTTCTGCTCAGCGCATGAAGGAAGTAGCCAAATTGATTACCGATGGTGAACAGAAGATTGTTGTTCTTTCTGCTATGTCAGGAACAACAAACACATTGGTGGAAATTTCGGACTATCTGTATAAGAAGAATCCGGAGGGTGCCAACGAGATTATCAATAAGCTGGAAGCTAAATATAAACAGCACGTTGATGAGCTATTCGCAACTCAGGAATATAAACAGAAAGGTCTCGAAGTCATCAAGTCTCACTTCGACTACATCCGCTCCTATACGAAAGACCTTTTCACTTTGTTTGAAGAGAAAGTGGTTTTGGCGCAAGGAGAGCTGATCTCTACGGCAATGGTGAACTTCTACCTGCAGGAATGCGGTGCGAAGTCCGTACTGCTTCCGGCTTTGGAATTCATGCGTACTGATAAGAACGCGGAGCCGGACCCCGTATATATTAAGGAGAAGTTGCAGGCACAGCTCGAACTTTATCCGGATGTGGATATCTACATCACGCAAGGTTTCATCTGCCGCAATGCTTATGGTGAGATAGACAATCTGCAACGTGGCGGTAGCGATTATACGGCTTCTCTGATCGGAGCAGCGGTGAATGCTTCCGAAATTCAGATCTGGACAGACATTGACGGTATGCACAATAACGATCCGCGTATCGTTGACAAGACAGCTCCGGTGCGTCAGCTACATTTCGAAGAAGCAGCCGAATTGGCTTATTTCGGTGCGAAGATTCTGCATCCTACCTGCATCCAGCCGGCTAAATATGCCAATATTCCTGTACGTTTGCTGAATACGATGGATCCGACCGCTCCCGGCACATTGATTTCCAATGATACAGAGAAAGGAAAAATCAAAGCAGTAGCCGCCAAAGATAACATTACTGCTATCAAGATCAAATCCAGCCGTATGTTATTGGCTCACGGTTTCTTGCGTAAGGTGTTCGAAATCTTCGAAAGTTATCAGACATCCATCGATATGATCTGTACGTCAGAAGTCGGTGTTTCTGTAACGATAGATAACACGAAACATCTTAATGAAATTCTGGATGACCTGAAGAAATATGGAACGGTAACCGTTGATAAAGAAATGTGTATCATCTGCGTTGTAGGTGACTTGGAATGGGAAAATGTCGGTTTTGAAGCCAAAGCGCTTGATGCGATGCGCGACATACCGGTGCGAATGATTTCATTCGGAGGAAGCAACTACAATATCTCCTTCCTCATTCGGGAGTGTGACAAGAAGGCGGCTTTACAGTCGTTGAGCGATATGCTTTTCAACGGCAAATAATTCCATCAATAATATGAGCGCTTTTACCGAACTGATAAAAGCGCTTTTTTTAACCAACTAAACAAGTTTTTGAATTATGAAGGGAATATTTCCAATCGATAAATTCCGCACTTTGCAGACACCTTTCTATTATTACGATACCAAAGTGCTGCGTGATACATTGTCGGCTATTAACCATGAGGTTGCCAAATATCCTAATTATTCAGTACACTATGCTGTCAAAGCGAATGCCAATCCGAAGGTACTTGCCATCATCCGTGAAAGCGGAATGGGAGCCGACTGTGTGAGCGGTGGAGAGATCCGTGCCGCTATCCGTGCAGGATTCCCGGCCAATAAAGTCGTTTTTGCGGGAGTGGGTAAAGCAGACTGGGAAATCAATCTCGGATTAGAATATGGAATCTTCTGTTTTAATGTAGAATCTATTCCCGAGCTTGAAGTAATCAACGAGCTGGCAGCCGCTCAAAACAAAATAGCCAATGTCGCTTTCCGCATCAATCCGGATGTAGGCGCGCATACTCACGCCAATATCACTACCGGTCTTGCCGAAAATAAATTCGGTATCAGTATGCAGGATATGGATAAAGTGATAGACGTGGCTTTGGGAATGAAGAATATCAAGTTTATCGGCCTTCACTTCCACATCGGTTCGCAGATTCTCGATATGGGCGATTTCGTCGCTTTGTGCAATCGTGTCAATGAATTGCAGGACAAGTTGGAAGCGCATCGGATTCTGGTAGAACATATAAATGTCGGTGGTGGTCTGGGGATAGATTACGGCCATCCCAACCGTCAGGCTATCCCGAACTTCAAAGATTATTTTGCCACCTATGCCGGACAACTGAAACTGCGTCCTTATCAAACACTTCATTTTGAATTGG
The DNA here is from genome assembly GCF_000156195.1 of Bacteroides finegoldii DSM 17565. Taxonomy (GTDB): domain Bacteria; phylum Bacteroidota; class Bacteroidia; order Bacteroidales; family Bacteroidaceae; genus Bacteroides; species Bacteroides finegoldii. The sequence continues at coordinate 275,222 of NZ_GG688317.1, read as the reverse complement.
GGCGTGCCGTCGTGGGGCAGTGCGGTACGTTGATATCTAAAGTGCTGTATGTGAAGCAAGGAGCCAAGAAGAAATTTGCCATCCTCGATGCAGGTATGACCGATTTGATCCGTCCGGCTTTGTATCAGGCATACCATAAGATGGAAAACCTGACCTCCGAAGAACCGATGGAAGCGTACGATGTAGTAGGTCCGATATGTGAGTCGTCCGATGTTTTCGGAAAGGCGATTGATCTGAACAAAGTCAAGCGTGGAGACCTGATAGCCCTTCGTTCTGCCGGTGCATACGGTGAAATAATGGCTTCCGGCTATAACTGTCGTGAGCTTCCGAAAGGATATACTTCCGACGAGCTGGTGTAAATAAAAAATAAACCGCTACAATCAAAGTGTGAATGTAGTTTAAAAATACGGGGTACATGGAACAATCTGAACTGAAATCTTGTTATTTTTGTAATGAGTTCAAAAAGAAACTACATTAACAACTTAATAAAAGATACGATTATGATTTCAGAAAAATTACAAAATGCAATTAACGAACAGATTACTGCTGAGATGTGGTCTGCTAACCTGTATTTGGCAATGTCTTTCTATTTCGAGAAAGAAGGTTTCAGTGGTTTTGCCCATTGGATGAAGAAGCAGTCTCAGGAAGAGATGGCGCATGCTTATGCTATGGCAGATTATATTATCAAACGTGGAGGAACCGCTAAAGTTGATAAAATAGATATTGTTCCTAACGGTTGGGGTAGTCCGCTGGAAGTATTCGAGCACGTTTACAAACATGAATGCCATGTTTCTCAATTGGTAGACAAACTGGTAGATGTAGCTGCTGCTGAGAAGGACAAAGCAACACAGGATTTCTTGTGGGGATTCGTTCGCGAACAAGTAGAAGAAGAAGCTACAGTGCAAGGCATTGTTGACAAAATCAAGAAAGCCGGTGATACCGGAATTTTCTTTGTAGACTCACAATTGGGACAGCGTTAATAAGTTACACATACTTAATAAGCTACAAATAAAAGTTATGAAAGGGGATGTGTCAAAACTCCCCTTTTAGTTTATGAGGGTTTCGACACACCCTCTTTTTTGTTTACAGGTCATTTTCTGTCTTTATTCTTTCCTTTCTCCATCGTTCCCAGATAAATCTCCAGCGAACGGGTGGAAATCTGTATTTCGCGGAAAGACACGCCCAATGAAGCGATAAGCAACAGCAGAGCCACTCCGAATACATAGGCGGACAGCAGTTGCAGTCCGATATAAATGAAAAACATACTGACCACACAGAGAAACAGGCTCGCAATTCCCAGTCCTTGCATGGTGCGGGTCAGATTCAAACGTTTCCGTAAGTTCTCTATTTGTGCTACCGTGATATCCGTAGGATTCTCCATATAGCGGTCGCGTAACTGCCGCACAAGCTGTGCGTACGATAAGAAACGATTGGTGTAAGCCAATAAAATCAGTGAGACTGCCGAGAAAAGAAGGGCAGGAGTCGTGAGAGTCAATTCTTCCATATATAAATAAAAAAATCTTCCATTGTTATCTTGTCGGCACTTCTAATGCACCCCGATAATAACAATGGAAGATATGAAAAAGTTTTATTTCAATACGCCGAGTTCTTTACCCACTTTGATAAAGGCAGCGATACATTTGTCGAGATGAGCCTTCTCGTGTCCTGCAGAGATTTGCACACGGATACGCGCCTGTTCCTTCGGAACCACCGGATAATAGAAACCGGTCACGTAAATACCCTCTTCCTGCATACGTGCAGCATAAATCTGAGACAACTTCGCATCATACAGCATCACAGCGCATATCGCACTCTGCGTCGGTTTGATATCAAATCCGGCAGCGGTCATCTTGTCGCGGAAGTAATTCACGTTCTCTACGAGCTTGTCGTGCAGCGCATTGCTTTCTTTCAGCATTTTGAATACTTCAAGGCTGGCGCCGATAATGCCCGGAGCCAATGAATTAGAGAACAGATACGGACGGCTGCGTTGACGCAACAGGTCGATAATCTCTTTGCGGCCTGTCGTAAATCCTCCCAGCGCACCACCGAAAGCTTTGCCCAGCGTTCCGGTGTAGATATCCACGCGGCCGTGTGTCTTATACAATTCGCTGACCCCATGACCGGTGGCGCCTACCACTCCTGCCGAGTGAGACTCGTCTACCATCACCAGCGCATCATATTTCTCGGCCAGATCGCAAATCTGATCCATCGGAGCTACATTGCCATCCATAGAGAACACACCGTCCGTCACGACAATACGGAAACGTTGCGCCTGCGCTTCTTGCAGACATCTTTCCAGATCCTTCATATCGGCATTGGCATAACGATAGCGTTTCGCTTTACACAGACGCACGCCGTCGATGATGGAAGCGTGGTTCAGCGAGTCCGAGATAATCGCATCCTCTTCGGTGAAGAGCGGTTCGAATACCCCGCCGTTCGCATCGAAGCAGGCAGCATATAGAATCGTGTCTTCTGTCTGGAAATAGTCGGAAATAGCCGCTTCCAGTTCTTTATGAATATCCTGTGTCCCGCAGATAAAACGGACGGACGACATACCGTATCCGCGGCGATTCATCATCTCTTGGGAAGCCTTGATCAATCGGGGGTGATTGGACAGTCCCAAGTAATTGTTGGCACAGAAGTTCAGTACCTCTTTACCTTTTACTGTAATGGCAGCTTGCTGCGCACTCTCAATCAGGCGTTCTTCTTTGTAAAGTCCGGCCTCCTTGATTTCAGCCAGTGTCTGGCTGAGGAATTCTTGCATTTTACCGTACATGGTGTTTATGTGATTAAGTTATATTGCAAAGGACACAATTTTTCTTGGAATAACAATGTCTTTTTGATTAAAATCTGAAAAAAAAGTGCTTACTTTGCGCACTATTTAAGCTTATTATTCTAAGTCAGAAAAAAAATGGAACACATTTTGATTATTGGAGCTACCGGACAGATCGGGTCCGAACTTACAATGGAGTTACGTAAACGCTATGGAAATACAAATGTTGTAGCAGGTTATATACCGGGTGCAGAGCCTAAAGGAGAATTGAAAGAGTCCGGTCCTTCGGCAATTGCTGATGTGACGGATGCGCAGGCGGTGGCATCTGTGGTAAAAGAGTATCACATTGATACGATTTATAATTTGGCTGCCCTGTTGTCCGTAGTTGCCGAGTCGAAACCCAAATTGGCTTGGAAGATAGGTATTGATGGATTATGGAATGTGCTGGAAGTGGCACGTGAACAAGGATGCGCGGTGTTCACTCCCAGTTCTATCGGCTCGTTTGGTGCAAGTACGCCTCACACCAAGACGCCGCAAGACACGATCCAGCGTCCGCGTACCATGTATGGAGTCACGAAAGTAACGACAGAGTTGCTGAGTGACTACTATTTTAATAAATACGGTGTCGATACCCGTGCTGTCCGTTTTCCGGGCATTATTTCGAATGTGACCCCTCCGGGAGGAGGTACGACCGACTATGCTGTCGATATTTACTATTCGGCAGTGAAAGGAGAGAAGTTTGTGTGCCCCATTAAGCAAGGCACTTTGATGGATATGATGTATATGCCGGATGCGCTGAACGCGGCGATCACACTGATGGAAGCTGAGTCGGAAAGACTGATACACCGCAATGCTTTCAATATCGCTTCCATGAGTTTCGACCCGGAAACGATATACCAGGCAATCAAGAAGCACGTGCCGCAGTTTGAGATGGTTTATGAAATAGACCCCTTGAAGCAGCGCATAGCCGATAGCTGGCCCGACAGTCTGGACGACACCTGTGCTCGCGAAGAGTGGGGATGGAAGCCCGCCTACGATTTGGAAAGCATGACGGTGGATATGCTTGAAAAGTTACGAGAGAAATTAAAATAATGAAAAAACTAATTGCAGGGGTCATACTGCTCGGTATGCTGAGTTCCTGTGGAAACAAGAAAGCTAAGATTGACCCCTTCGCATCTATTACAAAAGAGGTGGATTCCATCCGGTACAAAACCGATTCAGTCCACCAGGAAGAATTGCCGGAAGAGCCGCAGCCTATACAGGCCGACGAGTCTTTCGACGATTTCATCTATAATTTTGCCTCCGACGACGTGTTGCAGCGTCAGCGTGTGAAGTTTCCGTTGCCCTACTACAATGGAGACAAGAAGCTGAACATCGACGAACACCGTTGGAAGCATGACGACTTATTTACCAAGCAGCATTACTATACGCTCCTGTTTGATAAAGAAGAAGATATGGATTTAGTAGGAGATACTGCGCTTACCTCTGTGCAAGTGGAGTGGATATTCGTGAAGACACGGATGATGAAAAAGTATTACTTTGAACGCATCAAAGGAGCGTGGATGCTGGAAGCCATCAATTTGCGTCCTATCGAGCAGGACGACAATGAGGACTTTGTGGAGTTCTTCGGCCGTTTTGCCGTCGACAGCCTTTTCCAGAGTCGGCGCATACGCGAACCGTTGATTTTTGTTACCTGCGATCCGGATGACGACTTCTCCATTTTGGAGACAACGCTCGACCGGGACCAATGGTTTGCCTTCAAACCGGAACTTCCTTCCGAACGTCTCTCCAATATCAACTACGGACAGAGAAACGATGATAACTCGACAACGAAGATTCTTGCGTTGAAAGGTATCGGCAACGGTTTCTCCAACATCCTGTACTTCCGTCGGAAAGCCGGAGGATGGGAGCTGTATAAGTTTGAAGACACCAGTATATAACTTTTTTAAACAGATAGACTATGTATTCTCTTTTGCCCTACAATACCTTCGGCATTGATGTCAGTGCCTCCCGTTTTCTGGAATACGCCTCAGTAGCGGAACTGAAGGAGTATATTGCGCAAGGTGCCGTTACGACACCTTTTTTGCATATTGGCGGCGGCAGCAATCTGCTGTTTACCAAAGACTACGACGGGCTGATACTGCATTCCCGCATCGGAGGTATCGAAGTGACGGCCGAAGACTCTCAGACCGTATCCCTGCGTGTCGGTGCGGGAGTTGTGTGGGATGATTTTGTAGCCTGTTGCGTGGAGCATGGATGGTATGGAGCGGAGAATCTTTCGTTGATTCCCGGTGAGGTGGGAGCGAGTGCCGTGCAAAATATCGGAGCCTACGGAGTGGAGGTGAAAGACCTGATAACGGCGGTAGAGACAGTGAACGTTCAAGGATACGGGCGTGTCTACTCTGTCGAAGAATGCGAGTATGCCTATCGCAGCAGCATTTTCAAGCGTCCTGAGAACAAATCCGTTTTTGTCACCTATGTCCGCTTCCGTCTTAGTAAAGAAGAACGGTACACGCTGGACTATGGAACGATTCGCCAGGAACTTGCAAAGTATCCTGCACCGACGTTGCCCATTGTCCGTAAAGTGATTATTGAGATTCGCGAAAGTAAACTGCCCGACCCGAAAGTGATGGGAAATGCAGGCAGTTTCTTTATGAACCCCATTGTGGCGAAAGAAAAGCTGGAAGCCTTGCAGCGGGACTATCCCCGCATACCTTACTATGAGCTTCCTGACGGGCGTGTGAAAATCCCTGCCGGATGGATGATCGACCAATGCGGATGGAAAGGAAAATCCTTAGGACCTGCCGCCGTCCACGATAAACAAGCATTGGTGCTGGTGAATCGGGGTGGAGCGAAAGGCAGTGACATTGTCGCACTCTCAGATGCGGTGCGGGCTTCAGTACGCGATAAATTCGGTATCGATATCCACCCGGAAGTAAACGTAATTTAATGAAGTATGAAGGTAAGAATCATTGGAAGTGGAACATCGACAGGAGTGCCCCAGATTGGTTGCACATGTGCAGTTTGTACTTCTGCCGATCCGAAAGATAACAGGTTGCGTGCCTCTGCCATTGTAGAGACGGAAGATGCGCGCATATTGATAGATTGCGGTCCCGACTTTCGGGAGCAAGTACTGCATCTCCCTTTCGAGAAGATAGACGGAGTGCTCATTACGCATGAGCATTACGATCATGTGGGCGGTCTGGACGATCTTCGTCCGTTCTGCCAGTTTGGTTCAGTTCCTATTTATGCGGAAGAATACGTAGCACGCGGATTGCGTTCGCGTATGCCCTATTGTTTTGTGGAACATTCGTATCCCGGTGTCCCTAATATTCCTTTGCAAGAGATTGTGGCGGGACAACCCTTTTACATAAACCATACCGAAGTGCTTCCCCTGCGTGTGATGCACGGGCGGTTGCCGATTCTCGGATACCGGATCGGAAAACTCGGTTATATCACCGATATGCTGACCATGCCCGAAGAATCCTATGAACAATTGGCAGGCGTGGATGTTCTGATTGTGAATGCACTCCGCATAGCCCCGCATCCTACACATCAGAATCTGGAGGCGGCTTTGGCGGTTGCGCGGCGCATTCAGGCAAAGAAGACATACTTTATACACATGAGTCATGATATGGGCTTGCATGCCGAAGCTGAACGGAGACTTCCGGAGAATATTCACCTGGCATTTGACGGATTGGAAATCCTTCTTTAATTACCGGTGGTTTTTTAGTAAAAGTTTTGTTTTCTTTGTAGAAATTATTATTTTTGCACCGAGCAGATAAACAGCAAATATTATGAAACTTCGTACGATAGTGAAAATAGCGGTCACTTCTTCTGTTGTACTTCTGTGCGCAGGTTTCGTCATGTACTCTTTTTTCAGGCTGTCGGCGGCTGACGGACAGAGAAATTTCAATCTTTACGAGCTGGTTCCCGCCACTACTTCGGCAGTGTTTGCTACCGATGATGTGCTTGAGTTTGTGACTGAAACCGATAATCTGACTTGCAGCAAAGAACGGCAATACCTGTATGTATCCAAGCTGTTTTCCTACTTAAAACATTCCCTGTACGAACTTTCCGAAGATAGTCCCCACGGATTGAGTCGGCAAATGAATCAAATGCTGATAAGTTTCCATGCTCCGGACAGCGAACGCGACCAAGTGCTCTATTGCAGATTGGGAGAAGGTGATAAAGAGCTGATAGACAGATTCGTGCAAAAATACATTTCATCACTCTATCCGCCGAAAACCTTCGATTACAAAGGAGAAAAGATAATAATCTACCCGATGGCGGACGGTGATTTCCTCGCTTGCTATCTCACGTCCGATTTCATGGTGTTGAGCTTCCAGAAAAAACTGATAGAAGAAGTCATTGATACCTGCAAGAAGGGAGATTCTCTGGCGGATGATCCTGCTTTCATGCAGATAAACGCACCGAAAAAAAGCAGAGCGGTCGCTACCATTTATACCCGTGTGAACGGCATGATAGGGTGGACGGAGTTTGACATGAAGATGAAGGACGATTATGTCTATTTTACAGGTGTCAGTCATGATCCGGATACCTGTATCGCCTTTATCAACCAGCTTCGGCAACAAGAATCTGTCAAAGGATTTCCGGGCGAAGTGTTGCCTTCCACCACTTTCTATTTTAGCAAACAAAGTGTCACGGACTGGAACTCTCTGCTTGCCTATGGCGACAGTCGTGAATATATACCGGCAGGGGTGGACGATGATAGCGGAATGCAGGAAAGAAACCGTGAAATCTCGCGTTATCTGATGGAAAACACCGGGCATGATTTGGTGACCTGTCTTTTCCAACGGGAAGATACATTGCGGGACGCGGCGTCTGTGCTGAGTCTTTCTGTGCCCGATGTGACGGAGGCTGAGAGGATGATGCGCTCCCTGACAAATACGGCATCCTCTGTAGAAAGGCATAAGAATCCCCGTATAACTTTTTGTTATACTGCGGATAAAGCCTATCCTGTCTACCGGCTGCCTCAGACAACGTTGTTTACGCAACTTTCTAGTTTCGTGGAGCCGGCTTCGGAGCTGTACGCTGCCTTTTATGCCGGTCGTTTATTATTAGCACCGGACGAAGACAGTCTGTCGGACTATATACTCCGGTTGGATAAAGGCGAAGTGCTTGACAGTGCTGTTACCTATAAAGCGGGGATGAGTAACCTGTCCGATTCTTATCATTTTATGCTGATGGCAGATTTCGAACACCTCTTCCGGCAAGTGGAAAAACAGGTCTGTTTCGTGCCCGATTTCTTTGTGCGCAATGCGGAATTTTTTCGCAATTTCATACTTTTTGCTCAGTTTACTTGTGCTGATGAAGTGGCATATCCCACCATCGTTTTGAAGTATAAAGCCGACTAAAGACAAGCTGGAAAAATCATTTCGGGTTGATTGGAAAAAGATTTCCGAACGGAGAAAAACCGGATTTGAAAAGAGGAAAAACAGGTGAAAAAACTACCTGCGAAAAAACACTGTTTTTGCAAAAACTAAAAGCGCTGAAACGCCTTCTGGCAGGGCGCAAAAACCCAACCATAACCCAACCATAACCCAAGAGAAGAGAAAAGAAGAGATTAGAAGAGAATAGAAATACTATCAGCGATAGTATTTCTGGGTTTTGGTTGCCGACGTTATTGCTGACCTTTTTTCACCTGTGGGCTTATTCCCCTGAGCCCGTGTCCGGGTGTTGTTCATCTGTGGGCTGAGAAGTGTTTACCTGTGGGCGGAATCTTTACAAAGTGCGGGCATAAAAAAACTCCCGGCAGAAATCAAATTCACCGGGAGTTTTTCAGTGCGTATCGTTACGCCTTGATTTTTTTGTTTAGAAAGGCAGATCGTCTTTCGCGTCGCCCAGAGTAAATTCCGGAGTAGCGGACGGAGCCGGAGGAGGAACGGGAGCACCCGGAGCCATTGGAGCGCCTGCGCCTACACGTTCGACTTTCCATGCACGGATACTGTTGAACCAACGGTCCTGCCATTGACGGGCGTCAATATCAAATGATACGGTCAGTTCTTCGCCCATCTGAATATTGAACTGCTCGATTTTGTCCGCGCCGAATACGTCGAAACACATTTTACGCGGATATTGGTCGTGATTTTCGATAACGAACTCTTGCGATTTCCACTCGTTGCCGCTTGTTCTTGATACTCCACCTCTCGGAGGGAGAATAGCGATGATTTTTCCTGTAAATTCCATTGCGATTAATTTAAATTCTGCGGCGAAGTTACGACTTTTTAGGAATATCCCTCACACAAAGACTGTTTTTTCTTTTGTTTTATTGGGCTGCCCGAATCTTTTTTCGTAACTTTGTGCGTTAGAATATTTAAAACTTAAATACACGAAAATATATGAAATTTATCGTTTCAAGTACTGCTCTTTCTAGCCATTTACAGGCTATAAGCCGCGTGATCAATTCGAAAAACGCATTGCCTATCCTCGATTGTTTTCTCTTCGAACTGGAAGATGGAACATTGTCTGTCACCGTATCCGACAGCGAGACAACGATGGTTACTACCGTAGAAGTGAATGAAAGCGATACGAACGGACGTTTTGCCGTAGTGGCGAAAACGTTGCTGGATGCACTGAAAGAGATTCCGGAACAGCCATTGACGTTTGATGTCAACCCGGACAATTATGAAATTACGGTGCAGTATCAGAACGGAAAATATAGTCTGATGGGACAGAATGCGGACGAATTCCCTCAGTCGGCTACATTGGGAGACAATGCAGTTCGCGTGGAGATGGAAGCGGAAGTGCTTCTGGGAGGTATCAACCGCTCGGTATTCGCAACTGCTGACGACGAACTCCGTCCGGTGATGAACGGTATTTATTTTGATATTACGACAGAAGACATCACGATGGTCGCATCGGACGGTCATAAGCTGGTGCGTTGCAAGACATTGGCGGCTAAAGGCAACGAGCGTGCGGCGTTCATCCTGCCGAAGAAACCGGCTACGCTGCTCAAGAATCTTCTGCCGAAAGAACAGGGCATGGTGACAATCGAATTCGACGAACGCAACGCCGTGTTCATGCTCGAAAGCTATCGCATGGTTTGCCGTCTGATCGAAGGGCGTTATCCGAACTACAACTCGGTAATTCCTCAAAATAACCCTCATAAGTTGACCGTAGACCGCCAGCAGCTGATGGGAGCTTTGCGCCGTGTGTCTATCTTCTCCTCGCAGGCAAGCAGCTTGATTAAACTCCGTATGCAGGAAAACCAGATTGTCATTTCCGCACAGGACATCGACTTCTCCACCTCTGCCGAAGAAACACAGGTGTGCCAATATGCGGGAGCTGCCATGAGTATCGGATTTAAATCTACGTTCCTGATCGACATCCTGAACAACATTTCCGCAGACGAAGTTATTATCGAATTGGCCGATCCCTCACGAGCCGGAGTAATCATTCCCGTAGAGCAGGAAGAGAACGAAGACTTGCTGATGTTGCTGATGCCGATGATGTTGAATGATTAATTATTCACCACAGAGGGCACAGAGGACACGGAGGAAAATTTTGAATATTTATTAAACAACCCTCCGTGTCCTCTGTGTCCTCTGTGGTGAAACGAAAAAATAACCAGAAATGAAATTAAATTTGAAAAATCCCATCGTCTTTTTCGATCTTGAGACGACCGGAACCAATATCAACACAGACCGTATTGTTGAAATCTGTTATTTGAAAGTTTATCCGAACGGGAATGAGGAATCCAAGACTTTGCGTATCAATCCGGAGATGCATATTCCCGAAGCCTCTTCCGCCGTGCATGGCATTTACGATGCGGACGTAGCGGATTGCCCTACTTTCAAGGAAGTGGCAAAGAGCATTGCCCGTGACATTGAAGGATGCGATTTGGCAGGATTCAACTCCAACCGTTTCGACATTCCTGTGCTGGCGGAAGAATTTCTGCGTGCGGGAGTGGATATCGACATGACGAAGCGCAAATTTGTGGACGTGCAGGTGATTTTCCACAAAATGGAGCAACGCACCCTTTCGGCAGCCTACAAATTCTACTGCGAAAAGAATCTGGAGGATGCGCATACGGCGGAGGCGGACACACGTGCCACTTATGAGGTACTGAAAGCGCAGCTCGACCGCTATGACGAGTTGCAGAACGATATTGCGTTTTTGGCGGACTACTCCAGCTATTCCAAGAATGTAGACTTTGCCGGTCGCATGGTCTATGATGATAATGGAGTGGAAGTGTTCAACTTCGGAAAGTACAAAGGAATGTCTGTAGCTGAGGTCTTGAAGAAAGATCCCGGATATTACAGTTGGATTTTGAATAGTGATTTCACGCTGAATACGAAAGCGGTATTGACAAAAATCCGTCTGCGTGAAATGAGCAATCTGATAACGAAATAATGCTAAAAGGAAAAAAGATAATTCTTGGAATTACCGGCAGTATTGCCGCGTACAAGGCTTGCTACATCATTCGTGGGCTTATCAGGCAGGGAGCGGAAGTGCAGGTCGTGATTACTCCGGCGGGAAAAGAATTTATTACTCCCATCACTCTTTCGGCGTTGACCAGCAAGCCGGTCATCAGCGAGTTCTTTGCACAGCGCGACGGAACGTGGAACAGCCACGTAGACTTGGGGCTGTGGGCGGATGCCATGTTGATTGCTCCCGCCACCGCCTCTACCATCGGCAAGATGGCAAACGGGATAGCCGACAATATGCTGATTACAACCTATCTTTCGGCCAAAGCTCCGGTGTTTGTCGCTCCGGCAATGGATCTCGATATGTATGCGCATCCTTCTACCCAGAAGAATCTGGATATTCTCCGTTCGTTCGGCAATCATATCATCGAGCCGGGCACGGGAGAGCTTGCCAGCCACTTGGTGGGGAAGGGAAGGATGGAAGAACCGGAAAATATCATCCGGGTATTGGACGAGTTTTTTGCCGCAAACGGTGAGTTGAAAGGAAAGAAGGTCATGATTACAGCCGGACCGACGTACGAGAAGATTGATCCCGTCCGTTTCATCGGCAACTATTCTTCCGGAAAGATGGGATTTGCTTTGGCGGAAGAATGCGCCCGTCGTGGTGCGGAGGTGACGTTGATTGCGGGTCCTGTGCAACTGGAAACGCGGCACTCCCGTATTCGCCGGATCGATGTGGAATCGGCGGAGGAAATGTATGCGGCTTCGCAAGCGTGTTTCTTCGATTCCGACGCAGCCATACTGTGTGCCGCAGTAGCTGATTTCTGTCCGGAAATGGTGGCCGACAAGAAGATCAAGCGCGAGAAAGAAGAAGAGCTGACGCTGCATCTTCGGGCAACCAAAGATATTGCCGCCAGTCTGGGGGCTGTCAAAAGAAAAGACCAGTTGTTGGTAGGCTTTGCCCTCGAAACGAACAACGAGCAGCAGAATGCCGAAGGAAAACTCGAACGGAAGAATTTCGATTTTATCGTGCTCAACTCTCTGAACGACGCGGGAGCCGGTTTCCGTCATGATACCAACAAAATCAGTATCATCGACCGGAAAGGCCGTACCGACTATCCGCTCAAGTCGAAGACAGAAGTGGCACGGGATATCATCGACCGCCTGTCTGATGAATTAAAACACTTAACTCTCAACACTTAACTCTCAACTCTCAACTTATTCAAATGTTACGTTCACTATACATTCAGAATTACGCATTGATAGAGAAACTGGATATTAGTTTCGACACCGGCTTTTCCGTTATTACAGGTGAGACGGGAGCCGGGAAATCAATTATTCTGGGAGCCATCGGGCTGCTGCTCGGACAGCGTGCCGATGTAAAGTCAATTCGTCGCGGAGCTTCTAAATGTATCATAGAAGCTCGTTTTGATATATCGGCTTATGGGATGCGCCCGTTTTTTGAAGACAATGAGCTGGAATATGATGAAGAGTGCATTTTGCGTCGTGAAGTGCAGGCGTCCGGTAAGAGTCGGGCGTTTATCAATGATACGCCCGCTTCGTTGGCGCAGGTGAAGGAGTTGGGAGAGCGGTTGATTGACGTGCACTCACAGCATCAGAACCTGTTGCTCAACAAGGAAGGCTTTCAGTTGAATGTGCTTGATATTCTGGCGCATAACGACACTGCGTTGGAGAAATACCACACCTGTTATGCCGGATGGAAGCAGACGGAACGTGAATTGGCGGACTTAGTCTCGCTTGCCGAGAAAAGCCGTTCGGACGAAGATTACATCCGTTTCCAATTGGAGCAACTCGAAGAAGCCCGTCTTGTGGAAGGAGAGCAGGAGGAGTTGGAACAGGAAGCTGAAATACTGAGTCATGCGGAGGAAATCAAGGCAGGGCTTTACCGGGTGGAGCAGGTGTTCGCCTCAGACGAAGGCGGACTGCTTTCTTATCTGAAGGACAATCTGAACACGCTGAACAATCTGCAAAAAGTCTACCAGCCTGCCAAAGAACTGGCGGAACGTATGGAGAGCGCTTATATCGAACTGAAAGATATCGCGCATGAAATCTCTTCGCAGGGTGAATCGGTGGAGTTCAACCCGGCACGGCTGGAGGAAGTGAACGAGCGTCTGAACTTGATTTATTCCTTGCAGCAGAAACATCGGGTACAGACGCTTGATGAGTTGCTGGCTTTGACGGAAGAATACCGTGTCAAACTGTCCGACATCACTTCATACGATGAACGGATTGCCGAATGGACCGCCCGCAAGGAGGAACAGTTCAAACAGGTGAAGCAGCAGGCTGCCTTGCTGACCAAAGCCCGCGTCAAGGCTGCCCGTGAGGTGGAAAAACAGTTGGCCACCCGCCTGATTCCGTTGGGAATGCCGAATGTCCGTTTCCAGGTGGAGATGGGATTGAAGAAAGAACCCGGATTGCAGGGAGAAGATACGGTCAGCTTCTTGTTTTCCGCCAACAAGAACGGTACATTGCAGAATATTTCTTCTGTGGCTTCGGGGGGTGAGATAGCTCGTGTCATGCTTTCCATCAAAGCTATGATTGCGGGAGCCGTGAAGTTGCCGACCATCGTGTTTGACGAGATAGATACCGGAGTTTCCGGTGAGATAGCCGACCGCATGGCGGATATGATGCAGGAGATGGGCGAGCAGAACCGTCAGGTGATCAGCATTACCCACCTGCCGCAGATTGCCGCTCGTGGACGGGCGCATTATAAGGTGTACAAGAAAGATAGCGATACGGAAACCAACAGCCATATCCGCCGTCTTACTGATGAGGAGCGGGTGGAGGAGATAGCCCATATGTTGAGTGGCGCCACTTTGACCGAAGCCGCGCTCAGCAACGCTAAGGCGCTGTTGAACAGCGATTAGCGGTGTGTCATTGCCGTTACGGTAATGTATAAATAGTAATTCGTAAATATAGTACAATAGTAAATAAATAAGATGCTTGACAAAAGTGAAATGATTTTCGGCGTTCGTGCCGTGATAGAGGCCATTCAGGCTGGAAAAGAAATAGATAAAATCCTCGTGAAGAAAGATATTCAGAGTGATCTTTCCAAAGAGCTTTTTGCAGCTTTGAAAGGTACGCTGATACCCGTTCAGCGTGTTCCGGTGGAGCGTATCAACCGTATCACCCGGAAGAATCATCAGGGTGTGATCGCTTTCATTTCTTCCGTGACTTATCAGAAGACGGAGGATCTTGTTCCTTTCCTGTTTGAGCAAGGCAAGAATCCGTTTTTTGTAATGTTGGACGGAGTGACTGATGTCCGCAATTTCGGCGCGATTGCCCGTACTTGCGAATGTGCCGCCGTAGATGCGGTGATTATTCCCGCGCGTGGCAGCGCGTCGGTAAATGCCGATGCGGTGAAAACATCGGCGGGAGCGTTGCATACGCTTCCCGTATGTCGTGAACAGAGCTTGCGCTCGACGCTTCAGTATCTGAAAGACAGTGGCTTCCGTATTGTGGCGGCTACCGAAAAGGGAGATTACGATTATACGAAAGCTGATTATACGGGACCGTTGTGTATCATTATGGGAGCGGAGGATACAGGGGTGTCATACGATAACCTGGCGCTCTGCGACGAATGGGTGAAGATACCGATGCTGGGCACTATCGAGTCATTGAATGTCTCCGTAGCTGCGGGTATCTTGATTTACGAGGCGGTGAAACAAAGAAACAATGAGTAATATTATGAAGAAGATTTTAATTCTACCTTTGGCGCTTTTCTTTCTGGTGCAGGGAAGCATGGCGCAGACCCCTAAATGGGTAGAGAAGGCGAAACGTGCGGTCTTCTCGGTCGTGACCTACGATAAGAATGATAAAATGCTGAATACCGGTAACGGATTTTTTGTCTCCGAAGACGGACTGGCATTATCCGATTTTTCTCTTTTCAAGGGAGCGGAGCGTGCGGTGGTCGTGACGGCGGACGGTAAGCAAATGCCGGTCAGCCGGATATTGGGAGCGAATGATATGTATGATGTCATAAAGTTCCGTGTAGGAATTACTGAAAAGAAAGTGCCTGCGCTGGTGGTGGCGACTGCTGCTCCGGCAGTGGGAAGTGATGCGTGGATGCTTCCTTATTCCACGCAGAAGAGTATCGCCTGCGTTTCCGGCAAGGTGAAGGAGGTATCCAAAGTGGCGGGAGAGCACCATTATTATACATTGAGTATGCGGATGAAAGACAAGATGGTGAGCTGTCCGGTGATGAACGAGGAAGGACAGGTGTTCGGCATTGCGCAGAAGTCATCGGGGCTGGACACGATAACCACTTGTTATGCGGCAGGGGCGGCTTTTGCGATGGCGCAGAAGATCAATGCCCTTTCTCTGGGGGATGCAACGTTGAGAAGCATTGGTATCCGGAAGGGATTGCCCGAAACGGAAGACCAGGCATTGGTCTATTTGTTTATGGCTTCCTCTCAGATGTCGGGAGACGACTATGGAGAACTCTTGGATGATTTTATCGCTCAGTTCCCGAACAACGCGGACGGGTATCTCCGCCGTGCGAATTACTATATAGCCAAAGGCAAGGATGACCAGTCTTGGTATGATAAAGCCGTTGACGACTTTAACCGCGCGTTGAAGGTGGCTCAGAAGAAAGACGATGCATATTATAATATAGGTAAGATGATGTATTCTTACCAACTGTCCAAGCCGGAAAAGACGTATAAGGATTGGACGTATGATACCGCTTTGGAGAATGTCCGTCAGGCGATAGCTATTGATCCGTTGCCTGTTTACATTCAGATGGAAGGCGATATCCTGTTTGCCAAGCAAGACTATGCAGGCGCTTTGGCTGCTTATGAGAAAGTAAACGCCAGCAATCTTGCTTCTCCCGCTACCTTCTTCAGTGCCGCCAAGACAAAGGAATTGATGAAAAGCGACCCGAAAGAGGTCTTGACCTTGATGGATAGTTGCATTGCCCGTTGTCCGCAGCCGATAACCGCTGAGTTGGCTCCTTATCTGCTGGAACGTGCGCAAATGAATATGGCGGCCGGTCAGGCACGGAATGCCATGCTTGATTATGACGCCTATCATACCGCAGTGAAAGGACAAGTGAATGATGTATTCTATTATTACCGTGAGCAGGCGGCACTGAAAGCCCGCCAGTATCAGCGTGCGTTGGATGATATCGCTAAGGCTATCGAGCTGAATCCTGCCGACTTGACTTATCAGGCGGAACACGCAGTGGTGAATTTGCGCGTAGGCCGTTATGAAGAGGCGGTTCGTATTCTGAATGACATACTGAAAACAGATCCGAAATATGCCGAAGCCTATCGCTTGTTGGGGCTTTGTCAGATACAGTTGCAGAAGAAGGACGAGGCTTGCGGGAACTTTAAGAAAGCTAAGGAACTGGGAGATCCGAATGTGGATGAGCTGATTCAAAAATACTGCAGTTCATTTTGACACCCTCGATTTTGATGAAAGGGAAAAGGGGAAGGTTTCAAACCTTCCCCTTTCATTTGGGGACGTTAATTAGGGATATTCAGTAAATGTTCCTCTTTCTAAAAAATCAAGAGAAAAGCTCACGTAAAGCAAAGCTTTTCTCTTGATTTTTTCGTTCAACTCTCCCAGTCTTCTATCTTTTTTGTAGAATATTGTTTACATATTCTTGTTTTTTCCTTCCCACCCATGCATTATGTACATGTCTTTTTTAGGGGAAGTTAAAACCTCTCCTGTTTTTCCTGTTATTTTAGTCCGATTATGCTGCCTTTTCTTTTTTTTACTTTTCGACCTTTTC
>NZ_GG688317.1:0-258204 GCF_000156195.1 Bacteroides finegoldii DSM 17565 | reverse complement strand
AAAGGGAATAGAGAATGGAGTCGACCTAATTCACTCGTTGCAAAACTTTGACGATATTTTTTAAGCATATCGAACTCGGTAAAACCCAAACAAGGTTCGATTTCTGAGATTTTTGTATCTTTACCATGTGTTTTTATTTTAGATTACCCCCGTTTTGGCCGTCAAACCGTTTTTGGGGGGAATGCTTAAAGATACAAAAAAGGCAACTAATTCGCAATGAAGTAGTTGCCTTAAATTTTATTATTTTAGGAATATCCCTAACTAACTTAATCGTAACCTATTACTATTATGAGTAATAAACTTATGCTCATTTCCAACAAATTACACTCTTTTCGTAACTTCTTACCACGGCTTTTTCATTTAAGAAATATTGTTCATCGCTTGTAATTGTAGTAAAAATGCTTATATTCGTGCACAGCGATGCGGAAGCACCGCCTTAGGTGTTTCTTCTTATCGTTCATTTTTATTTTTTTTATAGGCGGAATTCAATAGAATATGATGTTGATATTGTCTTCCGCCTTTGTTTTTGCAATAGCAAAAATACGATTTATTTCGTTGATATACAACTTTTTATACGCAATATTACTAAAAAAGAAACACCTTGACTGTCTTCGTGGCAGCATCATGACTCATTTGAGAAAATTTGTATCCTCAGTCCCTGAATACCGCAGAACAAGCAGAGGAAACTTCAAACACAAACTTGAAGATATACTCATGCTCGTAATATTGGGCAGACTCAGCAAGTGTATTACCAGAGCTGAAATACTTCAATTTGGCAAACGTCACTTGAAACGCCTGCAGTCGAAAGGGTTATTTCCGTATGGGTTACCCTCAGAAGCTACGCTCTGCCGTGTGTTTCAAAGCATCGACGATGAAAAGATGGCTGATCGAATGTCTGCTTTTGCAGAGGTTTTCCGCAAGGAAATATCCGCTTCGGCAACTGACATCATTTGTATTGTTGGCAAGGCCATGCGAGGTACCTTGTACGACAACGGACGCAACCCTAATATCGTCTCTGCATATTCACTCCGTTCCAGCTTTACTTTGGCTACTGATGTTTGCAAAGAGAAAAGTAATGAAATCAAATCCGTGCCCCGACTATTGGATAAACTAGATGTGTCAGGATGTGTCGTCACAGCAGATGCCATGTCATGCCAAAAGGGGATAATAGACAAGATTAGAGGTAAAGGAGGCGACTTCGTGATCGAACTCAAGGCGAATCAAAGATCTTTGCGCTATGGGCTTGAAGACTCTATAAAAGCCACCACCCCAACTGATATCTACAAGGAAGGTCCATACTTGGAACACGGCAGGATTGAGTCAAGGGTATGCCGTATATTCCGTGGGGAAGAACTGATTGCCGACAGGGAGAAATGGAATGGAAATTTGACAGTTATAGAAATACTCACATCTACGGAGAAAAAGTCTGATGGCAGAAGTACGTCTGAACAGCGACTGTATATTTCAAGCCTGGATAGCAGTGCAGAGCGGCTTAGTCAGATAACCAAACAGCATTGGGCTATTGAAAGCATGCACTGGGATCTTGACCGCAACCTCCGCCAGGACAGCATAAAGCGTAAGGCTGAACGAGCGGCTAGGAACCTGGATACAATTCAAAGGATGGTGTTGGCACTGATTACCGTTTGGAAGAACAGAAGGAAAAAAATATCAGATAAGCAAAAGGGAACGGCGCAGATAATAAGGGAGCTGGCGGTAAGCTTCACTAACGTGTTGCATTTTCTGGCTCAAAAATGAGAAAAATTCAGATTTGATATATTCGTAACGCATTGATTACCAATAATGGTATTTCCGCCCATGCCGCATTGGCATGGGTATGGGAATGGTACGCCCAATTCAAAGCTTAAATGAAAAAGCCGTGACTTCTTACGACTACAGACAAAAATACAAATAAAAATACAACGGCTTGTCAAATTGGATAAAAAACGTCTATATCGCAAATCTTAATTCCCTGTATCGCAAAGACAACATTAACTTATTCTTCTGATTATCAATCATAATAATATTCAAAATAGATACTCTACATTTTTCTTTTTGGGGATCTTCTTCAAATTTGGCGGTATCCCCCTCCTGATCCGCTTCTCTTTTGGGGATATAATGATACTAGATAACAGGCGGAACACCTTTAAATCCCCTGTCATGTATTATATTATCATGGATAGCCAGTTTTTGTTATCGCGGAGGGGCGGTGAAAAGAAAAAATGATTGCGGAAGGAGGCCGTGAAACCAGTCTCCGGAAAACAGGATACGACGGAGATCAGATACTGTGAAAAAAGAAAAAAATCCCCACCGGAGATGAATGAACCGGCAGGGAACGTAACAATAAAGGAACGGGCTCTCTCAACCCTTGATGTAACCGTACTTTTTCAGGTCGTCCATGAAATGCTCCGGCGTGTCGGTCCTCACCGTCACCCCGTGCAGTTCATGGTAACGGTTGGAGAAATTCACCATGTACTCCTTATCGGTGCACCCGCTGTCAAACCAGCTGCCCTCACGCAGGAGACGTACAAACTCGGAAGGGTCGGAGGCGGTAATCCTGCCGCCATCCGCCAAAATATACATATGCCTGTTCATGCCGATAATTTTTTAGTTCTCAGTTTATAATATAGTTTCTGTTCACCATCCAGGAAGGGGATGTCCTGGAGCGCGGTGGCCGCAGGCACCTGCCCCTTTGTGGCAAAGGTAACCAATTTGTGGAGAAACAGCACCCAGTTACGCATTTTTGTGAAGTTGGTCGTTCCCGAATGCTGGCGGAACTCGACCGTCTTGTGCCGTGAGTAGGCCTCGAGATTCACCTTATGGTAACGGTTGCCGATCCTGCTTTTCAGATCGTCCACCGTCCGGGCGGAACGTATCATCCCGTCAGAGACATGGCCCAGTCCACGGCAATAGTAGTTATCCCTGCGGGATGCCGGCATGAACTTGTCGATGACCGGTTCCAGATGTTTGTAACTCAGGGCCAGGTTACGCCAGGTCTCCATGCTGAAACCGGCGGCATCGATATGCACGTGAAGCCCGCAGCTCCCGTTCACTTTCATGTCACACAGGTCGAGCACCCAGCAGACCTTCTCCAGCTCCCGCAACCCTGCTTCGCCGACAAGGATCGGACTGACCAGCTCGAAGGTGTCGTTTCCGTTTATACTGCTGTCCGTCACGAGTTTCCAATGCGGACGGGTGGTATGGTTGTAACTTTCCACCGTAACCTCGATATCGGCCTCCCTGAGCTCGCGTGCGAGCCGTTCACGGGAGCAGTTGTAAGCCTCGATCTCGATACCGAACTTGCGGTTGAAAGTGTAATCCGGTGCGGCTGCCAACGGTTGAACGTTCGGACCGCCCTCACGTTCCCTCATCCGGCGCAGGGCATTCACTACAAAGCCGTAGTTTCCGTTGGTCACCATTCTCGCGATTTCCGCACGGGGAACACCCAGAAGATACAGTTGCCGGATCTTGCTCGTCTTTGTCGTTTCTTGTACTAAAATGTTTCTGATTTGCTCGTTCATTACTTGTTTCCTCCTTTATTTTTCGCTTTACTAAAGTAATGCTTTTACAGGAGAAGTCGTAATTATAAGAACCTTATTATCATGCCATTAGCTTACTTTATCTTAGGCTAAAACTCCTTATTTAAGGTGTCTATACCCTGACATCCGCTACCGGTCGGTATCGGATTCCTCCAGGCCGATGGTACGGCATATCTCCTCCACCAGTTCAGGAAGGCCGGAGCTTTTCTCCTGACGGGGATCGGGTGGAAACAGCGTGGAGCGGAAGACACCCTTGCAGACAGGGGCCGCCTCCCTGTTGTAGCGGAGGGTGTTCGGAATGTGTGAGGACAGCAGCCGCAGCCCCATCTTGTCGATGACCCGGTTCCAGGCGTCATACAAATCCTTCCGCCCCCGCCTGTCCACCATGTTCCAGAACAGCCAGGTCCCTTTCAGGTTGCAGTTCTTCCTGGAGACCAACTCCTCTTCCAGAGCCTTGGTAAACTGCAGGGAACTCTGCATGACGATGTTGTCCGCCTTGATCGGGATGAAAATGTAGTCCATCGCAGCAACAGTATAGACCACCCCCTCGCTGCGGAGCGTTCCGGGAAGGTCGAAAAGCACGATATCGAAAGTTTCCCCCTTTTCGTCCATATAACGACGCAGGTCCTCCACCGCCTTTTCCGGATCGCTTTTGATGACCGGATAGGCAAGCTTCCGGATTCTCTCGTGCTGCCGGTAAAGGCTCACCTTCAGGTCGTCATTTTTCATGACACTCTCCATGTCCCTCTCACGCATCAGGGCGATGCTGTGCTGCGGGTAGTCACAGTCCACAACCGCCACACGCAGGCCTTTGCGGTAATGCAGCACACTGGCCAGCAGTACCGTAAAGACGGATTTTCCCACGCCACCCTTCTGGCTGGCGACGGCAACCAACAACTCTTTTTCTTTTTTCATCATACTTCTTGCATTAAATGTTAAACACTATTATGACCGGCCGGGCAGGGACTCTTCCAGAATCATCTCCACCGTTTCCCTGTATTCTTCCAGATGCCGCGAGACAAGGTGGTTGATGAACCCCTCCAGCGTGACCTTCCCATTTCTCGAGGCTCCCGCCAGGATGGACAGTTTCCGGTGCAGGGCGGCAGGAATATGCAGTGACCGGCGCTGCACGCCCGCAATGCCACGCAGGTATTCCTCCCCATAGACGGACGGCTGCATGGGGCCGCTTTTCCTTGCGGGACGCATTATGTCGTTACCGGACATTCCACGTCCCTTCCGGGGACAGGCAGGTGCTTCCCCCATGATCTCACGGATGCGGTCCGCGTCCATCCCGCCGGGACCAATCCGGTCTTTTACGTTCTTTCCTGTCATGATATATCTTCTTGGACAATGACAACATTTTATCGGCGGGCCGTTCCTCCACGCTGTCCGTCCTCATCCCAGGGACGGTAGACCTCACCGAGCAGGGCGGCGATATCCTCCCTGTGCTCCTCCATATGGAGCTCCAGCAGCCGGATGATAAACCCGGAGATGCTGCCGCAACCGGCGGCCCTGACCAGCATGGCGATCCGGCGGTGCAGCCTCCCGTCAATATACGCGGTCTTCCACTCCACAGACTTGGGAGCGGGAACAAGAAACCTCCTCTTGTATTCTTCCGGGGCTGTCACTTTCCCTGCACGGACCTGCCTTTCATGCCCCGGCATACCCACCGCCGGTTCCGGGGATGGGGAAACGGGAGCTGACAGAAGGTTTCCCGTGAGTCCGACCCTCTCGAGAACGATATCGGAAAGCCGGTTCTTTTCCTTTTCTGAATCCATTGTCTTAAAATCTTAATTTATTAAATTACACAACTGGCATTGTTTCGGAATACAAAATAAAGAAAGAAGAGGACAGGACGGAACCACCTGTCGCTTATAGTCATCCAAAGTCGTTTATTGTCATGATACACATGATGGTGGGGACGAACATATGGTTCCATCCGGATGCTTCTTCCCATGCGGGAGTGACGTCAGAATCCTGCTGTCCGTAGCGGCGTGGAAAAGTGGCGGGATTCCGTTCCTTGTCCACCGCCCCTTTCAAATCCTTATGGGCAGGTGTGGGAGCATGCATCCGTCCTGATACGGATTCTTGGATTATCGGTCTGTGGAAGTGTAAAAATATCAATCCGTTAATGGAGACAAGGAAGAAAAAACATAAGGCGTACACGGCTACCTGCACGTTCTCCATTTGCAGAAGTGTAGAAGTGGCAATCCGTTAATGGAGACGATGAAAAAAAACAATAAGGCATATACGGCTACCTGCCATTCTCCATTTGCAGAAGTGTAGAAGTAGCAATCCGTTAATGGAGACAATGAAGAAAAACCATAAGTCATACACGGCTACCTGCACGTTCTCCATTTGCAGAAGTGTAGAAGTAGCAATCCATCAATGGAGACTAGAAAAAGAAACCATAAGTCATACACGACTATATGCCCATTCTCCATTTGCAGAAGTGTAGAAGTAGCAATCCATCAAAGGAGACAAGGAAGAAAAACAATAAGGTGTATACGGCTACCTGCCCATTCTCCATTTGCAGAAGTGTAGAAGTGGCAATCCATCAATGGAGACTAGGAAAAGAAACCATAAGTCATACACGGCTACCTGCACGTTCTCCATTTGCAGAAGTGTAGAAGTAGCAATCCATCAATGGAGACAAGGAAAAGAAACCATAAGACATACACGGCTACCTGTCATTCTCCATTTGCAGAAGTGTAGAAGTAGCAATCCGTTAATGGAGACGATGAAAAAAACAATGAACTATATACGGCTACATGTCCATTTCTCCATTTGCAGAAGTGTAGAAGTAGCAATCCATTAATGGAGATAATGCAGAAAACCATGAAGCATATACGGCTACATGTCCATTTCTCCATTTGCAGAAGTGTAGAAGTAGCAATCCATTAATGGAGATAATGTAGAAAAACCATGAAGCATATACGGCTCACTGCCGCTCTCCATTTGCAGAAGTGTAGAAGTATCAATCCATCAATGGAGACAAGGAAAAGAAACCATAAGACATACACGGTTACATGCACATTCTTCATTTGCAGAAGTGTAGAAGTAGCAATCCGTTAATGGAGACAATGAAGAAAAACAATAAGGCGTATACGGCTACCTGTCATTCTCCATTTGCAGATGTGTAAAAATAACAATCCATTAATGGAGAATAGGGTATGGAAAGGGCAGATTTCCAGTACATACGTCTCCCTTATTCCTGAATTATGGGCGTAAGTCACATGATTCAGGAGAGATAGCCACCTTTTTATGGGGAGAGCAGCCGGCAAATGCCTGATGGAAATGACCCGAAAATCACAGGAGAATAACCGTACAATAGGCTGATACACAATTCCTATTGGAGAATGTTGTCCCCATTAGGGGACAGCAAGTTGTGTTTTCGTTAAACGAAAACAGGACGGTTTAACGGCGAATATGCCGACAAACCATCCCAGCCTTTGCCTCCGGAGTTGGTATGTTTATAAGTGAAAAGACAACAGTATTAAAACAGAAGCAATTTAGCATATTTAAAAAATCATAATTCATTTCAGCCTTGACATTTTATTTTTAAAGCATAACTTTGTGTTCGGATAAATAAAAATAGCTTCTTATGGTATATTGTAACTTATTGTTTTTGATATTTTTATAAATATAATATAACTAGATGTACATATCCAATAACGCTTACAGCGGTTTGAACTCACTTCGTGGAGGGCTGAAGCATAGCTATTGGAGCGGTTCATCACTTCTTGACACGACAACCTTTCAATCTGAAAGTGGAAAGCCATCATGTAATTATACGATTTCCCGAAATATGCAGTTTGGCTTTCAGGACACCCTTTCTATGGATTCCAATGTTTTTTTCATACGCTGATGGGGAATGTATTGGTACACCTATCTATTTCTTTTTTGCTTCCAATACGGTGTCCTAAAGGATACCTCACAAAGGCTTAATTTTAACGAACTGGCCCGTGTAACGAAAAAATACAGTTTATCCGTGAGAGTAACTGGTGCTGCCGACAGTTCTACTGGTACATCAGGTATCAACGATTCTTTGAATATATCAAGAGCTTGCTTGGTTGCTACAGAACTGGAATGACATGGAATATCGGCCGAACGTATTATCAGAATTAGTTAAGGAGAAATTGCCGACTATACACCTGCGGAATCCAACAGATATACGAAAGTAGAGTTGTTTTTTCAGAAGCGAAATAGAAATTTCACATAATTGATATTTAATTTTATCACAACTAATAAAGCCTCCCCGCTGTGAAACGAAAAGTTTTTTTTCGATATGGTACACGCTATGCCGCCATTTCCATACCGTCGAGACCAGAGTAAAAATTACTTCGAGGCTTCGAGTGACTCTTTTCTGAAACGTTTGAGGAGTTTTTCAAGTTCGAGTGATGCTTTGCGGGCACGGGTTCCGGCAGCTTTGTTTCCTTTTTCTACCTGGAGGCTGGCATCTTTTGAAAATTGATCAAACAATTCACTGATTTGTGCAAATGTTTTTTCCATGGTCATATTTTTAAATGTTATACAATACTTTGCAAATATAGTAAAAAAATCAGGGATCAGATTATATTGTAATATATTCGTTATAGTATGATATCTCCTTTTATCCTCTCCCATATATTTCCCATTCCGAGTATTTCCTGATCGTGTCATTGGCAATTCTCTTCGGAGGGATTTTATCTATAAAGTTAGTGATAAAAAGTGGGAAAACCGCAGTGGATGCAACGAGTGCAGGATAATAATGTGAAATACCGTTATTTGTTGATGTGGGGGGAAGTAGAGGAGAGCCTTTGATATGCTGGAAATCAAATGCAACTAGTAGAGAGATAACGGATTCATCCGGAACCGAACCGATTCTGTGATCGATTCTGAGTACGACAGAAGGAAGTAGAAAGAAACGCTGAAAGCGTGTAAAGCTGCTCAATAAACAGCTCGGGAGCTAAGGAAAGACGCTGATGAGTTCCAAACATAGATGAGAAAAAGCCGAAGCAATGAATCATGTTCTCCGCTTCGGCTAATTTGACTTACCTTTTTTCCCTCTGTGCCGTGTTCTTTCTCGAGCTGCAACTGTGTTAGTAAGCAGCTCCTTGTTTTTATTGCAACCCTTTAGTCTTGGCAAGGACGGAGCGCATACCCGAATCCCCGATCGACCATATATGTTGGCTGTACGTCTACTGAGCTAGTTCTAAGGTAATAATTATTGCCCTTCGCTACCGGATGTGCCGACCAGAAGCAACCCTGTGTCCCGATACTACCTGGCCGCATAGTGGAATAACTACGATACCCTAACGCCGGGAAGAAAATGCTCTGTGTTTTTTCGGAATTTGTATAAAAATACCAACCTTTTTCCGAACTACTCCAGGTACCGTTAACTTGAGTGGAAGATGATACACTTTCTCCTGTTGTGGTAAATCCTGTGAAAGCGTTACTGGCAGGAAGTTTAAAACCAACGGGACACGGATCGTAAATAGTCTTGTTAACAGGATTGTCATTGGCAGAAGTTGTTTTATTATCGGCACTCCACAGGTTGTAATAGGTATAATCTCCATTATATCTATTGTGCATCAGATTAGGATTGAGAATACAGTTCTTGATACAATCATTCCCGGCCGAAAAGGTTCCTTTCATAGGATTTGCTGTAGATGGAATTCCCTCCTTGTCATACCAGATTTTGGTTGTGTTACCCATTCCGTTCGAAGGGTAGAGCGGATCTTTACGTCCCCATTGATAAAAAGGAGCATTACTTCCGGTAGCGATTACGTTCGCCAACTGCTTGATGGTTATTTCCTTACTCTGGTCCCCGGCAATGAATTTTACCTTGCAACTCCGTTCTTCATAGGTGATGGTATTACCGTCGCATTGTCCCAGATTAACGGGCATAAAATTATATTTTACGTTTTGATGATTGGTTATCTCAATCACATTGTTAATGTCTTCGTCTGTAACCCAGACATGCCAGGACCAGAGGATGGCATCACTCACATCCTTGATCGCAATGACGGCATTGCCTTGCCGGATGGAAGAACGGTCCACTTTGAAAGAGATATTGCCGCCATTGGAATCGGCATTGTATTTTATATCCGTAACCAGGTTCATCGCATCCTGCCAGACCAGTTCGGCCTTGGCCGGCGTACATCCATTACCGCTGATGTATGGATCCGTGATCCCGTTCCCGGCATGGTTGATGAAAGGATTCAGGATATTGGTTCCTGTCACCGTGGAGGTATACGCGGAAGCGTTCGTGGCTGAGTTCTTGATCGCATTGCCATATACCAGCGGCAAAGAATAGTAACCGGGAGCGTTGACCACGTAACAGTTGGCAGTGTTCTCAACAGTATTCCCCCCGGTGTTGTTGGAAAGGTTATACGGTGTGGTTTCCGATCCCTTGGCTGTGGCCGCCTTCAAAGCATTCTCATGTAAATCATTTGATATTCCGGTCTGCGCCTCGACCGTCGCATCACAAGGTTGCGCAAATTCACCGCCGGTACCAGATGCCGTGAATGCGGTAAGCCATACCGGCTTGGTGTCTGTCCACGTGGTTCCGTCTTCTGCATATTGTGCGGTCCATTCGGCAGCTTCTTTTTCCCCTTGGGCGTTTTGCCTGTAACTGGTAACACAATATTGCTGTGTACCACCGGTATATGTAAAATCGGCCAGGGCAGTGACATCAAGCGTGTAAGTCCAGTTGAGAGAACTACTGGATATTTTGTAGGTCACAGTCTTGCCCATCGGCCACTCACTTCCTTTTATATCGGCTATTAAAGTGTGGCCTGTATGGGTGTCGTCTGTGAATAAGACTTCTATCTGCGCGCCCTCAGGAAACCGCTGGGGCAGCATCATAAAGGTCTGCGCCTCACTCGTGAGCGCCTCGTCAGCTGTTCCTGTCGTCACTTTATCCAATGCCTGTGAGAAGGAGGCGGGAGTATCCAAACCGCTCCAGGTTTGTGTCCCCATATTGTAAGTTCCTCTGGAATAAACGTTTTTCAAACGGACCTGCTTGACCGTACCTTCCCGCATATCATTCCCGCACACGAATCTGACGGCGGTCAGTGCATGGTTGAAGGTCAGTGCAACAGCCGTGTTACTGTTTCCCCCGAGCTCAGATGACCGGGCTACCAGCAGGTCCTCCTGTTGGCTCACCTCTTCCGGCACGGTCACGCTGATACGGGGGGGAGCCGGCCTGCCCCTACCCGGAAAACACGTACCGGGCGTTCTCTTTGGGTGCATAGGCGAATTCCGCAGGCATTTTTATTATATCATCCGAAAATAGAAAGATAATCAGGCATAGCTATGCATACCGCCCAGCAGATAATTTACTCCGAAGTAAGTCATCAGCACCGTAAGGAAAGCCAACACCATATAAGCATGGAAGAACCGGGGTTGCCGGAAGACGGCAAGCGATGGTCCGTGGAATGCCGCACCATAGATTAAAAAGGAGATCAAAGCCCAGACTTCTTTCGGGTCCCAGGCCCAATAACGCCCCCATGAAACATTTGCCCACACAGCACCAATAAAAATTCCCGCCCCCAGACAAAATACTGCCGGATAGAGCATCAACCGACTGAAAAGCATCAATTGCTCCACACGGACCTTACGCTGTTCCTGAATCTCCGAATCGATTGCCTTTTTTCGCCAACCTCCTATGCAGAATGCCAGTAATCCATTTAGCATCATAAAGGCAAACAATGCATAAGATACCATAATCAGAGAAACATGAATACTTAACCAGGGAGACAGCAACACAGGCATCAGAGGAGTGATCTGAGGATTGTTCTGCCCAAGATAAGCTACCAACAAGGCAAAACCCGAAATGAGCAATCCAAAAGACAACGTAAAAGAGAAGCGACACCGGAATATGCATGCAAGCAGAAGTGTACACAGTGCCATAAATTGCATGGTTTCATATCCATTGCTCAACGGAATACGTCCGCCAACATACCACCGCAAACAGTAGCCAAAGAGTTGAAAAAGGAATGCTGCATAAAGTGCAACTGTAAAAACGCTCCATGCCTTACCTGCCGAACGATGCATGCTGCAATAAAGTAAATAGAAAAATGCCAGCATCCCTACAGTCAGATTGAACATGAACAACAGTTTGCTGAATGGAATACGATTGTACAATATTTCAGCCTGCACTTTTACGTCAGATAGTGGTTTTATACTCCCATCTTCCGGTAAAGGATGGATAAGTGTTCCACTCCGTAGCATCAGTATCAATCCTACCTTTTCGTCCGTTTCCATGATAGCCTTTTCCAACGAAGTCATTTTCATATGTGGCTTTTGTCCACCCTTCCAAAATTCCTGCAATCGATAGTTTTGTCCATCAAACAAATCAGTAAGACGGGCATAAGAAGACGATAACCGGAGTAAATGACGAAGTTCCGCACTCTTTATATAAATCATCGGTTCA
The DNA here is from genome assembly GCF_000156195.1 of Bacteroides finegoldii DSM 17565. Taxonomy (GTDB): domain Bacteria; phylum Bacteroidota; class Bacteroidia; order Bacteroidales; family Bacteroidaceae; genus Bacteroides; species Bacteroides finegoldii. Next base: position 246,249 of record NZ_GG688317.1, on the reverse strand, counting down.
TTCTGCCAAACCTCCGGACGAAGTAGCCAACCTCCGACAACCTGTTCGGGTGTCATACCACCATAAGAAGGTTTTCCGGTCAGTTTCAATACAAAGTCTCGTGCAAGAGTATTAAAAGGTACTACGCGATCATGATAAATCACTTGTTTGAATGCCAGACTATCCGCCTGCCTGAGTGCAAGTGCCGGAAGGCTTCTGTTTTCTGCTTGCACCACCGTTACCACAGCCATGAGCAACCACACAAACATTCCCCCTTTCCGAAGCAATGGATGCCTGAGTAATCTACGGAATTCTCCACTGCGACCGACAAGCATCCACAACATGGAGATACCCAGCAAAATATATCCTGCATACGTAACCCCTATTCCCCACGGATCATAATTCACTGACAACCAACTCCCCTCCTTATCATCATCAAAAGAAGACTGGTAAAAGCGATACCCCTGACGAGAGAGGATACGATTCATGGAAACTGGTTCCGCATCCCGGATATAGCTGACATAATCTGCCGGAGCCTCCGTCCCCGGATAATACTCCACCCGGAAACTGTCCAGACACAATGTGAATGGTAATTCGATCACCCGCTTACTGTCTTGGTCTATGAAAGTTCCCACCTCAGTGCCTACTGTGAGATGCATATATCCTTTCTTGCTGCATGAAAATGTAATCATGGCTCCCACCAAGATAAAAAGGAAGGAGCCATGCAACAACAATGCCGGGAGATGCCGCCACAACTGCCGCTTAACCAACACGACAACTGCCAATGCAGCAAGTACTCCCCACAAACAACAAAACCAAACTGTATGATAAACATACTTTTCTACAAACTCTGTTCCGCGTACATGCTCCACAAAGGTCACCACAGCAAGTAAAGCCACCAGACAGATATATAAGGAGACGAGACTTTTCTTCAGATTAAAAAGGTGCATATTCCTTATTCTTCAAAGCCTTAACTCCCATACATTCCATTTCGATCAACCATCCGGGACGGCATACAGGCGCATGTACAAATACTTTAGGAGTATCTGGGAAACACTTGTCATACATACTCTTCACAACCGCATAGTCTGCAATGTCACGCAAGTAAACAATCATATGCCCCAAATCATCAAACGTGCACTCCGCCTCTTTCAGCAAGGCTTCTACATTTTCCCACATCCGTTCCGTCTGCCTACGGATGTCGCCGGGGTATACTACTTCCCCTTTATTGTTGATACTTGCCGTACCTGAAATAAACACTTGACGCCGGTCACCGTAATCGACATACGTTCCGCGTTCAAAGCTGACACCATACTCATAAGTAGGATTCAGATGCGTAGGAGCATAAAGGAAGTGTATCTGTTCCGGCTTTAAGCCTGCCACAGCATAGGTATCCATTTGCACCAATACTTTAGGATCAGCATGACGTCCGCCGATACCTGTACTGGCAATATAGTGTGTTTTTTCCGTCAGGTTCTGAGTGACGAAAACCTCATTACGCGCCTTTACCACACCGGCATAATTCACATCCACATTCTGTACGAAGAACCAGGTACGGATACAGTTATCCGCCAATTTACATCCTTGTTCCATAAGTTGCATCGCGTAGTCATTCAGCAACAAACGGGTCTGGTACTCAGAATTTGCGGCACGATTGAAAACACTGCCTCCCCACAGGTGGCGGTACGCATTGTGCTTTACTTCAAACAATCCGTTGTGCAGCACTTGTGTCTGCACATTGGTCTGTAAATAAGCCCACAAAGCTATTTTCGTCCCATCCAAAGGGGGTTGCTCTACCACGGAAAGAGCACAGTCGGAACTTTCGGTAGTGATAGCCAGCAGGAGGTCAGCCTGATTGGCGGTATCACTCAGAAAATAACGTTTAAACACAGCCATGGCACCTTTCAATTCACCTGCAAGCAAATCATTGTAGGCATTGGCTACTGCATTTAATTGTTCTTCATAAGTGTCTTCCGGCCGGGTAGAGTGAATCATTACATGAAACTCTGAAACGCCTTCTTTTACTTCATATTTAAAAATCTCGGTTAATGTATTCTCTGATTGATTGGTTGGTTGTTTTTTGTTGTTCATTTCCAATATCGTTTACTCGTTATTCAAAAAAATACCTTCGTTTATCCAATTATCTATCAGTTTCAATAAGGGTTGCTCATCTTCTGACAGCATATCGGTATGGTTCATACTCGTATCACCAGCCCTGTTCAAGACCAGATGTAGAAAACTCTCTTCTGCACTGCCGGGCTTCACCAATAGTATATCACTATTCTTATGCGCCGGCTGGTTGACCAACGCATGATAGCTCTTACCCTCCGTCAGAAATAAATTACCCGATGCAGAACCGGTCTGCCCATGGCACGCTACACATCTTTTATCGAAAACCTGTGACTGGATGGAACTGAACATACCCACGTCCAGTGTTCCCACATCCATTAATATAGTATCTGTAATAGCTGCGAGTTCTTCATCTTCCATCGTCTTAAATTCGACAATACATTCGCGCAGACGACTGATAACACACAATTTGAGTGATTTCACTTCATCACTGATACCTCCCAGTGTCATAACGATATCTGTTCCGTCGGTTACATTGACTGGCAGTGATTTCGTTATAACAGCGTATTCACTTTTATCATTGAAGCCTGCCACAACGACACTATAATCATCCGTCCAATTGCTGATACCACTGAAACGACCTGTCAACTTTAGGACTCGGCCACCACGCTGCACCTCTATCTCCTTCTCATAGATTCTTCCATCATCACATGAACAGAAGCAGAGTGTCATCCAGATAGCAGCAAAGAATAATATACATTTCTTCATAACTACTCTCTTTGTTTTTTTAGAAAGTATATTGCAGCATTACTGTTGCAGAATGAGTGGCCAGACCTAAATTATCATTATCTCGGTCGAGCTGTGTATCGTGCCCCGTACGGGCAATATACTGGTACATAGCCTGGAGTTTCAGGTTACAACCCTTAAAGAAATAATTCACACCCACAGCCGGCATATTCAGAAATCCGTCATCGCTGGTACCGTTACGGTTAAAGAAGTCATAACGCAAGGCAGCCTGCAAACGGGGAGCTACAAAGTAGCCGCCCTGTACATAACCACCCAGGTAATTGTATGTCTCATTTATTTTCTGACGATCGGTGAAGCCCACATTCATATAGTATGCTTCGGCGCCCAGATACAGTTTATTCTTTAACATGGCAAATTCCACTCCCACACGGGTATCATTGGTACTTTCATTCTCACTTTCCACATTGATTGAAGCCGATACACCGAACATGATCTTATCTTCATTCAAACGGTTAGGATTACCTTGGGTGGACGGCATCACACCTTTAGGCATATAAGTAAAGCGTCCCGCATACAGTAAAGAAGGAATATGCCAATCATCACTCAGAGTTTTTGTAGCTGTATTTACAGAAGAACCGGTACCATTGAATAAACCTACTTCATAGCCAAATTTATCAGCTAACAATCCGTGAATTTCAACACCGAGGTCAAAACCGGTACCGATGTTAGGCGTTACCGCATTCAAGGAATAAGGCAGAATGATGGCGGAAGTCAATGATACTGGCAACTGCGGCAACAATGTTTCGCCCAACGTCGTCAGATAAGCATGTGAGAAAGGTGTTTTGAATTTACCGACACGCACGGCAAACTGTTTTTTAAGTTGCACATCGAACCATGCTTGTTGAAGCAATGCTCCCCCACTGGCAGCCGCATTGATAGAAAGATTAAAGGCTACTTTACCAAAAGCTTTACCAGTGAAGCCCAATACAGCATAGGGAATTGAGAAACCGGAATTAGCTACATTATCCTGATTGTATGCCTTATCCAGGCCTTCATCATCATACCAATTGAAATTTGCACAAGTCTGTACCAACAGATAGGGCTTGAATACAAAGTCTCCCTTCTTGGTTTCTATCGTAAATCCCTCTCTTCCGGCAAGTGACACTACACCGTTTTCTGTATCTTCTTCATGCTGTGCCATAGCAGCCAACGAAAGGGCAGCCATTACAACCATTAAAATTAATTTCTTCATAATTGCTTGTATAATACTTATTGGTTTTATTGTTCGTTATTTGTTTTATAATGATTTCAGAAATGCGACCAAAGCATTACGATCTTCTTTACTCATCTTTTTGAAGAGATTCTTCGATGCTTCACCTTCACCACCGTGCCACATGATAGCCTCAATATAGTTGCGGGCGCGCCCATCATGCAAGAAGTAAGTATGACCATTCACAGTTTCCTGCAATCCGATACCCCAAAGCGGAGTCGTACGCCATTCGTTGCCACGGGCCAAACCGCTTACATAGTTATCATTCAGTCCTACGCCCATAATTTCAGAGCCCATGTCATGAAGCAGGAAGTCCGAATATGGATGAATTGTCTGACTACCCAGCCAAGGAAGGCGGGTTCCGTTCAGCAGTATAGAACCACGTGGTTTTGTGTGCAAGGTGGTTACATGGCAGAGATGGCACTTCGCCTTATAAAAATTCTGCTCACCCTTGATCACTTGTTCATTATTCACATTGCGACGTGCCGGAACACTAAGGCTCTGCATGTAGAGATCTACATTCTCCATTTCTTCCGTAGATACATCCAACTGGGCATAAGAAAGTCCCATCATACTGCCTTGATTTACTTGTGCCTGTCCTTCACAGATTTCTTCGGGATAGCGGCTGTTCGTAACTCCCATATCGCTGGAGAAACCAAGTTCCACTGTCAGGTCGGCATGCTGTGCTTTATTACCGGACAAGCCTAAACTTCTCATTCCTCTCTCGGAGATATAGTTGCAACGGCCACTGATACCATATTCCGGATAATTGCTTTTAGCAGCCAAAGCTTCAATTTCAGTGGGATCGAGCGCCATCATTTGTCCCATACCTACGTGGCGCAGAGGAATACGCACCGTACAGAACAGATCTTCGGGTTTGATGCTGTCCGCATACCATTCATAAATAGAATAATTGGGTTTGCAGAGTTCATACGTCTCACCATCAGGGAACTGGAAAGTCTCATAGGTATATTCCACTTTCAGTTTTCCCTCGGGCTTCACACCATAAATAGCCTGATCATGAAGCACACGTCCATAATCCTGAAAGAAAGCTCCATTCTTACGACTAATATAAACCAACATAGACGAAAAGCCGGAGCTACCGGAACCACCTTCGCTCCACAAAGTAGGTTGCGTACGTCCGGCATTTCGGTGACAGCTACCACAAGAATAACCGGCATAAACCGGTCCCAGTCCTCCACCTATTCCATTACTACTGGTGCGGATATCATCATACAATTTGTCACCACGGGTGAAACGTTTATCGTATGCCCCTGTTATCCAGTCAGCCGACCTGTCATAAGCATAAGAGGAAGTCAGGAAGTTGGTAGCAGTACCGGCAGAGAGGGCAAAGCCGGCAGGTACTTCTATATTATCCACATCAATTCCATCATCCTCGCAGGCAAACAATGCCAGAAGCGAAAAACAGATTGGAAATGAGTATTTTAATAAGCCATTCATTCGTTATTGAATTATTATTGCAAAATACGTAACTAACATTTATCTTTTTAACGCAGATGTTGCGGAAACAACAGAATATTCATTATCCCACTGTTTCCGCAAAATCTGATTTCTAACAAGTAAAAATCTTACTGAATGGTACGGGCTTCGCCATCTTTGAAGATCAAATATTCCAAAGTGTGGTAACCACGCAAAGCTTGTGCACCGGCAATTTTATCATCTTCTTCATCATAGTCACCATCCCAGTTCAAGTCTGAATAGTTACCGGAAGTCAGGATCTGTACGATACCATCCTGATCGAGTGGCCAGCTATCCATATTGGGGTCAAGACCTTTGTCGGCAACCGGACCAAAAAGGAATGCCTCACTGGTTTCCCACGGTGTACGAGCAGCAAGCCATGCTGTGGCGCAAGCCTTGAAGTTAGCATTGCTGGGAGAAGTACGGAATGTCTCAACAGCATCGAAAAGAGCCTGATTTCCCGCTTTCAAATCAGAGTAAGTAGGTAATACAACTACATCCACATAATTTTTTACGACTTCAGCCAACACTGTTTTATCAATACCTTCGATACAACTCTTCAAACTACCCTTGAGTACTCCCTCTAAAGTGGCACAAGCTTCCATAGCACTTACTGCTTCCGGACTATTGATATTGTTGCGGAAAGGACTCGGGATAGCCCAAATTGCTGCTGCTGCGTCATCAATCGCTTTTTTTACTTCAGTATCAAGATTAGCATTTACCGCGGCTACTGCTTTTGAGAGAGATAACTCGCTAATAGCCCCTGTACGTGTTCCGTAATAAGCATTGCGAATAGAATAGATATTGTTACGATAGTCTTCACGAGAATGCCAGCTATACCATGACTCTACAGCATACAAAGCCTTTTCTTCATTATTATGTATGAAAAGATCGTAAGGGTCACCAATTTTGGCAGTACCTACTTCATTGGCAATGTCTACACAGCCGTCAATCAACTGCTCAACACTCGTCAAAGCATCTTGATTCTTAAAGAAATCTGCATAACTTCCACCTTCGTTGTATTTAACCGCCCAGTCATCATAAAGAGCAGTAGCATCATTCACCAACAATTGTGCAACTACTCGCATGTAATTTCCCCAACTACTTGCATTCTCCGCCGTATAGTCAAGATTTTTAGCGTCTATAGTCGTAGTGTCATCATCACTACAAGCCGTAATGGAACACATCATGCCCAATGAAAGAGCCGACAAATAAAAAAACTTTTTCATATTACTTAAACATTAAATTAATTATAAATACCTATTTGAACTATCTCTTGGTAAACCAACCGACATAAGCTATACCGATAGCAAATTCATTTTCATTGTTATATTTAGTCGATCCAAATACCTTGTTCGTACCAATATGACGGGTAGTATAATCGGCCTTTACAACCAGATTCGGCAATGCAAACCAGTTAACTCCTGCCGTCCATTTGCTTACCTGACAGCGCTTCTCCATTGTAGCAGAACCTTCTGCCTCTTCCTGCGGGTTGTAGTATTCATAACGGGCATAAGGATAAATAACCGGACATTTCTTCTGCGAGAAGAAAGCACTCAGGTTAAGACCAGCCTCCAAGCCATAGCACAGGGCATTCTTAGCTACATTACGCATAGCACCGTGATAATAATTGGAGTTATTGGAAAGAGTAACCTTGCTGATCTTGGAAGAATTCTCTAAATCACCATAAATGATATTACCACGAGCGGTAACATATTTATTTTTATACTGTGCATCGGCAGAGTAAATTTTCACTGATGAGCGGCCTACACTGCTATACTTATAATTCTTATCAGCATTGGCCGTCACGTCATTACAATAGTAAAAAGCAACACCTGCACGCAACCCCGATACCCCTTTATAGTCCAGACGTGCTACATAAGCAGGTGAAGTAAAGTTATCTTGTTCAAAGAGTCCCTGCTTACCACCAGCAACCCAGTTATCGCGACCAAAACCATCAGCATTCAAGCCGGCAACAATCATTGCCTGATAATCAAAACGCGCATATCCTTTACCAAAAGAACCGAAGAATTCCAATCCTGTCTCATGCCAGGTAGAAGGAATAATTGTGGTTTCACCCTCAGGACGAGATGTTCCAAAGAAGTTGATAGGCTCATGGTGTGCATTGGTCAATCCCATAGGTACAATCAAATGACCGGCACGAATATTGAAAGCCGAATGTATCAGACGGGTAATGTGAAACTGCTCAAGAGCGACTTCTCCACCCTTTTCCATTTCTGTCTCATACTCACCGTTTTCTGAATTCTCAAGTTCAGTTTCAAGACCTACACCTCCTGCTTCAAACTCTATCTCAGCACCCAGTATCCACTTGGAATTAAACTTGTAGTCAAAAGCCAACACAAAACGAGGAATCGCAATGGTATTGCGGTGATCACTGTTATCGACCCCACCATAGAAACGATTCGTTCCGTAATTCATAAACTTTGCTACCATCTCTCCGTATCCACCGAAACGGAACTTTTCGTAGTCGTCATCTTTTGTTACCTGTTTTATTCTCTCTTTCTTTGCCGCAGTTTCAGATACCTCTTCTGTTGAGGTTACTTTTTCGGGTTCATTAGCCCGTAAAGTATTGTTAAAAAGCAAGAAACCTAAGGCGAATAAGCAAGTTAATTTTTTCATCTTTTATCTTAAATTTTGTTGGCGCAAAGGTAGAGGGAGTTAAAAAGGCGGGCAATACCCAAATATGAGTATTGTGTTATTAAAAATAATAATAAGTAGGTACTTAAACGAACACTATTTCTTTTGTTTTTTTTTACTAAAGCAGTAATTCACTAAAAAGATAGCCGCAAAGATCACAGCAATCCAGATAAAACTAATAAATATCAAATAGCGGTTATAAATGTACTCTCCCTCTTCAGGAACATGATTAAGCATACATAGCAAACAGTTACACTGAGGATTATCAGCATCATGCGAAAAGTAAGAGTACAGTAAAAAAGATAAGCTACCTGCAAAAATAATAATAATAGCTATTATTCCCCATCTCTTACAACCTAAAGGTCTGTCAATTGTCTTTTTATGATTCGTTAGTTTCACCATATAGTAGTTTATAGTTAGATTATACGCGCAAAGTTGCATGCTTTCAGCGACCTTGGCAATACCCAATAATTGTGATTTTTATAAAAATCTAACAAAAAACCATCATTAATGGGTATTTCAGAAAACGCGGATTCTCCCCTACTTTGCAGTCGAGAAATAAAACTTATGCAATACTCTAAAGATGACATACAAAAAGAAATTTTGAAAGCTGCCGAAAAGGTATTCCTCGAAAACGGCTTTCCGAAGGCTTCCATGCGTGAAATTGCGCAAGAAGCACAGGTAGGGTTGAGCAATATCTATAACTACTTCAAAAGTAAGGATGATATTTTCTGTACGGTGGTACGGCCTGTAATCAGTGCATTCGAAAGAATGCTGCACGAACATCACGGTCGTTATGGAGCAGATATCATGGAAATGTATTCCACCGAGAGTCTGTGCAAAAACCTTAGACGCTATATTGAATTATTGGTTCTTCGTATATTTATGGAAAGAAACTAAACAATATATCTATAAACTACATAGTAGGAGGAAACAGAAAATCAAATTCAAATGATAACTCTTGAACAATTGGTTGCTCCAGATTCTTGGGCAAGGATTATCGATTTATTTGTGGATATCTTGCCTATAGATAAACTTGGGGTTAAACATGTCAAACTTCAATCAGAAGGGAGACCACCGTATAATCCTGTAACATTACTAAAATTGTATTTATTATGGTTATAAGCACTCAATAAGGTCATCAAGAAAGTTGGAACACTCCTGTAAAATAAATGAAGAAGAAAAAGAACTTCTTGAATCTAAGATTAAATTGCAGGATTGCGAACAACACCGTTATTGGGAGTGGGAGGATATGCAAGCTGAATTATTTAAGATATAAATGAAGGAATCTAAGACTCCAATAAAGCCAAGAAGCAGGAAGTCTTTTTATAAATGAAATTAAAAATATTGTAATAACTGTGGTGGTTGCAACATCTGTGGTTCAAGGAAGTCTGACTTTAAGTTTCTTGTGCCTTATCCGTATAGAGCAGGAGCAACCATCTTCCAACATCTGTTCTTTTTACAAAAGAAATATAGATGAAAGGTGGATTTTATATTCTTCGCAAAGGCTCATCCTGCCAATCCAGGGGAATGTTCATTGACTTGCTGTCAATATTTCGGATATTAACCCAGTAACTTTTGGAAATGCTGTTTCATATCGTTGTCCAGCGATATAATGTTGATAAACCACTAAATGATGCAGATTTCATAAAATGTCCTGTGTAGTGATATCATATCGTTTATCCAAGGGAATTGCATCCTCCGGACTACCATCGGATTGATGGCGTACTGCTTGTTTTATACCCTTGTATGATGACAGCAGGAATTTCTTATAAGGATTATGACTGTCAGCCACGAAGTGAAAACGGGAACGGATAGATCATAGCACACCGTAATCTTTTTTCAATGGATTGGATTTTATATTTTCATGGATGCTAGTTACGATGCCCATTGACAACATGTCCACAAGCATCCATGCAAGAGGATAAGTATTGCTGTATTTGTTCTTGAAATGCAGAATGAAATCCTCTTCTGGAGTTATTGACCTCCTTCTCTATTAGTTCCATTGTACAACTAAACTTGTTGGGGTTGGAGAATAGGGATCTGTCGGTCATTCAGAAGATATTGCCGGTCTCTTTCGCCACGACACTATGCAGGAAAACCTCGATCTTTTTAATTGAAGATGAAAAACGGAGTTAAAACATGCAAATCTTACCGGAGATATTTGCTAATTGTCAGCGTCTTTGGTATTTTTGTCCTGAAAAAAAGCTTCTTTGAGTTGATGCAGAATAAAACAGAATATTGTAATTCGCTCGTTTCTAAAGTGTTACCTATTATCTACAAAGTGAGTGATAACTATTTTATTTTCAGTTAGATAGAGAATTGGTTGTGTTTACGTCAATGAAACTTGAGAGCTGTTCGGTTCGAGCACCGTACCTTTACCTACGTCATAACGTTTCTCGGCAATCACTACCGCTTTCTTAGCCTGCATCACATTTTCCTTATTGCTGACCACTTGCTCTGTGCTCGCGCTCATATTGTTACGGCAACTGACAATCTGCATATTCAACTTTCTCTCCGTATCGATGCGGTTCCAATCGAGCTGACGCATTTGTATACGGGCGGATTTTACTTTTGTAAAGTTGCTTGCCTTATACAAAGGTATGCTGATGTTAAACATCAGGTTGGAACTGTTACTCCAACTGTAATCAAAGAAGTTGATGTTCGGATTGTACAAAGATTGATATTTGTAGGAGAAGCTCATTGAAAGGGTCGGTATAAAGTTTGTTTTCAATGACTTAACATTCTTCTCCAACAACTTCATGTTTAAGTCCAACTGCTTTATCGTGGTATTGTTATCCAAATTCACATCCTCTTCTTTCAGCTGTTCGGCAAACATGGAGGTCTCATAGTTAGTCAGATTGTCATTAATCTTAATCTCTACATCGGCAGTGATACCCATCAAAACTTTGAGCTGCAGTTTAGCCAAAGTCACTGCGTTGGCCGCCGATATCAAGTTGGGCTTAATACTCCGCATCTGCACTTCCGCACTAATCTTATCGTATTCGCTCACTGTTCCCTGCTGATATTTGGCATTGACAACATTGTAGTTATCTTCCGCCAGTTTATAACTTCCTTGAAGTACTTCGTAACTGTCCTGCGCAAGCATCAACTGATAATAAGCCTTGCTCACCTGATTCACCAGATCCAGTTTGGAAGCGCGGGATTTCTCTACCGCAAGTTCAATATCCGTCTTTGTCATCGACATAGCGCGATAAACTCCCGGCACAAATAAAGGCAGGTTTATGTTCAATCCGGCATTGGCAGTATTGGTTCCGTCTTGCCCCATCTTGAAGGACATATCATTCAATTTCATCTCAGCCGCTTTAATGGTATGGTCCACCGACCCGGATATGCTGGCTTCCGGCAACAGATTTTGCCAAGTTTCCTTGCTGGCTACTTTTTTTAAAGCGATCTCTTCTGCAGCCACTTTCATTGTGGGATTTTCATCCAATGCTATTTCGAGAGCTTTGTCTAAAGTTAAGGTCAGTATCTCCTTTGCCCCTTGGGTATTCTGCGCCTTTGCAAAGCCGAACGTGCAGAGTACCGCAACTGCCAGAAGCATCTTCTTTCCTGTCAATTCTTTAATTTTGTTCATAAACTGGTTTCTAATTTAATCTTAATTGTTTGTCAATGGGGTACACCTTACTCTCTCGGTGTTCCAATACGATTTTTACGATATTCTTGTATAAAGTCTTCCAGAACCTTCGCTCCTTTCTCTGTGGAAATGCCACGAATATAGGTGAACATGATGGACTCATACACTTCTATAAAAGGATATTCATTGCAGATATCCGTATTCAAAAGTACATCAAACTGTTCTTTCACTAACATATTGACAATGCCAAAGTTTACGTCCGAACGAAAAATTCCCTGTTCCACACCCGCCTTAAAGAAGGACATCGTTTTCTCCGAGTCGCTGTCCTGACGGTCTCTCATTAAACTGTATACTTTCGGATATTTCTTGATGTCTTCAAAAAAACGCTTGTTCGTCTGATGGAACACTTCAATGCTCTTCTGAAACACTGCCAATATCACTTCCAGTACATTGTGAGACTGTTCATATACTTCCTGTAAATAAGCCTCCCTATCGGACTGTGCCTTCAAAATACATTCCTTCAGCAGCGATTCTTTGTCCGAGAAGACCTCATAAAGAGTACGTTTGGAAATACCCAATGCTGCTGCAATGTCGTCCATTGTTATACTCTTAATACCTTTTGAAGCGAAAGCTTCTGTTGCCGTCACCAGAATCCGTTCTCTTAGCTCTGCCCGTTGGGAAGCGTCTTTTCCATGCTCTGCCATCGTCTGTTTTCAATTTTATAAAAATACAGTTTTCATTTTATATTCGTTTCCAAAGGAAAAACAGAACAAAGATACATAGAAAACTTAGTTAATAAATTAAGTTTTCTATGTATTTATAGTCCATTTGGGAATTATTATCATTCAATAGAGCAATATGAAAACAAGTGTTAATTAGGAAATATAGACCAAATAGGGTAGAAAGATAGAAAGTATAAAAACTAGAAGTAAAGTTTTATCGCTATAAAAGGGGAATGCATTTTGACACACTCTCAATAATCAGTATCTCTATTAACGTAAAATAAAAGCTTATTATTAGGGGTTATGGTTTCTGTTGCTCCTTCAACTCCAATAGGTATTTGAATGTGTATTTTGCTTCCTGACTATCCTCTTTGAGATAGGCTTTCTTTAGTTCAGGAGATTTCTTCAACAATTCAACCATTTTGTTCTTATCCAGAAATTCTATCTTTCCGGTCTCACCATTAAGTTCATAACAAACCCGCTTTGTCACCAGACTCGAGGCAGCAAGAGCGTCCCCTATATTCCCACCTAACTTGACATCATCTTCCTCCACAAAATTTGCACCGACAACAGATCCTAAAGGCATAGCACAAAAATAGATCTTCTTACCTAACTGAACAGCCGGTGCATACCAAGCTCCAAAACGTAACTTTTTATATCGCAGTTTACGGCAGTTCAGATATAAGTCTCCTTTTTCATCACGCACAGCAAGACAACGCTTTTTCAAACGCCGACACATGGACTCGTCATTTCCGGCCGTTATCCGGTAATCAGCTCCTCCTGTCAATAGTATCTGGTTCTTGGAACGTCTCTCTACACGCAACACGGCAACAGTATCACCGTCTTGAGCCAACAGTTCTTTCAAATTAGAATAAATGATATTCTGCGCAATTAACGGGAGGCTAATCACGCTCATCAACAACAATAAGATACATCCTTTCTTCATTGGTCTTCCTCCTTTCCTGTCTAAACGCATTTTTCGAGTGGAAAGTTATACATTTTAGCGGATAAATGCAAGGGAGAAAAAGAAATATTTAAATATACTTTGATTACCTTTGCGAAAAAGTATTGAGTTTATTATGGAAAAATTGGAACAGATCATTGAAACATACCGGCTTACCATTCAAAAAGCTGAACTGGAGTTACGAAATGCTCGGAAACGTATCTATTATATCAGTCTTTTGCGACTCGTTTTATTTGTGGGAGCCATAGCAGGAACTATCATTTTCTGGCCGGACGGCTGGCTGTATATTTCCATATTTGCTATTTTACCTTTCATTTTATTTATATGGTTGGTCAAACGGCACAATTTCTGGTTTCACCGAAAAGATTTCCTGAAAAAGAAGATTGTTATCAATGAACAGGAGCTGCGCGCTATTCAGTATGATTTCTCCGATTTTGATGGGGGAAAAGAATATATTGATCCGGGACATCTTTATACTTTTGATTTGGATATTTTCGGAGAGCATTCTCTTTTCCAATATATAAATCGTACTTCAACGCCTGTCGGCAAGGAGCATCTGGCAGAGTGGTTCAATGCGCATTTGGAAAATAAGGAGGCTATTGAACAACGGCAGGAGGCTATCCGTGAGTTATCGACAGATCTGGAGTATAGACAACAAATCCGTTTATCAGGGTTGCTTTATAAAGGAAAACCTGCAGATACCTCCGAAATCAAGGAATGGGCAAATAGTCCAAGCTATTATCGGAAGCATAGGCTTTTACGTATGATCCCTGCCACCGTAAGCGTAATCAATCTGCTGTGCATAAGTCTTACCTGCCTGGATATCCTTCCCACCAGCATTGCCGGAGGCGTATTTGCTTGCTTTGTAGTATTCAATTCTGTCTTTTCCAAAGGAATCACTAAATTGCAGGCTACCTATGGCAAAAAGCTACAAATTCTCTCTACGTATGCTGACCAGATTCTTCTCACCGAGAAAAAAGATATGCACAGTCCTGTATTGCAAGAGTTGAAAGCTGAACTTACCAGCCGGAATCAAACGGCTTCTCAGGCAGTACGCCGACTTTCCAAACTAATGAATGCACTAGACCAGCGGAATAATCTGTTAATTAGTATGCTTCTCAATGGACTTATATTTTGGGAATTACGCCAGGTTATGAAAATTGAACAATGGAAGGAGGTACACGCTTCGGATCTACCCCGCTGGATAGAGACTGTCGGTGAAATCGACGCCTATTGCTCTTTGGCAACATTTGCCTATAATCACCCGGAATATATCTATCCTAAAATCAACTCGCATTCTTTCCATATGCAAGCGAAAGCATTGGGACATCCTCTGATGGATCGTAACAAATGTGTGCGTAACGGAATAGACATCGACAAACGGCCTTTCTTTATTATTATCACCGGAGCTAATATGGCTGGCAAAAGTACGTATCTACGCACTGTAGGCGTAAATTATCTTTTAGCATGTATGGGTGCGCCTGTCTGGGCGGATGAAATGGAAATATACCCGGCACGCCTTGTCACCAGTCTGCGTACCAGCGACTCATTGACCGATAACGAATCTTATTTCTTCGCTGAACTTAAACGGCTAAAATTAATCATCGATAAACTGGAAGCTGGGGAAGAACTCTTTATTATCCTTGATGAAATCCTGAAAGGTACAAATTCTATGGATAAACAGAAGGGGTCTTTTGCTCTTATCAAACAATTCATGAGTATGAATGCTAACGGTATCATCGCTACTCATGATCTCCTTTTAGGCACTTTAATAGAAGCCTTTCCGGAAAATATCCGGAATTATTGCTTTGAAGCAGATATCACAAATAATGAACTTACCTTCTCTTATCAGAAGAGAAACGGGGTTGCCCAAAATATGAATGCATGTTTCTTAATGAAGAAAATGGGGATTGCCGTTATTGACGACTAATCCCCATCCCACAACATATAAAAATCAAAGTTTTCTCTTTATGCGATTGCTAACTCAAATAAGTGTGCCTATACCTTAAATCTTGCTTTTGGAAAGAAATGCAACAACAGCAGACGCACTTTCATTGGTATAGTACTGTACCGATGTTATAGGCTGATAATTATAAGGTACAAATTGGAATAGCTGTACCGCTGCAAACTTTTTGTCCTCAGAAAGTATAATATCCATTCGTATGTTACCGTTAGACTCACTCTTTATTTCAGAATCTGCAGAAAAAGAACCGGAATTCACTATGTTCACCAACGAATCCATATGTTTTAGGTCAAAGAATACACTATGTTCTTTTGCAACACTGCCTGTCGGTAAATAAACCACCTCTTTTGATTTCCAGAATAGCCGGAAAATACCCATAAGAAACAGCCCTGTTCCTAGAACCATTAAAGCCATACTGACTGTCGAAGATTTGTCTTCCAGTCCGAAGGTGGAAGCAAATGCTATAACACCGACCACCAACATAACGGAGGATATTAATACACCTGAAAAACTAGTACGTTTTGCGATATCGGGATGTGAAGATGCAAATATAGTAGCATCAATAGCTTGAGTAGTTGCCATAATATTTAAAGTTTAATTTATTAGTAAAAATATAAAGGTGATAGGATGACCGGTAGATAATAGTTATACCAGTAATCTTAAAAGAAATAATGCCAATAAATAAACTGCTAAATAATAATACGCCTTAGAGCAAATACATAATACTCGCTGGACGGTTGACAATAATACGTAGTATTATAAATCTTTCCCAAATGCTGGGAGAGAGAATTCTCATAGTCTGCACAGCACTGTAACAGATTCTTTAGAGTAGAGAAATATTCGCCAAGTTGTACACGCTGGACACGAGTTACCGAAGTCTGATAACTTTGCAAATTATTTAATTCAGCCACAGGAGAACAAGGGAACTCCGGTTCACTGATCTGCTCATGCTGACTCATCGAATATGTTACGGCATACTTTCCCTGCTCCACTGCTTTTCCAGTGAAAACATTGCCTGCTACCCCGTGAAGAGTAACCGTCAACAACAGAAACAATATAACCTTTACAAATTTTGCCATAATCTCGTACAAATATAACAGATTCTATCCAGGTAAGGTTCATTGAAGAAATCTTTTAATTTATCTTAGGATTAGTAACAGGATCATAACAAAAGAGGCTACTCCGTTACCGGAATAGCCTTTATATTCGATATGAACAATCGTTGAATTATTCTGCAGACTCTGCTTTAGGTTCTTCAGCCTTAGGAGCTTCTTCAGTTGCAGGAGCTTCAACAGCAACAGGTGCTGCAGCCTCTGTGCTCTTCTTAGAACGACGAGTACGAGTAGCTTTCTTAGCAACTTTTTCCTTAGCCATGTTTTCATTGTAGTCAACTAACTCAATGAAGCACATTTCAGCGTTGTCACCCAAACGGTTACCAGTCTTGATAATACGAGTATAACCACCCGGACGATCAGCAATCTTAACAGAGATTTCTTTGAACAACTCTGTTACTGCAATCTTATCTTGCAAGTTGCTAAATACAACACGACGAGAGTTCGTAGTATCTTCTTTAGACTTAGTAATCAAAGGCTCAACAAACTTTTTCAAAGCTTTTGCCTTTGCAACAGTCGTAGTGATTCTTTTGTGCTTGATCAAAGAGCAAGCCATGTTAGATAACATAGCGCTTCTATGAGAAGCAGTACGACCTAAATGATTGAATTTTTTATTATGTCTCATTTTTTATTCTTTATCTAATTTATATTTAGAAATATCGGTTCCAAACGACAGATTCAGACTTTCCAGCAAATCATCAAGCTCGGTAAGCGATTTCTTTCCGAAGTTTCTGAATTTCAACAGGTCAGTTTTGTTGAATTGTACCAAGTCGCCAAGAGTTTCTACATCAGCAGCCTTCAAGCAGTTGAGGGCACGAACTGACAAATCCATATCAACGAGTTTAGTTTTCAACAGCTGACGCATATGCAATACTTCTTCGTCAAACTCTTCATTGCCGTCAGTATCATTACTTTCAAGCGTGATCTTCTCATCTGAGAATAACATGAAGTGATAAATCAGAATCTTTGCAGCTTCTTTCAGCGCTTCTTTCGGATGTATAGAACCGTCGGTACTAATTTCAAGTACCAGCTTTTCGTAGTCAGTCTTCTGTTCTACACGGAAGTTTTCTACAGCATACTTGACATTACGTATCGGTGTATAAATAGAGTCGATTGGAATTACATTAACATCCGTACAGTACTCGCGATTTTCATCAGCAGGCACATAACCACGTCCTTTGTTAATTGTAATATCAATCTGCATAGTTGACTTAGAATCTAAATGACAAATAACTAATTCCGGATTTAACACTTCAAATCCAGTCAAATACTTACCTATGTCACCTGCTTTAAATTCACTGGAATTCTCGACAGTGATGCTCACTTTTTCGCTCTCGAACTCTTCAACTACTTGCTTGAATCTCACTTGTTTCAGATTCAAGATAATGTTGGTAACATCCTCTTTTACTCCAGGTACACTAGAAAATTCATGCTCCACACCATCGATTCTGATAGTTGTGATAGCAAAACCCTCTAATGAAGAGAGAAGGATACGGCGTAACGCATTACCTACAGTAATACCAAAACCGGGTTCCAACGGACGAAATTCGAATTTACCGAATCTGGAGTCCGCCTCCAACATTAATACTTTATCAGGTTTTTGAAATGCTAATATCGCCATGAAATTAATTATTATTTAGAATACAATTCAACGATCAAATGTTCTTTAATGTTCTCAGGAATGTCTGCTCTCTCAGGTATGTGCAACATTTTACCAACCTTTGAAGCTTCATCCCATTCCAACCAAGCATATTTGCTATGATTGAAACCAGCGAGAGAATTAGCAATTACTTCCAAAGATTTAGATCTTTCACGAACACCAATCAATTGTCCTGGTTTTACTGCGTATGAAGGAATGTTTACTACTTCACCATCTACAGTAATATGTTTGTGACTAACCAACTGACGAGCAGCAGCACGTGTAGGAGCAATACCCAAACGGAATACTACGTTGTCAAGACGGCCTTCCAGCAATTGAAGGAGTACCTCACCGGTAATACCTTTCGCAGTAGCTGCCTTTTCAAACAAATTGCGGAATTGTTTTTCTAAAACTCCATAGGTGTATTTAGCTTTCTGCTTTTCACGAAGTTGCACACCATATTCGGAAGTTTTTCTTTTTCTTGAATTTCCATGTTGTCCGGGAGGATAATTCTTCTTTGACAAAACTTTATCAGCTCCAAAGATTCCTTCACCGAATTTACGGGCGATTCTTGATTTTGGTCCAGTATATCTAGCCATTTCTTTTAAATATTTAATTGTTTATTCATGAACTTAATTTGTTGCAGCCGCGTTTACAGAGAGAAATTAAATGTAATCCAAAAACAAAATCAAGATCATTGTGTAAGTTAAAGGTAAATTAAACTCTACGTCTTTTCGGAGGACGACAACCATTATGTGGAAGCGGAGTCACGTCAATGATTTCAGTAACTTCGATACCAGCACCGTGGATAGTTCTAATAGCAGACTCACGTCCGTTACCTGGACCCTTCACATATGCTTTTACCTTTCTTAGACCAAGATCGAATGCAATTTTAGCACAATCTTGGGCAGCCATCTGCGCTGCATAAGGAGTGTTCTTTTTAGAACCTCTAAATCCCATTTTACCAGCAGATGACCAAGAGATAATCTGCCCTTCACTATTTGCAAGAGAAACAATAATATTGTTGAAAGATGAATGAACATGCAACTGTCCATTAGCGTCTACTTTCACATTTCTCTTTTTAGCTGCAACTGTTTTTTTTGCCATATCAACAATTATTATTTAGTAGCTTTTTTCTTATTAGCAACGGTTTTCTTTCTACCCTTACGAGTACGTGCATTGTTCTTAGTGCTCTGACCTCTTACAGGCAGACCAATACGGTGACGTACACCACGATAGCAACCAATATCCATTAATCGCTTAATGTTCAATTGGATTTCAGAACGAAGATCACCTTCTACTTTATACTCTGCACCGATAATCTCACGAATCTTAGCAGCCTGATCATCTGTCCAGTCTTTAACCTTCAGATCTTTATCTACACCAGCTTTATCTAAAATTTTTGCTGAACTACTGCGACCTATTCCATATACATAGGTCAACGCAATTTCACCTCTTTTGTTCTGAGGCAAGTCTACACCAACTATTCTTATAGCCATATACTAAATTATTTTTTTTGCAAAAATAACAAATTATCCTTGACGTTGTTTATACTTAGGATTTTTCTTGTTAATAACATACAAACGGCCATTACGTCTAACGATCTTACATTCTGGCGTGCGTTTCTTTAATGATGCTCTTACTTTCATATCTTATTTTATTTATATCTAAACACAATTCTTCCTTTCGATAAGTCGTAAGGAGACATTTCGACTCTCACTTTATCTCCCGGCAGGATCTTGATGTAATGCATCCGCATCTTACCTGAAATATGTGCAGTAATCTCATGTCCGTTTTCTAATTCAACACGAAACATTGCATTTGACAATGCTTCAACTATAACTCCATCTTGTTCTATTGCAGATTGCTTTGCCATATTATATTGCTTTATCTCCTAAAACTTCTTCTATGAATTTGAATGAAGACAAAATATCAGCTTCACCAGCTCCAACAGCTACCGTATGTTCAAAATGCGCAGCACATTTACGATCCCTGGTCCTCACAGTCCACCCGTCACGTTCCATAATCACTTGTCGGTCTCCCAATGTTATCATCGGCTCTATCGCTATGCAAAGACCTCTCTTCATCAAAGGTCCATATCCTCTTTTACCATAATTAGGAACTTGAGGATCTTCGTGCATCTCTTTACCGATGCCATGACCTACAAACTCACGCACTACACCATAAGAGTGAGACTCACAATATTGCTGAATAGCATACCCGATGTCTCCGATTCTCTTGCCTTGCACTGCGTTTTGAATACCGATATATAACGCTTCTTTAGTAACCTTCAGCAAATTACGAACTTCCTCGTCCACCTCTCCTACACAAAAAGTATAAGCAGAATCACCACAGAAACCATTCATATAAGTTCCACAATCCACAGACACGATATCACCATCTTTCAGAACAATATCATTCGGAATTCCATGTACTACCTGATCATTTACAGAAGTACAAAGGGATGCGGGAAACGGTTCTCCATATTGATTCGGAAATCCTTTGAAAGTTGGAGTTGCCCCATGATCTCTAATAAACTCTTCAGCAACTTTATCCAACTCACGTGTAGTTACACCAGGCTTCACCAGTTTAGCAACCTCTGCAAGAGTTTTACCAACAAGCAGGTTACTCTGACGGAGCAATTCTATTTCATCTTCTGTTTTAAGAAATATCATTTCTAATCTAAAGAATTAATATGCCGCTACACCAGCGCGCCCTTTGATACGACCGGATTTCAACAGACCATCATAGTGTCTCATCAACAAATGACTTTCAACCTGTTGCAGGGTATCAAGAACAACACCTACAAGAATTAACAAAGATGTACCGCCGAAGAATTGAGCGAATCCAGCTTGCACTCCGAATATACCGGCAAAAGCAGGCATAATGGCAACCAAAGCCAAGAAGAAAGAACCCGGCAAAGTGATACGTGACATAATATCATCGATATACTCTGCTGTCTGCTTTCCCGGTTTGATACCAGGGATGAAACCATTATTTCTCTTCATATCCTCAGCCATCTGAGTCGGATTGATTGTAATTACAGTATAGAAATATGTAAATAATATAATCATTACCGCAAAGACAAAGTTATACCAGAAACTTGTATGATCTGTAAACGCATGCAAGAAACCGCCTGCATCATTTACATTTGAGAAACCGATAAATGTAATAGGTATAAACATGATTGCCTGAGCAAAGATGATAGGCATTACACCTGCAGCATTCACTTTCAAAGGAATGTACTGTCTAGCGCCACCATATTGCTTGTTACCTACAATTCTTTTTGCATACTGTACAGGAATCTTTCTTGTACCCTGCACCAAAAGAATAGCGGCACCAATCACTAATAACAAGAATACGATTTCAATTATAAACATGATCAAACCACCACTCTTATTTGCTACTCTGGATACAACTTCTTGCAACAAAGCATCAGGGAAACGAGCGATAATACCAATCAAGATAATAAATGAAATACCATTACCAATACCTTTATCAGTAATTCTTTCACCAAGCCACAAAATAAACATACTACCAGCTGCCAAAATAATGGTAGAGGTAATCATAAACAGAGTCCAATCTAATGAAGCATTCAAGGAAGGGCCAGCCTGCATTTTAAGATTGAGCAAATAAGAAGGGGCCTGAACTAACAATATAGCAATCGTCAGATAACGAGTATATTGATTCATTTTTCTTCTGCCGCTCTCACCTTCGCGCTGTAATTTCTGGAAATACGGCACAGCGATTCCCAACAACTGGATCACGATAGATGCAGAGATATAAGGCATAATTCCTAATGCAAAAATAGAGGCATTAGAAAATGCTCCTCCAGAGAACATATTTAACAAGGCTAAAAGGCCTTCACTTGTTTGTTCGTGCAATTTTGCCAACATCGCCGGATTGATACCCGGTAATACGACGTATGACCCAAAACGGTAAATTGCCACAAACAATATGGTGATGAGGATCCGCTGTCTCAGATCCTCAATCTTCCATATATTCTTTAATGTTTCAATAGCTTTTCTCATTGAATCAGAGTTTTACTACAGTTCCACCAGCAGCCTCGATAGCAGCAGTTGCAGTCTTAGAGAATGCATGAGCTTCTACTTCCAGCTTGTTAGTCAGAGTTCCGTTACCCAATACTTTTACTAACTGATTTGAAGAAATAAATCCTGCTTCGATAAAGTCGTTTATACCAACCTTTACCAAACTCTTAACTTCAGCGAGTTTTTGGATAGTATCCAAGTTGATAGCTTTATATTCTACACGATTGATATTCTTGAAACCAAATTTAGGAACTCGACGTTGAAGAGGCATCTGACCACCTTCAAAACCGATTTTCTTAGAGTATCCAGATCTTGATTTAGCTCCTTTATGACCTCTTGTAGAAGTACCGCCTAATCCAGAACCAGCACCACGTCCAATTCTTTTTCTTGTCTTAGTAGATCCCTCTGCAGGTTTTAAATTACTTAAGTTCATATTGTAATTTCGTTTTATTATTCAACAAATAATTACTTAACAATGGCAACCAAGTGTTTTACTTTATCTACCATCCCAAGAATTGAAGGAGTGCTTTCGTGTTCAACCACGCGGTTCAGTTTACGAAGTCCCAGTGCATCAAGAGTTCTCTTCTGATCAGCCGGAGCACCAATTCTACTTTTAACTTGTTTAATCTTTATAGTTGACATATCTCCTCCTTATCCTCTAAATACTTTTTCAACACTAATACCTCTGTTCTGAGCAACCATTCTTGCATCACGCATCTCACTCAAAGCTTCAATTGTAGCTTTAACAAGGTTGTGCGGATTTGAAGAACCCTTAGATTTAGCCAAAACATCAGTAACACCAACACTTTCCAATACGGCACGCATAGCACCACCAGC
Organism: Bacteroides finegoldii DSM 17565; assembly: GCF_000156195.1. Lineage (GTDB taxonomy): Bacteria > Bacteroidota > Bacteroidia > Bacteroidales > Bacteroidaceae > Bacteroides > Bacteroides finegoldii. The sequence continues at coordinate 223,162 of NZ_GG688317.1, read as the reverse complement.
TACAACACCTGTTCCGTGCGACGCAGGCTTGATGAATACTTCAGCACCACCAAATCTAGCTGATTGTTCGTGAGGAACAGTACCCTTTAAAATAGGTACTCTTACCAGATTCTTTTTAGCTGACTCAACACCTTTAGCGATAGCAGCTGTTACTTCACCTGCTTTACCAAGTCCCCAACCAATGATACCTTCTTCGTTACCTACAACAACGATTGCAGAGAAACTAAAAGTTCTACCACCTTTGGTAACTTTAGTAACACGATTGATAGCAACCAATCTATCTTTCAGTTCTATATCGTTAGTAATCTTAACTCTATTATTAACTCCTGCCATAATGATTAAAATTTAAGTCCACCGTTACGAGCAGCATCAGCTACTTCTTTTACTCTCCCATGATACAAGTAACCATTACGGTCAAAAACTACAGTAGTTATACCTGCTTCCTGAGCTTTTTTAGCAATCATTTCACCCACTTTAGCAGCTTGTTCTTTTTTAGCGACTTTCTCAGTCAAACCTAAAGAAGAAGCGGCAGCCAAAGTTTTGCCAGAAAGATCATCGATAATCTGGACATAAATTTGCTTGTTACTTCTAAATACACTCATACGCGGACATTCAGTAGTACCTGAAATTTTGTTGCGTACTCTATATTTGATCTTAATTCGTCTTTCTATTTTTGTTGTCATAATAATCTAATTTTATATGATTTACTTAGCACCGGCTGATTTACCAGACTTTCTACGAATTACTTCGCCAACAAACTTAATACCTTTACCCTTGTATGGTTCAGGCTTACGGAAAGAACGTATTTTAGAGCAAACTTGACCAAGCAACTGTTTGTCACACGATTCCAATATGATAAGAGGATTCTTATTTCTTTCAGACTTAGTTTCAACTTTTACCTCAGCAGGCAATTGAATGAAAATATTGTGTGTATAACCTAAAGCCAGTTCAATGATGTTACCTTGGTTAGAAGCACGATAACCTACACCAACAAGTTCCAACTCTTTCTTATATCCTTCAGATACGCCCACAACCATGTTATGAACCAATGAACGATACAAGCCGTGGAAAGCATGTTTCTGCTTCGGATTATCAAGCATTTCCTTATCGTTTTCTGTTAAAGTTACGTGTCCGTCTTCAATCGCAACATTGATAGCAGGATTCACATATTGGCTCATTTCGCCTTTGGGTCCCTTTACGGTAACCACATTATCCTTCAGAGTGACTGTCACTCCAGCAGGGATACTAATGGGTAATTTTCCTATTCTTGACATTCTAATTCCTCCTAATTAATATACATAACACAAGACTTCACCACCGATCTTCAGTTCTGCAGCCTCTTTGTTAGTCATTACACCTTTGGAAGTAGATATTATAGCAATACCCAACCCATTAATAACACGCGGCATATCTTTGTAACCGGTATACTTACGCATACCCGGAGAAGATATTCTTTCTAACTTCTTGATTGCGTTAACTTTGTTAACAGAATCATACTTCAAGGCAACTTTAATAGTTCCTTGAGGACCATCTTCTACAAACTTATAATTAAGAATGTAGCCTTTCTCAAAAAGAATCTTAGTGATTTCTTTTTTCAAATTCGAAGCGGGAACTTCAACAACTCTGTGCTTTGCACCAATCGCGTTCCGCAACCTCGTCAAATAATCTGCTATTGGATCAGTCATATAAAAAATAAATTAAATTAATCAGGACTACCCTGACAATATTTAAACAATAATTACCAGCTTGCTTTTTTTACGCCTGGTATCAGTCCGTTAGACGCCATCTCACGGAATTGAATTCTCGAAATTCCGAATTGACGAATATAACCTTTAGGACGTCCAGTCAGTTTACAACGATTGTGCATACGAATCGGGTTAGAATTCTTTGGCAACTCTTGCAATTTCTGTGCAGCTTCAAAAGCATCAGCAGGATCACCTGTTCTTACGATTTGCTTCAAAGCAGCTCTTTTTTCGGCGTATTTGGCTACTAATTTAGCACGTTTAACTTCACGTGCTTTCATTGATTCCTTTGCCATATCTATTAGTCTTTTTTAGCGTTTTTAAAAGGTAAACCGAATTCCTTCAGCAATGCATAACCTTCTTCATCTGTTTCCGCAGAGGTTACAAAGGTAATATTCATTCCGAGAATTCTTGTAATACTATCGATATTTATTTCAGGGAAAATGATTTGTTCCTGAATACCAAGGGTATAGTTACCTTTACCATCAAACTTACTTTCGATACCTTTGAAGTCACGAATACGAGGAAGAGCTACACGAACCAATTTTTCAAGGAATTCGTACATTCTTTCACGACGTAAAGTCACCATAACGCCAATCGGCATTTTTTTACGCAACTTAAAGTTCGCGATATCTTTACGAGAAATGGTAGCTACAGCCTTTTGACCTGTGATAGCTGTCATTTCATTGATTGCAACTTCAATAATCTTCTTGTCAGCAACAGCCATACCTAAACCCTGATTGATAACAATCTTCTTAAGTACGGGTATCTGCATTGTAGAAGAATACTGGAACTGTGATTTCAATGCAGGTGCTATACGCTCTGCATATTCTTTCTTAAGACTAGCAGTATTACTCATTACTTAATCTCCTCTCCTGATTTTTTAGAATAACGCACTACAGTTCTTTTACCTTCCAAAGAACTTACTTTTCTCCCAATACGCGTTGCTTTACCAGTTTTTGGATCAACCGGGTTCAAGTTTGAAATGTGGATAGAAGCTTCCTGCTTCACAATACCACCCTGCGGATTCTTAGCATTCGGCTTTGTGCTTTTAGATACCATATTGATACCTTCTACAAATGCACGTCCTTCTTTAACAAGAACCTTCAATACACGACCAGTTTTGCCCTTATCTTCACCAGCATTTACGTAAACTGTATCGCCTTTTTTAATATGTAATTTACTCATTACTTAAATCTTTTACAAAATTAAAGTACCTCAGGCGCAAGTGACACAACTTTCATGTTTGTAGCACGAAGTTCTCTTGCTACAGGACCGAAAATACGACTTCCTCTAATTTCACCTGCATTATTCAACAACACGCAAGCATTATCATCAAAACGTATATAAGAACCATCAGGACGACGGATTTCTTTCTTTGTACGTACAATCAAAGCCTTTGATACTGCACCTTTTTTAACATCACTAGAAGGGATAACGCTTTTCACTGAAACAACAATGACATCCCCCACTGAAGCATAACGACGACCTGTACCACCTAAAACGCGGATACACAAAGCCTCTTTCGCTCCACTGTTATCACATACTGTAAGTCTGGATTCTACTTGTATCATAATTACTTAGCTCTTTCAATTATTTCTACTAATCTCCATCTTTTAGTCTTGCTCAAAGGACGAGTTTCCATGATGCTTACAGTATCACCGATATTGCATTCATTCTTTTCATCGTGAGCATGGTACTTCTTCGTTTTACTAACGAACTTACCATATATAGGGTGTTTTTCCTTAAACTTGGCAGCAACTGTGATAGTCTTATCCATCTTATTGCTCAACACAACCCCTGTTCTTTCTTTTCTTAAATTTCTTGCTTCCATCAAGCTGATCATTTATTGTTAAGTTCTCTTTGGCGTAACTCAGTTTTCATACGCGCAATAGTCCTGCGTAATTGTTTGATTTGAGCAGGATTTTCCAAAGGAGAAATAGAATGATTGATAACCATTTGGTCATAATTAGCTGTTTCTGCCTCTACTCTTTCTACTAAATCATTAGTAGTCATTTCTTTAATTTCTGCAATTTTCATAACACTTACGCATTTTGATTTTGAATATCATAATCACGTCTTACGACAAACTTCGTTGTAATAGGAAGCTTTTGAGCAGCTAAGCGCAATGCTTCTTTCGCGATTTCGTAAGATACTCCTTCAGCTTCAATAATGATTCTACCTGGAGTTACGGGAGCCACAAATCCCTCTGGAGCACCCTTACCTTTACCCATACGTACATCGGCAGGCTTTCTAGTGATCGGCTTATCCGGGAATATACGGATCCAGATCTGTCCTTGACGTTGCATATATCTTGTTACTGCAATACGAGCAGCTTCGATCTGACGGCCTGTAATCCACTTAGTCTCCAAAGCCTTTATGCCAAAAGAACCGAAAGCCAACTGGTTACCTCTCTGGGCATTACCTTTCTGACGGCCTTTCTGTTGTCTTCTGAATTTTGTCTTTTTCGGTTGTAACATAGTTTCCTAAAATTCAAATTCGTTTAGCGATTATTTTTCTTTCTTTTGAAGTTCTTTCCGCCGTTGTTTCCACCATTGTTTCCACGACCACTTTCTTTGCTTTGTGTAAAGTTCGGAGCCAATTCTCTCTTACCAAACACTTCACCTCTACAAATCCAAACCTTGATACCCAGCAAACCTACTTTAGTCAATGCTTCTGCATGACAGTAGTCGATATCAGCTCTGAAAGTGTGCAACGGAGTTCTTCCTTCTTTATACATTTCAGAACGGGCCATTTCAGCTCCATTCAAACGTCCTGAAATCTGAATTTTGATACCTTCAGCACCCATACGCATAGTGTTTGCGATAGCCATCTTGATGGCGCGGCGATAGGCAATTTTACCTTCTACCTGGCGAGCAATGTTATTAGCAACAATCACAGCATCCAGTTCCGGTCTTTTCACTTCAAAGATATTGATTTGAATATCTTTGTCGGTAACCTTCTTCAACTCTTCCTTCAACTTATCAACTTCCTGGCCACCTTTACCAATGATAATGCCTGGGCGAGCAGTACAAACAGTAATAGTAACGAGCTTCAGCGTACGTTCAATTACGATTCTTGATACACTTGCCTTTGCAAGTCTTGCATTAAGATATTTACGGATTTTGCTATCTTCCAGCAAAGAATCACCGTAATCATTTCCACCATACCAGTTAGAATCCCATCCTCTGATAATTCCTAAACGGTTGCTTATTGGATTAACTTTTTGTCCCATCTACCTTAATTTTGATCTTCGTTATTACTTTTAGCACCAACGAACAATGTTACGTGATTTGAACGTTTGCGAATTCTATAACCTCTACCCTGTGGTGCCGGTCTCATTCTTTTGAGTGTAGCTCCACCATCAACAAAAATCTTTGTTACGAACAATTCTCCGCTTTCAGCTTTACGTTCGTTTTTCTGTTCCCAGTTAGCAATTGCAGAGCGAAGCAATTTTTCCACTCTTGCAGCAGCTTCTTTTGAAGAAAATTTCAAAACACCAAGTGCTCTGTTCACTTCCATACCACGAATCATGTCTGCAACCAGACGCATCTTACGCGGAGAAGTAGGAACATTTTGCAATTTTGCAAAATACATGGTCTTAAGGGCTTCTTTTCTTTTTTCAGCCGATATTTTTTTTCTTGCTCCCATTATTATTATACTTTATTATTTCAAATAAATCCTGTTATTTTTTCTTATTACCAGCGTGTCCTCTGAATGTACGAGTTGGAGCAAATTCGCCCAACTTGTGTCCTACCATATTCTCGGTAACATAAACAGGAATAAATTTATTTCCATTGTGAACTGCAACTGTATGGCCTACAAAATCAGGCGAAATCATTGAAGCTCTGGCCCATGTCTTTACTACGACTTTCTTACCTGATTCATTCATGGCAAGAATTCTCTTTTCAAGCTTAACGTTAATATATGGACCTTTTTTTAATGAACGACTCATAGTTTACTCAATTAATCAGATTACTTTTTTCTTCTCTCAATAATGTACTTAGATGATTGTTTCTTAGGAGCTCTAGTCTTAAGTCCCTTAGCATACAATCCCTTACGTGATCTTGGGTGACCTCCGGAAGCACGTCCTTCACCACCACCCATCGGGTGATCAACCGGGTTCATTACAACGCCACGGTTACGAGGACGACGTCCTTGCCAACGAGAACGTCCAGCTTTACCTGAACTTTCCAATCCATGATCAGAGTTACCTACACTACCGATAGTAGCTTTACAAGTGCTAAGAATCTGTCTTACTTCACCTGAAGGCAACTTAATTACACAGTACTTACCCTCACGAGAAGTCAACTGAGCAAAGTTACCAGCTGAGCGAACCAGAGCAGCACCCTGTCCCGGACGTAATTCGATATTGTGAATCACAGTACCCACCGGAATGTTTTGAAGAGGAAGAGCATTACCAATCTCTGGCGCTGCTGTTTCACCTGACATCAGAGTCGCACCAACTTGCAATCCATTGGGAGCAATAATATATCTTTTTTCTCCATCAGCATAAAATAACAGAGCGATACGAGCCGAACGGTTCGGATCGTATTCAATTGTTTTAACCACTGCTGGAACACCGTCCTTATTTCTCTTGAAATCAACAATTCTAATCACCTTTCTATGACCGCCACCAATGTAGCGCATAGTCATCTTACCTTCGTTGTTACGACCGCCAGATGATTTCTTACCATATACAAGAGACTTTTCTGGTACTGATGCAGTAATTTCCTCGAAAGTACCAATAATTTTATGTCTTTGCCCCGGTGTTGTGGGCTTAAATTTACGTACTGCCATTTTTATTAAATATTGCTATAAAAATCAATAGTATCTCCTTCTTTCAATGTTACGATTGCTTTTTTGAAAGCATTCGTACGACCATTGATGATACCTGCTTTGGTATAACGGCTCTTATTTTTGCCAGCATACTTCACAGTATTCACATCAACCACTGTAACATTATAAAGAGCTTCAACTTCCTTCTTAATTTCCAGTTTGTTAGCATCAGGACGCACAACAAAGCCGAAACGATTCAGCTTATCTGTAATTGCAGTCATTTTCTCTGTTACCAACGGTTTAATAATAATTCCCATTATTTAAGCCTCCTATTTAAATTAAGATATTGTCAATAGCTTTCAGAGAGTTTTCTGTAAGCATAACAACCCCAGCATTCAATACTCTGTAAGTATTTAATCCTGAGATAGTCTGAACATTAGCACCCTCGATGTTACGAGCTGACAAATATACGTTTTTATTTGCTTCCGGTAAAATCACAAGTAGCTTTTTATCGGAAACTTTAAGATTTTTTGTCATTGCAACGAAATCTTTCGTCTTTGGAGCTTCAAAATTGAAATCTTCAACGACAACGATCGCATTGTTTTGAGCTTTATAAGACAAAGCGGACTTACGAGCCAATGTCTTAACTTTTTTATTTAACTTGAAGAAGTAGTCTCTTGGTTTCGGGCCGAATACGCGAGCACCACCAACAAGAACCGGTGAATTCATATCACCACGACGTGCTCCACCGCCACCTTTCTGACGACCGATCTTACGAGTAGAACCACTGATTTCACTTCTTTCTTTTGACTTATGAGTACCCTGACGCTGATTAGCCATAAACTGCTTTACGTCCAAATAAATAGCGTGGTCGTTGGGCTCAATTCCGAAGATAGATTCGTTTAACGTAACCTTTCTCCCAGTGTCTTCACCTTTAATGTTATATACGTTAACTTCCATTATTTCTCAATTAATACGATTGAACCTTTGCAACCCGGGATAGAACCTTTAACCAAAAGAAGGTTATGATCCGCGATTACTTTTAATACCTGCAAGTTTTGTACAGTGACTCTGTCACCACCAAGCTGTCCACCCATACGCATTCCTTTGAATACCTTTGCAGGGTAAGAACAAGCACCGATAGAACCCGGCTTACGAGCACGGTTGTGCTGTCCGTGAGTAGTCTGACCTACACCACCAAAACCATGTCTTTTTACTACACCCTGGAAACCTTTACCTTTAGAAGTACCAACAACGTCAACAAAGTTAGCGTCATTAAACATTTCTACAGTGACTGTATCACCCAGATTCAATTCTGTTTCAAATTCTTTGAACTCAGCCAAGTGTCTCTTAGGTGTTACTCCAGCTTTTTTAAAGTGACCCATCAACGGTTTAGTTGTGTGCTTTTCCTTTTTGTCTTGGAAACCCAACTGAACAGCTTCATAGCCATCCTTTTCTACAGTTTTAACTTGAGTAACAACACAAGGACCTGCTTCGATAACAGTGCATGGTACATTTTTACCATCGGCACTGAAAACGGATGTCATTCCGATTTTTTTTCCTAATAATCCTGGCATTTCACTAATTTTTAATTATCAAACTTTAATTTCTACTTCCACACCACTCGGCAACTCCAACTTCATCAGAGCATCTACCGTCTTAGCTGTTGAGCTATAGATGTCGATCAATCTCTTGTAAGAAGAGAGTTCAAACTGTTCACGAGTACTTTTTGTTTACGAAAGTCGAGCGGTTCACTGTAAAGATACGCTTGTGCGTAGGAAGAGGAATTGGACCACTAACAATAGCACCCGTAGCCTTTACGGTTCTTACAATCTTCTCAGCTGATTTGTCAACCAAGTTGTGGTCGTAAGATTTCAATTTAATTCTAATTTTCTGACTCATTACAATTTTAAATTTAGATAGTTATAAATAAAATAAAGCCGCAGGCTAAGAGTCATTCGCTAGCCTGCTGCCTTAGATATTTTAGAGTAAATCAGCACGTCCCTTCACTTCTTCCAATACAGCCTTAGCAATAGAAGTAGAAACCTGAGCGTGATGAGAGTAAACCATAGATGAAGTTGCACGACCTGAAGTGATTGTACGCAACGCTGTTACATAACCAAACATTTCAGCTAACGGAACCATTGCTTTCACGATACGAGCACCTGAACGGCTGGACTCCATACCTTCAACCTGGCCACGGCGTTTGTTCAAGTCACCAATGACATCACCCATATTTTCTTCCGGAGTTACAACCTCCAACTTCATGATAGGCTCCATCAGCACCGGACCTGCCTTAGCACATGCATTCTTATATGCTTGGATAGCACAAATTTCGAAAGACAACTGGTCAGAGTCAACCGGATGGAATGAACCATCAACCAAAGTTACTTTCAGTGAATCCAACGGATAACCCGCCAATACACCATTTTTCATCGCAGTTGTAAAACCTTTCTGAACCGACGGAATAAATTCCTTAGGAATATTACCACCCTTTACTTCATCAACAAATTGCAATCCACCTTCCTTGAAGTCTTCATCAACCGGACCAATCTTAACAATGATATCAGCAAACTTACCACGACCACCGGATTGTTTCTTATAAACTTCGCGAAGATCAACTGTTTTTGTAATTGCTTCTTTGTAGTTAACCTGCGGTTTACCTTGATTACATTCTACTTTGAACTCACGTTTCAAACGGTCGATAATGATATCCAAGTGAAGCTCACCCATACCAGAGATAACAGTCTGACCTGTCTGCTCATCAGTTTTTACCGTAAACGTCGGATCTTCCTCAGCAAGCTTAGACAAACCATTAGACAATTTATCCATATCTTTCTGAGTTTTAGGCTCAACCGCAATACCGATAACCGGTTCCGGGAAGTCCATAGACTCAAGTACAATCGGAGCACTTTCGTCACACAATGTATCACCTGTATGGATATCTTTAAAACCTACACCTGCACCGATATCACCAGCACCGATTACTTCAACCGGATTCTGTTTGTTTGAGTGCATCTGGAACAGACGAGAAACACGTTCTTTCTTTCCAGAGCGAGAGTTGTAAATATAAGAACCAGCTTCGATCTTACCTGAATATACACGGAAGAAAGTCAAACGACCAACATACGGGTCAGTAGCAATCTTAAACGCCAAAGCTGATGTCTTTTCATCATCACTCGGTTTACGATCTTCTTCTGCACCAGTATTCGGATTTGTACCTATCACATTTTCAGTATCCAATGGAGAAGGCAAGAAAGCACAAACGTAGTCAAGCAAAGTCTGTACACCTTTATTCTTGAATGAAGAACCGCAAAGCATTGGAACAACAGCCATTTGAACTGTTGCATTACGAAGAGCTCTCAAGACTTCTTCTTCTGTAATAGTAGAAGGATCATCGAAATATTTCTCCATCAAAGCATCATCAAATTCAGCTACTTTTTCGAGCATTTTATCTCTCCATTCGTTTGCTTCATCAACAAGGTCTGCTGGAATTTCTTCTACAGTATAGTCAGCACCCATTGTTTCATCATGCCAATAGATAGCTTTCATTTTGATAAGGTCAACAAGACCTTTGAAAGATTCTTCAGCACCGATAGGAACAACAATAGGACAAGGATTAGCTCCAAGCACATCCTTCATCTGACGAACTACTTCAAAGAAGTCTGCACCAGAGCGGTCCATCTTGTTTACGTAGGCAATACGAGGTACATTGTACTTGTCAGCCTGACGCCATACAGTTTCTGACTGAGGTTCTACACCACCTACTGCACAGTAAGCAGCAACAGCACCATCCAAGATACGCAATGAGCGTTCTACCTCAGCAGTAAAGTCAACGTGTCCCGGAGTGTCAATCAAGTTAATTTTATAAGTATCACCTGCATATTGCCAACGCGTAGTCGTTGCTGCAGATGTAATAGTAATACCACGTTCTTGCTCCTGCTCCATCCAGTCCATAGTAGCAGCACCATCATGTACCTCACCAATTTTGTGAGTCAATCCGGTATAGAACAGGATACGTTCAGAAGTTGTTGTTTTTCCGGCATCGATGTGAGCCATGATACCGATATTACGAGTCAAATGTAAATCTTGCTTAGCCATCTTAATTCCTTTTACTTTAAGTTTTAATGATTGTATCTTATAGTATTAGAATCTAAAATGAGCAAATGCACGGTTAGCTTCAGCCATTCTGTGCATATCTTCTTTACGCTTGTATGCACCACCTTGTTCATTGAAGGCATCCATGATTTCAGCAGCCAGCTTATCAGCCATTGATTTACCACCTCTTTTACGAGCAAACAGAATCAGATTCTTCATTGAGATTGATTCTTTACGATCCGGACGGATTTCAGTAGGAACTTGGAAAGTAGCACCACCTACACGGCGAGACTTAACTTCCACTTGCGGAGTCACATTATCCAAAGCCTTTTTCCAGATTTCGAGAGCAGATTTTTCTTCATTAGGAAGTTTCACTTTCACTGTTTCCAGAGCGGCATAAAAGATTTCATAAGATGTATTCTTTTTACCATCATACATCAAATGGTTTACGAACTTAGAAACCTTTTGGTCATTAAACACGGGATCCGGAAGGATAACGCGTTTTTTTGGTTTTGCTTTTCTCATTTGTTTGAAAAATAATGTTTTTTGTTCTTGGTTGTCTACTTCTTGACTTCTTCAACTCTCCCACCGGAGAATTTACTCAACCTTTAGCATCTCCAACAAACTAAAACGTAAGTTATTACTTTAATTTTAATTAGGTTTTAATCCTTATTTTTTCTTAGCCGGTGCAGCTTGTCCCGGTTTCGGACGCTTAGCGCCGTATTTAGAACGTCTTTGAGTACGACCAGCAACACCTGCTGTATCAAGAGTTCCACGTACAATGTGATAACGTACACCTGGAAGGTCTTTTACACGACCGCCACGTACCAAAACGATTGAGTGTTCCTGCAAGTTGTGTCCTTCTCCCGGAATGTATGAGTTAACCTCTTTTTGGTTAGTCAAACGTACACGAGCTACTTTACGCATTGCAGAGTTCGGCTTCTTCGGAGTAGTAGTATATACTCTCACGCAAACGCCACGTCTTTGAGGACAAGAATCCAAGGCCGGAGATTTACTTTTCTCCACCAGCACTTCGCGTCCTTTTCTTACTAATTGCTGAATTGTAGGCATTTTAATTGTTTTTTGATTTATATTATTGTTATATTAATTTCGTAACTATACATTTTGGGCTGCAAAAATACGAATAATATTTGAATATTCAATGCACTACAACCTTTTTTTATTTTTTAATATTTTTATATCAGTCTCACGCTTCGCCTTTTACGCTCGCTAAAGGAGGAATCGAAGATTCGTCAGAAATACGTATCGGACCAAATACCCGTTCATATTTAGCGATATTATCTTCTAAAGCCCGCAACAGGCGTTTTGCATGCTCAGGAGCTACAACAATACGAGATTGCACTCCAGCCTTAGGCATACCCGGCATTACACGTATAAAATCAAGAATAAATTCTGAGCTTGAATGGGTAATGATAGCAAGATTGGCATATGTACCCTGTGCCACTTCTTCCTTCAATTCAATCTGCAATTGACCGTTATTATTTTGTTCTTCCATATTTTATATGATTAATAGTTATTCTGCAAAATAACGCAATTTTCTTTAGATATTTTCATGTTGAGCAAACAAAAAAGCGGTCCGACATTCGAACCGCTTTTCTATTATATCTGATTTTCCAATTAGAGCTTCGGACCTGCAGCAACCAAAGCCTTACCAGCTTCGTTACCTGTAAACTTAGCAAAGTTCTTGATGAAACGTCCAGCCAAATCTTTTGCTTTCTCTTCCCATTTGCAAGCACATTCATAAGTATCGCGCGGATCAAGGATTTTCGGATCAACACCCGGAAGTTCTGTAGGAACAACAAAATCGAAATAAGGAATAACCTTAGTCGGAGCTTTGTCGATAGAACCGTCAAGGATAGCATCGATAATACCACGAGTATCTTTGATAGAGATACGTTTGCCGGAACCATTCCAGCCAGTGTTAACCAAGTATGCTTTAGCACCGGTCATTTCCATTTTCTTAACCAGTTCTTCTGCATATTTAGTCGGGTGCAATGACAAGAAAGCAGCACCGAAGCAGGCTGAGAAAGTCGGAGTAGGTTCAGTGATACCGCGTTCTGTACCAGCCAACTTAGCTGTAAATCCAGACAAGAAGTAGTATTGAGCCTGTTCAGGATTCAAGATAGATACCGGAGGCAATACACCGAACGCATCAGCAGACAAGAAAATAACCTGTTTAGCGTGAGGACCTTTAGATACAGGTTTAACGATGTTTTCGATGTGATAAATAGGATAAGAAACACGAGTATTTTCCGTTACACTCTTATCCGTGAAATCGATCTTACCATTAGCATCAACAGTTACGTTTTCCAGTAAAGCGTTACGCTTGATAGCATTGTAAATATCCGGTTCACTGTCTTTATCCAAGTTGATAACCTTAGCATAACAACCACCTTCGTAGTTGAATACACCTTCGTTATCCCATCCGTGTTCATCGTCACCAATCAATTTACGTTTCGGGTCAGTAGACAAAGTAGTCTTACCTGTACCTGACAGACCGAAGAAAATAGCAGAGCTAGTACCTTCCATATCTGTGTTAGCAGAACAGTGCATAGAAGCGATACCACGAAGCGGGTTCATGTAGTTCATGATAGAGAACATACCTTTCTTCATTTCACCACCGTACCAAGTGTTCAGGATAACTTGTTCTTTAGTCTTCAAGTTGAATACTGTAGCAGTTTCTGAGTTTAAGCCCAGTTCTTTGTAGTTGTCAACTTTAGCCTTAGAAGCGTTGAAACATACAAAATCAGGTTCTCCGTAGTTAGCAAGCTCTTCTGCTGTCGGGCGAATAAACATATTAGTCACGAAGTGAGCCTGCCAAGCTACTTCCATGATAAAACGTACTTTCATACGAGTAGCTTCGTTAGCGCCACAGAAAGTATCAACAACGAACAAGCGCTTGCCAGACAACTGTTTCACAGCTTTAGCCTTCAAGTCAGCCCAAGCTTCTTCAGTACAAGGTTTGTTGTCGTTTTTGTATTCGTCAGAAGTCCACCATACTGAATTTTCAGAAGCTTCATTCTTAACGAAGAATTTATCTTTAGGAGAGCGACCGGTATAGATACCTGTCATTACATTAACAGCACCTAATTCAGTTACTTGACCTTTTTCAAAGCCTTCCAGACTCGGTTTTGTTTCTTCAGCGAACAAAACATCATAAGACGGGTTGTGCAGGATTTCTGTTACACCTGTAATACCGTACTTGCTCAAATCTAAATTTGCCATTTTCTTTTGAATTAATTAAAATTGGTATTTTGTTTTATTATCTCTTTCTATGATATATAAATGCAGAGGAGATTGGATACCCTCTTGTAAATCCGGGTACAAAAGTAATACTTTCTTTGGAATGCAAGAAGGGATTAGAGAAATTTTTCCCTAATTGAATCTCTTTTATAAATTCCTAACAATATCTGCAAACTGAATATTGCAATTTGAAAGATTATCGCTTACTTTGCAAAACAAAATAATGCGGGATACATTAAATAATTATTCATCATGAAAGTAGTTGATTTTAGCAAAACAAATTCGATTCTAAACCAATACGTCTCCGAAATTAGAAATGTAGAAGTTCAGAACGACCGCCTGCGTTTCCGCCGTAACATTGAGCGTATCGGAGAAATCATGGCTTATGAAATGAGTAAGGAGTTTACCTACTCGGTAAAGAACATTCGGACACCTCTCGGAATTGCCCCAGTCAGCACTCCGGACGACCAATTGGTTATCAGTACTATTCTACGTGCCGGTCTACCTTTTCATCAAGGCTTCCTAAGCTATTTTGACGGAGCGGAGAACGCATTTGTTTCTGCTTACCGTAAATATAAGGATACACTGAAATTTGATATACACATAGAATATATTGCTTCACCACGCATTGATGACAAAACACTAATCATCACAGATCCCATGTTGGCAACGGGTAGTAGCATGGAACTCAGTTATCAGGCAATGCTGACCAAAGGTCACCCAGCCGAGATTCATGTAGCTTCCATTATCGCCAGCCAACAAGCCATCGAACATATCAAAAATATATTCCCCGAAGACAAGACTATTATCTGGTGTGCCGCTATTGATCCTGAAATCAACGAACATTCTTATATCGTTCCCGGATTGGGTGACGCAGGCGACCTTGCTTACGGAGAAAAGGAATAATCCTTTAGAGACTTTTCCGATACTGTTGTGGCGACATCCCCATTTGCTTCTTAAAGAAAGTACCAAAATAGGAGGCATTTGGGAAGCCAAAGTCATTGGATATTTCCTGAATATTTTTTTGAGTATTTTTAAGCAAGGAGATACATTTACGTATAATCGCCTTAAAAACGAGTTCCTGTACCGTATATCCACAGATACTTTTAGATATAGCAGACAAATATTTGGGTGACAGACATAATTTATCTGCATAAAATTCGACTCCCCGCTCCTGCATATAATGCTGCTCGATCAGTTGAATCAAGCGGATAAAGGTTTCACGCTTACGCCCTCCCGCATCTCGTCTTTCACCAACAAGTTTACGATTATAAATAGAGCAAATCCGGTATGTCAGTGCAAGCAGAAGCAACTTCTGTTCATAGAACTTAAATGAATTCTCTTCAGGCTGCAAAGCACTATCCAACAAAGACATATATTTCAGAATATCTTCCTCCTCACCGGTATTCCACACGCAAGAAGGGGCTTCAGATGTCAACCGAGAATACATATACATGGAAACAACCAGATTACCCATAATATCCCGAATAGGATCTATCTGATAAAACAACATCTGTATTTCCAAATCCCTAGATTCTTCGAGGATCTGAAATTCACCATCTTCAGGAATAAACAAACTTTCACCCGCCTTAGCCAAATGTTTCTTCTGATTGAGTAAAAACAGAAACTCTCCTTGTCCACAAACAATCACCCCCAACCCCTTCATACGAAAAGGTGCTTGCAGCGGGGAGGGAAAAGTCACAAATATTCCTCTTGAACTACATATATTTTTTCCGTTTAGCAAATCGCGTTCAAACTGCAGCAAACGATCTCGTCCAATTCCCATTATAACAACATATTAACAGAGTACTACTAAAAACGGCACTAAGTTAACAATTTTCGTTTAGGATAAGGAATAACAAGCACAAATATCATACAAATTAATCCACCATAGATCGTCCATCCCGCCATTTCTTTAAGAGCGGAAAGTGTAGCCTGCACCTGAATACGGCCTTTGGTAGATATGGCGGCCATATTACGGGCTTCCGTCTCACTCTTCCCCTGATATTTCATTCCTTGCACCGTACCGAGAAAAGAAGCGGAAGCATCCGGATTAAGCAGGTCCACATTCTGTGCATAACGGGTTACATAATGTTGTTGCCGTTCTTGCAATACATTTGTATAGAGTGCTCCTCCAATGCTCGGCCCCACAACCATACGCACGGTAAGCATAATGCAGATCCATGTGGAAAGATATTTAAAGGGCATACGTTGGTTAGCATAGGCAGCCGTCAGCGCATACAAAATCATCATACCCGTGGCACGGATAATAACCGCATATTTCAAACGCTCATAAACTCCTGCGGTCTGCACTTCAAAATACATGAATACGGCAGACAAAGACAGAAAAAAGAATCCCATAGCAAATAGATACTTAAAATGCAATCCTTTACTTCCCAACGCCATAGCAAGTACAGCACCAATAGCATACCCTACCATGCACCAGTTACCCAACGCCGCATTCTGTAAATTATCAATATGCATACCGACCCCCGCAAACACATTGACAAACATTGCACTGGAGTTTATCACCATCAACAACAAATAAAGTAATGCTCCCATACGTATGGTACGCAGTTTAAACGCATCCAACAATACATAAGGAGAGCGGCGCCTCGCATCCATATAAAGAAATATTCCCGCAAAAAGAATACTGACAGCCGTCGCCCACCGGATGGACTCATCATCATACCAATCGAGTACTTTCCCATAGACCAACACATAAGTGAGGCACGTCAAAGAGACGCAAAACGCTGTAACATTGCCAAATTTACGAAAATTAATAGGAAACCGTCCCGGAAACTTATAATTCGGCATAGTTATAAAAAGAAGTAAAATAGATACCAGCAGAATCCCCATCATAAAATAGTATACATATTTCCACTCATATTCAAAGGACAGCCAGGCCGTCAGCGCCGTACCTGACTGTCCCAGAATCATAAAAAACAGATAAACTGCCGGTTGACTCACACACCGGTCAATATCCAACTTATTCCATCCGGAAGCGTCTTTCGGTTCCAAACCGGGAGTAATGTTGCGGGTAGCTTCCATACCACCGGCATACCAAATGAGCGTAAACAAATTGACCATCATCAGCACCATGCGCAAAAAGCCTGTCAAAAGACTGCAAAGTGCCAACAGAAAAACACTATCAGTCTTTGCACAGATATAGCTGAATATATACATGAATGCAAACCCGACAATACACATCATCTTTTCCCGCCGCACACATACCAATTGATAAAGGAAGGGAGCAAAAGCCGCCATACCTATCGAAGTTACAAAGTTGGCAAACTGTATATGTTCGGAAATAATACCAAGCCCACTCATCATTTCGGTACTATTGACCGAATAAACCCCACCTACCGTAAGAATCGGCAGAAAGAAGAACAAAAGAATTATAATACCCAACGGCTTGGGCATCCAACTGTAAAAAGGATAGTTTTTAGGATAAGAGGGCATTGGGTTTAATAAAAAATTATAAATTAAAAATTAAAGAAGGAGATATAGTGCGGGAGGAGGTGGTAGGTAATTAGAGTTTAGCTTTCACCACTACCATCATACCGGCAGCCAATCGTTCATTATCCTCTTTGGACAAATCGGTAAAATCAATTCGCACCGGAATACGCTGCTGAATCTTCACAAAGTTGCCTGCTGAATTATCCGTTGGTACTAATGAATATTTGGATCCGGTAGCTCCGGATATGGAGGTCACCTTCCCTTTGAATTCTTTATCACTGATCGCATCTACCGTAACAGATACCTCTTGTCCAATACTCAGATTTTCTATCTGTGTCTCCTTATAATTAGCCACAATCCATTTTTGCGTATTGGGGAGAATATACGTAATAGTCTGTCCGGCTGCAATAAATTGCCCCTCTTCTAAAGAACGACGTCCCAGTTTTCCATCACATGGAGCCACCACAACTGTATAAGAAAGATTCAAACGTGCCATTTCGAGTGCAGCCGTTGCTCTTTGGATGGCAGCTTCAGTACTCACACGGCGATAAGACACTTCATCCACACCGGAAAGAGCTGCCTTTTTCTGTCTTTTCACAGCCTCCAGCTTCTTACGTGTAGCTTCATAGTCCGTGACAATCTGTTCCAACTGAATGGGAGTAGCCGCTTTCCGTTCCACCAGATTCTCATATCGCTTCCTGTCTTTTTCCAACTTCGCCAAACGCACCTCAATCTCCGCGATAGACGCGTCATAAACGGTTGCTGTTGTCTGTGTTGTATTGAGTGTCGCATTGATAACCGTTGCACCGGCTTGCGCATCTTTCAAAGCAGCCTCCGCTTCCATTACCCGAATCTTATATTCACGATCGTCAAGTACCAGTAACGTATCTCCCTTACGTACCTCCTGATGCTCGGTAAAATAGATTTTGTCAATATAGCCGGATGCACGCAAGTTGATAGGCGACACATATTGTTCTATCTGTGCATCGTTACTAGTCTCCGTCTGACTATAATTCAGGAAAAGACAGATCACTTCAATCACTCCCCAAACGATAATAGCCACTCCCAAAAGGCTGACTGCTATCTGCCACCGACGAAGTTTCTTCATCTTCTTCGCTTTCTCCTGATGAGTAGCGGAAGGAATATTATTTTCCATTGTTTCCATATTTATGATTATTATTTGACTAATGATTCGATTTGTCCGGTCAGTTTCAACAACATTAGGTTAGTGATCCGGTAATTATAGTGCGCGCTAATATAATTATTCTGCGCCTCACTCATTTGCATCTCATCCTGCAACACTTCAGTCATAGAAGCAATTCCTTCACGGTAACGGTCGGATGTGACCGTATACACATCTTCCGCCAACAAATAATTATCCTTCTGCTTCTTAAAGTTACGCTGATTGTTCATCAAGTCGTTCACGGCATTCAGATACTGAGTTTGCAGACTCTTCCGGGCATTTTCCCATGCCAACTTACTGTTCTCGATATCAATCATCGCCTTCTTGATTTTATATGTCTTATCCAGCCCGTCGAAGATAGGAATACGCAACGTCAGTCCCAACCCGTAAGAGCGGAACCAATGGTTGGATGGGCCGGAGTGAAACCAGTGGTAGCCTTTATCCGTATAAGCAGCATATCGCCAACTACCCGTCAAGCTAAGTGAAGGTATATAACCGTTACTAATTATCTTCTTTTGTTTCTCTGCCAGTTGCACTTGTGATTGTGAAAGTTGAAGTTCATAAATATTTTCCGACAAACCGGTCAAAGCCACTGTAGTAATACTATCGGTATTTACCGGTGTTAATACAAACTCCTTTTCAGCCGGATAATCCATTATATATTTCAACATATTCAACTGCTGTTTCATCATAGCCTGCGCATTGTCATATTGTACCTTCAGATTTTCCAAATTTATATTCACTCTTTTCAGATCGACTTCCATAGACATTCCGTTATCAAAAAAAGCTTGCGTAATATCCCTCAATTCTTCCAAACGAGTGATATTAGCTTTTATCAGTACTATCTGTTCGGCCGTAACCTGTCCGAGATAATACATTTTACTGATTTGCATAATGATATCCTCCCTAGCCTTTCCATAAGACAGGCGGCTGATTTCCTCCATCACCTTAGCTATGGACATAGAGGTATAGAGTGTCTGGTTGAAAAGCGGCATTTGCATTTCCAACCCCGCATTGGCAGTATGCTGCAATGTTTTCGTAATATTATAAGGGACACCATAAGAAGAGCCGTCAGTAACGGACACAGGTGGATCAAAATTGTTATTATAACCGGCTATCACCGTTATCTGTGGTAATAACTTCGACCGGTTCTCAGATACGCCATACTTGCTTTTCTGTATTTCTTTGCGTTTCCCCTCCAACGACAAGTTATTGTCAATACCAATACGAAGGCAATCCTCTAATGTCAGGGTCTCCACCTCTTGCGCTTTTCCGTCCACAACAAGTAAGGAAAGAAAAGAAAATATGAATAGTAGTCTTCTCATAATATATATGCTATTATTGGCTGCAAATTTAGCAGCTTATGACATAATAAGAGTATCCACAAACTATTTGTTTATATTCATATTTTCCCTTTTCGAGCAATAATCTACCCAAAACCGGACTATTCCGGATATACTGCATAGAAAAACAAAACGACTCTCTTCCTTCCAGAAGAGAGTCGTTCCTATCAAACTCAGCTACTTTAATTATTCAAAAGCAAACATTCACTTATTTCGCTTCAGTTTTTCCTGTGAACTTATTACGTTTCGTCCACACAAGAATCATCACTCCGACCAACAATAAAGCCAACGCGACATAAGCGATACTTTCCGTGACGTGTATGCTCTGCGGATTAAACCACATTTCAATGGTATGTTCACCGGCAGGTACATTCATGGCACGCAAGATATAATCCGCACGGGTAATATCTACCGGCTGACCATCAATCGTCGCTTGCCATCCCGGATAATATACTTCAGAGAATACCACAACTCCGTCTTTAGGAGTAGAAACTTTATAAACTAATCGGTTAGGTTCGTAATCCGTCAACCGGATAGTAGACAAAGAATCCTTGTATCCTTCCGTCACCCCTTTTAGCTGTTCTTTAAATCTCGCATCCACCACAGCAGTCTCCGTCGGGCGAATATCATTCAAAGCGTCAATTTCCTCATTCGCATTATTCACATACTGCACTTTATCCACAAACCAGGCATTACCATATGCATACGGATTCTCAACAGGAACAGGCTGTCCTTTCTCTCCGGCTGGGAAAATAAAGTATTTCGTATTCAGCATATTCAATACGCGGAATTTGGAAGCGTCCACACTATCCATCCTACCTCCGGCAGCAGCCACAGCCTGATAAGTATCCTGCATTTCGGGCATGATATGATGATCAATCATCTCTTGATAGCGACGCAATTTCGCTGCATGATAGCCACCGACACTCTTATGCCAGTAAGCAGTATTGTTTTCATTAAACGTATTGCTCGGAAAACCGACAAAATTCAGTACACGATAATCCGGAGCTGTATCCCGAAGGATAATCTCATCCGCCTGAGTCTTCACAAATGCTTCTGTCCGTTTTGATTTCGGGACAAACTGTTCATCATACAAATAACGTTTATTAACACACCACATATCCACCAAACACAAAAGTACAATACCGACCAGCGTGAAAGAAGCTTTCAACCTCTTCTGCAAGAATAAGAACAGCAAGAAACATCCCACAGCTATAATAAAGAAACTGCGCCATGCATCCGAAGCAATGATCGCTTTGCGCATCTCCGTCAGATTTGTCACAACCGGAGTAAGGTGTTCCGCCGGAAGGCCTTGTTGCAAAGCCGCCATCTCCTGCGCCGTTACGAAACTAGAAAAGAAAACACTGGGAGCAACAGCCAGGAGCAATGAGACACCAGCTGTCAGCACAAGCGATACGATCACACCTGTACGGTTCTCTTTCAATTTCAAAATTTCCAGTCTGCCCAATATTTCCTTCAATGCAAAAATAGCCAATAACGGAATAGTAAATTCAGCAATAACCAAAATAGACGATACAGCACGGAACTTATTATACATCGGAACATAATCTATAAAGAAATCCGTCAGTCCCATGAAATTCTTTCCCCACGAGAGTAAAACGGAGAAAATAGTAGCTCCCAATAATGCCCATTTAAGCGGACCTTTTACGATGAAACACCCAAGGACGAACAGGAACATAACAAATGCCCCTACATACACCGGACCGGCAGTCCACGGCTGATCACCAAAATATTGCGGAAATTGCGAATAGATACTACTATACATCGGATTTGCCTTTTCCATAGCAGTCTCACTCTGTGACAAATTATCCGATGACGCTCCTCCTTTTACATTAGGTACCAATAAAGTCAGGGTCTCCCCAATTCCGTAACTCCAGTTCGTAATGTAGTCACGGTCTAATCCGCTGCTGGTCTGATTGGCAGCATTCCCTTCCTGCTTTAACTCGCTCTTTCCACGCATAGTCTCCTTACTATACTCATACGTATGGTACAAGTTAGAAAGATTAATGCAAACGCCTACCATAGCAGCCAACGCCAGAATTGCACTAGCCTTGAAGAAATGCGTCAATTCTTTCTTCTTATAAGCTTCTTCGAAGTAGGCTCCTATAATAAACAGAATCACAAACATGAAATAATAGCTCATCTGTATGTGATTGGAACGAATCTGAAGAGCTATAAACAAAGCCGTAATTATTCCTCCCAACAGATACTTCCTTCGATAAGCCAGGACAATCCCTGCAATCGTAGGCGGAATGTAAGCCAATGTCACAAACTTCCAGATATGCCCTGCCGGTATCAGAATAAAGAAGTAAGACGAGAAAGCCCATATTATACCGCCAAACCCCGCCAACCAAGCCGAAATTCCAAATGCCCGTAAGAGAATATAGAATCCCAACATCATGATAAAGGTCAGTACTACATACTCCGGAAGGTAAAGTTGATAAGTCTTCTCCACCCAAGACAAAGATTTTGTCGAATCATAACTCGGAGCCATCTGGTAGGTAGGCATACCACCGAAAATCGAGTTTGTCCAGCGGCTACGTTCACCAGTACGTTCAAAATACTCTTGAGCATCCCGTCCGGCTCCGGCACCGGCAGCAGAGTCATGCTGAAACAGAATGCGCCCTTCAATATCTGCCGGAAAGAAGTAGACAAAAGAAATAACAACAAAAGCCAATATAGCAATTATGTCAGGAAGGAGTTTCTTCATATACTTTTCAACTTAAATCAATATCTATAATGATCAGCCTTGTAAGGTCCGTCTACCGATACACCGATATAGGCAGCTTGCTCCGGAGTAAGTTTCGTCAGCTTGACACCGATCTTTTCAAGGTGCAGACGAGCTACTTCTTCATCCAGATGTTTCGGCAAACGATATACATTGATATCATATTTATTATTAAACAGCTCAATCTGAGCCAAAGTCTGGTTCGTAAATGAATTGCTCATAACAAACGACGGATGTCCGGTTGCACAACCCAGATTGACAAGACGTCCATCGGCCAACAGAATAATACTATGCCCATCCGGGAAATAATAACGATCCACCTGCGGCTTGATATTCACACATTTAATACCCGGATAATGTTTCAAAGCATCTACCTGGATCTCATTATCAAAGTGACCGATATTGCAAACGATAGCCTGATCCTTCATTTTCTCCATGTGGTCAATACGAATAATATCGATATTTCCTGTGGTAGTCACAAAAATATTACCTTCCGTACAAGCCTCTTCCATAGTTACGACTTCAAAACCTTCCATGGCGGCCTGTAAAGCACAGATCGGATCTACTTCGGTCACAAGCACCCGTGCTCCATAGGAGCACATAGAATGAGAGCATCCTTTACCCACATCGCCATAGCCACATACTACCACAACTTTCCCGGCAATCATTACATCCGTCGCACGTTTGATGCCGTCAGCCAATGATTCACGGCAACCATACAGATTATCAAACTTAGATTTCGTTACCGAATCGTTGACATTAAACGCCGGGAACAGCAATTTGCCTTCTTCCTGCATCTGATACAGACGGTGTACACCGGTCGTCGTCTCTTCCGATACACCACGTACCTCCTCTGCAACCCGATGCCAACGCGTTTTATCTTCCGCTAAAACCCGCTTCAGAATAGCATTCAATTCTATTTCGTCTTCAGCGTGTACTTCTTTCTCCAACACAGCCGCATTGTTCTCCGCATCATATCCCACATGAATCATCATTGTCGCATCACCACCATCATCCACAATCACATTCGGACCTTTGCCACCGGCAAAGCTCAAAGCCTGCAATGTACACCACCAGTAATCAGCCAAAGTCTCGCCTTTCCAAGCAAATACAGGCACCCCCGAAGCTGCAATGGCAGCAGCAGCATGGTCTTGCGTCGAGTATATATTGCAAGAACACCAACGTACTTCAGCCCCTAAAGCCACCAATGTTTCAATCAGCACGGCTGTCTGAATAGTCATGTGTAACGATCCCATAATACGGGCGCCTTTCAACGGTTTGGATTCTCCATACTTTTCGCGAAGAGCCATCAGGCCGGGCATTTCTTTTTCTGCCAAATCGATTTCCTTGCGTCCGAAGTCGGCAAGCGTAATATCTGCCACTTTATAAGGCAGAGTAGAGAATAATTCTGTAGACATATTGTAAATCATTTAATATATTATTATTTCTTAGCAACCGGTGCACTCAGCATTTCCTTATATTTCACCGGATCATTCAATATCTTCACCGCTTCTTTCAAGCCATCGTCGTCTTTCAGTTGCTGGATAATATTACCACGCTGATAGTAATAACGCTTAATAATTTCCGAAGCGATCATCTTCTTTATATCACCGGAAAAGTAATCCAAATCACGGTCAAGATCGTGATTCAACTTCTTCTCAAGCGCCTTGAACTCTTCCGAAGCATCCGCCATATATCCTTCAAACTCGGCTGCCTCTTTCAAGGTTTTCAGAATTTTTTCGCTTTGCTGGTCATACTTGAAATCAGCTTTCTTCACCAATGCCTTAAAGTCATTATAATCAGCGTCGGTTACTTCAAACTTCTCCGGAGCAACAATGGTAGGATGCTTTAAACAATATTGGGTAGCATAATCGAAAATTAAATTATCACGTACCAGATAGAACAAAATATTCGGCAACTTCTCTTGCTTGATAACAATATCCGGCATTACACCACCCCCGTCGCGGACCTCACGCCCTGCAGCGGTATGAAACACCTTAGTCAAACTATCCGGAATGGTTCCAACACTTCCATCTTCATTACGATGCTTGTAGTCAATAGCCTGCACACAACGTCCGCTTGGAATATAGTATTTGGAAGTAGTCACTTTCATTGTTCCCCCATAAGGCAAAGAACGCGGAACCTGAACCAATCCCTTTCCAAAAGTACGGTTACCGACAACAATCGCGCGATCTAGGTCCTGTAAGGAACCCGATAAAATCTCAGAAGCAGAAGCAGTTCCGCTATTTACCAAAACCGCTACCGGAATATCCAGGTCCAATGGTTCACGTAATGTTTTATAAGTATTGCTGGCTTGTTTGATTTTTCCCTTAGTCGTTACAATCACCTTTCCACGCGGCAAGAAATAATTTGCTATCTCTACAGCCTCGTCCAACAAGCCCCCCCCATTTCCACGAAGATCGATAACCAACGAGGTAGCTCCTTGCTTCTTCAAATCCAAGAATGCTTTCTTGAACTCCTTCGAAGGATTGCCGGAAAAAGTACTCAGATTAATATATCCGACATGATTATCAAGCACTGCAGCGTATGGAATGGCCGGATTCTGAATAGATTCACGTACAATGGTGAACTCCATCGGTGTACGTCCCCCCCTCACATTCGGGCGTTCCACTTTCAGCTTAAAACTAGTTCCCGCCTGTCCACGTAACATCTGGCTGACTTCTGCATTGTTCTTGCCTGCAAGGTCTTTCCCATCTATTTCCATCAAAATATCTCCGGCTTTTAATCCAGCCTTAGCCGCCGGTGTGCCCTCGAAGGGTTCGGAAATCATAGAGCGTTTCAATTTTGTATTATAAGTAATGTAAGAACCGATACCACCGAAAGATCCTTTTATCATCTGCTCCAACTCACTCTGATCTTCCTCCGGAAAATACTCCGTATAAGGGTCCAACGTGAAAAGCATATTATCGATACCCTCTCTGATCGTCTTATTCGGATCAATCGTATCGACATAAAACATATCCAATTCTTTCACAATCGCATTAAATATATCCAGATTCTTGGCGATCTGGAAATTGCGGTCGTCACCACTCTTGAAACTAAAGAAAGCTACGATAGCCGTAACCGCTACCCCAACAACAGCTATCCGCCCATTCAGCAATTTTTTCATACTTCTTTTCATATAAATGAATCGTAAAAGTAACTCAATACTTGGTTATTCAGCCAGAATCCTGTTAATATTTAACTTAATTTCATCCCAGCGTTCTCCTGATATCGTCGTACCGATTGTCTGGATAACATTTCCCGATAGAATAGAACCTATTTTAGCACACTTCTCCAATGAATATCCACACGTCAGGCCATATAGAAAACCGGCAGCAAAATAATCACCGGCTCCGGTCGTATCCATCACTTTCTTTACCGGAATAGCAGAGACTTTAATTTCTTCTGTCCCTTTGCGAATATAAGAACCATTTGCCCCCACTTTTACGATGGCAATACTGCATTTCTTCGCAATGATTTCCAAAGCCTCCTCCGGTTCCTTACCCGTAAACGCTTTCGCCTCTTCCTCATTTGCAAAGACAATATCTACATACTTGTTTATTAACAAGGAGAAAAAGTCCATATCACCGGCAACTATATTATAACTTGCCATATCAAGACAGATTTGCAAACCCGCCTCTTTCGCCAACTCAATGGCATGAAGAATCATTTCATGGTCCTGCACCAGGTATCCCTCTATGAACAAATATGCATATCCTTTAAACATATCGAGAGATAACTCTTCAGCTTTCAAAGAAGCGGCAGCTCCCAAATAAGTCCCGAAGGTACGTTCTCCATCCGGTGAAATAAAAGTAGATGCAACACCGGAAGGCAACAGTTCAGACACCAATACTTTATCCTCAATATTGTTTTTCCGAAGATTTTCACGAAAAAAATCTCCATAATGATCATTTCCTACTTTTCCGATAAAACCAGTTCCAGCTCCCAGACAAGCCAGTCCAAGTATAGTATTTCCTGCCGATCCGCCTGTTGCCAGATGCGTTTTCATCTGCGAGAATTTTGCGTTAATCTGCTGTAACTTAGCATCATCAATAAGTTGCATGCTTCCTTTGGGCAGCCCCATTTCATCCAAAAGCGTATCATCCTTTAGGGTTGCAAGTACGTCGACTAGGGCGTTGCCCAATCCTATTATTTTATCCATTTCTAATATTTTTTTTGCAAAGATATTGCATATTTCAAAAAAACCTAGTACTTTTGCATCGCAATTGAGAAAAACATTCTTCCTTAGCTCAGTCGGTTAGAGCATCTGACTGTTAATCAGAGGGTCCTTGGTTCAAGTCCAAGAGGAAGAGCAAAGTTGAAAATCTTGATTGCAAACATTCTTCCTTAGCTCAGTCGGTTAGAGCATCTGACTGTTAATCAGAGGGTCCTTGGTTCAAGTCCAAGAGGAAGAGCAAAAGTCACCTTTTCGGGTGACTTTTTTGTGATATTCCATTCAATCCGCCATCGCCAAAGTCAACACACTAGTCCGTGTTCCTTCGACCTCCGCCAGCCGTGAAGCACACGCGATAGTCGTGGCCCCTGTAGTCAATACATCGTCCACAATCAAAATATGCTTTCCGGTCAGAGAATCCGCATGATTCAGTTCAAAAATTCCATCTACATTCTCCCAACGTTCGAATACGGATTTGCGTGTCTGTGTCTCCGTATTCTTTCGGCGAACCACCGATTCTACACATACGGTAATACCCGTCACAGCCGCAATACCCCGTGCTATACATTCGCTTTGATTATAGCCACGAATCTGTTGCTTCTTTTTATGCAACGGTATAGGAATTATCACGTCAACTCCTTCGAAGAAACCCGAATCCGATAGCTCGGCAGCCATATATCTTCCCATGATTATTCCAACCTCTTTCTTTCCCCCATACTTCAACTGATGAAGAATCTGTCGGAAATCGCTCCCTTTCCGGTAGAAGAAAAAAGAAGTGGCTCGTTCTAGAGGTATTTGTCCCCAGAAAAGTCGCTCTACCGGATTATCCTTCCGGAGATGATAGTTCGTACGCGGGAGATTGATATTGCACATGATACAAAGACATTCTTCACCTTTTGCCAGCGGTCTGCCGCAAACTACGCAACAATGAGGGAACAATAAAGATAAGAATGAATTGAGCCAGTCTTTTATAAAAAATGTGTGTTTCATAATAGTAGCAAGGGTTTAATAAGCAGACCGTTTCTCCTACATATCTAACGGAGGGACCTCCGCCAATAGCTTCTGAAATAAAGGATGAAGGTATCCGTTCGTTGCAATGATATGATGTCCTTCTATAAAGTGGTCCTCACCATAGAAATTAGTAACTTTTCCTCCTGCTTCCTGCACAATCAAAGCTGCCGCCGAATAATCCCACTTTCCAATAAAAGCTTCCGCCCAAGCATCAAAACGCCCCATAGCCACATAACAAATGGCTGCGGCGGCCGAACCATTCATTCGAATACCACCTACTACCCCATAAAGCCGATCTATCAAATGGAGAGCCGTTTGTTTATATTGCAGATGGTTATAAGGCAACTCGGTAATGACGAACGCATCTTTTACATCCCGAATATCCGATACATGGATTTCCTTACCATTCATAAAGGCCTTTCCACCTTTCCACGCATAAAAACATTCATCCCGACAAACTTCATAAACGACTCCTAATAAAAGCTCGGTACGATTGCGCAAAGCAATGCATACACAATAAGGAGCCTCATCATGGATATAATTCGTAGTGCCGTCCAACGGGTCAATCACCCAAAAATAAGGTTCATCCTGGTAAGTGACCGACCCTTCTTCCGTTATAACTCCAGCTTCGGGTAGTAAAGCGGAAAGAGCTCTCACTACACGTACTTCCGACTCCTTATCTACATAAGAGACATAATCATGCGCATGTTTCTCTTCAACACGTTCACGACGGAAATTCTTACGTTCTTCTTTCAAAAAATGTCCAGCTTCAGTTGCAATACGACACACATCTGCTGTAAGTTGCTTTAAATCTAACATTCCAATATCTATATTAAAAGTCCTCGAAGGTATAGCTTTTCTCACGAAAAACCATTGAAAGGAATTGCTATTTTCATAAGAGTAGCAAACTTTAAACATTCATAGTAAGAAAACAAAAATCCCAGCATACTAGAACGTTTTTTTATTTTTCACCTCTCATATCTCTCATAAATTACAGTTAACACATACACTATCAATAGAATAGCAAATGAGAGATGATCCTACCAGCCTGTATCTCTCATACTTTTCCCATCATCTCTCAGCAAGCGTCTCGGCGATGCCATATTTTCTATCTTAATTTTTCCTTTTAGCTTTGCGTCATAATAAAAAAAACACATCTTATGACCCTAAAAGTTAGATACTAAACTTTTGGGGTGAAATTCAATTCCACGATTCAAGCTATCATATACATTATTCAGACCGTTATATCCAACAAAGTTTCTCCCTTTGCATTCAACACCCTGACTCTGAGCTCTTCTTTCCTCTTCTCAAGAATCATCACGGTAGCACCCTCCATCTTGTATCCTCCACCTATAATAACTGGAAAATGATTCCCCAACTCACCTTTCGGGTGATAAGCATACTTATGAGTATGAGCATTCAGACAGATATCAAAAGGAGCTTTTTCCAGCAGTTTAGTCCATAGTTCAGCACAAAGATTCTTCCCATCATTGCCATAAAGAGGGATATGATGCAGGAGGATACGTTTCTTCGCTTTCTTAAATTCTTTGGCGGAAAGTTCCTTTTTCAAAAAATCCACTTGTTCATTTCGCAACTGGGTAAAATCATTCAAATCATAATAGACCCAATGGGAATCCGGTTTATCCTCTCCACAATCAAGCATAACGATGCGGGTATCTCCCCAGTTGAAAGAACCGTATGTTTTATTTCCTACATAGTCGTAATGGTCACGTAAACCGATAGAGTAAGCATTGCGAATCTCATGATTACCACGCATAAAGAAAGTCGGTACACGGTCACTATGTACACCTTCGGTCAGTTCACAGATAAAAGAGGTAGCTTGTTCATGATCGACAGGATCGTCTACACAATCGCCATTGAAAACTACAAAATCATAGTTGATATGCTGTATCTGTTTACATAAAGCACGGAAAGTTTTCGTATGTTGGTGCAAATCATTGAAGACAATAGCAGTAAAGGAATCCGCATTTGTTGCCGGAAGAGTAAATTCACTGAATTCCGACCGGGCGGTATTTCCGAATATCTTTTTATATGCTTGATAAAGCAACATTTCTTGTGAACATACACGATAATAATATTTCTGTCCCGGTATCAGATCGTTGATATGTATTTTATGCAGCTTATTATTGCAGACTACCTGTCCGTCAACAATTGTACGAGCGCGTTTCAGTTGAGTAGTGTCTGTTCCATATTCCACCCAACAATATGCCGGAACGGTAGTTTCCCACATAACTGTCATACCATTACCTATGGGATTCTGTAAATAAGGTTTAGTACGAAATATTTTATCTGCCTTTTCAGCTGTACGCAACTCAACAAGTATAGGACGATGGTCGGAGGCCATCGGTTCATCCAACACTTGAGAGGATATAAGAGCGAAGCCATTAGCATTTGACTTCAATGCGGTAATATAATCTATAGTCTCCTTGGGATCAGAAGCCGGATAAGTAGATTGTTTAGGATTGGAGAGCATCTGAAAGTTTTTCTGTAACTCCTTTATAAAGTCGGATTCCGGTTCAGCATTCATGTCCCCAGCCAGAAAAAGAGGCTTTTTATAAGGAGCGACGAATGATTTCACGACCTCCAATGACTTCATACGGTCTTTTTCGGTCAACGACATATGAGTACAACAATAGATATAATCCTCAAATTCTGCCAGAATCAAGGTGCGGGCCTCTTCTCTACCAGGTAAAGGGATAGTTTGTAAACGTAGCGGAACTTGCTTTGTCAACAGTCCGATTCCATATTTACCTCCTTCAAACTCTATAGCAGGTGCAAAACAAGCATGCATTTGTGTACGTTCAGCTATCTCACCCAGCACATATTTCTGTCCGCTCCGACGGGTCATACTGTCCACCTCTTGTATAGCCACGACATCAGGAGAAGCATTATTTATCACATTGGCTACTCGTTGAAAACTACAAATATCATCCATGCCATTCGCATTTTTAATATTATAAGTCATCAGTCTCAATGTATGTTGAGCCTGTACCGGAAAAATAAATAAGATGACGGAAATGAGTAAAAAGATCTTTTTCATGTTCTTCATTTTTTGGGGGTATGTTAAGTTCCCCCAAAGGTAAGAAAAAAATAAAAAGCCACAAAGATATGGATTCATACCTTTGCGGCCTCTTATTGTCTTGTTTGTATGTCTTTCATATCTGAATATATCAGATAATCCCTCTCACTCTATCGTCAAATGCAGAAAGCGCAGCTTTCGCTCCTTCGCCCATAGAGATAATGATTTGCTTATAAGGAACCGTAGAAACATCTCCGGCTGCATAGATACCCGTCACATTCGTACGGCAATGTGCATCAATCATGATTTCGCCCGGACGGTTGGTTTCCACTATGTCGCGGAATACACTGCTATTCGCAGAAAGCCCGATTTGTACAAATACACCATCCAACTCAACCAAACGTTCTTCTTCCGTTTTGCGATCTTTGATGCGCAGGGCAGTCAGTTTATCACCATTTCCTATCACTTCCGTAGTCTGTGAACTTACAAACACTTCCACGTTCGGCAATGATTTAAGTCGATCTTGAAGTACACTGTCTGCTTTCAACTCATCCATAAATTCAAAAACAGTGACTTTGGAACATATACCAGCCAAGTCAATCGCTGCCTCAATGCCAGAATTTCCTCCACCTACTACTGCTACATGCTTTCCCTTATAAAACGGCCCATCACAATGAGGGCAGAAAGCAACACCACGACCGATATACTCCGCTTCTCCCGGAACATTCAGTTTACGCCAGCTTGCACCGGTTGCAATAATCAGTGCCGGAGCCAGAAATTTCTCCCCAACAGAGGTAGTTACTATCTTTTGCTTTCCAAGTACTTCTACTTTCTCTATTTTACGATGTTCCAATAAATCTACCGGATAACGCAGTAAATGAGTTTTCAAATTATTAGCAAGTTCATTTCCCGTGGTTTTTGGGACAGAAATCAGATTCTCAATGCCGACAGTTTCCTTTACTTGCCCTCCGATGCGTTCGGCTACAATAGCCACACGCAGCCCCTTACGAACTGAATAAATAGCGGACGATACTCCGGCAGGACCTCCACCAGCTACAATCACATCATACTCTTTCACCTCATTCATCGCTTTGGTATCGTCAATACCATATTGTTCCTCCAGCTTGGCGAGCAGCTCACCGAATTCACCACGGCCTACATGAAGCAGCTTTCCATCGGCAAATACAGAAGGTACTCCCTGTATCTTCAATGCATCTACTTCATCCTGATAAAGTGCGCCGTCTACCATTTCGTGAGTAATGGCAGGATTCAGCGTTGCCATTGCATTGAGAGCCTGTACCACGTCAGGACAATTCGTACAAGTCAGTGAGACGTAAGTAACTAAGTGCATAGGGCCTTTCAGTGCTTTCACACGGTTACAAACAGCCTCATCGGGAAAGTTCTTCCCTTTACCATCCAGATTGAGGATAGCAAGCAGTAAAGAAGTAAATTCGTGTCCGTTCGGAATACCGCGGAAAGTAATTCCTGTGGCGTTACCATTCTTTAATAAAGTAAATTTCAGCCCGTTTCCTTCATTCACCGAATAAGTGATATGATCGGAACAGTCTGCCACATCTCCCAAAAGTTCCAGCAGTTCAGCACGATTCTCATGACTGGACGATACGGATATATCAAAAGCGAAATTTGCCTCCAGTCCGGCAAAGATACCCTTCAGTTGTTCTTTTAATGCGGATTCTAACATACTTTTTCTCCTTTATTATTTCTTCTCTCGCTTATTCTTTTTCTCTCTCTTTTTTCTCTTCATTACTTGTACTCTCTCCACTGCTTAAAAAAGGCCGGCAGCGTTTCCCGTTACCGGCCTCCCATAATCACCATTATCAAGATCTATCAAATCTTACCTACCAGGTCAATGCTTGGTTTCAGGGTAGACTCACCCTTCTTCCATTTAGCCGGGCAAACTTCTCCGTCATGGCTGGCTACAAACTGTGCAGCTTCCACTTTACGAAGCAATTCACTTGCATCACGGCCAATATTGTTATCATTCAGTTCCACCACTTTAATCTTTCCTTCCGGATTGACAACGAATGTACCGCGATAAGCCATACCTTCTTCTTCGATATATACACCCAGTGCACGGCTCAAAGCGCCAGTCGGGTCTGCCAACATTGGGTATTGAATCTTGCGAATACTTTCAGAAGCATCATGCCAAGCTTTGTGCACGAAATGAGAGTCAGTACTTACCGAATAGATTTCTACACCCATCGCCTTGAACTGATCGTACTTTTCAGCCATATCCACCAATTCGGTAGGACATACGAAAGTAAAGTCAGCAGGATAGAAGAAAAGAATCGCCCATTTACCTTTCAGGTCATTGTTGGTTACAGTCTTGAAAGCTCCGTTGTGAAAAGCCTGAACGCTGAATTCAGGAAGTTGAGAATTTAAAATTGGTTCCATAATCTTTATTGCTTTTATTGTTATTAATTGATTTGACTTATAACATCAGAAACAATGTTTTGTTTTTTGTTTCTGGTGCAAAGATAAAGGCAGAAGCCCCGCCTTTGCAAAAAAAGTCCAATCGAATATTTCTATGCGGTGATAGATGAAATTAATAAAAGCATTTTATACCTTTGCGTGCATAAACAAAAACCTGGAAAATATATACGATTATGGAACATCCTCTTGCCCAATTCTTATATTGCCCTGAATGTGGTTCCTCTCATTTTGAGGTCAACAACGAGAAATCTAAAAAATGTGCAGATTGCGGCTTTGTCTATTATTTCAATCCTTCTGCCGCCACAGTAGCACTCATCTTGAATGAGAAAAATGAACTGCTTGTCTGCCGACGTGCCAAAGAGCCAGCCAAAGGAACTCTCGACCTACCCGGCGGATTCATCGATATGAATGAAACAGGCGAAGAAGGCGTTGCACGCGAAGTGCTGGAAGAAACAGGGCTGAAAGTTAAAAAAGCCGTTTACCAGTTCACACTTCCCAATATTTATGTTTATTCAGGTTTTCCTGTACACACACTCGATATGTTTTTCCTCTGCACTGTAGAAAACATGAGCCATTTCTCTGCCATGGATGATGTAGCAGATGCTTTCTTCCTGCCTCTCTCCGAAATTCATCCAGAAGATTTTGGACTGGATTCTATTCGCCGAGGACTTAAAAAGTTCTTATCTGGCAGATAATTCGTTAAAATATAACAAACTACAGAAACATATCCCCTTTCATTCTGTACTTTTGCATAAACACCCGATTATGAAAAAAGAAATTACTAGACTCATTTGTGCGGCTATCTGCTGCACGCCTATTATAGGATTTGCCCAGACAAGTGATAAGTTCACTTCGACCGACAACCTTTATAAAGAAGGGAAAGAACTTTTCCAGGAAAAAAATTATGCAGCCGCCCTGCCAGCACTGAAAGCATTTGTAAAACAAAAGCCTGCCACCAGCCTTCTTCAAGACGCAGAATACATGCTGGCCAGTTCCGCTTATGAACTGAAAGACAAAAACCGGATCGAAATCCTGCGCAAGTATCTCGACCGCTATCCGGACACTCCTTACGCCAACCGTATTTATGCACTATTAGCCTCCTGCTATTTCTATGAAGGAAAATACGATGAAGCACTGGCGCTCTTCAACTCTGCCGACCTCGGTCTGCTGGGTAATGAAGAACGGGATGACTGCACTTACCAATTGGCCACCTGTTATCTGAAAACCAATAATCTACGAGAAGCCGCAATTTGGTTTGAAACATTACGTGCCAACAGTCCCAAATATGCCAAAGACTGTGATTATTATCTCTCTTATATCCGCTATACGCAAAAACGCTATAACGAAGCACTGAAAGGCTTCCTGCCGTTACAGGACGATTCGAAGTACAAGGCACTTGTCCCCTACTACATTGCCGAAATTTATGCACAGCTTCAAAACTACGATAAGGCACAGATTGTAGCACAAAACTATCTGTCGGCCTATCCAAACAACGAACATACTGCAGAAATGTACCGCATTCTGGGAGATGCCTACTACCACTTCGGACAATATCACCAAGCAGTAGAATCATTTAACGAATATCTTGATAAAGATCACTCAGCAGCTCGTCGTGATGCACTTTATATGCTGGGACTTTCTTATTATCAGACAAAAGTCTATTCCAAAGCAGCCGAAACATTAGGTAAAGTGACAACAACCAACGACGCCCTTACACAAAACGCATACCTCCACATGGGGCTCTCTTATCTGCAACTGGCAGAAAAAAACAAAGCCCGTATGGCTTTCGAACAAGCAGCCGCCTCCAATGCTAATATGCAAATCAAGGAACAGGCAGCTTACAATTACGCTCTTTGCCTGCATGAAACCTCTTTCTCCGCTTTCGGCGAATCCGTTACTGCTTTCGAGAAATTCCTGAACGAATTTCCGACTTCTCCTTACGCTGAAAAAGTCAGCAGCTATTTGGTAGAAGTTTACATGAATACCCGTAGTTATGATGCAGCCCTGAAATCCATCGACCGGATAGCCAAGCCAAGCGCTCAGATATTGGAAGCCAAACAGAAAATATTGTTTCAGTTAGGTACACAGTCCTTCGCCAATGCCAACTTTGAACAAGCCTTGAAATACCTGAATCAATCCATAGCTATCGGACAATACAACCGTCAGACGAAAGCAGACGCGTATTATTGGTGCGGAGAATCCTACTATCGCCTCAACCGTATGACGGAAGCCGCACGTGACTTCAATGCATATCTGCAACTGACAACCCAACCCAACAATGAAACGTATGCACTTGCCAATTACAATTTAGGATACATCGCTTTCCACCGAAAAGATTATTCCCAGGCAAGTCACTACTTCCAAAAATATATCCGGCTGGAGAAAGGAGAAAATACAACCGCGCTTGCCGATGCCTATAACCGTGTTGGCGACTGTTACCTACACGTACGCAATTTCGAAGAGGCCAAGCATTATTATTCACAAGCCGAACAAATGAATACTCCCTCCGGAGACTATTCTTTCTATCAATTGGCTCTTGTGTCCGGTCTACAGAAAGATTATTCCGGCAAAATCACCCTACTGAATCGTCTGGTAGGAAAATATCCGGCTTCTCCATACGCTGTGAATGCCATTTATGAAAAAGGACGGTCGTATGTGCTGATGGATAACAATAACCAGGCTATTACTTCCTTTAAAGAACTAATGAACAAATATCCGGAAAGCCCTGTCAGCAGAAAAGCCGCTGCAGAAATCGGTTTGCTGTATTATCAAAAGGATGATTACAACCAGGCAATCGAAGCCTATAAACAAGTTATCGAAAAATATCCGGGCAGTGAAGAAGCCCGGATGGCTATGCGCGATCTAAAATCGATCTATGTAGATCTCAACCGTATCGATGAATTTGCTGCTCTTGCCAATGCCATGCCGGGACATATCCGCTTCGATGCCAATGAGCAGGACTCTCTGACATATACTGCCGCAGAAAAAATCTATATGCGGGGACGACTGGAAGAAGCAAAAACAAGTTTCAACAAATACTTGCAGACTTTCCCGGAAGGAGCTTTCAGCTTGAACGCACATTACCATCTTTGCTTGATCGGAAGCGAACAGAAGAACTATGATATGATTCTTCTCCATTCCGGAAAGCTATTGGAATACCCCAACAATCCGTTTGCAGAAGAGGCTCTTATTCTTCGTGCCGAAGTACAGTTCAATCAGCAACAGACTGCAGACGCTTTGACCAGCTATAAAATGCTGAAAGAGAAAGCAACTAATGTGGAACGCCGCCAGCTTGCTGAAACCGGAGTACTTCGTTGCGCTTTTCTGCTGAGAGACGACATCGAAACAATTCATGCTGCTACCGACTTGCTGGCAGAAGCCAAACTTAGTCCGGAGCTAAGAAACGAAGCCCTTTATTATCGCGCCAAAGCATATACCAAGCAGAAAGCCGATAAAAAAGCTGTGGATGATTTGCGTGAGTTAGCCAAAGATACACGTAATGCATATGGAGCTGAAGCCAAATATCTGGTGGCGCAATCGCTTTACGATGCAAAAGAATACAACGCCGCCGAGAAAGAACTTCTCAACTACATAGAGCAAAGTACACCACACGCTTATTGGCTGGCACGCAGTTTTGTCCTTTTGTCCGATGTATATGCCGCCATGGGCAAAGACTTGGATGCACGCCAATACCTGTTGAGTCTGCAACAGAATTATCAAGGCAACGATGACATCGCAACTATGATCGAAAGCAGACTGAGCAAATTGAAAGTTAAAAATTGAAAGTTGAGAACTAAAATATAAAACTAAAATGAAACGATCTCTTTATATAATAGGTGGAATCACATTGGCAATCTCCATGCCATCCCATCTCCTAGCCCAAACGACACAGCCGAAAGATACGACCATGAATCGTACCGTCGTTGTGGAACAAGAATACAATCCGGACATCATGGATGCTTCCAAAGTGAACGTCCTGCCTAAAGTCGAAGAACCGACTGTCAGCAAAAAAGAAGTGGAATATGCCACTACATTCTTTCCGGCAACTTCCGTTCCGGCAGGGTTGATGAATCCTTATACCGGAAAAGAAATACAACCCGGAAGCGCCCCCGGATATGTACGTGCCGGTTACGGCAATTTAGGCAATCTAGACATCCTCGCCAATTATCTATTCCGTCTGTCGAAGAAAGATAAGCTGAATGTACGTTTTCAAATGGACGGTATGGATGGAAAGTTGACTCTCCCTTACACAGACGGCGAAAAATGGAATGCTTTTTACTACCGCACACGTGCCAATGTGGATTATACGCACCAGTTCAATAAATTAGACTTGAATATTGCCGGAAATTTCGGGCTAAGCAACTTCAACTTCCTGCCGGGAAGCGTCAACAGCAAGCAGAAATTCACCTCCGGTGACTTCCATGCGGGTATTCATTTCATTGATGAGACTGCACCACTGCGTTTCAATGCAGAAACGAACCTGTTGATGTACGAACGCCAACACAATATGATCAGTGAAAATGATGCAAATACAGCCATCAAGGAAACAATCATACGCACCAAAGGTGATGTCACAGGAGCCATCAACGATCAACAATCCGTTACTATCGCATTGGAAATGAATAATCTTTTATACAGTGGATACACTAA
Organism: Bacteroides finegoldii DSM 17565; assembly: GCF_000156195.1. Lineage (GTDB taxonomy): Bacteria > Bacteroidota > Bacteroidia > Bacteroidales > Bacteroidaceae > Bacteroides > Bacteroides finegoldii. The sequence continues at coordinate 185,213 of NZ_GG688317.1, read as the reverse complement.
GAACCCATCTACGGGAGATGAATATTTCAAGAACTATACGACTCTACTTGTGAATCCATATTATGAATTGAATAATGACGATTGGAAATTACACATCGGAGCCAATGTAGATTTATCTTTCGGATTCGACAAGTCATTCCGTATTTCACCGGATGTCACTGCACAATACATTTTCTCGGACAGTTACATTGTTTATGCAAAAGCAACTGGCGGTAAGCAACTGAATGATTTCCGAAGATTGGAAAGCCTTTGTCCATACGGAGACTCTTACTTTTCAACAACATCTGCCGAATTAAGCAACCGCCGTCCTTATGACACGTATGAACAACTGAACGCTAGCCTAGGACTGAAAGCCAGCCCTTATCCAGGTATATGGTTCCAACTGTTCGGTGGATACCAGAATTTAAAGAATGGCTTGCTTTACTCCTATTCAAGTTTGTCCGATACAAGCATCGGAACAGTAAGTACCATGCTCGCTTTCACACAAATACACACCGATAATGTCTATGCCGGCATAAAATTAACTTATGACTACAAAGATGTACTGTCCCTGTCCGCCCATTACATATACCGCAACTGGAACAGTGACAATAACGAATATCTACTTGCCGTAAAGCCTGAAAATGAAGCATCCATCTCTCTCAACGTACATCCCACCTCTGCACTTCAACTGAATGCCGGTTTTGATTACATCAGCCACAAGGAGGAAGCAACATCTTTCAATATGTCAGATATTAGCGATCTGCATATCGGAGCCAGCTATAATGTATTCAAAGGAGTATCCGTTTATGCGCAAGTACATAACCTGCTAAACAAGAAATATCAATATTATTTGGGCTATCCCGCCGAAGGATTCAACTTCTTAGGAGGACTGAGTTTCCGGTTCTAAGATAAAGAAAAGGGGGGGGGCAAAACGTAATCTGATGAAAGGACAACTTTTAATCTGAAACTTGACTCCCTAAATCAATGATGAAAAGAGCCATATCATTACTCAAGAACAGAGTTTGATATGGTTCTTTTATAATTGTTAGTTACAATCTGTAACTTTTTAGAGTGGTCATTTTAGTTTTGACACACCCTCTTTACAAACCAAAACAATCTTCAATTATTTTGTTATCCTTATAACAAATCCACCATAGAAAATATAAATCTGATTGCCTTTGTTTCTGTGCAATATATATCCAAACAAGAGAGCATCCGTTTATTGTAATTGAAAAAATATCGTAAAACTACACTTTTTTCTTACCGCCATACCACCGTCTTATTTCTATTTGTTCTTAATGTGAACGATTTTATCGTTACCCCCTAACAAAAAAAATGTCTCATCTCAATCGTCCTGATATAAAATCAGAATAATTCAGATAAGACACACTAAATTTATAAGAAAAGCTATCAGTGATAACTAAATTTTCAAATCACGTATTTTTTCTATTTCCAACCCCGTTATCTGTGAGATAGTATCAAGGGGGATATTCAAAGACTTCATATTTCGTGCCATTTCTTTCTTTTCTTCCTCACGTCCTTTCGCAAGTCCTTCTTCAAGTCCTTCCGCACGACCCTCTGCACGACCTTCCGCACGCTCCGTAAATATATTATCTCTCAATATTACAATATTATCCAAATGCCGATAATAAGCTTCAAGCTCGGTTTTCGTCATTTTATCAAGTTTCAATCGCTCGCGGGCCTCCTCCAGTCCCGGTGCTGTGGCGCTGTCAGGGATATCACCTGTATTCAAATAACATATCCACTCTTCCAACGGGCTCTTGGCTACCTGATTGAAATCATTCACTTTCAATATATAATATTCCGGATAAAGTTGGCTCACAGCATCTACCTTGAACGTTTGTCTCTGAAAAGGAGTCAACTCCAGCACATCATTCTGATGAATACCTCTGAACTCCGTTTTTCCGTGATAAACCGTATCCTTTCCGCTACCTAATGAAAAATAGACAATATTGATACTATATATTTTACGTACTTTATCATAGCCTTCTCCACGATTAATGTATTCGGTCACCAACTTGGAAGTGCCGAACAGCATACGTTGAAAATAAGCATACTCATTATTATTCTGAACTTCGATCAGAATAAGCTCTCCCTTAGAGTTTTCGGCAAGCATATCTACCCGATTATACTTGTCAAACTCGTCCTCTTGATTGCTTTCGCTTTCCAACAACTTCTGAATAACAATTTTTTCATTGAGAAGTGTTGTCAAAAAGCCCTCAAGAACTGCAAAATTGGCTTTATTACGCAATAAGCGCTTCATAGCCCAATCGAAACGAATATAATTACTTGCCATAGACTCGTCTCCTTTCTCGTTATCTTTTTTCATGCAAACAAAGGTAAGCAGAAAATGTTTAATATCAAGTATATATATCCAATAAAATGATTTACTATACCTTTATATATACTACCGAACGCCCCACTCCATACTTCTTCAAAACACCTTGTTCGATGAAAGCATTAATATCCTGCAATGCCTGTGTTTTCGTTTTTCCAACGAGCAGGGCATAATCCTGCCGATTAATGCATGGGTGCTCTTTTAGAAACCTTTCTAACCGTTGCAGGCACTTTTCCTCTGGCAACGGATTTTTCACACGAAAGGGTGAATGATAACGCCGTAATTCAAGACCACTCTCAATATCCTTCTTAAATTGGCGATTCACACGAAAATTAATATCTTTCAGAGATATAGACGGCGAACGCAATTCTTTTGCCTCCTTCACCTTCTTGTCAACACTCAACGAAAGGCTAAAATAACCGATATCCCCTAATTCAACAGAGAATCCTTTTAAAAGCAAATGCCTCAATTCTTTTGATATAGCCTCTATGATACCCACCACCTGCGCATGGGGCATATGCTGAAGCGCAGTCACTTGTTCTACAAATTCTTCGGCTGTATAACTTCCCTTCAACACTACACGTGCATGCAAAGGCTGTTCTTCTCCGCTTTTAGCAAGGTCGGGAGTTTCATAAAGATCATAATTTACACTCATTATTGATTAGTTCTTTATTAGGAGAGATAAACATCTTCCCTCCCATAGATTTATTTTCTAAAGTACATTTCTATTTTCGTTTGACTTAACTCAAGCGATAGTTCAACTTAAGTCATTCTTTCGTTTAACTTAAGTCAAACGAAAACAAACATACTAACGAGACAAATGTACATAGAATATACAGATACTAATCTATACTAACCGAAATTTAATTTCATCCGATAAATTATTCCAAAGAGCATAAACATATTCACCAGTAATTATCCAAGATTTGAACGATTTTTTTGTTCGTTTTCAAAAGTTTTGTTCCACCGCCAAAAAAATTGCCTATCATTTGTTTATGCAACTTATTCTTCCTAATATTGTCCTATATTAATGAAAACCAATACAGATAAAACGAATCCCCATGCAAAAAGTATTTCTTTCGATAGCCATACAAATCCTGTGCTTACATTCATTCGTGGTGAATGCACAGCGTATTCACTCTATATAAAGCCAGTAATGGATGTATTTACGTGGACACCTCTGCAGGATTCTGTTACTATAACCCCGAAAAAAACAATTTCATCAGAATCGGTTCTTTTACAGGCAAAATATCGGATAGCATTGAAGATTACTTCGGAAGAATATGGATAGGAACAAGCATCAGTGGATTATATTCATACAATGTCAGAACCCAAAAGATAACATCTTATCAACGTTCGGATCATCCGAATTCACTAACAAAGAATGTAATCACCACGCTAGCTATCGACAACAAGAAACGACTATGGGTGGGAACTTATGGGCAAGGACTTTGTAGATATAATGATGAAACAGAAGCTTTTACCAAGATTATCAGCAATCTACTAAGCAATGCCTTGAAATATGCCAAAAGCACGATTCGTATTACAACTACAGAAAAGGATTCCGAGATAGTAGTCACCGTAACCGATGACGGTATAGGCATCACCGATCAAGAAAAGACTAAAATATTCGACGCATTCTATCAGGTTAAGAACAACAGTGAAATAAATAAACTGGGCATTGGTATCGGGCTTCACATGACACGCTCACTCGTCCAATTAATGAATGTACGGAAAGTAAAATCAAAGGCATTATTGGCATGACTCCCAATGATTTCATCAAGGTCACCTAAAGAAAGCCTGCAAAATGATGGTGGAGGGAGAATATCGGGTTACCGAAATAGGATTCCTCGTCGGGTTCAGCTCTTCTTCCTACTTTGCCAAATGTTTTCAGAAGCAATTTGGAATGTTACCGACAGAGTTTCTCAAAAAAATAAAAGAAGCCCCCTCATCCGCAACAAAATAAGTCGGCAAGCATTCTCCCTCTAAGCTAAATCTTAAGATTTTATTAAATTCTCCTTATAATATAAGGTAAGGAGAATCTTTTTTTTTACTTTTGTCCCCAAATATTATGGTACAAGCCATTCTAAAAGAAAGAATTATGCAGAAAAACCTTGTCATTGTCGAGTCTCCGGCAAAAGCAAAAACGATCGAGAAGTTTCTTGGGAAAGATTTCAAGGTCCTTTCAAGTTATGGACATATACGCGATCTGAAGAAAAAAGAATTCAGCATTGACGTAAAGAAGGACTTCAAACCCGACTACGAAATTCCGGCAGACAAAAAGGCTCTGGTTAGTACACTGAAAGCAGAAGCAAAAAGCGCAGAAACCGTATGGCTCGCATCCGATGAGGACCGCGAGGGGGAGGCTATTGCCTGGCATCTGTACGAAGTCTTAAAACTAAAACCTGAAAACACCAAACGAATCGTATTTCATGAAATTACAAAGAGCGCAATCTTAAAAGCGATCGAACGACCACGCGATATTGATCTCAACCTCGTAAATGCACAGCAGGCACGACGGATTCTGGACCGTATCGTAGGTTTCGAACTTTCACCTGTACTCTGGAGAAAAGTAAAACCGGCCCTCTCTGCCGGACGTGTTCAGTCGGTTGCTGTTCGTCTGATTGTAGAGCGTGAACGTGAAATACATGCCTTCAAGACAGAAGCCGCTTATCGCGTCACCGCCATATTCCTCGTTCCGGACACAGATGGCAAGTCGGTGGAGATGAAAGCGGAACTGACACGTCGCATCAAGACGAAGGAAGAAGCAAGAGCTTTCCTCGAAGCTTGTCAGGGAGCCACTTTTACAATCGAAGATATCACTACCCGTCCGGTAAAGAAAACACCTCCTGCACCGTTCACCACTTCTACGTTGCAACAGGAAGCAGCACGTAAATTGGGATATACCGTTGCGCAGACCATGATGCTTGCACAACGCCTGTACGAATCGGGATTTATCACTTATATGCGTACGGACTCTGTCAACCTCTCGGATTTTGCAACAATAGGAAGCAAAGAGGCTATCACTAAAATGATGGGAGAAAACTACGTACATCCCCGTCACTTCGAGACAAAGACCAAAGGTGCACAGGAAGCTCATGAGGCTATCCGCCCCACCTATATGGAAAACCAATCCATCGAAGGGTCAGCGCAGGAAAAAAAATTGTACGACTTGATATGGAAACGCACCATCGCTTCCCAGATGGCAGACGCGGAGCTGGAAAAGACAACTGCTACAATCAGCATAAGCGGTAACAAAGATGTATTCACAGCTACCGGCGAAGTGATCAAGTTCGACGGATTCCTGCATGTATACCGTGAGTCCTACGATGATGACAATGAACAGGAAGATGAAAGCCGCTTATTACCTCCTTTGAAAAAAGGCCAGCGACTGGAATACGGCCCTATCATCGCAACCGAACGGTTCACTCAACGCCCGCCACGCTACACGGAAGCAAGTCTTGTGCGCAAACTGGAAGAATTGGGTATCGGACGTCCGTCTACGTACGCTCCGACAATTTCCACTATCCAACAACGCGAATATGTAGAGAAAGGAAACAAAGATGGGGAAGAACGCCTGTTCAACGTATTAACCCTGAGAGAAAATCAGATTAAAGACGAAAATCATACTGAAATAACCGGTGCGGAAAAAGCGAAATTATTTCCTACGGACACAGGTATCGTAGTCAATGATTTCCTCACTGAATATTTCCCGAACATTCTGGATTACAACTTCACAGCCAGTGTAGAAAAGGAATTTGACGAAATTGCAGAAGGAGAAGCGCAATGGACTTCCATCATGAAAACGTTTTATGATAAGTTCCACCCATCTGTAGAAAACACTCTGGCTATCAAGACTGAACATAAGGTAGGAGAACGCATATTGGGAGAAGATCCGGTAAGTGGCAAACCTGTTTCAGTTAAGATTGGACGTTTCGGTCCTGTCGCACAGATCGGCACGGCAGATGATGAAGAAAAGCCTCGCTTTGCACAAATGAAGAAAGGGCAATCTATGGAAACCATCACATTGGAAGAGGCACTGGAATTGTTCAAATTACCCCGTACATTAGGCGAATACGAAGGAAAAACAGTAAGTGTGGGTGTGGGGCGTTTCGGTCCTTATGTTTTACATAACAAGGTATATGTATCTCTGCCGAAAGCTGCCGATCCGATGACCATCACTTTGGAAGAAGCGGAGCAACTAATTCTGGAAAAACGCCAGAAGGAGATGGAACGTCACCTCAAGAAGTTTGAAGAAGAACCGGAACTTGAAATTCTGAACGGACGTTACGGACCTTATATCACTTACAAAGGTTCCAACTATAAGATTCCCAAAGATATTGTTCCACAGGATTTGACATTGAAGAGTTGCTTGGAACTAATCAAGGTACAGAACGAAAAAGAACCTGGTACAACCAAGAAAAGGAAAACGACTCCAAAGAAAAAATAAACGGAAAAAAGGTGTTGCTCTGATAATCATTGCAACACCTTTTTCCGTTTATAACATATTGTTCAAGAGAATATTACATTCTGGCAGGAACTTCAATACCTAGCAGTCCCATTCCTAAACGAACGACCTTAGCCACATTGGCAGAAAGAGCGATACGGAATACTTTCACCGCTTCATTCTCTTCACGTAAAATGCTGAAGTCATGATAGAACTGATTATATTCTTTCACCAAATCGTATGTATAGTTGGCAATAATAGACGGGCTGTAATCTTCACCGGCTTGCTTCACAACGGCTGCAAAATCAGCTACCATCTGAATCAGTCCTTCTTCCTTTTCACTCAATTCGATTCCTGCCGGGATTTGTTCGGGAACAACAATACCGGATTCGGCCGCTTTCCGCAGAACCGATTGGATACGCGCGTAGGTATATTGTATGAACGGTCCTGTATTACCATTGAAATCAATGGATTCTTTCGGATTGAATGTCATATTCTTACGGGCATCAACCTTGAGGATAAAGTATTTCAAAGCACCCAACCCCACAATACGAGCGATATCATCCGCTTCTTCCTGTGTCAAACCATCCAACTTGCCAAGTTCCTGTGAGGTTTCTTTAGCGGTAGCGATCATCTCTTCCATCAAATCGTCGGCATCCACTACTGTACCCTCACGGGATTTCATCTTACCTTCCGGCAATTCCACCATTCCGTAAGAGAAATGCACCAGACTCTTTCCCCACTCAAAACCCAATTTATCGAGCAAGATAGAAAGTACCTGGAAGTGATAATTCTGCTCATTACCCACAACGTAAATCATCTTGTCAATCGGATAATCAGCGAAACGAAGTTTGGCCGTACCAATATCCTGTGTCATGTAGACAGAGGTTCCGTCACCACGAAGAAGCAGTTTGTGATCCAATCCTTCGGCAGTCAGGTCCGCCCATACGGAACCATCTTCTTTCTTGAAGAAGAAACCCTTCTCGAGCCCTTCCATCACCTTCTCTTTTCCTTCGAGGTAAGTATTGGATTCATAATATATCTTGTCGAAGCCGACACCCATCATCTTGTAAGTCTCATCAAATCCTGCATATACCCAGTTGTTCATCATCTCCCACAATCCGCGTACTTCCGGGTCACCGGCTTCCCATTTCACCAACATCTCACGGGCTTCCTGCATCAACGGAGATTCCGCTTCGGCTTTCGCCTTCGCTTCTTCATCGTTCATCCCCTGAGCTGTAAATTGAGCCATCAGTTCCTTCACTTCGGCTTTATAATGCTTATCGAAAGATACATAATAGTCACCCACCAGATGATCGCCCTTCTTGCCCGAAGTCTCAGGTGTTTCACCGTTTCCGTATTTCTTCCATGCCAACATGGATTTACAGATATGGATACCACGGTCGTTTACGATATTAGTCTTTACTACCTTGTTGCCGTTGGCAGCCACAATGTTAGCCAATGCGTTACCTAAAAGGTTATTGCGCACATGTCCCAAGTGAAGCGGTTTGTTTGTATTCGGAGAAGAATACTCGATCATTACCAACGGAGAAGTTTCGGTAGCTTTTACCAGACCATATTGCTCGTCAGCCTGAATCTCATTGAGCAGTTCAATCCAGGTAGCCGACGCAATAGTCAGGTTCAAGAACCCTTTTATCACATTAAAAGCAGCTACAGCCGGTTCGTTGGCTTTCAGATACTCACCGATTTCCTGGGCTGTCTGCTCCGGTCCTTTTCTTGACATTTTCAGGAAAGGGAACACGACCAAAGTCAGATGTCCTTCAAACTCTTTCTTCGTTTTTTGCAACTGCACCATCTTTTCAGGGACTTCCTGACCGCAGAGTGCTTTGAGTCCGTTGATGACGGACGCTACAAGTTTATCTTCTATCTTCATAATCAAGTTGTTTCTTGGGCGCAAAGATACAAAAAAAGGAGACGTTTCACGCCTCCTCTCCTAAATTAAATTCTTTCAACTATCTATCTTATTCAACAGCTGCAGATAATTCAGCACCGGCTTTAAATTTAGCTACTTTCTTAGCGGGAATAGTAATAGTTGCTTTTGTAGAAGGGTTAATACCTGTTCTTTCAGCTCTTTCGCTTACAGAGAAAGTACCAAAACCAACGAGAGATACTTTCTCACCGGCTTTCATGGCATTAGTAACTGAAGTGACAAAAGCATCAAGTGCCTTTTTTGTCATCGGCTTTGCTCATTTGAGCTTCGGCAGCCATTGCATTAATAAGATCAGACTTATTCATAATACGTAAAATGATTAATTAATATATATGTTACACAAAAGATTCTCCCACAATGGATTAATTCTACAAATATAGCCGAACAAAACAACATATCAAATAAAAACATAAAAAAAACGCAGCAAATTATTGAAAAAGAGCTAATAGGAAGCACTTTTCATGCTTTAAAACAGAATTTATTCGTACTTTTGCATCTATTATCATAATATTCAGAATAAAAAAATGATGCCAACTGTAACTAAAAACCTGATAATTATCAATGTACTAATGTTTTTCGGTACATTCGTAGCACAACGCTATGGAGTAGATCTGACTAATTATCTGGGATTACATTTTTTCCTCGCAAGTGACTTCAATCCGGCACAGCTTATCACTTATATGTTTATGCATGGCGGATTCAGCCATATTTTCTTTAATATGTTCGCCGTTTTCATGTTTGGTCCGATTCTCGAACAAACATGGGGACCCAGACGTTTTCTGTTCTATTATATCCTTTGTGGTATCGGTGCGGGAGTTATCCAAGAAGGAGTACAATATATTCAATATGCAACAGAACTCAGCCAATACTCACAAGTAAATATAGGTACCAGTATTATTCCCATGGAAGAGTATCTGAACATGATGACTACCGTAGGTGCTTCAGGAGCTGTCTATGCCATATTGCTGGCATTCGGTATGCTGTTTCCCGACAATCGGTTGTTTATCTTCCCGCTACCTTTTCCGATCAAAGCCAAATTTTTCGTAATCGGATATGCCGCAATTGAGTTATGGTCAGGACTTGCCAACAACATAGGAGACAACGTCGCCCACTTCGCCCATTTAGGCGGAATGCTGTTCGGACTGATACTGATTTTGTATTGGAGAAAAAAAAAGTAATAACAATGGGACATATTATAGCTGATTTGAAGGAAACATTCAGAAGAGGAAACATTTTTATCCAACTGATTTATATCAATGTCGGTATCTTTGTGATCGGCACATTGATTCATGTTTTTCTACGACTGTTTGAAGTCAACACTCTCGATATATTCAACATATTCGCTTTACCGGCCTCTCTTGTCGGGTTTATCCATCAACCGTGGTCGTTGTTTACCTATATGTTTATGCATGCCGGTATTCTGCACATTCTATTCAATATGCTTTGGCTATACTGGTTCGGGAGTTTATTTCTTTATTTTTTCTCGGCAAAGCATTTAAGAGGGCTATATATATTGGGAGGTATCTGCGGAGGTTTGCTTTATATGGTCGCCTACAACGTATTTCCTTTATTCAGCTCACAAGTGACCGGAGCAACGTTAGTCGGGGCTTCCGCTTCCGTACTGGCTATCGTAGCGGCTACGGCCTATCGTGAACCCAACTATAGGGTGCAACTTTTTCTTTTTGGTGCTGTCCGTCTCAAATATCTCGCACTGGTCGTTATCGGAATTGATGTACTGTCTATTACCTCAAGTAATGCCGGAGGACACATTGCCCATCTAGGAGGCGCTCTTGCCGGGCTCTGGTTTGCAGCCAGTCTAAGCAAAGGGACTGACTTAACTTCCTGGATTAACTGGATTCTGGATGGTTTCATCTCTCTTTTCCAAAAGAAAACATGGGAACGCAAACCTAAAATGAAAGTACACTATGGCAGTAATGCTACCGAACGACGGAAAGATTATGATTATAATGCCCATAAAAAAGCACAATCTGACGAAGTGGACCGTATTCTGGAAAAGTTGAAAAAATCCGGTTACGACAGTCTGACGACAGAAGAAAAGAAAAGCTTGTTCGACGCAAGCAAAAGATAAAAGAATGGAACATATTGGCAAAATTGTCGCATATCTGATACTGGCTATCAACGCATTCTTCGTGGGAACGCTGATATTAAGCGCTTATAGCCCCTATCTCAGCCCCAAAGTCAATCCGTTAGTTTCCTGTCTCGGACTCGCATTTCCAATATTCCTGATTATCAATCTATTTTTCCTGTTTCTTTGGGCATTTGTCAATTACAGATATGCACTACTACCCGTCATCGGTTTTCTGATTTGCTTTCCGCAAATACGGACTTATATTCCTTTCAACTCTACTACCCGGACAATACCGGAAGGAAGTATCAAAGTTCTGTCTTACAATGTAATGAGCTTTAGTAATCTGAAGAAGAAAGATGGGAAGAATCCGATTTTATCTTATCTGAAAAACAGTAATGCAGACATTATCTGTCTGCAAGAATACAACACAGCCAGCAATAAAAAGTTCGTAACGGAGCAGGATGTAAAGAAAGCGTTGAAAGCGTATCCCTATCAATCCATTCGCCAACAAAGGAAAGGAGATGTGCAGCTTGCCTGTTTCTCTAGATTCCCGATACTCTCGTCACAACTTATTGAGTATAAAAGTGATTATAACGGCTCTATGAAATATGTGCTGAATGTAAATAATGACACTATTACATTAATCAACAATCACTTGGAATCCAACAAACTCACCAAAGAAGACAGAGGGATCTATGAAGATATGATAAAAGATCCGAATGCTAAAAAAGTAAAGACCGGGCTCCGACAACTAATTCGAAAACTAGGGGAAGCATCGGCTATCCGTGCCTCCCAAGCAGATTCCGTAGCGAGAATCATTACAGAAAACCATTATCCTACAATGATTGTATGTGGAGATTTCAACGACGGTTCTATTTCGTATACCCACCGGGTTCTCACTCAAGAACTGGATGACGCTTTCACACAGTCCGGTAAAGGATTGGGAATCTCCTATAACCAGAACAAGTTCTACTTCCGAATCGACAATATCCTGATTAGTCCTGACCTGAAAGCCTATAATTGTACTGTAGACCGTTCTATTAAGGCTTCGGACCACTATCCGATTTGGTGTTATATCAGCAAACGATAAAAACGGAGAATTCTATATTATAAAACACATAATGATGATTAAAAAGACATTAACCCTTTTAGCAGTAAGTTGTATGATGTACTCCTGTGCTACAAAAACAGAAAGTAATCCTTTCTTTGCAGAGTTCCAAACCGAGTATGGCGTTCCTTCCTTTGACAAAATCAAATTGGAACATTATGAGCCTGCCTTCCTGAAAGGTATCGAGGAGCAAAATCAAAACATCGAAGCTATCATCGAAAGTCCGGAAATCCCTACATTCGAAAATACCATCGTGGCATTGGATAACAGTGCACCAATCCTGGATCGGGTAAGCGCTATTTTCTTCAATATGACAGATGCTGAAACAACCGACTCATTAACTGCACTATCCATCAAGCTAGCTCCGGTTCTTTCGGAACATGAAGACAATATATCCTTGAATGAGAAACTTTTCAAGCGTGTAAACGATGTCTACCAACAAAAAGATTCCCTGAATCTGACCACAGAGCAGAAACGCCTGCTGGACAAGACCTACAAACAGTTTGTCCGTTCAGGTGCCAATCTTAGCGCAGAAAAACAAGCACGTTTGCGTGAAATAAACAAAGAGCTGTCCACACTTGGTATCACATTCGGCAATAATGTACTGAACGAGAATAATGCGTACCAGCTCTTCGTCGAGAAAGAAGAGGACTTAGCAGGATTGCCCGAATGGTTCCGTCAAAGTGCAGCTGAAGAAGCAAAAGCCGCCGGACAACCGGGCAAATGGTTATTTACTCTGCATAACGCCAGCCGTCTGCCATTCCTGCAATATGCCGAGAATCGTCCGCTTCGGGAACAAATATACAAAGCGTATATCAATCGGGGAAATAATAACAATGAGAACGACAACAAAGAGAACATCCGCAAAATCGTTTCTCTCCGTTTGGAAAAAGCAAAATTGTTAGGTTTCGACTGTTACGCAAATTTCGTGCTGGATGAGACGATGGCTAAAAACGCGACGAACGTAATGGACCTTTTGAACAATCTTTGGAGCTATGCACTGCCTAAAGCCAAAGAAGAGGCCGCCGAGCTTCAAAAGCTGATGGACAAGGAAGGTAAAGGCGAAAAGTTGGAGGCATGGGACTGGTGGTACTATACCGAAAAGCTACGAAAAGAGAAATATAATCTGTCCGAAGAGGAGACAAAGCCCTATTTTAAATTGGAAAATGTACGTGAAGGTGCTTTTGCCGTAGCCAACAAGTTATATGGTATCACTTTCAACAAGCTGAAAGGAATTCCGACCTATCATCCGGATGTTGAGGTGTTTGAAGTGAAAGACACTGACGGTTCTCAACTCGGTATTTTCTATGTGGACTATTTCCCGCGTGCCGGAAAAAGCGGAGGTGCCTGGATGAGTAATTACCGTGAGCAACAAGGAGCAACCCGTCCGTTAGTGTGCAACGTTTGCAGTTTCACCAAACCGGTAGGCGATACTCCATCACTATTGACAATGGATGAAGTGGAAACCTTGTTCCACGAATTTGGACATGCCCTACACGGCTTACTGACAAAATGTGAATACAAGGGAACATCCGGCACAAACGTAGTACGTGACTTTGTAGAACTCCCTTCTCAAATCAACGAACATTGGGCTACCGAACCAGAGGTACTGAAAATGTATGCCAAACATTATCAGACCGGAGAAGTAATCCCCGATGAAATCATCGAAAAGATACTGCAACAGAAGACTTTCAATCAAGGATTCATGACTACCGAATTGCTGGCAGCCGCTATCCTTGACATGAACCTGCACACAATAACAGATGTAAATAATATGGATATACTTTCATTCGAGAAAGAAGCGATGGACAAACTCAATCTGATCCCTGAGATAGCGCCACGTTACCGCGTTACTTACTTCAATCATATCATCGGTGGGTACGCTGCCGGATATTACAGTTATCTGTGGGCCAACGTATTGGATAACGATGCTTTTGAAGCTTTCAAAGAACACGGAGTTTTTGATAAAACCACCGCAGATCTGTTCCGCCACAATGTTTTGGAAAAAGGAGACAGTGAAGACCCGATGGTGCTTTATAAAAATTTCCGAGGAACAGAGCCTAGCTTGGAACCATTATTGAAAAACAGGGGAATGAAATAATTCTGCAAAAAAGCCCTTAAACATCAAATATTTGAGGGCTTGTTACATATAAATGTGAAAAAAAAACTATATTTGCAGCCTTGTATGCGGCAAAAAGAACTTGTATACGACAGAATTTAACTGAATATTAAATTAAAAAAGTAATCATCATAAATTAAAAGTAAAATGCAAAACAAAGGATTTGTAAAGGTTTTTGCGGTATTACTCACGCTGGTATGCGTGTTCTACCTCTCCTTCTCCTTCGTAACACGCCACTATACCAACAAGGCGAAAGAAATTGCGAACGGCGACCCGAAAGTAGAACAAGACTACCTCGACTCTCTCTCCAACGAGAAAGTCTGGCTGGGTAACTGGACGCTGAAACAATGTCGTGAGATGGAGATTAGTTTAGGTTTGGACCTGAAGGGTGGTATGAACGTTATCCTTGAAGTTTCTGTACCTGATGTTATCAAAGCACTGGCTGACAACAAGCCGGACGAAGCTTTCAACAATGCATTGGCAGAAGCAGCAAAGCAGGCAATCAACAGTCAGGATGATATCATTACCCTGTTCATCAGAGAATACCACAAAGCTGCTCCGGAAGCGAAACTTTCCGAACTCTTCGCAACACAACAGTTGAAAGACAAGGTTAACCAAAAATCAACAGACACTGAAGTTGAAAAAGTATTGAGAGCAGAAGTAAAAGCAGCCGTTGAGAACTCATACAATGTACTTCGTACCCGTATCGACCGCTTCGGTGTTGTTCAGCCGAATATCCAAAGTCTGGAAGACAAAATGGGACGTATCATGGTGGAGCTGCCGGGTATCAAAGAACCGGAACGTGTGAGAAAACTTCTCCAAGGTTCTGCTAACCTGGAATTCTGGGAAACTTATACAGCCAAGGAAGTTCTTCCTTCCATGCAGTCTGCTGACGCCAAATTGCGCGCTATCTTAGCTGAAGAAACAACAACTGATGGAGATACAATAGAGACTGCCGTTCTTACTGAAGCTACTCCGGTGGAGACAAAAGCTGTAAGTGCTGCCGATAGCCTTGCCGCTGCACTGAAAGGTGACACAACAGCCTCTGAAAAGCCTTCTGTAAACATGGAAGAGCTCAAGAAACAATATCCTCTGTTGTCTATGCTTCAACTGAATTCAAGCGGACAAGGTCCTGTTATCGGTTATGCAAACTATAAAGATACTGCTGATATCAACAAGTATCTGGCTATGCCGGAAATCAAGGCAGAACTTCCGAAAGACCTTCGTCTGAAATGGGGCGTTTCTCCTTCTGAGTTCGACAAAAAAGGACAAACATTCGAATTATACGCGATCAAGTCTACCGAACGTAACGGTAAAGCTCCGTTGGAAGGCGATGTAGTAACAGACGCTAAAGACGAATTTGACCAATACAGCAAACCGGCTGTAAGTATGACAATGAACTCTGACGGTGCACGCCGTTGGGCTCAGCTGACAAAACAGAATATCGGTCGTTCTATTGCTATTGTTCTTGATAATTATGTATATTCTGCACCAAACGTAAATTCAGAAATTACAGGCGGACGTTCACAGATTACAGGTCATTTTACTCCTGAACAAGCAAAAGACTTAGCAAACGTATTGAAATCAGGTAAGATGCCGGCTCCGGCTCACATCGTACAGGAAGATATCGTTGGTCCGTCGTTGGGTCAGGAATCTATCAATGCCGGTATTTTCTCATTCGTTGTAGCTTTGATCCTGTTGATGATCTATATGTGCTCTATGTATGGTTTCATCCCGGGTATGGTTGCCAACGGTGCTTTGTTCCTGAACTTCTTCTTCACATTAGGTATCCTTTCTTCTTTCCAGGCTGCATTGACGATGTCCGGTATTGCCGGTATGGTATTGTCGCTGGGTATGGCAGTGGATGCGAACGTATTGATTTATGAACGTACTAAAGAAGAACTTCGTGCAGGCAAGGGAGTGAAGAAAGCATTGGCTGACGGTTATTCTAATGCCTTCTCCGCTATCTTTGACTCTAACTTGACATCTATTATTACAGGTATCATTCTGTTCAATTTCGGTACAGGACCTATCCGTGGTTTTGCAACGACTTTGATTATCGGTATCCTCGTATCGTTCTTTACCGCAGTGTTCATGACTCGTCTGGTTTACGAACATTTCTTGAGTAAAGATAAATGGCAGAACCTGACATTTACCACTAAGATTTCAAAGAACCTGATGGCCAATACACACTTCGATTTTATGGGAACAAACAAAAAATCCCTTATTATCGTCAGTGCAGTTATCATCGTTTGTATCGGTTCGTTCGCTATCCGCGGGCTAAGTCAAAGTATCGACTTCACTGGTGGACGTAACTTCAAGGTACAGTTTGAAAACCCGGTAGAACCGGAACAGGTGCGCGAGCTGATCTCAAGCAAGTTCGGTGATGCGAACGTTAGCGTTATCGCCATCGGAACAGATAAGAAAACGGTTCGCATCAGTACCAACTACCGTATCGAAGACGGAGGCAATAATGTTGACTCGGAAATCGAATCATATTTATATGAAACACTGAAACCGTTGTTGACTCAGAACATTGACCTGGCAACTTTCATCGACCGTGATAACCACACAGGCGGCAGCATTGTAAGCTCACAGAAAGTAGGGCCGAGTATCGCAGACGATATCAAGACCGGTGCTATCTGGTCAGTCGTTCTGGCATTGATTGCCATCGGTTTGTATATCTTGATTCGTTTCCGTAACATTGCATACAGTATTGGTTCTATTGCAGCATTGACTTGTGACACAATCATGATTATCGGTGCTTATTCATTATTCTGGGGTATCCTGCCATTCTCACTGGAAATCGACCAGACCTTTATCGGTGCTATCCTGACGGCTATCGGTTACTCTATTAATGATAAGGTGGTAATCTTCGACCGTGTACGTGAGTTCTTCGGATTGTATCCGAAACGTGACAAGCGTCAGTTATTCAATGACTCTCTGAACACTACACTGGCTCGTACCATCAATACTTCATTGAGTACATTGATCGTATTGTTGTGTATCTTCATCCTCGGTGGTGACTCTATCCGCAGCTTTGCATTCGCGATGATTCTCGGTGTTGTAATCGGTACTTTATCTTCACTGTTTATTGCATCTCCGATTGCATACAACTTTATGAAGAACAAAAAGACTGTAGCAACAACTGCGGGAGAATAAAATATTCCAAAAATAGAAAAAGCCTCTTCCGAAGTTCGGAGGAGGCTTTTTCTATTGATTATTAAAACAAATAGAAGCTATAAGACGTTCATCTTAAAAGAAGCCATTGTAAAACTTAAAACTCGATACAGCATGAAAGCATCCAACACAACTTCCTATAGATTCTTTGTAGTAGCCCCGAGGGGAATCGAACCCCTATCTAAAGTTTAGGAAACTTCTATTCTATCCGTTGAACTACAAGGCCGTTCCTATTTTGATTGCAAAGATAACGGTTTCTGTTGATTTAACAAGAATAAAAATACAGGTTCCTTCCAGATATTTCAAATATTTTGCGTCAATAGGACAATAAAGTACGTTTTATTTTGATAATTCGATTAACTTTCCGACCTTTGCGCTCACAAATTGAAAGTAAAAGCAGTTTTTAAATTAAATATAGTAATTAAAGTTATGGCAGACGAAATGATGGTTAAAGAATTGGAGGAAGTAGTAGTACGTTTCTCCGGCGACTCCGGTGACGGTATGCAGTTGGCCGGCAACATCTTCTCGACCGTGTCGGCTACGATTGGCAATGACATCAGTACATTCCCCGACTATCCGGCAGACATCCGCGCACCGCAAGGTTCGCTAACCGGTGTTTCCGGTTTTCAGGTACACATCGGTGCAGAAAAAGTTTATACTCCGGGAGACAAATGCGACGTATTGGTAGCTATGAATGCCGCCGCATTGAAAACACAATATAAATTCGCAAAATCCACCGCCTGTATCATCATCGACACAGACGCCTTTCAAAAATCAGATTTAGATAAAGCGGCATTCACCACCGATAATCCTATTGAAGAAATGGGTATCAAGCAGGACGTGATTGCAGCACCTATCTCGCAGATGGTAAAAGACTGTTTGGCAGATACGGGAATGGATAATAAGTCCATGCTGAAATGCCGTAATATGTTTGCCGTAGGACTGGTATGCTGGTTGTTCAACCGCGACCTTAACATAGCGGAAGACTTTATCCGCGAGAAATTCTCCAAGAAACCGGAAATAGCGGAAGCAAATATCAAAGTTGTTCGTGCCGGATATGATTACGGACACAACACACACGCTTCCGTAGCACATACATATAAGATTGAAAGTAAAGCAGCCGTTCCCGGAAAATATATGGATATCACCGGAAATAAAGCGACTGCATACGGATTCATCGCAGCTGCAGAGAAAGCCGGACTGAAACTCTATTTAGGGTCTTACCCTATCACTCCTGCAACAGATGTACTGCATGAACTCTCAAAACATAAATCATTGGGCGTAACCACCGTGCAATGTGAAGATGAGATTGCCGGTTGTGCTTCTGCTATCGGTGCTTCATACGCCGGTGCATTAGCTGTTACTTCCACTTCAGGACCTGGTATCTGTTTGAAATCAGAAGCCATGAACTTGGCCGTTATCATGGAATTGCCATTGGTCGTATTGGATGTACAACGTGGCGGTCCCGCTACCGGTCTACCGACCAAATCGGAACAAACAGACCTGTTGCAAGTTCTCTTCGGTCGTAACGGTGAAAGCCCTATGCCTGTCATTGCTGCGACATCCCCTACAGACTGTTTTGACTCAGCCTATATGGCTGCTAAGATCGCTTTGGAACACATGACTCCGGTCGTGTTGTTGACAGACGCATTTGTTGCCAATGGTTCTGGTGCATGGAAATTGCCTAAATTGGCTGATTATCCTGCTATCAATCCTCCTTACGTACGCCCGGAAATGTCTGAAACCTGGACACCGTATCAACGGGACCCGCAGACAGGCGTTCGTTATTGGGCAGTTCCGGGTACAGAAGGATTCACTCATGTATTAGGAGGTCTTGAAAAAGACAACAAGACAGGAGCTATCTCAACTGATCCGGAAAACCATGACTTGATGACGCGATTACGCCAGCAGAAAATTTCCAATATCGAAGTACCTGACGTAGAAGTTGAAGGCGACAAGGAAGATGCCGAATTGCTGATTGTAGGTTTCGGAGGTACTTATGGACATTTACACGCCGCTATGGACGAACTCCGTGCTAATGGTAAAAAAGTAGCATTAGCACACTTTAAGTTCATCAATCCTCTTCCAAAGAATACGGCAGCCTTGATGAAGAAATACAAAAAAGTGGTGGTAGCCGAGCAAAATATGGGACAGTTTGCCGGATATCTCCGTATGAAGGTGGACGGTTTCGTTCCTTATCAGTTCAACCAAGTGAAAGGACAGCCCTTTGTTGTCAATGAACTAGTCAATGCATTCACTGAGATTATCAACAAGTAAAATCAAGAAATTATGAGCGAATATACAGCTAAAGACTTTAAAAAAGGACAGCCACGCTGGTGTCCGGGATGTGGTGACCACTTTTTCCTGGCTTCGTTACACAAGGCTATGGCAGAAATCGGTGTCGCTCCATGGGATACGGCAGTAATTTCCGGTATCGGTTGTTCCAGCCGCCTTCCTCACTATATGAATACATACGGCATGAATACAATTCACGGTCGTGCTGCCGCTATCGCGACAGGGTGCAAAGTCGCCAATCCCAAACTAACCGTATGGCAGGTAAGCGGTGACGGTGACGGTCTTGCTATCGGAGGTAACCATTTCATTCATGCCAACCGACGCAATATCGACATCAACATGATCTTGCTCAACAACCGTATCTATGGTCTGACTAAAGGACAATACTCACCCACTTCACCGCGTGGTTTTGTCAGCAAGTCTTCTCCCTACGGCACCGTAGAAGACCCGTTCAATCCGGCTGAACTATGTTTTGGCGCACGCGGACATTTTTTCGCACGTGCTGTTGCCACAGACGCTCCCGGTACAATAGATATATTGAAAGCTGCCTATAATCATAAGGGCACTGCTGTCTGCGAGATTTTACAGAACTGCGTCATCTTCAATGATGGTACACACAACTCCGTATATAACAAGGAAGGGCGTGCAAAAAATGCAATTTATTTGGAACATGGCAAACCGATGTTATTCGGTGAAAACAAGGAGTTCGGATTAATGCAGGAAGGTTTTGGGCTGAAAGTTGTGAAACTAGGCGAGAACGGTATCACAGAAAGAGATATTCTGATACATGATGCACACTGCCTGGACAACACACTCCAGTTAAAACTCGCCTTGATGGAAGGCCCTGACTTCCCCATCGCACTTGGTGTCATCCGCGATGTAGACGCCCCGACTTATAATGATGCGGTAGAAGCACAAATCGAAGAAGTAAAAAGCAAAAAGAAATACCATAATTTCGAGGAGCTTTTGATGACTAATGACATTTGGGAAGTAAAATAATCACACTATCCGTAGAAAGATAAAGGCGTAGATTGAGAAGTAATTCTCTTTCTACGCCTTTGTCATTTTCCAAGATAACCCATCTTTTTGGGGAGATGAGGTTCTATTATGTTTTTCTTATCAAATAAGCCTGTTTTAAGACAGATCAAATGTGACTTTACGAGGAAATTAGAACGAGTATGAACCGGAAAGTTCAACCGTAGCTTTCAAAGGTAATTGATTAGAAGCCGGGCCTACAAGAATCTCAAACTCGCCTTTTTCCACTACAAAGCGGTGCTGATTCATATCGTAATAAGCGAATGCATCCTCATTCAGCACAACAGAAATCCGCTTCTTCTCCCCTTTCTGCAAGAAAACCTTTTCATATCCTTTCAATTCTTTCAAGGGACGGGGGACAGAGGACTGTACATCATGTACATACACTTGTGCCACTTCCGAGGCATCCATCTTCCCTGTATTCTCGAGATCAAAGCTAACGGTAACCTGATGCTCACCCGTTTTCTCCGCAGCTATATTACTATAAGCGAAAGTAGTATAGGACAAACCGTAGCCAAACGGATAGAAAGGTTCTTTTCCCGAACGGTCGTATCCACGATAACCGACAAAAACACCTTCGGAATAATCTACACGTTTAATCTCTGCCTTTAAGTTCTCGTAATAACTACCATGCACCGGATTATCTTCCCATTTCTTTTCGATAGAAATCGGTAGCTTTCCGCTTGGAGAAATCTTGCCGGTCAGGATTTCAGCTATCGCTTGTCCGCCTTCCTGTCCAGGATACCAAGCCATAAGAATAGCTTTTGCGGCATCATACCAACCGGTGAAATCCACACCGCCACCGGCGTTCAGCACAACCACGACATTAGGGTGCATAGAGGCAATCTTTTTGATAAACAATTCCTGATACCGAAGCAAAGCAAACGGACGGTCAAAGCCTTCGCCTTCGGTATTACTATTGAAACCTGTGCAGAACACAACATTATCCACCTTTGCCAATCCTTGACGAAGTTTCATCTCATTAAGGCTATAAGCATTAAAACGAATGATGCCCGAAGAAATATTATCAAAGAATTCAATCCGGAAACGGTATTCCTTACCACCCTCAACCGGCAGTTCAACTTCACGGCTAGAGTATGAATGATTTCCCCAATCTCCCGTAATATGCTTGTCATTCACAAACAGACGATAACCGTCATCACCACCGATATGAAGTTTCAACTGACCATCAGTTTGTGGCATGTAGCAGGCTGTCCAACGGACAGAGAAGCCATCTGTCGGAAAGCCGTCCAAAGGTGCTCCATATCCCCAGTCATAATCAACAGAGGATTCCGTGCGTATTACTTCCGGCTGTCCCGAAAGCGTCTTGTTCTTAAAGTATTCAGCCTTGAAGCCTTTCACCTGACGATTGACGTCAGTATAAAACTCATTGATAATATCTTCATAAATCACATCATCCGTCAATAATACCAGATTCTTTTTCTTCAGTTCTTTCAAGCCTTGAGCCACTGAAATGGTAGAAAAAGGAGTGACAAAACCACTGCCGCCACCGGTAGGTATCAAATCTGCATTAGGACCCATTACGGCTGTTTTTCCTTTCAACGGGAGCAAGTTTGCTTCATTCTTCAACAATACTACTCCCTCGCGTGCCAGTTCTAAAGCTGTTTGGCGAGAGAATGGATTATCCAACGGAATATTACTGTCTTTCTGTTCCTTATCCAACATTCCATAAGCTATTAAAGTCTGCAAAATATGTTGTACTTTCAGGTTAATGGTTTCTTCGGTCACCGTGCCTGTTTTGATAGCGGGGATAAGATTGTCGGCATTCATGAAACGCCCTTTGGGCATTTCGAGGTCAAGTCCGGCGTTAGCTGCTCCGATAGCGGAATATACCGAAGTCCAGTCCGACATCAGAATACCTTTGAAGCCCCAAAGATTGCGCAAGACATCAATATTCAGCCATTTGTGTTCAGTGGCATGGACACCGTTCAGGAGATTGTAGCTGTTCATCACAGCACTCACGTTCGCTTCCTGTACAGCCTTGCGGAAAGCCGGGAAATAAATCTCATGCAAAGTACGCTCGTCTATGTCCGAACTCGCATGATGGCGGCTCCACTCCTGGTTGTTGGCGGCAAAGTGCTTGATGGTCGCAATGACTCCTTCCGATTGCACGCCAAGAATATATTGCTTGGCTGTCTCACCCGTCAAGTAAGGGTCTTCACCGAAATATTCAAAGTTACGGCCGCACAACGGAGCGCGATAGATATTCACGCCCGGCCCAAGCAGGATATTAACGCCTCTTGCCTTGGCGTCCTGCCCCAAGCCTTGCCCTAACTTATAAAGCAAGTCACGGTTCCAGGTAGAAGCGGAAAGGATACCGGACGGATAAAGGGTGCTTTTAGGAGCATGGTTACGGATTCCCTGCGGGCCGTCGGCAAGACGTATTTCAGGAATTCCCAAACGGGGAATGGCACGCAGGGAAAAGCTGGTATATCCGGAGATATACTCTATTTTCTCTTGCAAAGTCATTTTGGATACAATCTCCTTCGCGCGTTGTTCTACTTGAGGAGTAATTGTCTGTGCATGGGTCAAGATGCTGCATGCGAGCATACATAAACCGATAATGCCTGTTTTCTTTTTCATGGTGATCATGTGTTTTAGTCTATCAATTCTATTTTAACGGTCTGTTCCAGTACGTGAATATTGTATTCTCCGGTTTCGAGGAATCGTTTACCGTCCTCATTGACAAATCCGAAATCACGTTCCAGGTCTATGTCGAAACGGAAAGTTTTCGTTTCTCCGGCTTTGATAAGCTGCTTTTCAAAGTGTTTCAGTTCTTTTACAGGACGGGTAATCGAGCAATACGGGTCGGAAATAAACCAGTGGACAGTTTCTGCTCCGTCACGGGCACCGATATTGGTGACAGTCACTTCCGCCGAGAGCTTCTCGCCACGCTTCACTTTAGTGGCAGAAGGGGTAACAGTGCCATACTTGAATTCTGTGTAGCTCAGTCCGTGACCGAAAGGATATAACGGGTCACTTGTGATATCTTTATAAAATCCCTGATGTCCACGTCCGCTCTTACGGCGGTTATAATAAATAGGAATCTGCCCCGTCGAATAAGGGAAGGTCATGGCAAGTTTACCGGAAGGATTAATACGTCCGGACAATATCCCCGCCATCGGCAGTGCGCCATTCACACCCGGCTGCCAGATTTCCAGTATGGCATCAGAAACCGGTTCCAGACGGTTCAATTCCAACGGACGACCGTTGACCAATACCAGTACGACAGGCTTGCCGGCTTTCTTCAGTTCTTTTGCCAGTTCTTCCTGCATCTGTGGTAGTGCGATAGAAGAACGGGAAGCATTCTCTCCGCTCCAAGTCATCATCTCGCCCAAGCAAAGAACAACAACATCAGACCAGCGTGCAGCTTCCAATGCTTCTGCAAATCCTTCGCGGTTATCTCCTTGTGTATTGCAGCCTAATGCGTAACGCAGTTCGGCTTTTCCTGCAAATTCAGCAGCCAGACCATCATAAAGCATTGCCACATCGGTATCCTTTCCGTGACCACGCCAGGAGCCTAACAAGTCCCAACCATTTTTTGCCATAGGACCTATCACGGCAATCTTCTTTTTATCTGTCAGTGGTAAAACGTTGTTTTCGTTTTTCAGCAATACCATGGATTCTGCCGCAAGCCGGGCGGCAATATCCATGCTTTTCGGACGGAAGAAACGTTCTTTCTCTGTTGTAGCGGGAGTATAAGGACGTTCGAACAAGCCAAGACGGAATTTCAGAAGTAAGACACGGCGGACAGCTTCATCCACTTGAGCCATTGATACCTTGCCTTCTTCTACCAACTCCTGCAAATGACGGTCATAAGCATGAGACATCATATCCATTTCAAGACCGGCGGTAAACGCATACCGGGCTGCTTCCTTTTTGGTTGCTGCCAATCCCTGATTTTTTAACTGTTCGATAGCTCCCCAGTCTGAAACGATAAAACCGTCATGTCTCCAACGGTTCTTTAATATCTCGGTCATAGTATAAGGGTTTGCCGAACCCGGTACACCGCTGATATCATTAAAAGAACTCATCAGAGTTGCCGCACCGGCTTTCACCCCCATTTCATAAGGGAGCAGATAAGTATCCCAAAGAGTTTGTTGGGAGATTTCGGTATAAACATAATCACGTCCGGCTTCGGATGCCCCGTAGCCTACATAATGTTTCAGACAAGCTGCCACACGGTTTTCTGCCGACATATTATCACCTTGATACCCTCTGACAGAAGCTGCGCCGAACACTCCGTTCGCATAAGGGTCTTCGCCATAGCCTTCCGCCACACGTCCCCAACGAGGGTCACGTGCTACGTCAATCATCGGCGAGAACGTCCAGTCCACTCCCGACATACGGGCTTCCTGCGCAGATACAGCACACGCCTGTTCCACCAAATCCGGATTCCAGGAACAAGCTTGCGCCAACGAAATAGGATACACGGTACGGAATCCATGAATCGCGTCATAACCGAAAATAATAGGAATACCCAGGCGGGATTCCTCCATCGCTTTCTTCTGCATATTATTACGCAGTTCGGGATTTGTCTCGAAGTAAATCAGAGAACCGATTTCCGCCGACACTTTCTTTACCTCTTCGCCTACATTATTCACGTTGTTGTTCCGTCCCAAGGTATATTGGTTCAACTGCATCACTTTCTCTTCCAGAGTCATGCGGGATAACAAGTCGTCTACGCGTTTCTCAATCGGAGCCTTTGCGTCTTTATATAATGCACCCCTTTTTTATCCTTTGCTGAAAGGGTACATACCGTACCCAACAAACAGATTCCGTAAACTAATGCTTTTTTTCTCATTTGTATTTTCGTCGGTTAGTTAGTAATAAACAGGTCAGTCACTTTATACGGATGCTTTACTGCTGCATGGGCAGCTTTCTGGGCAACAGCTTTCCGCGCCTCATCCAGCCCTTCCGGAGCATAAGGATTCCCGACTACATTGTGTTTGAAGATTCGTTCGAACCAGGTGCAGGCAGCGATATAACGTCCAACCTTCACATCCAGATGATAGCCGTCCCTGTTCAGATGGTCGCCGATAAAAGAAGTACGGGCATTCTGTATAGCAGTGCCCGAAGGGATGACAATCTTTATCTTATTCACCTTAGCCGCCTTCTTCACTGCATCGGCAATGGCCTGATACATGGTCAGTTGATTGCAGTTGTAGTTTTTAAATCCACTATGCTTGGAAGTAGACGCATATGCCCAGGTTTGGTGCAGCATCAGCTTTGTTTTCTTTGGAAGGCGTGCTTTTACATATTCTATAAGTTCCGGCAGAGAGGCTTCATACGTCTCGTACATTCCCGAAAAAGGACTTGCCTGTTGCAGGCTGACGTAATCCCAGTCTTCATCTGCCAGCACCGTTTCCAAAGACATCTTGCCCTTTTCCCGCTTCTTTCCATCCGTACCGATTTTCCGGTAGGCATAGGCAGGAGCATTGTCACGGGCATTTTTCACATGACGTTCTAGAGAACAGCCGCCAATAAACATATTGCCGATTATGGTTGAAATGCCTTCGGCTTCGGCAAGTTCATGCAGATATTGCTCCACGGCATCTTGGGAGAAGCTGTTGCCGATGGCAAGTATCCTGACCGTCTTTTGCTGCGCATACGCTCCTCCGGCAAGAAGGAGCAGTATGCACATACAAATCGCTACAATCTTATATTGCTTCATCACATTCAAATATAGCTAAACTTATCGGTTATTTCTCTTTTTCATGTAATAATCTCTCATCAGATACCACGCTTTCTTACGCATACCCTGGTCGGATATGAGTCCTTTGCGGTTCCAGCCATCTTGATTGGTGGGGTGGAAACGGAACGGCGAACGGAAGTCGAACAGAATCCAGGGAGATACGCCACGCAGGTTCGGGATATTGTCGAACATACGGATATTGTCTCTATACAGACGTGCCTGGTATTCTTCACTCCAAGAACTGACTACATTCTCATCACCGGACTGACCGTACAATGCTTCGCCGCCAAATTCCGAGATAATCAACGGTTTGTCCGTCACTACTTCCCATATAGCGTCTTTTGGTTCCACAGGCCACGGATGATACCAGCCCATATATTTATTGATAGCTACGACGTCCAGTTGCGAAGTAAAAGAATCTTCCATTACAAAACGCTGTTTTTCGCTATTGAAGTGCACAAGGTCGAAAGCGGCAACATACAAGCGGGTAGTGTCCAGCTGTTTTCCCGTTTCGAGCAGGGAAGCAAGGAATTCATTCCGTTCTTTGGAAGGCTGTGTTTCATTGGCAACACCCCAATAACCTACCGCGCAGCGATTCTGGTCGCGCTTAATCATTTCAGAAAGCATCCTTTGCGCTTTCTGACGGGTATCATTGTCTGTAAAGTCAATGCCTTGCCAAATAGGAATCTCCTGCCAGAGAAGGAAGCCCATCTTTTCCGCCAGGCGTACTGTGTATTCATTCTGCGGATAATGTGCCAAGCGAATCATGTTCACGCCAAGCGCTTTCGCTTCATTCAGCAACATGGCTGCATCGGCTTCCGAGAAAGCACGCCCCATACGTTGCGGAATTTCTTCGTGAAAAGAGATACAGCACATAAATGTCGGCTTCCCGTTCAGGTAGATATCTGTTCCTTTCACGGTGATATTGCGGAAGCCGATTTGTTCTTCCACGCGGTCGGTATTTGAAGATACAGTCACGCCATAGAGTTTCGGTTCTTCCGGCGACCAGCGTTGCAGCTTCTTTGCGTTCAATACGGTTTCCGCCTTTCCTTCTGCGTCGGTGGTGAGCTCCGCGTTGATTTTGAGTTCGGGGATGGCAACTGTTACTTTCTCACCTGCTTTTTTATCAGAAAGACGCACGCGGGCAATTATCCGGTCGGAAGCATTTTTATCCAATTGGACGAAATAATCTTCTATAAATGTCCGGGGAGTTTTCACCAACAGCACATCTCTTGTGATGCCGCCATAGTTCCACCAATCGAATGCCAGAGCGGGAATGGCGTCTTTGGTGCGGCGGTTGTTTACTTCTACCGCCAGGAAGTTGTCACCGTCTTTCAACAAGTCTGTCACTTCCACTTGGAAAGGAGTAAAACCGCCTTCGTGCTCTGCTATCTCTTTTCCGTTCAGGTAGACTTTACAACGATAGCTGACAGCGCCGAAATAAAGAAACTGGCGTTTGTCTGCCAAGCGTTTGGCGTCAAAGTGACGGGCATACCATACAGTTCCTTCGTAATATTTCAGTTCGGGCGACTGGGAGTTCCAATCTCCCGGAACGTTAAGACGCAACCCGCCTTCGAATGCGTATTCGTAGAAATCAATATTTCCTTCCGGTTGCCGGTTCTCATAGATTTTCATCCGTTGTCCCTGGTCGTACAGGTCGATGATGGCATTCCATTTACCATTCAGCGAATGGATGTCACGGCCATATACATTCGTTATCAGCTCTTGTGCCGCAACGCTTCCAGCAAAAGCAATCAGCAACAATAAACATAGGTTTAATTTCTTACCTGTTTTCATTTATCTATTAGTTTATGGTATTAGTATATTATTCGTTTTTCGATTTATTTTTCAAGAAATTCATTACCCAGTTCCAGGCTGCGCTCCACTGTTCGGCATAGGCATAATGGGCGGTCGTCTCAGCTACAAACAGTTCTTTCGGAGCATTAATCACGTTGTAAGCGGAGTAAGTAGTAGTAGGCGGACAAACCATATCATTATAACCAAAAGTATAGAATCCCGGCACTTTAACCTGACGGGCAAAGTTGACTACATCAAAATACTGAATGGTTTTCATCTTTCCCGGTGTCCGGTTCTTCTCATCCTTCAACATATGCGGCCAACCGCCTGCACGACCGTGGGCATAACCCGCCATATCACACAAGGCTGGATAGAAAGAAACCAATCCTTTGACACGAGCGTCCAGTCCGGCAATTACAATGGAAAGCGCACCGCCCTGGCTTCCTCCAAAGGTCGCCAGATTGCCATTGAACTCGGGAAGTGTGTAAATGAAATCAATGGCTCTCACGCAGCCTGTATAAACCCGCTTGTAATAGTATTTGTCCCGATTGTCCATATTGAACGAGTGGTAGTTCTTCAAAGCTCCGTTATAAAGGCGGTGATAGACATCCCCCTCTATATTGACCGGGATGCCGTGAATACCGATTTCCAGAATGATAAAACCTTTTCCGGCACGTTCGGCTTCTCCGTTATAGGCACGGATACCTGCCCCCGGCACTTTCAGAATCGCCGGATATTTCCCGGAAGCCTTCGGAACACAAAGGATGCCGTACATACGGGACGCATAGTCATTGTTCGCGAAGGAAACATGATATACGTTCACCTTATCTGTGCACCTTTCCGGCAGTAAAGTCATTATCGGTTCCAGTGCCCACTTTTCAGCGGCTTCTTTGGTGCTTTTCCAAAACTCCAGAAAGTCGGCGGGCAAAGGAGTGGTCGGTTGCAATTTCTCAGGAGAGAAGCCGACGGTAGCCACGCCTTCATACTCACGCCCTTGGCAAGTGACAAAAGCACGGCAACGCAGGAACCCTTCTTTTTTCATAGTCCCTGCGTTAATTTCAAGCTTTTCGTTCTTCAAAGGCTGTTTGCCTGTCTGATGAGGTTTCATCATGTCTTCCGAAATCTCATAGCGCACTTCCAGATTATCCTGTGGGATATTGCATTTCAATACCGTCACTTTGAATTTCACTTTTTCTCCCGGTTTATACAGCCAATTGGTGTGGTCGGGAGTGACCTGCACTTGAATCAGTCTTTCTGCCGGTTGCCCGTATGCAACAAATTGCAGGACGACAAACAAAGCAAGAAAAACAAAACGCAAACTTTTTATCATAATTCCGTTATTGTTAATAGTCTTTTCATGGTTTCACTTCGTATTGATAAAGCGCGAAAGAGTTCTTATCATTCAGTTCGAAACTGACTTTACCCTGTGCGCCGACTTTTGCAGCAAACTTCTTGCCACTTCCCATCACAGGGATAAAATCCACTTTCTTGCCTTCAGGAAGCCAGGTGTCAATAGTCCCCCTGGCTTGCTCGTTGTCTTCACGGTAAACAACAAGATAACCTTGCGTGCCGGAGACGGTCGATTGAAATCCGGTCCACGAGCGTCCCGAGGGTTCTTCACCAATAGGCAGTATGACGCCTTGATGAAACCGGAGTTGCAAGGGTTGGTATTTCTTGAGCAGAGATGCCGTAATATAAGCCTCTTCGGGCAAGTTCGAAGCCTCCATCCAAGCCAACGGCTGTGCCGCCAAGGTGATAGCAAAGAGGTAATCGAAACTGTAACGGGCGGGGGCAAAAGGATCGGCAGCGTCATACTTGTCGGCATTACGCCATTTATTAAGAAACTCTATCTGCATCTTCTCCGCCGGTACATAGCGAGACAGCATCCAGAGGTTGCGCAAGGTGCGATAAGGGTAATAGTTGCCCCAATCGGTATAGCGGTTTTCCAGGAAGATGTTGCCGTACTCGTTCATATAGTGATACCCGCCGCGACGACCGGCAGTGGCATCGAGGTTGAAAATCACTTCATAGTTGGTTTGCTCCAACACGGTATCAAACAGTCGGCGCAGATTCTGTTCGGCTGTCTTGGTAGGTATCTGCAGGCCGTCTATCTTGAAACAGCAGATGCCGTACTTCTTATAAAGTCCGATAATGGCTTGCGCATCTTTTTGCCAATCGGCAAAATCATTCTGTATGCTGGGGTTGAACCATAATCCGATGCGAATACCCAATTTCTTGCCTTTCTCTACAATAGGTTTCAGACCATGAGGGAATTTCGTGGGGTTGGGCGTCCAGTAACCGGTATTCTTCCAAATATCCTTAAAACTACCTCCGGCGGTCTTTGAGTTAGGGCTTTTTCCGCTCTGCCAGCCATCATCCAGTTGAAAGAGGGTGATGCCCATGCGTGCGGCACGGTCTAGTTCTGCCAGACAGAAAGCCTCATCTATTTTGGCATCCTGGCTACGGTCGCCCCAGGTATTGAGCATAATCATCTCATCCTGTGCGGCGGTATGATGACGCAGTTGTTTCTGATAGAGGCGCAAGGCAGTAAGCGCTTCTTGCTCGCCGCCGGTATAGATGCCGGTAACGCATCCATAAACGCGGGTCCAGCTATCCGGCTTTACATCATGAGACGCAACGCCCAGCCCCACTACCATAAAATCGCTAAAGTCCGCCACGAAGTCAGAACCCGGATAATGTAATTGGGTACTGCTGCTAGGAGCCTCTTTCAAAAAAAAGAAGCCTTGACGCGTAACTACGTCATGAGCAAAAAGCAAATTACCACGATACGTATTGCGACGGTAAGGAAGCCAGGTACGCCCGGTCACCAGATTGTCGTTCCAATCGGTGTAGTCGAAAAACTCTATTGTGCGGGCACTCCAATGATTGCCGGATAGTTGCAGCCTGTCGAGCGTGGGAGTTTTCACCCCCGTAGCCATATCGGCCGTGTGCTCTATATTTTTGCGGTCAGCGTTAGAGCGGTTATCCTCCTTATTCTGATAAAGTTCCACTTGCCCTTTCAGATAGGTATCGCAAGCAATGGCGGAACAGTCTGCATAAATGCGATAGCGACGCTCTATATTCAGCGAACCGATAGTGCAAGCCACGGTAGCCTGCAGATAACTGGCGTGGATGCCGTTCGTCGGTATCTCGTTCACGGTAAGCGTGGCATCCGTAGGGATACCTTTCACAATCGAGAAATCGGGTTGTTTGCCCTGTGCCGGAATGGTTTTTCCGTGTTGCTTGTCAGTAAGGCTGATGGTAACAGGCGCACCGTTATTCCACAGCATGACGCGTTCCATATAGTTATTGCCCATACGTAGCGTGTCACCTTTCAGAAAAGCGTAATACTGTTGTCCCCCCCAAAGCGGCAAGGTACATATTGCCGATAGAAATATCGTGATAATATTTTTTTTGCTCATAGTTTGTCTACGGTTTGATGTAAGCTCCCGGAACTTCCAACAATTTGTTGGGTTCGTTGAAGCGTTGGTTATCGGGCACATCGCGTTTGCCCAGACCCGCTTGCATAAGTTGCTTCAGTTCCGGCAGGTGATGATGATAGATGTCGCGCGGCTCTACACTATGCTTGTGGCAGAGTCCGGCTGCCATACCTACTACTTCACCCATCATGCCGGTAGTACGCATCACACGTACCGTACCCAAAGCTACATGGGTGCAACTCATATTACGACCTGCCATAAAGAGATTGTCCACATTGCGCGAATAGAGGCAGCGATAGGGAACGGCATAAGGATGGATCCAACGATGCACCGTAGCCGACTTGAATTCATTGCCGGGAAAGCGGACACTGTTCACACTGTCAGGGAAGTGAAGATCGATGCTCCAGGTCGTGGTAAACGAAGCATCCTCATGCGCCACATTCTTGTCTATATCGTCCTGTGACAGTACGTAGTCGCCCAAGAGACGGCGTGATTCGCGTTTGCCTGAAACATACGCCACCCAGTCGAGGGAACGGTTGGCATACTTCTTATGGTCTTTATAGTGATTCTTCAGATAGCTCCAGTTGGAATATATCACCAAAAGTCCATAGTCGCGTACACGTTCAGCTTCGCTGACTTGATTGCGGTTCATACCCGTTTCCCATTTCCACTCGCCCATAGTTACAGGCTCACAGTTTTCAGCGTCAAAGCGCACGCCATATTCAAAATGAGGGAATGAGGTTTTCTTCTTCATATCCTTACTATACCATTGTATAGAAGCCCCCATCACCAATGAGTCGGGTTGCTCGGGAGCAAGGCTCTCGCCATATTCATCGCGACCTTCACGCCCCATAGCCCAATCGGCACCGGCTAAATAGCCTATGGTAGCATCACCTGTGCAGTCGCTAAAGAGAGGAGCGGTAAGTTCGGTTTGTTCGCCCGTCTCAATGTGTTGGATAGTGACTGACGCAATGCGGTCTGCTTGCATCTTCACGGCTACCGCACGCTGAGAGGCATAAAGGGTAATGTTCTTTTCGGCCTCTATAAAGTCTTCCTTCTTCTGGTCTTCATAGTAGTCGCCCGGTTGGGCATTGCCGGAACGCTCATGGCCAAACTCACGTATCATACGACCCAATCCCTGATTAGGTCCCATTTCGATGATACCGCCGAGATGTACACGAATCTCTGACGAGTTATTGCCGCCCAATACAGGACGGTCGTTCACTAGTGCTACCTTACAACCTAATCGGGCAGCAGATGCTGCAGCACACATTCCGGCTATTCCCCCTCCTACTACCACAAAGTCGTATTGATGAGCGGGCACCGTCTGTTGTTGTCGCAAGCGGGCACGAAGTGCGGCTGTCTCTGCCGCATCCCAGGTAGCGGGCTGCGTGTTCGCATCGGTCGTAAGGTAAATGGCATCGCAACGACCGTCGAAACCGGTGAGATCTTTCAGGGCAAGGATAGTAGTCCCTGCTTTCAATACTGTCTTTCCGGCAAATTGCCATTGCCAGGAATTACCGGTATGTCCTAATGTAGCTTTCAGCAATTTGCCGCCTAAAGCCAGGCGGAACTTTCCGGGGCCCTCAGCATCGGTCCAAGGTGAAGTCCAGTTATAAGTACGGGCATATACGTAGTAAGTGCCCGCCTCGGGAATGTTGATTTCTGCCGTAGCATCCGCCACAGGGATGCCCATGCCATGTGCCATGAGATAGGGCGAACCCATTTGATCCATAAACTGCTGGTCGAGCACCCAGCCGCCTCGCTGGCTGAAGCTTTCTGCTTCGATGAGCAGTTCTTCGGCTACAGCCACAAGGCTACAGGCTACGGCTATGCATGTCAGTAAGATTTTTTTCATCACAGCACAGCGTTTTTATGATTATTGAATAGTTATATCTCCTACTTTTACCCAACCTTCGGCGGTTTGATACTCATCGCGGGCCGAGAGTAAGATACCGATAGCGTTCTCTTTGGTCGTATCTACCAATCCCACTGCCCAAGTGTAAGTACCTGCGGCTACATCGGTGAGTTTGATGTTACTAGTATAAGTTTTGGGCTTTCCGCTCATCCAGGTAGCAATGTCCGCTTTCTCTTCTATATAGATGCGGGCAGGCTTTTCTGTATTTTTATCAAGCAAAGCGATGGCCAATTTGTATTTGTCACCGTACTGCGGCAGATTGGTAGGGCAATACCCCCAACCCAGATTCGACCAACGGTGAGTAAGTGACACGTTGCTACCACTACGGGCTGTAGTAGGAATAGATAAACGGTCGGGATAGAGACGGTAACCACCTTCGGCTATAAACTCCTTTACCAAGTGGAAAGCAGTGTTAAACCAAGAGTGTGTTTCACCAGTATTCACGTTGGTAGCAAAACGAAAGTCCATCATATTGACATAACTTCCCTTAGCCTCATCATATTCTCCCTGACGCACTTCGGCAAAATTCTTATAACCGTCGCCGGCAATAGAACCACCGTGGGATGATTCCACCCAACCACCTTCCATAGTGATAGGTACAATGCCACGATAAGCGGCAGCGATGCCACGCTCCCAATCCTTATAATATTGCTTCATACCAAAAGCATCGTGACGCAGGCAGAAACCTTTGGCTACAGCACGTTTCACCAAATCGGCAGATATACCGGTATCAACATCACCAGATCCTTTGGTAGAAAGCAGGCATCGGTGATAGTTTATCATGATAGGCACTTTGGTGAAAAGACGAGACATTACATCGGTAATCCATTCGAATACAGCTTGTCTAGGGCTCTCATCACCTGTAGAGTATTTCAGTGTGTGAGTTTCCCCCCATTTGCCCAAGCCAAAGCCGCTTACAAACTGAGTGATATCAGGGTCATTGTATTTGGCAGCGAAAGCAGTGAGGAAGGCTTCATACTCTTTCTGAAAGATGGGGTCGTCAGGATAAGGCGTCCATACGTCTACACTACCGGTAGTAGTGGTGAATCCTTCGGCACCGGCTTCTCTCACATACTCGGGACAGGCATTTTCATGCTTGTCGCGACTGTCACACACAAAGGTGAAAGCGAGTTTCAAGTTGCGTTCTTTAGCTCCTTCTACCAACATACGGAAACGTTTCGCCGGTTCAGTCTGCAAAGTCTCATCCCACACATATTTCCCCCTTTCAGGATTAAAATGACTCCAAAGACCACGTATATAGAGAGTATTGCCATAGTTGGATACTTTCACGGTGCCTTCGGACGACTCGAAATTGTCGTAGAGATCCCAGAAATTCATCATCATGCCACTTCCGATACCAGCGTAGATCACCCATCCACTCATGGGATTACGCAGCAGTTTGTAGCGCTCAGGCTTAATGCTAACGGTAGTGTTGCCTTCGATGTTCCAACTGTAGTCGGTTGTAAGGTCATCATCGTCTGAACAAGCAGTGCCTATAAAAGCTGTAGCAGCCAACAGGCACATCGACAAGGTCTTGATGCTGTTTTTTATTATTTTGTTCATAGAATATATGTCGTTAATTGTTATTGTTTAAAAGGTAGAATAAAAAGTGAAGTGATTGAAGCTTCACCCCTTATTCTTTCATTTTAGATTTATTTAATATCAAAGAGTACAGTGTTATTCTCTATATCCACTACTACATAATTACAGCCTTCAGGGATGAGGAAGTAAGCGTAGCGGTTATCAGCTTGACCTGTTACAGCCTTTTCTACCTTGCCTGCTATTACTTTAGTATATCCATTGTGATCCTTACGTTTAGCGTCAGCTGTAGATCCAACAAACCATCCGTTATTAGCATATCGTAAAGTGCTGAAGTTCACCCAACCTCTATATGTCTTCTCATAATCATCTGTATATTCATCACGAGGCAATACATCACCTTTATAAACAAAGACTTTCGGATTGGCAAGACTCTGGATTAGGTTATACTTCACTTGACAGTACCACTGAGGATTTTTTATGATATCTTTAATTTCTTCAATTTCTTCGTCAGTACCAGGGTCTTTAGCAAAACTATTAAAACCACCATACATATGCAATACATTCACCTCTTGCCTCCATGGGTTTATCCCCAGTATTGTATTATTAAACGATACGGTAAGCGGTTTCAAGTCAGTTGCAGCCGAATAGATAGCAATGGTCTTTTCCTCCTTATTCAATACAATACGATAAGTCCCGTCAGCCGGAATAGTCCAATACTGCCTGTCTACTTTGCTGATAAGTGCTTGCCCGAACGTTGCCAACTGACCATCTTCGATGTCATGGTTATCTGCTACTTCCGGCACAATAGCCATCGATTGTTCGCCCTCGAAAGTAAGCGGTATGTAAAGGCTACCGGCTTTCAATTCACCGCGCCAAGCATAAAGTTGATCATTTTCGAGAGTTTGGGCTATCTCAATTTGTTCTTCACCTACAGCAGTACCCGCCAGGAACATTTGCTCAGCCTCAACTACCGCACCGGCTTCTACTATCTTCACAGTCTGCTTGCTCATATTCACAGTGATACGATAAGTAGCCGCTGACGGAATCACCCACGAATTGGCTTCGGCGCGGTCGGATATAACACCTGTCATTTCACCTTTAGTTATAGGAGCATCGGCAGTTTCCGGGCCAATGGCATTCAACTCATCGGCATAATCAACAGGGAAGTTTATCTTACCGGCTACCAAAGCGCCTTCGTAACTATAAATCTTGTTTATCTCGTCTTTCAACGTCAACTTGATATTATCTTCGCCTACAGCGGAACCTCCCACATAGAGATTATCGGCTTTGTACTGCTTTGGACCATACGTTTTTATCTTTAACGTAGTCGTAGCAATATCAGGCACTATCAGACGGGGACCCTCAAAGTTGGCTGTTACAGTAAACAGTACTTCGCCAATGGTACTGGTGGTAAGTCCGAAATGGTCGACCAGTATTTTCTGCATCTCCTCGTTGGTGTACGAGCGAAAGAATTCTCCATCGTCGTCAAACTCCTTGATATTCGTAGCCTCACTACCGATGAGCTGCATCTCGTATTTGTAAGTCGTGATATAATCCTCACCAAAATCGTGAGCGGTACTCCACTTCAGAGTGACAGCTGTTTCGTTGGGTTTGCTCTCATCGAGCTTAATAAATTCACCCGAAGGAGCCAGTTCAATCTCCGACTGATTGCGTGAGACAGTATTGTCTATATCCTCTTCACACGAGGTAGCAAGCATGCTCATCATTCCCACAGCCACCACGCCAAGATTTCTATATAAATGCATTGTTTTCATATTCGTAATAATTTATAGGATTAATAACCCGGATTATTAGGTAACAAGTTGGGACACAACTCCACATCATGTGTAGGTAGTGGCCACAAATATTCACGTTCGGGGAAGATACGTTTAGCACCCTGCGAACAATAACCGGCATTGAAGAGAGCCGAAAAGTCAGCCAGACCATCTTCGTCAATTTGCGGAGTCTTTCCCCAAAACCAAAGATTCTTATTCACAATATTATTCAATAACTCCGTCGGATCGATAAGCATAATATAGTTGTAACCGTTCAGTGCTTTTTCTGCCAACTTCCAACGCATCAAATCCTGCAAACGTTGATTTTCCATAGCAAACTCCATGCGACGTTCTATACGCAAAGCGCGTCGTAGTTCAGTCTGGTCGGTAGTAGTCACGGCTGGATAGCTATCAGTCGCTGTTACATTCACT
The DNA here is from genome assembly GCF_000156195.1 of Bacteroides finegoldii DSM 17565. Taxonomy (GTDB): domain Bacteria; phylum Bacteroidota; class Bacteroidia; order Bacteroidales; family Bacteroidaceae; genus Bacteroides; species Bacteroides finegoldii. The sequence goes on along the minus strand of NZ_GG688317.1, from coordinate 148,028 downwards.
CCATAAGCACGAGCACGTACCATATTAATAGCTTTCAACACACTGTCATCAATCCGGTTCAGTTCTATCATAGCCTCAGCATAAATCAACAGTACATCAGCATAACGCATTATAATGTAGTCTTGCTCTACCTTTTGGTCTACTGTCCAACTAGCATCAATGCCTTTCTTCCACAGCAAACCCGTATATGAGCTATATTGATTCACGATACGAGTATCTTGATTGCTTTGTTTCTTACCTGTAGTATAATTCATCACGGTTTTAGCTGCAGGACTAGGGTCATATTCAAAACCACAATGTTCAGTGTTGAACTCAACAATAGTCATTATACAACGTGGGTCTCGATTCTTAAATGGGTTGTGCGGATCAAACAATGGAGATTCGTCAATAGGAAGTCCGTCAGTACAGAGGTATGCAGCGAAAAGATCCCATGAAGGATTATACGATCCATATCCCCCAGCATTACGAGGAAGAGCGTTTTTCACAATCCAAGAGTCAAGTATCACACTGTTTTCAATAGAGCGTGGTATTACAAATACCTTTTCATCATTTAATTTGGTACTCTGCCTGAAAAGTTTGGCATAGTCGGGCTCCAATGAATAAAGCTCAAGATCCATACAGTCTTTAGCAGCTTTAGCAGCTATTTCATAATCCCCCATATAAAGGGCAAAACGTGCTTTCATAGCTAGTGCCGCACCTTTAGTGGCATGAATATTTTCGTCCTGTCCATAGCTTTCGGGCAGTCTAGCAACAGCTTTATCGAAATCAGCATATACCAAAGGAATTACTTCCGCTTTAGGTCTACGACCACGCTGCAAAGCTTCAGAAATAGTGATAGTCTCTTCCTGATAAGGCACATCACCATAGAAAAAAATCAAATCCGCGTATTTACAAGCACGGCAAAAATACGCTTCACCAGCATAGCGGTCGTAAACTTCCTGTGTTACATTATCCTTCGCCTTATGAATATTTTCAAGCATTGTGTTGGCACGAGCAATCAATTTAAATGATTGTTGCCACAAAGCATATACTTCATACTGCTGGCCATTCATAGTTCCATCAAGTATAGTTCCACCACTTCCCGGATTACGGTTCGTTTGACGATAGGTAGTGTTATCTGACCATTGTTCGGACGAATTAAGAGGTTCTTGCCAATAACCCAAAATGTAAAATTCATTAGATGCCAAGCGCAATTCTGTTTCGGTTGTATACCATGACTCGGTATTACCTTGCGATTTAGGAACCAGATCCATGCTCTCACAGGCTGCGAGCCCCAAACACATTCCAACTAATAATAATATTCTTGTTTTCATATTCTACTCCTAAATTTATTTAAAAGTTAACTTGCAAACCCATTACTAAAGAAGTTGTAATCGGATAAGATGAGGCACCCATTTCAGGGTCCCACCCATCAGGGAAATTACTCAAACAGAAAAGATCACTACCACTTATATAAAAGCGGACACGGTCTATACCCGCTTTTTGTGTCCATGTTTCAGGAAGAGTATAACCCAATGTGAGATTCTTCAAACGGAAATATGAGCCGTTAAACATCCAAAAGCTAGACGTAGCATAGTTATTACTTTTCGATACATTCGAAAGACGGGGATACCTAGCTGACAAATTCTCTTCTGCTGTATTAAAAGGACTCCAATATTTACCTTCGATAATAGACGGAACGCTCCCATAATTATCACGTAGTGGCTGCACCATGGCAGTAGAAAGATATGAATTTTGCTTGCCGATGCCTTGAAAAGCAATACTGAAGTCAATACCTTTGTAAGAAGCATTGAATGTGCCACCATATTGGAAACGGGGCAACGAATTACCTAAAGGTACACGGTCATACTCAGGACTGATTATACCATCAGGTACGCCATCCGGACCACTGATGTCTCGATACTTCAAATCACCTACCGTAACGGTTGTACTCGTACGGGCTGAGTTATTCACTTCCTCCTGGGTCTGATAAATGCCATCACATACATAACCATAATATTCATTGAAAAGAACGCCGGCGCGCTTAATTTTACCATTGCTGATTTGCTCACCATCATTCATATAATCAATCTTTGAAAGGAAATCCGAGAAATTTACATTCACTCCATATTGGAGGTCGCCTATCCGATCATTCCATGCCAGTTCAATATCATAACCATGAGTAGACATTTTACCCGCATTTGTATTAGGGTTATTGTATCCCATGAAGTAGGGGATCTCAATTTTCAGTAACATATCCTTAGTTTGTTTCCAATAATAGTCAAAGTGGAACTGCAAACGATTATTGAAGAAATTTGCATCCAAACCAAAGTCTGTGCTAGTAGTGGTTTCCCAAGTAATATCTTCTACAGCCAATATAGCGGGACGAGCTGTTTTATCAGAAACAACACTTCCGTCAGCCATATAAAATAACGAATTGCCAAAACTCATCAGAGCTATATAAGGAAAGTAATCGTCACCAATACGTTCATTACCCAGTATACCCCATGAGCCGCGCAACTTCAAGAATGAAAGCCAATCCCAATTAAGACTTTTCATAAACTTCTCTTCACTCATTACCCAACCTGCTGAGAATGAAGGAAAGGTACCCCAACGATAACCTTTAGCAAAACGCGAACTACCATCGTGACGTATATTAGCCTGAAACAAGTAACGATCAGCATACGAATAGATAACACGACCGAAAACAGAATTTGAAGTATATTCAGAACCTTTACCGCTATTAGTCTGAAAGTCTTCTGAACCAATATTGAGATAAGGATAACCGGTAAGTTCGTATTTATCACGTGCTGCAGTCAGTTCTTCATCTTTCATATAGTAGTTCTCAAAACCCGCCATCACAGTGAGATCATGACTGCCGAACGTTCCCATGTAATTAGCAATAACCTGACTAGTGACATGATAATCATCCTTACGGGTTTCCGTAAGCGAATTGGTAGTCCAAGTGCTACCGGAGTCAAAATAACCGCCAAATGTTTCGGGATCATCCGCTAAAGTATATCCACACGAATTTTTAAATGCTTTTTTCTTTTGATAATTAATAAAAGGAGATACGATACCCGAGATACTTAACCCTTTGACAGGTTTGAAAGTGAGCGAACCTTTACCAGCCACCTGAGTACTGTGAGCAACTGAATTACCACCAGCCACAAGCAGTCCGTAGGGATTTGAACCACTCTTACCCGAAGCCAGACGACCATCGTCCCACGTAGCGGGATAGATGGCAGGCATCTTACGCATGGTATCGAAAGGATCATAATTTTTAGTACTACTCTTAGCATGACGGATATTTACGTCTATTTGAGCACTGAGTTTATCGTTGATATTAAAGTCGTTGTTCGAACGAAACATATAACGCTGGAATCCACGACCATCGTAAAGCCCGTCCACCTCATCATACGAAAGAGTAGCTACCGACTTTACCGTTTTGTTACCACCCGATACGGAAAGAGTGTGAGTCATGCGGGGAGCACTCGACTTCAAAATCAAATCAGTCCAGTCAGTAATAGGATAATGGTTAGGATCGACAGCATTATACTTTACCCAATTCTTTGTCTGATCGGCCGTATATTCCTGAAAAAAGCCACCGGTAGGGTTATCGTTGTACTTCAATTCGTTACTCATTTCCAGGTAGCGGGTAACTCCTACCATACCGGGTTGTTTGGTAGGAATTTCCCAACCAAATTCAGCATTGTACTTCAGATTGATTTTACCACTATCGTTACCGCGCTTAGTGGTAACAAGGATAACGCCAGCAGCAGCTTTTGAACCATAAATACTAGCAGCCGCAGCATCTTTCAATACCGAAATACTCTCTACATCATTAGAATTCACATAGTCGAGCGAACTTTGCACACCGTCTACTATCACCAACGGACTCGATTCACCCATCGTAGTAATACCACGCACACGGATAGAGGCGGCACCCGAACCGGGAGCCGAACTATTACGTGTCACCATCACTCCCGAAAGTGATCCCTGCAAGGCATTGGAAAGCATGGCTGTACGTTTGTTTACTAACTCTTCCCCTTTCACAGCCGCCACCGCTCCAGTGAGGTCTTTCTTTTTCACAGCACCGTAACCGATAACCACCACTTCATTAAGTGTCTTACTAGCTTCTTCCATAACGACAGCATACATATTCTTGCTATCTATCCGTACTATTTTATCCATATAACCGACATAACTGATGAGCAGTTCGCTACCTTCATGAACATCTATCTGAAATTTGCCATCAAGATCGGTGATGGTGGCCACATCACTACCCTTCACACGAACCGTAGCACCAATCATCGGAAGTTCAGTAACATCAACTACCTGCCCTGAAATATGCTTTGTTTTTTTTACCTTAGTAGTAGGCTTTGGGGAAGAATTAACAGTGATAGTTACCTGACGGTTCTGAATGTAATACTTCAAATTAGCCAGCCGACACACCTCCGCCAAGATGGTGTCAATTGACTTTCCTTGCAATTCAATATTTACCTTATATTCAAGACGCTCTTTGACCGATTGGTCATAAACAAAAACATATTTGCTATGCTTCTCGATATAGTCGAACACTTGTTTCACTGTCGAATTTTCAGCTTTAAGAATATATATTCCATTTAGCTTCTCGAATGAAACAGTCGACGCACTAGAATAGACGGGGACAGATAGCAGTCCTGCCAAACAGAAAGCCTTTGCAAAGCTTGCCACCTTAGTTACGATTGTTTTCCGATTCATAATATTAAGATTAATAATTAGTATTTATTGTATAATGATTTGCGATGAATGCACCGTACACCAGTCACTTTCCGATTTCGAGCGTACCGACTTTACACCATCCATCGAAAAGAAGATTCTTGTCAACTGCCATCTTCAAACCCGGTTGGTATGCCTTGGTAGTATCAACCAGTCCAATGAGCCACGTATAACTTCCTTTTTGAAGACCCTCCAGACTGATATTTGTGGTGTAATGACCATCACAGCCCTGCACCCAGGCAGAGAGATCAGCCTCCTCTGCAATCTGCTTTTTCACAATGCTATGACCGGTATCCATCAAAGCGATACAGACTTTATATTTTCCTTTCCACTGAGGAATGTTGGTAGGACAGTATCCCCAACCCAAATTACGCCAATTGTGCTGCATACTCACCAGTTCACCTTGACGAGCCTTATTCACGAAACTCACCTTAGTAGGATAGAGACGATATCCTCCCTCACGTACGAAACGATTTACCAAATCGAAAGAAGTATTAAACCATGAAGCTACTTCATCTCCTGTACGAAGATCCATCATATTGACATGAGCATTACGGCTTTCTTCATACTCACCCAAACGCACATCTTCCGAATGCCCTTCGCGATACTTGCCGCTGGGATCAATCCAGTAACGATGGTGTGCTCCGGTAATCCATCCACCCTCCATAATAATGGGTAGACGATAGCGGTAAGCACGGGCAAAATCTTTCTCCCATTGTTCATAATAACCGGTCATGCCGAAAGCATCGTGACGGATGATATATCCTTTGGCTATAGCCCTTTCGAGTAACCGTTTGCTATCAGGGTGTGGTTTTGCCCAACTAATAGTATCCCCCACCAAGCGATGGTAGTTTATCACTAACGGTACACGTTTGAAAGCTTTTGTATAAACATCGGTAATCCATTCGAATACTTCTTCTTTTTTTGAATAATCATTATATTTCACACCGTGTGCTTCCCCCCATTTACCAAGACCATAGGCATCAATAAAATCCACTTTATCAGGGTCGTCAAAAGCAACGGCAAAGGCTTGAAGGAATTTTTCGTATTTCTGTTGGAATACGGCATCGTCGGGATAAGGCGACCATATTTGGGAATTATTAGGATCCTGAAAACCCTTCGCACCGGCTTCCTTTACATAGAGAGGTGTATTCTGTCCCTGGTCGCGGCTGTCTACATTAATACGGAAAGCCAAACGCATTCCACGTTCACGCACCGAAGCAAGCAATTTATAGATACGTGAGTCCGGATCGTTCCATACATACTTTCCCTCTTTACTTTCAAGCATATTCCAATTGATGCGAATATAACATGTACCGGCGTAATCGCTCACACGAACAGTGGAATCCCCACCATTTACGGGCATAGCATCATAGCGTTGGGTCTGCCAAAAGTTTTCATCCCATGCACGTCCCAAGTACATTACCCAACCCGTAAGGGGATTTTTGAGTACAGAAGTAGTATCAGGCTCAAAACATACTGTTTGTTCAGGCGCCTTCACTCCTTTAGTTATAGCTGCTTGTGTATGTATCGAAAACCATCCACAGAGTATCAGAGCTGCTATAAAAAGCATAAATGTACGTAACAAAGTGTATTTTTTCATATTCTTCAATGGTATTAAAAAGCATAGCTTCTCCTTACGAAAAAGCGTATAAACCTCCTCTCCTTGCTATAAAGGCATTATAAATTTTGATAATAAGTTCTTATGTAATTATTTCATTCAGTAGCAACTAACTACAAAAGCAGTTACTTCTTCACTAAGTAGATCGTATCACCATGAACTTTCATACGGGTTTGCGTCATGGTTTCAATGGTTTGCAAAACTTCTTTCACACGATTACCAAGTATCAGCTTGCCATAAAGTTTATTAACCGATATCTTATCATCAGGCAGAATCGTCACTCCATAATAATGACTGAGTCGTTGGGTGACAGACTCTACACTTTCACCGGTCAGGCTAATCATACCCTGCATCCAACAAGTATATTCGTCGGTATTTACTAACCGCTTTTCAGCGAAACCACCCTCCTGCAAATTCACCATTTCATTCGGTTTCATACGAACCCGATCATTGTTTGTCGTTTTTAGTTCTACCGAGCCTTGAACTAATACTACTTGCGAATCCGAAGTATCGTAGTTGTTCACATTAAATCTTGTTCCAAGTACTTTCACTCTGAAATTATCCGAATGAACCAAAAACGGATGCTCTGCATCATGTGCCACATCGAAGTAAGCCTCACCTTTCACATATACTTCACGGCAATCGCCATCAAAACGTTTGGGGTAGCGTACAATTGTCCGCGAGTTGGCTACGATTTTTGTACCATCGACCAACATCAGTGTCATCTTTTCTCCAACAGGCACTTCCACCTCTTCGTCATATGAATCAGCCATCAATTCTGTAACTTCCATGCGGGACAAACCGCCCATCGCATCCTCTGTAATTATATATTTTATACCTATTAAAAAAAGCAGCGTAGCAGCTACTGAGCCAATATACATCAAAACGCGTCGCTGCCTAGATTTACGTTCATGTTGATGCATTTTCAAAAAAGCTTTTTTCTTAATACCGGAGATATCTATCTCGGCCGGGGTACTGTGTTCTATAAATGACTTCAACTTGATGTCACCCTGTAAATCCCCATATGTATAATCATTAATATCTTTATCCATCTTCAAATCTTTTTATCCTTTCAATATCTCTTTCCTTTTTATAATCTTCTCATGAGAAGTTCCCTTCTATTTATAAAGACGCAAATGTTAGATTTATCTATAGGTTGAAATTCTATTTTTTTCTTTTAGTGCTTTCTTTTTCTAAATCACCCGTCCACAAGTCTCTTTCTCAAAGCATTCATAGCATATCCTATATGATAATTCACCGTAGGTAGCGAGATTTGCAACATACGCGCAATTTCCGCATAAGGCATTTGTTCCAGTTTAGCCAAAAAGAATACATGCTTGCACTTGGGCGGCAAACTATTGATCGCTTCATTCAAGCATTGGAGTTCTTCGCGCGAAAGCATATCATCCATTGGAGTTTGCATATCAGGAAAAGAGAAATCTTGAAGCTCCTCAAAAGATATCTCTTGATTACCCTTTGCCTCCTTGCGCAAATAAGAGATTGACTTACGATATACAATCGTATTCAGCCAACTCAATATACTGGCTATTTCTAAAAGCGTCTTACGTAGTTTCCACACTTCAAAGAAAACATCGCCTACCACTTCTTCAGCCATTTCCTTATTACTAAGGATACCAAAGGCGTGGTAGTATAACTTCTTTGAATATCGGTTCATGAAACTATTAAAAGCTAGCTCATCCCCTTTGGAAATCAACAAAAGTTCTCTTTCCAAGTCTTCCATTTAATTAGATTACTATTTTATATATTTATAGGCGCAGAATTCTTGTATATCATATAGGTAGAGCTATATAATATTAACGTTCTTTATCAATAATAGAAGAAGCCATATCATTGCTTTGAAACGAAGCTTGATATAGCCCTTCTATACTCAACAGTTACAATCGGAACTGTATAAAGCAGATATTCTATTTTTGGGCTCCCTCTCTCTATATATATATAAGGGAACAGATTATCTCACCATTTTGTAAATTTCATTGCCCGCCATCAAAAAAGCACCAACTCCATAAACCTCCGTCATGTCACGAGTCACTTTCTTCGGGTCAGCACCGATTTGCTGCACATAACCCAATTTCCCATTCGGTTCCACAGCCGAGACTAATGCCTTCCAGCCTTTTACCAACACTGGAAGATAGGTTCCCTTATTCAATAAACCTTCGTTTATTCCATAAGCAATGGAATAGACAATGAAAGTAGTACAACTTGTTTCCGGTGATGGATAAGAGGCAGGATCCAAGAGACTGGCATGCCAGAAACCGTCCGGATGCTGCAATCCGGCAACACGGGTAGCCAGTTTTACAAACAATTCCGTATAGAATTTGCGGTTCTTATCTTTCTTGGGCAGTTCCTTTAATATTTCAACCAGACCACCAAGCACCCAACCGTTGCCACGTCCCCAAAAGACTTTCTTGCCATTGGCTTCGCGCTTATCAAAATAACGCCAGTCACGGTAGAACAAATTTTCTTCTTTATCGAACAAGTAATCATAAGTCGCTTTATACTCACGATTCATAAATTTGATATACTTTTTCTCTCCGGTCAGCATATACAATTTGGCATATACAGGAGGAGCCATAAAGAGAGCGTCACACCAAGTCCAACGTTCCAAGGTCTTTAAGTCTCCCTCCACCAGCTTGAAACTGCCTTCAGAGGGATGATTGACAATCCATTCCGTACGGGCGAGCGTAGGGATAATCATTGCTTCATCTTTGTACTTGCGGTATAAATCCAAAAAGGACTGTGAAACAGCGATGTCATCAGCATGATAAAACCGTTTGTCCGGCTGCCAACAATTCCGCTGCCCGATACGAGTCAGCCACTTATAATATGTATCATCATTGTCTTCTTTTTCAGCTAATTCCGCCCAATCCACCATGCCGACATAAAGAGCGCCTTGCGGCCAGTTCAAGTCGTCATGTTCAGGAGCGGGGTGTGGATTGGCAATCTGCCAATCCGCCACCTTTCGCATGATAGACTTAATTTCTGCTTTTTGAAAAGGAACTTCTGTTGCTTGTATAAAAGTTACACATAACAGAAACACTCCTAGTAAAAGTATTTTCTTCATTATATATTCATTTATTGATCACTAGGCAATTCAAATCAACCGTATTTTTCTTAACCGGTTGACAACCGAGCCTGTAAAAGATTCAAATTAATCCGTTAATTCTATCTTCACTTTCTGGTCTTTTACCTGAATATAGTACTCTCCAGCTTCCAGAAAACGTTTTCCATTTCCGTCTACAAAGCCCAAATCACGTTCCAAATCTATGTCGAAACGAAAGATTTTCGTTTCTCCGGCTTTAATAGATTGTTTTTCAAAATACTTCAACTCTTTTACAGGACGTGTAATTGAGCAATATGGATCGGAGATGAACCAATGTACCGTTTCCAAACCATCACGTTTCCCCGTATTAGTAACAGTTACCTCGGCCGACAATTTCTCGCCGCGCTTTACTTTAGAAGCGGAAAGAGTAACAACGCCATATTTGAATTCAGTATAGCTCAGACCGTGCCCGAAAGGATACAAAGGATCACTTGTTATATCTTTATAGAATCCTTGATGACCACGTCCGCTTTTACGACGATTATAATAGATAGGAATCTGCCCATTTGAATAAGGGAAAGTCATAGCCAGTTTACCGGAAGGGTTGATACGTCCAGACAATATTCCAGCCATTGGAAGCGCACCATTCACACCCGGCTGCCAAATTTCCAATATAGCATCCGAAATCGGTTCCAACCGGTTCAATTCCAACGGGCGTCCGTTCACCAATACCAACACGATGGGTTTGCCGACTTTCTTCAGCTCTTTTGCCAGTTCTTCCTGAATTTGAGGCAATGCAATAGAGGAACGAGAAGCATTCTCACCACTCCAAGTCATCATTTCGCCCAGACAAAGAACAACGACATCAGACCAACGGGCTGCTTCTAATGCTTCTTCAAAACCTTTTCGATTATCCCCTTGTGTTCTACAACCTAACGCATAACGCAGTTCAGCTTTTCCCACAAACTCGGTTGCCAGTCCGTTATAGAGCATTACTACATCCGTATCTTTCCCATGTCCACACCAAGAACCTAATAGGTCCCAGCCATTTTTTGCCATGGGGCCTACTACGGCAATCTTCTTTTTATCTGTCAGTGGTAATATCTGATTCTCATTTTTCAATAATACCATGGATTCAGCCGCAAGCTGGGCGGCAATATCCATGCTTTGCGGACGGAAAAAACGTTCTTTCTCACTTGTAACCGGAGTATAGGGACGTTCAAACAAACCTAAACGGAATTTCACTCGCAAAACACGGCGGACTGATTCATCCACTTGAGCCATCGTTATTTTTCCTTCTTCAACTAACTCTTTCATATAGCGGTCGTAAGCATGAGACATCATATCCATCTCAAGACCTGCATTGAAGGCATACACTGCTGCCTCTTTTTTATTAGCTGCCAGTCCCTGATTTTTCAGTTGCTCGATTGCTCCCCAATCGGAAACGATGAAGCCATCGTGTCCCCAACGTTCTTTCAGAATTTCCGTCATCGTATAGTGATTGGCAGATCCAGGGATACCACTGATATCATTAAAAGAACTCATCAGAGTCGCTGCACCCGCTTTCACGCCCATTTCATAAGGGAGCAGATAAGTATCCCAAAGAGTTTGTCTAGAAATCTCGGTATAAACATAATCACGTCCGGCTTCGGAAGCGCCATAACCGATATAATGTTTCAAACAAGCCGCTATGCGGTCTTCGGCAGACATATCATCTCCTTGATAACCACGCACCGATGCAGCAGCAAATACCCCATTCGTATACGGGTCTTCACCGTATCCTTCGGCAACACGTCCCCAGCGGGGATCGCGCGCTACGTCAATCATCGGTGAAAATGTCCAGTCCACCCCCGACATACGGGCTTCTTGCGCAGTAACTGCACACGCTTTTTCTACCAGTTCAGGATTCCAAGAGCAAGCCTGTCCCAGAGAAATAGGATACACAGTACGAAATCCGTGAATGGCATCGTAACCAAAAATAATAGGAATGCCCAAACGAGATTCTTCCATAGCCTTCTTTTGCACATTATTACGCAAAGTAGGATTGGTATCGTAATAAATCAACGAACCAATTTCCGCCGGAACTTTTTTAACCTCTTCTCCTATATTATTCACATTGTTATTCCGCCCCATGGTATATTGATTCAGTTGCAGAATTTTCTCTTCCAAAGTCATGCGTGACAACAAATCATCAACCCGTTTTTCAATCGGTACTTTGGCATCCTTATACAAAGGAATACTTTTTTTATCTTTTGCCGAAAGGGCACATGTTACTTCCAACAGGCATAAACCGAAAATTAATACTTTTCTTTTCATTACGTTTTCGTCGGTTAGTTATCATTTTTATTTTTCAATTGATTTTAAACTTATCGTACGGAAACCTCAAATAACTTCAACCAGCCAGCAGATGTTACATTATTTTTCACAGCAAGACGAATTCCAATTTCATTCTGTTTAGTTGTGTCAACAATACCAACAGCCCACATGTATTTACCAGCCCTCACACCTTTAATCTGAGTTGTAAACATATAGGATTTAGCCGTACCTTTCACCCAATCACAAGCTTCCGGTTCTCCATCAACAAATACATACTCTGGTTTATCATCCTTAACATCCAATAAAGCAAAAGCTACTTTATATTTATTCTTCCACTGGGGAATATTCGTTGGACAATATCCCCAACCAGAATTATTCCAACGATGTGCTATTTCAATCTGCTTACCATTAGAAATGGTTGTAGGTAAAGAAATCCTATCAGGAAATAAACGGTAGCTTCCTTCTGTACTAAACTGTTTAACCAAATGAAAAGCTTCATTAAACCATGAATAAGTTTCTCCATTATACAAGTCCGAATTATAACGTAAATCCATCATATTAACACATGCAATTTTAGCCTCATCAAACTCACCTTGACGTACTTCTGCATAATTGGCATATCCATCTCCCTGAATCGAGTTTCCGTGAGAATTTTTCACCCAGCCGCCTTCCATTACTACAGGAACGAGATACTTCCACTTGGCTATAAAATTGCGTTCCCAAGTAGAATAGTAAGTTTTCATACCAAACGCATCGTGACGTAATGAATATCCTTTAGTTACTGCTTTTCCTATTAATCTTTCACTATCTTTATCATAGTTATTGCCGTCCCATTCTTTACTTGTACCTATCCAACGATGATAATTTATAAACACAGGAACTTTATCAAATACTTGAGAATATAAATCTGTCACCCAATCGAAAACAGCCTCACGAGTCGGCAGCTCCGGTTTTCCCAACTCACGCACCTGATAGTACCATACACTATGATACTCTCCCCATTTTCCAAATCCTGAACCACTTACAAACTGTACTTTGTCGGGATCATTAAAATCCTTAGCCAAAGCCCTGATAAATTTCTCATAATATTTCTGGAAAATAGGATCATCCGGATAGGGAGACCATACTTTTACTGAACCTGTTTGTGTTTCATATCCTTTCGCGCCAGCCTCTTTTACAAAATTCGGAGTAAAATTATAGTGCTTATCACGGCTATCTACCACAAAAGTAAAGGCCAATTTCATATTTCTTTGCTTAGCTCCCTCTATCAACATCTTCAGTCGCTTAGCCGAAGGGGTATCACAATCGGAGTTCCATGCATATTTTCCTTCTTCAGGATTAAAATCAGCCCAGGCACCACGAAGGTATAAAGTATTTGCATAATCAGAGACCTTTACAGTGCCTTCCGATGACGGGAAATTATCATAATCCTGCCAGAATGTGGAAGATAAACCATCACCAATACCCGCATATAATACCCATCCGGAAAGAGGATTATGCAAAATGATATTTCGATTCTGCTTTATCATGACAATGCTGTTTCCTGGAATAGAAGTATCTTCTACCAAACCATCATCACCATTATCACCTCTTTCTTCATCATTATCACTGCCGCAAGCGACTAATGATATAGCCATAGAAAAAATAAGCCCACAACTTATTTTTCTCAAACTGCACATATTTTGAAAATTAATCTTCATACCTATAGCTCTTATTTTTTTATGCTTACTTTCGACAATTTTAACCAGCCCGAATCCAATATATCCCCTTTGGCGGCAATATCCAGCCCTATGAGATCTTTATTACTCCGGTCAACCAAACCCACAGCCCAAACATAAGTACTCGTTTCAACTTTGGACATATCCGGCTCAAATACATATTCAGCGGGACTTCCTTTTATCCACTTCGATAAATCAGTATTCGTATCCACAAATGTATATCGCACCTCATTCGTTTCAGAATCGAGCAAAGCGAAAGCTACTTTATATTTTTGATTCCATTGCGGAATATTAGTAGGACAGTACCCCCATCCCAAATTGTTCCAGCAATGTTTAATAGTCGGAGTTGTTTTTTTAGAGACTTCTAGCGGTAAAGAGATCTCACTGGGATAGAGCCTATACCCGCCTTCCCGAAGGAATCGGCGTACTAAACTAAAAGCATCTTTAAACCAGGACTCTGTATCGCCAAAACGGAAATCCATCATATTAACATGTGCCTCTTTGCTGTCATCAAACTCACCGCGTCTTACGTCCTCGTGTGAATCCTTGCGATATCCTCTAGGATCCTGCCAATAACTATGTGATTTGACAATCCAGCCACCTTCCATAATAATGGGGCAGATATTACGATATTTTTTTGCGAACCTACGTTCCCAACTGCCATAATAGGTTGTCATACCAAATGCATCATGACGTAATGAATATCCCTTCTTGATTGCTTCTTCCAGCATTTCTTCACTGTCAGCAGCAAAATGTTCATCATCTACCCAATCTTTTCCCGCACCAATCCATCTATGGTAGTTAATTACTACCGGAACTTTATCAAAAGCTTGAGAATATATATCTGTCACCCAATCGAAAACAGCTTTCTTTGGAGTATCATCACCTGTTGAATAAATCATTGTATGATATTCTCCCCATTTCCCAAGTCCGAATCCATCTATAAATTCAACTTTCGAAGGATCGTTGAAATCTTTAGCCAGAGTCTTCACAAATTTAGTATAGTACTTCTGAAAAATAGGATCGTCAGAATAAGGTGACCATTTACCTTTATTCATAAATCCTTTTGCACCGGCATCTTTTACAAATTGAGGAGTAAATTCCGTTCTTTTATCACGACTGTCAACTACAACACGAAATGCCAAGCGCATATTCCGCTGATAAGCTCCTTCAATATATGCTCTCAAATTAGAATCAATTTTCCAACCATATACATCTTCCTGTGGATTAAAATCTGTCCAACTAGCGCGAATATAAAGCGTATGAGCATAATCTGTCACACTAACATTGTGTCCCAGTTCAGGAATATACATATGGTCATACTGTGCCCAAAAATCTGCAGCATCCACTCCCATACTTGCATAGAGCACCCATCCTGTAAGCGGGTTATGAAGAATACGCAAAGAATCAGGCTGAATCGTAACTATGTTATTCTCCGGTAGTTCCTTATCAAATGAAACGGCTGAATTCTCGTCTCCGAAAACAGGAGATAAAAGGAACATAAACAGACAAAGAGATACAATTACTCTATAATAACTAATCTTTCTTATAACCATACTACTAATTGTTTTTTAAAGAGTGCTATATCATTGTTCTCTTTATTCATATAAAAATCACGAGATTGATATAGCACTCTTAATTTTATCCTGCTTGATTATCTCTTATCAAAGAATACTGTCAGTTCTTTAATATCTAATTCTATGTAATTAACTCCTACAGGTACACTAAAGAAGGCATAGCGGTTATGAGATTGCCCTCCGACTACAGTCTGTTTCTGATTGTAGTCACTCTCTGCAATATCAAGGCAACCATCATAAGATCCTCTGATGGCCTCTGCTGTTGAACCAAAGGTATAGCAACCTGCACTTTGTGGTCCGACTTTAAAGTTCAATCCACCCGGATGTGCATTTCCATCTTTGTCTTTAATGGAATTCTTTCTGGGTAACTCCGCTCCTTTGTATATAAACAAATAAGGATTTGCTAAACTAGGTGTCATAGAATGAGCCATAGTGAATCCTGTATCACCAGTGCCATCTTTAGCCCATCCATCGTATGGTCCCCAAATAAAGACTCTTTCAATAGTGGTAGTCACCGTATTATTGTTCCATGTCCACGAAACAACCATGGGTTTAGGATCTGTTTCGGGGGAGTAAATCGTAACCTTTTTAGTATTTATGTTAATCACAATACGATAAACACCCGCAATCTTAATATTCCAATGATAACCAAGCGCAGCTGTTTCCGGACTCATTGTCGAGATATTCATTGCTGTACCATCTGTAAAATCGCCTGATTCTTCCGGAGCAATAGCCATATCTTTCTGTCCATTAAACAAGATCGGGAAATAAATAGTACCTGGTTGCAGTTCTGCATGGAACGCATATTGATTTTCATCTTCTATCGTGCGAGTCATCTCTACATCTGCGCTAACACAAGTTCCGGCAATATAGATTTTATCAGCTTCTATAAAATTACTAGCCAAACCTATAGTAACGGTACGTGTTTCAAAATCTACCACTACACGATACTGCCCATCTTCAGGAATCACCCAATATCCAGCATTATCTATCCCCTTAATTTTAGCTTCCATTGCTCCATCAGTTATCTGTTGTTCTGCAGCAACTGGTGAAATGGCATTTATCTTATTTTCATCTTTCCAAACAATCGGGAAGTGAAGATTACCAGCCTTCAAGTCACAAATGGAAACATAACGCTTTGGCTGACTTTCCATTGGCAAGATTTCAATATCTTCACCATTAACGGCTGTCCCTGACATATAAAGATGATCTGCAACAAAAGTCTTTTCAGAATACATTTTCACTTTTATAGTAACTGTAGAAACTTCTGGTTTTACAAACTTGGGGCCCTCTACAGAACCGATAATACGGGCTTGTAACTTTACTAAATCACCAGGATGTTGTTTCCACTTTGATACCAATAAATTCTGCAATTCTTTGTGTGTATAACTTTTAGAAAAATCATCATCAATATATTCTCTTATCATTGTATTCGTTCCAAAATTATTATTTTCCAAATCCATTTTATAAAGATAGGAAATATAATAGTCAGAGCCTATTGGGGCAGCTTCCGTCCAGTTTAACGTCAATGCAACCTCATCCGGGGTATCTTCCTTGAGTTCTATTTCATAATCAGAAGGAGTAAGAACTAAACTTGTACGATTGTCGAGCGAATCAGTAGCATCGTCATCATCATTGCATGCTACTATGAAACACGAAGCAAGTGTCAAGAAGAAGAACCGTAAAAGGTTCTTCTTAAATATATATCCGTTTTTCATATCTATATTCAATATATTAATATTATAACTATTTATTGGTTCCCGACAGTCCAGTCAGGAGTTTGTACCAAATTCCAATTCTTATCAATATCGTCCTGTGGAATAGGCCACCAATAGCTTATAAATTTACGTGTCTGATATACTGTACGAGTATAATATTTATTTCTATAGTCCGCATCGGATACTTTAATATAAGCATTCATTCCATAAAAATCACCATCCAATACTGTCTCAGCTAATTTCCAGCGACGCAGATCATTAAAACGAAGTCCAGATTCACAATTCAATTCCACACGCCTTTCTTGACGAATTAACTCGCGCATTTCTACAGGATCTGATGGGGCTGTTATCTTGCCTTCTTCAGCTGAAACACTATATTCGGGAATACCCGCACGCTCACGAATCAAATTGACATATTTCAAAATCTCATTTTGATTAGCAGTATAAGTCCCCTTCTCAATGCTATATTCATTTAACGCCTCAGCATAACTTAAATAGATCTCTGCCAAACGACATAGTGCACCATGACGATTTTTATAATCTCCACTGCCTTCTTTGGGATTTGCAGATGGATCTACTCTCTTACGTACCAGATAGCCACTCCATGGGGCATCATGAGAAGGGCCACCGTCTTTACCATCCATATAAAAATCAGTATTTCTCTTACCTCCAATATGCCATTGTTCATTATGCAATACTGAAATATAAAAGCGAGGCTCCCGGCCACAATACATTTTATATGTATTAGCATCTACAACTACATTCTCATCTTTATTACGGTCTCCTTCGGAAGACCCATACTCCCATTTTGTAGAATAGGTTTCTTTTTGTGTACTAAAGCCTGTCTCTGAATAATCAGCATCTGGATTAATTTTAGGAGAGCCATCCGAATTATAACCTAAAATAGGTCTCTGCCCGTTTCTCATAAAAAAAGCATCAACCAAAGATTGGGTTATTCCGATCGCTCCCACTCCATTAATACCCAAACCTCGTGGGATACAGTTCTTATCATACCATCCACCGGAATCCATTGTACGAACAAACAATAACTCTCTGTTGGCTTCGTTCCATCTCTTCATCACTGCATTCTGATAAGAAAGGAAAGGATCAATATCACCATTATCCAAATATTCATAATGCAAATGATAGCCAGCGGCTTCCGCCTCATCGATAACCAGTTTACAAGCATCTACTGCCCTTTTCCATCGTTCCGGATCATGTACAGAATTAAAGATAGGGGTTCCATCAATGTTTTTTATATTCGCCAATGCAGGATTACCATTCACCAAGTCACTGGCAGCAAATAATAACATACGCGCACGCATTGCCAAGCATCCGACAGAAGTTACACGACCATATTTCTTATCTTCAGTTTGAGTGGCAGGTAATTGTTTTGAAGCTTCTAACATTTCCTGATCTGCCCAATCAATTACATCATAAAAAGGCTCTTGTTTCAACATCAAGTCATCAGCCGAAGTACTCTCACTGGCCTCGCGAATAATAGGGACTGCACCATAAGCTATAGCCATCATTGAATTATAATAAGCTATAAAAAAACGACATTCTGCTTTCATAAAGTCTACTTCTTCAACCGGTACAGCCTCTAGTGGATGAGCATGTTTAATAAACAAATAAGCAGAGCGGATATATTTTGGATAATTATTCCAATAAGTAATTACTCCAGGACTGTCTGCCGTCCAGTTACCTTTTTGATACTGAATGGCTTTAAATCCTTGTGCTTCCCAACCAACCGAAGGAATCAATTCATCAGCTATGGCATCTGGACCATCATAGGTATAATATTCTGGTAGGCCGCGATAAATATATGCCAGCCAACGTTCCATATTCTTTTTATTCTCAAATACTGATTCTAAGTCCAACTGATCGTCAGGTTGCTTATCCAAATAATCAGAACAAGAAGAAAAGACAAATATTGTAATAATACTTAATGCTATAAATTTTAATATGCTATTTTTCATATGCGCTACTATTAGAATTTAATTTCAAAACCTGCAGATAACGATTTCATAATCGGATATGCAGCCCCCGTATTATTTTCTACTTCCGGATCCCACAAATCAAATTTTGAAAATGTTAAAAGATTTGTTCCTCTCACAAAAAAACGAATGCCTGATATTACTGTAGTATTTCTCCACAAATTCTTTGGCAAAGAATAACCAAGTTCAATGTTTTTTAAACGTAAAAAACTCATATTCTGCAGCCACCATGTAGATGGTTGGTTATTATTACTATTTATACCATCATCCAAACGTGGATAAAATACATCCTGACTTGGATTGTCTACAGTCCAACGATCATTTGCATTAGTAAACATATTGCCTGTCACTCCTCTATTGGCACCCGGAATAATGCTTGATCCTAATATATTCCAACTACGGCCTATTCCTTGAAAAAGAGCTCCAAAATCTAGATCCTTGTATTTCATATTCAGTCCAAAGCCATATACTATCTCCGGATCTTTTGTTCCTCCAATTGGAGATTTATCAAATACATCTACTTTACCATCACCATTGACATCTCTGTATCTGATATCCCCCGGACGTAATTTACCTACAAAACTTTGAGTCGGAATTCCTTCTTTCAGTTTACCTGTACTTACGTCTTCAAAGTCGTCTGCCGTAAACAAACCTTCTGCTATATAGCCAGTTAATTGTCCTACCGGATGTCCTGTTTCAGCACGGTTAGTACCAACTACTGCACTAGGTTCATCCTTTTCTGTTATTTCATTATGAGCATAGGTAAATGTTCCCATTAAGCTGACAAATAAATCCTTGCCAAACTGTTTATTAACATTTAAAGAAACTTCTACACCCTGATTAGTCACTTTTCCAAAATTCTTCCAAGGCTGCTTCATAAATCCAGCTGTCATTGGAACAGACTCACGTGGCATAAATATATCTTTACGGCGTTCATCGAAATAGTCTAATTGCAAATCAATCATACCATTCAGGAAACCTAGCTCAACCCCCAAATTCATCTTATTAACAATCTCCCATGTCAAATCTTGTACTGCAAACTCGCCTTCTGCCATACCAGTTAAGCCATAACTGCTATCCAATCCCCATTTATACATGTTTAATGTCTCATAGTCATCGGTAATTGTAGAGAGGTATGCAAAACGGCGTCCACCTAAATTAGCATTACCTACCTGACCATAGGATGCACGTAATTTCAATTTAGATATGACTTTACGCAATGGTTGCATAAATGCCTCTTCCGATACAATCCAACCAATGGCTCCTGAAGGAAAAAAGCCATAGCGCTTACCTCTAGCAAAATTTTCAGAACCATTATAACCAAAATTAAATTCACCTACATATTTACCTGCATAGGTATAAGATGCACGTCCAGCCAATCCCTGATTACGATATGGCAACTTACTTCCATCATCATAATTACGACGATTAAACAACAACATTGCAGCAACAGCATGTTTATCAGCGAATGTGCGATCGTAAGATAGAGTAGCTTCCATATATACACTCTTGTTCCCATAGTCACCACTTTTTGAATAGTCCAAGAAATTTGTGCCATTGGATTTTGATGCTATAATCAAATTACCTTCATCATCACGTCCAGTTGCAGGTACATAATAATCCGGTGTCTTCCCACGAGAAACTGTACCCGAAGAAAACCTATCAAATGAGAATGTTCCTTTTAGTTTCAATCCAGGAAGCAAAAATTTCAAATCTTGTTCTACCGAAAACAATGTTTCGATCTTACTGTCGCTTTTTCTTTTATATCCACTTTGAGTAGCCCATGCCCAAACATTTGGTTCTTCTGTTGTCGGAATCTGTCCACTAGAATACTGTGCAGGGAAAGCATGCGGAACAGCAACAAACGCTTTCTGAAAAATTTGAGATATATCTTTCGTTGTAGAATTTCTATCTTGCAAATATCCACCAATATTAAAACGCAATTGCGTAGTTGGACTTAATTTCAGATCCACATTCGAACGCACATTATAACGTTGCAATTTAATAGTAGGATCCCAATCATAGCTTTTATCACGTTTCAAAATACCACGTTCATTATACGCAGCAGCAACAAAAGAATAACGTAATGTCTCTGTGCCACCGGATATATCGACTGTTACACGCTGATTCGAAGCATAATCATTTGTAATTGCATCCATCCAATTCACGTCTGGATATAAATCCGGATCATAACCTGAACGGGTTTTTGCAATGCGATCCGTATATTTAGGTTGTTGCCCTGTATCAATCAAGATATCATCTAAAACCTGCATATAATCCGCCGCACCCAAATACTCGGGAAGTTTAACCGGTTGTGTAGCGGCAAATTCAGCCTTTACAGTCACACGAGGTTTACCAACTTGTCCACGTTTCGTATTAATTAAAATAACGCCATTAGCTCCCCGTACTCCATAAACAGCACTTGCAGCAGCATCTTTCAACACAGAAAAAGATTCTATTTCTTCAGGATCAATATTATTCAAATCACGTTCTATACCATCAATCAAAACCAATGGGTTTTGTCCGGCATCCTGAAATGTACTAATACCACGAATCCAGAAAGAAGAGTTATCATATCCCGGCTCACCAGAACGTTGAACAGCTAATACACCGGCAACTGTACCAGCCAAATTATTACTCAATGAACGACTAGTAGACACTTTCAATTTTGCCGGTTCAATTGTGGTAATAGACCCTACTACAGATTCTTTCTTTTGTGCACCATAAGCTACTACCACCACCTCATCCAATTGGCCTACATCCTCTACCATTTGTACATTAACAACCTTTCGGTTATCAACAATTTCCTCTTTAGGCACAAAGCCAATATAACGGAAAGAAAGTACTGACTTTCTCGTAGGAACCATAATGCTATAATTACCATTCATATCCGTTAATGAATGCACTGTAGAATCATTCTTCAAAATGATTGTTACACCAATTAGCGGCTCTCCTTTTTCATCTGAAACGTTACCTGTTACCTTAATACCCTTTTGTTGTGTAGTTTGTTGTACTTTAGGAGCTTCTGGGACCGAAATCGTAATTTGCCTTCCCAACATCTTATAATTCAGCCCTGTCTCTGAAAACAATTCTTTCAACACAGCATCTATTTTCTTATTGGAAACTGAAATGGAGACTTTATTATTCAGATTTTTTTTGAACATTCGCTGAATAAATAAAAATGTACTTACTATGTTTTTCGATATAATCTAAGATATCTTTAACTGTGGTATTCTCATATTGTACCGAGAACAAATCTTCTTCGGAATTCCATCGGATAGAATTAGTACCGAACGAAGAACTAGGAATCATAAAAAAGACGTTTATAATACAAAAAAGCTTAAGTCTTTTTTTTAAGTGTAAAAAAATACTTTTCTTTACCATAAAAATTTCTTTTTAGGTTAACAATTTTGGATTTATTGATTTAACTAAGGAATTACTATCGGGTAAATACGGCAATATTTATCCGATTTTTTGTGTCATGATGATAATCTGTTCTTCATAGGCAAGCATATTTAAAAGATTAATTAAAAAGTTATTATTTATTCAAGTATATACTAGTATCTCTTTTTTCTATCGTAAATGGCAATGTTTGCTGAATACATTCAATCACCTCATCTATATCATCTTTCAAATCTAGTTTTCCATAGACCTTCTCACTACCTACCAATGGATCACACTGTATGGATACACCATAATAAATGCTTAGCTTCTGAATAATCTGCGATAAAGTATTGCCATTCAACAGCATAATTCCATCTATCCAACTAATATATTCAGCTACATCCACTTGCTTCTGACAGACAATTGAACCATCTGCTATATTCAATAAATCATGTGGAGCCAATTGTGCCTTCTTCTCATTCTTATCAGTTACTTCTACTGATCCTTCTACCAATACAATATTGGTCGCACTTCCCCGATAATTGGAAATATTAAACTTTGTACCAAGTACCCGTAATTTAAAATCCTCAGATTCAACAATAAAAGGATGTTTCTTATCATGAGCAACCTCTAGAAAAACTTCCCCTTGAGTATATATCTTACGAATGTCACCTTTAAAACGACGAGGATAAACAACTTTAGACTGGGAGTTTACCACTAGACGAGTCCCATCTGACAGCTCTATTCTAGCCCTCTTACCTGAGGGAACAATCAACTGATTATATTCTTGTTCATCTTTTACCTTTTCTTCTTTAATAACCTGAGAATTAACCGCAACTTTTCCTTCCTTTGAATACTTAATAAAGGCATCTTCATCTAAGTTCAATTGTTCTTTAGCAGTTATCAGAGTTACTTCATCAACAGTCTGGCTATCTAGACCTTCTGCAATAGCTTGTAAGTCTAAATCGACAACAGTTTCTAGATTCATAAAATAAATAGTTGACATACAAATCAGAATAGAAGCAGCAATAGAAGCGGAAGTTATCAACAAATAGTTCCGTTTGCGCTTCTTTTCGCTTTTTTGTATCTTCATACGAGTTCTCTCTATAATGGAAGAAGCATCAATTTTCTCTTGTTCGCAGCTTTCCCAAAAGAACCTCAGCGTCTCACCTTCAGGCATAGTGGTAAAATCATCCTCAAGTTTTTCCTGAGAATTCAACTTACCAAATAAATTTGCAAGGCGAAAGTATTCTTTCAAGTTCATAATCTTTTTTAATGTTGTTCTATAATTAAAGACGCAATTAAAAAAAGAATCTCCTAGTTAAAAATGAACTTTTTTCTCATTTCATATAAAAAAATATATAAGACAGATTTTTTCACGAATAGGCTATTGATAATCAAATAAATAAGGCAAGAATAAAAATATTATTCTCAAAAGCGAATATTTAGTTTCTTAGCAATTTCTTCCAATGCAAAAGCTATATGATTATTTATAGTCTTCACGGATATATCTAATAATGCCGCAATATCTTTATAAGGTAGGCCTTCTATTTTCGCCAAGAAAAAAACATGTTTACATTTCGGTGGTAACTGTTGAATAGCATTGTTTATTTTCTCCATTTCTTCTCTGCTAATCATAGCCTCATCCGGTGATTGGATTGGGGCAAATATAAAATCTCCTATATCATCAAGCAATAAATCTGCCTTTCCCTTCTCTTTTCTCAGATAAGAAAGAGCCTTCCGATAGGTTATTGTTTGTATCCAAGCATTCATATTTTCTATGCCAGCCAAAGTTCTTCTATTTTTCCAAACTTCAAAGAAAACATCACTTACAACCTCTTCAGATGGCTCCTTTTGGCCAATCAAAGCATAAACATAGTGATATAAACGTGAGGAATAATATTCCATAAAACGGCAAAAAGCCGCTTCATCACTGTTTACAATTCTGTCTATGTCATTACTTTCAAGTTTCACGGAAGTGTTTTACAGATTACTTCTAATTAACAAAATTGTGCCAAATATAGTAGTATATTAGGAAATATAAAAATAAAAACCGAATTAAAAGTTATCAATTATAGAAAAGTATATACAATAAATATTACAAAAGTCTTTTACTCAAATATCGCACCGGATACCATACAGAAAGAAAGCCGACCGTTAGAACCGTCACAAAGATAAGTAGCACATCCCAAGCGTGAACACTCACAGGATAGGCATCCACAACAAAAGTACCACCGCCACCACCTAATGAGATAATTCCGAATTCCTGTTGGATGAAACACAAAAGCAACCCTAAAACAATCCCGGAAACGGCACCGAAAAGAGAAATAAGACGACCTTCGAATAAAAAGATACGGGAGATCAGTTTATCATCCGCTCCTAAGCTACGTAATGTTACAACATCATCCTTCTTGTCCAAAATCAACATAGAAAGAGAACCGATTACATTGAAGCAAGCAATCATCAAGATAAAAGTAAGGAATAAATAAGAGATCAATTTCTCGATCTCCATGATACGGAAAACATCCGCTTGCTGCTGATAGCGGTTCTGAACGATAAAATCATTACCTAGTATTTTCTCAATTTTGGCTTGTACAGATGAAACATTTGCACCAGGCTTCAATTTCAATTCTATAGCGGAAACCTCTGTTGTATAATCCAGCAGTTGACGAAGAAAATCAAGAGAGGTAAGAATATACTTTCCGTCATATTCCTGCTGATTGACAACGAAGACAACTCCGGGAGAATAAAGATAATCACGATTAAAGGAAGCACCCGGATTTGCCATATTTACTTTAGCATTCCGTTTGGGTAAATACACTTGAAGAGGATCAACAAATTGAAGTCCCGTACCCAAGGTTGCCACCAACTCTCCCCCCATCACACCGTAATTCACAATAGAATCATGAAGAAGAAAATCACCGGCTCCATAGAGAATACTATCAATGGCTGTCAATTCTTCAAAATTATCCTCTACCCCCTTTAGAACAACCATAGCTTGACGGTCTTTATATTGTACCATCGCATTCTCTTCGAGAGTTTCTGTAAATACATCTACTTCAGGAAGCAGGCAAACTACGCCAATCCGTTTGTCCTGACCATCAAAGACTTTCCCCTCACGAACAGTAATTTTTAATTGCGGGTCGAATGCTGTAAAAAAGCTGGCTACCATATCCTGAAATCCATTAAAAACAGAAAGCGTGCAGACCAATGCAAGCGTAGCAAGAGCTACTCCGCACACAGAAATGCCGGATATGATATTAATGGCATTATGTTTCTTCTTCGAAAAAAGATAACGCCGGGCTATATAAAAAGGAAAATTCAACTCTGCAACAAATTATTTCATTTCAGCAAAGAATCAATCTTCTCAATATAATCCAATGAATCATCCACAAAAAACTTCAGCTCCGGGATAATACGTAACTGATGGCGTACACGGGTTCCAAGCTCATAGCGAATGGTCTTCATATTATCATTGACATTCTTCACTATTTCTTCTGCCTTCTCGGACGGAAAGACACTAAGATAAACACGGGCTATACTCATATCCGGGCTGATACGAACAGCACTTACAGATACCAAAACACCCGGCATTGCTTTTGTCTGAAGCAGAAATATCTCACTAAGCTCTTTTTGCAACAGTCGAGATATCTTATTCTGTCTAGTTGTTTCCATAAATCTACTCCTTTATTTCTTTCTTATAATCGTTAACCCATCACGTAAGGGCAATATCACTTTCTCCACCCGCTCATCTTTTGCTACGAAATCATTGAATGCCTTAATCCCGATCGTCTGAGTATCAGCACTACGAGGCTGTTCCAACACATGACCATCCCACAATGTATTATCGGCAATGATATATCCTCCTTGTGAGAGATGCGCCAGCGTCATTTCGTAATATTCAATATACTTGCGTTTATCTCCATCTATAAAAGCCATATCAAAAATAATCCCCAAATCGGGAACCAGGCTCAACGCATCACCTATATAAAAACGGATTTTATCCGCAAACGGTGATTCCTCAAGCCACGGACGAGTAAAATCTTCTTGCTCATCATTTATCTCAAACGTATGTAACATTCCGCCCTTCTGAAGCCCTTCAGCCAAGCAAAGGGCGGAATACCCGCTATACGTTCCAATTTCCAATATCTGGCGAGGCCGAATCATTTCCACAAACATTTTCAACATCCGCCCTTGCAAATGCCCGGAAGCCATACGGGGACGGAGTAATTTTACGTGCGTATCCCGATAGAGTGCTTTCAGATAGTCATTCTCGGGATCAATATGCTGCAAAATATATTCGTCTATAGATTCAGTCTCTTGCATATAGCTTTTTACAAATAGCGGTTATTATTCGGCAAAACAGTCTCTTCCGCATGCTTCAAAGCATCTTCCACCACATTGATTTCGAGGAATGAAGTCTGCGTACCTTCTTTACCACTACTCAAATATCCTACCATGTCGGAAGGTTGCAAGCGACCTTCCTTCAACAGACGGCGTAAAGCAGCGAAATAGTATTCCTGCCCATTTGCCAATTCCGGCATATAGATCGCCTCTACTCCATAAGAAAGAGCCAGATGACGCATGGTCTTTTCCTTATAACATATAGCCAATACCGGATATTTACCACGGAAGGCAGCCAAATTACGAGCAGTACGTCCACTGTAACTGTCCGTAATGATAGCACGTATTTTCAGTTTAGATGTAGCCTTAACAGCTTGTTTAGCAAGAAATGCCGTAACATCATTACTATTTTCATCCAAAGGAATGCGAATATCGTTTTCCTCCAACTTATCCTTCTCAGCCTGAGCTGCAATCTTAGCCATCGTTTTCACAGCTTCTACCGGATACTTGCCATAAGCAGTCTCCCCACTCAACATCAAAGCATCCGTACGATAATAGATAGCATTGGCAATATCCGTAACCTCCGCACGAGTCGGACGAGGATTATTGATCATCGTATGAAGCATCTGAGTCGCAACAATTACCGGTTTCTTAGCCAAAATACATTTACGAATCAACACACGCTGAATACCCGGAATACGTTCCTGAGGCACTTCTATACCTAAGTCACCACGAGCAACCATAACGCCGTCAGCCACTTCCAGAATTTCGTCGATATTATCCACTCCCTCCTGATTTTCTATCTTAGCGATAATTCTGATATCGCTATTGTGAGCATCCAGAATTTCACGAATATCAAGCACATCCTGACGGTTACGCACAAAAGAGTGGGCTATAAAATCGATATCTTTTTCAATAGCATAAAGAATATTGTTGCGGTCTTTCTCCGTCAAAGAAGGAAGATTGATACGGACACCCGGTACATTCACACTCTTGCGACTTCCTAAAGTAGCTTCATTTTTCACCTCACAAAGCAGATAATCGGCAGTCTTATCAATAACCTCCAATTCCAGGTCACCATCATCAATCAGAATGGTACCACCGATATTCAAGTCATGCACAAAATTGGGATAAGAGACAGCAATACATTCGCGGGTCGTTTCAAGTTCCGGATTACCAACTATTTTCACTTTCTCCCCTATCTTATATGGAATCGGTTCCGCATTAGCAGTCGTGCGAACCTCCGGTCCTTTAGTATCCATCAGAATCGCAATACGGTTGGACACCGCACGCACATTTGCAATCAAAGCTTCAAAACCTTCACGGCTGGCATGCGCAGTATTCATACGCACCACATTCATTCCGGCATCAAATAATTGTTTGATAAAATCCACATCACAACGTCTATCCGAAATGGAAGCTACAATTTTAGTCTGTTTCAATAACATAGTCTTTCTACCTATTTATATATTATAATCTTTATTTATTCTCTAATAATGCCTCCAAAGCCAAACGATACGAGTTCAATCCGAAACCACAAATAACCCCTCTACAGGCACAAGCAATCATAGATACATGCCGGAATTCCTCACGGCTATGCACATTAGAAATATGCACTTCAATCACGGGAGATGTCACAGAACGAATTGCATCCTGCAAAGCAATAGAAGTATGCGTATATGCACCGGCATTCAATATAATACCATCCACGTCAAATCCGACCTGCTGGATGCAGTCTATCATTTCTCCCTCAATGTTCGATTGAAAATAGTCGATCTCCAAGTCAGCATATCTTTTGCGAAGCTCAGCAAGATAATCTTCAAATGTAACGCTTCCATAAATAGAAGGTTCACGCTTACCCAACAGATTAATATTCGGGCCATTAATAATTTGTATCTTCATCGCACAATCCTGTTTTTTTATACCTTTGTATCC
This sequence comes from Bacteroides finegoldii DSM 17565, assembly GCF_000156195.1. Taxonomy (GTDB): domain Bacteria; phylum Bacteroidota; class Bacteroidia; order Bacteroidales; family Bacteroidaceae; genus Bacteroides; species Bacteroides finegoldii. Next base: position 119,617 of record NZ_GG688317.1, on the reverse strand, counting down.
AAAGAACAATATTTCAAGGTGCAAAGATAGAGAAAAGAAATGGAAATCAACGAAAAAAAACAGAAGAAGGAACAACAAGCACTGATTATCAGAAAGTATCAGCAGTATCTTAAATTGGAAAAGTCCTTATCTCCTAACACACTGGAAGCTTATCTTACAGATTTGGACAAGCTATTAAGTTTCCTGACCTTAGAAGGGATTAATATCTTGGATGTATGTCTGGCTGACCTCCAACGTTTTGCGGCAGGCCTGCACGACATCGGCATTCATCCACGCTCACAAGCACGCATTCTGTCGGGTATCAAATCATTTTTCCGCTTTCTGATCATGGCAGACTATCTGGAAGCAGATCCCAGCGAGCTGTTGGAAAGCCCTAATATAGGCCTCAAACTCCCGGAAGTACTGACAGTAGAGGAAATTGACCGGATCATTGCCACTGTAGACCGCAGCAAAGCCGAAGGACAGCGGAACAGAGCTATTCTGGAAACCCTATATAGCTGCGGGCTCCGCGTTTCGGAACTTGTCAATCTTAAACTATCCGACCTTTATTTTGATGAAGGGTTCATCAAGGTAGAAGGAAAAGGAAACAAACAACGTCTTATTCCGATTTCCCCCAGAGCCATTAATGAGATAAAGCTCTATTTTACAGACCGGAATCAGATAGAAGTCAAGAGCGGACATGAAGATTTTGTTTTTATCAGCCTACGAAGAGGTAAAAGACTCTCGCGAATTATGATTTTCCACATGATAAAAGAACTAGCACAGCAAGCAAGTATTACCAAAAACATCAGCCCGCACACCTTCCGCCATTCTTTTGCGACTCATTTACTAGAAGGCGGCGCCAATTTACGGGCAATCCAATGTATGCTCGGACATGAATCAATCGCAACAACTGAAATCTACACCCACATCGACCGCAATGTGCTTCGCAGTGAGATTATTGAACATCATCCCCGAAATATTAAGTATCGGAAAGAAAAAGAGTCATTATTTCATTAAATTATGATAAAATCGCCCCCTTATCCATATATTTATATTAAGAATTAATATCTTTGCGTTACTTTTTCTACGTAAAGTAGAAGAAGATTTGTGAATAGACGATATTTCAATTACAAACATTTAATTTATACCTAAAATGACTAAGAAGTTGTACTTGCCTTTACTCATGGCAATGGTTGTTGCATTATTCTCTTCTTGCAGCAAAAAAATGGGTCCGCTGTCAGCTGATTACTTCACTGTTACTCCGCAAGTGCTGGAAGCAGTAAGTGGTAAAGTTCCTGCTACCATCAATGGTAAATTCCCTGAAAAGTATTTCAACAAGAAAGCGGTTGTAGAAGTTACTCCGGTATTGAAATGGAATGGCGGTGAAGCTAAAGGCCAACCGGCTACTTTCCAAGGTGAAAAGGTGGAAGGTAACAACCAATCTATCTCTTATAAGATGGGTGGTAGCTACACAATGAAAACCTCTTTTGACTATGTTCCGGAAATGGCTAAGTCCGAGTTATACCTCGAATTCAAAGCTACTATCGGTAAAAAAGAAGTTACTATTCCTGCTGTGAAAATAGCTGATGGTGTAATTTCTACTTCAGAATTAGTTAACAATACTTTAGGTAATGCTAATCCTGCATTGGGCGAAGACGCTTTCCAACGTATCATCAAAGAAAAGCACGATGCTAACATCATGTTCTTGATCCAACAAGCTAACATCCGTTCAAGCGAGTTGAAGACTGCTAAAGAATTCAACAAAGAAGTTGCTAACGTAAACGAAGCAGCTAACAAGAAGATCAGCAACATCGAAGTATCTGCATACGCTTCTCCAGATGGTGGTGTAAGCTTGAATACTACACTGGCTGAAAACCGTGAGAACAACACTACTAAGATGTTGAACAAAGACCTGAAGAAAGCAAAAATCGATGCTCCGATCGATGCAAAATATACTGCACAGGACTGGGAAGGTTTCCAAGAACTGGTTTCTAAGTCTAACATTCAAGACAAAGAGTTGATCCTCCGCGTATTGTCTATGTATCAAGATCCTGCACAAAGAGAACAAGAAATCAAAAACATTTCTTCTGTTTACAAAACTTTGGCTGACGAAATCCTGCCTCAGTTACGTCGTTCTCGTTTGACTTTGAACTACGAAATCATCGGTAAGTCTGACGAAGAAATCGCTAAGCTGGCTTCTTCCAATCCTTCTGAATTGAATATCGAAGAATTGCTGTACGCAGCTACACTGACTAACGATCCTGCTAAACAAGAAGCTATCTATACTCAAGCTACAAAACAATTCCCGAACGATTACCGTGCTTACAATAACTTGGGTAAATTAGCTTATCAAGCTGGCAACATCGATAAAGCTGAATCTTATTTCAAGAAAGCAGCCAACGTAAACGCTTCTCCTGAAGTAAACATGAACTTAGGTTTGGTTTCTTTGATGAAGGGTGACAAAGCAGCTGCAGAAGCTTACTTCGGTAAAGCTGCCGGTACTAAAGAACTTGGCGAATCTATGGGTAACCTGTACATCGCTCAAGGTCAATATGAAAGAGCTGTAAACTCATTCGGTGACTCTAAGACTAATAGTGCCGCATTGGCTCAGATCTTGGCAAAAGACTACAACAAAGCTAAAAATACTTTGGCTAACGTAGAAAGACCGGATGCTTACACAGACTACTTGATGGCTGTTTTAGGCGCTAGAACTAATAATTCTTCTATGGTAACAAGCAGCTTGAAAAGCGCAGTTGCTAAAGATTCTTCATTGGCTAAGAAAGCAGCTACAGACTTGGAATTTGCAAAATACTTCACAAATGCAGATTTCATGAACATCGTTAAATAATAGAATTACCACTCTATTTTAAATATTAAGAATTGCCTGTCATTACAAATGACGGGCAATTCTTTTTTTTATCTGCAAAAAACCGTACTTTCGCAGAAAAGAAATAAAAGCAATGAAAAAGAGTAGCATTTTAATCCTCATAGCCATCTGTCTATTCGGTTGCAGCAAGTCTTCTAAGGAAGTAAACATAACCGGAGAAATCGAAGGATTGGGAACAGATACACTTTATCTATACGGTATGGACGAATTGCACGACCAAATAGATACTATTTTCACCAAAGACGACAAGTTCTCTTATTCAACCCCAATAGACACTATTACCTCCGCTTTTCTGCTCATTAAAAATCAGATAGAATACCCTATTTTCCTTGATAAAGGGAATAAAATCAAAATAAAGGGAGATACCGGCAATTTGAAAGTCCTAACCATCGACGGCAATATATACAATGAAGAGTTTACAGCCTTCCAAAAAGAACTGAACGGCTTAAACAGCCCGTCCGAAAAGGATTTAGAACAAAAAGCAGAAGAATTCATACAGCAACATCATTCATCTTTCGTAAGCCTCTATCTACTAGATAAATATTTTGTCCAAAAAGAATCTCCGGACTTCAATAAGATAAAAAAACTAATTGAAGTCATGACAGGAATATTGCAAGATAAATTATATATTGAGAAGTTGAACGAAACCATATCCCAAGCCGAAAAAACCGAAATAGGGAAATATGCCCCCTTCTTTAGTTTGCCTAATACCAAAGGAGAAAAAATTACCCGCACATCAGAAGACTTCAAAAAGAAAAACCTTTTAATCAACTTCTGGGCTTCTTGGGGAGATAGTATTTCCAACCGTCGCAACAACAATGAACTAAAGGAACTTTATAAGAAGTACAAAAAGAGTAAATATATAGGTATGCTCGGTATCTCTTTCGACGTGGACAAGAAAGAATGGAAAGACGCAATAAAACGTGACACGTTGGATTGGGAGCAAGTCTGTGATTTCAGCGGACTTAATTCAGAGATTGCCAAACAATATACCATCAAGCAAATTCCCGCAAACATTCTTCTGTCGGCAGACGGAAAAATCCTGGCTAAAAATCTCAGTGGAGAAGATTTGAAGAAGAAAATCGAAGAAGTCGTTTCCGCAGCAGAAGAGAAAGATAAAAAAGACAACAAAAAGAAAAAATAATCAGTAACCAAACGTGTTAATCAAAGTATTCGGAGCGGCTGTTCAAGGAATTGGTGCAACACTCATCACAATCGAAGTAAACAGCTCACGTGGCTGTATGTTCTATCTGGTCGGCCTTCCGGATTCTGCGGTCAAAGAAAGCCATCAACGCATAATCTCCGCTCTTCAAGTTAACGGTTATAAGATACCGACCAGTAACCTGATAGTCAACATGGCACCGGCAGATATTCGCAAAGAAGGTTCAGCCTACGATTTACCCCTTGCCATCGGCCTTCTGGGAGCCAACGGAACTATATCTTCCGAGAAATTCTCTCGCTACTTGCTAATGGGAGAACTGAGTCTTGATGGAAGCATACAGCCCATCAAAGGAGCGCTCCCTATTGCCATCAAAGCAAGAGAAGACGGATTTGACGGATTGATTATCCCACAGCAGAATGCACGGGAAGCTGCCGTAGTCAATCAACTGAAAGTTTATGGCGTCAGCAATATTAAAGAAGTCATCGAATTCTTCAATAATGAGCGAGAATTAGAACCAACCATAGTCAATACTCGAGAAGAGTTCTACGCCCAACAAAGTAACTTTGAATTTGATTTCGCCGATGTAAAAGGGCAGGAGAATGTAAAAAGGGCATTGGAAGTAGCGGCAGCCGGCGGTCACAACCTGATTATGATAGGTGCGCCCGGAAGCGGGAAGTCAATGATGGCAAAAAGATTACCTTCGATTCTTCCTCCCCTCTCTTTAGGAGAAAGCCTCGAAACAACCAAAATACACTCCGTAGCCGGAAAGCTAAACCGAAATTCCTCACTAATAACCCAACGCCCTTTCCGAGACCCACACCACACTATTTCACAAACTGCCATGGTAGGAGGAGGGAGTTTTCCCCAGCCCGGAGAAATAAGCCTAGCGCACAACGGGATTTTATTTCTTGACGAACTGCCCGAATTCAGCAGAAACGTACTCGAAGTACTACGACAACCGTTAGAAGATAGGCGCATCACCATTTCCCGCGTAAAAAGCAGTATAGATTATCCTGCCAGCTTCACATTGGTAGCCTCCATGAACCCTTGCCCATGTGGTTATTACAATCACCCGACCAAAGCGTGTGTATGCAGTCCCGGACAGGTGCAGAAATACCTGAATAAGATTTCCGGTCCTTTGCTCGACAGGATTGATATTCAGATTGAAATCATCCCAGTCCCTTTTGACAAAATCTCCGACCAACGAAGAGGAGAGTCCAGTGCCGCCATTCGTGAACGTGTAATCAGAGCTCGTCAGATACAAGAAAAACGCTATGCTGAGTATCCGGGAATCTACTGCAATGCACAGATGAGCAGCAAGCTATTATCCATTTATGCGCGACCGGATGACAAAGGACTTTCCCTGCTGCGAAATGCAATGGAACGCCTCAATCTTTCCGCACGCGCATACGACCGTATATTGAAAGTAGCGCGTACCATTGCCGATCTGGAAGGAAGTGAACAGATTCTTTCCGCTCATTTGGCAGAAGCCATCAGTTATCGGAATCTGGATAGAGAGAACTGGGCGGGATAGAGAGTCGCCTTCCGCTCCATCTTGTAAAAGTAAGAGACTACACTATTTGTATACTATAATTACCTCAATTCCGAAAGATACCACACAAAGGAAAACGTTCCATCAAATATCATTACAGCTTAGTACATAAACGTATGATACATTTATAATAAACTTTTGAGCAGTTTATTATAAACGGTATCCAAGTTTATTATAAAATCTCAAATTGCGAATTCGACTTTTATCGTCTATTTTTTACAACAAAAAAGGCTGCGAATTTTGTGGAATTCGCAGCCTTAGCCTATATCAGATATTCTATTTCTTGGTATAGTCCAAGAAGAGAGAGAACAATTGTCACTATATTATACTACTTCTATATTCATTTTTATCTAATTTTTCAGTTATTATCAGGCAGAAATCCATTTCCTTGAGCTACAAAGATACAACATTAAAATGCATTTGTCAAGTCCCTAACAGGTTTCAGCCTGAAAAACAAAAGAGGAAAGTGTCCGAAAAGGGTTTCCTCTTCATCATTCCGTCCATCTACACTCTTATTTCCAGCAAATAGACTGCAAGAACCACGCCTTATTATCGTCATTCAAACCTTGGCGTTTCAGAACTTCCGGAAAATCATTATAACTTTTCCAGAAATCGGAAACTAAAGAAGAAATCTTGTCCGGAGCATAAGTAACTGCTTCACTTAAACTTCCCATCTTACCAAATTCTTCTTTAAAGCAAATATATGAATCACGATATTTCAACTGCTCCATAGATTTGGCAACTCGTCTCGATGCTCCCAATAAACCGTTCATATCAGCCGTTTCCGCAGGATAAACTATCTTAATGACCTTTTCCTGGTCGCAAGACAAAATCGGCAAATCGACAGAAAGAGCAAACTCTTCACCTAAGTATTCGTATTTTGCAGGTTGTCCGTTCACAGTAACAGATTGCGGGACAAGCGATGAGAGCACCTTCACTTTAAATGAACGGAAAACAGGCATATTTTTATATTGTCCTTCACGCCTACCAATAACAATTGTTTGTTCCTGTCCCCGGCGGGAAGCCGTCAGTTTAGTCACAGCATATTCTGACGCATAATTCTTATCGTTTCCATTATCCTCGTAGAAACTAAAGGAAGACGCCCCATTTCCACCGGGGAATACGGTAATTACAACTTCTTCGTCATTGCCATTCAAGTTCATTACTTTGCTTGTATACATTGGCAATACAGCGCCTGCCTTTACATAAATCGGATATTCGTCGATAGCAAAAGGACGCTCTACAATCTGACCGCCTTTCAGTAAAGTACCGGTATGCAGTTCATACCACTCACCTTCGGGCAACCACGCACGCACCTGTACATAACCATCCTTTGCCGGAGCCGTAGCGGGAGCAACCAAAATATCATCTCCAAACATATATTCACTGCGGAATTCATAAGCCTCTTTACTTTCCGGATAGTCATAATACATCGGACGGCAAAGTGACAACCCTTCATCATACCCTTTACGGGCCATCGTGTAAATATACGGAGCCATCTCATAACGCTGCCGGATTGTCTTACGAAGAATATCACAATACTCTTTGTTAAACACCCACGGTTCTTTATTCAAACCGGCACTCTTTTGCGAGTGCGTACGCATAATCGGACTTAGAGCTCCAAATTGCAACCAGCGAGTGTACATTTCCGGATCGATACTTTCGCCGATATGTCCGCCCAAGTCATGGCTCCAATAACCATACAATACATTAGAAGCCGTAGAATTGAAATAAGGCTGAAAATCCAATGATTTCCATGATACAACCGCATCACCTGAAAAACCGACCTGATAGCGATGATTTCCCAAACCTCCCCAACGATGGTACAACATAGGACGCGTATCCCGGTTCTTTTCCATATTACTGAAAAAAGCATAATTAATCCACCAGGTATTACTCAAATTCTTCATTTTCGGGTCATAGATCCCTTGTTGCCAATCCAGCCACCAGAAATCAACCCCGTCTTTCTCCATCGGAGTCAATACATTCTTGAACATATTCTTGATAAACTTCTTATCTGAGTTTATCCATGGAATCGTTTGTTTGGACTGAGGATCAACTCCCATATCCTTTGCCAGTTCAGGATATTTTTCTTCATAAGAAGCCACTCCATCCGCAGGGTGCAGGTTGAGGGTTATTTTCACGTCATTTTGTTTGAGGTATCCGAGGAATCCTTTCGGATTCGGAAACAGGTCCCTGTTCCAGGTCCAACCAGTCCAACCGCCTTTTCCTTGTTCCGTATAATGCCAGTCCATATCTACTACCAATACATCCAAAGGAATCTGATACGTATGGAAATTATCAATCAAATTACGGAATTCCTTATCAGAGTACAGCCAATAGCGCGACCACCAGTAACCGAACGCATAGCGGGGTGGCAACGGCACTTTTCCGGCAAAAAGAGTATAATCTTTCAGAGCTGCTTTATAATCATGTCCATAAGCCATGAAGTACCAGTCCTGCCCGCCATTAGCCGGACGCTCTTTCACCCAATCCCAATCCTTATCATTATCAAACAGAAGTCCTTGCGAATCATCGATGAAAGTCCAGCCGTCCGTAGCCAGCAGACCATCTTCCAGTTTCAGTTTTTCACCCTTCTTTGTATCAGCCACCCAAGTCTGTGTCTGCGTATCACCATCCATACCATCCAATGTACGATAAGTACCTTTCAAGTTACCCTTCTGTTGCATACCGGGTTTCCAGGAAAAAGGCAGCATTTCTTTAGCTGCGGTGATAATTAAGTTCTTATCCGTAAACTGTCCGCTGTTTTTCTTATAACGCATCTTCATCTTAGAAGTCGTTATTTCAACCCATCCTCCTCTTGTTTTCAGTTTGTAATCTACTTGAGGATACAGGCGATTGATAGCCATGTGCGATCTGTCGTCTACAAATTTCCCATCCAGAGCATATTCCAAGCGGAGAGCCCCGTCGGAGATGACTGTGAATCTCACGTTATCATCCGTATATGCGATATTCCGTTGTGTGTTTTGTGCTTGCAGTGCAAATAGAACACTTTGTAAAATGCAAAGCAAAATTAGCAGTATTTTTTTTTTCATAACATTTTTAAAATCTATAAAATTAAAATCCGAGAGCAAAATTAGGATAATTGCAGCTATATAGCTGCAATTATCCCATACCAATTACTTATTATCCTTGAAAGCAGGTGCTTCCGCCTTCACAACCGGACCATCTCCTACGAGATAAGGCCATCCGTTGTCATCCCAATACACTCTATCAAGCAAGACTACGCGACCCAAAGACGGATCGGCAGTGCGGTAAGCGTGATAGATTATCCAGTCTTTACCTTCATCATCTTGTACTATTTCAGCATTGTGCCCTGTACCCAGGAATGCATCATTCTTATGTATCAACACCTCATGTTTGTTATCGTTCATCTTTTCGCCCGCCTTATTTACATAAGGACCGAAAAGATTCGTAGAACGGCATACCACCGTCTGATAGGTACTATTCGCACCTTCACAGCAGGTACCGGTAGAACAGAACAGATAATAATAATCGCCTCTTTTCAATATATAGGACCCTTCGTAAGCATTCGTGTTTCCGGTGTTGGCAGCAACTTGGATTTTTGTTGCTTTCGCATTCTCTATTCCACCTTTCAACGAAAGGCCATCCTCGCTCAACTCAACTCCCCAAATACCATACCAGCTTCCCCAAAACAGGTACTTCTTGCCGTTATCCTCGATATAGAAAGGGTCGATACTGTTGTGCACGCCAATCTCATTGCTCCGGAATAACTTACCTTGGTCAGTAAACGGCCCTTCCGGTCTATCCGAAACGGAAACTCCAATACCACAAGTTTCTCCACCGCCCCATTTGGACAAAGAGTAGTACATTACATATTTACCATCGATATAATTAATATCCGGTGCCCAGATACCAGCATCCGGCTCCCATGACGGTTTTTTATCTTCCTCATAGGCACCACTCACATAAGTCCAATGTACCAGATCCTTAGACTTATGTATCCATGTATTACCTCCCGTAGCGTACAGATAGAAATATCCATCCTCTGCCTTTATCACTGTCGGGTCCGGATTATCGGAGTCTATAACCGGATTTGAATACCACACTTTGTCTTCCAACGGTGTTTGCACCGTTTCACCTTTCTGCTTGTCACTATTACCGCACCCCCAAGTGAATAGGGAAATCATTCCAAGCGCGATTATATTTTGCATATACATAAGTTTTGAGTTTTTCTTGTTAATTGTTACTATTCTATTCCAAATCCGGATTTAACTCCACACCGGGACCCAATATAATATCGATTTCAGAGGTCTTTGATGCCTTAGCTGCTTCGGAAGTAATTGGCGTACCATCTGCCTGGAACGCTTCCAATGTAATGCTCAATTGAGCTTCCTTTTCATCCAATCCAAAGGTTCTCATGTATTCCATTATTTGCCGGTTGGTAAAAAGCAACTCACGCACTCCGTTGTAGGTCAGTATACTCTTATCCTCTATATCCAGAGTTTTAGTCGTTTCTGCATCTTTTTCCCACGCCAAAGTTATAACATATTTCGATGCTGTTTCCATATCCAACCAACGATATACAAAAGCAACCCCATTTATATTCTCTTGTACAATTTGTACATAGTAATTTTCAGATTCCACTTCCACTCTCGGTACACGGGGTTGTGATTCGCCCGCACCTTCTACGTCACCGCATGCTCCCAATACAACTATATTGGCAAGCAAACAGATTATAATAAACAGTTTTTTCATGATTTTCATATTTTAATAAACTCATTACGAAGATTACTCGGCAGGATTCAGATATATCCTCATTTGGTTAAGGTCCACTGTCAAGGTGTATTTACCATCTGACGCAACGCTCCATTTCAAGTCGCCACCATTGTCCTGGTATCTCGCTTCCCCAAGTTCATGCTCTGCTGCCGGATTAGCTGCCGCATGAGGAGCAAAGAAAAATCTACCACCCCAGTCAAGGTCCACTGAAAGTTTGAATTCATTGCTACCACCATTATAATAGAAATTACCTGTATAGGTCCAAAGCTCAGGATGGCGCGGGTCCTTACTTTGCAGAGCTCCTTTCTCTTTAGCAACTCCCAAATCCCAACCTACCTCGCAGGAATTACCGACAATCCAAATACCATCCTTCGGCAAAGGATACAAACTGACTATGTTAACATCAAATACGTTCAGATCAACCACCATTGTATATGTACCGCTCTTTGTATTCTCCAACATCTCATAATCACCTTCTTCCGTTACATACTGCAAAGAGTTATCTCCATTTTCGCCTTTCATGTAACATGGATAATCCGATTCTGCACTGAGCGCAAAGAAGTACTTGCATGGTTTCAATTCTGCCTGTGACTGGTAGATTCCCGAACCGACAACTTTTTCCGTCATTCTTCGCATAGACCTTTCACCATCTTCCGTTATCATCACCATATAAATCGCAGTAGCATTCTTATCATACCCGACCACATCGAATTGTGTTTTCGACAATTCCGGTTTCAAATACTGAGCAGACGAATTCACTTGAGCGATTACCTCTGCCTCGATAGTAACTTTATCTCCGGGAAGTATGCTCCAAGAAGCCAAAATATCATTCAGTTCATTATGCGTGAAGCTGATAGAGCGTTCTCCGGCTTCAATTTCATATAAGCTAGTGACATTAGAGTGTAAGTCCGCCATATACATTCTAAAGAAGTAAGCAATATTGGCGTCAGCACCGCCACGCTGTGCTGCAGCGTTCCACGTAAAAGTAATCGCAGTCTCATTCTCCTTCTCTTTCTCCAAAGTAAGGTCAGCAGAAGAAGTCCTTAATAGCATCTGGTCTGCAGGCGTTTCCAGTGTGTAGTACTCCGGATCTTTATTACAGCTCGCTACTATCGATGCCAGAAAGAGCAAGCATATTAATTTCATTATCTTATTCATAATCATGCTTTTCATTTAATTAATTCCAGAAAGGAGCCTGAACAAGGTTAGGATTCTTATTTATCTCCTCGAAATATACCGGCATCCAATACATTGCCTTTTTCCATACACGCGTTTGGAATACAGTTCTCTTATAGAACTCATTACTGTTCGTTCCACCATAATTCATGCCATAGTCATCTCCACACATTTCAGGAAGACTCTCAATGATTCTCCAACGGCGGATATCCGACCAGCGTGAGCCTTCGCAACAAAGTTCAACACGCCGTTCCATACGAACTACCTCACGTACTGCCAGTTGATTGTCATCTACATGAATATATTTAGGGTCATCCAATGAAACAGTATTCAATGTATACTGCCGCACACCTGCACGTTCACGCACCTTATTTACATATTTCAACGCTTCCTCACGGGATACCTTATTATCATAAGCCTCATTGATTGCTTCGGCATAATCAAGGAAAGAAGCTGATAAACGGTACAAGAACATTTGCCGCCATTTATAACTGCCATTCTTCGGATTATCCTGAGGATATACTTTTTTACGAACCAAATAACCATTTTGAGGAGCATCGTGTGTGTAGTCGTTATCTTTCTGGTTCTTAAAGAACTCATATTTACGTCCGGCTAAGGCATACCAAGAACCATTATAACTCACCGTTGTATAGAAACGCGGTTCGCGGTTGCAATACATATTATAAGTCCCTTCTGCAGTCACTTCTCCCTTTTGTCCTGTTCCACCTGTCCACTCAGTGACTCTTATTTCTTTTTCTGTAGAGAAACCTCCTTCCACATATTCTGCATTGTCATCCGTTATCGGAAGCCCGTTCTTCATAAAGAAAGCATCTACCAGCCCTTGATATACTCCCAAACCATTTCCACCACCATACTCCTTAGTCACAGCCTTATTGGTATAGAACTGATAACTTTGATAAGCATCCTGCTTTGTGTAAGGGAACAGAATTTCCTTATTTCCATCCTGAAACTTGGTGAACCAAACATTTTCAAGCGAAGTGAAAGGGTCAATCTCTCCTTCTGCATTATATTCCACATACAAACGGTATCCAGCCTGGTCTGCCTCATCAAGCAAAAGTTTACAAGCCTCAGCAGCCTTTACCCACTTTTCCTGACTGTAAGTAGAATTAAACAGTTCTTCTCCCTCCTTATTCTTATGCCCGATGTACCACTCATTACCATTCACAAGCGGACTGGCTGCAAACAATAACATTTTTGCACGAATAGTCAGACACATAACGGAAGTGATACGACCATATTTCTCTACACTTTGCCATACAGGCGGCAATTGCTTTGCCGCTTCCAGCATTTCATTATCCAAATGACTGACAATCTCGTCAAACGGTCTCTGTCCCACCATTAAGTCCGAAAGAGTAAAGTCAGTAGGAGCAATGTAATTGGGTCTAAAAGGAATCGGTCCATAAGTCTCCAACAATTGCCACCAATAATAAGCTGCAAGGAAACGCGCTTCCGCTTTCATATAATCCACTTCTTTCTGTGACAGATCGGCCTCAGGCAATGCATGCACCCGCTCAATAAATATGTAAGCCTGGCGTATTTTCTGAGGAAGACCATCCCAGAAATTGCCCGCCCATTGTGTATTAGGCGTCCATCCACCAAGAATCTTAGTGATATTAGGCCAGTCCCACTGTTGCCAGCGTGCGGAAGCAGTCAGGTCATCCGCAAATACTTCCCATCCGTATGTATTCAACCAGTCATTTCCCGGATTAGGAATACGGCTGTATACATTAGCCAGCCAAGATTCTACCTTTGTCTTATTTTCAAAGACCATATCTATATCAATCTCCGTATCCGGTTCTTTGTCAAGATACGTACAGGAACCCAACGATACGATGCCTATCAATCCGGCAAATATATATTTCTTCAAACTCATGATCGTCTTTTTTTAAATTAGAAATTCAGGTCAACTCCAAACATAACGGAACGCATAGCAGGATAACGCAAACCGGTATCAGTATCCAATTCCGGATCCCATAGTTTGAACGGAGAAAAACAGAAAAGGTTATTACCGCTCACGTAGAAACGAACCGACTTCGAATGTATCTTCTCGGTTATCATTTTCGGCAAAGTATATCCCAATTCCAAAGTCTTGAGACGCAAGAATCGCATATTCTTTTTCCACCAGGTGGAGCTCCGGTAGTTTTGCCGGTTAGGCTCTTCCGACAATCTTGGCCAAAACACATCCTGAGAAGAATTCTCTTCTGTCCACCGGTCATTATAGTTGGAATAGACATTTCCTTGCAACGTTTGTCCGCTGCCCGGAATAAAGTATGTAGTATTACCGATTACACGATAAGTATCGCCTGTCCCTTGAAAGAAAAAATTCAAGTCCCAGTTCTTGTAATTTATATTACCACCGAATCCGTAAACAATACGCGGGTCTACTGTTCCGCCAATATAACCTTCATCTGCATCAGTAATGAAACCATCACCGTTCATATCCACATATTTAATATCACCCGGACGAACCTTGGAAGCTCCTACATCTTGTGTCGGTATACCGAACTTTAAATTACCATCCGCATCAAAGTCATCTGCCGTAAACAGTCTTTCTGCCTGCAACCCCCACAAAGTATTCAATGAACGTCCTGTCAGCCCTTTGTATGTACCTACCACAGATTCCGGTTCATCATACTCGTCTACCCGATTGATAGCATAAGTAAAGTTAGAACGGAAACCTATAAACCAATCTTTATTGATTTGTTTACTATAATTCAAAGAGAATTCTACACCACGATTAGTCACTTCACCAAAGTTAGCCCATGGATTTGTCAAGAATCCGGTTTGTGACGGAATAATTTTACGCTGCATGAAAATATTAGTACGCTTTTCTTTAAATACATCTACTTGCAGTTCCAGTTCATTCCATAAGCCCAGTTCTACTCCAAGATTCATTTTTAATGCAGTCTCCCACGTAAGGTTTTCCACTCCTACTTCTCCTTCAGAAATACCTTTACGTTCAATCTGCCCTGTATCACCCCAGTGATACGTGTCTGCATCTGTCTTCAATGTTGTCATATAGGCAAAACGTCGTCCACCAATATCATCATTACCAACTTTTCCTATAGATCCTCTTAATTTCAATTTACTCAAAGTATTTCTGAACTTATCCATAAAAGGTTCTTCGGATATAAGCCACCCAACTGCAAGAGAGGGGAAAAATCCGAAACGTTTTCCTTTGGCAAAATTCTCCGAACCGTTATAACCAAAGTTAAACTCCGTCACATAGCGGCTATCGAATGTATAAGAAAGACGCCCCGCAATACCTTGCTTTCTATAAGGCTGTACACTACCGTTGTCAAAACTTTGCTGATTATACAGGAACAATGCATCCACATCATGTTTTCCGAAAGTACGTGCATAAGTCAGCGTTCCTTCAAAGTAGACCCTCGAATTTCCATATTCACCTTTATTGCCATGTCCCAAAGAATCATCTCCGTATTTCAACACCGAATGAATCAGGTTACCCTCTATATCACGACCGGTAGCAATAGTATAGTAAGTCGCATTCTTGCCTCTAGTTATCGAACTCTGATTCCAGCGGTCGAACGAGAATGACACTTTCGCTTTCAATCCCGGAGTGATCATTTTCAGGTTCTGCTCAACAGCAAACAAAGATTGAATCTGTGAGGCCGTAACCACATCATATCCACTTTGTGTCACAGCAGCCCAAGGATTGACTCCGTTGATATTCATGATAGGAATTGTTCCGTCAGAGTAACGGGCAGGGTGCACAAAAGGAGAAGTCATAAATGCCCTGTCGAAAGCATTGTCCGTACTAAAAGCCTGCTTACGGTGCGTCTGCAAGAAACCGCCGACATTCAAACGCAGTACTGTCGTCTTGGTAACATCCAAATCGACATTGGCACGCATGTTATAACGGGTCAGCTTCATTCCGGTGTCATAAGGCAATGTCTTGTCCGTTTCCATAATTCCTTTCTCACCGAAATAAGAACCGACCAATGAGTACCGGAGAAAATCGGAGCCACCCGAAACCGTTAAATTAGCACGAGTAGAGTAAGCGTAATCTTTCGTTATTTGATCCAGCCAATTTACATCCGGATACAAATCCCGGTCATATCCATAACGAGTCCTGTCAATCTGCTCCTGGCTGAATGGCAAGCGTGTCCTGTCTTCCGTAAGTTCGTTCAATAATGCCATATGATCGGCTGCACCGATAAACTCAGGAAGTTTTGTAGGTTCTGAAATAGAATGTTCCACCCGAAAATTCACAGAAGGAGCACCTATCTTACCACGTTTTGTATTAATAACAATCACACCGTTCGCACCGCGCACACCATACATAGCACTTGCCGAAGCATCTTTCAATACAGAGAACGATTCTATTTCCGCCGGGTCGATATGATTTAGATCACGTTCAATTCCATCAACCAATACTAGTGGCGACTGTCCGCCAGAGAAAGAGGCAATACCACGAATCCAGAAATTAGAAGAATCGTACCCGGGTTCACCGGAACGCTGAACAGCTATCACACCGGCAATTTGTCCCGCCAAGTTATTAGTAACAGAACGTGAAGACCCCACCTGCAACTTCTTTGGCTGCAATGTTTCGATAGAACCGATAACCGACATTTTTTTCTGACTACCATATCCCGTAACCACCACTTCTTCCAGCGCTTCAATATCTTCCTCAAGAATCACATCAAAGTTAATCTTGCTTCCAACTTTTATTTGCTGGGTTTTAAATCCTATATAGGAAATCTCAATTACGGAACTTTTTCCCGGCACATCCATATAGAAATGTCCGTCCATATCCGTTATCACTCCAGTGCCTCCTTCTTCCATAACGCGTATATTCACACCGGGAAGAGGATTTTTGTCCTTATCGGTTATCGTACCACTAATACGAATACCTTTCGCCTGCTCCGACAGATTCGTCTTACCAGCCATAGAATGTACAGGTAAAGCGGAGTTGGCACTTGTTCCATAGTACAACAACAAGCAAACAAACAATGCTTTCTTCAAATCCATAATATTAAATTTAAAAATCTCATAATAAATACTTTATCTCTAACCGAGTGAGAGCAAAAGTAGGCAACCAACGCAAAATATAATAAAACAAACAATTCAATAATTAAAAGAATTTGTTCAAAATCAAATTAAAATATAATAGATATATATTCTGACCTATTTATGTCATTTCAAGAAATACTCCGCACGCCCCGGAGTGAACAACTCCCACAAAGAAGCTACCGTCCAACCCGGTGCAAAGATATCATTATAATATCCCTTCCCGTTTTTTCCATAATCCCAATTTGTGTGCTGAACAACTTCCGGATAGTAACCGGGCTTAGCCACTCCGCATAAATGCCCCTCATGAGGCAGAAGTTGGCGCATAGAAGTAGAAATGACTTCTGCAAATTGCGAGAAGCGGGGTTCTGCATATTCCTTTGACAGCCATCGCAACACAGAAGCAAACTCAAACACAAATACATCAATATGGTTGTTTTCCACCGACACATTGCCCCAGCCGCGGGTTTTCAGACCAATATCTCCCAACATCTGTCCCTGCGCGAAAGGAACATCCCATACATAATACCATGACAAGGCAAAATAAGCAGCTTTCTTCGTCAGGTCTGCATAATGCCGGTGCTCGTCTCCTTTTGTAATCAATGAAAGATAATAGGTAGCCGTAGCAGCATACAGAGATGCCTCCTTGTCTTCGCAGTTGGCATCAAGTGTGGACGAGAAATAGTCGGCTTTAGAAATCAATACTTTCTCCAGATAATCCGCAGTCTGCTTAGCACTGGCAAGGTATCGCTTGTCTTTGAAATACTTGTATCCCATTACCAGCGGCAAAGTAGCCGAAGGAGTACTTCCCCCACTAGTGTCAACTATCGTAAAATCATCACGAAACTTGCGAGGGAAACTACCGTCAGCCTGTTGCAACCGCAAAAGTATATCCAGCATATTTTTCATCTTCTGCTCCCATTCGGGATGACGACGCCCGTTCTCTTTTTCATAAGCAAGAAAGTGCAACATAGCATAGATTCCTTCGGACTGACGGCGTATACTGTGCACAGGATCTTCATAGCCTTTATCAAAATCGACCGACTCTTTGAAGAAACCGACCGGAGTAAAGCCGTTTTTCAAGTAGCTATCAAACACTTTCATACTATTTGCTTTCAAATCCTCCCTATCAGATTGGTGACCATATTCCCAAGCATTGAATGCATTAAGGAGCACACGACCAATAAATCCTACTTCCGCCTGCCCGTTACTCTGGCAATTTTCCGTCATTAGATGTATTCCCGAATTATAAACCAACGGATGTCCTTCTACGAAGCTACTTATAAAGAATCCGCTAAGAACTTGCTTCATATCCGTTATGGAATAAGGAGTCTCCACAGGTTTAGGTCCATAAGTGTCATAACTATATTCCCATGCATGGCGTATAAAATCAGAATAATCATCAGCCTTATTCTCCTGAATCTCCCATGTCAGCAGAACAGTCTCCCCTTTTTTCAGGAATTGAAAAGCTTCTACCGCAGGTGCCAATGTCAGCTTACGAATATAACTCTTGGGAGCTTCACGATAAGGAAAGCCAAAAGAGAGCGCAGTTATTCCGTCTTGATTCTCAAATCCGGTAAATCCTAGAGACGTTTTACCTGAAAGGATAATTTCTCCTTCCCGATGAGTGCTCAAGGCTTCTTCTGCAAACTTATCGATACGGCTCACAGTCACAAAGTGTTTTTCTTTTTCCGAATAAACACCCGTAAGCGGTGCGCTTAGCCTGTCTTCACGCACCAACCAACTATCTGAAGAATGGAACGAAGGCGCATCTTTAGGCGAACGGAGATTCCGGCGATACCAGAAACCCGGCATATAAAATTGACAATCATCATGGCGATAGCCTGTTGATAGCCGTTGACTATAATTAAAATAAATATCTTCGAGTGCTGTTATACAGACATTTACCCGTAATTTTCCATTTACATCTGCCACCCTCTGAGTGATTGTAACCGGAATGCTTTCAGAAGCTTCCAATAAATAGGATGAACGGTTATTCCCCAATTGCTGCAAGTTCAGTGAATACCTTTCAGCTACATTTCCCGGCACTTTCAACGATATGGACGCTGAAATATTTTCCGGAACATAGTTGACAGCTTCAGCAACTCCGACATACAGTGTAATAAGCGCCCCGCAAAACAAACATTTAAAATTCATGCAAACCTGATTATATGAATCAGTAAAGGATACTGGTTCTGTGTTAATACTAAGTTATTACTGCAGCAAAAATAGGGGTTTGCACTTATTTCAGGTATTAAAAACAGGTCAATAAATGAAAGTTTAGTCTCAATCGGGCTAAATGAAAGCAGAAATCAACGAATAATGTTTCGTACAGTGTGTATATATGTATACTTCACTACACCAAGACTTAACAATGTTATTTTTGCATCCGGACATAAGTCTTTCTATCCGGTCCCACTCCTGTTATCGTCAACTTCTTCCAATGTTTCGGCAGTTTTGAGAAAAGCTGCTTGATGCCATTATCTGTAACTTCCAAACCACAAAAACCATTAATGACAGTTTGTAAAAGTCCTCCCGCACCAGTTACAAAATAAGGATTCGTACCTCCTGCACCTTCGGAAATAACGCCAAACGGAGGTAACTGGTTAGGACGGAAACTTTGCACAAACAGTTCATAAGCTTTATCGCCTTCGCCAAGGCGTGCATATTGCAAAGCCAACACTGAGAAGGACATTGCAGGTCCGGTTTTATCTATTTTATCTTCATAATACTCCAAGTCCTTACGGATTTCTTCAGGACGAGTTATCAGATTTAATGGATATACCAGCAAATTGGCATCCGCTTGTTTTATTGCCTGTCCGTTATAGCCTTCATACTCCATAGTCACTCCATTCTCGAATTTCGGAATCCGTAGTTTTGAGGCTATCTCCTTCCAGATTGCAGGTGCTTTAACACCGCATACCGCAGCAGCTTTAGCAGCATCTTGCAATGCACGCATAGCAGCACCATTGGTAAATGCATTATCATCCACCCCTTCAGCATATTCATCGGCACACACCACATTGCGAATCGAATAAGAACCATCCTCATTATTCTTTTCTACACGACTTACCCAAAATTCCGCCACTTTCTCCATCAAAGGAAAACCTTCTTCACGCAACCACCGTTTATCACCACTCATACAGTAATAATTCCAGGCCGCGATAGCAATATCGGCAGTGATATGATGTTCAAAAGCTCCGGTCAAGGCCCAAGTAGGACATGACTCTTCTCCAGCATCATCACTTTCCCACGGAAACATGGCTCCCTCATATCCATAGCTCAATGCTCTCTGACAGGCGGCTTCCAGTCTGTCAGTACGGTAGTCCATCATTGTCCTTGCAATGCCCTGATTCATGAAAAGCATAGGCGGATACATCCATAACTCGGTATCCCAGAAAATATGCCCGTTATATCCTTGGGCAGAAAGCCCGAAAGGAGAGATACTCAACCGGCTTCCCTTGCGTGCATTAGAGTAAAGATTATAAAGTGCAAACCGTACGGCACGCTGCGCCTCGTCATCTCCCTCAATCATAATATCCCCTTCCCACAGTTCATTCCAAAGTTTCCGGTGTCCATCCATCAGGCGGTTCAAACCTTCTTTCGCACCATAAATCACTTCACGGTCCGACTCATTATACGGGTCTATAAAATCACGTCCGGTACAGACGGAGCCTAATAAAGCGAAAGAAAATTTATCTCCTTTTTTTAATGAAATAGCGATTCGGTTGGTTCCGTCATATTGTTGCTGCAGGTTTGGATTTTTATCATAAATAAAAGCGGAAGAAGCTGACACTTTCTGTTCACGGTATTTGGACAAAGCCCAGGTACGTACTATTTTCAGTTCGTTTCCATCGACATTCACACTCACCTGTTTCGAACCGGAATTCTTATATTCATCAGGTACTTCAATGGGATTTTCCACTGATAAATACATATCTTCCAATGCAGCCACCTCTACACGCACCAGTCCCGCATAAGGCATATTCCTTAAGGCACAGATACTATAAGAGATATCCGCTTTTCCACCATAAGTGAAATGCGTATCGTGCGTGGCGGCTTTCATATCTATGCACTGTCCCCATCCCGAGATATTATCACCACTCACTCCCTGTCCATCAATCTGCATTTGCAAATTAAACGGGTTGATTCCTCGCAACACACGGCTCACATCTTGGGGAGCGGCAGCATCAAATACATGATTCAACATGACATGACGAACGGAGAAAGGTTCTTTCCACGGTAATATACCGATACCGCCATTCGCTACTGCTGCGCCATAATAAGTTCCTTGATAATCAACAGCCTGTATTTTCCACAAACTTTCTTGTCCGTTTGCCTTTATAGCCAAAACTGATACCAGACAAAAAAATACGATAAATAAATTCTTCATATAATAGCATATTTAATTAGTTAACGACATTTTCTACTCAAAAGTAAACCGCTACTCCTTTACATTCGTAAAGTCCTTTGGCAACACTCCGAACTGCTTCTGGAAACATTTTGCAAAGTAGGACGGTGAATTAAATCCTACCATATAGCAGATTTCATTGACCCTGTTTTCACCCTCTTTCAGCAGTTGGGCAGCCTTTTTCAGACGCTCCAGACGAAGGAACTCATTCGGACTGAGATCCAGCACTCCTTTAATTTTCCGATAGAAGTTAGAACGGCTCATATTCAGGTTATCCGCCATGTCATCCATACTAAACTCCGGATTGGCATAGTTCACCCTGATAACCTCGTTCAGTTTCTTGATAAACTCTTCATCGGCTTTCGTCAATGCCATTGTATTAGCGGCTATAAAAGGAGATTCCGCAAAAGCCTGGCGCAGCTTCTCCCTGTTCTGAATAAGATTGGAAGCGCACGCCTGCAAATATTCCACAGAGAAGGGTTTTTCAATATAGGCATCCGCGCCCAGTTCCATTCCCTCTATCTTCGATTGTATATTAGTCTTCGCGGTCAGCAGTATGATAGGAATATGGCTGTAATTCAAATCCGACTTAATCGTCTTGCACAGTTCGAAGCCATCCATTACAGGCATCACGACATCACTTATCATCAGATTCACATAATTGCCGTCCAGTACACGCAATGCTTCCGCGCCATTGGTAGCTGTCAGCACCGTGTAATCTTTCGACAGTTGGCGAACCACAAAGGCAAGCATATCCGGATTATCTTCCGCTACCAACACAGTCGGGCGGTTATCCTTCTCTACTGCTTGTTCCGCAGGAGCTTCGTTTATCTTGTCAGTTCCCGCTTCCACTTCCGTTGTCAAGGTGATTGTCGTATCCTGTACTATCGGCAAAGTCATACAGAAAGTATTATTCTCCTCCCCTTTTCCCATAGTCAAAGTCCCCTGATGCAGTTCGGCAAGCGAGCGGGAGAGAGCCAACCCGATGCCGGTTCCGGTAGTCACTTTTCCATCCTCCTGCTCGTTGAAACGAACAAAAGGCTTGAATATCTCCTCTTTCATTGCATCAGGAATGATTACTCCGTCGTTCACCGTGCAGATACGGAATGAATTGCCTCCGTCCGTATCCGGCACTGCCAGCGATATATGCACGTAACTTTCCGCATATTTCACCCCATTGTTCAGCAAATTGCTGATGATTTTCGTAAATGCTTCCTGATTGATATGAGCATAAAAATCCTTTTCCGGCATCTGCAAAACAAAATCCAACCCTTTCTGCTTGGCAAGGGAAGTAAAGCGTTTATGAGTTTCTTTCAAGATTTCGGTAACATTACATTCAGTAAAGTTCAGTCGGAATCCCTGTCTCTCCGTCTTGCGGAAATCAAGCAACTGATTGGTCAGGTTCAATAACCGCTCCGTATTCTGCTTCATGACGTTCAAGTCCTCACGGGTTTCCGTATCCACTTGCTTCTTTAGTATGATATTTTCCAACGGACCTTTAATCAATGTCAACGGAGTACGTATCTCATGGGCCACATTCGTAAAAAAGTCAATCTTCGCATTATATACTTCGCGTTCCTTTTCCTGTTCGAATTTCTCCATCTGCCGACGATGCTTCCTGTTGCTGCGTCTCTTGAAATACATAACCGTATACAGAGAACAACCTATAATCAGCAAAGCATACACGATATAAGCCCAGACGGAAAGATAGAAAGGCGGAAGAATATGTACTTTCAGGGATATTCCCTCTTCATTCCATACCCCGTCGCTATTAGAGACTTTCACCCGGAAAGTGTAATTGCCATACCGCAGGTTGGAGTAAGTGACGATAGGGCTCTCGCCTACTGTCAGCCAGTCTGCATCAAAACCGTCCAGCTTATACATTATCCTGCTCATTCTCGGAGCCTGGAAGTCCAGTGCCGCCACACGGAAAGAGAAAGAGTTCTGATTGGATTGAAGTACAAGTTCGTCGGAAAAGGTGATGCTCTTCTCCAACGGAGAACCCGGTTCGCCTACATACACTTCCTTGCCAAAGAGCAGAAAATCAGTAATCACGATAGACGGAAGCGACTTGTTCTCTGAAAAGTTCTTGGGATTGAAAGCCACAAAGCCGTCGATACTTCCCAGATAGATCGTACCGTCTTCCGTTTCAAAACTTGAACGATAATTGAACTGGTCGCCCAGCAAACCGTTGGAAGTGGTATATACTTTCATAGCTCCGGTGGTAGGCTGGAAACATACCAAACCATTATTGGTTGTCAGCCAGAAAAGCCCTTCTTTATCTTCCACAATCTGATAAACGACGTCGTTTGGCAATCCGTCCGCCAGATTATAACTGGTGAAGGTTTCCGTCTCCGGATGGAACAAACAGAAGCCGCCACCCTGCGTCGTGAGCCAGACCTGCCGGTGGGAATCCTCGAAGACACTCACTACCTTGTCGTAAGGAAGGCTTTTCGGATTGCTTTCATCATGCAGGTAATTCTTCCATTTCTTCTCACTCACATTATAACAGTAAGCACCGTTTGCATAAGTTGCCAGCCAAAGGTTTCCGCTGGAGTCTTCTTTGATGTCATATACAAACCGGCCGTTCAGTTCCGGAATCCGGTCAAAATCGTCGGACTGCTCATTATAACGCAGCAAGCCGAATAATGTGCCCAAATAAATATCTCCCGTCGTTGTCCGGCAAATGGAGAAAACACTATTATCTATCAACGAACGCGGCGAATCTGTTTTCCGGTATGTTTTCACAATAGCTCCCGTGTGTGTGTCCACCACTTTCACCCCTTTCGAGAAAGTGCCTACCCAAAGATGGTCGCCAATCAGGCACAATCCGTGCACGTTCGTAAAGGCATTGCTTGGCGTGAAGAAAGAGAAAGTCTTAGTCTTCGGGTTAAAGCGGTTCAGGCCACCGTCTTCCGTGCCAATCCACAGGACTCCCTGATTATCCTGGCAGAATTCACGTACCCGCTTTCCCTGCAGCCCGTTTTCTGTCCCTTTCGGATAATACTTCTCAAAATTCGTATAGAAACGGGGATAATAGTTTACACCACCGAAATAAGAACCAATCCAGATACCACCTTCACGATCCTTGCACAGCGAATAAATAGCATTATCGGACAAGGAGTAAGGGTCATTGATCGAACTGCGCAAGTGAACAAATTTCCCCAGCCGGAGATTATAAATATAAAGTCCTGACTCTGCGCCAATCCACAGCTCATTGTCGGAAGCCATCAGCAGTTCACGACAAAATACAGATTCCCCGTTCTCATCTGCCAAGAGCAAATCATGCAATTTGTTTGAGGTCAGGTTCAGTTCCTTCACTCCACCTTTCAAAGAGCCGACATACAGACAGTTGTATGCCCCTTTCGCAAGACTTATCACTACATCGTTCGCATAGGTTTCTTTATTATCTATCGGAGAGCGATAAGGATGGAGCGTTTTCAAGCGGTCTTTCGAATAGAAAAGACCGTCACCGTAACAGCCTATCCAAAGGGTTCCGCTATTATCAAAGACGAAAGTCTGCACATTAGTGGTAAGAAAAGAGAAATTCTCTAACGTATAGTTCCGAAGTTTCTCTTTTTCCAGTTCATAGCAGAAGAGACCTTGAGATTCTACCGCCACCCAGACACAACCTTGATTGTCGCCGGAGATTGCAGTCACGGTATGTTCTATTTTCGTGTTTTCCGCACTCAGTTCCGTGAAATGCTCAAAGAAGTCCTTTTCCGGATAATAAATATAAAGCCCCACATCCGTGCCTACCCAGATATTTCCTTTCTCGTCTTCATAAAGCGCTGTGATGAAATTGTTGCCGATACTTCGTTGGCTACGGTCATCGTGCTTGAATTTACGGAACGACAAGCCGTCATACCGATTCAATCCATCCTTCGTACCGAACCACATAAACCCTTGCTTATCCTGCAGAATCGTATTGACTGTATTTTGGGATAACCCGTTCTGCACGCTCAGGTTTTTGAAATAATGGCATTCGTCCGCCACTTGTGCATGACAGCTTATCTGGTAGCAAATAAAACAGAATAAAAGTGTCAGTGCTTTTTTCATAACATACGTGTTTTCTATCTTCCCGTTTGAGTTACCAAATGTAGGCAAAATAACAACGGGAAGATGATAAATACGTCCCAATGAATGAAAAAATAGTCTTATTTCTCTATTCTGATACGTGCGTCAACTGCCACAACCGCCTTTTCTGTAGCCAAAAGCGGGTTTATATCCATTTCTTTAATCTCTGTCGCAAAGCGGAGCAAGGTAGAAAGACGGACTATAATTTCAGCAAATTTATCTTCATTCACCCCCTTTTGTCCACGTGTCCCCTGTATGATTTTATAAGCCCTCAGCGAATGAATCATCGAATAAGCCTCTTCATAAGAAAGTGGGGCCAAACCTGAAGAGACATCCTTCAGCACTTCCACAAAAATACCTCCCAGACCACAAAGGACCACATGCCCGAACTTCTCCTCATATTTCGCTCCAATGAAAAGTTCCGTACCTTTCAGCATTGGCTGTACCATGATTGCTTTCGCATCAGCTATTTGCATCATACGGTCAAACTCCAGAGACAAATGTTGCTCACTCTTGATATTCAACACGACCCCGCCAACATCCGATTTATGCACAGGTCCAACGACTTTTGCCACCACCGGAAATCCGCAACGACGGGCAAAAGCCACCACTTCTTCCTTATTATCCGACACAAATTCATCTACAAGCGGAATACCGGCTGCATGAAGCAAAGCCTGTACATGATGAGGCGCGATATATCCGTCATCCGGAATAGAATCAATGATCCGCCGAATTCTCGGAACATCCACTCCGAACAGTTCTATTTCAGGAACTGCTGGTTTAGGAGCATTCACAATGCGGGAAAGAGCAGTCCCTAATGTGACCTCATCCGAAAAGTTCACGTGACCTTTAGCAAGGAACGCTGCCACTTCCGCTCCAGCTGTATTGATGGAAGGAAGTATCGGGAAAATCGGCTTACTGCAAACCTGCATTTTCTCATGAAGCACATCGTACATCTCGAACATAGTGACTAGTCCCGGAGTTCCAAAAATGGCCATCACAGCATCTATATTCTTAAATTTCTCTTCACAATAGTCAATACAAAGACGCAGATGTTCCGGAGTTCCCGTAGCAAGAATATCAATCGGATTACCGACAGCAGCTCCCGGAAAGAGTTGCGCTTTCAGTTCTTCTGCCAGGTTACCTTCTAACTTCGGCACATTCAGCCCCCCCTTGCTCAACGCATCCGTCAGCATTACTCCGGGACCTCCGGCATGAGTGATAATCGCAAAATTCTTTCCCTTCAGTTCGGGCAAGGTAAACACACAACCGACAGTAGTCAGCTCCTCACGTGAGAAACAACGTACAATTCCCGCTTTACGAAACAAAGCCTCAACAGCAGAATCCGAGCTGGCAATAGCTCCCGTATGCGAAGAAGCCGCACGGCTTCCACTTTCCGAGCTTCCCGCCTTAATCGCTGCAATCTTACACCCTTTTCTTATCAATGAAGAAGCATGGAATAATAATCGGTCCGGATTTTGGATACTTTCAATATAGAGCAATTTGATTCGTGAATCTTTTTCAGAATCGAAGTTCTCATCCATAAACTGTAATACATCCTCCACCCCAATCTGTTTGGCGTTCCCTACCGACCATACAGAGTTGAACTGCAATCCCTTAGTCACCGCGCTTTCCAAAATGAATACGGCTGTAGCACCCGAACTGGAGATAAGATCCACTCCTTTCGGACTTAAATTTGGAATTGGTTGACTGAACACACTATGGTGCCAAGTATTCATCAATCCGATGCAGTTAGGTCCTATCAACGACGCGCCATATTTGTTTACAGTTTCCAGAATACGTTCTTCCAACAATGCCCCCTCATGAGTCTCCTCACCAAAGCCGGCAGAAAGTATGATAAAAGCCCGGGTATGCTTCCGACCAGCCAATGTTTCTACGATGCCAGGACACATTGAAGCAGGAACCGCCAATACCGCAAGGTCCGTATCAGGCACGTCCTGCACATCCGCAAAGGCAGGAACTCCCTGCACTTCTTTCTCTTTTGGGTTCACAGCCCGAAGTTCTCCCTGATAACCCCCGTTTATCAGGTTCTTTAATATTGCGCCACCCGGCTTATGTACATTATTTGAAGCCCCTACTACAACAATGCTCTCAGGGCGCAGCAACTGGGTTGTTATCATATCATACTCTAATTTTCGTTTAACTTGAATACAAATATATTCTTTCTTACGAGAAAAAAGAAAGAAAAGTCACTATCTTTGCACATTACAAAGCTGAAAACAATAAAATCACACGATACAATGGAAAAGAAATTCAAAAGAACCACCGTCACATCGGCATTGCCCTATGCGAACGGACCTGTCCACATCGGTCATCTGGCCGGTGTATACGTACCCGCAGATATTTATGTACGCTATCTGCGCCTGAAAAAAGAAGATGTATTATTCATCGGCGGTTCGGACGAACACGGAGTGCCTATCACGATCCGTGCCAAGAAGGAAGGAATCACCCCGCAGGATGTAGTAGACCGTTACCATTCCTTAATTAAAAAGTCATTTGAGGAATTCGGAATCTCATTCGATGTGTATAGCCGCACCAGTTCACCGACCCATCACCAACTAGCTTCGGACTTCTTCAAAACATTGTACGACAAAGGAGAATTTATCGAAAAAACGTCTGAGCAATACTACGATAAAGAAGCTAAAACATTCCTCGCCGACCGTTATATCACCGGAGAATGTCCTCACTGCCACTCGGAAGGAGCATACGGTGACCAATGTGAGAAATGCGGTACTTCACTCTCTCCGACAGATCTCATTAATCCGAAAAGCGCCATCAGCGGGAGCAAGCCGGTAATGAAAGAAACCAAGCATTGGTATCTTCCCCTCGACAAACATGAGGCATGGCTGCGCAAATGGATTCTGGAAGATCATAAAGAATGGCGTCCCAACGTATACGGTCAATGCAAAAGCTGGCTCGACATGGGCTTGCAGCCACGTGCCGTAAGCCGCGACCTCGATTGGGGAATCCCCGTTCCCGTAGAAGGAGCAGAAGGAAAAGTTTTGTACGTATGGTTTGACGCGCCTATCGGATACATTTCCAATACCAAAGAACTGCTTCCCGATAGTTGGGAAACATGGTGGAAAGATCCTGAAACCCGTTTGATTCACTTCATCGGCAAGGACAACATCGTATTCCATTGCATCGTATTCCCTGCAATGCTGAAAGCTGAAGGCAGTTACATTCTGCCGGACAACGTGCCGAGCAACGAATTCCTAAACCTGGAAGGAGATAAAATTTCCACTTCCCGCAATTGGGCTGTATGGCTGCACGAATATCTAGCCGATTTTCCCGGAAAGCAAGACGTACTCCGCTATGTACTGACCGCCAATGCACCGGAAACAAAAGACAATGACTTCACCTGGAAAGACTTCCAGGCACGCAACAATAACGAACTGGTCGCTGTATATGGCAACTTTGTGAATCGTGCTATGGTACTTACCCAAAAGTACTTTGACGGAAAAGTACCTGCACAGGGCGAATTGACTGACTATGACAAGGAAACTCTGAAAGAATTCGCAGACGTAAAAGCAGAAGTAGAAAAACTGCTCGACATTTTCAAATTCCGCGATGCACAGAAAGAAGCCATGAATCTGGCACGTATCGGTAACAAATATCTGGCCGACACAGAACCGTGGAAATTGGCCAAAACAGATATGGAGCGTGTAGGCACTATCTTAAACATTTCCCTACAGCTGGTTGCCAACCTCGCCATCGCTTTTGATCCGTTCCTGCCGTTCAGTTCGGAGAAACTCCGTAAGATGCTGAATATGGACACATTCGAATGGGCTGAACTAGGAAAAGACAATCTGCTGCCCGTAGGCCATCAGTTGAATAAGCCGGAACTGCTGTTTGAAAAGATCGAAGACGCTACTATCGAAGCACAAGTACAGAAGTTGCTTGATACTAAAAAAGCAAACGAAGAAGCAAACTACAAAGCCAATCCGATTCGTCCGAACATCGAATTCGATGATTTCACGAAATTGGATATCCGTGTAGGTACTATCCTCGAATGCCAGAAAGTACCAAAGGCAGATAAGTTGTTGCAATTCAAAATCGATGACGGACTGGAAACACGTACTATCGTATCGGGCATTGCCAAACACTATCAACCGGAAGAACTGGCAGGCAAACAGGTTTGCTTCATCGCCAATCTTGCCCCGCGCAAACTGAAAGGTATCGTCAGCGAAGGAATGATTCTGAGCGCCGAAAATAATGATGGCAGTTTGGCTGTTATTATGCCGGGACGGGAGGTAAAGCCGGGCAGCGAAGTAAAATAAAAAAATGGGTGAAGAGCAATCACTGAGACAAAAGACAGCCAAAGGATTATTTTGGGGAGGACTCAGCAACAGCTTACAGCAGTTGCTGGGGCTTCTTTTCGGAATTGTTTTGGCTCGTTTGTTGTCACGCTCCGATTATGGCATGATCGGTATGCTGACCATCTTTTCAACGATAGCCAACATCCTACAGGAAAGCGGTTTCATCTCCGCTTTGGTCAACCGTAAAAATGCTTCGGACAAAGATTACAATGCCGTATTCTGGTTTAGTGTTTCTTGTAGCGCCATCTTATATATATTGCTCTACCTGTCGGCTCCACTGATTGCCGAGTTTTACCGTACGCCGGAATTAGTCCCCCTTTCCCGACTGACTTTCCTAAGTTTTTTTATCGCTAGTTTAGGGATCGCTCCACGCGCCATCCTTTTCCGCAACCTCAAAGTGAAAGAAAATACGATTATTTCCCTTTCCTCACTTACATTATCCGGTATTACAGCAATAGTCCTTGCCGTAAATGGATTTGCCTATTGGGGCATAGCCATACAATCACTTGTATACGTAGCAGTTGTCGTTATACTCAATTGGTACTTCGCCAAATGGATGCCTAGCTTCCATTTCGACTTTTCTCCTATAAAAGAGATGTTCGGTTTTAGTAGTAAAATGTTAATTACCAACATATTCATGACTATCAACAACAATCTGTTCTCCGTACTATTAGGGAAATTCTATACCAAGCAGGCAGTAGGAGATTTCAGCCAAGCAAACAAATGGAATAACATGGGACATTCCTTAATCACAGGAATGATTAACGGAGTAGCCCAGCCCGTATTAGCAAGCATAACGGAAGACACCCAGCGTCAGGTAGCCGTATTCCGTAAAATGCTGCGCTTCACCGCATTTATCTCTTTCCCTGCCATGTTCGGCCTCAGCATTGTATCCAAAGAGTTCATCGTGATTACCATTACTGATAAATGGCTCGTTTCCGCCCAAATGATGCAGTTGCTCTGTATCTGGGGTGCGTTTATCCCTATTAATAACCTGTTCTCAAACCTGTTGGTCAGCCGGGGACGTTCTTCCGTGTTTATGTTCTGCAATATCACACTCAGCATTTTGCAACTTATCACAGCATGTCTCAGCTATCCTTATGGTATCACAATGATGATTTATCTGTTCATTACCATCAATATCTTATGGCTTTTTGTCTGGTATTTCTTCGTCAAAAGAGAAATACCTTTGACTCTATCCTGTGTACTCAAGGATATCGCTCCTTATTTCTTATTAGCAGCCACATTGACTGCCTCCGCTTATTATATCACTCTCGGAATCCGGAATCTATATTTATCCTTACTAATAAAAATAGTGCTGGTAGTATTTTTGTACGCTCTGATTTTATGGAAATTACAATCCGTGATATTCCGTGAGTGCATTGAATTTATAAGAAAGAAAATCTAAACACGAAGTATTTGCAGGGGAATATCTCCTAATTGGGCAGCCAGTTCCGAAAAAGAACTGCCTGAAGATCCATAAATCTTTTGAGTGCGTGACAGTGTATACATATCGGCTACAGCATCCTTAATTCCGGAAATCGAGCCACGATCAGAAACCGTCTCAGCCGTATGCACCCTGCTACCATAACGATTGCGTAACTGCTGTTTCACCTCTTCCGAATCAGTTGCCAGATAGATACACAAATCATCATACATATCACTTTCTTTGTCCAACTGTGTAAAAAACAAATCCAATGGACTTTGACGGATGGCTACCGTATGATCTGCACGACGAATATGTACACCTACCGTATGCTTGGAAAAGTGACAAAAACGGAGTTCGACTTCCTCACAAACGGAAGCGACAGGGTGAAACAAAGAACGAAGTAAATTTGTACTGTAATTCACAAACTGGTCACAAGTAGCAATGTACAACCGTCCACTTTGAGATGCCCACTCTTCCAGCTCCGACTCCTTATAACAAAGAGCACGTACGTCCCTTTCATACAGACAATCCTCAAACAACAATTTCTGAAAAAGTTTCGGAAGATAAAAATTACGCCTGCGAGGACGGTCATACATAAGCAAATGTTTGCAAGATGTCTCCGAAAAGGATATATTCATCAACTCCGGTTCCTCAAACACTTTGAAAAAGGGAGCATTCAGTCCCCAATCACGGAACCATAGTACCTCCAACTTTCTCCTTACTCTATATGTCAAGGTAACGGCAGAAGCTACAGCGCGCATACGATTAGCTAATCCTCCCACCGGCACTAATATAATCTTTTCCATAATCATATATTCATTTCCAACACAAAAGTAAACAAGTTTATTATTCTTTGGCTATTTTTGCAGACAGTATTTACACAAATTCAAAAATATGAATATTAATCCGAACTCACCGGTTTCCATTTCAGTCGTTATGTGTACCTATAACGGAGATAAATATCTTGAACAGCAAATAGATTCTATATTGTGCCAGACCTATCCCATCCATGAATTGATCATACAAGACGATTGTTCTACCGATCGTACAGTAACAATTATTGAAGCATATCAAAAACGAGACCCACGTGTCAAACTCTATATTAACGAGGCACCACTAGGATTCAATTACAATTTTTCATCCGCCTTCGCCAAAGCTGAAGGTGAATATATCGCCTCTTCCGACCAAGATGATATCTGGCGACCGGATAAGATAGAGATTCTGATGAACCACGCAACAAATCATTCTCTACTTTTTCATAACTCTTACCTATTCACCACGGATATTCAACAGACCATGGGGAAAAAAAACAAATCTAATGTACTTTACAACGAACTTTATCTATTAATGAAACCATATGTCCCGGGACACGAATGTTTCTTCCACCGCAATATCCTACCCATTTTCCAGCAAGCTGTGAAACAAGAGAATAACATCTCCTATGACTCCTTGCTAATGTTGGCTGCCGTTGTCTCCGGACCAATAGAGTTCATTGACGAAGGACTGGTCTATTGGCGTAGACATCCTCAAGCCACTTCCTACCATACGGAACAAAAATACAATGCATGGGAAGGACTACAAACTGCTCTGAAAAGCCTAAGCAACCACTCACAGCGCAATGTTACAAAAAGATATTTTCAAGCTGTCAGCAACTATCCATTCAGGCAGAAATATACCATCCGAACAATTCGGTATATGAAGACAGGCAGTATTATTGGAATTCTGAAAGCCTGTTGCGTCTGTTGCATTCAGCATAAACAACTTTATCCCCATACACGTTTTTTGCAATCATGCATCAAGTCTTTTTTCACTCCCTTGTATTTTATCCGAGATTGTAGTAAATTTGCCATCCATTAATGACTTAGGAATATGATAACATTTACTGTATTTCCGCGTTTAAGGCAAAACCCTAACGAAAAAAACAATCCCTATATAGAGAATTTCATCGCTTCCTTGAACCGTGAAGGAGAAAGTACTGTTATCAATCCTCCACACCGAAACCCGCTTCTTAGCATATTGCCTCCCAAACGATGGGGAGACGTGATTATCTTCAATTGGTTTGAAAGTATTCCTGATTTCAAATACGGACTTTTACAAACTGTCACGGCAATCTGTTTCGTAACAGTACTCAAATTGGCAAAGAAGAAAATCGTATGGGTACTGCACAACAAAAAACCACACAATGACGGGTATACAGGCATGAAAAAATTCCTCATGCGTTTCATCGTCCGGAAAGCGGATTTAATACTTACACACGCTACCGAAGGGCTGGAAATCATCCGGCAGAGATATCCGCAAGCCAGCGGAAAAGTTCATTTTCTGCACCATCCTACCATCAATCGACTTCCCCGACAGTTACCTGCCGAGAATAATATTCTTTATGATTTGCTGATATGGGGTACTATCTCACGCTATAAAGGTATACATGAATATCTTTCATACCTACGTAACCATCCGGAGCAACACCCCAATGTCTGCATTATCGGACGATGTGCCTCCGCCTCTTTGTTGAAAGAATTGCAGGACAAAGCACCTGATTATGTCAAAATCATCCCTGAAAGTCCATCGTTTGAAAAGCTAAGTAATTACGTAGCCTGCTCCCGTTTTGTACTCATTCCTTACTGTCCCGATTCTGTATTAAGTTCGGGAGTATTAATGGATTCCCTTTCTTTCGGGGCAAAGGTAATAGGACCAGCCACCGGATCATTCATCGATTACAGCCACAACAGTCTATTAAACGTCCACACATTTAAAAGTCTGGATGATATTGCCGTCATCCTCTCAGACTATAAAAAAGAAAAAGCCTCACTAGTTGGATATAGGCAATTTCTCGATGAAAACGCTTGGCAGTACTTCGGCAGCAAAATTATTGAACTAGTAACAAAAACCAAATAACATAATGACAAAATACGCTCCCATATTGCTGTTCGTGTACAATCGTCCGGAACATTTAAAACAAACGATGGAGACACTTCAAAACAACACACTCGCTGCCGAAAGTAAGCTCTACATCTATTCCGATGCAGCCCGCAAGGACACAGACGAGGCAGCTGTAGCTGAAGTCCGCAACTATATCCATAAGATAACAGGATTTAAGAGCATTACCCTCATCGAACGGGAAAAGAACTGGGGACTTGCGCGTAATATCATTGACGGAGTTACCACACAAGTCAACCGCTTCGGGCGGGTTATCGTAATGGAAGACGACTTGATTACAGCACCTTACTTCCTACAATTTATGAACGATGCACTTGAGACTTACAAAGACGAGCCACGCGTCGGTCACATACAAGCTTGTGATTTCACCAACGACCCTTCCCTACCCGATACATTTCTTATCAAGTTTACCGGAAGTTGGGGGTGGGCTACTTGGGACAGAGCATGGAAATATTTCAATCCCGACGGGAAAGAGCTGCTCCGCCAATTGGAAGAACGTAACCTCACACGGAGATTTGACCTCAACGGGAATTATCCTTTCACGCGAATGCTGAGGCGCCAAATCGAGGGAAAAAACAATTCATGGGCCATCCGCTGGAATGCCAGCCTGTTTTTAGCAGATATCCTCTCGTTAAACACCGGACGTTCACTTATTCAGAACATCGGTTTCGATGGAAGCGGCACCAACTGCGGTGGTGGAGGTTTATACAGTTC
Source organism: Bacteroides finegoldii DSM 17565 (assembly GCF_000156195.1). Classification (GTDB taxonomy): domain Bacteria; phylum Bacteroidota; class Bacteroidia; order Bacteroidales; family Bacteroidaceae; genus Bacteroides; species Bacteroides finegoldii. Next base: position 85,137 of record NZ_GG688317.1, on the reverse strand, counting down.
CACCTTATGGATGAAACCGCTCCCAATAGAAAAATGGTCGCCAATAGAAGAAAATGAAAAAGCTAGAGAAGCATTCGCACGCTATTACCACCGCACAAATTGCTTTATGGCCAAAGCGATTCGACGAATTAAACGTACCTTGAAAGGAGACTTCGGCGCATGAAAATATACTATTATCACACACGCCCCATACAAGAAGCATTGGACGAATGGAAGAACCATTTACACCCCGGACATATATTATATGGGCTCACTCATTTCAGTAAACACGGTATTCACCCGATACTCCACCATTACCGTCATTTCGCATCCCGTATACGGTTCTCACTCTACAATTTCTTTGAAATCATACGTTGCAAAGAACCGTATGACCTTTTGTATGGTACCTCCTTTTACGGACTAGAGCTTATTATCTTCTTACGTGCGTTCGGATTGTACCGCAAACCCATTGCTATCTGGCACCATCAAGCCGTAGTCCGAAACTCCAACAAACTGAAGAATTTGATTTCCCGCTTTTATTATAGAGGTATCGATCAAATGTTCTTTTTCAGTCAGACGTTAATTGAGGACTCTTTAAAATCAGGCAAAGTCAACGCCGGTCAGTTGCACCTTATACATTGGGGAGCCGACCTTGATTTCTATGACTATCTGAGACAGCACCTTCCAACCGCAAACGAAGAAGAACCAGAAAAGACGTTTATCACTACTGGGAAAGAGAATCGTGACTTCACCACCTTGCTAAAAGCATTTGCCGAAACAGGGCTTCCCCTTGATGTGTTTACCACACCTGCCGCCGGAGACAAGAACTATGAGCTTTTACTAAAAAAATATATACCATATACCAACATACGGATACATTTCACGGGCGGTATCATCCCACACAAGCTCGCCACAGAAGTAGCACATTCAAAAGTAGTAGTCATCTGCTGCCTTGACAACCCCTACACCGTGGGACTCACCACACTGGTAGAAGCTTTTGCATTAGGACTCCCGGTGATTTGCTCACGTAATCCTAAATTTCAAATGGACATTGAAAAAGAAAGAGCAGGTATCTATGTAGACTATAATGATACGGAAGGATGGAAACAAGCCATCCGTTACCTCTACACCCATCCTGAAGAAGCACAGCAAATGGGAGCCAACGGTCGGAAACTGGCAGAACGGGAATATAATTTAGAACATTACAGCCGCGAATTATCGCAAATCTTAACTACTACGGTAAAAACTTATCGCAAGCAACCATAGATTTGCAACGAAAAGCGTACATTTGCATAAACTTTTATGCGCATGAGAGTACTAATCATCAATACTTCAGAACGAATGGGCGGTGCGGCTATCGCAGCAAACCGTCTGATGGAATCGCTCAACGGTGCCGGAATAGACACCGGGATGTTGGTACTGCACAAAACGAGCCACTCCGATAAAGTACATACCGTCGGTAAGTCTTGGCAAAGAAAGTTCACGTTTATCTGGGAACGTCTCATTATTTGGGCAAATAATCTTTTCAGCCGGAAGAATCTTTTTAGGATATCCATTGCCAATACGGGGTTCGATGTCACCCGGCTTCCGGTTTTCAAAGAGGCAGATATCATTCACTTGCATTGGATCAATCAGGGCATGCTGTCCTTGCACAATATTCAACAAGTCATCACCTCCGGCAAACCTGTTGTTTGGACGATGCATGACATGTGGGAATGTACCTCCATCTGCCATTATTCCTACTCTTGCGAATCATTCAAAAACGAATGCGGAAACTGCCACTTTCTCCGTTTTCCCGGGAACAACGACTTGTCTCACCGCGTCTTCAAGAAAAAACAGAGCATACTCTCTCCGGCAAGAATAAATATCGTTACAGTAAGTAATTGGCTCGCCTCACAAGTACGCCAAAGCACACTACTCAAAGGAAAGCCGGTCACAGTGATACCGAATACGCTTTCACTGAGCAACTTCCGGATACTTAATAAAGTAGAATGCCGACAAGCATTATCTCTTCCTGACAAACGGATTATCGTGTTCGGGGCTGCCCGTATTGATGATCCGATAAAAGGATTCCCAACGTTGATGGAGGCCATTCGCCTTTTAATCCGACGAAAAGACTTTCGGAGTAAAGAGTTGCACCTCCTACTATTCGGAAGAATCAAATACCCCCTGCAGGTGCTCCCGTCTATTCCGGTCAGTCATACCTACATGGGCTGGGTAAGCCAAGCGGAGGAGCTTTCTCAAATCTATTCGGCAGCCGATGTCGCAGTGTCCGCCTCGCTCTACGAAACCTTCGGACAAACACTGATTGAAGCCCAGTCTTGCGGTTGCCTGCCTGTTTCGTTCGGCAACAGCGGACAAGCAGACATCATCCGCCATAAGGAGAATGGATACTTAGCTGACTATCAGTCGGCGGAAAGTCTGGCCGACGGAATAAAATGGGGACTTACCGAAGGGAAAGAACGGGTGTCACCGGAAGCAATGAGAAACGAAGTAATGACTAAATATTCGGGCAAGGTGGTAGCCGGACAATATATCAATCTGTATACAAGCCTGTTGGCAAGCAAACTTTAGAAAATGAGAATACTGATTATTAATACTTCTGAGAAGATGGGCGGTCCGGCCGTTGCGGCAAGCCGTCTGATGGAATCGCTGAAAAACAACGGTATCAAAGCTAAAATGTTGGTACGTGACAAACAGACCGACCAGATTAGTGTTGTCGGGTTGAACAGAAGCTGGTTGCAAGTATGGAAATTCATGTGGGAACGTCTTGTCATCTGGAGTGCCAACCGTTTTCACCGGAATCATATGTTTGATGTAGATATAGCGAATACCGGCACGGACATTACGTCACTTCCGGAGTTCCGTCAGGCGGATGTCATCCACCTTCACTGGGTCAATCAGGGAATGCTCTCATTGAAAGATATCCGAAAGATATTGTCATCCGGCAAGCCTGTAGTATGGACAATGCATGATATGTGGCCTTGTACCGGTATCTGCCACTATGCACGGGAATGTACCAAATACCAGAAGGAATGCCATCACTGCCCCTATATATATAAGGAAGGAGGCCGGAAGGATCTGTCATATCGCACTTTCCGCAACAAACAAGAACTTTATGCTCATGCCCCGATTCATTTCGTCACTTGCAGTCATTGGCTGAAAGAACAAGCACAAAGTAGTGCATTGCTTGCAGGAAAAGAGATTGTCAATATTCCGAACGCCATTAACACGAATCTCTTCAAACCACAAAAGAAGGAGGAGGCACGTACGAAATGTATGTTGCCGCAAAACAAAAAACTAATTCTGTTCGGTTCGGTAAAGATTACCGATAAGCGGAAAGGAGTCGAATATTTAATTGAGTCCTGCAAAATGCTGGCAGAAAAGCATCCGGAATGGAAAGATTCATTGGAGGTAGTTGCATTCGGCAACCAATCCCAACAGTTACAGGCTCTGCTTCCCTTTCGTGTACACTCACTTCCTTACATCAAGAATGAGCATGAATTAGTGAATATATACAACTCAGTAGATATTTTCGCCATCCCGTCGCTGGAAGAGAATCTGCCCAACATGATTATGGAAGCGATGGCATGCGGAGTGCCGTGCGTAGGGTTCAATGTAGGCGGCATTCCCGAAATGATAGACCATCTGCACAATGGCTACGTGGCACAATACAAGTCTTCGGAAGATTTTGCCAACGGCATTCATTGGATATTGACAGAACCGGAATACAGCGAACTCTCAGAACAAGCCCGCCGCAAGGTATTGGGCAACTATTCGGAGAGTATCGTTGCCAAAAGATATACGGATATCTATAACAAAATAACAGGAAAATATGCATAGCGTCCATCCCACCCCGAAATTCTCAATCATCACGGTAACATACAACGCTGAGAAGGTATTGGAGGACACCATTCTAAGTGTCATCTCACAAACCTATCATCACGTCGAATATATTATCGTAGACGGGGGATCTGAAGATAAGACCTTATCCATCATCGAACGGTACCGTTCGCGGATACACACTGTCGTCAGCGAGCCGGACAAAGGATTATATGACGCCATGAATAAAGGAATCTCTCTTGCCACCGGTGATTACCTTTGCTTTCTGAACGCAGGCGACTGCTTCCACGAAGATAATACATTACAGCAAATGGTACATACCATCATCGGCAACGAACTTCCCGATGTGCTTTATGGAGAAACCGCCATCGTAGACAAGAACGGTCATTTCCTACGTATGCGCAGGCTATCCGCTCCGGAAACTTTAACGTGGAAAAGCTTTAAACAAGGGATGTTGGTCTGCCATCAGGCATTCTTCCCCCGCCACACGTTGGTAGAGCCGTATGATTTGCAGTACCGCTTCTCCGCTGACTTCGACTGGTGCATCCGCATCATGAAGAAAGCGCATACCCTTCACAACACTCACCTGACAATCATTGACTATTTGGACGAGGGCATGACCACCCGGAACCGGAAAGCATCCCTCAAAGAGAGATTCCGCATTATGGCAGAGCATTATGGATGGATCAGTACCACGATACATCATGTATGGTTCGTGATCCGTGCAGTTACTCACCAATAGGCGAAGGCATATAAAGCATTACCTGGTCTAATATCACTCCTTCGTCCAATGCCTTGATTACCAATTTGTGGGACTTCTTTCCAGATATCGGAAGTCGAACTGTTCGAATGGCTTGATTGCGCAGCACGTTCTCTTTCCATTCTTCACTCCGTCCTTTCGTTTCATAAGAGATCACTTCAGGCTCTGCATCGTCTAACGATATTGAGAAACGTAGTTGATCTCCTCCCACAGGATGATTAGGCAATAAGCGGATGTCAACCTCTACCGAGTCTGTTTTCCTGTTGTCAAAAGAGAACATCAGTGCATCTCCCTTGTCAATGCCTGTCGCTTTGCTTTCATATCCCAGACCCTCACAAATAGCAGAAGTTCCTTTCCGTGCATTCAATGTATTCTTACCATTCGGGATATTTTTCCCATCCAATCCGTTCCATTTATAGATAGCTACACGCTCTTTCATCATCGGAGAAGTAGCCGTTTTTCTTTCCACGCGATTGAATACGTGGAGTTTTCGGGGTTGGAAATCCATCATGCGGTTCCACTTTCCATCTTCCAGTGAGTTATACTGTTTTGTCAATACTACAATGCTGTCATAGGCAAGATCACTTTTCTCCCAGTCCGCTTTTCCGTGGCGGGCTAATTGGGCATATAGCAATTTCCGGTTCATCTGTGTAGCAGCTTGCACCGGGTATTTCACCAATTCAAAATAGGCACTTTGTCTGCCGGATGGGATTTTCGAAGCTGCCCGTTCCACTGCCTCCGACAATTTATCATAAGCCTGCAAACGTCCGTTGATTTCTTTTTCACTCCATGGAAGATCTTTGACAACACGATAAACAGGATCTTTCTCCTCTTCCCTCGTATTTCCCATAAATTCAGGTTTACGAATATGGGCCAGACGATAGTGTTCCTGCATCACAGGTAATACCGCCTTTGCGCACAAAGCTCCCAATTCCCGTTCCAGCCAGTGTTTCAGATGAGAGGTCACTCCTTCCGAGGCCACAGCTTCTATATTCCAGGCCATATCCATAAACAACTCTATCTGATACTCGGCAGGCTTGATATCTCCGACATTCAGTATCCACATCTTCTGTATGTCTCGATCGTAAGCCAACTTCATTTGTTGGAAAATCAGATACGGGCTCATCGTACTCAACCAGAGATGGTCGTGCGGACGTCCCCAATAAGAAACATGATAATAGACTCCATTCCCTCCTTTACGTGCGCATTCTTTGGCCGTAGGAAAATGGCGGATATAGCCATAGTTATCGTCACACCACATCAATGTTACATCATCGGGCACCTGTAATCCGGCATGATAAATGTCGAGTACCTCTTTATAAGGGATAAAAACCTGCGGGACTTTAGTTACATCCTTATCAACATATTTTTCAATCAACCCGCGTTGATCTGCAAACACACGATCTATTACGGCCTTCTGTTCTTCCACCGTCTTCGCTCCCTGCATCTTGCCATCGTGTACACCACGCATACCCAACGTATAGAGTATTTCCTGATCTGCCACCTCTTTTACACGGTCTTCCCAGAATTTGTAAACAGCCGGAGCATTATTCACATAATCATAAGCCCCTTCCCCTCTTCGTTTCCACTCGCCGGCAGCGCTGCAAGCCATCGGTTCGCAATGGGAAGCACCGATGAAGATTCCATATTTCTTGGCAGCTTCCCGATTGCCTTTGGTCAGGAAGAAAGGAAGTGTACATTCGTGCATTGCAGGCCAATAGGTGTTGGCACGCAGACGAAGTAAGAGTTCAAAAATACGCTCGTTGGTACGCGGGCCTATCTCACCTTTCACTTTTGAAGGTTCATAGGTCCGACTGCTCCATGGCATCAAGCCCCAGTCTTCATCATTAATAAATATACCCCGATATTCCACCGAAGGAGCCTGAAGACTTTGGAATTTAGAAGATAGCTTAAAAAGTTTCTTCTTTTCCGGAGTTACGTCCGCCCACCATTCCCAGGGAGAGACACCTAACAAACGGGATATTTCGAGTATTCCATAAGCCGTACCATGTTTGTCACTGCCGACTACGATCAATTTACCCTCCGGAGAAACAGATAATAGAAAAGCCTGCTTCTTGCCTTTTAGCGCAGAAACATCTATGCCGGTCCGGCTGATAAGCTCACTCTGCCCCACCGTTCCTATCACAATTTCACCTGTTTTCTCATTCGCTTGGGTAGTCGACGACAATACTGTCTGAATATCACGCCCCAGCATTTCCAATGCGGTTCGTACAACCAGTTCTTCAGAAGGGCTACAAGCGATGACAACTGTTTGACCGGAAGTCAAAACAAAATCCTTACTACAAATCGGTAAAGCAACTATCAAAAAGATGAAAAAAGGAAACAGAAGTTTATGTCTCATAGGTTCTATTATTTATAGAAGACAAAATTACAGGTTTGCAGAAAATGTACTATAGAATAGTGTACAATTTCATAGAATTCTATCCGGCCTATTCTCAAACTCCCAATAACTGTTTCAATTCAGCCACTCCTTCAGAAGCCCCCTTCTGAATCACATGTATCGAACGGGAAGTATGCGTATCTACCGGTTTCGGATCAATCAGATACACCTCTGCTCCTCCCGGTACATAATGAAGCAACCCCGCTGCAGGATATACATTAAGCGACGTACCGATAATAACGAAAATATCCGCCTTCTCCACATATTGGATGGCTGTCTCAATTTCCGGCACAGCTTCTCCAAACCATACGATAAAAGGTCGCAATTGAGTGCCGTCGTCGGCCTTGTCTCCCATCTTCACTTCATATTCTTCCGGTTTCAGCTCTTTTATGTAATGAGGATTATGAGGATCTCTACTGGAACACACTTTCGTCAGTTCGCCATGCAGATGAACGATACGGCTGCTCCCGGCACGTTCATGCAAGTTATCGATATTCTGTGTCACCACCGTTACATGAAAGTTTTTCTCCAGTTCCGCCAACAATTCATGTCCACGGTTCGGCTTTACCTCCAACAACTGTTTCCGGCGCTCATTATAGAAATTAATCACTAAAGCCGGGTCACGCTGATAACCTTCAGGAGTAGCCACCTGCTCCACAGGATATTTATCCCACAAACCGCCTGCATCGCGAAATGTACTAATCCCACTCTCGGCACTCATACCCGCACCCGTCAAAACTACCAGATTCTTCATTACTATTCCTCCTTCTTTTTTAATAGCCACACAAATGTAATCAGAATCATCGAATAAAAGAACTAATTCTTTTGTAAAAAAACGGCTAACTTTCACAGATATAAGAATTTTTAAATACCAAATGCTAAATCATTCAAATAAAACACGTACTTTTGCGATTCATAAATTTGCAATTGATTGAAGGCTAAAACTATGAAATACGCTTCAATCGCCAACAAAAAACATTATATGGATAAATTCAGTTACTCTATTGGTCTCGGAATCGGCCAAAACTTATCAAGTATGGGAATCGCCAACCTTTCGGTAGACGACTTCGCACAAGCTATCAAAGATGTATTGGAAGGCAACCAGACGGCTATCAGCCATCAGGAAGCCCGCGAAATAGTAAACAAGTATTTCGAAGAACTGGAAGCTAAAATGGGCGCCGCCGCTATCGAACAGGGGAAAGCATTCCTTGAGGAAAACAAAAAAAGAGCAGGTGTAGTAACTCTGCCCAGCGGATTGCAATACGAAATAATAAAAGAAGGTACAGGCAAAAAGCCTCAGGCTACCGATCAGGTAAAATGCCATTACGAAGGTACTTTGATTGACGGAACACTGTTCGACAGTTCTGTTCAGCGTGGTGAGCCCACAGTATTCGGCGTGAGCCAGGTAATCCCGGGATGGGTTGAAGCACTTCAACTGATGCCGGAAGGTTCTAAATGGAAACTGTATATTCCGTCTGAACTGGGTTATGGCGCAAGAGGTGCCGGAGAAATGATTCCTCCCCACAGCACACTCGTATTTGAAGTAGAATTACTCGAAGTATTATAAATAAAAAAATTCAAAGCAAAATGAAAAAAGTTAGTATTTTTATGGCAATCGCCGCTGCTGCAAGCCTTGCTTCTTGCACAGCTCAGTCTCCTAAAGCAAATCTGTCAACAGAACTCGACTCCCTGTCTTATTCTATCGGTATGGCTCAGACTCAAGGTTTGAAAGGCTACCTGACAGGCCGCTTGGATGTTGATACTGCTTACATGGCAGATTTCATCAAAGGTTTGAACGAAGGTGCAAACAAAACCAGCAAGAAAGATATCGCTTACATGGCAGGTTTGCAAATCGGTCAACAGATCAGCAACCAAATGATGAAAGGTATCAACCAGGAGTTATTTGCCGGCGACTCTACTAAAACAATCAGCAAAGCTAACTTCATGGCAGGTTTCATCGCAGGTACTTTGGAAAAAGGCGGCATGATGACTATGGAAGAAGCTCAGACTTATACCCGTACAGCTATGGAAACCATCAAAGCAAAAGCTTTGGCTGAAAAATACGCTGACTACAAAGCTGAAAACGAAAAGTTCCTTGCCGACAATAAGACTAAAGAAGGTGTGAAAACAACTCCGAGCGGTCTGCAATACAAAGTGATCACTGAAGGTAAAGGTGAAATCCCTGCTGACACTTGCAAAGTGAAAGTTAACTACAAAGGTACTTTAATTGACGGAACAGAATTTGACAGCTCTTACAAACGTAAAGAACCGGCTACTTTCCGTGCTAACCAAGTAATCAAAGGTTGGACAGAAGCATTGACTATGATGCCTGTCGGTTCTAAATGGGAACTTTACATCCCTCAGGAACTGGCATACGGTGCTAGAGAATCAGGCGGCCAAATCAAACCGTTCTCTACTTTGATTTTCGAAGTTGAGCTGGTGGGCATTGAAAAAGATAAGAAATAAGAAAGTTTCTTTCTAAATAGAAAAAGGAAAGAGGTGCAAAGCGTTTGCATCTCTTTTTTTTGCTTTTGCCTATTTTTTCTCTCAAAAAAGAAGAATAATTAAAATAAATCTCTATATTTGCTTACTATTTGATAACAACTGGAAATTATAATTTATTATTATGGAAAGAATAGACAATCTCGACAGGCAGATACTAGAAATTATTTCCCAGAATGCCCGTATCCCTTTCAAAGACGTAGCAGCCGAATGTGGAGTGTCACGTGCAGCCATCCATCAGCGTGTGCAAAGACTGATTGACTTAGGTGTCATTGTAGGCTCGGGCTACCACGTTAATCCCAAATCTTTGGGCTACAGAACATGTACATACGTCGGTATCAAATTAGAAAAAGGCTCTATGTACAAAGCTGTTGTGGCAGAACTTCAGAAGATTCCCGAAATTGTGGAATGTCATTTCACTACAGGACCATACACTATGCTGACCAAATTGTACGCATGTGACAACGAGCATCTGATGGATTTGCTGAATAACAAAATGCAAGAGATACCAGGTGTAGTAGCCACCGAGACATTGATTTCTCTAGAACAGAGCATCAAGAAAGAAATCCCCATTCGCATAGAAAAATAACAAGCGATGGAGTTTCTGAATGAATATCACCTTGCAGGGCTATTTATCGGAATTTGTACCTTTTTGATTATCGGCCTTTTTCACCCCGTTGTGGTAAAGGCCGAATATTATTGGGGCACTAAATGTTGGTGGATATTCCTGATACTCGGTATAGGCGGTGTCATAGCGTCATTGAGCATTGACAATGTAATTCTGTCCTCCCTGCTAGGCGTATTCGCTTTCTCTTCCTTCTGGACCATTAAAGAGGTCTTTGAACAGGAAGAACGGGTACGGAAAGGCTGGTTTCCCAAGAATCCGAAACGCAAATACAAGTTTTGAAGGCAAAGAATAGCAGATTTTTATCAAAAGAATTTGCATAATTCGACAGAAAGCACTACTTTTGTGACCGCATCCAGTAAATGGATACACCGGACTTGTAGCTCAGTTGGTTAGAGCAACAGACTCATAATCTGGAGGTCCCAGGTTCAAGCCCTGGCTGGTCCACACTAAGAATCAAGCACTTACAAATATTTGTAAGTGCTTGATTCTTATATACAGTGACCTTCAGGTGACCTTTTTGAGGCGAAACTCTGTAATAATGGCCTTTTGCAATTCCATGAAATTACAGAGAGTTTTTATAGATTTTTAAATAGAAAGAGTGGCTAAATCTGGCCTTTAAATAAATCATTGCGATTATTCGTGTAAGGGATAAGATGAGACCGCAATAACTTGTCGGGGAATTATTGAGTATTCTTGAAATTAATACATTATGCACAATAACATGATACACCTATTTTTTCTTTGCGTATATTTTGTTCTGTAACTTTGTATCCATAAATATTATGCAATATGGAAAGCGAAAAATTAACCATTGGCAAACTCATCGAAAAGGAGGTGAGGAAACAGCAAATTCCAATCACAGAGTTTGCACGATTGATTTGCTGCCAAAGGAACAATGTGTATGACATATTCAAGCGCAGCAAAATTGACATCGTACAGCTTAAACAAATATCAAAGGTTTTAAGGCAGAACTTTTTCAAAGAGCTTGCCGATGACCTTGAATTGATAAATGAAGAAGAAATGAGTGGGGCTGATGTAAAAAAGCAAAAGGCAGTATCACAATTCTTTGAGGTCGTACCGAATATATTGCGAGAATTGGGAAAACCGTCTACAATTATCTTCTGTAAATTGGACGATTCTGGCTATGAAGATTGTGCTACACCAGATTTTGGATTGCCCGACTATTTCATAACTTTCACCATCGGAGACACTCTCCAAGAGCGAATCGGCAACAACCTTGCGCTTCCTATTGGAGTAGTCCACGACAGCACGAATAACTGTGAAGTCGAAGTCTGCACTAATGTCGTCTATGGGTCAGTCTGTGTAAATGTAAAGCTGGATTACAAGACACAAGACGAATGGAGAAAAGTTTTGCTGTTAGCTTTTGAAACCTATGACAGATTTGGACGGAGGTAATAATGAGAAATTTATTGGATGATTATAAGGAGGTTAAGGATTGCATCTACAAAGGTGAAACCTACTCTGTCCGTGACAATGGGGCGGTATTGCGCCATTCTCGCATAGGTAAAAGAGTGAGGAAAGAAGATGATATTTGGACATTCGGAAAAGCTAATGAACAAACTGGATATATGATTATTGGCGGCGAAAGAGTACATCGCATTGTTGCCTATGCTTTCTTAGGGGAGCCACCTACACCCCAACATGTTGTTGACCATATAGACACCAATAGACGAAACAATCGCCCTCAAAATCTAAGGTGGTTAACAAAGTTGGAAAATGTTTTGCTAAATCCTATTACAAGAAAGAGAATAGAGTTTCTATGTGGGAGTATTGAAGCATTCATAAACGACCCTTCAATCATACAGGAATTTGCCAATGACAACCCAAACTTTGCATGGATGCGGACTGTTTCCGCCGAGGAAGCAAAGGCTTCATATGAACGCTTGAAATTATGGGCGGAAACACCATCTGCCCCAACAAACACAAGCAATGGTACTATGGGCGAGTGGATTTATGCACCGACCAAACGCCACGAACACATTGAGCCATTTTCTAAATACAGTTCTGTACCCAGTAGCCAATCAGAATTCTCTGCCGTAGAATACAAGCAAGACATTCTGACTGAATCGCTATCACCGACTGCGATGCAAAAGTATTGGCGTACACCGACAGAATTTCCGCTATGCCCAATTCGTTGGGATGAAGAACCATTGGAAACATATTCCAAGATGCTTAAAAAAGGGGCTATCGTTACCAAGAATGAATATTCCACTCATTATATTGACGATTTCGCCTTGAAAGGGGACTCCCTTTTAATCAGAACCCATGCAGATGATGGCATCAAGAAATTCTCTTTGATTACTGTGTCATTTGAAGGTGATAAATATATTCACGAGGGACAAACATTCTTTGAGGAACAGGGCGCACGAAAGGCTTTTACATTAGCCCAAGGTTTAGAATGGGATGGTGAAGATGGAATTGACGATTATTGCTAAAATAATTTGCTATATGGCTAAAAATGAGTAAATTTGTAACTATAACAAATCAACCATCATAAATTATGAAAAAGATTCTAGCCTCTTTAGCCGTATTCTTAGCTGTCATTAACATCATGGCACAAGAACACCTTTCATTCAAAGGGATTCCTATTGAAGGAAGCATGACCGAGTTTTGTCAAAAACTAAAAACCAAAGGATTTACTTCTATCGGGCAGGAAAACAATATCTCTTTGTTTACAGGGGATTTTACTGGCAGTGAAGCGACTGTAGGTGTAACTGCTACAGACGATGGGAAAAATGTTTTTGCTGTAGTTGTGTTGTTTGAACCGAGCGGAGAATGGAACACTCTCGTTAACACCTATGACTACTATAAAGATTTGTATACTCGCAAATATGGTAAGCCGTCTATCTCAAAAGAAAAAAATCCAGCCCTTTCTGATTCCAATACTGCTTTAATGGCAGAAGTCCATCAAGGAACAGTTGTATATGGTAGTGCATGGGAAGTGACAGGTGGAGATATACAACTTTCAATTGAAAAATCCTCTGGGGTTTACGAAGGTATGGTGCTGATTCGCTATCGTGATTCTCAAAATGTAGAAGCCAAAATTCAAAGCGATTTGGATGATATTTAGATCCAATATCATCTTTGTAATCTTTGTTGTATACTCTCTATTTTCCAATCATACTTACCTTCTGCCACATCGCCAACCTCTTTGAGTGTATGGCGATGTTTTATTTCGTCAAACGGCTGTCGGCTCTCCGCATAATCACAGAGCCATGCGCCGACCGCATTCTGCTGTTCGGTCGTTTCCCCGTACTCCTGCATCACGCTCTTGATGTCGGCGGCTTCGGAGGGTGCAAAGATGGACTTGTGCTGTTCCGTACCGAAATGGATAATCGCATCAATGGCTCGCCGGAAAACCTCACTTGCCTTGTAGAGCATATCCGCAAACAGGCTTAGGACATGCCTGCTCGCTTTCAGCGTACTCTGCAACAGGCGGATGGTCTTGTCTTTCTCTGCCGTGGCTTGGTTTACCGCTTGGCTGATGCGCTGTCGCTCGTTGTCTTTCTGCTCCTGAAGCTGCCGTACCGCCTTGTCCCTATCAATGGCAAGTGAACGGCTCTGCACCAAAGCCCTGTCACGTTCCGTTTCGGCTTTCTGCTTTTCTGCGACCAATGCCTTTGTCCGTTCCTCCACCTTGTCCTTTACGGCTTCGGCAAAGGCTTTCTTCATGCGCTCGTTCTCGGCTTTCAGCTTGGCATTTTCCTTTTCGACCGCTGCGGATTTACCGACCCCCACAAGACTGCCGACACTGTCCAGTATGCTGTCCACTTTCGCCTTGCGCTCGTCCTTGAGTTGCTTCTCCTTTTCGGCAATCTCGCTGTCGAGGGAAAGGCTGTATTGTTCTTTCGCCTTGCTCTCGCCCTCCACAAACATAAGTTCCGCTTCGGCTTTCTCCTTGGCGGCGATGGCGGCTTGCCTTGCGGCTTTCGCCTGTTCCGCTTCCTGTTTCTGCTTGGCGATGATGAAGTCCGTGCGCTCCAGATGTTCCTTTCCCGTCACCTCCTTTGAGGTGCCCCTTTCCATTTCCAGACACTCAGCCAAAACGGTCTGCATCTCGCTCATGGCTTTCTCGTCCAGTTTGCAGGATTTGCCCGTGTCGTGGTTCATCCAGTCCCATACGATGTGGGCGTGGAGGTTGGGCTTCCATGTGGCATTGTCGCCGGGTGTTCCGTAATGTCCCTCGTCACGGTGGATGAACACTTGCAGGGCTGTGATTCCCCAACTCTGCTTACACACCTCGCAGAAGTGCCGCAGTTGCTCCATCGTGGTGTCGTCCTTGATGACGACCACGCCCTCCTTGAGCGGAGTGCTGCCACGGACTATGGTCACCTTACCAGTCTTCTTGTTCACCCTTTCCCGGTCTTTGGTCTGCATCGCCCGTCCTGTCTTTTCCTTGACCATAGCGGCTATCTGATTGTAGCGGTCGGTGAGCGTGGCTTCACCGAAATCAGGTGATACCCATGCCTCGTTTCCTGCCATGATGTCGGTACGGATGTAGAACTTCTCCTTGCGGATATTGGTGATGTATTCCGCTGTCCGCCTGTTGTGCGCTTCGCTGCTGCCGATGTTGCACGGCTTGATGTTGATGGATGTCTTCTGTGCCATAGGCTTTCTGTATTTTGAGTTTCACTTCGGGTTATTAGGGCAGAGCCTTAATCGGTGGGGGCAGGGAGAGGGTCACTTCCTGCTCCGGGTTCTTAGGGGTGGAAGCCACTAAGCGGAGTTTCCAAAGAGGGGGTCACTCTTTGGTCGGGTTGCACAGGGCTGAAAGTCCTTGCCGGGTTCTTAGGGCAGAGCCATAAGCCCCTCGGGAGAGCCCACAACTTCGGAGCGCAGCGGAGAAGTTATAGTGGGCTATATCTGGGCAAGCCCAGTCAGTCACGCCACGCCAACGGAGTACCGCTGAAATCCTGCGCTGTGCGCCCGTCATCCACCCTGTCTGTGTCGGTATCATCCGCTCCGCCAATCGTGCCGTTCTGCGCCTCTTTCGGGCTTTCTACGGGGTCATCCCCATGCTGTCCGTTGCCGTTGTCTGCGATATGAGGATTGTCGGCTTTGTCCTTCGCATCCGCTCTGTCATCCGAACTGTCAAAAACCACAGAGGAACAAAGGGAAGAAGAAAGGGCGACTGCTACGTCTGCCATGCTGTCCGCTTCCTGTCTTGGGCATTGGCAACCGTCCGGCACGGTACACGGCTTGTTTTCCGACGGCGTATCATTAGAATATGGTGTCCGCACTCCGTCTGTCTGCCCTTTGGAAACTGCCGCTGGCTTGACATAATGGGGATTGGTCAACAGGACACCATCCACATACCATCCCGTCAGGAAATGCAGGGTGTGTACGGAAGTACGGTTGTTGGTTCGGGTGGTCAGCATACCGAGCCTGTTGAAACTGTCGATGAGCTTTCCGATGGTCTTTCGGTTGCAGCCCATGTATTCCGCCAGTTCCACATCGGAAGCTGCCGCCTGTCCCACCTCCAAGGCAATCTCAACGCCCTTGATATGGAGGACGGCCTTTGTCCGCACGGCGGCGGTCATCAGCCTGTGCAGGCACTTCTGCCTGTCGATGGCGGCTTTGCCGTCCAAAAGGAAATCCCACTGCCCGGCGGAAAGGATGGTGCAGTAATGTATGGTCTGTTCGTTCTTGCACATAGTCTATGATGTTTATAGGTGTTACACCGGTCAGCTACCTGCCCATGCCATACCCGTGTTCCGGCATGTGGTATTCCCTGTCCGCTGCGATATGGTTCAGCACATCCTGCAAACGGTCAAGCTGTTCATGGTCAAGCACCCGGATGGCATTGATGGTTATCTTCTGCGTGGCAATCCTGCGGTGGGCGATGTTGTTCTCGTTCATCGTGCCGTCACCGTCCGCATGGACGGAACGGAGGTAGGCATTGACCGCTTCCGTCTGTTCCTTTGAGGGATACGGTGCTGCCCATTTGTCTTGAATGTAGTCTGTCATTTTGTCGACCGCATTTGCCAACAGCGGATTGTGCTGTGCGATAATTGGTATCAAATCTTCTTTCTTCATGTGACTGTTATTTTAGAAGTCTTGTGATTGTTTATTTCTCGTTGATTTTGTTGACTTTGTTGAGAGAGTACCGACAAAAGGGAAAATAAAAATCGCATCCAACGGTTTAGGATTCTACTTTTCTTTTTTGGCCAGCAATTCTGTTGAAAACTGTTGAGACTATTGTTGAATCATATAAGCCTTGTTCATACGTTTCTCCCTATATTTCATCAAATTCAACAAACTCAACGGTAGCCTTTCAGAATTTCTCGGGTGACGGTGTAAAAGCGACCGACTTTCTTGGGTGATAAGGAATACTTCTGTCCCGGCAACACGGATATTTGGTAAGTGGAATAAGACAACGCATTGGGCGCAGGCTCCAGTTTCCAACACTGTTGCAGGACATTCCTTGCCTGATGGCGTTCCACCCTTACCATTGAATAGTTGAACAACGCCAATAGGTCGTTGATGCAGAAATCCACCACATCCACCAGCATGCAGTCCATGATGTCGAGCAGTAGTTCAGCCATGTCAAGTTCTATGCGGCTCCGGTTGCAGCGGATGATTTTCTCCAATGCTTCCGTGCGTATGAGTGACGGCGAAAACCACATTCGACTTTCTTCTTTGGTTGTCAAGTCACGATGCAACAGATAGTGCAAAAATGCTGGGATTTCGTTTTTCAATTTCTGTAGAAACGAAGTATCATCCTTTTCCAATCTGCGAACCTTTCTCACCCAATAACGTGTTTCCTCCGGCTCAATGTAAACGGGGAAATTCTCGTTATTAGAACACAGCACGAACTTAGCGAAGAACTGCACTTCATAACGGTCTTTCCCTTTGGATTCCATTTTATAGGAATGGGCTGTGCTAAGATTCTTCAACCGTTCGCTATCCTCACGGCGGTTGAGCAGCACTTCATCCACAACTATCATCAGTTTGCCTGCCCAATCGGCATTGAACTGACTACGAAAGTCCTCATTCGTATTGAAAGTAACATTATCCTGAAACAATGCTTTCAAGAAGTTCAGGAATGTACTCTTGCCTGTATTCCGTTCTTCCGAAACCAACAGAAGTATCGGCAGCTTCTGCGTGGGCTTTAGGTATAGCAGTTGAAGATAGTCCATTCCCAACTCATACTGCTCACCAAAAATGTGTTCCACCAGCGAGCGGATATGCTTGAAATCGCCCTCCACAGGAATATGGGTTATCGGCTCGTAAAGGTTATAGAAACCTGCAACCTCTTTTTGATAGTTAATATGACTCGGCACCGTACAAAAGCCATTATACTTTGTGATGGGAGGAATGTTGTTCTTCCCATAGTCCTGCCGGATAGTGCCAAAGCTCCATTGAATCCGGCGAGTGATAGTTGTACCATCAACCAAAGGTTGCTGCACTACCTTATATATTGTAGTACCTACCCGAATATATAATTCTTCCATATTGTTCCTCTTGGGATTATACATTCAATTCACTACAGCCAGAACCCTGCACTTTCGATTTCACAAGTGAAGTAATCTCCCTTTTTGAGTAAAGGTTGCGTCCACCTAACTTGTGAACGATGATTGTACCCTCTTTCTGCATACGCCACAAAGTGGTGTAGGTGATGTGGAGCCGTTCGCATACTTGGTCGCGCGTATAGTATTCGTCACTCTCTTCTGGTGTCAAGTCAGTTTGAGACTTTTTCCCAATCAGTTCTTCTACTAATTCAGAAACAACCTGCTTGAGGTCATCCTTCTGTAACATGATAAAATTTCCTTGCATAATATGTTGTTTAAATGATTATGCCGCGAAATTATTATAGAACACAAAGAAAGCACCTCGGTAAAAATCGCGTCGATTTCTGCCGAGGTGCTTTTAACGGGATAGCGTTTCTTTTTAACTAGCCAAGCGTTTATGATAGAATTAATATACATTGGGAGAAAGCAAAGTACGCAGTCTTATCCCCATCAACTTCGCTTGTTCCCTTCCTGTTTGAATAGTTTTTTCTGATAAGCTCAAATTATAGCCATAGTCGCCATGTTCATTGATAATGGCACAATAAAGGGCTTCTGCCCAATCAAAACCCAATTTGAATCCAAGGGATGGGAATTTCTCCAAAATGGCAGTATGAAAAGTTCGGTAATTATAAGAGTCATTAAGCAAACCACCATTAGTCAACGCAGCAAAAATATAGGCAAGAACGGAGTCTGTAGCATTCGTTTCCATCCATTCGGTGAGTATTGTCTCTATCCCATTGGTAAGAAGTTCCGCATAAGGTTGTATAAGCATTTCCTCAAGCAGAACACAGACTTGCTTGCGTCCACGGCGTCCTATAGATGCCTGTAAGGTGGAACTGACCACCTCTTTTGCCGCACCATTTTTACCCATAGCTTTCCATGCCCCTTTGGTATAAGCCGCTTTGTCAAAACTGGTAAGCATTAAAGAGCGTATAAATTGCCCACCAAAACCTTTCTGCCAGACAGACGAGTTTTCTCCCATCATTGTTTTGGAGAGTAAATCTCCCATCTTCACAAAACCATCGTCAAATATCATCCAGTAGAACGCACTACACATGAAAGGATTGTTATGCAGGAGTTTTTGTTTCGTAGCCTCTTGATTAAATGTAGAAGCAAACAAGGCTGTCAGTTTCTCATGGACTTGTTGGTAATTGCTTCCAAATTGAGCTTTATTGTAGCTTTCAGTCCCAGGACAAAGACTTTCAAGTAATTCTGTAATGCCCTTAATTCCATTGAGAGACAGCATCTCTGCCAAGTAAGACATGCCTTTAAGAATGAAAGTCATGTCACCTTCGTATGCTTTGGCAAAAAGATTTGTAAATTCTTGATAGTCTCCGGGGTGTTCATAGTGCCAGCGACGCAAGCTGAGCAAATTCAAATCCTTGTTAACTGCTTCTTGAGTTTCACGTTTCTCGTCCTCCCAATAAGCATGAATGCCTTCTTTAATGTATTTTGCATCCTCTGATTGCTCAAATTTGCTTATGGCATATTCTATTTCCTTAAGCCCATTGTCCAGTTCCAAATAGCAATACAAGCAGCAGGCAGACACATTCCCATCTTCTATGGTATTGGAGAATTTGTCAATCATCTCATCGGTAGCAGCCCCTTCTTCTGTGGTCATTATCTCCAGGATTATACTTTGTAGCTTGTTTGCCTCATCATCTATCTGTTTACTGTAGTTATCGCACAACAGGTTCTTTAAGATTGATTGAATCTTACTCTTAAAGTCTGTATAGATTTCTCGATTCGCTTCAAGCCATTCCTGCATTTCCGATTGACTGGGATAGTTATCATGGTGAAGTTCCTTCATATCATCGTCCATATAAACAGTTTCGCTAAATGGTTAATCTTTGAGACATGCCAAAGGAATCACTTTAACTCCATCGGGACGAGAGTATGCCATTGTTCCACCCGTCATCACAATAAGCAAGTCCGGCTCCCGAATAGGCACCTGCTTCTCCGTTTTGTTGTGCTCCTGTATAAGCCTTTTGAGTTCGAGTAAGTGTTTAGCTCCTTCATCAATTTCGCTACTACCAAGTTTGCACTCAATGAGAGCATAACGTCCATCTTCCAAATGCAGCACTATGTCCGCTTCCAAGTCGTATCGGTCATGGTAGTAAGATACATGACTGTTCAAATCAATGGTGTACGCCTTTAGGTCACGAATACACATCTGCTCAAAGATAAATCCAAACGTCCTAAGCTGCATACTTAATGATTCGGGAGATAGTCCCAAAAGGGCAATCGGTATAGAAGGGTCACAGAAGCATCGTTTTACACTGCTTCTGATAGCGGTCTTGCTTCTTATAGCAGGACACCATGCACTTATGTTCTGGATAACAAATAGTTTTTCTAAAGCCGAAACATAATCATCAAATGTATCTACGTGACAACTTACTTCGCCAGACGAGGTTACATCATCTAAAAGAGATTTTTTCTTGACCAATGTCGAAACATTCCTGGCATAAGCCCGAAGTATCATGCTGGTCAGTTTGGCATCTCTTTTCTTTCCATCAATACCGGAAACGTCGTCAGAACAAATGGTTTGAACATAGTTCTTTGCCACAAGTAATTGAGCTTTTGGAGTACGAGCCAACAAAGAAGCCGGCCATCCACCTCGGGATGCGGCAAAGATTAGGTCTTCGACTGTCATCTTAGACATTTTACCGTCAATATCATAATCAGGATTGTTGAAAAGTTCTTTCAATGAAACTTCGCCCGTAGATTCTTGCGACTCCCACAAGCTCATAGGCAACATACGCAGCCGGGCAATACGAC
This sequence comes from Bacteroides finegoldii DSM 17565, assembly GCF_000156195.1. Classification (GTDB taxonomy): domain Bacteria; phylum Bacteroidota; class Bacteroidia; order Bacteroidales; family Bacteroidaceae; genus Bacteroides; species Bacteroides finegoldii. The sequence continues at coordinate 64,714 of NZ_GG688317.1, read as the reverse complement.
CAGCTCCGGAATGATGTATTTGAGATTTGTCAACAGCATTGGAACCAGTGAGTATAAATTGTCCGGGAATTTGGCGGTCATCAACAGTTGTTCGTACCGCATCCCACAACATTGGAGCATCTTGCCACTCATCAATAAGACGAGGTGTATCTCCTTTTAACAGAATGGACGGCTTAGTTTTAGCTGTGGCTAAATACTCCTCACGCATACTTGGGTCTTGCATTCTCAAGATGCTATTGGCAAGTTGAGATGCCGTAGTGGTTTTACCGCACCATTTGGGACCTTCTATCAATACTGCCCCAAATGCATCCAGTAAATCTTGCAGCAGGGCATCGGCTGTTCTTTTATAATAATTCATATAATATATTTTTCAATGGCAAAGATACACATTTCCTGCGAATTGTATTGCTAATTCGTGTTTTTTGTGGTAATTAAATCCACTTTTTTGCGGTATTTAATTCGGTATTTTTGCTGTGTTTTGTTCCGTGTTTTTGTGGTATTTCACTTGGTGCTCTTGCGGTAAACAGCTATAATTAGTCAGATAGATTAGCTATCAGTTCCATCCTCTCCTCTTCGCTTAAGCCCTTCAGCATCTCCAACAAAGCTTTCTTATCTACAACTGGGGCAGTTTCTTTAGGCTTCTCATTAAGCAAATAATAATTGTACTCCAACATCTTCGCAAGAGGATAGGCGCCTATGTAGTTGGAAGTGATGTCACTGCCACCACTATGCCCCATGCTGTCACTTATATATTTATAAGGTACGACACCTGAATTATTGAGATTGGTAGCAAAGCTATGTCTTGCCCATGTTGGTGATGGTGTTTGTTCCAATCCTATGAGTTTAGCGACTTTTGCCATGTGCTCACGTATATATCTGTTATAACGTTGGATAACCCATATCTCCTGTTCAGGGGTAATAAGTTCGCTCATTATGGGAAATACCCTTCGCCCAAGTTCTGGAGCATTACCATATCGGTTGAGTATCTCTTGTATCTCAGGTGTAACAGGAAATATTACCTCACTGGCACTCTCGTTTCGTTCCCGGGTCTTATGACGAAGAAAACGTAACTGTTTGCCATGAGTGGCATAGTATAGTTCATCATAAGTCAGACGGAGAGTATCAGCAAGATTTTGCCCATCGCCTAAATACATAAAGAGGAATAATCCAAGGTCGCGAAATATAGCATGCTTTTCTCGCCCAAGAAACAACTCGTTCCCATCCTTGTCTTTTGCCTCACCTGCTTTCCAGAAGTCATAAAGTTTACGCATGGTAGCCACATCAAGAAACTCATGCTTGCGGCTTTGGGATTTATTGTAACCTGTGTCCTTGAACATTTCCTTGGTATCACCTTTCATCAAACCATTTGAGATACACATATTGATGATTGTTCTGAAACTACGAAGTGCGATGGCAATGGTCGTGGTACTCAGTCCATTTTTCCTCATAATCTTCACCCACTTCAAGACGAACTCCCTGTTAATGTCAGCAAATGATACATCCGTCCCCAAGTCTTTCACAAAGCGGTTACGAACATCTTTGCTACAACGGGCTGAACCAGCCTTGCCCTCATTGGTCTTAGATTGAATGTATGAATCCCACACTGTAATAATGGTGCTGTCATCATCTTTTTTACCCTGAAATCTGTCTTGCAGCTTGCGAAGAGAGAAGTTGTTTTCTGCGATAAGTTGATTGGCGATAAGTTCCACCCTGTCCATTAGATTTTTCATGTCGTTTCTCTCTGTCAGTTGAACACGACGGCCACTTTTCTCGTATTCGCACAAGGTCAACCATTCTTCCATAGTGTATGTTTTGCCCAAACGAAGAAAGACCTTCTGTCCAGCATGGCACACACGCACAGCCACAGGAAGCGGTTGCGAGTAATCTCCTGCTTTTCGTATGTCAAGAGTCAACGACCCATATACGTTGCCATTTGCAGCCGTGAATTTGGCGAGGCACTTTTCTCCCCTTGAAGTGGTTTTGGCTTCCATTTTTGCCGTTTTAGTGACCTTATTCGTTTCTTTCTTCTCCATAATATGTTTATTTACAAGTGATATTCCGCTTTCTTTGGTGACCTTCAGGTGACCTTTTCGCACGGAAACTACTGCAAACATACGTATTTTCCTGCAAACCACAAAATGCATTAAGTACTGACAATCAGTATATTTATATAATATGTAATTCCATGAAATACCATACAAAAAGACTCATAATCTGGAGGTCCCTGGTTCAAGCCCAGGCTGGTCCACGTTGAAAGTTAAGCACTTACGAGAAATCGCAAGTGCTTTTTTCTTTATCTGCGTAAACAATGCGTAAACAAGCGGTTTGAGTTGGCTCTGTTTGCACATAGAATTTCTGTGAAATCCCATGCCATTCTATAACATAACTCATTAAGATATTCTGTTAATATGACCATACTTGGCGGTTAAATAAACTCAAATATATTCCATTTACACCTTGATTTATAGAATAATATCGTACTTTTGTATCGCGTAATGCATTTGTGGCAAGCCATGACCTTGGTGGTGCTCTTTCTTGAAAAAGAAAAGTGAGTTTGCCTAACCGCCGTGGGAGGGTTATCCCATTCTGATGGATCAATGCGTAGAGGGAGTGCCAGTCGGAGGGTACTCTATGACAAACAAAACGCGAGAGTTGCTTCAGGGGTTGAGACCGATTAGCATAAGTCCGGTTACCAATCAGCGACAGAAGACAACGAGATTGCACCGCTGCATATAACGACAATGTTTTGTATATGTATGCCTCACATTGCAAAGCGTCTGTATTCAGAGGTTATGTTGAGCATAAACAATGAATGCAATGGAAAAACTGACAAAGTCCTTGTCGCTTTTCAAGGAACGAAACTGTTCTGTTTCTGTCGTGTTGGATTCACGCACTCGCAGGAAAAACGCGTGCGAGTTTCCGTTATCTCTCCGTTTCACGATAAACCGCAAGTGCTTTTATCTTACCGTTGGAAGTTCTTTTACAGAAAAGAAGTTCTCAGATATTTGTAATGCGACTAAATGCAAGAGTGAGAACTACAAACCTCAAAAAGAGTGGAAAGACACCTTTGTTCTCAAATACAAAGAAATGCTGATGAATCTGAACAAGGGTGGCATCCTGACATTTGAAATGGTACGTCAATGTATCATGGGCGAGGGAGTGATGCTATCCAAAGAAAATACGACCAAGTCACAATCCTTTATTGGTATATGGGAACTAATTATCCATGAGTTGCGTACAAACGATGGCGGTGCACGTTTTACCACGGCAGAGAGCTACGAGTGCGCACTCAAATCATTCAGAAAAATTCTCGGAACCAATATGATTAGAGGATTCTGCATCAGTGCTGCGGAAATCCAGAAATGGAAAGAAGGGATGCATAGTGGAGTAAAAGATGAAAATGGAGCAATCGTTGGGAAAATCAGTGATACTACCGCCGGGATTTATCTCCGTTGTTGCCGTGCCGTATGGAACAGATGTGTACATGAAGGCTATCTCAAAGATGTTCCTTATCCTTTTTCTAATAAGAAGGAGAAAGGACTTGTGAGCATACCCAAGAGTGCGAAGCGCAAACAGAGCTTTCTGAATGTCTGTCAGATGACGGAGCTATATAACCTTTTTGTCTCAAAGAAATATCCCGAACATTGGTCGGAAGAATATACCAAACGTGCTCATTACTCATTGGGACTGTTTCTTGCCCAGTACCTATGCAATGGATTCAATATGGCAGATGCAGGACGATTGACTTACGATAGTTATTATTATCAGACAAACGGAAAGGCTTTCCGCTTCAACCGAAAGAAAACTTCCCGAAGAAGTGCTGACGGTTCCGAAGTAATCGTTCCTATCATCCCTCCTTTACAATATGTGTTAGATGAAGTGGCGGCACCTCCGACTCGGGATGGTCTTGTTTTTCCTCATATATTAAAAGGCTCGGAAACAGAAGAGTTGCGCCGCAAATATACCATGCAGGAAAATTCAAACGTAAAAGACCGTGTTATTAAGGTATGCCATGAAGTACTACATTGGGACAAATCCATCTGTCCGTCCGGTACATGGTGCCGACACTCGTTTGCCACCAACCTGCATAATGCAGGAGTAGATATGGATTATATTTCTGAAAGCATGGGGCACGCATCTTCTGATCATGCTATCACCCAAATATACATTGAGCATTATCCTCTTGAAATTCAGATGGAGAATAACTCGAAACTATTGAATCTGACAAAGACCTCTGAAAGAGACCTGTTATTGGCAAAACTGGCGAGTATGCCCACTAAGGAATTAGCCAAATTGTTTACACGAGCCTAATACGACTTTGAAGATGAGAAATTTCATAGAGAGAATAAAAGACTACTTCACAAGAAAGGATTGCGCTGATATGGCTATCTGTACTTGGAAGTCAGCCAACGAAGAGGTGTATGCCGATTTCTGTAAACGCATGGATGCTATAGGCAAGGGGGACTTATCTATTCTGATGTATATATATCAGATGATGCGGGAATGTACACCGCCAGAAGCTTTACTGTTGTATAACTGGCTTTCCGATTTCATGAACGGTAAAGATATACAGAATATAGCCAATCAGCAATGGGCTGGCAAGTATACAGATATTATAGCCCAATGTATCACCAACAAACGGTTGTGGATAGGTGTCAACGTAAAAACGGATACGGTAGAGTTGCTCACATCCCCAAAGTCGGAATTATTGATGGTTCATTCCGAAACACCTATTGAGGTTTGGAACCGTTTACCGCAGGAAACAAGATCCTATTTGACAGAGCAACTGGATGTACTTATGAAAAACAGCAAAGGATGCTATCTGTTGAGCAAACTGGAAAGGAAAATGGTGTATCAATCCCTGACATACATCTCCCGAATCATTTTCCTGTCCCATGCCGTGTTTGTTGGTGAGGTTATGGCCAACCTGTATGATTATGTAGTGGAGAAGAAGGAGATTTTGGCTTATTGCATGTACTATTTCGTGATATTTGACCACGGTCTTTCACGTATGGCCAAGTTACTTGACCGCCTGCTAAACAGTGGAGAAGTTGACAATGGCGACATGATTCTGATAAAATCATGTGTTGCCTTGCTTGTTCATCAAAGCATAGAAATGGGAACTGAAAGCAAAGCCGGATGGGAAGATACAGCAGAAGTCTGGAATCCGGAAATCTGGAAGGAAGTGATGTTTGCCTTGCGAAAAGCCAAAGGCAGACGTGGGAACAAAAAGGTTATGCAATCATTGGATGATATTCTCGTCGGGGACAAGGAGTGCATCAAGCAGGGCATCCGCTCGTTTCTTGAAGAGAATACCGAGGATATAAGCCTTGCCTATTTATTGAAAGCTTTGGTAAAAGTTGGAAGAATGAAAGCCTCCATAAGATACATGACATTCCATCGCGCCGTTGAACAGTTCTCTCAACAGCATTACGGACACGATATACCACAGAAGCGGTATGGCGAAATCAAGGATATGGTTTTGGACTTGCCTCAAAGAGGAAACAGTTATATCAAAGCAAAACGGATAATAGACCGATGGACGGACTATTTTATCAAGAACGGATAATTGGGAAGTCTAGCTATCCGTAACTTTTTCTGTAAACATCTGTTGTAAATCGGTTGGTTATATTAAGCCACAAATAAACCGACCGATATGCAGAGTTTCATAAACTACCTTTGCTCATGAAATCGGTTTCACAGAGTTGAGCCGAAGCTTAAAGTAAGCTAATAACTAAACAAGTAAAGGTATGGAAGAAAAATTCAATTTTAACCAATTACTTCAAAAGCCTATCGCCATGATGACAGGCGAGGAGCTTTGCTTTCTCATTACAAAGAGTGTAGCGTCCACCGAAAAGCCTACATCCCCAATGGCTTCCAAAGGCAACTATTATGGCATAGAGGGTATTGCCCGTGTGTTCGGATGCAGCGTACCCACAGCTAACCGCATTAAGAAGAGCGGCATCATAGACAAGGCTATCACACAGATAGAACGAAAGATTGTGGTGGATGCAGACCTTGCACTGTCTCTGGCAAAAGAGTCAGGTGGAATTCATATTAAGGAGCAGTAATATGGAAGATAATTGGAAAAAAGATTTGGTAACAGACAGCTATGGAAATCCAGTCCGTTCCATCAGTAACCTCCGACTTATTTTCACTTTGGATGAGAATCTTAGTCGGATAAGATATGATACTTTTTGTCAGGACGATGTATGTTTCAGCCCTTTGTTTCGCAATGTCAATGGCAACAAGATTGATGAGGAATCGGCAGGAAAGATACAAGACTATTTGGAAAGGACATACAGATTATATCTGACACAGAATAAAGTTTTTGAAATGCTAAAAACGACCTCGTCGGAACGGAGTTTTAACCCTGTTCAGGATTTTATCACCCAAGAGACATGGGACGGGCATCCTCGCATAGCCACAACCCTCATTGATTATTTGGGAGCGGAGGATACGCCGCTTGTCAGAGAACAGACAAAACTATGGTTCGTGGCGGCTGTTGCCCGGGTTTTCACCCCCAGTTGCAAGTTTGACAACGTGCTGACTCTGCCTGGCCCTCAGGGTATCGGGAAAAGCACCTTTTTCAAGATCATCAGCGGGAAATGGTTTAACGACTCGTTCTCTTTTGCCAGTGGTGACAAGGAGAAGGTAGAAACCATAACCAATGGTTGGATTATTGAAATCAGTGAGTTGAACGGTTTGAAACGGGCGAATGATGCAGAGGCAGCCAAAGCTTTCCTGAGCCGTTGCAGCGACTATATGCGCCCTGCATACGGACATAAGGTTGTGGAGTTTATGCGGCACAATGTCTTTGCGGCTACTACCAATGAGACAAACTTCCTGCAAGGGGACAACGGGAACCGCCGTTGGTGGATAATTCCGGTTAAAGGAAACGGTCATGTTTCAGAATGGCTGGATGCGCTACAACGTGTTGTTCCTCAGCTTTGGGCAGAAGCATACGCCTATTATCGGCAAGGAATGAAACTTTATTTGACACCCGATATGGAAATTCAAGCCAATGAAGTGCAGGTACAACATTCCAACATCCTTGTTGATCCCATCATAGAAGATCTGGAAATGTATTTGGAGCGTGAGATTCCCGTCCAATATGCAAGTTGGACCATTCCGATCCGACAGGCTTATCAAAAGGGAGCATACTCAGAACCAAACTCAACAATGACTTCGCTCAACATGGTTTGTGCCCGGCAGATTATAGAGGAAATGCCCAATGATTTGGTCAGACGCAATCCTGCCAAATACACATCACAATATATCAATCGCCTGATGTCCATGATTCCTAATTGGAAACGGAGTGATCAGGAAAAAGTCAAAGGGTTACATCCTGCCTATTGTGACAAGACCGGACGGGCAAAGCATCCGTGGGTGAGAGTGGACGCACCAAACGAAGAAGTCTGTACTTCATTACCAAGTGAACAGGATTTGCCATTCTAAATCTCAAACTAAGGGAAAAGAAGAATATCTGTCCCTTTGTCCCTCTTTTCCCCTAAAAAGGATGAAAACAAAAGACAGATAAAAGAGAAAGTTATAAGAAACATTTGGGACATGGGACAAAATAATTGAAAACATGAGAAAGGAAGAACTTATCAAACAACTCCAAGAGCATGAACCGTTACTGGCAAACGCGGTCAGCCACATGGTGGAGTATATTCAAGACCGTTACCCTGCGGCATATCCAAGCAGGGTACAAACCGAAGCTGTGAACGACTATCTGCGGAGCGTCTATGCAGATGGAGACGGTAACATGTCAGAGCTGAACTGTGAGCACCGCCGTATTGCTTCACAGAAAATAACCATTGCTGCCATCCGTGTATTGAATAGTCGTCAGCTTGACAGACTACAAGACGTACTTGACCATATCGCATACGACAGGGAGTATTATATGCCGGAGAGAGGATGTGGGATGCACCGCTGACTTTCTTTTTTGGCTGTACCACTTATAAAATATCTTCAAACAAACAGATGATGAAAACTAACTTACATTATTGCATAGTGCTTTCAGCTGAGCAACTTACGTATCTGGCAGGAAGCAAATACGGCATTGACCGCATGAAAATTTTACACCAACTGATTGAAACGGCCGTATTAAAAGAGACCGAGTACGCCATAAAAGGTTTTTCCACAACTTTGCAAGTAGGGCAAGCCGTTCTTTCAGAAGTGGATTTGTCCAGCAAGTTGGGCTACGACAGAAAGACCATATCCCGTGTGCTTGACAAGATGAACCAGTTGGGAATTATCGCATCCATGCAGAGTAATCGGACAAGCATCCATACGTTAAAATGTATATCGGCGTGGATGCAGGATGGTTACCGCATAGACAATCCTTTCTATGTCCGGCTGAAAGACCGACCTGATGAAAGAGAGAATCCTCCTGCTATATCAGATGACGGTAAACATACTTCGTCCTCTTCTTTCCCTTTTGTCTCAGTTTTCCCACTGACTGTGGCAACGGAAAATTTCGGCGGAGATATTTTGGCAGACAACTCTATATAGTCGTATCAGAAAGGTGGTGTGTCCGAAGCTGTTGTATGCAGTATTGCAAGAAGTTCCTATGTCGCACAAATTCGCTTCGCTTATTCGTTTCACATAGGCATATTCCGGCAGTCGCAAGCTCCCACCGTGCTGACCCTTTTTGAATTGATGTTTTACCCATAGCATAACAGAGTATGAAGAAGAAAAAGAATACCGACAAAGAAATTGATGAAGAAAACGAAAAGAAAGTCACAAGACGCACCCTGTGGCTTGAAGCCAGGGTGACAGAACAGGAATATGCTCAAGCGGCAGAACTTGCCAAAACCTGCGGCTTATCCATTAGCGAATATGTGCGGCGTACCGCCTTGGGGCAACATCCACGGCAACGGTTGTCTGACCATGAAGTGGAAGCCCTATGTAGTCTGACGGATGCAAGGGGTGACCTTATCCGTATTGCAGCAGCCGTGAAATCCATCCAAGCGGACAAACGGGCTATGTATTTCAGCGATACCCGATTTGTGGAACAATGGATGAGGGCCGCTACTCAGCTTATCAATCGTTGGAGCCAGATAGAAAATTACCTTACTGAATAAATTTTATGATAGCAAAAACCTCCACCATATCGCATGGCGCAAATGCCATAAGATATTCCGTCAACAAGGAGAAAGCGGATATAGTCAAAGCCAACTTCTTGCCCGATGATATTTCGCCGGAAGCGATGTACGGACGGATGATGCTCGTGCAGAAAAAGTTTGCAGAGAACATTAATAAGGGCAGGCCTCTTGGCAGAAATGTGATAAGAATTGAGATTTCTCCATCCGAAGAAGAAAGCCGGGATTGGACGATGGATGATTGGGAACGTTTATCAAACGAGTTCATCCGCGTGTTTGATTCCATTGACCTCTCCGGCAAAACCAAACGGGCTTCCTCAAAACAGACCAACCTCAAAGGTTCGCAATACATAGTCGCCCTGCATCGTGATTCCAAAAGTGGCATTCTCCATCTGCACATTGATGCCAACCATGTAGATATGGACGGAAAAATCAATGACAGCCATAAGATTGGCGAGAGGGCTGTCATGGCTGCGAACATCATCAACGAGAGACGAGGCTGGGTCCAGTCTGAAGAAATAGGTATCCAACATAGGCAGGAAGTCTCAGACAACTGCATGGAGATACTCCGCACGATGGACGAATTCAGTTGGCAGAGGTATGAAATGGAACTGGTGAAACGGGGCTATAAAGTGCACCTGCAAGAAAAAGACGGTGGAGGAATTTATGGCTATTCTATCAAGCGTAGCAACTCCATTTACAAATCATCCATATTGGGTGTCGGGCGAAACCTGACTCCATCAAAGATTGAAGCTACTTGGGCAAAACTACATCCGCAGGAAAGGAAATCCAATAAAACCTGTTCCCCAACAAACACGGACAGCAGGCAAGACTCCTGTTATACAACCTTCGACTGCTTCGCAGCTTGTTATGAAGCATTACGATATAACGACAGACGAGTATCACAAATACCATGTGGCGATACCAGAATTCGCAGACAATATCATTCGGCAGGATTGTTCTTTAGAAGAGGCACATCCGTTAGCTAAGATTGAAGAGATACAGCACACGGCTCTTTTGCTCTTTGCCGGGTATTTGGATGCTGCCACAAGTATGGCCGCATCAAGCGGCGGTGGCGGTTCTGACACAGGTGGCTAGGGACGGGACAAAGACGAGGATGACCTTGAATGGGCACGCCACTGTGCAAGAATGGCAAACAGCATGTGTAAGCGTAGGAAAGGACTTCACAGATAAACTAACAACCAAAAACAAGAATCATGGGAATTGGAAAATCTAAAATCACTTCATCAATAAACGTTGATGATATGCTGAAAAAGGCTGAAAGCAATCATGAATTAGAGGCTGAAAAACAGGATGCAGACAAGCGACTCACAGAAATACGTGAAGCAAAAGAGGCATTGTTGAAAATCCATCGAGATCTTCTGGATGCTATTAAAGCTGAGGGTGAGGCTGCAGTGATTTTGCAGGAAGCTATTAGTAGTTCCAATAACATTATCAACGGCATTTACAATGCGATTGTAAAAGCAGAGCAAAACACGCAGTTCAAGGCAACTATAAAATCCGAACATCTTGCTCAGCTTCAACAGCTCTTAAACCAAGCCATTGAGACATGGAAAAACATGTTGAAAAATCACCGTTCCGAACAGACGAAAATGTTAACGGAACATGAATCCAATATGCGCAAAATCCTTAGGCGAAATGAAGGCGTTTGGTTCTCTGACTTCTGGATGAAAGTCTTGGGAATATTTTTGTTTGTTTATACAGTGGTATTGGGAATGGTTGTATATTGTTCCACATGAGGTATCATGTATGATGCCATCCAATAAGGCTGTTTTTCACCTCGACTATGGTCCAGTCTTTACCAACAAATTGTCAGCAAATAAAAAAGCAAAGTTGGGAAAAGCGAGCGGACTTCGCTGCTATTTCTTTGAACACCTCTTTCTGAATAATCAATACTTTCATTATATTTCAATCAGGTTCGGAAAGTTGAAGTTCGTGTAATCTCCATTCATGCTTGCGCCATTTGAGAAAATAGTTGAACCATCTTTCTTTACTCCGTGCTGCTTATGGACATGCCCAAACAAATGCAAACGGGGCTTTATTTCTTCTACTCTCGTCAAAAGCTCGATCGAACCATAGTTTATCCCATCGTCAAAATCAAGAATACCATAGGGCGGACAATGGGTAATTAATACATTCGTGTCGGCAGGTATGGCTGCATAGTTACGGGCCTGGCGGTCTGAAATGCAATCTTCCATGAACATGGGAACGCCGTAAAATTTTATGTTTTCAATTATCACGTTGGAATTGCATAGGTAATGCACATTCTTATCCAACCCGTCTATCTTGGCTCCGTATAGACAGGCATCGTGATTGCCACAGATAAAAATCTTGTGTGGGTATGGAAGGTCGCAAAGCCAATTCATGAAATCAATGGCCTCTTGCTCACTTCCATTCATGGTGAAATCCCCGGAATGCACAAGGATGTCAGCATCGGGCAGCCGGGTAAGCCGCCGATGCTGACTGTGAGTGTCTGAGAGGTGAAGGATGGTCATAATCTAATCATTGGATGTTTTTTTTCTGAGATGAATTCCGCAAATTCAGCTTCTACTTGTTGGCAGAAACTATCAATGTATGAAGTGCCATCACTCGGCTCTGCAATATTAAAACAATAGTATTGCTTTCTATCACCTTGTTCATTCTCCAACACAATGGAACGCCTCTTGTAGTCCCATCCCTGCGTCATAAGATAGATATCGTATTCCTTATTGTTACTTTGCTTATACCATTGCAGATAAAGTTCCTTTCCGTTTACATGATAGATGAAGTTTATACTAAGATTTCCCCAAAATAGTCCGGTGCCGGTTATTCTCTTATTGCTATCGGTCAGTTCTATGATTCCAGCATCTAATAGTCGGTTCAAATAGGTATCGCGCATCGGATAGTTCAACATTACCCCATACTTATAGCCACAATAGTATAAAGCATCATGTGGATGACGGATATACAAATTCCAATTATTTGTATTTTCCGATACGAGGAACCTAACGAATGATTCATTGGCCAATAATCGTATTTTCTCAGACCTTGTCTCATTTGAAGGAGAATGTCCCATCAATAAATGGTGAACTGGTTTTGAATAGATATATTCGTTAGAGGCATTGACTTTGGTCAGGATGTTTTCTTTCCATGTGTTTGCGGTACAAGTGAATATCTTGGCATTCCACCAGAATTGTAATTCCCAACTGTCACAGTAGCTGTATAGCGTATGCAAGGTTTCCACACGCTTCTCCGTCCGGATACCTTCTTTATCGAACAACAGCCTTGCGGTCTCCATCTTTTTATCAAAGCAACTCCAATCTACCTTTCCTTCTTCGTTGTTGAAAAGGAAAGCAATGGCACCTTTGAAGAACGCAAAGTTCTCTGCTGCATATATTTTACCTTTCCAGTCAGGGCCTTTCTTTATCTGTTTGGCTTTCGATATTTCTTCCAATAACTGTCTCCGGCTGAATGTGTCTTTTATCTGGCTTTCGTCTATTCCGGCTAAGTAAGTGATAATGTCGTCCGAAGCATTAATGGGCATTACTGCATCTCCGAATTTGGGCAATTCATTGACTCCCTTTCCAAAGAAACGAATGGCACTGATGCTTTGTTCCTTGTCTATATAGCTGTTCTCCACTATATTCCAAACAAAATGCATCCAATCTTTTAGTTTGTTTATGTTCACCTCCTTACACGTGGTCAGATAAACGCAAATGGCATGGAAAACTACTTGTTGCGGATAGGTAAGCGTGTATGGAGTATTATCTGTCTTATTATTTTCTGTCTTTTTATAATGTGGGATGAAATAGAAAGGTGTATTGCCGGTCTTGTCTTCGTCTAACTTCCAATAAGGCCAAAAAAGCTCATCCATAGCCTGTTTGGCTTTTTCTTTTCCATAATCTTCTGTTAGTTTTTCATACTGTCTACACAGATTGTTCAAGCAAGCAGTAAGTTCACCGATACATTCTTTAGTGAGCACATCATTGTAGATGCTCATGCTTTGATAATGGCAGTCTGTTTTGTTTCCTTTCTTATCTGCCGTGGACAGCATCTTATACAAATCTTCTATTATTATCTTTTCCGGTTTAAAACTTGTGTTTGCAATGCGCAAATTGAGGAAAAATCGATTGAGGAAGCTCATGTAGATTTCATCAATGCGGTCTTCGGAGGAACGGAAATGCCAAAACAGATCTGTCCACCGAGTGTCCATCAACACACTGACCCCATCTTCTTTACTTGCATCATCCTCCGGTATCAAATACTCCCGGTCGTTCTGTTTGTATTTTAGCAAGTCGGCCTTAAAGTTCTCAAAATCGGTCAAGACTTTGCCACGGGCATTCATCTTGATATACAGATTATCGGTCAGCGGCATGTTTTTGTCTTCCATGTTCAACAGATAGAATTTAACAAGTGCGTTCTCTTCATCTTTCAATCGTTCCAAAAGTTCCAAAGCCCTATCCTTTGTCCATTTTAAGTAATATTCTTCAATACCGTCTATTATGTCTGTTTCGTTGCTGTCCTTAATGTCCGTACCTTCCAGCATACGCAACATGGATTGTATGGTAGGATCCTGATCGTAAATGGAATAATACCAGCGTTGGTTGCGTATGAAAGAACGGATGCCGTGATTCTTTGGTTTATATTTTTCGTTTATGTCACAAAGTTTTTGGCAGAAGGTTCGGGAGGAGACTCTTGTTTCGTATGAGAATCGTTGCAGCGTTGCCCTATCTTCGTTTAATGTCCCCGCACATAAAGCCAAATACCAATGCAGCAGCCATAACGTAGTCAGACGTTGCTGACCGTCGAGCGGATAGAGAGTGTCCGCTTCCACACTACCATAGACGAAATCGAGCACCAATGGCTTAGCATCCCCTTGCAGTGCGGCAAACAACTGGCCAAGAAAACGTTCCCGCAGGTATTCTTTACCAATTCTGCCTTGTGCGTAGTCGCGCTGAATGATGGGAATGACTATTTTCTTTGATGTCAACAGGCCCCAAAACGAGATGTTCTTGCTATATTCTGTCATAATAAAAATTCTTTAAGTGTGTCTTTGATGTTGTTCATATAAGCTATGGCATCTTCCTTGTTCCAAGTATTGAAATCAGACGATGCGGCGTTGTAGTACTTCAGGAAGACAGATTTGGTGCATGGCGGGATGAAAGAGGATTGACCTTCTTGGACTTTACACTCCACAATCGCTCCGTTCTCGTCAACCGTTGGCGGAAAGAATCTCTTACCCTGATCCTTGCCAATGATGACTCTACGCTTGGCCGGAAAGATGGCATTTCCATAACTCCGGTTGGTGGATGAATCCAGCAGGGCAAAGTTCCATATTTTATTCTTCTCAATCTGAGACAGCCGAATATTCCCGTTTATGTCATCAATACTGCTTCGCAGCTCTTCAAATCGCTCGTTTCGTGCCTTCTGCTTGTCCGGATCTTCGCTTTGTTCGTAATTCTTTCCGGTAAATTTCTCGAAGAAGTCTTTAATATTTTTCCTGATTTCTTTGAATGCCTCACCCTGGAGTCCGAAATAGGCATTAAGCAACCATTCGCGCTGCGATTGTATATCATTCAGTTTGTTTTCAGTATTTGAGTCAATATGTTCCACGTCCCAATCTTCTGATTTATACAAATGAAACGGGAATTTGTAAAATACACCCTCCCGGTATTTCTTGTTTTCAGCCAATACATTATTCTGGTTGATGACTGTCTGCAGGTTGTGCAGAAGCAAAATGGGACGACAATTCTGCTTGACCCCACCTTTGAATTCTTGGGGAACTTCCGCATCAACTTCATAGACGGTATTTTCAATGTCCTTGTAACGGATGCTTTCCTTGATTGCCTTCATAAGATAATTTTCTCGGAAAGCCGATTTGGTGGCATATCGTGTCCATTGCCGATAAATTCTGTTTACGCTTTTTCCGATGCAAATCAAGAAACCGATATAATGGTACAATTCCTTGTCATCAAACCACTCTTGCAAGGTCTGGAAAATCTCTTTTACTTTCTCCCAGATAGTTTGGATAGCTTCTTCTTTTTGCTTCTGTGTTTCAAAATAATGATTGAAGTAACGGAATGTTTTGAGGTCACCATTCATCTGAATCTCTTGGTCATCCTTGCAATGCAGCATGTCTTCTTGACAAATCATGTCAAAGATGAAATCAATACGTGTCGAACGTTCGTTGCCGGGCTCGTTAAGGAAGAGCCAGAATTCATTGGATTGAAGTGTGTATTCTATGACATCCCATTCCATGGCTATCTCCTGCTGACGTAACCTGACTGTGCTGTAGCCATCGTTCGGGAAGTTGGATTTGTTTAGTAAAAGTGCCTTTATTAACTCTGCATTGGTCAACGAAATCTTTCCGATGTTCAGCCGTGTAAACACCTCTTTGGGGTTATTCTCTTGGGTTTCATACCAAATGAACTTTACCTGATGGAGCAAAACGTTTCGAAAACGGTCAATGTCTTTTCCCTTCAGCCAATTGTTGGTGCAATTGACAGCTTGTTTGATGTAGTAATAATCAATGTTTTCCTTGACATTAGAGTCTGGAATTCCGTTCATAATGCCATCTAAAAAAGAGGCGCTGTTTTTACGGGTCTCATACTCAATATCGTAGAAATGAGGTTGCTGTAACACTTCTAAAATAAGGCGAATGGTAGTCAGTCTCTGTTGTCCGTCCACTACTTCCCATTGTTCTTTCAGCAAGTGTCTTACTTCATTCAAATCTTTTGCCTCATGTATTCGCTTCATTACTGAATCTTCATCGGAAAGTCTTTTCACGATGACTAATGGCTGCAAGCAATAAATGCTGGCATTACCTTTCTTCCCGCTGAACTCAAGTATATCTTTCAGCAAATCTTTCACTTGCTGTTGCGTCCAACGATATCCCCGTTGATAGGCAGGAATATAAAACGCCATGTCCTGCAGTTCCGCAATGGATTTTAATTCTAATGTATTCATCGTATCATAAGTTTGTTTTTCATTTTACAACTTTCCACCACAATTCCCCATCTCTTCCCATCCGCACCATCCGGCATCCTCCAATTCCTTCAGAAACAGCCGTGCGCACATTTCCGCATCATCCCCTGCCCGGTGGTGTTGCCCGTAAGGTATCCTGAACTGGTCGCAGAGATAGTCCAAACTGTTGCAGCCGAAGCTATAAAGTTTGCGTGCCGCACGGAGGGAACAATAATAAGTGATCTCCAGCTTCTCCATGCCGTATAATTCCAACGAGTGACGGATACAACCGATGTCGAAAGCGGCATTGTGAGCCACAAGTACGGGAATGTCTTTAAGGTATTTGCTGATTTCTGTCCATACTTCCGGGAATTCCGGAGAATCAGCCGTGTCATTCGGGCGGATGCCGTGTATCTGCATGTTCCAATAGCTGTAGCTATTTCCTTGCGGACGGACGAGCCACGAACGGGTTTCCACAATCTTTCCGTCACGCACCACACAGATGCCCGCCTCGCAAATGGAAGCTCGTTTGCCTGTGGCTGTCTCAAAGTCGATGGCTATGAAATTTATTCCTTGCATGGTTTATCCTCCTCCCAAGTGTAATAGTCCAACATATTTTTAGCAAAATTGCGCATTTCATCGCGCACAGATTCCGGTTCCAGCACTTCCACTTGGTCGCCTTGAGCAAGAATCAGCTGGTAGAAATCGAAAGTCGGTTTCAGATGGTACTCAAACAGCGTGGACTCATCATCGCCCTCTATCTCTCGTTGTGATTCGTGCAAGGGTAAGGAACGCAGATAATCGGCAAAACCGCCATAAGCCAAAAGAACAATGCGCTGTATGGGTTCATCCGATGTGATTACTCCGCAGCATCCTTCAAAATAATGATTGATATCGAAATCCTTTTTCATCTTAAATGTCTTGCCCGTGTCCTGAATGTCTGAAATACGGTCGAGGGCATATACCCGGTAGACATCGGCGGGCTTGATGCCTTTCTCTTTGTTCCAGTTTGAATAGTAGGGACTGCGTGCCACCACATACCAACGACGCTTCACGACTTTCAGACAATAAGGTTCAATCTCAAACGTGCAGGCTTCCGGTTTGCCGAACCCTTGGTGCGTGACACTCAACACATGATTGCGCCGCATGGCTTCGGCTATGTGCGTGAGCCAGGTTTGTCCCGATGGAATATTTTCAAAAATAATCCGGTCTTCCAGTTTGTTGTCCGCCTGTATTTGGTTCAATGTAGCGTAGGAACTTATCAGCCAGCTTTGCAGGTTGTTTCCTTCCAACCGTTCCGGCTCGTCTATGTAATAGCGGTAATCGTCCTTCCGGTCGCATTCTATATATACATCGAAGATGTCTTTAATAGCTTTCTTGTGATTATGAAAGGTTTTCAAAGGCAATTCCTCACCATAGCCCAGCCCGCTTTCCTGCCAAAGCTCGCTGATTTCTTGGAATGTCAGGCGTTTGTATCGGCGCAGGGTATCTATCAGCCAGACATACCGCCCAAAGAGATTTGCTGCCATACTACTGTCATTTTATGGTTATGCCACAAAGTTATATATTCCCCTGTGCCAAATCGTAGCCCAACCTTAAAAATTTCGTTCTTTTCTGCATTTCTTTTATGTTATGCTTTGTTTTGGCATTTAACGCCCTTTACTTTGCGGCAGAATAGATGTTAAACCTTTTAATGACAAGTAGTATGGCAACAAAGAACTGGAACAACGATTTTATGGCTAAGGTATTGGAAGAAGCCGCATGGAAAGAACTGTCAAGCGAGTTTGCGTGGAATGAGCCACTGTTGGAAAAGTACAAGGACAAGGTGTCGTGGAAAGAAATTTCCGGCAACAGAAACATCCTTTGGACTGCATCCATGATTGAGAAGTTTAAGAACAAAGTGGACTGGGAGGAACTTTCCGGTTCGGACAATGAGCATCTGTTTACGGCGGAGAATCTGGAGAAATACAAGGAATATTGGAATTGGCGTGAATTATCAAGAAACTCCGACATCGAACTTACTCCCGCGCTTTTGGAACAGTTTGCCGAGTATTGGGATTGGAGCGAAATCATAGACTGCTATCACCGGAACGAATTGTATAGCATGGAGTTTCTGGAGAGATACCAGGATTATATTCCGGCATCCGCTTTGCAACGTTCACGCCTGTGGAACAAGTTGGTCGAGGGCGAAAAGAAACAGTTGAAGATACGCATCCTTTCATAAAGCAAAATGAAAACGATAGAGAACTATAACGTAAAAATTTATACTAACCACATCGAAGACAGCGCCCGCGAGCAAATCAAGGAATTGCTGTCCATCGATGTGTTCAGCAAGTGTAAAATCCGCATTATGCCCGATGTCCATGCCGGAGCAGGCTGCGTCATTGGCTTTACGGGAGATTTAGGCGATAAGGTGATTCCCAATATTGTCGGTGTGGACATAGGTTGTGGCATCTTGGTGCAACCGTTTGTCTGCGTGGGTGACATAGACTATCATACTTTCAACGAGTTTATTCTTCACTACATACCGTCCGGTCGCAATTACCGAGACTGCAATTATGCGCCGCTCCCGCAAAAGTATATGGATGTATATCGCGCAGCCAAAGATATCATCAAGCAGTTGCGCTGCTATCGCGAACTGAAGGGAACTAAACGCTTGAACGCCTCCATCGGTTCGCTGGGCGGAGGAAATCATTTCATTGAGTTGGATAAAGACGAATGCGGCATAAGCTACTTGGTTGTTCACACCGGAAGCCGCAACTTGGGGAAACAGGTGGCGCAAATTTATCAGAAGTTAGCCGTAAAGTGCCAGTTTGGATGGGCCGAACTGATGGAAGAACAAAACCGCATGATTGCCGAATACAAAGCGACGGGACGTAAGAATGCGTTGCAGGATGCCATACGCCAACTGCACAATTCATTCAAAATGCGCAAGCCAACTATACCGCCCGATCTATCCTATCTGGAAGGTGCTTATCGTGAAGATTACCTGCATGATATGCGTCTCTGCCAGCATTGGGCCAAGATGAACCGTAGTCTGATTGCCCATCTTATCATGGATTACTTCATTTCTCAAGGCTATGTCAAATTGATGCAAAATGATTTAGCATTTGAAAGTGTGCATAACTACATAGGCGACGACAACATCATCCGCAAGGGGGCGATAGCCGCCTATGAAGGACAGAAGTGCATCATCCCGCTAAACATGCGCGACGGGTCGCTTATCTGCATCGGCAAGGGCAATGCGGAGTGGAACTGCTCGGCCCCGCACGGCGCCGGACGCGTCATGAGCCGGAGTCAGGCCTTCAAAAGCATCTCCATGGATGATTACCGTGCTTCTATGCTGGGCATATACAGCGAAAGTTTGTCGGAAGACACCAAGGATGAGTCACCCATGGTGTACAAGCCGAAGGATGAAATCATCGGAAATATCCGCGACACGGTGAGCATTGTGAATGTGATAAAGCCTGTGTATAACTTCAAAGCAGCAGAATGATATGAGTAAACCCCAAGAATTGATAGGACTGAAGCATAACAATTATGATTATCCGTTGGCCGATGTTTCCCATCTTTCAGAAAAAGAGAAAAAGGACTTGTTGAAACGCAGAATGCGCATACCGAAGGAACTGCAATCTGACGAGGAATTCGAACAATGGGTGACGGTATTTTCTGAATGGAACACATACCACTGTAGCAACGGGCATAAGTCTACGGAAGAAGAAAGAAGCTTCGAAAAAATGCTTACCGCAAGTTATGAACGTGGCTTGTGGTATCACCGCAAGCGTTTCAGCGAATGGAAGAAAGAATACCTGCAACCACTCATCGACGAGTTAGCGGAACACGCCGCCCATGCCCCACAATACGACTGGCAATATCTGTATGCTTTGGAGTGTGCCAAATTGCGTTGTATGAGGGCTTACTTCTCACATTCTTTGATAGCGGACGAGAATGGTAACTTCGGCTTCAACCGCTGGATAGATATTTGCATCAGCCTGCTGCAACATATCAAAGGCGATGGCCTGCACATCTCCCGGCAACAGATTGAACGAATGAATACCAGAAATGTAAAGGATATAGTTCCTTCCACTCTAGTGGACGCTTATGAAGAAGCGCCTGCACCAAGTGATGAAGAAGACGGTCTTCCCGACAAGTACTATTATGGCGAGAAGATATATGTCCGCAAGATGGAGCGGCTATATTACCGAATACGTCTTTACAAGATGAGGGAGTGGTGGGAGTAAAACAAACATTATCGGCAATAACCCTAAGATAAGACAGGGACACCGGTATATTGGCGTCCCTGTCTTAAACTTATTTCTTGTTCAATAACAGCGTAACCTTTACTTCCTCTTTTTCATAATTTTCTGTCTGCGTACCGAACAACATGTTTGTGTATCCAAGATGTTGCATCACGGATTTACGGAAGGCCTCAAGCTCCGTTTCATCCAGCGGGCAGTGAGAAGGACAACGGATGAAGATAACGGCACTGTCATACTTCGTAAGGTCGAGCAGCTGATATTGGGTCATTGACTCCAAAATGTAGGTGAGGCGCGAATTGGTATTTTGCGTCTCTGAGAGGTAATCATACTGTCTGCCGTATTGGACATTGAGTAGAAACTCCACATCGTTTCGCCGGAAACTGCTCCCTTCGGCAGAAAGTGTCCTTACCAAATTCTCTCGTGCGGCCATTTTGCGCAGATATTCTTCCCGTTTGTCTTGACGGTATTCTCGCTTTCGTTTTGAGCGGTTCATGCAATTATTAAAGAAATCGCGCGCGTTTGTCCACGTAACATAACGCCGTCCTTCCCCTTGCTGCGTAGTCGGCGTGGAGTTTGATGCCGCCAGATGCTTTCCTCCAGTTTATCCAAAGCAACTTCATACTTATTATTCAAAACCTTTGGCCCAAATTTTCTTTGCCATGTTTCTTCTCTTTCGTCAGGTGAGAATCCCCAATAAGTGATTTCCCATAGACAGTGCATAGCGATTTCTATTTTGGAAATATGCACATCGTCCGCCACGACAATTTCTTTGGCCAAATCTTCTTCCCAAGTACAGTCGTGCATCGGGCCTACGCCAATCCATTTTTCTTCATCTTCCCATTCTCCGCCATGCCATTCTACAAAGATTTTACCTTCAAAATTATTTGCAGGTTCCATGTTACGAAGGATGTCGTATGCCTCGCGGAAGGCGTAGAGATTGTCAAGATGCTCCGGTTCGTGTCTTTTCAGATGCGGAAGAAGTTCGTCGAAGCCGACTTGCGTTAGTAATTCTTTTAGTGTCATAATTATTTATAATAGAGTGTTATGCTATAACAATTTTATTATCTAAGTCTAATGTTATCTCCTGCCCAAGTCTAATGGGCAGAGCCAAGTTATAATCGAGCAGGAACTTGTTGCCTGAGTTCAGTTCATTCTGCGTATCATACTGGACAGAATAAACATTGTTTTCCCATCCAAAGGGGACTCCGTTATATTCCTGGGCGAAACGCACGGCATACATCGTGCCGCTGATGATGGGACATTGGGCCACAATGACCGATTGGGTCAAAACGACCTGCATACGGCAACGCGCCACTAATCTCGTGGGGTTGGCTTTCACGCCGAAAGGATGTTCGGACAGGATGGTTCCGCCCTTGGCGATTATTTCATCCTGTAACGACTTGTTCACCTTGGGATGCGTGATGTCCAAGCCCGAGGCCACCACTGCTATTGTCTGTCCGCCCGCATCGAGGCAGCCCTGGTGGGCGGCCGTATCGCAACCCAAAGCCAAGCCGCTGATGACGATATGTCCTTGCTTGCCCATCTGTTCAGCAAACTCGTAGGCCATGTTCAGGCCTTCCTTGTCTGCTGCGCGTGCACCAATAATGGCTACATTATCCTCACGGTTGAGTAAATCCTTATTCCCCAGCACGTGGATGAGCAACGGTGCATCTCTGCATAAATTGCGGAAGTGATGAGGATACGCTTCGTCATTATAAGGGATGGTAATCACTCCTGCTTTTGTCTGCCTGTCCAATATTCGTTTTGCCTTGTCGAGTTCGCGGATGGACATGGAAGCCGTTTCTTTCAGTGAATATCTTTCGCTTTCCACGTTTTCATATAGTTGCTTGGAAGAATAACCTAGCAACTGCAGGCATAATAATTCTTCTACTGAAAGAAAAGAAAGCCTCCACGCCTCCATTTTATTTTGCCTCTTTTTGACAACCTCTTTCCAATCTTCTCTATTTTTCATAAGATGGTATTTTATTTTGTGGCAAAGGAAACATTTCGATGTGCCGAATTGGAGCATAGGCAGATTATTTTTCCGTCTGCTTTCGTTTGCATTACTCTACATGTGGTTCGAAAATTTATAATGGAAATACAAAATATCTTCGCCTTGTGCTGCGATTTGGCACTTTGATGACGGAACTTTGCATCATCAAACCAAATAGGAGACATAGAATGAAACTGGCAGAAGCATTAAGCATCCACACCGACCTGCAAAACAGAATCGACCAATTGAAGAGTCGGCTGAAATACAGTGCTAAGGTGCAGGAAGGTGAGCAACCTTCTGAGAACGTGAATGAATTGTATAAAGAATTGGATGAATGCCTTTTGCAATTCGAGGTGATTGTTTATCGGATTAACCGCACCAACATGCAAACCGTGTACGAGGGAGAAACTCTCATCCAAATGATTGCCCGCAAAGACACATTGAAGTTGCGTCTGACGGTAATGCGCGACCTCTTGAAACACGTTGTTGAAAATGACCGTTACGGGCGACAGGAGATAAAATATATTCACATGGTGGACGTGGGTAAATTAAGAAAGGTTACGGACAACTATCCCAAACAGCTCCGAAACTTGGATATGAAGCTACAAAGCCTGAACTGGTCGGTAGATTTAATTTGACATAATAAGGTATAGTCCTTCTTTGTAACAGACAATGGCGGCACTTCCTTATCGCATGGCAGGGGCAACAAACCAAGGTGGCAGCTGGTAGAAGCATGGTTATTACCGCGCATCTCCGGCACGGTGTACAAACGCATAGCGTACACGGCCTCTGGGGGAAGATTATTCTGCATTACCTTGTACCGATTGTTTGGAAGGAAAGACGAGGGTGGGTTGAGGGAATTTATTGCTCTAAAATAGGCACTATGACATTCAAGGAACTTTTTTCGCAATTCAGTTTTGCCGAAATCAGACCGGCATTCCTAAATTTATGGCAGACCAACGAACCGAAACTGGTCGAACATCTCGATTTGGACAAATGGGAAAGAATTTATCAGAACGTCCAAGCGTTGGAAGCAAAATCATCCCAATATTACATTCGCTTAGGATATCGTTGGGAAACCTGTAGCCCGATGATTGACATGAACTGTTCGGTTTATGACAAGGTAGACAACCATCTAGATTGCCCTATGGCCTGTTATCCGTTATGGTCGGAAATAGCGGGCATGGAAGTGGTGGTGGAGAAAGATATTGTGATTACGCCTCAAGAGCTTGTTGCAGGCTTGCTGTGGGAAATTACTTACTTTGGCGGGACGGAAGAGATTGCACGAAAGAGTATGGAAAGAACATTTCATGGAGGAACGAAATGAAACGAGAGCAGATTGTCATGTTCATTTGGATATATATTATTTCTGCCATAATGCTTCTCCTGCTTGTCTCGCTTGGTGGAGGAATGTCGGAAGAACGATGGATAAGGATATAAATCGAATATAATATGGAAAAAGTAAGTGAAGTATTTTTCAGTGAGCATGGGCTGACTTCCACATCGGCATCGCATTTGGCTGATTTGGCGCAAGAGGTCATGGCCGAGAATGAAGCAAAGTTGAAAAACATGACCTTTGTGACTACGAAAGTCGATATTGTAGGCTCAACTTCCGAATCGGGGAAGACCGTCTGTGTGGGTTATGACGAAGATATGCTGAGTCTGGTTCGTCCTCTTTTGAAAGACATAGTCTCAATGAACACTTTTGCGCTTGGATAAGGGAAGCAGTCAAAGCTAAAGACAAGGAATTGAAACAGGTAGCAAACTTTATGTTTGAAGAATGGTGTACGCTTCAGGGAGTCGAAATACCTTCTAGCCCATCCTATCCGAAAGAAACGACGGAAGTGGATATCATCGCTCAGATGAATATCAAAGAGCGTAACCGCTATCTGCAATTGGAAGCCGTAGCTGCTACTATTGAGAAATATATCCATCCCGGAGGCCAATTCTCTTTAGCCCGTGAAGAACTCCAAAACAGAATCATGAAACCTTACAGCACCGAAGGAAATGGAAAAGACACGTTGATTTACACTCACATTCCTTCCGTTGACCCGCAAAAAGTAGAAGATGTGTTTTCGTAACTCCAAAAATGGCATCGTCAGAATGAACGGGAGCTGAATAAAATGAAGTTTGCTATCAAAAAACAAGCCGAGAAACAGATTCTAGAAAATACGCATCGGTTCAAGCAGGAACTGGAAAGTGAAAAACAATGCCACATGACACTTTACACTCAATACAAAGAATGGCAACTGAAAGAGCTGGAACGCATTTCTAAATTGAAAATCAATGTACCGGAAGCCTTACAAAACACTTATGAGCAACTAAGTCGGCTTGAAGCATAAAAAAGGTGTCGCGAACTTACATCTCAATGGATGCTAATCACGGCTTTGATGGGGCAGAGATTGTCGCTTGCATTTAATTGGAATTAGAATTGGAATGTCTAACTAACAAACGGCGGATGTTTGCAGCTATAAAAACATCCGGTCTTAGACTTTGACCTTGTCTGTGTCTTTGCCTCAGTATTCCTGCAAAAGGAATGCTGTGTTGACCATCTTTGTCCCTAACTTAAATTTTGAATACAATGGAACATTTGAGAAAAGTATTAGGTCAACCGAAAAGAAAATTCACATCTTGGGAGAAGGTTTATATTGGTTTTATGACAATCGTTCTATCGTGCAAAATAGTATTATATATTTTAGGCAGATTACAGAATGAGCTAAAAGACTAACGAGAGATTGCCATATCCAGGTGAATTCTTATCTCTAAGATATACGATAAAAACAGGTTCCCGACTTCAGTCAAAATATGGTCTTCTATGCTTGCCATTACATTGGGTTTGTCGCAAAATTATAAATTATTTGCGACAACATTATGCTTTATGCAAAACAAAAGAGGGTACTTAGCATTACTCCTAATGAGTTAAATAGCAATCTTTATTCCCTCTAATTCTGCGTAAACAATGCGTAAACAAACGGTTTCAGTTAGAGGTGTTTAGTGAGTTTTATAGGAGATAGTAAAATTCGCAACTATCTGATACTTAATTAAGATTAGTAAATCGAACTATCACAGAAAATCATCTTATCGTTCTCATAATCTGGAGGTCCCTGATTCAAGCCCAGGCTGGTCCACAAACTAAGAGGCTCATTCCTAAGGGAATAGAGTCTCTTTTAGTTTGTAGAACCTCACAGATATCACCCGTCCTTTCCAATTGGAAGCAGGACAAGAGATAGAGATAAGTGTGGAATATAGTCAAAATGCTCCTCCGGGCAGTGTACAATTAGTATGGTCACTTCCCAACTCGGCGAGCATCTCACCACAGCATTTGCTTGACAGGGTGAAAAAAGACGGAACTACACTAATACTCCTCAAATCAGCCGAGTCGTGGATGGATGCCATAGCACAGGCTACCGGATGTGTCTATAAAGGATTTTACTCGGTAGGACGCAATTGGATAGGTGGCATTCACTTCGTAAAAGAACATCCCCTGTTTAATGGACTGCCCACCAACACAGCTATGGGCCTTACCAAGCATTGGTGCACGAGGGAGATAAGAAATTAGGGTTCTATTTGGAAGGTGATGAAATGATTGTAGGCTCCTATCGTACTCCCCCCCCCTTTGCCTAGGTTCTACTTTGGGAATCATTCCTTATGGTAAAGGGAGAATAATCTACTCTACACTTGATGTTGTAGACAACTTACTGTCACAAGAACCGGCAGCCGAAGTGGCTAGAAAACTTTTTTGCAATATGCTTTCTATTAGTAACTGGTAAAGTAATCTGCAAACTAAAAGATGGGTAGCCTGCTCAGACTACCCATCTATAAATTATTAATGTAAACAGAAAACAATCTTCACCTATTTAGCGGAAATCTTTCAATTCTTCCTGTAACCTCTGACGAGTAAAGAAAATACGGCTTTTTACTGTTCCCAAAGGAAGATCTAGTTTTTCAGCAATCTCACGATACTTAAATCCGGATACGTGCATAGCAAACGGAACTCTATATTCTTTTGGAAGGGCATTAACCACACGGCGCATCTCTTTTAAATCATAAGCGCTCTCCGTACTTTCAAATCCTGAATCTTGTGGCAGGTTTATATGGTAGAGGTTATCAGTCTGATCGACGAACGTTTGGTCTCGTACCACTTTACGATAGTTATTAATAAAGATGTTGCGCATTATAGTGTACATCCATCCTTTGAAGTTTGTATCGGGGGTATATTTATCTTCGTTATCCAAGGCTTTTAATGAAGTTTCCTGCAACAAATCGTTTGCTTCTTCGCGATCGGTTGTTAATTTATAAGCGAAACGGAGCAATTCTTCCTGTACTCCTACCAGGTCTTTCTCGAAGCTTAAACTTTTCATATGCGTTACTTTTAATTTGTGAATACTTGTTTCAATTCGATGATGCAAGTTTACGAGAATTCGATGGAAGCAATGAACCGAGAATAAACATTTTTTAGGGGAAAATCTATCCGCCGACTATTTTTAGGTCATTTCTGATAGTTTTTGGGTGGTGTTCCGGTATGCCACACAACAAAAAATCCCATTTTGAAGTCACACTTGACTCAAAATGGGATAACACAAACAAACAATATTAGCGATTTTCACAAACAGCTGTCTTTTTTATATTCTAAAATTCATAAGACTGATTTAGATTATGTTACTAGAACATTTTTATTATGGATACAAATGTATTACTTTATCAGCACATTACAGGTAGGAAGGAGAAATAGTTATAAAAAAAAATCCATCCACATATAAAGAATAGTACATATACACAAATAATTATATACAAGGTAGGACTATCACCTGAGAATGAATATCTAAAAATCGCCCATTTCATCGGAAGAAAACGGGAATAAATTATATTTTAGATATAGCCTCATTTGCAAGCTAAAAGCAAAAAGAGTATCTTTGGCATACAAAATAAAAAGTATAATGATGATGCTGAAATGCTATCTGCCTATTCTCTACCTACTACTAACATGGTTCCCGTACATTTCCGGAGTACCCCCAAGAACCCCTCAACCTAAAAAAAGTTCGATGGCTCTATACATGGATTCTCTAGGATTGATAAACGTTACTGAGCTAGACAATAGTCTTGCTGTACAGCTAATGTACACACAGGATGATAACTTCACCGGGGAAGTCCTTTACGATAATCTGACAGAAGCTTATTTGCACCCGGACGCCGCATATGCTCTCGTGAAGGCACAAAGAGCTTTAAAGGAATTACACCCGTCTTATAGCCTCATCATTTACGATGCCGCCCGTCCAATGTCTGTACAGAAAAAAATGTGGAATGTAGTGAAAGGAACCTCCAAATACAAATACGTCTCCAATCCGAATCGGGGTGGTGGACTACATAATTATGGCTTAGCCGTGGATATCAGTATTCTGGATTCATTTGGACAACCATTGCCTATGGGGACGAAAGTAGACCATCTGGGTGTAGAAGCCCATATCACACAGGAAAACGAGCTGGTACGCAATGGAAAAATAAGCGAGACGGAACATCAGAACCGGTTACTACTACGGACAGTAATGAAAAAAGCCGGATTTCGTGCACTCCCCAGTGAATGGTGGCATTTCAATTATTGCAGCCGGGATGTAGCTAAACAGAAATATAAATTAATTCCATGACCGGCACCCCATCATTAATCACATTATCGTATCATATAACCATATCTTTATGTATATCTCCTCTGAAACCCGACTTTTTATCCGCGAACATTCAACAGACGATGTACGTACTCTTGCTTTACAAAGCAAAAAATATCCGGATGTAGATATGCCGGTTGCTATCACTCAGATTGCAGGACGGCAAATCGCCGCAGAAAAGATTCCATCGTGGAAAAAGATAGAAGATATAAGATATCCCAAGCACCTGTCCTTAGAACAATGTTCTTCGGAGATCACCGCCTATTACAAAGCCGGTCTCCTGCAAGGAGATTCCTTAACTGATCTGACCGGAGGATTCGGGGTAGATTGTTCATTCCTTGCCGAAAAATTCAAATCCGTCACTTATGTAGAACGACAAGAAGAATTGTGCGGAATAGCCGCACACAACTTCCACATATTGGGCCTAAACCACATTAATGTAAAGAACGAAGACGGAATAGCTCACTTGAAAGCAATGTCTCCGGTAGACTGTATCTTTCTCGATCCCGCCCGCCGCAATGAGCACGGAGGTAAAGCTGTCGCTATCTCCGACTGCGAGCCCGACGTAGCCGCACTCGAAGGACTCTTACTAAATAAGGCCAAGCAAGTAATGGTAAAGCTCTCCCCTATGCTCGACCTTTCATTGGCACTACGAGAACTGCAACAGACACAGGAAGTCCATATTATATCCGTCAATAACGAATGTAAGGAGTTACTGCTGATTCTCGGTCAGACAATACCGCAAGAAATCAAAATCCATTGTGTCAACCTCTCCACCAAAGGAGAGCAAGAAGGACAACACTTTACATTCACCCGAGAACAGGAACAATGCAGCCAATGCAACTACACAGATTCTTTAGATGAATATTTGTATGAGCCTAATGCCTCCCTTCTGAAAGCCGGAGCTTTCAAAAGCCTGTCATCCGCTTTTCCTATAAGGAAATTACACCCCAACAGTCATCTTTACACCTCCGACACCTTGATTGATAACTTTCCCGGAAGAATATTCCGGATTGTCAATCAATGCAGCTTCAATAAAAAAGAAAGCAAAGAATGTCTGGCCGACCTCAAGAAAGCAAACATCACCATCCGCAACTTCCCGGCTACGGTAGCCGAACTCCGTAAACGGATCAAGCTATCGGAAGGAGGAGATACTTATCTATTTGCCAGCACATTAAACAACGAACAGAAAGTCCTGATCCGCTGCGAGAAAATCAAGTAGACATCTCACATGCCGTAATATAAACGTAACATATTTGTTATGCGTTCTTCAACCAACTGTAAAAAGCAAGAAACGTCACCCCTCTACTTTTGCAGCAAATAATTAACGCACGCTAACATTTATGAAACGATTTATCAGATTACTCTCATTAGTTCTTTTAATTATGAGTACAAGCGGTAACACTCTTGCAGAAGAAAAAGTGAACGTAGTCAAACAAGGTACTATCCGCGGACGCATTGTGGATACTTCCAAACAGATTCTGCCGGGAGCCTCCATCTATATTGAAAAATTACACACCGGAGTAACAAGTGATATCAACGGTTACTACACATTTGCCAATCTTACTCCCGGCACATACACCGTAAAAGTAAGTTATGTAGGTTACTCTCCTGTCGAAATGAAGATAACCATTCCTGCCGGAAAGACACTCGAAAAAGATGTAGTGCTCAACGAAGGATTGGAACTGCAGGAAATAGTGGTAGGCGGTGCTTTCCAAGGACAACGCCGTGCCATCAATGCACAGAAAAACAATCTGGGAATCACTAATGTCGTTTCAGCCGACCAAGTCGGTAAATTCCCCGACTCTAATATCGGAGATGCGTTGAAACGTATCAATGGTATCAACGTACAATATGACCAAGGAGAAGCCCGCTTCGGACAAGTACGCGGAACTTCCGCCGACCTTAGTTCCGTAACCATCAACGGCAACCGCCTTCCTTCCGCTGAAGGTGATACGCGAAACGTTCAGCTCGACCTGATTCCCGCCGATATGATACAGACCATTGAAGTGAATAAAGTAGTTACTTCCGATATGGACGGAGACGCTATCGGAGGCTCCATCAATCTCGTCACGAAAAGCACTCCGTACAAACGTACTTTCAGTGCTACTGCCGGAACCGGATACAACTGGGTCAGTGAAAAAGCCCAATTGAATCTGGGGCTTACCTACGGTGATCGATTCTTCAATAATAAATTAGGAGTAATGGCCGCTATCTCCTACCAAAACGCTCCGGTAGGATCGGACGATGTGGAGTTCGAATATGATGTCAACAAGAAAGGAGAAGTAGTCATGGTAGAAGCACAAAAACGCCAATACTACGTAACCCGTGAACGCCAAAGCTACTCATTGGCCTTCGACTACGATATAAACCCGAACCACAGACTGACATTGCAGGGTATCTATAACCGCCGTCATGACTGGGAAAACCGTTACCGTGTCACTTATAAGGACCTGGACAAGACAGGACTGGATGACGAAGGTGAAATGCAACAATCCGCACAAATAGAAACTAAAGGAGGCACACCCAACAATAAAAATGCCCGTTTGGAACTACAGCAGACTATGGATTTCAGTCTGGGTGGAGAGCACCAATTCAGCAAACTATCTATGGATTGGGGAGCTTCTTACGCACGTGCCACCGAAGATCGTCCGAACGAAAGATATTTTAACCTGAAACAGGACTTTCTCGGATTCGACGTCGTAGATGCAGGCGACCGTTTTCCATACGTGACAACAGATGTAAGCCTCCACAATGGAAAAGCAGACGGTGAAAGAGGAAAATGGAAAGTAAAGGAACTGACCGAAAGCAATCAGGAAATCTATGAAAATGACCTGAAATTCAAAGTCAACTTCGAACTGCCTTTAACCAACGGTATCTACGGCAACAGTCTGAAGTTCGGAGCCAAATATGTTTCCAAGACAAAAGACCGTGACGTAATCTGCTACGACTACGCAGATGCATATAAAGACACCTACGATACAGAATACATGAACAATCTTACCAGTCAGATCCGAGACGGCTTCATGCCCGGCAGCCAATACAAAGCTACGGATTTCGTCTCCAAAGAATACTTAGGATCACTCAATCTGGCCAATATGGAAGGCGAGCAGGTTCTTGAAGAGTCTTCCGGCAATTACCACGCCAAAGAGAACGTCACTTCCGCTTTCTTCCGTTTCGACCAAAATCTCGGAAAGAAAATAAAGATGATGTTAGGACTCCGTATGGAAGCCACTCATATCAAATACAACGGCTGGAATTGGAACGTAGATGAAAACGAAGATGAAAGCCTCGAACCGACCGGTGAGCATAAAAACGACTATGTCAACTGGCTCCCCAGCGTCTTATTCAAATACGATGTAAACGACGATTTCAAAGTACGCGCATCTTTTACAGAAACATTAAGCCGTCCCAAATATTCGGCATTGATCCCGTGCGTGAATATCAACCGTAGCGACAACGAGCTGGTGATGGGTAATCCTGATTTAACTCCGACTATATCCTACAACTTCGATTTAAGTGCAGATTATTACTTTAAAAGTGTAGGTTTGGTCAGTGCAGGCATTTTCTACAAGAAAATCAACGATTTCATTGTAGACCAGGTAATAGGAGATTATACCTACCAGAATAACGAATACAAAAAATTCACTCAGCCCAAAAATGCAGGTGATGCAGATCTATTAGGCGTAGAACTTGCTTACCAACGTGATTTCAGTTTCATTGCTCCCGCACTGAAATGTATCGGATTCTACGGCACATACACCTATACCCACACTAAAGTGAACAACTTTAACTTCGAAGGACGTGAAAATGAAAAAGACTTGTCTCTTCCCGGTTCTCCGGAACACACAGCCAACGCCTCTCTCTATTTCGAGAAGAAAGGATTCAACGTACGTCTCTCTTATAACTACGCCTCCAGTTTTATCGATGAAATGGGAGAAGTTGCCGCACTAGACCGCTATTACGATGCTGTCAATTACATGGACTTGAACGCCAGCTATACGTTTGGGAAGAAAATAAAGACTACGTTCTATGCGGATGCCACCAATTTGCTGAACCAGCCGTTGCGTTATTATCAAGGCGTCAAAGACCGTACAATGCAGTCAGAACACTATGGAGTGAAGATTAACGCCGGAGTAAAAGTCAACTTCTGATACGGGCTGATTTGTTCCTTTTAAACCAACAGCCCCTCAAAAATCAAAACAATTGCATACATTTACAAACATCTAATATACAACAGAATATGAATATAAAGATTAAAGGTTTATTGATTCTAGCATTGATTTCCGTCTGTACATTCGCTCAGGCACAATTGACGGATTATTCTATATTTGATCAGAAGTTCAACTTCTATATAGCGAACGACTTGGGACGTAACGGATACTATGACCAAAAACCGATTGCCGAACTGATGGGTACGATGGGAGAAGAGGTCAGTCCCGAATTCGTCCTGGCTACCGGGGATATCCATCATTTCGAAGGAGTGCGCAGCGTGAACGACCCCTTATGGATGACCAACTACGAACTTATCTATTCTCATCCGGAATTGATGATTGATTGGTTTCCGATTTTGGGAAATCACGAATATCGCGGTAACACACAAGCTGTATTGGACTACACCAATATTAGCCGCCGTTGGACAATGCCCGACCGTTACTACACAAAGAGATTCGAAGAAGAAGGTACAACCATCCGTATCATTTGGATTGACACGACTCCTCTGATCGACAAATACCGCAAAGAGAATGATAAATACCCCGATGCCTGCAAACAGGATATCAACAAACAACTGGCATGGCTGGATTCTGTGCTGGCTAATGCCAAAGAAGACTGGATTATCGTAGCCGGACACCATCCTATCTACGCATACACCCCGAAAGAAGAAAGCGAACGGATGGACATGCAGAAACGTATAGACCCTCTCTTGCGCAAATATAAAGTAGATATGTATATCTGCGGACATATCCACAACTTCCAGCATATCCGCGTTCCGGAAAGTGACATCGACTATATTGTCAATTCCTCTGCATCACTGGCACGCAAAGTAAAGCCCATCGAAGGAACAAAATTCTGTAGTCCTGAACCGGGTTTCTCCATCTGCTCTATCAACAAGAAAGAACTTAATCTACGCATGATAGACAAGAAAGGAAATGTGCTTTATACAATCACCCGAAAGAAATAAGTTCTCTTAAAAAGATAAATTCTACTCTCAGAAAAAACACACGACATAGGGTGTCTCTTTCGTGATGAAAGGGACACTCTAACTATATATATCTATCGGTCACAGTCATTTCGGCTTACTTTCTTGGGCAGTCTTATCTGTAGGACTTGTATTTCTCAAATCATCTTTCGGAATCGTCGTCTCATTACCATCCCGCATAGCCATATAATGCGGTGACATGATTTCAATACCCGCCTCATTAAATTTATCCTGAATATTCTGATGCAGGTTTGAATAAATCTGAGGCATTTTATCAGCTTCCTTGATATAAGCATTCACCTGATATACCGGATACCAGTCACTTAAAGAAGTTTCCAGAACAAACGGACGCGGGTCGTCCACTACACCGGGAGTATTCAATGCCGCATCAATCAACAATTCATTTACTTTCCGCCAAGGGATATCATAACCAATGGACACCTCAGAATGAATAATCAGCCCGTATTCACGTGCTGACGTGCTATAATTCACGGTATGAGACGACATGACGAAAGAGTTGGGTACAGTGACCACCTCATTCTTAGGCGTACGGATACGGGTGACAAGCGGAGTTTTCTCAATAATGTTCCCTGTAGTATCATTCAACTGAATCCGATCTCCTATCTTGAACGGACGCATATAAGTAATCACCAATCCGGCAATGATGTTGCCGATAACCGTACTCGAACCGAGTGAGACAATCAAGCCGACAAACACCGATATTCCCTGAAACACTCCGGAGTTGGAACCCGGCAAGTAGGGATAAATCATCGCAATCATAAAGGCATAGAGCAGAAAACGGATAATATGGAACGTCGGCATTGCCCAATCCGGATAAAAGCCGTTGATCTTAAGACGCCCTCCCTCTACTTCACGTGCCAGATACAACACGAAACGCACCAGATATTTCACTGCATACCAGATCACAATAATGGTAAACAGTTTAGGAATGTAGTCAATGATACCGACAAAGATTCCACGAATCGGATTCCAGATATAACCGAGCAGACGATAAGCCAACCCTTCCGTCTGTGGGAAAATAATAAAAATCAGCGGTACGGTAAACAGTAATTGTAATCCCATAAGGATATACCGCCCTACACTGGCTAGAAAGACTAACAGATTCGCCTGCTTCTGTGCGTCCAACAATTCATATCCCTGAATCGACACCGGTTTTATCTTCGTATCTTTCAAGCGTAGAATGCGTACTTTCAACTTACGGAACAGCCAATTGGTAAGACGGAACAAAAAATACTGGCCTACAATCACCAATACAAAATAGAGAATACGTTTTGCCATTCGCCAAATCCCGTGTTCCGCCTTCATCTCGTGCAGTTTGTCAACAACGTTCTGCCGTCTCTCATTCGCCAGAGAATCGCGGGAAACGCCCTCCCATAAAGCGTCCTGATCCGTAAGGGACAGCAACACCTTATTGCCATACATCAAATCGGAAACAATATCCGAATGGTCTACAGAAACCGAATCGGGACGAAGATTGAAGCGCCTTCCCAATTCTTCAATGGCGCTACCGGTCATTTGCGCCCTTTGTTGAGGAGTATACCCACCCCGTTTTGTATAAAGATAAAATAAAGTGTCGCCATCCGCCACTACAGGAATACCTTTGGTAAACTGACGCAAAGAATCGATGCGTTGTCGTTGCCGGGCATACTTCACTGAATCGGCTGCGGCCATCTGAAGCTTCATCTGCTCCATCTCCATCCGCATATTCGCCTCATTAAGCCGGGCAGTCTCCAATGTCTTTTGCAAATTTGCCACATAAGCAGAGTCCGATCCCTGTTTCATAGAAGCATGTACACCGGTTATACTATCCCCCGCAAATATCTTTTTGACAGCCTGCTCCAACTGCGCCTGTGCCCCAATTGTTGCAAAAGACATCAACAATATCAGCACCAACCGCTTTATTTTATTTATTTCCATATTCTACTATTCAAATGATTACAAATTAAGGTTAATCCACTTCTTTTTTACTAAAACAGAGCAAACATACGGATTGTTTTTGACATTACAATTCCTAAATTGATTATCTTTGCAATTCAAACAGAAAAAGCTATGAATATATTATTTCTTATAGGAGGACTTATCCTCATTCTTCTAGGTGCCAACGGATTAACAGACGGTTCTGCCTCAGTAGCCAAACGCTTTCGCATTCCGCCTATCGTTATCGGGCTTACTATTGTCGCATTCGGAACTTCTGCCCCAGAACTGACGGTCAGCGTTTCTTCCGCTCTCAAAGGCAGTGCGGACATCGCTATCGGTAATGTAGTGGGAAGCAATATTTTCAATACATTGATGATCGTAGGCTGCACCGCCCTATTTGCCCCGATTGTCATCACCCGTAATACGCTCAGAAAAGAAATACCGCTCTGCATACTCTCTTCAATCATTTTACTGGTTTGTGCCAACGATGTCTTTCTGGACAAGGCATCAGAGAACATTCTAAATAGAGTAGACGGTCTGTTATTGCTTTGCTTTTTCGCCATCTTTATGGGATATACATTTGCTATCGCTTCCTCTGGTCCTTCCAAGCCTATAACGGACAATGCGCAGCCAGCCGAGCACTCCGCCGAAGAAGAGGAAATCAAATCGCTCCCCTGGTGGAAATCCACTCTATATATCATCGGCGGTCTAGCTGCACTTATATACGGAGGACAGTTATTTGTCGATGGAGCCACTGGTATTGCCCGCAGTCTGGGAGTCAGTGAATCGATTATCGGCCTGACTTTGGTAGCGGGAGGCACTTCTCTGCCCGAACTTGCCACTTCCATCGTTGCCGCATTGAAGAAAAATCCGGAGATTGCCATCGGTAATGTAATAGGAAGCAATCTTTTCAATATCTTCTTCGTATTGGGATGCAGTGCAAGTATCACCCCGCTCCATCTTAGCGGAATTACTAACTTCGACTTATTCACATTAGTAGGTTCCGGTATCCTGCTCTGGTTCTTCGGGCTATTCTTCGCCAAACGAACGATTACACGAATAGAGGGAAGTATCATGGTGGTTTGCTATATAGCTTATACATTAGTATTGATTTACAATACCTAAACCATCCGTCAATTTTTGGCAGCTCATCCCCCGTACACAGTTTTTGCCGTCCTGCGCGTTGTAATTTAAAGATTATCACGTATCTTTGCTTCCTGAATCATAAATACGAGATATGGCTATTACAATCAAGAAAGTCTCTACGAAGAGAGAACTTAAGAAATTTATTCGTTTCAATTACAGGATGTATAAGGATAACCCCTATTCCGTGCCCGACCTGTATGACGATATGCTTAACACATTCAACAAGAAGAAAAACGCAGCGTTCGAGTTCTGTGAAGCCGATTACTTCCTCGCCTACCAAGACGATAAGATAGTAGGTCGTGTAGCCGCTATCATCAACAACCGCGCTAACGAAAAATGGGGTTCCAAGAACGTCCGTTTCGGATGGATTGATTTCATCGACGACCCGGAAGTATCCTCCGCACTGATAAGAACCGTAGAAGATTGGGGGAAGGAACGGGGCATGACTCACATTGTCGGACCTCTCGGATTTACCGACTTCGACGCAGAAGGTATGCTGGTGGAAGGTTTCGACCAACTCAGCACGATGGCCACCATCTACAACCATCCCTACTATCCGGTACACATGGAGAAACTCGGTTTCGAGAAAGATGCCGACTGGGTAGAATACAAAATCTACATACCGGAGACCATCCCCGACAAACATAAGCGTATCTCCGAACTGATTCAACGCAAATATAACCTCAAGATAAAGAAATATACCTCCGGAAAGAAAATAGCCAAAGACTATGGACAGAAGATATTCGAACTGATGAACGAAGCTTATAGTCCCCTCTACGGATATTCACCTCTGACCCAAAAGCAAATTGATCAGTATGTAAGAATGTATCTGCCTATTCTCGATTTGCGCATGGTAACCCTCATCACCGACGCCAACGACGAACTGGTCTGCGTAGGAATCTCCATGCCATCCCTTGCCGAAGCCCTGCAAAAATCGCACGGGCGGTTGTTGCCTTTAGGATGGTTCTATCTGCTAAAAGCATTATTCATGAAACGTCGTGCCAAAATGCTTGATTTACTACTCGTTGCCGTGAAACCCGAATATCAGAATAAAGGTGTTAACGCTTTGTTATTTTCCGATTTAATTCCGGTTTATCAAAAATTAGGTTTTATCTTTGCAGAAAGCAACCCCGAACTGGAACTGAACGGAAAAGTCCAGGCACAATGGGATTACTTTGATACTCAACAACATAAGCGCCGCCGTGCGTTCATTAAAGAGATAAAATAAAAGCTATGGAAGAGAACGAATTGATACCTGTAGACAACAACGATGCAGTAGAGTACACTGACGACAACATCCGCCACTTGAGCGACATGGAACATGTCCGCACACGTCCCGGTATGTATATCGGTAGACTGGGCGACGGCGCGCACGCCGAAGACGGAATCTATGTCCTCCTGAAAGAAGTAATTGACAACAGTATTGACGAGTTCAAAATGCAGGCCGGTAAGAAAATCGAAATCATTGTCGAGGAGAATCTTCGTGTCAGCGTTCGCGACTACGGACGAGGCATTCCGCAAGGAAAACTGATTGAAGCTGTCAGTATGCTGAATACAGGCGGCAAATACGACAGCAAGGCTTTCAAAAAAAGTGTCGGACTGAATGGAGTCGGTGTAAAAGCTGTCAATGCCCTCAGTTCCCGTTTCGAGGTACGAAGCTACCGCGACGGCAAGGTACGTATCGCCACTTTCTCCAAAGGAGAGTTGCTGGCGGACGAGACACAGAACACCGAAGAGGACAACGGAACTTATATCTTCTTCGAACCGGACAATACATTATTCCTGAATTACAGCTTCAAACCCGAATTTATCGAGACAATGCTGCGCAACTACACGTATCTCAATACGGGACTTGCCATCATTTATAACGGACACCGTATTCTGTCGCGCAACGGTCTGGTAGACCTTTTGAACGACAACATGACGGCAACCGGACTTTACCCGATCATCCATCTGAAAGGGGAAGATATCGAAATCGCCTTCACTCATACCGGACAATACGGAGAAGAATACTACTCTTTCGTCAACGGTCAGCATACTACTCAAGGAGGTACGCATCAGAGTGCTTTCAAGGAGCATATCGCCCGTACCATTAAAGAGTTCTTCAACAAGAACATGGACTATACCGATATCCGCAACGGATTGGTTGCCGCCATTGCCGTCAATGTGGAAGAACCGATCTTCGAGAGCCAGACCAAGACCAAACTGGGTTCTACCAATATGGCTCCCGGTGGTATCACAGTCAACAAGTATGTAGGTGATTTCATCAAACTGGAAGTCGATAACTTCCTGCACAAGAATGCGGACATAGCCGAAACGATACAACAAAAGATACAGGAGTCGGAAAAGGAACGTAAAGCCATCGCAGGCGTGACGAAACTTGCCCGCGAACGTGCGAAGAAAGCCAACCTTCACAACCGCAAGTTGCGCGATTGCCGCATTCATCTGAACGACCCGAAAGGAAAAGGACTGGAAGAAGAATCTTGCATCTTTATCACTGAGGGAGACTCTGCAAGCGGCTCCATCACCAAAAGCCGTGACGTGACTACCCAAGCTGTATTCAGCCTTCGCGGTAAACCGTTGAACTCGTTCGGACTGACCAAGAAGGTAGTTTACGAAAATGAGGAGTTCAACCTTCTTCAAGCTGCCCTTAATATAGAGGATGGTTTGGACGGGTTGCGTTACAACAAGGTAATCGTAGCAACCGATGCCGATGTGGACGGTATGCACATCCGTCTGCTGATGATTACTTTCTTCCTGCAATTCTTCCCCGATCTCATCAAGAAAGGGCATGTATATATCCTGCAAACTCCTTTGTTCCGCGTACGCAACAAGAAAAAGACCATTTATTGTTATTCTGACGAAGAACGTATCAACGCCATTGAAGAGCTAAGCCCGAATCCGGAAATCACACGATTCAAAGGTCTGGGAGAGATCTCACCGGACGAATTCAAGCACTTTATCGGTAAGGATATGCGTTTGGAACAGGTAACTTTGCGCAAGACGGACGCAGTGAAAGAACTGCTTGAATTCTACATGGGTAAGAATACTATGGAACGACAAAACTTTATTATAGACAATCTGGTTATAGAAGAAGACTTGGCATCATGAGAAAAGCAATATTTCCGGGTACATTCGACCCCTTCACCATCGGACATTATTCGGTAGTGAAACGTGCACTTACCTTTATGGACGAAATCGTGATAGGAATCGGTATCAATGAGAACAAAAACACGTACTTCCCCATTGAAAAAAGGGAACAGATGATCCGGGAACTTTACAAAGACGAGCCTCGTATACAAGTAATGTCGTACAACTGTCTGACTATCGATTTTGCACAGGAAGTAGGCGCTAAGTTTATCGTTCGTGGCATTCGTACGGTGAAAGACTTCGAATATGAAGAGACAATTGCCGACATCAACCGTAAGCTGGCAGGCATTGAAACCATCTTACTTTTCACTGAACCCGAACAGACTTGTGTCAGCTCCACGATTGTACGCGAATTATTAACTTACAACAAAGATATCAGCCAGTTTATTCCCGAAGGAATGGTGATAAGTTGAGAGTTGAGAATGGAGAGTTGAGAATGATGTAGACGTATCCGGCAATTATATTATATAAAGTAAGATTATGAATAGAATGAAAATATACGTCCTCTTAGTTTGTCTGGGGACAATACTTACAGTACAAGCTCAGAACTTCGGTTCGGCTGCTATGCGTAAGTTGCAAATGGCAGAGTTTGCAATCTCCAATTTCTATGTGGACAAAGTAGATGAAGACAAGTTGGTAGAAGAAGCCATCATCAAGATGTTGGCACAACTCGATCCGCACTCTACTTACTCGGATGCAGAGGAAGTGAAGAAAATGAACGAACCGCTCCAAGGTAACTTCGAGGGTATCGGAGTACAATTCCAGATGATAGAAGACACCCTGTTGGTGGTACAGCCTGTCAGCAACGGACCTTCCGAGAAAGTCGGTATCCTTGCCGGTGACCGCATCATTGCCGTGAACGACAGCGCTATTGCCGGGGTGAAAATGAGTACGGAAGATATCATGAAGCGTCTTCGTGGCCCGAAAGGTTCGAAAGTCAATCTGACAATCGTTCGTCGCGGTGTAAAGGAGCCTTTATTGTTTACAGTAAAGAGAGATAAGATACCTATCCTTAGTCTCGACGCCTCTTATATGATTCAACCTAAAACGGGTTATATCCGTATCAACCGCTTCGGAGCAACAACTGCCGAAGAGTTCAAAAAAGCAATGAAGGACCTCCAGAAGAAAGGAATGAAAGATATGATTCTTGACCTGCAAGGAAACGGAGGCGGTTATCTCAATGCAGCCATTGACCTTGCCAACGAATTCTTGGGACAAAAAGAACTGATTGTATATACCGAAGGTAGGACCGCCAAGCGTAGTGATTTCTATGCCAAAGGTAACGGAGACTTCCGTAATGGCCGCCTCATCATATTGGTGGACGAGTATACAGCTTCCGCCAGCGAAATTGTCAGCGGTGCGGTACAGGATTGGGACAGAGGAATTATTGTAGGCCGCCGTTCTTTCGGCAAAGGCTTGGTGCAACGTCCTATCGATTTGCCGGATGGTTCTATGATTCGTCTGACTATCGCCCGTTACTATACTCCATCGGGACGTTCTATCCAAAAGCCGTATGGCAGTACGGTCGATTACAACAAAGACCTCATCGACCGTTTCAATCATGGTGAACTGATGAATGCCGACAGCATTCACTTCCCGGATTCATTAAAGGTACAGACTAAAAAACTAGGACGTACTGTGTATGGAGGTGGTGGTATCATGCCCGATTATTTCGTACCAATCGATACGACATTGTATACGGATTATCACCGGAACCTGGTAGGCAAAGGGGTTATCATCAAATTTACCATGCAGTTTATTGAGGAACACCGGAAAGAATTAGCTAACAAGTATAAGAAGTTCGAATCATTCAACGAGAAGTTTGTCATTGACGATAATATGTTGGCTACTTTGCGGGAGATGGGCGAGAAAGAGGGTGTGAAGTTCAATGAAGAACAATATCAGAAAGCACTCCCACTTATCAAAACGCAGCTCAAAGCACTGATTGCCCGCGACCTTTGGGACATGACCGAATATTTCCGGGTAATGAACACAACGAACGAAAGTGTACAAAAGGCTTTGGAAATACTGAATTCGGATGAATACGGGAAGAAGTTGAAATAAACAAGAACTTCTTCTCTCCTATATAGAAAAATCACTTTTCTCTATCACCTATCACCGACGGCAATCAAACACCTTATTCATCGGGGTTTCCGGCGGTGATAGGTTGTTTTTTAACCTATCACCTATACCTGTCACTTATCACCGTCCAGTCACTCCGCCAACCACCGTTCAATGTTACGTTGTTCGTCACTGAAGCTTACACCTATTTTATATAATGTCCGT
The DNA here is from genome assembly GCF_000156195.1 of Bacteroides finegoldii DSM 17565. Lineage (GTDB taxonomy): Bacteria > Bacteroidota > Bacteroidia > Bacteroidales > Bacteroidaceae > Bacteroides > Bacteroides finegoldii. The sequence continues at coordinate 23,012 of NZ_GG688317.1, read as the reverse complement.
GAATCGGAAGCAAAAGCGTCGGCATACCCTTTCTCATTGATTTGTGCCAAAGCCTCCTCAGCAGTAGCCCCCTGCTTGAACTCCATCACATAGATAAACTTATCGGTTTTCAAGACCAAATCAATACGTCCGCGAGAAGTGTGATACTCCACCTGAGTATAGAAACCCGCCAAACGAAAGACAATGAAAAGAACATTCTGGAAGAAAAGTTCAACATTGCGTACCGGATCCTGACCGACAATGACTTCGTACGGAGCATCTGCAAAGAAACTTTGCAGACGATGGAAGAAACCGTCAATATTACCATTACGTACTTCTCCCACAAATCTACGAATTTCGAACGGTGCCTCCGCCTCACTCTTATCGATATAGAAAGGCATCAGATATTTCACGAATCCCTCTTCCACCTCACGATTGGGATAATCCAACGTATAAAGACCGAATTCCGGGTCGTAGTCTTTGATAGTCAAATAGCCACTCTGATAAATGACAGGTATGGGATTTGTGCCTTCGGAATCAATGCTGTCCAACACATCTTCCGTAACTTCCACCTTTTCAATCTCTTCAAGACGGTAATGATGTTTCTTCAATAAGTAGACAAGATAAGAAGGAGTGCCTGTGGCAAACCAATAACTGCCGAACGCCATTGCATCAAAAGTATTGAGCAGGCTGAAAGGATTGTAAATGCCGGGCGTGTTGAAATTGAAATGATATCCGTCGTAGCGTTTCTGCACTTCAAGACAAACGGTCTCATAATCCAATCCTTGTACATCGGCAAGGGTATGCAGGTCTTTGTCAAAATAACGATGCAGTTCCTTGTCTGTAATGCCGCAAATATCAATATAATCACGGCGCATGGAGATATCCTTCAGATTGTTCAGGTCGCTGAACACACTCACCTTTCCAAATTTGGTCACGCCTGTCAGGAAACCAAGTTTGATGTATCCGTCCATCGTTTTCAGTACGCCATAGAAAGGTTTCAGCGTATTACGGTACTCCTTCTGCAACTCTTCGTTGCCGATAGCCTGCAACATAGGTTTGTCGTATTCATCCACAAGGATGGCGACACGGTGACCGGTCTGCTCCACCGCACGCTGTACGATTCCTTTAAAGCGGAGGGCAAGAGTCGTTTCACTAGGTCCCGTACCATACTGTTCCTCCCAAACAGTCAAAGCATTGTCCAATATTTTGTCCAGGCTGTCCGGTGCATCATACTTCCCGATATTCAAGTCTAGATGCAAAACGGGACGTACCGTCCAATTCTGTTCCAGTTGTTCTATCGCCAGCCCTTCAAACAATTCCCGCTTTCCACGAAAGTAAGCTTCCAATGTAGAAAGCAGCAGGCTTTTGCCGAAACGACGCGGACGACTGAGAAAATAATAGCTTCCGGTAGTCACTAATTTATAAATCAACGCTGTCTTATCTACGTAAATATAGCCATCCCTACGCAACTTCTCAAAGCTCTGTATGCCGATAGGGTAAATCCTCTGCTTCATTATCTGTTTCTCCTTTCCATTCATTAGCGTATGACACGTTGTACAAAGATAGGACTTTTTTTCTAAGAAAAGCCCATCCGACTATGAAATCACCGGTATATCACATGAAACATACGGGACGAATTACTCAAACAAGCGGAAATCATTTGCTTTTCTCCCTTATATAGTTTACCTTTGAGGTCGATATAGTCTATTCTTCACGGCCATGAAGATTTCCTACCACAGCCGTGAGAAGATCCTACCACGCCCATGAAGAGATCTCGTCACGGCCGTGACAAACTAATGATAAAGGCTCCGGAAGGCAACTATCCTTATACCTTAATCCAACAACAAAGGCAGGACAATGTATATATAAAGCCACTTGGCGGCAAACAGGCAGTAGCTTGACAGAAAGTAAGCAGTAGCTCTACACCAAGCAAGCGACAGCTATATAACAATAAAAACAAAGATACAATGGCAATACAATTTGAATTGTACAAAACGCCCCACCCGAAGGATGAGGAAAACAAGGAAACATACCACGCACGTGTGGTCAACTTCCAACACATCGACACGGATTATCTGGCAAAGGAAATCCAAATGGCCACTTCTCTGACCGAAGGGGATGTAAAGTCGGTACTCGAATCACTGAGCCACTTCATGGGCTATCGTCTCCGCGAAGGAGAAAGCGTTCATCTGGATGGTATCGGTTATTTCCAGGTTAAGCTGAACAGCCAGGAACCGATCACTTCGCCCAAGCTGAAAGCGAATCAGATAAAGCTAAAAGCCAACATCTGTTTCAAGGCAGACGCCAAGTTGAAAAGGTCTGTCAGTGTCGTCCATGTGGAGCGTAGCAAACTAAGAAACCATTCCGCTTCCCTTTCGAATGAAAAGATAGACAAGTTGCTGACGAATTACTTCAACGATAAACCTATGTTAACCCGCATCGATTTTCAAAGGTTATGCGGATTTACCTCCACCACGGCCGCCCGCCATATCAAACGACTGAAAGAAGAAAAGAAATTGAATAATATCCATACGTATTATAACCCGATTTATGTACCAATGCCGGGATATTACGGCAAGGCGGAAATAAAAGAGGATGAAACAAATGCCATAAAGTAAAGACTATAATAGAATGAGAGATACCTTGCGGCGAGGTATCTCTCAATTATTTATATCCCCCATTCATAAGACCTACATTCAATTATTCTTATTAATCAAATTGATTACTACCTTCACCATCACGTCCTTTTCTTCCGTCCGGCTTTCAGCAATCATTAACGTAAGTGCTACGAGCATATTGTTACCGATTAACTTCGAACCATCAGATTTATACAGTATACCGTTCTTCTCCAGAAACCAAAGGAACAGAAAAGCGGCAATTGTTTGTGTTCGATGACGTTAGAAAGAAGACGTACGGTGCTCTTCAAGTCTGCCATTTGCGCCTGTGTCAGCCACACCGTCTCATTCTCCAACTTCACATCAATGGAAGTTTTCCCATCCTTTGTCTGATAAATGACAATCTTTCCTCTATTGTCGATAAAATGCTTCCTTATTTACGCATTGTGTCCGTCCATTGCTACGAAGGTAATGGACGGACACACAAATGTACAGCTTTCAAAAAGAAATAAAGAATATAAAGCTGCTTTTATTAGTTGCTCTGAAGTGTTATTATAGAACGTGCCGGAATATGAACAATCTTTCCACTCTTCACTTTTCCTACCGGTAGCAAATTCTCCCCTTCTTTATCCGAAGTACGATAAACCTGCCATTGCGCATTCCCGACTTTTTCTTTATGAATAGAAAACTCTTTCTCCTCATTGGCATAGTTTATAACGACTATCACATACGTTCCATCCACGTTTTTGTAAGCAGAACACATCAATCCTTGCTGGTCAGTGTCGCCATCGGGAATGAAAGTGTTTGTTTGATCGAAAGCTGAAACGGATAACCGGACTGCTCCCGGACGGATAAAACGGCTGTAATTGCCTAGAGCCCACATCAGTTTGGAATCTTCCACTCTGCCATCCAAGAAATTATCGTCCGTAGTATATTCACGAATCAGTCCGTCTTTATAATCGCCGCCAATAGCACGCCACCATTGCCAGCTCTTTGCACCGGCATATACAATATCATGGTGAATGATACGGGCGACATAAAGGGCTGTCTTCATCGTACGGTCGAATCCATTTCCTCCTCCGATTTCTTCATCATTGCCCATGATGCAAGTCTCCGTCTGCCAAAAGTCAACATCGTGTTTGTCTAATGTATCCCGCAACTGACTGCGGATATTGCGTAACTCACTCAAAGGAGTCGTTGTCCAGTAGCTATGTCCCAGCATTAGTCGGGGAACATTCGGAGTATCACCCAAATATGTGTCCACACTGTCCGGACAGAAGAAAGCCTGAATCTGATAGCCACGTTGCCAATCTGTCTCGTGTGTACGGAACATACAACGGTAATCGGAAGATTCACTTACCAAAATCTGCGTATCTATATTCCGGTTCACAAATTCCCGGCTCAACAGACGGACAGTACGGGCTATTTCCCTGTTCGTTGCCGGACAACCTTCCTGTTTCGGTCCTACCCAATTCCAGTGTCCGTCCGGCTCATTGAAAGGACAGATGTAGTTGAACTTGATACCATCGTGTTGCTCTACTCCCTGCACTACATCGGCCAAAAAACGGACGTACTTCTCATAACAGTCCGGTTTCAGATTTGCCGTACCACCGCGACCCGTGTTTGTAGCCAAGCTGTTCTGCGTATAATAGACGGGAGGAGAATTGAGGAAAGCCAGAAATTTATCGACCCCACGCTCCTTCGCCAACTTCAGGAAGTTACGCTGCCCCTGTTGCTTGCTCCAATTGTAGGTCCCGTCCGGTTGCAAGAAACATTCGGCACGCATCCAAGGAGAAGCAATCTGACTGTCGTCACCTTGTTCCGCACTGCCTGCACCGACATTGAAACGCCAAAGAGACAAACCGATACCTTTGGGCTGTCCATTCGCATCATTCTCCGTACTGAACAGCCAATCGGCTATCTGATTCTGCTTTTCCTCCGGCCAAAGTCCGATGAACTGCATACTCCAAGCGTCGGAAGCGCCGAAATAAGTCATTGTCTGGCAGGGACGGTCTGTTTCTAGCTGATAGCTAACATCAGTGGCAGGTTGGGAACACCCGCCTACCATACTCATGTAGAAGAAGCCTAAAGAGGCCAAGAACACTTTACTTTTCATTTTTTACAATATACCTATTGAAAATATTATCCGTTCTATTTCAAATCGTAAACCATTGTGACAACCGATTTAGCCGGAATATATCCTTTCAAATATTCATCTACCTCATTCAAATTACTCGTACTTGATGTTACATATTGTCTCATAGAAACCACTTGTTTATTCAATCCTTCGATAGATGTTTCCATTTGTATAGATTCATCATTTATGTTAGTATATACCACTACCAACTTATCTTCCTCAGGAGAGATATAAGCAGAACCAAAGAATTTTTTATCTCCTTCAGGGATATTCAAATCTACCCGATGATACCCCGGACGAACGAAGAGACTATAATTACCCAACACCCACAGGTTCTTGCTAGACTCATAAGTTCCACCATCAGCAATATTACCATAATCTCCTCCGGTCGGAATCAAACGAATCATGTAAAAACGGCTTTTCTGGCTATAAACTTCCTGTGAGGCTGTTGTCCAATATGCCCAAGAATTCATACTTGCCGTTACCAAATCATGGTGCAGCACTTTAGCCATACTTAAAGCTAAATCCATATAAGTTGCTTGATCATAATTTTCGTAATCTTCATATCCTTCGCCCAACATACTCCATTCCGTCTGATAAAGTTTCAACCCATATTTATCCGCCTCAGCACGGGCTTTCGTACGTGAATCAAACAACACATCCCATGTTTTATCCCACCAATAACTATGAGCGCAAATCAACTTAGGCATACGTTCTAAGTCGCCAAGATAATGTTCTGAATCTGACTTAAAATAAGTTGGAATAACATTCGCGCGATCTGCCCAACTGTCATCAGTAGTATAAAGATAAGGAACCTTAGCAGCTTCCGCCAATAACATCATCGTATTTTCAGGCCCTTTTGTCTTCAGACTCTCATTCAACGCTCTAGCCATCTTTGCCACATGTACATGTTGCCAAGAACATCCCTCCTGACCATCTCCTCCCCATGAATACTGTGGTTCGTTCAATGGACTTATATATGAGATATTGTATCCATTATCAGAGAAATGTTTAGCCACAGTGGCCAAGAAATCAGCAAAATCATCAAAACAATCTTCTCTTAAATTATTGTTCCACCAATCACCTGACCCTTTACCGTTGACAGTAAACTGTACAGGAGGAGTATTACTAAACAATACGAAATTATTACAACCATATTCTTTCGCTTTCTGCATAAAGTACTGCTGCCCACTAGATTTATTCCAATCATACGTACCATTCTGCGTCAGGAAACATTCCACTCTTCGAGTCTTATCCGTAATTCCGCTAGCTTCGCCCTGCTCGGCAGTACCACCACCTAAATTTACGCGCCACATGGAAAGACCAATACCTTCCGGGTTTCCCCTTTCTATCTTTTGAGAGAAAAGAAGTTTAGCAATGCCTTCTTTAGCATTATTACTCCAATATTTACCGATATAATCCATCGTCCAAGCATCAGAAGAAGCAAATCCATCAATAACCTGATGTTTGTCGGCAACATTTACCGTTGATGTCATCGCATGGTCCGAAGTTATCTTCGGAAGATAATCTGGTTCAAAAGCCTTGTCGTCACTGCATGAACACAGAGCAGCCAAGCACGAAAGTCCTAAAAGAATATATTTATTTTTCATAACATTGTGTCTTTATTATACTGAAATTGAATTGATTTAGTATCCGGGATTTTGCTCAATGCTTCCACCCGACAAGGTTATTTCCGTTGGAGGCAAGGGGAAAAGTTCATCTCTACCCTCCTTGAAATTGACACCTTTATTACTATTCTCTTTTTGGTTACTGCTTTCATCCGAATCATAACCAATCTTATTATAGGCAACAAATGTACCATTCGGTCCCATAACATTACAAATAGCCGATTTACCATTATCATCTTTCCAACGGCGCAAATCATACAAACGGTTATTTTCCAACGCCAGTTCCAAGCGGCGTTCTTTACGAATAGCGTTGCGAAGTTCAGTGCCGGTAGCCGTCGACGGAGCTAAATATACACGATCCCTAACTTTATTCAAAGCCCATTTAGCCTCATCATCATGTCCCAGTTCGTTCTCCACTTCCGCATACATCAACAATACATCGGCATAACGCAACAAGCGATAATTCAAAGGAATATGAGGTGCATCATAGGGAGTAGGCCGTTTTTCCACAGGTATATATAATTTACGTGAAACACGGGGAGACTTATGATCATTCGGAGATATTACATAAGGATTTTTAGCATTCGCATCGCCATAAACCTTTGTCGCTCCATTCTTAATAATCGTCCATCTCAAACGGTAATCTTCATTAAGTTGTTCCTCCGGTGTCTCTCGCACAGGTTTTTCCTCTTGAAAAGCTCTCTCTAAATTGCTTGTCGGAAGTCCCCACGCCCAACCACTATCATCACGCGAGCCACAAACAATAGGAATACGTATACCCAAATTATAAGACACATCACTATTAGTCTGGACCTCAAACAATGATTCGGTACTATTTCTTTGGTCTATATCCCATACTTGTCCAAAATCGCTCAACAATTCATATTCTTCTCTGCCACCAGCGAACTCGCCTCTGCAAGTAATCTCTTGTAATAATGGCTCTGCTTCCGTATATTTTCCCTGATACAGATAAGCTTTCGCCAGATACCCTTGCGCTGCCCCTTTTGTAGCACGGCCTAAATCCATAGCGTCGTATTCACTCCGCTTCGGCAAGTCAGGAATAGCTTCCAACAGATCTTTTTCTATCTGCGCATAAGTATCTTCTACAGTTGCACGTTTGATGCCTGTTATTTCACTCGGCAATTTCAATCCCAGTACCAAAGGTACACCTCCAAAGTTTCTTACCAATTCAAAGTAATGAAATGCTCTCAGGAATTTAGCCTCCGCAATATATCTTTTTTTCAAACTTTCATTCTCGAAAACGACTTTTGGAATCTGCTCTATCGCAACATTACTTCTTAGAATACCTTTATAACGATATTGCCAAAAGTTCTGACAGGCATTTCCTGCATTATATGTATTTCCGGTGTAATGGGCAAGGTCACGGTATTCTCCGGGATCCTGCGTTGTGTTTCCCATCCACATATCATCCGTACACATATCACTTGCTATATAAAATTTCTGTATCTGCCACCAGTCATCAAAAAAGACAGACTGATAACATCCTGTAATCTGCTGTTTACATTCATCTTCACTTTTGAAGTAGTCATCCAGGTTCTGTTGTGCCCTAACCGGTTCTTCCAAAAAATCGGCACAGCCGGATAGTGAGATTGTAAAAGCGGCTATGGAAAGCCCTAATATATATTTCTTCATGGTCTTTACTAGTTTATATATTAAATTAGAAATTTAGATTCAGTCCGAACAGATAAGTACGAGGATTCGGATAACCTGCCCAGTCGATACCGGATTCCGTCACATTACCTTTCGTTCCTAATGAGGCGGTTTCTGGATCCATACCGGAGTATTTTGTAATTGTAAACGGATTCTGTGCGGAGAATGATAGCCTCAAGCTGAATCCCTTCGTCCAATTCTTGGGCAGGGTGTAGCCTATCTGCAAAAGTTTACAACGCATATAAGAACCATCTTCAACAAAGAAACTAGACGGACGCTTGTAGTTCATATTCGAATCATTCACAGACAAACGAGGTAAGAAATTACTCGTTCCCTCTCCGTGCCAAACTTTATTATAAGTTCCCGCATATACATTCTCGCCTCCGGCACCGGAATAACGTCCTAACGTAGTGTTGAATATATCATTTCCAAAAGTACCATAAAAATTAGCCAGGAAATCAATGTTCTTGTAAGAAAGATGAGCATTCAGACCTACCATCAGATCAGGGAAAGCAGAACCAATATAAGTTTTATCTTTATCATCCAGCTCACCGTCATGGTTAAGATCCCTAAAACGGAAATCACCCGGTACGGCATTAGGCTGAATTATTTTTCCATGTTCATCGGTATGCGCATTGACCTCCGTCTGATTCTGAAAGATCCCATCTACAACATATCCATAGAAGCGGCTGATTTCTCCGCCTTCTTCGTTACGAATAATATAATCACCATTAAATCCACCCGTATAAAGAGGTTGTCCCATCAGTTTTTCGGCCTTGTTCTTTACAGAAGATAAATTCAAACCGACACCATAAGTAAAATCTCCTTGACGGTCTTCCCAACCGATGGACAATTCCCAACCGGTAGCTTTCATACTGCCAATATTCTCCCACATCTGTCCGTTCCACATCGGATAACCCAATATCAACAGGTTATCACGCTTCATCAACATATCATGTGACTTCTTTTGAAACCAGTCTGCCGTTACCGTCAAGCGATTATTCAGAAAGCCCATATCCACTCCGATTCCGAAGTCTTCTACTGTTTCCCATTGTACTTTCGTATTTCCGATAGCAGTTACACTTGTACCTATCTCGCGATTACCTTCCTGACCGAACACATAATCAGTTGTACCGACTGTAGAAGCATAAGCCGAATCATCAATAGACTGATTACCTACCCGTCCCCAACCAGCACGGATTTTCAGATTGTCAAAAATATGCTGGTCTTTCATAAACTCTTCACCAGTAACACGCCACGCTCCGGATACAGCCGGGAAAGTTGCATACTTATTCCCTTTTACGAATTTAGAAGAACCATCCACACGTACAGAGGCTGTAAGGTAATAACGATCGTTGTAATTGTACATCACACGTCCCAGATAAGAAATCAATGAAGAGTAGGAATTAGTTCCGGAAGCCTGCTGATTCTTTGTACCTGCACTGACATATTGCAGAAGTTCGTCATTCGTAGGAATTCCGTCACGTGAGCCTGTCAGCCAATAGTGTTGGAAACGCTCCATAGTATAACCTGCCATTATATTCAGATTATGTTTCTGATTGAACGACTTTATCCATGTCAACGTATTTGTCCAGTTCCAGTCTATCCAATTCTTCATTTCCCTTTTTGCCACGCTGGTTTCCGCACGCTCCAAATTATCAATATCAAATGTCGGAGTAAATTCATCATATAAGCGGAAACGAGCATTCAATCCCAATTGTGAACGAAAGATCAACCCTTTAATCGGTTCTATATTGATAAACGGAGTAGCCAACAAGCCATATTCATCCGTATTCTTCGCCATACGTGCCATATTAGCTACCGGATTCCATACTTGGCTGTTATGAGAACGGGAATAATTATCATATTCATTATCCGTCCATTCACTTTCAGGACGCATCACCGGAGTAGTAGGGTCCATAGCCATGATAGATCCTATCAAGTCGGGAGTGTCTTTCCAGTTTTCATACTTGGGAGTAAAATCAATACCGGCCTTTACAATATTGTTAAAAGTATATTCCATACTAAAACGAGCTGTAAACTTTTGCCAATTTCCTATTTTATATTGAGAATCCTGTCCGAAATAACCAATACTTGCCGAATAAAGAAGTTTATCCGTTCCACCGGAGAAACTTAAATTATAATTGTGAATCAATGCCGTTTTCCTCATCGTCTCATCCCACCAATCCGTTCCTTCAGCATCAGTAATGCCATTATACCCCACATACATAGGCACATTACCGTCATTAATGTATCTTGACTTCAATACATATTCATACTCGGAAGCTTTTGCCATATCAGGTTTCTCTAATGTTTGGAAACCTGCTGAAGCTGTAAAAGTGAATTTGGTTGCCCCCTTTGTTCCTTTCTTCGTGGTAATTAAAACAACACCATTCGAACCACGGGTACCATAAATAGCAGAAGCAGAAGCATCCTTCAAAACCTGCATCGATTCAATATCATTCTGATCAAGGAAGTTTATATTATCTCCTACCGGCATTCCATCAACTACATACAACGGATTGGATCCATTGACTGTAGACACACCGCGAATAATGACGCGGGGAACTGTTCCGGGACCACCTGCACTTGATATTTGTACGCCATTGATTTTCCCCTGTAAAGAGTTCATTGCATTACCGGAACTCAACGTTTTTAGTTCGTCACCTTTGATAGCTGCAATGGAACTGGTTAAGTCACCCTTCTTCACTGCACCATAACCGATGACTACAACTTCATCCAATGCTTGCGTATCATCTTGCATCACTACATTAATTGTAGTACGTCCGTTCACTTTAATTTCCTGTGTTTTATATCCAATCATGGAGAAAACCACAATTGCGTCCTTAGGCACATTATTCAATGTATAGTTACCGTCCAAATCGGTCACGGTACCGTTTGTCGTACCCTTTATCAAGGCTGTCAAACCGATCATCGGCTCCTTATCCGCAGCCGAAGTCACAACGCCTTTTACAGTAATGTTCTGCGCATAGCCACATAAGCTTATTAATGCGAGACACAATAATAATATCTGCTTTTTCATATTAAATTTAATGTTACTTGTTATCAACAGGAATCAACTTAACCCTTCCGAGATGAGCGTCAAATATAAGTTTATAATCTCCGGCTGTCTTTACCGTTGGCTTTGCCCAGTCTTTATTTTGTCTGGTCAACATAGTCCCTTGCCAAGCCGGATTTACATGCACCGCATTTTCATCACTAAAATATCCGAAAACTTCAGGGTCATAAACGGCATCTGCTCCTTCCGATTTATCAACATACCATGCACAATAATCCCACCAGTTATCATGGTGCCAATTATGAATTATAAAATTCATCTGCGTATTTGCCTTAAGTGACAATGATTTAAGATAAAATAAATGAGGATTAATGTTATCTTGCTCAAATCTCTGGATATTCTTAGGAGCATCTGTCATATAACCAAAATAAAACTCTTGGAGCCATGAACCACCATTATTCCACGTATCTAAAGAAATTGAGCCAAATTCATGCGGCGCAGGATCAATCGCCTGTTCAATCGAATAAGTACTCATTGAATATGAGTTATCTGATATATTGAAAGTTATTTCATAATATACATTAGCCTGTTCAAGGACTATCGGTTCAGCAATACTCGGATCAGAGACTAATTTATTAAGATTATTGGGGTCTCTACCAAAGCAAATCGGATAAATATCTGCCTTTTGAGGAATAAAATAAATCTCCGTCCCTGCTTTCTGCGAATAATAATTCGCCTTATAAGTATATGCTCCCGTACGTTCAATTCTCATCGGAACACCAAACACATCAGAAGTCAACTGGCTGGCATCCTCAACATCACTAAGATACATTTTCTGAAAATCCGGCATTTCCGCCACCACTTTGACTGTATAAGATGTAGTAGTAGTTTCTTCATTAGCAAATTTATCAACGACCTTTAGTTTTACATCATAAGTTCCCGATTGCGCAATTGGAAGTCTCACCACACCATCAAATTTAGTTTTTCCCTCCGCATCTACTTTCTCAACCAACTCCAAGGACGGAATACTTACTTCTACATAATCTAAGGCCTGTTCATCCTCTACTATAAAGTGGAACGGAACGGTTCCATCCTCCGCTGTCAAAGTTGTGAACTCACCCTCTGCTGCAAATTTGATTGTCGGTTTTTCCGAATCATTATCCGTTGAAACCATAATGGTATGTTCAACTGAACGCCCTCCTACGTCTGTAATAGTAACTATAATCGGATAATCAGCCATTCTCGGCAGTTTTTCAGAAAGAGTAATAGCATATTCTAATTCATAAGAATATAATGGTTCACCATAAATGCTAAGTAAATCAATAGTTTTATCCAAATAAAGTTCAGCATTTTGTAATCTGATAGAACGAATACCATCTGCATCAGTAATGGTAGCAGTCAACGTTAACTCACTGCCCGGATCAACATGGATATGATCGGCAATCAACTCTACAACTGGTTTCTGCCCGTCTACATCTTTGTAGTCATTATCGTCACTACACCCGGTAGTCAACGTTGCAGCAAAAAGAAAAGTCCATAACACTGCACCATGCAAGAATTTTGCTCTCATAATAATAGTATTTAATGATTAAAACTTATCGGTTTATCGTGAAAGACAGAACCAATCGTCTGCTTTCACAATGCAAATATAAGTGAATAAGATACATACAACCGATAAAAATCATGCAGAGAAGCTACATAAATCATGCAATGCACGATTTACATACTCTAAATAAAATATTTATTTCTATTTTTGAGCCTGTAAATGAAACGAATAGGCACGAGTTATGAAAAGACACATTGCTTCTATTTTATTTTTATTCTTGCTGTCCGTTTATCAGTCGGCAGCACAAACTTATTCCGTAAAACGGTTGGGAATCGAACAAGGACTGTCTAATAATTATGTAGTTAGCATTACACAAGACAAACAAGGCTTCCTATGGTTCGCTACAGAAGAAGGGCTTAACAAGTTCGATGGAACCCACTTCATCACCTATTATAAGAATGACCCCTCACAAAACAGTCAGGGAATCACCGGTAATGAACTTAACCGGGTGTATGCCGACACTAAACGTCCTGTGATATGGATAGCGACCCAACGTGACGGATTAAATGCCTATAATTATGACAAACAGGTATTCACTCCCTACCTGCACAATCCGGAGGATCCGCATAGCCTGATAACCAATGACGTAACAGACATTGCCCCTTCTACACAAAGCGAAGACGGACTGTGGATCAGTACCTATTATAGAGGTATAGAATATCTCGACATCAACAGCGGACAATTTACCCATTACAATAAAAACACAATTCCCGGCTTGCCCGACGAACAAACATGGACCGTATTGGACGGAGGAGGCGGAAATTTATATATCGGCCATGTTAGCGGTGGTTTCAGCATTCTCTCGCTGAAAGACAAAAGTGTAAAAAACTTCCGACACGAACCGGATAATCCGATGAGCCTGCCCGGAAATGATGTACGATGTCTCACCAAAGACACAAACGGGAATATCTGGCTGGGAACAGACAAAGGACTGGCTCTCTTCAACGCTGCCGATAGTAACTTTATCACCTTCAAGAATAACAAAAACGACAAGCACGAAGCCTTATGTAACCGCATACTCGCCATCAAACAACTAAATGACAGCAAACTATGGATAGCCTCCGAGCTGAATGGCATTACCATACTGGATCTAAAGCAAAGTATGTTTCTTTCACCGGACCAGATCTCCCTCGAATATATACAAGAAGGAGATGATAACCGAAGTCTCTCCAATGCAAGTGCCCGATGCATATTCCAAGATTCTTTTGACAATATCTGGATAGGGACGTGGGGAGGAGGAATCAATTTCATCAGCAGTACCCCTCCTTTATTCACAACATTGAGCTACTCTCCCATTCCCGGCAATGAGAACAGCCTGAATAACAAAGTGGCAAGCAGTCTTTGCACAGACAGACAAGGACGGGTGTGGATCGGGACGGACGGAGGAGGAATCAATGTATTTGAAGGGGACAAGCGCACCGCTATCTATAAAAAAGAAACCGGAGAAATTCCTTCAAACTTTATACTCACTTCCCTGCAAGACTCTAAAGGCAACTTATGGTTCGGTTCTTTCCAAGGAGGAATCAGTTACTATGACAGCCGCAACAGAACTTTCCGTTCCATCTCTCTGATGGGACAATCCAATCAGGATGTCCGTACAATCTACGAAGACTCCCGACATAATATCTGGGTAGGATACAGTGGAGGAATCATCGTACTGAATCCTCTGAACATGGAAATCATCCGGCATTATCATACGGGAAACAGCGAATTGCACAGTAACTTTGTACGTGCCATCGCACAGGATGAGAAAGGCCGGTTCTGGATCGGTACTTTCGGAGACGGACTTGGAGTATACAGTCCGGACCTGCAATTGATTCAAACCTTCGTACAAAGGGAAGGTTTCTGCTCCAACACCATCAACCAGATCATACAAGACAGACAGAAAAGAATGTGGATGGGGACAGGAGAAGGACTGGTATGCTTCCCGTCAACCGACGCACTGACCTATAAAACTTACCAACGGAAAGATGGCTTACTCAATACCAATATTTGTGCCATAACGGAAGATAAGAAAGGTAATATCTGGTTCAGTAATAATAAAGGAATCAGTTGCTACGTCACGGATAAAAACTGCTTCTACAATTACGGTCATTCGGACGATGTCCCGGCAGGCAGTTTCTCAAGCGGCTGCGTAACGCAAAACAAGAACGGACTGATTTATTTCGGTTCAATCAACGGAGTATGTTGTTTCGATCCGGATATCACCATGAACGACCAAGCCAATCCGTCGGCTATCATCACCGAAATGAAAGTACTGGGACGGTTGAGCAATCTCGAAAATAATGACCTGTTCATCAATGTATCCAAAGGAGAACAGGTTGAACTGACCCATGCACAAAATAGCTTCGGGCTGACATTCAACGTACAAAACTACTCTCTGGTCAATCAAGTGGAATATGTGTATATGCTGAAAGGACTAGAAAATTCGTGGTACACAGTCAATGAAAACAATAGCGTGACATTCCGGAACATTCCTCCCGGAAAATATGAGTTTCTTATCAAAGCGCGCATTCACAACCAGGAATGGCCGGAAGAAGCCACCTCCCTGACTATCCGGATTAACCCGCCCCTTTGGCTCACCTGGTGGGCAAAGCTTATCTATGTCCTGATATCTGCCGGCATTGTATATCTCATCCTTCACGCATATAAGAAAAAGCTGGATTTGGAAAGCCTTTACACATTGGAAAAGAAGAATCACGAACAAGAACAAGAATTAAATCAGGAACGCCTGCGTTTCTATACCAACATCACACACGAACTGCGTACACCGCTAACCTTGATTCTCGGTCCGCTGGAGGATATGCAAAAGGATACCTCACTCCCGGTAAAACAAGCTCAGAAATTGTCGGTCATCCACCAAAGTGCATTACGCCTGCTCAACCTCATCAATCAGATATTGGAGTTCAGAAAGACAGAGACACAAAACAAAAGGCTGTGTGTCTGCAAAGGCAACATCGCCCCTTTGATCTATGAAATAGGTCTCAAATACAAAGAACTGAATCAAAAGACAAAGATTGATTTCCGAATTCAGATAGAAAAAGAAGAAATGCTTCTTTTCTTTGACAAGGAAATCGTCACCATCGTATTGGACAATCTGATTTCCAATGCCATCAAATATACGGAACAAGGATGTATTACCCTAAGCCTGTATCAGACCGTGCGCAATGAGGTGGCATATACGGAAATTAAAGTAAGCGACACGGGATACGGAATTTCCGCCGAAGCACTGCCACATATTTTCGACCGTTACTATCAGGAAAGCGGCAAACATCAGGCATCAGGAACCGGTATTGGTCTGGCTTTGGTAAAGAATCTCGTAGAGCTGCATGAAGGAGAAATCCGTGCAGAAAGTGTGCAAAACGAAGGCAGCACTTTCTGCATCAGCCTCTTGACGGATAATATCTATCCCAACGCCTTGCACACCGACTCTACCGAACCTGCGGCAAAAGAGGATACTGCCCAAGCAACGACCTCCGAAAACACTTCAGAACCTACAGTAGACAATGGCAAACCGATCTTACTGATTGTAGAAGATAATGAAGAAATACAGAAATACATTGCCGAATCCTTCTCCGACTCTTTTGCGGTAATCACAGCCGATAATGGAGAAGAAGGAAAACAACAGGCGCTCAGCCACATCCCGGATATCATTGTCAGCGATATTATGATGCCTATAATGGATGGTATTACCCTATGTCGGCAGTTAAAGGAGGATGTACGTACCAGCCATATTCCTATTATTCTGCTGACAGCTAAAGATTCGCTACAGGACAAAGAAGAAGGTTATGAGGTAGGCGCTGACTCTTACCTGACAAAACCGTTCAGCGCTTCTCTTTTGCGCAGCCGAATCAATAATCTACTCGAATCGAGAAAGAAACTGATTACCCAATTCCAAGCACAGCCTGTTTCGGGTAATCAGACGGATTTGAACGAGAAACGTATCATAATAGCCGAGGCTCTAAGCAAGCTGGATAATGAGTTTATTGAGAAAATAACTCTTTTAATCGAAGAAAACCTCTCTTCAGAGAAGATTGACATCACTTATCTTTCCGACAAGATGTGTATGAGCGGTTCCACTCTTTACCGGAAAATGAAAGCACTTACCGGACTTTCAACCAACGAATATATCCGGAAGGTGAAAATGCAGAATGCGGAACGGCTGTTGCTCGAAGGGAAGTTTAATATATCTGAAATTGCCTATAAAGTAGGAATGAACAGTACAGGCTATTTCCGCCAATGCTTTAAAGAAGAATTCGGTGTCTCACCCTCAGATTATCTGAAACAGATAAAGCAGGTATAAAAAACTAAATGCAGATTCTCGCAAAGAACTGATATTCAAATCTGCGAGAATCTGCGTTTAAATGACAATTACAGTCTACGACTCTACTCTTTATTCAATTCTTCAATCATGGCTTTAAGCAATGATTGGCTGTTATCCAACGGCAAATCTGTAGCCAAGTCCCAACTCATCATTCCTTTCAAGCCCTGCTCTTTCGCATAACGTGTCTTGATACGGATATTATCTTGCCCGTCAAACACATACACTTCTCCTTTATAATTTACTTCATTCTCTGCCGGACTCGTAATCAGCCCATTCTGCACAAAACTAAAATAAGCTTCAGTCTTTTTCGAGTTATCCTTTGTCACTCCATAAAAGGGAACTCCTGCCACCAGCTTCTCTTTCGGAATACCATATTTCAATACCATCTGTATATCCGAACAATATTTCTCTACCGGAAAACGAACCGGTGAAGGACCATAACATTGAAGTGAAATAAAATCAACGGCAGCAATCGCCTCCTTACTTATCTTATAAGAAACCGGATGCAGAGATACGCTGAGAATGTATTTATCGCCCAGCACTTCCCTCATCTTGAGAATAGCCAAACTGTAATCCTCATATTCTTTCGCATTCTCCGCCCATTCAAAGTCCAGGTCAATGCCATCAAGCTTATTTTGTTGGAGCACTTTCTTTATATTTTTTGCAAATGCCGTACGGGCGGTCTCATCAGCCACCATCGCCTTCCACTGACCACTGGAAGCTCCAATCCGTACTTTCGCCTTCGTCCCTTTCACCTCAGCACGAATGGATTTTATCAATCCCTCCCAAGTAGTGACTCCTTTACCTTGAAATGCACGAGGGTTCTCAAAAGAGAGCGATCCGTCCTTATTGGGATGGACATTTAATAGAATAAGGTCGTCGCTTGCCCGCAGACTTTCAGTAGCGACACGTCCCCTGTTGTAGAAATTTCCACGCACATAAGAACTTACAAAAGATTTCTGTTGTGCATAAAGACATACACCGACCAACAGAAACAAAGAAAAGATAATCTTTCTAGGTATTAGCATAACGATTAATATTTTATGAATTTCAACCACAAAAGTATGCACTCTCAGCATAAAATGATGTTCAAAAATTACTATATAACTTCCAATAATCAACAGAAAGAGCACAAGTTTACACAAAAAATCCTATCTTTGTTCCCTGATGATAATAATTCACGAATAAGACCGATGCCAGAAGATTCATTTTGTATACAATATAAGAATTGTACAGGGTGTCCAAGAGCTACTGAAAACACTCTCGTATATAAGAACTTACCCAAAGGAGAACACATTCCTAAAGATAAGTGCACGCAAAATTGTATGCTTTTCATGCTTAAAGGCGAATTACTTATCAATAGTGAAGAGTACCCGGGAAATACCTTACACGAAAAGCAGTTTATCCTACAGGCCATCGGGTCTAAAATAGAAATACTGGCTCTTACGGACGTTGAATACATCACATTCTGGTTCAACGAACTCCCTCTACTCTGCGAAGACCGTTACAATGAGATAAAAGATCAAGCGGAAGCACCCTTGACCTACACCCCTCTGGTGATGAGCGAAAGAATTCATTCCCTTATCAGCAGTATGCCCGACTTCCTCAATGAAAAATCTCCTTGCAGCAAATATATCGAACTGAAATGTAAGGAATTGGTATTCCTGATTACCAATTTCTATCCGCTACCTCAATTAAAGACTTTCTTCTACCCGATCAGTACTTATACGGAGAGCTTCCAATACTTCGTGATACAAAATTACAGCAAGGTGAAAAGTGTGGAAGAATTTGCACATCTGGGAGGTTACACAACCACGACCTTCCGCCGACTCTTCAAAAACATGTACGGAATCCCCGTATACGAATGGATACTGGAGAAAAAACGGGAAGGCATCCTGGATGACCTCCAACACACTAATATGCGAATCACAGAGATATGTAACCGATACGGATTCGACTCTCTGTCCCACTTTGCGCACTTCTGCAAAGACTCTTTTGGTGACACTCCACGCGCCTTACGCAAGAAAGCAGCCAATGGTGAAAAAATCGGAAAGATTAGCGATTAAAGAATTATTTCTTTAATTCCTTGCTCAATCAATCTATTTCCCCTATTTTTGCAGTCCGTAAGAGGTGTAAAACGTCGAAATTTTAGTTCTAACAATTAAATAATTTAAATTCAATCATTTATGTGGTTAAGTAATTCATCTGTAGGAAGGAAAGTGGTGATGAGCGTTACCGGTATCGCCCTTGTCCTGTTTCTAACATTTCACATGGCGATGAACTTGGTTGCAATCATCTCGGCTGATGGTTACAACATGGTTTGTGAGTTCCTGGGAGCAAACTGGTATGCGTTAGTGGCTACCGCAGGACTAGCCGCTCTTTTTGTGATTCACATCATCTACGCATTCTGGCTGACAATGCAGAATCGCAAAGCACGTGGTAGCGAACGCTATGCAGTGGTTGACAAACCAAAAACTGTAGAATGGGCATCTCAAAACATGTTGGTGCTGGGTCTGATCGTTATCGTAGGTCTTGGTTTGCACCTCTTCAACTTCTGGGCAAAAATGCAGTTGCCGGAACTGATGCACAACATGGGCATGCACGCTGATACACTGACGCTGGCTTATGCCGCTAACGGTGCTTATCACATCCAGCAGACTTTCTCTAGCCCGGTTTACGTAGTTCTTTACCTCGTTTGGCTGTTTGCTTTGTGGTTCCACCTGACTCACGGTTTCTGGAGCTCTATGCAATCACTGGGATGGAACAACAAAGTATGGATCAATCGTTGGAAATGTATTTCTAACATCTATTCTACGATTGTTGTACTCGGTTTCGCACTGGTAGTAGTGGTATTCTTCGTGAAAACACTGATTTGTGGCGGTGCTTGCTAAATAGTAAATTGTAAATGATTAAATTGTAAATAATATTATGATCAAGATAGATTCAAAAATTCCAGAAGGCCCGGTGGCTGAGAAATGGACCAACTATAAAGCTCACCAGAAATTGGTGAACCCCGCTAATAAACGTCGTTTGGACATCATCGTTGTGGGTACGGGTCTGGCAGGTGCTTCTGCCGCTGCTTCACTTGGTGAAATGGGTTTCAGAGTATTCAATTTCTGTATTCAGGATTCTCCCCGTCGTGCACACTCTATCGCTGCACAGGGTGGTATCAATGCTGCAAAGAATTATCAAAATGATGGTGACTCTGTTTACCGTCTGTTCTACGATACTGTAAAAGGTGGCGACTATCGTGCCCGTGAAGCAAACGTATATCGTTTGGCTGAAGTGTCTAACGCTATCATCGACCAATGTGTAGCACAAGGTGTTCCTTTCGCTCGCGAATATGGCGGTACACTGGACAACCGTTCTTTCGGTGGCGCACAGGTATCCCGTACTTTCTACGCTAAAGGCCAGACCGGTCAGCAATTGCTGCTGGGTGCTTACTCCGCATTGAGCCGTCAGGTAAACGCAGGTACTGTAAAACTGTATACCCGTTATGAAATGCAGGATGTGGTTATCGTTGACGGACGTGCCCGCGGTATCATCGCTAAAAATCTTGTAACAGGTAAACTGGAACGCTTTGCCGCTCACGCAGTAGTTATCGCTACTGGTGGTTATGGTAACGCTTACTTCTTGTCTACCAACGCTATGGGTTGTAACTGTACAGCTGCTATCTCTTGCTACCGCAAGGGTGCTGTATTCGCTAACCCTGCATACGTTCAGATTCACCCGACTTGTATTCCGGTACATGGTGACAAGCAGTCTAAGCTGACTTTGATGTCTGAATCTCTCCGTAACGACGGTCGTATCTGGGTTCCGAAGAAAAAAGAAGATGCTGTGAAACTTCAGAAAGGCGAAATCAAAGGAAGTGATATTCCTGAAGAAGACCGCGACTATTACTTGGAACGCCGTTATCCGGCATTCGGTAACCTGGTTCCGCGTGACGTTGCCAGCCGTGCCGCTAAAGAACGTTGCGACGCTGGTTTCGGTGTAAACAACACAGGTTTGGCCGTATTCCTCGACTTCTCTGAAGCTATCAACCGTTTAGGTATCGACGTTGTTCTTCAACGTTATGGTAACCTCTTCGATATGTACGAAGAAATCACTGACGTTAATCCGGGCGAACTGGCTAAAGAAATCAGTGGTGTGAAATATTATAACCCGATGATGATTTATCCGGCTATCCACTATACAATGGGTGGTATCTGGGTAGACTACGAACTGCAAACCACTATCAAGGGTCTGTTCGCTATCGGTGAATGTAACTTCTCCGACCACGGTGCAAACCGCCTCGGTGCTTCTGCATTGATGCAAGGTTTGGCTGACGGTTACTTCGTATTGCCTTACACCATCCAGAACTATCTGGCAGACCAGATCACTGTTCCTCGTTTCTCTACCGATCTTCCTGAATTCGCTGAAGCTGAAAAAGCTGTTCAAGCTAAGATCGACAAGTTCATGAGCATCCAGGGTAAAGAATCTGTTGATTCTATCCACAAGAAACTGGGTCATGTCATGTGGGAATATGTAGGTATGGGACGTACGGCAGAAGGCCTGAAGAAAGGTATCGCCGAACTGAAAGAAATCCGCAAGGAATTCGAAACGAACTTGTTTATCCCCGGTTCTAAGGAAGGTATGAACGTAGAGCTTGACAAAGCAATCCGTCTGTACGACTTCATCACAATGGGTGAGCTTGTTGCTTACGATGCATTGAACCGTAACGAAAGTTGTGGTGGTCACTTCCGTGAAGAATACCAGACTGAAGAAGGAGAAGCAAAACGTGATGACGAAAACTTCTTCTATGTAGCATGCTGGGAATATCAAGGTGACGATGAAAAGGCTCCGGTATTGCACAAAGAACCGCTGGTATACGAAGCTATCAAGGTTCAGACTCGTAACTACAAGAGCTAATCGGTGAAGTTAAACATTTAAAAGAATTAGAAGAAAATGGATAAAAATATATCATTTACACTGAAGGTATGGCGCCAAGCTGGTCCGAAAGCTAAAGGTGCTTTTGAAACCTACCAAATGAAAGATATCCCCGGTGATACTTCCTTCCTCGAAATGCTGGATATTCTGAACGAACAGCTCATCAGCGAAAGAAAAGAACCGGTAGTATTCGATCATGACTGCCGCGAAGGTATCTGCGGTATGTGTTCTCTTTACATCAACGGACACCCGCACGGTCCTGCAACAGGTGCTACTACTTGCCAGATCTATATGCGTCGTTTCAACGACGGTGATACCATCACTGTTGAACCTTGGCGTTCGGCTGGTTTCCCTGTCATCAAAGACTTGATGGTAGACCGTACTGCATACGATAAGATTATGCAAGCTGGTGGTTATGTAAGCGTTCGCACAGGTGCTCCGCAAGATGCTAACGCTATCCTGATCGCGAAACCTATCGCTGACGAAGCTATGGATGCTGCTTCTTGTATCGGTTGCGGTGCTTGTGTAGCTGCATGTAAGAATGGTTCTGCTATGTTGTTCGTTTCTGCAAAAGTTAGCCAGTTGAACTTGCTGCCGCAAGGTAAACCGGAAGCTTTGCGTCGTGCAAAAGCTATGTTGTCAAAGATGGACGAACTGGGATTCGGAAACTGTACAAACACTCGTGCTTGTGAAGCTGAATGTCCGAAGAACATCTCTATCAGCAACATCGCCCGCTTGAACCGTGACTTTATCAGAGCAAAACTGAAAGACTAAGTTACTGTTTTCTAATAGTAAGAGCTTAATTTGATTAATAAAAGAATCCCCTGCGGTACACACCGACAGGGGATTCTCTTTATGTATGAATGGCTCATGATTATTATTAGGGATATTCAGTAAATGTTCCTCTTTCTAAAAAATCAAGAGAAAAGCTCACGTAAAGCAAAGCTTTTCTCTTGATTTTTTCGTTCAACTCTCCCAGTCTTCTATCTTTTTGTAGAATATTGTTTACATATTCTTGTTTTTTCCTTCCCACCCATGCATTATGTACATGTCTTTTTAGGGGAAGTTAAAACCTCTCCTGTTTTTCCTGTTTATTTTAGTCAG
>NZ_GG688318.1:388002-400954 GCF_000156195.1 Bacteroides finegoldii DSM 17565 | reverse complement strand
CTTCCAGCATTTGTTCATAAACACGAGTATGAAGCTCTTTCATGAAAGCAGTAACATCTTCGCCAGTCTTAAACTGGGACAGAAACTCTTTACTTAAAAATTCTTTAGGAATGTCCATAAAATCTGATTTTTACAAAGTTAATATATAAATAAAAAAACTACGAGAAAAATCCCGTAGTTTTCTATTTACACAATCAGATGGATAGTCCCATTTTTTGATTTACTATTTCAAAGAAGTAAGTTCTTTATATTCCCGGAACATATGTATTTCTCCATATTCCCCCCAACGATCATAGACTGCAAATTTCCGGGATGTAAGCTCTTCAATATCCCAATAGTGATCCTCTCCAAAATAAATCGTACTGGAACTCTGATCATAAAAAGCCCACTTTACACGAACTTCCGTCTTATGCTCCTTCCCCTCTTCATCAGTCACAATAGTGGTTTGTGTACATGTTCCTTCTTTCTTAAATAGAATACTAAGCAAGAATAAATTACCAAAAGAAGACATACTCTGTTTGACGTTTGAAATATGCAGTAGCAATGTCTTTAATAGCTTTTATTTGCGCAGACTTGATACATTCGTCTGAACGAATTTTCTCTTTTTCCATTGCAATTATATCATTATACTGCTTATCCATTCCTTTTTTTATGGAATTAAGTAAAGCTTTAGCTTGTTCAACACAACTACTTTGTCCATCAATCATAGAAACTAGTTCTGCTGCCTCTGCATAATCATGTTTAGAATAAGCAGCTTGAGCCGATAGTAAAATTTGGGTACAATATTGTGCCTGGCATTTTTTGAATATGGATGTCATTGCATTTGAGACTTTTGTATATCCGAGCAATGATTCGGGATAAGTGGATAGTAGAGCAAGAGTCTCGTCAAACAGTTGCTGAGAAGCCAAAGTATTGGCTTTGGTTATTAAAGCGATTGTATTATTTCTATAATAATCAGATATTTTTAATTTAGTTGCTTCTACAAATCTTGAATAATCAGTATTAAGTACATCTATTTTATTAATAGCCGAACATTTAGCTTCATTATCAGAATAGCCTTCACCCTTAGACGCAATTTGCATGGCATTGAATACAGTATTTGTTATCATGTTCCTAACAGTTACAGTTATACCAAGCTCTACAGATAAGATTTGTCTCATTCCGCCATGTATAGAGTTAGAGTTAATTATGTTGACTTCCGGAACCATAATGATAGCTCCACATTCTGTACCTGCGACGCCTTCCGCAGAAAGCATTTGTAAAATTTTATTTTTGAGAATTGATTTCGTGTTACTGTCAAGGGGACAATCACTTGGCATTGCTACAGATATATAGACATTATTCGTTTGAGCATGAACAAGGCAAAAACATCCCAATAACAATAAAAAAAAGAATATCTTTTTCATCGCAAGACATTATTTAAATGTTATTACAAGCGTATTATTAGCGGTGCTTCGAGTAATCTGCAACCCGAGACTTCTTGCGAATTTCAAAAATTCGAGCCCGAATTTGTTGATATTATAATTATTCCCATTGGTATCTTTCAATGGAATACGCACATCGTCAAATATCATTCTTTTAGCGGTTGTACCTTGTATATGATAATTGTTTTTATAGGCGTGTTCACTCATCCAAAGTTCCAACTGGTCTGACAAGGTTAAACCCTCATTTCCGATTTCAGTTGACATGGAAATAGCGGAGGTTTGTTCAAAACTGAAATCCACATTGATTGAACGCCCGTTGTTAACTATATCTGTAAATTTCACTTGGATAATATCCAGAAATTCATCAGCGACTTTTTCAACAGCCTTTGCTCCAAGTTTACCAATATCATCCGTGTAGAATTTGCCACTTTCTCCCACTTTATTTGAGAGAGAGCCACCAGTTGAAATATCATACGCTGTAAGTATTGTTTTAACACTATTCCCAGTAGATGAAAGAACTATATCCATTTCTGCTTCCACATATATATCCGCACCCGATTGCTGGATAATCATTGATTTTAAATCTGATTGACTGTCTTGAGACAATCCCGATGTACGTGATAAAGATTTAAGTTTTGCAGCAAAGTCAACGGTCGTAAATCCTCTACTATCAAAAGCTTCACGTATTTTAGCTAATACAATTCTTTTATCGACATCATTTTCTATTACTTGAGTAATATCTTCTCCTTGTTTGGTATATGGAATAACCATTATTTTGGGCTGGATTGTAGCGGTCTGTGCCCATACCATACAACTGAGAAATGCCGTTAGTAGCAATATAATACTTTTTTTCATATGTTCTGTTTTTATAAACCGAATTTTCTTATAATTCCATTGTTTTCAAGATAAGCCCTCAATTGGTTCACTCTTATGCAGACATCTAATGTTATACATTTTTGTTTTAATGCATTTTTCCCATAGGGAGTAACTATAATAGATGATTCTACAAAATTTTGATATTCTTTACCGTAAAAAGCATCAAAGAACTTTTTGTATTTGTGTTCGACTACGGCTTTATCTTCTTGTACAAGAGGCATACTGTGTTGAGTGTTCTGCGCTCCTACAAAAAGTAAAGTTTTTATTGCGGATAACTCTGCATCCATTGAGGCAATAGTAGCCTTTTTCCCATAACCGACGCAACGCATTGAAACAGCATTTTTTGTTGCATTTAATACGCTTGCTTGATATTGTGCTGAAACTTCAAGTATAGCGGTCAATATTATTAGGCATATTATTAGTATTTTCTTCATCTAAACTGTCATTTTATAATAAGAGAACATTTGATTTGTTTATTTGCATTAAAGTTTTCGTAGATTGCTTTACCTTCTTTTTTGCTAACCTTGCATTCTGTATAGGCTTCTCCTTTTAATGCTATCACAGTAACAATTCCCAAAGTGGTAGGTAGAACTTCTCCATCAAGAATTTCAAGCCCCTCAACATTGAATTTATCCCCCACTTTTATACCATGCTTCTTGCCCGCTTTTATCAAGACAATTTCTGCCGCCCCTTTTTTTTCTTTCACTATCTTCATCAGTTTAGCTGTAATGGGAAAGTTTATCCTAAAATATTCAGCCATTCTATCTTGTAAAGACATCATAGCCATTGTAACGGCACTTTCCGGAGAGAGGCACTCATCGCTTGCTTTTCCTTCAAAACTAGTTGCTTCAGTGCTCAATCCCGTTGCCACATCCACAATCTTCATTTGAAAAGCGACACTTGCCTTGTAGCCTCTTACTGTTCCATCTCCATTTTTCATACGGTAAACGGGTATTTTGATAATTTCTCCGGTAATCATCTTTTCCGCACCAACAGCAACATCTTGCTCTACAAGATTTTCACTGTCAATAAATGCCTCGCTTTTTTGCAATTCTAATTCTTGTGTTATTTTTTCACGACTGGTACGGTCAACCACTCTGAAACGTTTACTATTAGTAAGCATTTCCACAACCTTTTCTGTCACCAATCCAATATAAGGACTATTTTCTTTACAAGAAAATTCTGCGACGCCTACTACTTGGCGGTCATCATCACTTAACTGCGCATATCCTTTAAAGATACACGCAGTCATAATGATTGTAATAATTATAAATCTCATAATCGGATTCTGATTATAGATTTTTACCCGATTTCAGAGTTTCAATAATTTCCTTAACAGCCTTTGCTTGAGCCGCACTTTCTTCTACTAAAATTGGAGTAGCGATATTACCAAATTCTACTACGACCGCTGCGGCTTTAGCTGTTTTTACTGTTTTTGCGGCTTTCATGGGATTCTTTTGCTTGGAAGCTTCTTCTGTCATTTTCGCGTTCAAAGAGTTTATTGATACCATTGCCTACCATGAAGTTGTACTTTTCTATTTCATGAGTGGGGTATCCTAATTTATTTAAAGCATAATTGGTGCTGTGGGCAAGGTCAGCGATGGTATTCAGCAATGTTCCATCCAGGTCAAATATAACTAGTTTCTTCATTCTTACTGTATCTTATTGTTCTCCTTTAATCTCTTTTACCGATACAAAAATAGGTAAAAAAGATAAGATAAAGAAATCCTTTCCTACTTGCCGGGTTTTATCTTCTTCTCCTTTGGAAAGAATTGTTTCTTGCCACGGAACTTTTAGTTTCATGACGGAAAACAATTGGTTCCACCGTATGGAACTAACAGTTTCAAACCAGGGAACTAAATTTGAAACTATTTCTTAGTAATCCGGAACCAGTCTACATCTGCCCATCCTCCGTCGTTAGTGACGATAGCCGGTCGTGTGCAGAACATTCCGACCTTTGTGCCAATCCATTGTCCTTCTCTTGCCTGTAAAGGATTGCCTAGTGGCTGATATTTTTTTCCGTCAAGGCTGTAGCTGAAGTTACACATCACAATGAGATCGTGTCCGCCTTCGCTGCCTTTGATCTTCTTGCCGTCATAGCTGAAACGAACTTTCAGATAAACAGTATTTTGAGAAAGATCCACAGAAGCATTTGCCTGTTCCGGTTTTCCTTTATCTGCTTTTTTACATTCAACTTGAGACAGGACCAGACCTTTATCTGTATTTTCCAGAATGATTCCGGCATAATCTCTCCCCATTACAACCAGTCCGGTGCGTTCACCTTTATTTTTAGGATTAGGGGTAAACGTAAGTTTCATTGTTGCAGTGAAATTGTCAGAAGGCGTTTTCTGTAGAAGCAGGTTGGCTACATCCCACAGATTTTTATAGTCATTCAAAACCGGATAGGAGTATAATCTTACATAGCTCTTATCACCTGCATAGTATGCCCATTTTTCATTGATATTGGCATGCCATTGCCATTGTGGAGAGAGGGTATATCCATCGAACTCATCACTTTCCTGCGGAGTGCAGATGGGATATGTTTTACCTACATTTGGCTTTTTATAAGTCAGAACAGGTTCGCCACAGCCGTCACCGTCTTTGTCTATGCCGATCACAGGCCAGTCGTTTACCCATTTCATAGGCTGAAGATGCATGATACGTCCGTAAGCACCCACATCCTGAAAGTGAAGGAACCAATCTTCTCCGGTAGGAGTATCTACCCATGCACCCTGATGAGGACCGTTGATGGGAGAGTTGCCTTGCGCAAGTACGGTTTTCCATTCGTAGGGACCATAGATGTTTTTAGAACGTAGTACAACCTGCCAGCCTGTTGGTACGCCACCGGCTGGATGGAAGATATAATAATAGTCGTTTCTCTTATACATTTTAGGACCTTCGCAAGTCTGATGTGCTTCATGACCATCGAAGATTATGCGTGAAGGAGTGATGGCTTTTGTTGCTTCTGCATTTAGTTCGCAGATGGTGATTACACTTTTCAGCCCGGCACGACTTCCTGCGTATGCATGTACCATATACACTTTCCCGTCTTCATCCCAAAACGGGCAGGTGTCAATAATTCCTTTTCCCGGTTTCACCAAGACTGGTTCGCTCCACGGACCTTTCGGGTCTTTGGCTTTCACCATAAAAGCTCCCTGGTCAGGATCCCCCCAAAAGATATAGAACTCTCCGTTGTGATGGCGAATGGCGGGAGCCCAGACACGGTTGCCATGTTCCGGCCGTTCCGGAGTTTCAATGGGAGAGAGAGCATTGGGGACGGCGGCACCGATAATCGTCCAGTTCACCAAGTCCTTGGAATGTAGGATTTGTAATCCGGGTAAACAGTTGAAACTAGATGAAGTCATATAGAAATCATCTCCTACGCGGCAAGCGTCAGGATCGGAGTAATCGGCATAAAGTACCGGATTTTTGTATTTACCGTTTCCGAGGTCGGAAACCCATACCTCAGATACATAGTTTTTTTGTGCTACTGCGGTGAAGACCGTTAATAGGCAAAAAGCTAAAGTCTGTGTCAATCGTTTCATTTTATAGATTATATTTATATAAGTGATTTGCTGGTTTTATCTGGTGACAAAGGTAGAAAAAAAGACTCTGCACAAGGAGGAATATTTGTGCAGAGTCATAGAAAAATTGGTAGAAACCTCGTAATTTTTGTTTAGTTGTATATGTATCTACCTTATCACCTTTATAGTTACCGGGTGAGCCAACTCTTCTTTCCATTCACGGAGATAGGCAAACCATGCTTCCGGTGTTTTATATCCGAAAGTTTCTTTCATCGAAGTAAAAGTCGTATGATACTGGAAATATTTATTTCCCGGAGCGGTAATCGTATAAAGGAAGTTAGCTTTATCCTTTTCTTCCGATTTCACATAACGTGGAGGAATGCAAGTGCCCAGTCCTACGGTTTCTTTAGCATATTTCACAGTGTCGTTTACAGGCCAGTCCGTTCCCCAGCTTCCTACAAGTCCTTTATGATCGGAGAAAGATTTGGAAGTACCTACAATGTCTTGTACACCTGTGCAGAAAACCTCCTTATTAAGCGGTTCGTCAAAGAATGCTTCAATATGAAGATCGCGATGTCCTGCATAGAGCGTGTAGCGTGTCATCATATTCAGTTCCGTATCCTGATATTTCCATCCGGTTACTTCTATTTCTGCAATTGCACGTACCGGACCGTAGGATATGATACGCTCCGTCCGTGTCTCCACCAGAGTGATATGCGTTGCTTTCTGTCCGTTCCAGCCTTTCAATGCACCCGGTCCGCAACTGTCGAACACGCGAAGTACGTCATCACCGAATCCTTTAGCTAATTGTGCGTCCGTTGGATAGAACTGCGATTCTTTGATTTCCAGCCCTTTGTTGAACTTGCCATAAATATCCGGTGTCTGTTTCTCATTGAAATAAAGGCGGTATCCTACCAGTTCCGATTCCAATATCGGACCATGAGGGCGTACCATACTGTATATATTACTGCTACCGGGAACGGTAATTGCCTGCACCCGCTGATGTTTCCCTTTCCGGTGGTCTGCGATAAACATATCGGCATATACCCTTTCCGGATAGGTCTTCGTGCTTTTCTCCGAAGAAAGAGTGACCTGGAATGTTTTTCTGCCATGAGCGGGAAGGTCGGCGACGAAAGCCAGTTCGTCCATCTTGCGGTCTTTGTCCAAGTCGTCTAGTTGGGAAGGAACCTCGTTCGTCCCTTCCATGACAACGGCGGATTTGATTTTGAAATCTGCGTGTAACTCATGCAGGTTGATAACAATCGGGGCGTCTGTTTTTGCCTGATTCCAATTGTTATGCACTTCTATCGTAATGTTTTTTTCCTGTTTCTGCGCTTGGGAAGACAAGTGGAAACCTCCTAAAAGGAAAGCAAGTATAATAAGATTCTTCTTCATGATTCTAAGGTTGATGTTATACGTCGTATTTCTCTCTGCAAAAGTAGTTGAAAAAAATAGCAGACTGTCTATCTTTGGAAGATAAAATAGTCTGCTATTTGAGCTTTTTACTCTATATAATGATATTGTGGTTTTCTTTTTTTGCACTTGCACCACAGAGGACACTGAGGTCACAGAGGATTCGGTTTAATAATATAAAATCCATTTATTCAGATTTGTACCTCTGTGTCCTCTGCGTTCTCTGTGGTGAACTTCTCCTCTTTCGCTGATTCCTCATAAACCTTTCCGTCTATCGTCAGGTTCTTGGCGTTCTTAACGTTTAATATATTGTTGCCTTTGGAAGATTCTACATATACATTTTCCAAGGTCACCCCGTCTACCTGGCTGATGACAATTCCGTCTGTTGCTTCTGTCATCACGACATCCTTAACAGTGACATTGCTGATCGGCATTTCGGGTAATCCGTTGAAGAACATAGCCCTTCCCGAACCTCTGCACACAATATTTGAAATGTGGATGTTGCGGAATGCGGGAGTTTCTTCTGTAACCGGGGGAATAGCGGTTTTCATGCGGTTCAATAGATCTTCTTCCGATTCTTCACCAGCTCCCTTTCCACCGTAAAACAGGTCGAAGAGCAGCGGTTCGTTCGGTATATTGATCATGTTGATGTTATTAATGTAGATGTTTTCTACCACACCGCCACGTCCACGTGTACTTTTGAAGCGCAGGCCTACGTCAGTTCCCATAAAAGTACAATCTTCCACATAGATATTCTTCACGCCACCGGACATTTCGCTACCTACCACGAATCCGCCGTGTCCGTGCAATACAGTGTTGTTTTTCACAATCACATTCTGACAAGGTTCTCCGCGACGGCGACCGTCTTCATCCTTGTCGGACTTGATACAGATTGCGTCATCTCCCGCATCAAACACACTGTTGATAATTAGTGCATTCTTACAAGATTCCAGGTCGATTGCATCACCATTCTGTGAATACCAGGGATTGATGACCATGATGTTGTTCACTGTAAAGTCTTCGCAAGACAGCGGATGCAGACACCAGCTCGGTGAATTCTTGAAGGTGACCCCTTCGAGCAGTATTTTTTTGCTTTTGACAATGCTTAATAGTACAGGACGTAACCAGGGACGGATTTCATTCCACTCCTCATCCGTATTGATACCTTCGGGCACATTGAAATCTTTGCAAGCCATTGCTCCTTTCAGTGAACCGGGTGTAGGATACCATATTTCCTGTTTCTCGTCGAGCACACCGCCTGAATTGACCAGCTTTTTCCACTGTGATGCGGTCAGCTTTCCTTTTTTGACCGGCCGCCAGCAGTCACCGTTTCCGTCGAATGTACCGTATCCTGTGATAGCGATATTTTCCGCATTGCGGGCTGAGATAGGAGATTGGCAACGGCGGGTTTCCAACCCTTCAAAAGAAGTGGCGATAATGGGGTATGCTTCAAAGTCACCGGTGAAGAGTACCAGCGCGTTTCTTTCCGTATAAAGATTGACGTTACTTAGCAGTTCGATAGGTCCTGTCAGCCAGATACCTTCCGGGATAATCACTTTTCCCCCTCCATGTTGGTTTACGTCTTTGATAGCATCGTTGATTGCTTTCGTGTTTAGGAACAAACCGTCTCCTTTGGCTCCGAATTTTTCAATGTTCACTTCATAAGCAGGAAAAGCCGGTTGTTGTACTTTAGGCATTTCGAAAGGTAAATTCCGGTAAAGAGCATCACTTATCAAGTTCTCTTCTACGGCACACTCACTTTGTTTGCATCCTGAAATAAACGGCAAACAACATATAGCCATCCAGAGGAATCTTTTTGTCAATGTGTTCATTTAGTAATCTAATTTTCTATAGGGTTATACATTTTATTGTTTTTCTTGGCATTCTGTCGAGCATTGTAAGAACTCGTAATTAACGATCGCAAAGATAGGAGTGAAAGTTCAAGGGAATGTGGACTAATTGATAGAATACGTGTATTTTTTGTCATTTGTGTCTATTATTTGCACACTTCTCGTGTTTTTATGCAGAAATATCCTATCTTTGCACAAAATTTAACTATTAAAAGATATGAGTTACAACTTGTTGAAAGGAAAAAGAGGTATTATCTTCGGCGCGCTGAATGATCAGTCTATTGCCTGGAAAGTGGCTGAACGTGCTGTAGAAGAAGGTGCAACTATTACATTATCAAATACTCCGATGGCTATCCGTATGGGAGAAGTCAATGCTTTGGCGGAAAAACTGAATTGCCAGATCGTTCCGGCAGATGCGACCAGTGTGGAGGATTTGTCGAATGTATTCAAGACCTCGATGGATATACTGGGCGGACAAATAGATTTTGTGCTCCACTCTATCGGTATGTCTCCCAACGTACGCAAGAAACGTACTTACGATGACCTTGACTATGGAATGTTGGATAAGACATTGGATATTTCGGCCGTTTCATTCCACAAAATGATTCAGTCGGCCAAGAAACTGAACGCTATTGCCGATTACGGCTCAATCGTTGCATTGAGTTATGTTGCTGCACAGCGTACTTTCTACGGCTACAACGATATGGCGGATGCAAAAGCGCTGTTGGAATCTATCGCCCGCAGTTTCGGTTATATCTACGGACGCGAACATAGTGTGCGTGTGAATACGATCTCTCAGTCGCCTACATTCACTACTGCAGGTTCGGGAGTGAAAGGTATGGATAAGCTGTTCGACTTTGCCAACCGTATGTCTCCGCTGGGAAATGCGACTGCTGACGAATGTGCCGATTATTGTATCGTGATGTTTTCCGATCTCACCCGTAAGGTGACTATGCAGAACTTGTTCCATGACGGTGGATTCTCCAGCGTAGGTATGAGTCTCCGTGCTATGGCTACATACGAGAAGGGGCTTGATGAGTACAAGGACGAAAATGGTAATATCATTTACGGATAATAAATTATGAAATTACGGATTTCTCTTCTTATTATAATAAGTATGCTTCTCGCCTCCTGTGGGATAAGCACAGGAAAAGGTACGGAGCAGAAAGAAGGAGAGATTTCTGTTCTGAGATATGATAAGCTGTTGAGCGAATATGTTCGCTCCAACAGCTTTTCTGCTATGCAGAAGTTGACGATGGATTACCGTATGCCGACAAAGATACTGATTGAGGATGTACTGGCTATCGGCACGGTGAAAGATGATACGATTTCGCAACGCCTGCAAAAATTCTATTCAGATACGACGCTGGTTCGTCTGATGAATGATGTGGAAACTCAGTTTCCCAATTTGGATGCAGTAGAGGAGGGGCTTACTAAGGGGTTCCGGAAGTTGAAGAAGGAGGTTCCCGATACGGAGGTTCCGCTTGTCTACTCGCAAATCTCGGCGTTCAACGAGTCTATCGTTCTGGTAGATTCTCTGTTGGGTATCAGTCTGGATAAGTATATGGGAGAAGATTATCCTTTGTATAAGCGTTTCTATTACGATTACCAGTGTCGCTCCATGCGTCCGGAACGTATTGTGCCGGATTGTTTTTCGTTTTATCTTCTGAGCCGTTATGATATGGATTATCATGAGGGAACGTGCCTTATTGACTTGATGATACACTCCGGAAAGATTAATTACGTTGTGCAGAACTTGCTGGATTATGATAATATAGGCGAGGCGATGGGGTATTCGAAAGAGGAAAACGACTGGTGCAGGGAGAATGAAAAGGCTATCTGGGATTATATCTGTTCCAACGATCATCTTCATGCCCGTGATCCGATGGTATTCCGTTATTATATGAAACCGGCTCCGGCTGTTGAGATGTTGGGTTGCCAGGCTCCGGCATTGATAGGAATATGGGTCGGTGCGAGGATTGTTGCTTCGTATATGAAAAAGCATAAAGATATGAAGCTGAAAGATCTTTTAGAGTTTACCGACTATCATACAATGCTGAGTGAATCCGACTATCTGGCTTCTTGAGATAGATTAATTCTTAATTCTTCATTTAAAAGTGGAAACTGCCCTTTATTTGCTGCCCGTGACTTTAGGTGATACGCCTATTGAGAAAGTATTGCCTTCTTATAATAAGGAAATCATTTCCGGTATCCGGTATTTTATAGTCGAAGATATCCGTTCGGCCCGTCGTTTTCTGAAAAAGGTAGATAAGGAGATTGATATTGATGCGTTGACGTTTTATCCGTTGAATAAACATACTTCGCCCGAAGATATTTCCGGTTACTTGAAACCTCTGATAGGTGGTGCTTCTATGGGAGTTATCTCAGAGGCGGGGTGTCCGGCTGTTGCTGATCCGGGAGCGGATGTGGTGGCTATTGCACAGCGTAAAAAGTTGAAGGTGGTGCCTCTGGTCGGACCTTCTTCCATTATTCTTTCGGTGATGGGTTCGGGCTTTAACGGTCAGAGTTTCGCGTTTCATGGTTATCTGCCGATTGAGCCGGGAGAACGTGGCAAGAAACTGAAGGTATTGGAGCAGCGCGTGTATGCTGAGAATCAGACACAACTGTTTATCGAGACGCCTTATCGGAATCACAAAATGGTGGAAGACATTCTACAAAACTGCCGTCCGCAAACGAAGTTGTGCATTGCCGCCAATATTACTTGCGAAGGTGAGTATATCCAAACACGTACGGTTAAAGACTGGAAGGGGCATGTGCCCGATCTGTCTAAGATTCCTTGTATTTTTCTCTTATATAAATAACGTTTTTCAGGTGTTCGTATTCATCTTCGAAACAACAACTGAAGAAGCCTTTACCCAGATTCTCTTCGATCTGTTTGAAATTCCATAACTTGCTGTTCTTGAAGCGGGGAGTACACAGAACGGAATCGTCCTCCAAATCGATGATGAATAGATAAATGAGGCGGTTTGTCACTTCATTTTCAAAGTGATAGACGATATTGAATTCCGGCTTGATATCTTTTGCTTGGGGAATTGCATTGCTGATCAGACGGTTGACACCTTCTGCCAAGGATTCTCCATATCGGAGATAACATTCCATTGGAACATCCACTTTGTTTTTATCCAGAATGGCTGTGGACGGTCTGTCACAAAGAAAGAGCATTCCGTGTGTGGAGACAGCTATGCGTATCACCGGGTTGATATAGGTGTTCTTATAATTGATGGCTTCTATCGCGGGAGTCTTTCCAATCACGTCTCCTTTGGTATTGACAATAGGCACGTACTCTGTGTGAGCCATCAGGTGATTAAAGAAACGGATGGCGACCTGGTTGAACAAGATACTCATTATAAAGACTGTAGGAGGCAGTATCTTATAAAGTACAAACAAGCTGGTCTTGCTCAACGGAGACTGGAGAATAACGGTAATGCTGATAATGATAAAATGAAGTATACCGAAGATCAGGACAATACGTGCCGATACGACGGCGGCTTCGGCTCCTTGGGCATATAAACGTTTTTTGCAAGCGCCTATCTGCCTTAAGAAATAGTTGATAAACCTTCTCTTATGCATATAAAGGCTTAACATGGGAATGAGAATACCCACTTCCAGGGTAAGCGGTAGAGCACCCGGCGGAACATAATCTCCCGGAATGAGTGCGGCTAGGGATAATAATGACAATACTCCGGTTGCAATGTATAGGATAAAGTTAGGGAGTAGTACCCCCTTTTGTCGGTGAGAAAGATATATACCTACGATACCTAGGGATATTCAGTAAATGTTCCTCTTTCTAAAAAATCAAGAGAAAAGCTCCCTTACCTTTCTCCCAAACAGAACCGCAAAGTCC
>NZ_GG688318.1:346809-387902 GCF_000156195.1 Bacteroides finegoldii DSM 17565 | reverse complement strand
ATAATCTGACTAAAATAACAGGAAAAACAGGAGAGGTTTTAACTTCCCCTAAAAAAGACATGTACATAATGCATGGGTGGGAAGGAAAAAACAAGAATATGTAAACAATATTCTACAAAAAAGATAGAAGACTGGGAGAGTTGAACGAAAAAAATCAAGAGAAAAGCTCACGTAAAGCAAAGCTTTTCTCTTGATTTTTTAGAAAGAGGAACATTTACTGAATATCCCTACTTGAAACGGCTGTCCTGTTTTTGTTATATGTTATTTACAGAATTTCCTTGTCTTCCCACTTTCCGCCGTGCCACTCCACTACCGACGTGAAACCTGCCTTTTTCAAAGCAGCCAATGCTTCGGCACGTCCATTATTAATCCGTTCCGGATAATGCGCATCACTGTTCACCTGCACCCGAATACCCAATTCCTTTAGGAAAGAGAAATAACGTTCATTCGGATAGAACGTACCCAGTTCGTGATAAGACTTGGTATTGATTTCCACAATATAACCGCGCTCGGCAATCGCCGCAAAGTAATCACGAACCAACGTATCATACCATGCTTCATCCAGCAAACCCGGACGATAGCAGGAAGCGTTATAGTGCATTTTATCGGCATGACCTACGATGTCGAAACCACCCAACTCCACCATACGGAGCAGATTCTTATAATATAGGCGGACAACGAAATCAAGATCACCACCAAAATGCGCATCAACCAATTCACGAAAATGATCTGCCGGAGTATCAATATCTACCACCTTTCCTTCCGGAGAGTACAGCATGTGGACGGAACCGATGCAATAGTCAAGAGGCAATTCTTGGAAACGCGACAACGAAGGATTACTTTCCTCATTCAGATAGTCTATTTCAAGGCCGACAGCCAATTCTATCTCATCAGCATACTTTGCTTTAAGCCGGGAAAATTCGGAAAGATAATCATCCATCCGATCCCACTCCATCGTCCATGCAGTAGAGAATGGAAGCGGAGCATGAGAGGAAATGCCGTATGAAGAAAAACCTTCACTAATGGCAAAACGAATGAAATCTTCCATATTGGCTCGTCCGTCGCAATACAGACAATGGCTATGATAATTAGTCAAGTTTGTCATCTCTTCGGTTTATTCAAGGGTTATTCAAGTTATACCGGTTATTCATTTTTTCTTACTATCGACATTGCTTAGCTTTCTATCTCACTGAGTTCCAGCCAACGCATTGTTTTCTCGTCGATCAGATCATTCACTTCGGGCAAACGTTTCGATTTCTCCGTCAGTTCGTCAACAGAAAGGGTACCACTACAAAGAAGCTCCTCAATCTGCGCCTTTTCGGATTCCAGTTCGGCTATATCTTTCTCTAATTGTTCAAATTCGCGCTTCTCCTTGAAACTCATCTTACGCTTGTCGTTCAGACGGACACGGGCAGTCTTTTCCTCTTGCGGCTTTTCGGCTTCTTTCTCCTTTTGCGCTTTTACTTCTTTCCAATCACGGTAATCACTATAATTGCCGGGAAAATCGCGAATATCTCCCTGTCCGTTGAAAACCATCAAGTGGTCTACGACCTTATCCATAAAATAACGGTCGTGGGAAACCACAATCACACAACCTTTGAAGTTCTGAAGATACTCTTCAAGCACATTCAGCGTAATAATATCAAGATCGTTGGTCGGTTCATCCAGCACAAGGAAATTAGGATTGCGCATCAAGACAGTGCACAAATACAGGCGGCGGCGTTCGCCTCCACTCAGTTTATAGACATAGCTGTGCTGGGTCTCGGGAGTGAACAGGAAATGTTGCAGAAATTGCGAAGCGGTCAACTTTTTCCCATTTCCCAGCTCTATGACTTCGGCAATATCCTGTATCACGTCAATCACTTTCATTTGCTCGTCAAACTGGAGTCCGTCCTGCGAGTAATAACCGAAACGAACCGTTTCACCAATATCCACCGTACCGCTATCAGGCTGTACCTGTCCCATCAATATTTTGATGAAAGTCGATTTGCCAGTTCCGTTGTTTCCCACAATCCCCATCTTCTCATAACGGGAAAAGATATAGGAGAAATCATCCAGAATCTTTAAATCCCCGAAACTCTTGAACAAATGGTCGGCTTCGAATATCTTACTTCCTATATACGATGCTTTCACTTCCAGCTTTACGTTATCGTTGCGGAGCCGTTGTTTCGCCACTTTCTCCAATTCGTAGAAAGCCTCCTCACGGTAACGGGCTTTGTGTCCGCGCGCTTGCGGCATTCGGCGCATCCAGTCGAGTTCCGTACGGTAAAGGTTGTTGGCTCGTTCTATTTCCACACTTTTAGCGTCTATCCGTTCCTGTCGCTTTTCGAGGTAATAGCTATAATTTCCTTTATATTGATACACTTGCCGATTGTCTATTTCGATAATTTCCGAACAGACACGGTCGAGGAAATAACGGTCGTGAGTCACCATCAGCAGACTGAGATTGGTACGGCGAAGATAATCTTCGAGCCATTCGGTCATATCCAGATCCAAATGGTTGGTAGGCTCGTCAAGAATCAACAGCTCCGGTTCGGTAATCAGTGCATTTGCCAAAGCTACACGCTTCAATTGCCCACCGGAAAGCTGCTTCACCTTTTGGTCAAAGTTACGAATCTTAAGTTGCGAAAGGATTTGCTTCGCTTTCTGCTCATACTCCCACGCTTTCTCATGGTCCATACGAACCAAAAGATCCTCCAGTCCCGGATGTCCTTCCGTTTCCATACAACGCTCGTATTCTTTTATCAGTTCAACGGTACTGTTGCCATGATGGAAACAGGCTTCCAGCACGGTTAATTCTTCGGGATACTGCGGGTCCTGCTCCAGATAATCCACCCGAAGGTCGCGTCTGAAAACAATGCTTCCACTATCATAGCCCTCTTTTCCGGCGATGATATTCAGCAGCGTAGTCTTTCCGCTGCCGTTCTTTGCTATTAATCCGACACGCTGCCCCTCAGCAATGCCAAAAGATATATTTTCAAAAAGGACCAAGTCACCGAAGGACTTGGTCAGGTTATCTATCTGTAAATAAGGTACTGTCACGTAAGTAAGTGATTAGGAGTTAGCGATTAAGGTTAGTCGGCAGTGAGCGCAGACTTATAAGTTTCTATGACGTTGCAAGATTCTCCGGCCTTTATTCTGCTCCATGTCAGTTTCATCGGGTCGATAATGCCGTTCTTATATTGAAGAACCGGCGCTTCCCGGTTGCCGTCAATCAATGTCTTCCATTCCATACCGTCCACTTCATTGGCAAGGATCGTGCAGATCGTAATACCGATAGCCAGCCACTCGTCTTTTTTCTTCGGACCGATCTTACCGTTGTCAATCATCTGCTGGAGTTTTTCGAGGTCATCTTCCGTTCCTTGAAAATCTTTCTTCAATTCCTGCTTCACGGTAGATACCGTCCATTCATATCCTTCATTAATCTGATAGATTTCGGAAAGGCGGACGGGAATCAACTCGGCCGGATACTTCTGTCCTTCCTTACGTATCTCCAACGTAGCAATGACTTCTTCGGCTTCTTGCACCGTGCCACCTTTAGGTACGGTAAACGAGCATTCGAAAGCAATATCGTCAATGCCTGTAATCCATACATGGGATGTATAGTAAGTTCCTTCTTCCTGGAACATCTCTTTGCTATACGCACACTCCAACGCCCCGACCTTCACCAACGAAGCCGAATCGTTCTCTTTCAGTTCCTGCCGGATGGCTTCTTTGCCATAACCAGCTTTACCTTTGAATGCGGATATACGAAAATTACCCGACCACACATCGGGATTATAGAAGAGAAAAGAGCCTTCGCCATCCTCAAACTCGTTCCAGTCCGAAGGATAGTTCATCGAAAACCATGCTCCGGGAGAGATAAATTTCTTGCCTTGCATTCTTTTTCTACATTTGATTACTTGGCAAAAATACGAATTATTTTCCTATCGGCTGTATTTTCCGGCGTACTTCTTTGGAGATTTCTAAAAACATATAGTTCAACTTTCCGGAATGAATACCTTCTTCGTTCTCCTTATACTTTTTATTGGCATATTGCTTTGATTTCTCGAAAGTCAGCAATGACATCTCGTTCTGTGATTTGCCTACCATCGTAGAATCCAGTTGTTCATCGGGAAAGAAATCATCCAGATCGACATCACCGATCATCGTCGTTTCCAGGAAGTTCATATCGGTATGCGAATTGTCGGTATAATAGCCTACAAACATATGTCCCGGCGTACGTACCAGGATAGGATCGATATTGATGGCACGAAGCAAGGAGGCAAACAGCACGCTACCATCCACACAGTTAATCTGTGAAGATTCCAGCGCATCATCGAACGTACGGACACGCTGAGAGAACACGACATTGCTCGAAAGACTGGTATTGGAAACCGAACTGTAACGGAAATTCCGCTTCTGCAATATATTCCAAAGCGCATACACCTGCTTGTCTACGGCTTCTTTAGCCTTGCTTTGATAACCGAGAAAGCGATTCACAATGCGGGTATTCAACGCCTCACGAAGCAACTGATCGATCATTGGATTCTCTTCGTTGACGTAGGCGGCAAAGAAAATACCGGTATCATGAAACTTGGTCCCGTTCGCCACATAGCCCAACAGACATTCATTGACACTGCGCACGGAAAATGTACGCACCCGCTGTCCCAATTCTTTTCCGTTCATCTCCACTGTCACGGCAACGCTCACGGGTTCCGCCTGAAGGTTGTTCTTCAATGCTTCATAATTCCAGATTATATCCGGATAAATCGTATATTCCGTTCGTGGTTTGTTCAGAATAAACTCTGAGACGGAGCGGGAGAAGAAAGGAGTTTCAGCCACCTCAATCCTTACCCGGCTATATGCCGCCCGCGACTTTACCCGAATGGCAATGCAGGATTTCGGATTTCCCAAACTGGTGGAATCCGACGGGATAATGACTTGCGCATCGGTTGTGGCTACGGAAAGAATAGCCGAAGGAAAGATATTTCCTCCTAAATCATCAACAATCTCAAAACCGGGATTGAACGTGGTATATTTAAAGACGGACACTCCGCCAAGCAAAAGCAGCAACACAATAACCGCGCCAATCACTTCGCGTCTATGTCGTTTCAAGTCAACTTTTATCATCGTTTGTAGTATCTATTAATCAAACATCTCTATCTTTTCTCGCTAACAAAGATAACAAATAGCAAACGTTTTTTCCTCTTATAGCCCGCAAAAACTTCGATATTTTATTCTATCCGCAGGATTGGGAGGAATGTAACAAGATTGTAATATCTGTTTCATCTGACCGTAACAAAGTATCCTCATCTTTGCATCAAATAAAATAAAAACGTAACTTTGTCATATTAATACATATAGCTTATGAATGAAACCCGTATTCTAGTTGTCGACGATGAAGAA
The DNA here is from genome assembly GCF_000156195.1 of Bacteroides finegoldii DSM 17565. GTDB lineage: Bacteria > Bacteroidota > Bacteroidia > Bacteroidales > Bacteroidaceae > Bacteroides > Bacteroides finegoldii. The sequence goes on along the minus strand of NZ_GG688318.1, from coordinate 382,514 downwards.
GACCTCTGCGAGATTCTGAAATTCAATCTTGAAAATGAAGGTTACGAGGTGGATACCGCAAACTCCGCCGAAGAGGCTTTGAAGCTGGATATTTGTAGTTATCAGCTAATTCTTCTCGATGTGATGATGGGGGAAATCTCCGGATTCAAAATGGCGAACATGCTGAAAAAGGACAAGAAAACAGCAAAAGTACCTATCATCTTTATCACAGCCAAAGATACTGAGAACGACACCGTGACCGGCTTCAATCTAGGCGCGGATGATTATATCTCAAAGCCATTTTCGCTGCGGGAAGTCATTGCCCGTGTAAAAGCTGTATTGAGACGCACGGCTGCAGCGGAAACAGAAAGAGTTCCCGAACGGCTTACTTACCAGACGCTCGTCATTGATATCACGAAAAAGAAGGTAAGTATCGACGAAGAAGAAGTGCCGTTGACTAAAAAAGAATTTGAAATATTGCTTCTGTTGGTACAGAATAAAGGACGGGTATTTTCACGTGAAGATATTCTGGCCCGTATCTGGAGCGACGAGGTATATGTACTCGACCGTACTATTGACGTAAATATCACCCGTCTGCGCAAGAAGATAGGAATATACGGCAAGTGCATCGTCACTCGTCTCGGATATGGATACTGTTTTGAAGCGTAATAACTACTCCCTATGAATCTGCCTGTAACTCAAAAACATTTCCTCTCTTTCAGCCGAAAGCTTTTTCTCTCGGTCATTTCACTGTTTCTGGTATTTGCCGTTTGCTTTATCGCGTATCAGTATCAACGTGAGCGGGAATATAAGGTGGAATTGCTGAACACAAAATTACAGGATTACAACAGCCGGCTCTATGAACAGTTGAGCAGGCAATCGCCGGACAGTTCAATTATCACCGGTTATATCAACAACCATATTCTGGAAGATTTACGTGTAACTCTTATTGATATAGACGGAAATGTGCTTTACGACAGTTATTCGAACCACAACGGGCAGATGGAGAACCATTTAGACCGTCCGGAAGTACAAAAGGCGCTGAAACAGGGAAATGGATATGACGTACGGCGTACTTCCGAGACGACCGGTGTCCCCTATTTTTATTCGGCTACACGTTACAAAGATTATATTGTCCGTTCGGCTCTACCTTATAATGTCAGCCTCATCAACAATCTGAAAGCCGACCCGCACTATTTATGGTTTACGGTCATTGTGACTCTGTTGCTGATGATTATTTTCTATAAGTTCACGAATAAATTGGGAACTTCCATCAACCAGCTTCGCGAGTTCGCCATGCGTGCCGACCGGAACGAGCCTATCGAAATGGCTATGCAATCAGCTTTCCCACATAACGAACTGGGGGAAATATCACAACATATCATACAAATATACAAGCGGCTGCACGAGACCAAAGAGGCACTTTACATCGAACGTGAGAAATTGATCACCCATCTCCAGATCTCACATGAAGGACTGGGAGTATTTACAAAAGACAAAAAGGAGATTCTGGTCAACAACCTCTTTACCCAATACAGTAATCTGATTTCAGACTCCAACCTGGAAACTACGGAAGAAGTCTTTGCTATCAGCGAACTGAAAGAGATCATCCACTTCATCAACAAGAACCAAAGACAGCGTTCGGGAGGAAAAGATGAAAAGAGAATGTCTATCACAATCAATAAAAACGGACGAACCTTTATCGTGGAATGTATCATCTTTCAAGATGCCAGCTTTGAGATTTCGATCAATGATGTCACTCAGGAAGAAGAACAGATAAACTTGAAACGGCAATTGACACAGAACATAGCCCACGAATTGAAAACTCCTGTCAGCAGTATTCAAGGGTATCTGGAGACGATTGTCAGCAACGAGAATATCCCACGTGAGAAAATAAATGTTTTTCTGGAACGTTGCTATGCCCAAAGTAACCGACTGAGCCGGTTGCTGCGGGATATATCCGTACTAACCCGCATGGACGAAGCTGCCAACATGATTGATATGGAACGGGTGGATATCAGCTTATTGGTGGGCAATATTATCAATGAGGTTGCGCTGGAACTGGATGAGAAGCATATCACGGTTGTCAATTCCTTAAAGAAGAGCATACAAATCAAAGGAAATTATTCGCTGATTTATTCCATATTCCGCAATCTGATGGATAATGCCATTGCATACGCCGGAACAAATATCCAAATCAATATAAACTGTTTCCGCGAAGATGAAGGTTTCTACTATTTCAGCTTTGCCGATACCGGTGTGGGTGTGTCACCCGAACATCTGAACCGACTCTTTGAACGCTTCTACCGGGTAGACAAAGGACGGTCACGGAAATTAGGCGGGACAGGATTGGGATTGGCCATTGTAAAGAATGCGGTTATCATTCACGGGGGAAGTATCTCTGCGAAAAATAATCAGGGAGGCGGACTGGAATTTGTATTTACATTGGCAAAAGAGAGATAAACCACTTAAAAAGCCATTACCGCACAAGCTGTTGAAAAATATCTGTTATTACATCCATAACTCCTTGCAAAAAACAAATAAACTACCTATCTTTGTCGCGCATTGGTTCGCAGACCTCACACGGGGAAAGCGATTAAAAGGGAATCAGGTGTAAATCCTGAACAGTCCCGCTGCTGTAAGTTCTATATTATGTTGCAAGCAACCTACTTTTAGCCACTGGAAGAAGAATTTCCGGGAAGGCGCTCGCAACAGGAACAAGTCAGAAGACCTGCCATGCAACCAATTTCATTGCTTTCGAGGAAAAAGCGTTGAATCTAATGAACCGGACAATTCCGTCTATCATTTCATTCATCATTCTGATTCAGAGAAAGTATGTTATAATAAACTCTGCCAAAAGTTTATTTATGCGTGTCCGGTCGAAGGGATTTCGCCCGGACACTTTTAAACCTAAAAAGAGGAAATGGAAAAGAGGACTTTAGCAATCTTTGCAGTAAGCTGCAACCTGTTTTTATCGACTTCACTTTTTGCACAACAGCAAAGGGTGGATACCGCACGTACCTATTACATCCCCGAAATAACCGTTTCCGATATTCATCAGACCCGTGAGGTTCGCTCTACCGCTCCATTACAGATATTTTCTAAAGACGCTTTAAAGAATCTGAATGCCCTGCAGGTTTCCGATGCCGTGAAACATTTTGCAGGAGTAACTGTGAAAGATTACGGGGGGATCGGCGGACTGAAAACGATATCCATACGAAGTCTGGGTGCGCAACATACTGCTGTAGGTTACGATGGAATCACACTGACTGACTGTCAAACGGGACAAATCGACCTTGGACGTTTCTCTCTCGATAATGTCGACCAACTGTCGTTGAGTAACGGTCAAAGCGACAACATCTTCCAGCCTGCCCGTTTCTTTGCTTCAGCAGGGATACTGAATATACAAACACTCACTCCCCGATTTGAGGACGGAAAGCACACGAATATAAGTGCGTCTTTCAAGACCGGTTCATGGGGATTGGTCAATCCCAGTCTGTTATTGGAACAACGGATCAGTCGGAAATGGACTGTATCTGCCAACGGCGAATGGATGTCATCGGACGGGCATTATCCATATACTTTATATTACGGAAATGAAGAAGGGGATCTGAGTTCACGGGAAAAGCGAAAGAACACGGATGTACAGACATTTCGTGCAGAAGCCGGGCTTTACGGAAACTTCTCCGACAAAGAACAATGGAGGCTAAAAGCCTATTATTTCCAATCTTCCCGCGGATTGCCCAATGCCACAACTTTCTATTATACTCATTCTTCACAACGTCTTTGGGACAAGAACACATTTATTCAAAGTCAATACAAGAAAGAATTTAACCGGCAATGGGTGTTCCAGACTTCTGCCAAGTGGAATTGGAGCTATCAACGTTATTTAGATCCCGACTACAAAGGTTCTACCGGAGAAATAGAGAACAGTTATTACCAGCAGGAGTATTACCTTTCGGGGTCCATGCTTTACAGGTTATTGAATAATTTGTCTTTTTCGCTTTCTTCTGACGGAAGTATCAACACGATGAATGCCAATCTAAATGACTTTGCCCATCCTACGCGCTATTCGTGGCTGACAGCTTTTGCGGGAAAATATGTAAACAATTGGCTTACTCTCTCTGCATCCGCTTTGGCAACTGTCATCTACGAGCAGGCCGATAAAGGGGGAAGTGCAGGTAATCACCGTAAACTTTCTCCGTATGTAAGTGCTTCATTCAAACCTTTCGACAAGGAAGAATTCCGCATCAGAATTTTCTATAAAGATATCTTTCGCCTGCCAAGCTTCAACGATTTATACTACGGCGAAACAGGAAACAATAAGCTGAAGCCGGAGAATGCACGGCAGTATAATATCGGTCTGACATACAGTAAGGATGTATGCCCGTTCCTGCCTTATCTCTCGGCAACTGTTGATGCGTATTACAACAAGATAACGGATAAAATCATTGCCTATCCTACCAAGAACCTTGCTGTCTGGAGTATGAGAAATCTCGGCAGTGTAGAAATCAAAGGCATTGATGTCACAGGTAACGTGTCCCTCCAGCCTTGTGAAAAGCTCCGTATCAATCTTTCGGGGAATTATACATACCAACAGGCTTTGGATGTAACCAACCCCGACCCTGCTTCCGAAGAAGGGAGAACTTACAAACATCAGATAGCTTATACCCCCCGTGTTTCCGGTTCGGGACAGGTAGGTATCGAAACGTCTTGGGTTAATTTATCTTACTCATTCCTGTTCTCAGGAAAACGATATACACAAGGAGAAAATATCACAGAGAATAGAATGGAGAGTTATAGTGACCATAGTATCTCTGTGGGGAGGGAGTTAACTATACGGAAGATTAATACTTCTATTCATATAGAAGTATTAAATATAGCCAATAACAATTATGAGATTATCAAGAACTTTCCAATGCCCGGACGTTCTGTTAGAGCAACGTTCAGTATCAAATATTAACTATGAAACAAATAACTATAAATAGAAAATATATATTGCAGACATGGTTATGGATGCTCTTACTGTTATTCATTGCCTGTGATGATATGGAGGACAAGCCATCTATCCCCAACATTGATGGCAGTAATATCTCCGAAACCGGAACTGCAGAGCTATATATATTAAGCGAAGGATTGTTTAACTTGAATAACAGTTCTTTGGCCCGTTATTCGTTCAAAAAGGGAAAGCTTACTAAAAATTACTTCAAGGACCTAAACAAACGAGGGTTGGGTGATACAGCCAATGATATGGCATTATATGGTGGCAAATTATACATTGTAGTCAATGTATCCAGTACCATTGAAGTAATAGACTTCCAAACAGGAGTTTCTATCAAACAAATCCCTATGCTGGCAGAAAACGGCAGTTCACGACAGCCACGCCATATCACGTTTCATAAAGACAAGGCATACGTATGTTCATACGATGGTACCGTTGCACGGATCGACACTACTTCCTTAGAAATAGATGCCTTGACAAGAGCCGGAAGAAACCCGGAAAATATCTGTATACAAAATGACAAACTATATGTATCCAATTCCGGTGGTTTGGATTATTCTGCAGGCTTAGGTGTAGACAATACAGTTTCCGTGATCGACATCACTTCCTTTACAGAAATAAAGAAAGTAACAGTCGGTCCCAATCCCGGATGTATTGTACCAGGACCAGACGAAACAGTTTATGTAGCTACTCATGGAAATAACATAGCAGATGGTGACTTCCACTTTGTAAAGATAGACTGCAGAACAGATGAAGTAGCACATATTTATGACGAAAAAGTCATGAATTTTGCAATCAGTGGCAATATCGCTTATTTATATAATTACAACTACAATACAGAGTCATCTTCTATCAAGGTTTTCAATCTAAAGACCGGACAGACTATACGCGACAACTTTATCACAGACGGAACTCGGATCAACACCCCTTACGGTATTAATATCAATCCATACAGTGACAATATCTACATAACGGAAGCATATAGTTACACCATAACCGGTGACATACTTTGCTTCAATCTAAACGGACAGTTGCAATTCAGAATCAACCGTGTCGGACTGAACCCTAATACCGTTGTGTTCAGCAACAAAGTATCATCAGGAGACAGCAGTGAAGAGAACTCGGATCCGAATGCCCCCTCTGCATTTGCCAATAGAGTATTGGAATACAGGCCGGCCCCCTGCCAGTTTATGAATACATCCACAACTGCTTATAAAGAAAACTATACATCTGAAGATGTGAGAAAATATGCAGAAGAGCTACTCAAAGATCCAGACCTATGTCTTCTTAGTCTTGGAGCATACGGAGGTTATATCACGGTAGGATTTGATCATACAGTACCTAACGTTCCCGGAGAATATGATTTCAAAATATATGGCAACGCGTACTATGACACATTCGGGACATTAACTGGAAAGCTTGGTGGAAGCTCAGAGCCAGGCATTGTATTAGTTTCGAAAGATGTTAATGGTAACCAATTACCTGATGATGAATGGTATGAGCTTGCCGGCAGCGAATATACGTCTTCCGCAACTATAAAAAATTATACTATTACTTATCACCGTCCCACATCAATATTGGATAAAGTTAAATGGACAGATAATCAAGGAAACGAGGGATATGTAAACAGAAATGATTTCTATACTACCAATTCATATTATCCATTATGGATAGAAGAGAACGAGATGACATTTCATGGTAGCCGTTTGAAAAATAACGCTGTGAATGAACCTCGTGAAGATATGCCAGAACATTGGGTAGGATACTGCTATCCATACGGATATGCAGACAATCACCCTAATAACACGGAAAAAAGTAAATTTCAAATAGACTGGGCAGTAGACAAAAATGGACATCCCGTTCAATTAGATGGCATTGATTTCGTTAGAATTTACACAGCTGTCAATCAAAATACAGGGTGGATGGGAGAAATTTCAACCGAAATACAAGCTATTGAAGATTTACATTTTGGGAAACAATAAACAATTATGTATAAATTATTTAATTAAAAGAAGAATGAAAAAGATGAAATTCTTAGTTAGCCAACTATATATGTTGGCATTGCTGGTATTGCCATTCATTTCATCATCATGTAGTGACGATGATGATCCAAAAGTTGAAATCACTCTAGGTATTGAAGATGGTGCAACAGTTAACGTAGGCCAAATTATTCAATTAGAAGCCCAAATAAATAATACTAATACTCAAGGCGAGATTGAGTATAATTGGGAAGTAAACGGTGAAAGTGTATCAAATGAGAGTAATTATACATTCATGGCTAACGAGAAGGGAACTTACACAATAACCCTTAATATTATCAATAATAATGATAACTTCCAAAAATCCATCAGTATCAATGCCCAAATGTATCCAAGTAGTTTTTATGTAGTAAATGAAGGAAAATATGGGACTCCCGGTAGTGTCAACAGATATCAAAAAGGAGAATGGAATTACAAAATCATTAGTGAATTAGGTAATACATCAACAGTAGGAGTAGTTAATGGAAACTATATATACATCGTATCCAAGGATTCACCCTTCCTTGTAAAAGCAGAACTTTCCAATTACTCTATTGTTGACAAAATAGAAGATGGTCTTGGTGATAACGGGCAGGGTAACAATTTTTGTATCATTAATGACCAAACCGGTATATTAACGACTACAAATGGGGCATTCAAAGTGAACCTAAATCCACTGACATTAGGAGAGAAGCTAAATGATATGGACAACGTTAAAAATGATAAAGAAGATATTTACAAAACAGAAAATTATCTCTTTATTCGTAGTCAAGAAACAGTCAAAGTATATAATATAAACGATCTTTCCTTTAACAAGCAAATTGGAACTGAAATCAAAACAGGATTCGCTCTAACTAAAGATGGTATGCTTTGGGCAGCAAATAGTAATAAACTGGTAAAAATTAATCCAAACAGTTTAGAGAGTGAAGAAATTCAATTACCCAACAACTTAAAAATCTTTATTGATACTACTTATAAACCAAGTGGATTATGTGCTTCCATTACAGAAAACGCCCTATATTTTGCTCATGCACCTAATTTCAATGGCACAGATATCTATAAATTTGATATTACTACTCAAAACGTAAATAAATTCTTCACTGCTCCAACAAATTACTCCGGATATGGTGCAGGCATACAGGTAAATCCCCAAAATGGTGACGTATACCTCATTTATACAGAAGACGGATGGGGAGCACATTATTTAAATACCTATATTTACGTAGTCGATGGAGTGACCGGAACCCAAAAAGCTATTATTGATTACACCGGTGAATATTGGTTCCCGTCAACCATAACTTTCCAATAACAAGAGTGTGATTTATAGATAAAAAGACAAATAGTCGCAAAAATAATAAAAAAGCGTTAGGCTACTTTTTGGGAAGTCTGACGCTTCTTTTTATTCTCTACCATATGTTCTTGTGGGTACAAATCGAGAATATAACAACAGAAGAATGAATTACACAAATCAGTAAATGTCCGTCAAAAGCATTAGTGAACATTTCTTATTCAGCCTGCACTCAGTTCTCCGTCCACGTCAACACAAAATCCGGCTCAATACGATAACCAACCGTATAGAGTTTCTGTTGCTGCGTTGCGAATTCCTGAACCTGAAATGTTCCCTCCACTTGAGGAATAAAATGCGCCAGACGAAGTTTACGGAAATCTGCATCGGCGTTCTCCATGCGCTTGAAGATTGTTTCTTTAGCAGACCAATACAACAACAGCCCCCAAGTCAAATCTTCCTGATAAGATTCTACCTGTTCATCAGGGCGGATATAACGGTCGGATACCCGATGAACCCGTTGCCCGTATTGTTCAATATCAATGCCAACAGAATTCAAAGAACTAAGTGCTACCGCCACATATCCTTTCGTATGAGAAATACTGATATAAAAGGAATGATCGGAAAGAAACGGTTTTCCTTCGGAAGAGTAAACAATCTCTTTGTCTTCCTGTAACATCGAATACAACAAAACACGAACAGACAACCATTCCATCTTCCGACGTTCAGAAGTAAAACGCGGTAATTCCTTTTCAGAAGATATTTTCCGTGTATTGGGCAACAAAGACAATAATACGTCCAAAGGCTCTTCCATCTTCCAGACAGCCCATTGTATGCCGTCTTCCCTATGTTGCAGGTATAACGCCATCTTATTCTTTTCCTTCCGATACTTCAGGTTCTTTTGGCAAAATCGTAAACTTCACTTTCAAGATACGGCGACTGTCCATCTCCAGTACTTCGAATTCATAATTATGATAAGTCACCTTCTCGTGTAAGGCTGGAAATTCCCCCTTTATCTCAAGCAACATACCAGCCAAAGTATCCGCATCCCCTATCACCTTCTCAAACTCATCTTCGTCTACTTTTACAATCTTATAAAAATCGGTCAATTGTGTCTTTGCTTCAAAAATCCAAGTATGGTCGTTCAATACAACGTATGTACGTTCTTCATCGTCATATTCATCATGAATCTCACCCACAATTTCTTCAATAATATCTTCCATCGTCACCAATCCGGACGTTCCTCCGAATTCATCAACCACAATGGCTATATGAATCTTATTCGCCTGAAAATCACGCAACAAGTCATCGATCATCTTCGTCTCCGGCACAAAATAGGCCAGACGAATTAACGATTGCCAACGAAAGTTATCTCCTTTGTTCACATGAGGCAAAAGATCCTTGATATACAACACTCCCTTGATATTATCCCGCGAACCGGAATAGATAGGAATACGCGAATAAGCGTTCTCAATGATACATTGCATCACCTCCTTGAAAGGTGTACGGATATCCAAATCGACCATATCCAGACGTGATGTCATCACCTCCTTCACTGTTTCTCCGCCAAAACGGATAATTCCTTCCAAGATATTATTTTCCTCAGACAGTTCCGCTTTATCTGTCAGTTCTAATGCGTGCGACAACTCGTCAACAGAGATATTATGACTCTTTTTGGCGAAATGCTTATTAAGAAAAGCTGTTGAACGTACCAAGACAGTAGCCACCGGACGAAATATCTTCTCCAGATAATAAATTCCCGGTGCGGAGAAACGGCAAAAAGCCAAAGTTTTCTGTGCAGAATAGATCTTCGGCATTATTTCACCGAACAACAATAACAGAAAAGTAAGTATTACAGTCAGTATAAGAAACTCTGCCAATGGAGAATGGAAGATAAACACATTCATGAAAAAGAAATTGCAGAGCATGATAATAGTCACGTTCACAAAGTTATTAGTGATCAGTATCGTCGCCAGAAGGCGTTCGGAATCACCAAGAAGTGCACTTATTTTTTCATCGGAAGGATGATTGCGTTCGTCAATATCATTCCGGTCCGAAGGAGAAAGCGAGAAAAAAGCTATTTCAGAAGCCGAAGCAAAACCGGAAGCAAGCAGGAGCACACCAGCCAATACTATGGCGATAATAGCAGAGATAGAAGGAGTAAGTACGGTAATACCGTCGAAAATGCCAGCTAACTGGCTTAAATAACCATCTGAGTCCAAAGATTCTATATTTTAGTTAAACAAAAGATAATGTGCCTATAAGTTTGCGAAAGCCAGTCGGCACACTACCATATTATCTAGAACGGCAAATCATCCGCCGAATTATCTTGTATTGATTGAGCCTGCGATTGCTGTGACTGTTGCGGCTGCTGTACCGAAGCGGCAACGGGTTGCTGCATGGAAGCTGTAGCACCCGCACCGGGGTTAGTTCCTTTCGGAGTCAGCATTTCCATATTATCTACATAAATCTCTGTAGTATAACGTGTAGCACCTGCCTGATCTGTGTACGAACGGGTTCTAATCTTTCCTTCCAGATACAACTTGTCACCTTTGTGTACGTATTTGTCTACAATCTCAGCCAAACGGTTGGATGCAACGATATTATGCCACTCTGTCCTGTCGGGAATCTGAGTCCCATTTGCTAACGTATAACCGCGTTCTGTTGTTGCCAACGGAAAAGTAGCTACAGCCGAGCCTGCATCGAAGTATTTTACACGTGGATCCTGACCCACGTTTCCCAACAATATCACTTTATTTACTGACATATACGTATCAAGTTTATGATTCTTAAATCCAAATCTGCTGCCAAAATTAAACAGAATAACAATAGAATGCAAGAATTGTTATAACTTTTATTTCAGATCGATATACTTCTCAATGAAAGCGTGCACCAAGCGGGAAACAGCGTATCGCTCCAATTCCTCAGCTTTTATTTTTTGGAATTTACCGAAAGAAGCAGTTCCTTCGGGCAATATCACTTCATAAAAATTAGCATAAATCACCCGATGCGACAATATATGTTTTACCTCTCTGCATACCGGACGCACCACAGGTTGCTCTCCGGGGGCAAACAACGTCTGAAATTCCGGCAAAGCCAAAAACTCTTCTTCCGGCAAAGAGGATGAAGTCTCTATTAAAGGCAGTTCAAACAAATTCTTCCAAATATCATTATCCGTCCGTTTATTAATAAAGGTATGCGCGCCCGCACGTACATAAATATAATTGAAGTAACGATTCGTTGACTTCGTCTTATGTTGCTTCACCGGAAGCACGGTAACCAGCCCTTTCGATAAAGCCGAACAGCCGACAGATAACGGACAAAACAGACAGTCGGGTGACTGCGGTGTACATTGAATCGCCCCGAAATCCATAATTCCCTGATTATACAGGGCAGGCTGTTTCTTGTCCAACATCTCGTTCGCCAATTCTGTAAACAGTTTCTTCCCTGCTGTCGAGTCAATCGGTGTTTCAATACCAAAATAGCGCGAAAGTACACGATACACATTCCCGTCCACCACCGCATAAGGCATATTATATGCAAACGAACAGATGGCAGCCGCCGTATATTCCCCTACTCCTTTCAAAGCCAGTACCTCCGGATACGTTTTCGGAAAAACACCATTCATGCTTTTTGCCGCCGCATGAAGATTGCGGGCACGGGAATAATATCCCAACCCCTGCCAATACTTCATCACCTCGTCCTCCTCCGCATCCGCCAATGTAGATACATCGGGAAAGCGTCCGATAAAACGAAGGAAATAATCATATCCTTGAACTACACGCGTCTGTTGAAGAATGACTTCCGAAATCCATATCAAATAAGGATCAGAAGAATCACGCCACGGCAAATCACGTTTATTTTCTTTATACCATTCTATAATCGTTTCCGTAAACATATTAGCATATTGGCACATCAGTATATCTTTTTTCCGACAAAAGTAACTCTTTTGGTTCTAAGAAACCTCTATGCAACCATTTTTTTTAGAAAAATGTGTAGAATATATTTTTTTAGGAGCTTAAAAAGCTATATATTTGCAGTCCAAAAAATTAGCAATAACATAGTAATAATATTTTTTTTTAAGGAAAAATGACTAAAGCAGATATTGTAAACGAGATTACAAAGAAAACTGGGATTGATAAGCAGACAGTTCTTACTACAGTAGAAGCCTTCATGGATGCCGTAAAAGATTCTTTGTCTAACGATGAAAATGTGTATTTACGTGGATTTGGTAGTTTCGTAGTGAAAAAAAGAGCACAGAAAACTGCTCGTAATATTTCAAAGAATACTACTATCATTATCCCTGAGCACAACATTCCGGCTTTCAAACCGGCTAAGACATTTACAATTTCAGTAAAGAAATAATAAACAAGAGTATTAACCCATAAAATGTGAAGCTATGCCAAGCGGAAAAAAGAAAAAAAGACATAAAATGTCTACGCACAAGCGTAAAAAAAGATTAAGAAAGAACAGACATAAAAGCAAAAAATAATTTTTAGGTCTGGATCACACAGAAATAAAGAACAAACTTGCGAAGCTAATGTCTTTCAAGTTTGTTCTTTGTTTAAGTAGTTAACTCAAAATGAACAATTTGTTAAAATAGTTGTTCGTACAAATGAGATTCAATCAATAATAAGGAAACAAAACAGTGACAAGTGAACTAGTAGTTGACGTACAGCCTAAAGAGGTTTCCATCGCTCTTCTCGAAGATAAGAGCTTGGTGGAACTTCAAAGCGAAGGAAGAAATATTTCCTTTTCTGTGGGCAATATGTATTTAGGACGTATCAAGAAATTGATGCCCGGACTGAATGCATGCTTTGTGGACGTTGGTTACGAGAAAGACGCTTTCCTCCATTATTTAGATTTGGGTCCTCAATTTAACTCACTCGAAAAGTTTGTAAAGCAGACTTTAAGCGACAAAAAGAAGCTGAACTCCATCAGCAAGGCAACCCTGCTTCCCGACCTCGACAAGGATGGGACTGTATCCAACACACTCAAGGTGGGACAAGAAGTAGTGGTGCAAATCGTAAAGGAACCGATCTCCACTAAGGGACCGCGACTGACATCCGAAATTTCGTTTGCAGGGCGCTATCTCGTACTCATCCCTTTCAATGACAAGGTTTCCGTATCACAAAAAATTAAATCGAGCGAAGAACGCGCCCGTCTGAAACAACTGCTGATGAGTATCAAGCCGAAAAACTTCGGTGTCATTGTCCGTACCGTAGCAGAAGGAAAACGCGTAGCCGAACTCGACGGAGAGCTTAGAGTCCTGATCAAACATTGGGAAGATGCAATGGTGAAAGTACAGAAAGCCACCAAGTATCCGACGTTGATTTATGAAGAAACCAGCCGCGCCGTAGGTTTGTTGCGCGACCTCTTCAACCCTTCTTTTGAGAACATCCACGTCAACGACGAGGCCGTGTACAATGAAATTAAAGATTACGTAACATTAATTGCGCCCGACCGGGCCAATATCGTAAAACTGTACAAAGGCCAACTTCCCATTTACGACAATTTTGGTATCACCAAACAGATTAAATCATCGTTTGGTAAAACAATCTCTTACAAGAGTGGTGCCTATCTGATTATTGAGCACACTGAGGCGCTTCACGTAGTAGACGTGAATAGCGGCAACCGCACCAAGAATGCCAACGGGCAGGAAGGTAACGCACTCGAAGTAAATCTTGGAGCCGCCGATGAGCTGGCACGCCAATTGAGATTAAGAGATATGGGTGGTATCATTGTCGTCGACTTCATTGACATGAATGAAGCCGAAAACCGTCAGAAGCTTTATGAACGTATGTGTGCCAATATGCAAAAAGACAGGGCACGGCATAATATTCTGCCGCTCAGCAAATTCGGGCTGATGCAGATTACACGCCAACGTGTGCGTCCGGCAATGGACGTCAACACGACCGAAACTTGTCCTACTTGCTTCGGCAAGGGCACTATCAAATCGTCCATTCTCTTTACGGACACTTTGGAGAGTAAAATTGACTACCTGGTCAACAAACTGAAGGTTAAGAAATTCTCGTTACATGTCCATCCGTATGTTGCCGCCTATATCAATCAGGGACTCGTTTCTCTGAAACGGAAATGGCAGATGAAATACGGATTCGGTATTAAGGTTATTCCAAGTCAGAAACTCGCTTTCCTACAATATGTATTCTACGATACACATGGAGAGGAAATCGATATGAAGGAAGAAATCGAAATCAAATAGACAGAGAAACGGCGCCTCGTTGCAACGAGACGCCGTTTTATTATTGAAACTATATAGAAAGCAATGCCGGAAGCTCCGATAAACGGGTAATAAAAGGTATACCGACTTCTCCTGTTCTGCCTTCCGGACAACCTTGAACAACCTGACAACCAAGAGACAATCCCGGTTGAATGTCATTTTTCATCGAGTCACCGACAACCAGCACTTCTTCATAGGCAAATCCGGCACGGTCAATTGCCCGTTTCCACAAGGAAGGATCAGGCTTACGTACACCTTCAAGCGTCGAATCTGTGATAGAGTGAAAATAAGATACAATTCCCAAATCCGTTACAATCTTCTTAAGATTTCCATAATAATTGGAAACAAGCAACAGGGTGTATGAGCGATGTAACTCATCAAGTACAGTACGGGATGCGACCACATAATCCGATGAATAATCCGTCACAAGGCGGGCTGCTTTTAAAGGCAACCCCTCCCTATTCTCCGGTGTATCCGGCAAAACGCCACGTTCTATCAGACTTTTAAACTGTAAGTCGGTCTTAAATGCCTGCGTCTCAAGCAGGGAATGTTCGGGCTTTACTAGTTGCAATTGCTCCATCATCCGCTCCGCATACACATACGAATCTCGAAAATTTTCTTTTGTCAAAGGAAGATTCAACTTCATCGTATAAAGATGAATGTAAATATCCATCCAATGCAAAAAAGGCGAGTCAAGCGTTCCGCCAAAATCAAAAGCAACCGCTTTTATCTTATCTTTATCTATCATTTTTTATTTCCTATCTTCATTAATGCAAGACCTATCACAATCCAGAATAATTCGCGAACACGGGTGATCAGTGCTGTATATACACCATAGGCTCCCGACAGGGACAAACCACCTACCGCCAAAGCAAATCCGCCTTCACGGCCTCCTAACTGCATAGGCAAGAAAAACAATAAATTGGCCAGTAAGGAAGAGAATGCCAAAATCAAAACGCAACTCACAAAACTGACATTAGTAGTAAGCACATTCAATATAAGCCATACTTCCATACAACTAACAACACGTGCGAGATATTCCAAAAACAACGCACTATAAAATGTACTTTTCTTTTGACGATGTAACAAGGCAATCTGGCTATCTATATTTTCCAGTTTCGCCTTATGAGTCTCCGAGAAACGGATAACCCATTTCTTCAGAAACGGTATTTTACTTCCCAAATGGACACAAGCCACTGCCATCCCATGACGGTATCCCTTCACAAACAGGATACTCAACAGCAAACAGAAAACCGTTACCAATCCCAGCACAATCCCCATTTCCCAACTGACAGGATAGAACACCGCATAAATTACGACAGCGCTCAACCATAAACAGAAATGCGAGAAAATGTGCATCATTACATAAAGGATGACCGACGAAGTAGCACGTTCCACTCCTACGTAGGGAGTAAGTTCCATGATACGATAAGGCTCCCCTCCCATCAGTCCCACCGGAGTAACATAGTTGATAGCAAATCCGGAGACCGTAAATTTATACAACTTAGAGAAAGTCAATGAAGATACTTTTCCCCCGCTACGCACAATAATATACCACGAAAGAGCATTAATGGCATAGATAACCAGCCACAGCAACAACACCAACGGCAGATAAATCCCCGCACGCTTCAGATTGTTCAACAACTCCTCATAAGATACATCAAAAGTGAAAAGCATGATAACAACAGCTACAATGCCAAACACAAGGAAAATGTTTCTAAAACGACTCTTCATAAATATTATAAGTTTTGGTACATTTGTCTGCACAACCGCTCGTGCTGACATATCATATATATCAGTAATCCGTTAAGTACGGTCAGTTCAAAGACAAAATAAATCCAAGGCAGATTGACCAATAACGAAATAAACAACACGATAACACGTGTATTGAATGAAAGAATATTGGTGTATTTCATTAATGGAAGACTACCTTCACGAAAACGGTTTCTAACCTCTTGCGGATATACTTCGCCATATTTCGCACGTAACGCTGCAAAAAAACGCTGGAAAGCCGGAGAGAATTGTTCCTGCGAATGCGTATAACCCGTATAAAACCAAAGGAATGTTTTCCGCACCAAGTCTTTCTTCCATGACAACGAAAGATACAACTCGCGTTGTTGCACGGAATTATCCAACTCACTGCCGTATTTCCCTTTCAAGAAGAAAAGATGCACATTCCGGTAATAATCCGCCATAGCCGCCTGCTTACTATGCGAAAATCCTGCTACCGCAGCCAATAGCCAAATCCAATACCCCCATTCCGGTGTCAGTCGTAAACAGATAGCTACATAAATAGAAATAAACCAAAAATCACCGGATACTCCATCCAGAATACGACCAATTTCAGACTTTTGCCCAGTCATACGTGCTAACTGTCCGTCAGCACTGTCATACATATTCGCCCAAACGAGCAAACACATACCTATTATATTTATCAGCAGGTCATTATAATAAAACAATATACCGGCAACTATCCCCAAAAAGATAGAAGCTATGGTGATAGCGTTAGGAGTAACTCCCAAACGACGAAACAGAAGAGCCCAACGATAACCGATAGGACGGTAGAACAACAAGTCGATCCATTCTTCCGTATCAGTAGACTTCAAGGTTGCCTCCAGCCCTTTTGCACTTACTTCATTATTCATAATCCTACGTTCTCTACTTTTCTTATGATAATTCCACCAATCGCCTTCGCCGCTTCCTGACGACAAGGAGCAAAACTAGGCCAATCGTTAAAATCAATGATACGAATCGTTCCATCCGGTGCTACGATACAGTCGCCACCATATACCGTCACATCCAGCACTTTCGCCGCATCACTGCAAAGTTGATGCAACCCCTCTTCCGAGAAAGGAATGCCAGACGGAGCACCATTAATCTCTTCAAGGCCAAATTTGCTATGATTACCCTCCTGCGGATAAAACCAATAGAAGAAATCAGTACCGGCTACTCCATAGAATTTAACCAAATCACCTTTCAAATGCTCATTAATCACCACACGTTCGATACCACGCAAAGCATATTCTGCAATGACCTCCTGCAATTCGGCAGAAGTACGTACAAACGTTACATCTTCACGATGAATGGCATGAAAGTCCGCACGTTTCAACCAACAAGGCTCAAATACAGGTTTTATCAATGCTTCGGGGACACCATCATTCGTATCCCATATCAAACTTCGAGGGTGAGAAATCTGATTTTCAAGCAGCAGAGTAGTCATTCGCTCACGTGTGCAATTCTCGATACCATGTCCGGAATTGACCGCAAAGCAATCCTCTTTTTCTTCCAACTTCTGCAACTTCCGCACAGAAGCCTTACTACGCATCATGGTAAATATATACTTCTCGCCTTTCAACGAATTAGTCAGGAATTCCTGTTCCGTATACATATTCACCTGATGACCATTTTCTTTCAAATACTGGGCAACAGCCGAAAAGATGGCGGCATCATTGCCGACATGATTGGGTGAAAAAAGAGAATATCGCTGTATTCCCGCAAAAATCAAGGATCTCATTTAATCAGTTGTTCATCTAAAAAAAGTTCGGCTTTCTTCACATCCGCCGCATGGTCTATGTCTATTACTTTTGAGAATGGGTAAGCCCGCAACTGCAAACCGGCATCAACCAGATATTGCTGGAAACCGCGCATACGGGAAACTCCTGCCTCCATCGCTAAAGGCAACTGTGCCAAAGCACGCTGATTCATACAATAAATTCCTCCCGATATATAACGCAAGCCGTCATAAGCCTCACTGGCATATCCCGTAATCCGCAAATTATCCGCTGTCTTGACATAAAGAGGACGTTCGTCGTCAATATAATCCGTAACAGCCATCAAAGCATCAGCAGATTCATCAGCACGAAAAGTACGAATATAATCAGCAAACTCTGCTTCACGAAAGATCGGGTCTACCGTTGTCAGACAGAATTTTCCTTCGCCTTGCAGATAAGGCATGAGTTCATAAAAACTATGGAAAGAATCGGGAGTGGATTTTACAATCACATTCAGAGGTATGGGTAGTTGTCGCTGTTGTTGTTCCAAAAAACAACGAACTTCGGACATTTCTTCATTAATAATGATGCAGATAGACTCTGCATCATTATCAAGGAAAATGCGAAATAATCGGCTTAATAGAGGAGTCCCCCCCACTTGTACAAGCGGTTTAGGAACCTTCACCCCTTCAGAGACAAGGCGAGAACCTTGCCCTGCGGCTATTAACGCATATTTCATTCTATTATATCTTCCTATTTAAGCCAAATAATCAGGTTCTTTTTCACCAATCATGTTACGCAATGTCTGTTTTACCATTCTCCATTGAGTGAACAAGTCGTGTTCCGGTTGGTGTTCAAAATCATGCATCGGGCTCTTGCAGAAGAATGACAACCAAGTCTGGATGCCACACATACCTGCACGCATTGCCAAATCGCTGAACAATACAAGGTCGAGCGCGATAGGAGCAGCAAGGATAGAGTCACGGCAAAGGAAATTTACCTTGATTTCCATCGGATAGCCCATCCATCCGAAGATGTCGATATTGTCCCATGCTTCTTTGTTGTCTTTGCGAGGAGGATAGTAGTTGATACGTACCTTATGATAAACATCTCCGTAAAGATCGGGGAATTTTTCAGGTTCGAAGATAGTATCGATTACAGACAGCTTGCTGACTTCTTTTGTTTTGAAGTTTTCCGGCTGATCAAGCACTTCACCATCACGATTACCCAATATATTGGTAGAGAACCAACCGCTCACACCCAACATACGAGTCTTGAACATCGGAGCCAATACAGTCTTCATCAAAGTCTGACCACTCTTGAAGTCTTTTCCTGAGATAGGCACATTCATCTTTTTAGAGAATTCCCACATAGCCGGAGTATCTACGCACAAGTTAGGAGCACCCATAATAAACGGAGCACCTTCTGCAATAGCAGCATAAGCGTAACACATACTCGGAGAAATAACTTCCGTATTATTCTCCTTCATTGCTTTTTCCAAAGCAGCGAGTGACTGATGTTCGTCAGACAACGGAACGTAGATTTCTGTGCTGGCAGCCCAAAGAACAACGATGCGGTCGCAGTTGTTAGCAGCCTTAAAGTCACGGATATCCTGACGGAGTTGTTCTACCATGTCCCAACGGGTAGCAGCATTCTTGATATAAGTACCATTCAGACGTTTAGCAAAATTGTGATCGAAAGCTGCCGACATTGGCTTGATGGCTTCCAATTCGTCTTTTACTCCGTTCAGGTCTTTTTCTTTCAAGACTTCTGCATACATAGCAGCCTCGTATGCGTTATCCGGGAAAATATCCCAACCTCCGAAAACAATGTCATTCAAATCTGTCAAAGGTACAACATCTTTGATAAGTTTTTCCTCATTGTTTTCCATGCGCATAGTAGCCAACTGTGAAATAGATCCTATCGGTTTTGCCAGTCCCTTGCGAGAGGCTAGTGTACCCGTAATCATTGTGGTAGCAACTGCTCCACCCACTCCAACTACCAACACGCCGAGACGTCCGGTAGCGGGCTTAATTTCTTGTTTCATTTCTATTCTATTAAAATTAAACTAAAATTGTTGCAAAAATAAGATTAATTAATTATTAAAACGAGCTTTATTTGTCATATAAACATGGCAATTAGCAGGATTTAACTTTTAGAAGGTCATGTGGAGACTTATCCTCAATCCTGATTTGTCAATTCCGGGTGCATCACGGTATGTAAGCCTCCACACATAGTCCAAGCGTAATACCTTGAGAATATTTTCAATACCTATCCCCGCCTCCACGTATGGTGTTTTCCCCATTGACTGTGTGTTCGCTATCGGAAAAGCGAACAAGCCATCACTCAAGGCCGGATTGTTCTTATCACTTAAATGCCCATACAACCCGCGACATGAGACAACCTCCCTCCATTTTAGCTTCTTTAACAATGGAATACGATTGAATAACCAACCGTTGAGGAAATAGGTAACATCCCATGAGAAATATTCGTCATTCATAAATTCCATCGCATTCATCAATGAATAAGATTCAGGCTGAATGGTATAAGAAAGGTTGGCATTGGGCATGATTAACAAGGGGAAAGGAACTTTGTTCCACACTTTACCCGCTTTCAGAATAATATCCGTATAGCCGAAAGCAGAAAACCAGAACCGCTTCTGGATACCGGCCTCAGTATGGTTATATGTATAATCGCTACCTAAAATACCCTTACCGGCAATAGTATGCGATAAGGTAAAGACAGGTGCATCCAACGAAACGGGGAAACGGTTCCATTGAGTTTGGAAAAACTTCTCATTAGGGGCATAACGCAACTTCAACTCAGCCGCACTGGTAGAAAAACCCTTGACCGGAGTATAAACGTCGCCTTCTTTTCGCAGAAAAGGAATCAGATACGAAGACTCATCCGTCCGCCTGCGGGCTGTCAATTGGAAAGAAAAGCCCGAATAGAATTCATTGGTATAGGTCATTTCCGCCTGTTTGAAATAACCGATACGGTCATCCTTTTCACGTTTCAAAGCTAGAAACACATTATCTTTACTCGTATACAGGTAGTTTTGTCCATATTGGTTGACATCAGACTCGTAATGTAACTTCAAAGAGTGAATAGGAAATTCGTTAGCATATTCTTTTTTCTTTTTGAACGAATATTCCAGTTCCGCCAATCCTTTCACACGTTCATCCTTAAAACCGTACGCAATGTACCCTTTTGCAAACAGATGAGGATTAAGCCAGGCAGTTGTCATCCCTCCGGCACGAATACGGGGACCTTCGAGTGTATTACCGCTAATAGTGGCGTTCATCGGGCCAATATAGAAAAGAGGCGCTTCCTTAGAGGTCGGGATATATCCGGTAAAGAGGATAGAAAGCACCTTCTCTGTCCAATAATAGACCGGATAACTGCGCAACTGTGCCATCAAGTGATCTACCGAATTTTCTTGTTGCGAGATAGCGGCTTCCGGGCGATTCTCCGCCCAAAAAGATTCGGAACGCGCCAAAGCCTCCGTTTCTTCAATGATACGTTCCGGCTTGGTGAAAGCCTTGTCGGCTTCTGCAGTCGGTGCAAATGTATAATTGCTATAATCCGCCACACGACGGGCAAAGATCCCATCCTGCCCTTCGGTCAACTTAAATTCAACCGTAATGCTTTCATGATCGAGTAGGCGCGTACCGTCTTCGGCACGTTTGAATTCCTGTTCGAGCAACATATAGTCTACAAAATTCAGGTTTATCTTTTTGGGAAAGTTGAACACGGCACGTTTGACAAAATAAGTAGAGTCGAGCACTACATACAGATGTCCGTTGAATCCGAAAGACTCGGAGTTAAATGGGGTGAAAGCCAGATCCACACAAGGTTCACCGGCTATCTGCAATGTATCCATCAGATAATACTTATAGAATCCCGTACCAATTCGGGACAGTGGACTGACAAACTTATTGGTAAACAGGGAAATGTTATTTTCGTAAATATCCACATCCTTGAAAACTTCGTTGATAGCAGCCTGCATCCCTTGTTTGGAAAGGAACTCATCAACACCCGCCTGTTTGCGTCCTTTCACCCATTGTTTCTCGGAGCGGGGAGATTTCCGATAATAGTCCGTAGCAAGCAACTCTCGGGCTGATACGGTAAGAATAGGTTTACCGGTGACGGCAGAAGTATCTATATACTCGGTAAGAAAATCAAATTTACGATATAACCATTTCTTCTGCTTCTCTTCATCAAAATTATTCAGCGCGAAAGTAGTCTTCTCATAACGTTCGCGTTGCCAAAAATCTTTTTCATTTGGAGAATAATTATCACGACCCTCAATCATCCGACGAACAAACTCCACTGCCGGATTATCTTTTTTCCGGTAACGTTCTCGTTTGGGTTTTACCACGACTTCAGAAAGGTCATAAGCAGTAGGTGCAAGCGCTACTTTGTAGGATAAATTACGGGCTGGATAAATCCTCCGACTATTTTCGTTATAGCCGATGACCGATATCACAAGAATTGCTTCGGAACGGTTGGTCTTGAAATAAAAGCGTCCATCACTGCCGGTCGTAGTTCCCTCAGTCGTGTCTTTCAAACGTACAGATGCATAAGGTAGAGGTTCTTTTGTCAGAGAATCAGTCACCACTCCTTGCACTACATACTGTGCGCTTAGAGGAATACTGATTAACAATAAAAGAAAGAGCGTCAGTGTACCTTTTACGATTAGTCTCATACCTTAAAATCCTATTGAATTGAGCGGGACAAAGGTACAGGTATTTAAGGACAAAAAAAGGTCTGTTTGACGGAAGAAGTGTTCTTATTTGACACAATCAAAGAAGAACAGTCCGATTTATTCGCAATAATCGGGAAGGCGCACAGTGAAACGGGTTCCCTTACCCACTTCGGAAGTTACAGAGATAGTTCCTTTTAAACGCTCGACAATTGTTTGACAGATACTCAATCCCAATCCTGCCCCTTGTGTGAAATTATCAACTTTATAGAACCGTTCAAAGATGTGCCGGATACCTTCTTCCGAAATGCCGACTCCGGTATCTTCTACAAAGATACGGGTATATCCGGGCTCTTCCTCTTCTTCATAACCGAAAGTGATAGAACCGCTGAATGTAAACTTAGCCGCATTATTAATCAGATTATTCACTACCTGTTGCAGGCGTACGTTATCTGTCTGAAGGTACTTTTTATCCCCTTCGGGCATACGTAGCAGCAGTTCCACTCCCGGAGGCATATTCAACCGTTGCGAATCGTGAACAGTCTTCAACAGCAGAGGTAAGTTATGTTCCGCAAAGATAAATTCCATCGTACCTGACTCTATACGGGACAAGTCAAGAATATCATTAATCAATGCCAACAGCAAACCACAATTTTTATTAATAGTCGCAATAAACTGAGCAACTTCTTCTGTTGTAAACCCACTTGTATCACTCAGTAAATCAGAGAAACCAACAATAGCATTCAATGGAGTACGAATCTCATGGCTCATATTGGCAAGGAAGGCTGATTTCAGTTTATCGGTCTGAAGAGCTTTATCACGCGCTTCCCTCATTTCCTGTTCGGCCGTCTTATATCGCTGAATACTTTGACAGACACCTAATATATTATACAGCGAGTCTTGCGTCAATCCTGTGATAACGGAAGAACGGTATTCCCACCACTCGTATTCACCATCGGCGTTACGTTGACGGAAGTTCAGGCGCGTATTCGTATCTTCTCCGGTCAGCGCCCTGTCAAATAACAGTTTCACTTCCTTCAAATCGTCCGGATGAACCGTCCGCTCCATATCCTCACGTGAAATTATCGTAACCGATTCTTCATATCCCAGACGTGTCAAAAAGCCTTGAGGAAAGATGAAACAATTTGTTTCCACATCGAATTGCCACGGATAAATGGAACTTTCATCCATCGCCATATCAAAAAAACGTTTTTGCATTTCTTCATCCGAAATATTCCGGGCGGAAAACGCCATACCGGTAATCATACCCCTTGAACGGATAGGTACAATTTCTCCAGACACCGGGAAATACTTATCGCTATGCACCTCTTTCATAAAAGAACCCTGAGGTATCTGCACGCTCTCCCCTGTGCTGGCCACTTGTTTCAACATCTTATGAAGAATATCCTGCCCCTCATTATATATATTGAAAATACTGCCTGCCATCATCCCTTCATAAACACGTCCTCCCGCCTCGCTAGGCAAATGGAGCATTTTCAGCAGAGAACTATTCGTAAAATGAATATGCAAATCAGTATCATACGTTATCACCCCATCGCGGATAGAATGGAAAATATTATCAAACTCATTACGCTGTTCTACCAACTTATTCTGCACCAATAAACGGGTTTGTGCTTGAATCCGCCGTTTAGATTCGCGCCGGTTAACCCTCATCAGCCATACGACGGAAACAACCAACAACGCCAAAATAGACGGATAAAGAAGAATAAATAGGAATTTATACTTCTCCCAATAAGGTTCATTGACAATTATTCCACTTGAGGCTACCTTATCAGGATCAACGTAGAAGAAATCCAATTGCTTATAATCATATATAAATCCCTGCTTGCTTTCCGTTACTCCTATTTCTTGTGGAGATGTCCCCTTCAATACTTGAGAAGCCTTTTGCCCAGCCAATAATGCCGAAGTATAAGCATCACTGTCATAGGCACAGAATACACCATTAGTCAGCCCCACATTCTGGCTTGCAAACACAGGAGCTTTAGAATTCTTCCCGACAAATGAGAGGAAAGGAGACCATTTAGGAGCTATGACAAGACGCCCGTGACTGTTACGCGGATAACAAATAGCTGCAATAATATGACTGGTCGTATGATTCTGGGTATTATAGATTTTCATATCATAATCCGGATGATCTTTCTGAAAGATGTCCCACTCCTCTTGAAAGTCATTAAGCCCCCTTGCACTCAGAAAACTATTGTCTATCACACAAAGCACTTCTTTCCGTAAAGGAAATATTTTCTGAGCCTGACGGAGAATCACATCAAAGTCAGGATTGGCAATAAACCCGCAAACATTAGGATGGGCAGCAATCAATTTTTCATCAGGATATTTAATATCGAAAAACACTACCGGAATCTGCAAGGGCAACGAATCGCCACAGGCAAAAAGCGTGTAAAAGGCCTCATCACTTGCCGTAACAATCAAATCGGTCTTCCTTTCACGGGCACGTTCACAAAAGCGGCGCATGATTACCTTCTCCGACCGGAATGTCCAAAAATCGGCATCCAGATATTCTGTTGTAATATTCACCTTTATCCCACTCTCTCTGAATCCTTTTGCCAATCCTTGGTTTAGGCTGCTATGCCAAGGAGTCTGCGCTGTATAAGATTGTAGAAAAAGTATATTGAATGTACGTTCCGTAGCTGCCGCCTGAATAAGAACAGCCCAAAAGAGAACTACAAACAAACAGCAATATCGTCGATTCATAAGCAAAAGCCAGCGTTGTTTTCAATATTATGCGTACAAAGATAAGTTATTATATTGAAAACAATGCAAATAGCCCTATATTTTTATTCCTTCCACAAAGCTGTATCCGGTTATGTATGATGGAAAGGCTACTGATCTTCCGACAGCAAATCCTGCCCTAATGAGTAGTTGCCTCCACCTTTTCCCGGTCACGAATTTCTTTTGCTTTTCGCACATAGACAATCATACGCATAGATTGATCATAAGTGAAATAATTCCATATCCAGTTAAGAAGCACGACCACCTTGTTACGCACTCCAAGAATGGAACGCAGATGAACTACCAATCACATAACCCAAGCCAACCAGCCTTGCATCTGCACTTTACTAAATTCCGCAACAGCACGATTACGTCCTACTGTCGCCATAGAGCCCCAAATACGTCCGCCACGACCTATCAACGATGGGTTCATGTTACCGATAGTTACTCCGGTAACACCACTTACCCAAATAAAAGTACGTGTAGCGATTTCTATTCCATCTTCGAGTATAACTTTATGGTCGCGATAGTCTATCACTCGTTTATTCAGCAAAATATTCACTTCCATCTCACGAAGAAATTTTTCTGCGTGCAATGACGAATCCTCCGACATCCCGGCAAGTAATCTCGGTCCCGCTTCTATCAAATATATGTGCATCAGGCTGCTAGGCATATCCGGATAGTCATTCGGCAATTCTTTTTTATCAAACAGTAACCTACCGCAGACGCAAACGGTCTCCTACTTCGGGGACATATTCGCCATCCTTACGATTCATCTTATACAGATTCTTAAGGCGGATACCGTATTTTTGAGAGATGCCGTGCATGGAATCTCCATCTTTTACAATATATACGGTATAAGGTTTGGAAGCCTTTTTCTTCTTGCTCTTCAGATAGATAATATCTCCTTCTACTAACGTATAATCACGTTGCAGATCATTGTATTTCACAAGCTTCTTCCAACTAATATCAAACTCCTTACCTAAATCTTTAAAGGTATCGCCGTTACGGGCAACGATATAGGCAATATCATTGGCAATATATACCTGATGAGGATTCATCAGCCAAGGATTTTTGCGTAACTTACGTTCCGAATAAACACCTTTGCGGTCATATTTGTAGAGATCGTAATCTTCGATAATCGTAATCAAACGGTTAGCATAGGAAGGGTCAGTTGCGTATCCCGCTTTCTTCAATCCGCGCGCCCATCCTTTATAATCGGTAATATCAAGTTTGAAAAGGAAGGCATAACGGGCTCCTCTTCGAAGAAAATCGGAATGGTCTTCGTAAGAATCACGCGGACGCTTATAAGCACGAAAACATTCATTGCGCGCATCGTCATCATGACGGACGCTGCGCCCCCGCCAACTGCTGCCACATTTGATACCAAAATGGTTATTGCTCTTTCGCGCCAACTGACTATATCCTGCACCACTTTCCAGCAATCCCTGCGCCAACGTGATACTAGCGGGAATCTTATGAAGTTTCATTTGTTCAACAGCCAGCTCGCTATACTTGTTTATATATTCTACATAGCGGGCATTCCGCCTCTGCGCTTGCATCCCTATGGCAAAGAAGAAAACTACGGCTAAAAAGACAAGTCTATACAGTTTGTTCTCCATTTTAATTCAGATATGTATTATAAGGACACAAAAATCCGAAAAATAATTGGGAATATCAATCTCTTTCCTAACTTTGTAACATTAATTGTAGAAACCAATACCGTAACGCGTATGAAAGACCTCATAATTACCGCAGTGATTAAAGTATATCAATATGATGAGCTGAATGAGGCCGACCAGGCACTCGTTAAAACCGCCAAAGATGCAACAGCACGCAGCTATTCCCCTTATTCGCATTTTTCGGTAGGCGCTGCCGTACTTCTCGGCAACGGAATTGTCGTAACAGGAACAAATCAAGAGAATGCCGCCTACCCGTCGGGACTTTGCGCGGAACGTACCACGCTGTTCTATGCCAATTCCCAATATCCCGACCAACCGGTCGTTACCCTTGCCATTGCAGCAAGAACGGAAAAAGATTTTATAGACCGACCGATTCCTCCGTGCGGTGCCTGCCGACAAGTGATTCTGGAAACGGAGAAACGCTATGGGCAACCAATACGTATCTTGCTCTACGGCAAAGAATGTATTTACGAAATAAAGAATATAGGTGATTTGCTACCGCTATCATTTGATGCATCAGCTATGGAGGAATAAGTATGTTACAACAATATCACACAAAACTAAAAGGCACTCTTGCACTCACGGATTCTTATCTGACAGAGAAAGCGTTACAAAGAGAAAAAGGACTCTATAAGTTTATATGGGTGCGCAACGGAAGTATCACGGTAGAAATTGACCACCAGGAAATGGTATTGGTCAAGGATGAGGTAATCTCACTTACCCATCTGCAACACCTCGAATTCAAATCAATCGACGGTGAATACCTGACCCTCCTATTCAACAGCAACTTCTATTGTATTTATGGAAATGATCATGAAGTATCATGCAGCGGTTTCCTATTCAACGGTTCGTCCCATCTGATCCGCTTCATGCTGAATGAGCAAGAACGCAAGGAATTGGATACCATCACCGAAGCGTTGGAAAACGAGTTCACCGTAACTGACAGTTTGCAGGAAGAAATGTTGCGTATCCTGCTGAAACGGTTCATCATTCAATGTACGCGCATTGCACGCAACCGTATGAATATCACCCGCGAAAAAGAATCCGGCTTTGAAATCGTACGCCAATACTACAATCTAGTTGACGAGCATTTCCGTACGAAGAAACAGGTTCAGGATTATGCCGATATGTTACACAAATCCCCCAAAACACTATCGAATATCTTTTCCACATGCAAACTCCCCTCTCCGCTCCGAGTGATTCACGAGAGAGTAGAAGCGGAAGCCAAACGCCTTCTGCTTTACAGCAACAAAAGCGCAAAGGAGATTGCTGATATTCTAGGTTTTGAGGATCAGGCTTCTTTCAGCCGTTTCTTTAAAAATATAAGCGGACAGAGTGCAGTACAATTTAGAAATACACAAGAAAGGAAAAATTGATAAGGGATACGGAAGTATTGCCATTGGGAAAATATTGGAAAAGTACGATCTTTGCGGTGTAAGTTAAACCAATAAAGCCCCAACAAGATGAAAGAGAAATTTATCACTCTACTAACCTTCACATCCGGTCTGAAGAATTTCGGTATCAAATTTATCCGCGTAGCTATCTTAGTAGTATTCGTATGGATTGGCGGATTGAAGTATTTTCACTATGAGGCCGACGGGATTGTCCCGTTTGTTGCCAACAGTCCTTTCATGAGTTTCTTCTATGCTAAAGACGCACCCGAATACAAAGAATACAAAAATCCGGAAGGCGCTTTCGTACCGGAGAATCGTACATGGCACGAAGCAAACAATACATATACTTTCTCCTATGGATTGGGAGTGCTCATCATGAGTATCGGCATTCTAGTATTTCTAGGAATCTTTTTCCCGAAAGTAGGACTGATAGGCGACACATTAGCCATTATCATGACACTCGGCACACTATCCTTTCTCGTCACGACTCCCGAAGTATGGGTTCCTAATCTGGGTAGTGGAGAATTCGGCTTTCCATTACTCTCCGGTGCAGGGCGGCTGGTGATTAAAGACATTGTGATCCTGGCCAGTGCTGTAGTATTATTATCCGACTCGTCACAACGCGTACTCAAAATAATTAAAAAAGACTAATCTGACTCCGTAAGGAGTTCCGACTTCTTGAGATAACGAAACAAATAGGCTTTACCCTGTGTTATATAGCCTAATACAAATCGTTAATCAAAGAAGTTATGAAACAGTATGATGCAATTATTATAGGATTCGGCAAGGCAGGAAAAGTCCTGGCTGCCGAACTTTCCAATCGAGGATGGCAAGTTGCCATCGTAGAACGCTCCAACATGATGTACGGAGGTTCTTGTCCTAACATAGCCTGCATCCCGACAAAGGCATTGATACATGAAGCAGAGATGTCTTCACTGCTATACCATGGGGATTTTCTGAAGCAGACTAATATGTATAAGCAGACTATTGCCCGTAAGAACAGGCTAACCTCTTTTCTTCGGGAAACTAATTACGAGAATCTAAGCAAGCGCCCGAATGTGACTATTTATACAGGGACAGCTTCCTTTGTATCACCTAACACTATAAAAGTAGTACTTCCCAACGGAGATATTGAACTGCAAGGAAAGGAAATTTTCATCAATACCGGTTCCACTCCGATCATTCCGGCAATCGACGGGATTCAACAAAGTAAGTATGTGTATACCAGCTCCACACTTTTGGATATGAATGTCCTGCCAAAACATTTAATTATTGTCGGCGGCGGATATATCGGTTTGGAGTTCGCTTCGATGTTTGCCGGATTTGGCAGTAAAGTGACGATTCTTGAAGGAGGCAACCGTTTTATGCCTCGCAACGATCAAGATATCGCTAACAATGTCAAAGATGTAATGGAGAAAAAAGGCATTGAGATTCATTTGAATACACGCGCACAGTCTATTCATGATACGAGTGACGGAGTGACACTGACTTATTCGGATGTATCTGACCGCACTCCTTACTTTGTAGACGGAGACGCAATTCTTATCGCAACAGGGCGGAAACCGATGATCGAAGGATTGAATTTACAAGCAGCAGGTGTAAAAGTAGATGCACACGGAGCAATTGTTGTAAACGATCAATTGCGCACCACCATTCCTCACGTATGGGCAATGGGAGACGTAAAAGGCGGACCACAATTTACTTATTTTTCACTAGATGATTTTCGGATTATACGCGATCAACTCTTCGGAGATAAGAAACGTGATATCGGAGATAGGGATCCTGTTCAATATGCCGTATTTATTGATCCGCCTTTGGCGCATATCGGCATTACTGAAGAAGAAGCACTGAAAAGAGGTTATTCGTTCAAAGTATCCCGACTTCCGGCAACTTCCGTTGTCCGTTCACGTACATTGCAACAGACGGACGGTATGCTGAAAGCAATCATCAACAATCATAATGGGAAAATTATGGGATGTACCTTATTTTGCGCTGACGCTTCAGAAATCATCAATATCGTAGCTATGGCGATAAAAACAGGGCAAACCTCTACATTCTTGCGCGATTTTATCTTCACGCATCCCAGTATGAGTGAGGGATTAAATCAACTGTTTGATGTATAAGAATAAGAAAGAATATAACTCACTTCTAAAACAGAGCCTCTGAATAGGGTAAACAGAGGCTCTATTTGGAGTAATCGGAGGCTCTGAATGAGGTAAACGGAGCCTCTAAATAAATGAAATTCATTCTTTTTCAGTCTTAATAGAGTGAAATCTAATAGAAAGTGTTATCTTTGCCACCAAGTTAAACTATATACCTACCGCAATGAGAATTACTAAGTAAGACAACACTTCTAAGTAAACATCACTTTTCTTATATGCTTTTTCTATTTTGTTAAGCATCACGAAATCCGTGTTGTTTAGCCAGTATTGTGTTTGTCGTTCCCCCCTATCCTGTGATTTTCCCTCACTCTATTTTCAACCTCAAACCCAATAGATCATTATGTCTATAAGTATTCAGCAAATCAGCTATATCCATCCGGATAAAGAAGTATTATTCAGTGATCTCAATTTCGCCATCAGTAAGGGGCAGAAACTAGGATTAGTCGGTAACAATGGTTGTGGCAAGTCTACTTTGCTACAAATTATTGCCGGACAGTTATCACCCTCTTCCGGTGTCATTGTCCGCCCGGACGACCTATATTATATCCCGCAACATTTCGGGCAATATGATTCACTGACCATCGCACAGGCTCTTCAAATAGAGCGCAAACAGCAAGCTCTGCACGCTATCCTGGCAGGAGATGTCTCAAACGAGAATTTCACCATTCTAAATGATGACTGGAATATCGAAGAACGTTCCATTGCCGCTCTCGATTTATGGGGATTAGGACAGTTTACGCTATCCTACCCGATGAATCTGCTTAGTGGCGGCGAAAAGACCCGCGTATTCCTGGCAGGTATGGACATTCATCATCCATCTGTCATACTTATGGATGAACCGACCAATCATCTCGATTCTTCCGGCAGACAACGTTTATATGACTGGGTAGAAAAATATCGTTCCACCCTGTTGGTGGTAAGTCATGACCGTACCCTGCTCAATCTTCTCCCCGAGATTTGCGAATTGGAGAAGCATCAAATCAATTATTATGGCGGAAATTACGAATTCTACAAAGAACAAAAAACGCTGATGCAGGAAGCATTGCAACAACGTATTGAAGAAAAAGAAAAGGCACTACGTATTGCCCGTAAAGTGGCTCGCGAAACGGCCGAACGCAGGGACAAACAGAATGTACGCGGCGAAAAGAGTAATATAAAAAAAGGAGTTCCACGCATTGTATTGAACGCACTCCAAGGGAAATCCGAGAAGAGCACTAGTAAACTGACTGGCGTTCATCAGGAGAAAGCCGAGAAGTTAACAAATGAACGCAACCAGCTTCGAGGTTCGCTCTCTCCGACTGCGGCATTAAAAACCGACTTCAACAGTTCCTCGCTTCATACCGGGAAAATATTAGTGACAGCAAAAGAGATTAACTTCAGTTATCATTCCAATTCGGTTAACAATGATATTCTGACGAATAATGAAATAAATTCGTCTGACACAGGTTATCTTCCCAATCCGAATAGCAATGATATTCAGGAAAATAGTATCTCAAAACAACAGCTTTGGCAAGCTCCTGTCAGCATTCAGCTAAAGAGCGGAGACCGCCTCCGTATAGAAGGAGCCAACGGTAGCGGGAAAACAACTCTATTGAAATTAATCACCGGCCAACTTCAACCACAGGAAGGAACTCTGACGCGGACGGACTTTAGCTATGTCTATTTGAATCAAGAGTATTCGATCATTGACGACCGGAACAGTATTCTTGAACAGGCTTACGCTTTCAACAGCCGGAATCTGCCGGAGCATGAAATAAAGATTATTCTAAACCGTTACTTGTTTCCTGCATCCGAATGGGACAAATCCTGCCGGAAACTTAGTGGTGGTGAGAAAATGCGTCTCGCTTTCTGCTGTCTGATGATTAGTAACAATACCCCTGATATGTTTATCCTGGATGAACCTACCAACAATTTGGACATACAAAGTATTGAAATTATCACTGCTACTATCAAAAATTATGCAGGTACTGTGATAGCAATCTCACACGACAATTATTTTATTCAGGAAATTGGTGTCGAACAATGCATTTTATTGAGTTAGTCTATTGATATTTTATCCAGGGCAACCGCACCAAAATTTAATTCATATCCGCACAGTTTTGAATAAAATAATGAAGTATTCTGGAAACGTTGTGGTAAATCTGAAAAAGATGATTGAGTTTTTAAGATTCCCCGTTATCTTTTTATTATAAGATATGGGTCTAGGGTGAGGGGTGGTGAGGGTAGATTTATAACCTTTTATTATTTTATTTTCTATACTATCTCCTTTTTTATCCTCAAAAAAAATACGAAAGTTATAAATCTACCCTCACCACCCCTCACCCTGGACCCATTCATTAGCGCACCGTTTAACTCGTTTCTATGCAGTTTTGATTCTTTTCACCACAGAGGACACGGAGGATACAGAGGTTATAATTATCTCTGAATTAGAACTTTGAAACCTCTGCGTCCTCCGTGTCCTCTGTGGTGAAACAGTCCATTTATGCACGGTTATGAATCAAATTTTGGTGCGGTTGCCCTGTATTTTATCTGATAAGTCTAAATATCAATCTAGTTTTTTTATAACTTCGCAGCGCGAAGATCAAGAATTAGAATTAAAATGAATCAGACAGCACAATCATGGTGGTTTATCTTTTACAAAGACCAACTGCTTCTTGAGAAAAAAGAGGATGGCATATATGCCATCCCGTGTGGAGAAAGCTCTCCTACTGTTATTAAAGAAAAAACAACCGTACACAATATCACTACACTGGAAGGGAAAAACTGCAAGGCTTTCTCCCTCTCCTCTCCCATTGAAGAATCGGAGCAATGGATCATGATAGGGCTTCGTGCCTCCTATGAATATCTTCCTTTGTCTCATTATCAGACAGCAGGAAAAGCACATGAGATTCTGCATTGGGATAGAAACAGCCGCTTTTGTTCCGCCTGCGGCACGCCTATGGAACAGAAAGAATCTATCATGAAGCGTTGTCCGAAATGTGGCCGGGAAGTATATCCTTCCATTTCCACAGCGATTCTTGTATTAGTGAGAAAAAAAGATTCACTACTTTTAGTGCACGCCCGCAATTTTAAAGGAACATTCAACAGTCTCGTTGCCGGATTTCTGGAAACCGGAGAAACGCTAGAAGAATGTGTAGCACGTGAAGTGAAAGAAGAAACCGGACTGGATGTAAAGAATATCACTTATTTCGGTAATCAGCCCTGGCCTTATCCCAGCGGACTAATGGTCGGCTTTATTGCTGATTATGCCGGAGGGGAAATCAACCTCCAAGATGAAGAATTGAGTTCGGGAGACTTTTATACAAGAGACAATTTACCCGAACTTCCCAGAAAACTTAGTCTTGCCCGAAAGATGATTGATTGGTGGATAGAGCATCCAAATGAATAAATCAAACATGGAAAATATCATCAAAGGAATCCGTCAGTATGTTCCCGAAGCCTGCTTAGAGATGGGTAAAATGAACATTTACTAAAAACAATCATAAATTAGCCCCATGGAATTATCAACAAAAACACCCCGAATTGAAGTAGTAGATGCTCTTAGAGGATTTGCTGTAATGGCCATCCTTCTGGTTCATAACCTGGAGCATTTCATTTTCCCTGTATATCCGGAAAGTTCTCCTGAATGGCTCACCATTTTGGATGCCGGAGTATTTAATGCGACATTTTCACTGCTTGCCGGAAAGTCTTATGCCATATTCGCTCTGCTTTTCGGATTCACTTTCTATATCCAGTCGCACAACCAGCAGTTGAAAGGAAAAGATTTTGGTTACCGCTTTTTATGGAGAATGATATTGCTGGCAGGATTCGCCACTTTGAATGCTGCTTTCTTCCCGGCAGGAGATGTCCTGCTTCTGTTTGTTGTAGTCAGTCTTGTACTATTTATCGTACGTAAATGGAGTGACAAAGCGATTCTAATCACCGCCATCTTGTTTTCACTGCAACCGATTGAATGGTTTCATTATATAATGAGCCTTTTCAATCCTGCTTATACCCTACCCGATTTGAATGTCGGAGCCATGTATGCTGAAGTAGCGGAATACACCAAAGCCGGAAACTTTTGGGATTTTCTGATAGGTAATGTTACTTTAGGACAGAAAGCAAGCCTGTTTTGGGCTATCGGTGCCGGACGTTTCTTGCAGACTGCCGGACTTTTCCTGTTTGGCTTATATATCGGACGCAAAGAATTGTTCGTAACTACCGAATCTCATTTGAAGTTCTGGATGAAAGCACTTATTATTGCAGCTATCAGTTTCGCGCCACTGTATTCTCTGAAAGAACAGATCATGCAAAGTGACAGCAGTTTAATTCAGCAAACGGTAGGTACTGCCTTTGATATGTGGCAGAAATTCGCATTTACGATTGTACTTGTTGCTTCTTTCGTGTTGCTTTATCAGAAGGATCAGTTCAAGAAAACTGTATCTAATCTGCGATTCTACGGAAAAATGAGCTTGACCAATTATATTTCTCAATCTATTTTGGGAGCCAT
Organism: Bacteroides finegoldii DSM 17565; assembly: GCF_000156195.1. Classification (GTDB taxonomy): domain Bacteria; phylum Bacteroidota; class Bacteroidia; order Bacteroidales; family Bacteroidaceae; genus Bacteroides; species Bacteroides finegoldii. The sequence goes on along the minus strand of NZ_GG688318.1, from coordinate 347,318 downwards.
TATCTATTTCCCATTCGGATTCTATCTTGCTCCTTACTGTGGATATACTCTTAGCCTGATTATCGGTATTATTCTTTTCCTGGCGCAAGTTCGGTTCTGCAAATGGTGGCTGTCTAAACATAAACAAGGACCATTGGAAACAATATGGCATAAATGGACTTGGATAGGCACGAAGAAATAGAAATAGCACTGACTGAAAAATAGACTAAGAAAGCAGGCCACGAAATACACATAACTACAAACGAACAACTTACGAATATGAAACTGAACGTATCACTCTAAAGCATCAACAAAACATGTGTATCCGCAGCCTGCGGGTTGAAATTGAGATGATGTCAATACAACAAGATTCTCGCAAGAAGGATTAGCAAGTGGACTTAAAGAATGCAAAGGAAATGAAAGAACTGTGCCAAATTGGGGAAAAAGCCCGAAAATAGGCAGAATCAGGGCTATGTATAGAGAAAAAGAAGCGCCTCCATAATCTTCGAAAAGACCATGGAGGCGCTATT
>NZ_GG688318.1:346049-346709 GCF_000156195.1 Bacteroides finegoldii DSM 17565 | reverse complement strand
GTTGTTTCTGCGTTCCAAAACTTCCTTCCAGGCGGGTAGCTCTTTCACGGCTGAGTTCCGACCGTAAGATTCTCCGAAGCGGCTCATCTTTGGCAGCTCTGCCCTTACGCTTAAAGGAAGTACTTATATGATATTTAGTACAAAATTTCCGGTTGGCATTATTGGCATAGATTGAATCCGCCGCAAGCGCCTTAACCCTAACCCCGGTCAGTTGTTGTTGCAGATGAATACAGTCTTTCAAACGTACTCCTTCGTTAAAAGCCTTAAAGGAGATATGTTCTATAAAGGAGATTCCGTCTATCTGTATATTGTTGACTTTGGCTCCGAATTCAACGGATTTGGTTTCCTTGCCTCTGATAATGGGGCGAAGGTAATGCCGGTCGATACTCACGATACGGTTGGACACTTTTTTGCCTGCAAATAAATTCTTCCCTTGCTCAAGGACTGTCTGTATGACCGAGAAACGTCTTTGGTAATCAGAGGATAGTGCAAGCCTGTTCCTGTAGGATGAATGAAGTTGCTCCAGCTGGTCAAGTAACTTTTCCAATAACTGAAGTAACCTTCGTGTAATCATACGAGCCTGTGATTTCCTGCGTTTACGCAGTTTACTATAAGCAAGATAGGCACGGCGTACATCAAGATACTTGTTACGGGGACGTT
>NZ_GG688318.1:345388-345949 GCF_000156195.1 Bacteroides finegoldii DSM 17565 | reverse complement strand
ACCATCAAGGCTATTTTACCTTCGGGAGAAAAATAACTTTTACGACCCAAAGCAGAGGACTTCAAATGCATTTGTCGGGCCAGTTCCGAGAAAGGGAATAGAGAATGGAGTCGACCTAATTCACTCGTTGCAAAACTTTGACGATATTTTTTAAGCATATCGAACTCGGTAAAACCTAAACAAGGTTCGATTTCTGAGATTTTTTGTATCTTTACCATGTGTTTTTATTTTAGATTACCCCCGTTTTGGCCGTCAAACCGTTTTTTGGGGGGAATGCTTAAAGATACAAAAAAGGCAACTAATTCGCAATGAAGTAGTTGCCTTAAATTTTATTATTTTAGGAAGGGATATTCAGTAAATGTTCCTCTTTCTAAAAAATCAAGAGAAAAGCTCACGTAAAGCAAAGCTCTTCTCTTGATTTTTTCGTTCAACTCTCCTAGTCTTCTATCTTTTTTGTAGAATATTGTTTACATATTCTTGTTTTTTCCTTCCCACCCATGCATTATGTACATGTCTTTTTTAGGGGAAGTTAAAACCTCTCCTGTTTTCCTGTTATTTTAG
>NZ_GG688318.1:168881-345288 GCF_000156195.1 Bacteroides finegoldii DSM 17565 | reverse complement strand
ACCCCCGTTTTGGCCGTCAAACCGTTTTTTGGGGGGAATGCTTAAAGATACAAAAAAGGCAACTAATTCGCAATGAAGTAGTTGCCTTAAATTTTATTATTTTAGGAATATCCCTACAAATGCGTTTTTAGAACGGAAGTAAAAACCTTGTAATCAAATCGAGAAACTAATGGTCCATCAATCCGCAGCAAAGAAAAGCATAATTTTTGGATTGACCATCTTTTTGTAGGTTTTATTTGTGAAAAATGAGAAAAAAAGATACCGAAGGTTTCAAAGAAGCCCTCTGTGTCAGTGAATTGTTGCACGGGTATTCCAAATAGATACGAAATAAATCTGCAATGTCTTTTGAAATTTAAAAGATTAGCACTAATTTTGCACCCTCATTTAAGCATAGAACAAAGTATAAATCAAATAAATAATTGTCAGAATGAACGTTTCATTACAAAACATTGACAAAGTAAGCGCTGAGCTTACTGTGAAGCTTGAGAAAGCCGACTATCAGGAGAAAGTAGACAAAGAGTTGAAAACGCTCCGCCAAAAGGTAGATATGCCGGGATTCCGTAAAGGTATGGTTCCTGCAAGTCTTGTTAAAAAGATGTATGGCAAGTCTGTAATTGCCGAGGTAGTGAATAAGGCACTGCAAGAGGCTATTTACAATTATATCAGAGAAAATAAGGTGAATATGTTGGGTGAACCGTTGCCTAACGAAGAAAAGCAACAGAATATTGATTTTGATACAATGGATGAATTCGATTTCGTGTTCGACATTGCTTTGGCACCTGAATTCAAGGCAGAAGTAAGTGATAAGGATAAGGTAGATTATTATACGATTGAAGTATCTGACGAGATGATCGACAACCAGGTGAAGATGTATACTCAACGCACCGGTAAATACGATACAGTAGATACTTATCAGGATAATGATATGCTGAAAGGTCTGTTGGCTCAGTTGGACGAAGAAGGCAATACGAAAGAAGGCGGCATTCAGGTAGAAGGTGCGGTTATGATGCCTTCTTATATGAAGAATGACGAACAGAAAGCTATCTTCGCTAATGCAAAAGTAAACGATGTATTGGTATTCAATCCGAACGTTGCTTTTGACGGAAACGAGACGGAATTGGGTTCTTTGCTGAAAATCGACAAGAATATTGCTAAGGATGTGAAATCCAACTTCAGCTTCCAGGTAGAAGAAATCACTCGCTTTGTTGCCGGTGAATTGAATCAGGAATTGTTCGATCAGGCTTTCGGTGAAGGTGTTGTGAAGACAGAAGAAGAATTCCGTGCTAAGATTAAGGAAGAAATCGCAGCAAGATTTGTAGCTGACAGCGATTATAAGTTCTTGATCGATGTTCGCAAGATGATGATGGAGAAAGTGGGTAAGCTGGAATTCCCGGATGCACTGCTGAAACGCATCATGTTGTTGAACAACGAAGAAAAGGGAGAAGAATATGTTGCTGAGAACTATGATAAGAGCATTGAGGAGTTGACTTGGCATTTGATTAAGGAACAGTTGGTAGAGGCTAACGATATCAAGGTAGAGCAGGAAGATGTTCTGAAAGTGGCAAAAGACACAACGAAGGCACAGTTCGCCCAATATGGCATGTTGTCTGTTCCTGATGATGTACTCGACAACTACGTACAGGAGATGTTGAAGAAGAAAGAAACCGTAAACAACCTGGTGAGCCGCGTTGTGGAAGTGAAGTTGGCTGCTGCCTTGAAAGCACAAGTAACTTTAGAAAACAAGAGCGTTTCTATCGAAGAATTCAATAAGATGTTTGAATAATCATTCGGTTGAACCGAACATAAAGTCACAGAAACACAGAGTTTTTATAGAATTATAACTCTGTGTTTTTTTGTGTCTCTGTATTCTTTTTCGTTTCTTTGCGCTTACATTTATTTTAAATTTATAGAAAGGAACAATTAATATGGATGATTTTAGAAAATACGCAACCAAGCATTTAGGAATGAATGGCATGGTATTGGATGATGTGATTAAATCGCAGGCCGGGTATTTGAATCCTTATATTCTGGAGGAGAGACAGTTGAATGTAACTCAACTCGACGTTTTCTCCCGTTTGATGATGGACCGAATCATTTTCTTAGGTACACAAGTGGATGATTATACAGCCAATACGCTTCAGGCACAGTTGCTGTATTTGGATTCCGTTGATCCGGGCAAGGATATTTCAATTTATATCAATTCACCGGGTGGAAGTGTATATGCCGGATTAGGTATTTATGATACCATGCAGTTTATTTCAAGCGATGTCGCTACGATTTGTACGGGTATGGCGGCTTCAATGGCAGCTGTATTGCTGGTAGCTGGTGCCGAAGGCAAGCGTTCTGCGTTGCCCCATTCACGCGTGATGATTCATCAACCGATGGGAGGCGCACAGGGACAGGCTTCGGACATTGAAATCACAGCTCGTGAAATTCAGAAATTGAAGAAGGAACTTTATACGATCATCGCCGATCATTCGCATACTGATTTCGATAAAGTATGGGCGGACTCAGACCGTGACTACTGGATGACAGCTCAGGAAGCGAAAGAATACGGTATGATTGATGAGGTATTGATTAAGAAATAGAAATGGCTGATTCAAAGACAAAGAAAAGATGTAGCTTTTGCGGCAGGTCGGAGAATGAAGTCGGATTCCTGATTACCGGGATGAATGGCTACATCTGCGACAGTTGCGCTACTCAGGCTTACGAGATAACTCAGGAGGCTTTGGGAGAGAGTAAAAAAAGTGCCGGAGCTACCAAACTTAATTTAAAAGAACTCCCCAAACCGGTAGAAATCAAGAAATTCCTCGACCAGTATGTGATTGGACAGGATGACGCGAAGCGTTTCCTTTCCGTGTCGGTCTACAATCATTATAAGCGCCTGCTACAGAAAGATAGTGGTGATGATGTGGAGATTGAAAAATCTAATATCATTATGGTGGGTAGTACAGGAACAGGAAAGACGTTGCTGGCACGTACCATTGCCAAGTTGTTGCACGTGCCGTTTACGATTGTGGATGCTACGGTATTGACGGAAGCCGGTTATGTGGGCGAAGATATTGAAAGTATTTTAACCCGTCTGCTTCAGGTGGCAGATTATAATGTACCCGAAGCGGAACAGGGGATCGTGTTTATCGATGAGATTGACAAGATAGCCCGTAAAGGGGATAACCCTTCTATTACTCGCGATGTGAGTGGTGAAGGTGTACAGCAGGGATTGCTGAAATTGCTTGAGGGTTCGGTGGTGAATGTCCCTCCTCAGGGAGGTCGTAAGCATCCCGACCAGAAGATGATTCCGGTAAATACCAAGAATATCCTCTTTATCTGCGGCGGTGCTTTTGACGGTATTGAGAAGAAAATCGCTCAACGGTTGAATACGCACGTCGTAGGTTATACGGCTTCACAAAAAACAGCGACGGTAGATAGGAACAACATGATGCAATATATCGCTCCTCAGGATTTGAAGTCATTCGGGCTGATTCCCGAAATTATCGGACGTCTTCCAGTGCTGACTTATCTGAATCCGTTGGATCGCGATGCGCTTCGTGCTATACTTACCGAACCCAAGAACTCAATCATCAAACAGTATATCAAGTTGTTTGAGATGGATGGTATTAAACTTACATTCGAGAAGTCTGTTTTCGAGTATATCGTCGACAAGGCTGTGGAATATAAGTTGGGTGCCCGCGGATTGCGCTCTATTGTGGAAACAATCATGATGGATGTCATGTTTGAAATCCCTTCAGAGAACAAGAAAACGTATGAGGTGACGCTGGAATATGCAAAAAGCCAACTGGAAAAAGCGAATATGGCACGATTGCAAACGGCTTAAAATCAGAACGTAAGGTAACTGGAATTGATTGTTTCTGTTTTTTCTTGAAAATATTAGTCACTTTTTGCTTGGTAATTACGAAGTTGTTTATAACTTTGTTTGGCTCTCTTGAAAAAGAGAGGTTTACTTGAAGTTAAACCATGAACTGAATAAAACAACCTAAGTTAAGATGGCAGGGAAGATTAATTTAACAGATGAACTGAAAAAGTATTTCGGATTTAATAAGTTCAAGGGAAACCAGGAAGCAATCATTCAGAATTTGCTTAGTGGCAAAGATACCTTTGTACTGATGCCTACCGGTGGCGGGAAATCTTTATGCTATCAGTTACCTTCGCTCTTGATGGAAGGTACGGCAATTGTAATTTCTCCGCTTATTGCGTTGATGAAAAACCAGGTGGATGCAATGCGTAATTTCAGTGAAGAGGATGGCATCGCCCATTTCATCAATTCTTCATTGAATAAAGGCGCGATAGAACAAGTGAGGTCTGACATCCTTGCCGGAAAAACAAAATTACTATATGTGGCACCTGAGTCACTGACAAAGGAGGAAAACGTGGAATTTTTGCGTTCGGTGAAGATCTCGTTCTATGCGGTGGACGAAGCCCACTGCATTTCGGAATGGGGACATGACTTCCGACCTGAATACCGACGAATTCGTCCGATTATCAATGAAATAGGAAAGGCGCCGCTGATTGCGCTTACAGCAACGGCAACACCGAAGGTACAACATGATATCCAGAAGAATCTGGGGATGGTAGATGCACAAGTCTTTAAATCCTCGTTCAACCGTCCGAACTTGTATTATGAGGTACGTGCGAAGACCGCTAATATCGACAGGGATATAATCAAGTTTATCAAGAACAATCCGGAGAAATCGGGTATCATCTATTGCCTGAGCCGGAAAAGAGTGGAAGAACTTGCTGAAATCCTGCAAGCAAACGGTATCAATGCGCGCCCCTATCATGCAGGGATGGACTCGGTGACGAGAACCAAGAATCAGGATGACTTTCTGATGGAAAAGGTAGACGTTATTGTGGCGACTATCGCATTTGGTATGGGAATAGACAAACCGGATGTAAGGTTTGTGATTCACTACGATATTCCGAAGAGTCTGGAAGGGTATTATCAGGAAACCGGACGTGCCGGTAGAGATGGCGGAGAAGGCCAGTGCATAACCTTTTATACAAACAAAGACTTGCAGAAACTGGAAAAGTTCATGCAAGGCAAACCTGTGGCAGAACAGGAAATTGGCAAGCAGCTTCTGTTGGAAACCGCTGCTTATGCCGAATCTTCCGTATGCCGACGCAAGACATTACTACATTATTTTGGTGAGGAGTACACGGAAGAAAATTGTGGAAATTGTGACAACTGTTTAAACCCTAAAAAACAAGTGGAGGCTCAAGATTTATTGTGTACCGTGATTGAAGCGATTATCGCGGTGAAAGAAAATTTTAAAGCAGATTATATTATAGACATACTACAAGGTAGAGAAACTTCAGAAGTGCAGGCTCATTTGCATGAAGACCTGGAGGTGTTCGGTTCCGGTATGGGCGAAGAGGATAAGACGTGGAATGCGGTGATCCGTCAGGCGTTGATTGGAGGTTACTTGAGCAAAGACGTGGAACATTATGGACTTCTGAAGGTAACGGAAGAGGGACACAAATTTCTGAAGAAGCCGAAATCATTCAAGATTACTGAAGATAACGACTTTGAAGAGACTGAAGAGGAAGCACCGGCACGTGGCGGTGGCTCTTGTGCGGTGGATCCGGCTCTTTATTCAATGTTGAAAGATTTGCGGAAGAAGCTCTCGAAAAAACTGGAAGTTCCGCCCTATGTGATATTCCAGGATCCGTCTTTGGAAGCGATGGCTACTATCTATCCGGTAACATTGGATGAGTTGCAGAACATTCCCGGTGTGGGTGCCGGAAAGGCAAAACGTTATGGTGAGGAGTTCTGTAAACTGATCAAGCGTCACTGTGAAGAGAATGAGATAGAACGTCCCGAAGATTTACGTGTACGTACGGTTGCCAATAAATCAAAGATGAAGGTGTCTATCATTCAGGCTATCGACCGTAAAGTGGCGTTGGATGATATCGCTCTTTCTAAAGGAATTGAGTTCGGCGAATTGCTGGATGAAGTGGAAGCGATTGTTTATTCGGGAACGAAACTGAATATCGATTATTTCCTGGAAGAGATCATGGACGAAGACCATATGCTCGATATCTACGATTACTTCAAGGAATCTACTACGGATAAGATTGATGATGCGCTTGATGAACTGGGCGATGACTTCACGGAAGAGGAAGTCCGTTTGGTACGTATTAAGTTCATCTCTGAAATGGCTAATTAAAAAAAAAGCGAAAAAAATAGGCGTGTAGGTATGCGGTTTTGAATAAAAAACGTATATTTAGATTGGGTACTGTTTATCAGTAATTTACAAAGGGATATTCCTAAAATAATAAAATTTAAGGCAACTAACTCGCAATGAATTAGTTGCCTTAAATTTTATTATTTTAGGAATATCCCTTTGTAGATAAAAAAAGCCAGCTATCAATTTCGATAACTGGCTTTTCAAATTCAATTAATTATTGGCTAAGTCAAGTATATCTTTATAATACTATGCATAATTCTTTGCTTCGGGACTTCCTTTTGTTTATGTACATCATTATCCATTATTCTGCTTATAGAAGCAATAATTCCATTTCGTCGTTGCTATCTACTACCTTGTCTTTCCCGTTCCGCACATATATTCCAATAATCCAGAATGTATATCTTGTATTAGATTTGCCTGATTCTTATCAGTACCTTTGCCATAGATAAATCAATTACCAACCTATTTATTTCCACACAAATATGCAAGTAGCACCAAAGAAGACTAACACAATTCATTATTTACCACAAGAGATTAAAGAAACTAGATTAACAGAGGTCACATACTTACCTATTACAAGGGAGATGTTAGAACAACTATTCTCAAATTCAGCTAAGAAGGATAAGCATAGACTGGTTAAGAAGAGAAGGAAGTGAATTAAAAAAACAGCAAATGAATTTCTTCAAATACTGTTCTTTTATTATTTATTACATACGTTTATATGTCATTTTATTATAATACTCTCCGTCTTCATCCGTACCTTTAGTCTCAATAACCAATTCATTTGAATTAGCTACGACCAATTCTGTAAACTCACCAGCATCACCATCAACAGGAATTAGCTTATTACCATCTAAAGTGAATTTTCCAGTATCACCTGTATGCCATTGGTTACCATAGTAATAAGAAGAAGCAAAAGAATAAGTATTATCGGCTACCTTTGAAATAACTATCTTTTCACAATCCTCTGTTGGATTGGCTGGGTCATAGCTATCATTCCAACTTTCTTTTTCACCTTCATAGTACTCATAACCTTCGTCACGCACTAATCCCCAAGTACCTTCCAGTTGAGCGATGTCAATGTCATCGTCATCGTCACTACAAGCTGTAAAATTCACACTCATTACTATGGCTACGATAGCCATTCCAATTAATCTTAATGTTTTCATTTCGGTTTGATAAATTAATATGTTAATAAATAAAATCTGTTTTATTAAAGTATTTTACTGCAAATATAAACAACAATATTAGCGCATAAAAATAAAATTATATATTTTATAACTAAACCTGACTAAAATCAGGTTCATCTGTAGAGAAACTACGTTTAAATGGAATATAATTGCAATATAATACTTCTATCACATGAAGGAAATCCTAAAAGATTCATAATTAATTTCCTTTCTTATCAAAGGATAAGAGTACTAGTTAAGAACAAAAAAGAGTTAGGTTAACTAAAATGGAAACTAAAAGGCAGCAAGTGAGTATTACTTCAAATGCTACCTTTATTGATTAATAATAGGTGTTTATTCCATTCTGGTAAATGTTTCTGTAAAGTCTCCACTATGACGGTGTTCAGGTTCAAATTCAGGGTCAGTTTGTACATTATCATATTTGATATGTAATATCATTTTATCAGAAGTTAAAACTTCAATTATTGGATTTCCATAATCAAAGTGTCCAAATTCACCATCAGTTTGAGTTATAACTAAAGTATTTCCATTCAACGACATTATTTGACTACCACGGTCAGGCTTCCATTGTGAATACGAGTAATCATGTCCAGTCACAGAATATTTATTATCTTCCAATTTCTTGATAACCAATTTACTACAATCCTCGTCAGGATTATAGGGGTTATAAGAATCGTCCCATTCATCTTTTTCAGTTTCTTCGCTGCAAAGTTCCCATCCTGCACTACGCACCAATCCCCAAGTTCCCTCTAACTGGCTTACATCAATGTCTTCATCATCATCGCTACAAGCTGCAAAGTTCAAACTCATAATAATGGCTACTACTGCCATACCAATAAATCTTAGTGTTTTCATTTTAATCTAACGTGAATTCGAAATAAGAATAAATATATTTTTCTGATAATTAGAAACATAGCGATAAAGTCCTTAAATTTATAGTGTCCAATTATAACATTTAAACGATTACCGCTATGTTTCCAGAGTCTAAAGTTACAGAGATTTATTGTATGGCCGATGATTTTTGCAAGGAATTTACATTTCAACAGGAAAAATATATGATTAAGGATAAGAAGACCAATCATCGTAACAACCCCAACCATATAAGTGATGCAGAGATTATGGTTATTCTAATCCTGTTTCACTCCGGTGGTTTCCGCTGTTTCAAGCATTACTATAAGGAATATGTCTGTAAACATGAAACGCCTTTTTCCGCGTCAGGTTTCTTATAACCGTTTTGTGGAACTGGAGAAGGAAGTATTGCTTCCCATGACTATCTTCATCAAAAAAGTCCTGCTGGGAACCTGTACCGGCATCAGTTTCGTTGGCTCCACTTCCTTACGTATATGTCGTAACCAAAGAATCCTTATTCATAAGACATTTGAAGGGCTTGCCGAGCGTGGAAGATGTTCAATGATGGTTCTTCGGATTCAAGCTGCATCTGATAATCAATGACAAGGGAGAGATCCTCAATTTCATGTTCACGCCTGGAAACGTGGATGACCGGGAACCGTTGAAGCAAGGTAAGTTTCTGGAAAACATCAAAGGAAAACTATGTGCAGACAAGGGATATATAGGTCAGGCTCTGTTTGAAAATCTTTTCCTGAATGGCATACAGCTTGTCACTAAAGTTAAAAATAATATGAGTAACTCACTGATGAGTATTGCCGACAAGATTTTGCTCAGAAAAAGAGCCCTGATCGAAATGGTCAATGACGAATTGAAGAACATTGCGCAGATAGAACACTTCAGACATCGTTCATTCAATAACTTTATAGCCAACTCCTTGTCGGCTATCGCGGCATACTGCTTTTTTGAAAAGAAGCCCGCCATTGACGTAAATTCTGTCAATGTCGGACAACTTGCTATTTTTTGATTTTATTTCGAACCCACGTTAAATAGAGATTGGTTGGCTTCTTGCTAGGTGGTTTTCTTAAATTGAAACGAGCTTGCATCTCATTAATAAAAATCTGTCTTTCCATAATCTTGTTTTTTAAAGTTGTTCTTTAATTCGGTTCTTTGAATGTGTTCTTTTAAAGCAATTCTTTCTGATAAGTATTAATTAGCCCCCTCGTTAAATATTCTGGCGCACAGTTTGCGCATTTTGAATAAAAACCGTATATTTGCACGCAATAAATTTTAAACGCATAGCCCTATGTCATTTATTGCTGATAAGATTGTAATGGACGGGTTGACTTACGACGACGTATTGTTGATCCCTGCTTATTCTGAAGTTTTACCGCGCACTGTCGATCTCTCGACAAAGTTTTCAAAAAACATTGAGTTAAAAATTCCTTTTGTGACGGCTGCCATGGATACGGTTACCGAAGCGAAAATGGCTATTGCCATTGCTCGTGAGGGTGGTATCGGAGTGATTCACAAAAATATGTCTATCGAAGAACAGGCAAGACAAGTTGCCATTGTGAAGCGTGCCGAGAATGGTATGATTTATGACCCTGTAACGATTAAAAGAGGCTCTACCGTTCAAGACGCTTTGGACATTATGGCAGAATACAAGATTGGTGGTATCCCTGTGGTAGATGACGAAGGCTATTTGGTAGGTATTGTTACCAACAGAGACTTACGTTTCGAAAGAGATATGACTAAGCATATCGATCTTGTCATGACTCCGAAAGAAAAATTGGTGACTACTAACCAGTCTACCGACTTGGAGTCTGCTGCCCAGATTCTTCAGAAGCATAAGATTGAGAAACTTCCGATTGTCGGAATGGATGGAAAGTTGATCGGTCTGGTTACTTATAAAGACATTACAAAAGCAAAAGACAAACCGATGGCTTGTAAAGATGCCAAAGGTCGTTTGCGTGTAGCTGCCGGTGTGGGTGTTACTGCCGATACGTTGGACCGTATGCAGGCTTTGGTAGATGCAGGTGCGGATGCTATTGTCATTGATACGGCTCACGGACATTCGATGTACGTGATTGAGAAACTGAAAGAAGCTAAGAAACGCTTCCCGGATATTGATATTGTAGTAGGTAATATTGCTACCGGAGAAGCTGCGAAAGCATTGGTGGAAGCAGGTGCTGATGCGGTGAAGGTCGGTATCGGTCCGGGCTCTATCTGTACTACTCGTGTGGTTGCAGGCGTAGGCGTTCCGCAGTTGTCGGCTGTATATGATGTAGCGAAAGCCTTGAAAGGTACAGGTATTCCTTTGATTGCCGATGGTGGTTTGCGTTATTCGGGTGATGTGGTAAAAGCGTTGGCTGCCGGTGGATATTGTGTGATGATCGGATCATTGGTTGCCGGAACGGAAGAGTCTCCGGGTGATACAATCATCTTCAACGGTCGTAAATTCAAATCCTATCGAGGCATGGGTTCATTGGAAGCAATGGAGAATGGCTCAAAAGACCGTTATTTCCAAAGTGGAACGGCTGACGTGAAGAAATTGGTTCCGGAAGGCATTGCTGCCCGTGTTCCCTATAAAGGTACGCTTTTCGAAGTGGTTTATCAATTGACAGGTGGTTTACGTGCAGGTATGGGATACTGTGGCGCTGCTAATATTGAAAAACTTCATGACGCGAAGTTTACCCGTATTACCAATGCAGGTGTAATGGAAAGCCATCCGCACGATGTGACGATTACCAGTGAATCGCCTAATTATAGTCGTCCGGAATAATAAATATAAACGGTGAACTGTTAACGGTGAACGGTGAACAGGCTGTATGAATCAGCAGATGTTCGCTGCTCACCGTTTATTGTTTGTAAAATGAGAATTGATGATGAATAGATGTTTGTTGCCACTATGTGCCTGTCTTTTGGGAATTCTGGCTTTTGCGCAGGAAAATCCTGTGCTGATGCGTGTTAACGGGAGAGAGGTTTCCCGTTCGGAATTTGAATATTCGTATCATCATTATAGGGCAGGTGGGGGGAGGGATCTTTCCCCTAAAGAATATGCACTGCTGTTTTCTCAGGCAATACAGAAAGTTGAAGCTGCTAAAGCTATCAGACTTGATACAACTGCTGCCTTTCGCAAACAACAAGAAGAGAATCGGATTAAGTTGATGGAGGATTGTCTGGTTGATAAACAGACGGTAGATAGCTGCGTTCGTGTTTCCTATCAGAAAATGGCACTGAAAGCACGTACTGGGCAAGTGCAAGTAATGCAGATTTTTAAGTATTTACCACAGACAATAACTTCCCGACATTTGGAAGAAGAAAAAGCTCGGATGGACTCTATTTATCAGGCTATCCGGAATCAGCCCGGATTGGATTTCTCTGCTTTGGTGAAATGTTATTCGGATGATAGGCAAAACCGTTGGATTGGAGGATTGCAAACTACTGTTGAGTTTGAAAATATTGCTTTTGCTTTGTCGAAGGGAGAAATCTCCGAACCGTTTTTTACTCCTGCGGGAATCCATATTCTGAAGGTCATGGATAGGAAGGAGTTGCCTGTGTATGAGGACGTAGTCGATGGAATTGTACAGCGCATATTGCATAAGGAAATTCGGAATCAGGGGATCGGAAAAGTAATAGAGCGACTGAAAAGGGAGTGGAGGTATACTCCGAATCAGACAGGTATAGAGGAACTGTTGACAAAAGGAGATACGGAACGGACATTGTTTGCTATTGATGGGCAGGAGTATACAGGAGGTCGGTTCAAACAATTTGCTGCTTCCCATCCTATGACTGTGAAACGTCAACTTGAGGAATTTGTAGCAAAGTCTCTATTGGACTATGAAAGTAAAAAATTAGATAAAAAATATCCGGAGGCTCGGTACGCATTGCAAAAGGCGGATGAAGATTATCTTATAAAGGAAATGACACGGCAGAAAGTGGAGTTGCCTGCAATGAATGATCGGGTCGGATTGGCTACTTACTTTAAATTTCATTCATCTGATTACCAATGGGATAACCCTCGCTACAAAGGTGTTGTTCTTCACTGTGCCGATAAAAAGATTGCGAAGCGGGCAAAAAAGATGTTGAAGAAGTTACCCGCTGATGAATGGATGGATAAGCTCCGGCAAACTTTTAATACATCCGGAGCGGAAAAGATACAGATTGAACAGGGAACGTTTGCCGACGGAGAGAATAAATATGTCAATAAACTAGTTTTTAAGAGCGGAGATTTTGAACCTTTATTGTCTTATCCTTTTACTATAGTTGTCGGCAAAAAGCAGAAAGGTCCGGATGATTATCGGGAAGTAATAGACCGGGTGCGGAAGGATTATAGAACCTATCTTGACACGTGCTGGACGCGGGAATTGAGGGAGTCTGGTAAGGTTGAAATAAACCAAGAGGTTTTAAAAACAGTTAATAATAACTGATGTAACCGATTATTCACTATCTTCGTACCTTAAATAAGTAGATTTCAGTTGACAATGCGAATATTAGTCCTCTTACTGATTACCCTTCTCGGTTGTGGGGCGTGCAAGGAACAGCGCGACCACAAAGGAAAGACTCCTTTGGTAGAGGTGGACGGTAACTTTTTGTATAAAGAAGATTTGATGTCCGTGCTTCCTGTCGGGTTGTCAAAAGATGATAGTATTCTCTTCACCGAGCATTATATTCGTAGCTGGACGGAAGAGATCTTATTGTATGAAAAAGCGGCAAACAATATTCCGGACAATGTCGATGTGGACAAACTGGTGGAAAATTATCGGAAAGCGTTGATTATGCATACTTATCAGCAAGAATTGATAAACCAGAAGTTGACGAATGATATCTCCGAACAAGAAATTACGGATTATTACGGACAGAACAAGGAACTGTTCAAATTGGAGAATCCGTTGATTAAGGGGTTGTTTATCAAAGTGCCGTTGACGGCTCCCCAACTGAATAATGTGCGCAGGTGGTATAAATCTGATAAACAGGATGCTATTGAAAGTCTTGAAAAATATAGTTTGCAGAATGCGGTGAAATATGAGTACTTTTACGACAAATGGGTATCCGTGACGGATGTGTTGGATATGATTCCGTTGAAAGTGGAAGCTCCGGAAGAATATGTGAATAAACACCGTCAGATAGAATTGAAAGATACGGCATTCTGTTATTTCCTGAATGTGAGTGATTATCGTGGAGCGGGAGAGGAAAAACCGTATGAGTTTGCCCGTCCGGAAGTGAAAGACCTGCTGGTCAATCAAAAGCGGGTAGATTTTATGGAACGGGTGAAGAATGATCTCTATCAGCAGGCAGTAAGCAAGAAGAAGATTATATATAATTATTAAATACAAAGAATGAAGAAGTTTGTGAACTTTAGATTTGTTGTTACCCTTGTCTTGGCAGTATTTGCTAATGTGGCAACTTATGCTCAGGATAATGTGGTTGATGAAGTAGTTTGGGTAGTAGGTGACGAAGCTATTTTGAAATCAGATGTAGAAGAGGCTCGTATGGATGCCCTGTATAATGGACGCAGATTCGAAGGCGATCCGTATTGTGTGATTCCTGAAGAGATTGCCGTGCAGAAGTTATTTTTGCATCAAGCTAAGTTGGATAGTATTGAGGTTTCCGAAGCGGAGATCATCCAGCGTGTAGATATGATGACCAATATGTATATCCAGCAGATCGGTTCAAAAGAAAAAATGGAGGAATACTTCAATAAGACTTCGACACAGATTCGCGAAACTTTGCGTGATAATGCGCGTGACGGGTTGACAGTGCAGAAGATGCAGCAGAAATTGGTGGGAGAGATCAAGGTGACTCCGGCGGAAGTACGCCGTTACTTCAAAGATCTTCCGCAGGATAGCATTCCTTATATCCCGACACAGGTGGAAGTGCAGATTATCACGTTGCAACCGAAGATTCCTATCTCGGAAATTGAAGATGTGAAGAAGAAATTGCGTGACTACACAGACCGTGTGACAAAAGGGGAAATTGACTTCTCTACATTGGCGCGTTTGTATTCTGAGGATAAAGCTTCTGCCATCAAAGGTGGTGAGTGTGGATTTATGGGACGCGGTATGATGGATCCGGCCTATGCGAATGTAGCATTCAGCTTGCAGGATCCGAAGAAGGTTTCCAAGATCGTGGAGTCGGAATTTGGTTATCACATCATTCAGTTGATTGAAAAGCGCGGTGACCGTGTGAATACCCGCCACATCCTGTTGCGTCCGAAAGTATCGGAGAAAGAACTGACCGAAGCTTGCGCACGTCTGGATTCTATTGCTGACGATATCCGTGCGAACAAATTTTCTTTTGATGAAGCAGCAGCCGTTATCTCACAAGATAAGGATACCCGTAACAACCATGGTATCATGGTGAATGTTAATGAGCACTCGGGTATTACTACTTCTAAGTTCCAGATGCAGGATCTTCCACAGGACGTTGCCAAAGTTGTGGACAAGATGAATGTGGGAGAAATTTCAAAAGCCTTTACAATGATAAACGAGAAGGATGGAAAAGAAGTTTGTGCAATCGTGAAGTTGAAAACAAAGATCAATGGTCATAAGGCTACCATTGCGGAAGACTATCAGGACTTGAAAGAAATTGTAATGGATAAGCGTCGTGAAGAGATGTTACAAAAATGGATTCTGGACAAACAGAAACATACCTATGTACGTATCAACGAAAACTGGCAGAAGTGTGACTTCAAATACCCGGGTTGGGTGAAGAAGGATTGATGTTTAACAGCTTGATTTTATATGCTGAAACGAAATAAGAAAGATAAACAACAAGACAGGCATAGATGGCTCCTTATAGGCTTTCTATGCCTGTTTGGCGTATGTCTTGTGGCGCAAAATCCCAAGAAACCGGCAGACAAGAAACAACAACCGGCGAATAAGCAACAGTCGGAAAGTAAGAAGCAGCCGGAAAATAAAAAGACAAAGGTTTATTTGCTTCATGCGGATGAGGGACAGGCGGATAAACTGTCTCGTCCGGACGTGCAAGTACTGATCGGTAATGTGAAAATGCGCCATGACAGTATGTATATGTATTGTGACAGTGCGCTGATTTTTGAGAAAACCAATTCTGTAGAGGCTTTCAGTAATGTTCGTATGGAGCAGGGAGACACCTTATTCATCTACGGTGATTATCTATATTACGACGGAATGACGCAGATTGCGCAACTCCGTGAAAACGTGAAAATGATTAACCGTAATACGACTTTGCTGACGGATAGCTTGAATTATGACCGTCTTTATGATCTCGGGTATTACTTCGAGGGAGGAACTTTGATGGATGAAGAGAATGTGCTGACTTCCGATTGGGGGGAGTATAGTCCTGCTACCAAACAGTCGGTGTTTAATCATGACGTGAAATTGGTTAACCCGAAGTTTGTATTGACTTCCGATACATTAAGGTATAATACAGAGAACAAAATCGCAGTTATTCTCGGTCCTTCAAACATCGTTAGTGACAATAACCATATCTACTCCGAGCGTGGATTCTATAATACATTGACCGAGCAAGCCGAACTGTTGGACCGTTCCATTCTGACCAATCAAGGAAAGAAATTGGTGGGCGACAGTCTGTTCTACGACCGTGTTGCCGGTTATGGAGAAGCGTTCGACAATGTGAAGATGACGGATGCCATCAATAAGAATATGCTGACAGGAGATTATTGTTTCTACAATGAATTGACTGACTCCGCCTTCGCAACAAAACGGGCTGTGGCTATCGACTACTCACAGGGGGATAGCCTCTTTATGCACGGAGATACTTTGCAGCTAGTGTCTTACAATCTGAATACCGACTCGTTGTATCGTTTAATGAAAGCTTATCATAAAGTACGTATGTATCGTACAGACGTGCAAGGAGTATGCGATTCACTGGTTTATAATTCGAAAGATTCTTGTATGACCATGTATACCGATCCGATTCTGTGGAATGACGGTCAGCAGTTATTAGGTGAGGAAATCAAGATTTATATGAACGACAGTACTATTGATTGGGCACATATCATCAATCAGGCATTAACGGTGGAGATGAAGGATTCCATTCACTATAATCAAGTGTCCGGAAAGGAGATGAAGGCTTATTTCATAAATGGTGATATGCGTCATATCGAGGTAGTCGGTAATGTGCAAACGGCTTTCTATCCGGAAGAGAAAGACAGTACCATGACGGGATTTAACTGTTTGGAGGGCAGCGTGCTCCATCTTTATATGAAGGATAAGAAAATGGAAAAAGGGCTGTTTGTCGGCAAATCTAACGGAACGATGTATCCGATGGACCAAATCCCTCCTGACAAACTGCGTCTCCCTACTTTTTCCTGGTTTGACTATGTCCGTCCGTTGAATAAAGACGATATTTTCAACTGGCGTGGCAAACGTGCGGGAGAAACGTTGAAACCGACTACTGACAGGCGTCCAAAGACAGATAAGCGTAACTTAATTAATATGTAGCAGTATGGGAATGTTTAATTCGATGAGGAAACCCCGTGGCTTTAATCATCAATACATTTATGTAGACGAGCGTAAAGAGAAACTCGCCAAGATGGAAGAGAACGCTAAACGCGACTTGGGGATGTTGCCGGAGAAAGAATTTAATCCGGAAGATATCCGTGGTAAGTTTATCGAAGGAACTACCCACTTGAAAAGAAGAAAAGCAAGTGGTCGCAAGCCGATCTCTTTCGGAATCATATTGATTATCATTGCCTTTCTTCTCTATCTGTGGCATTATTTAGCAACAGGAAGCTGGAGTTTTTAATTAAAGATTATAAATTAAAAATTAAAGAAGAGAAAGGTACTGGATATTTATTTGAACGGCTGTAACATTGAATTGACGGAATACGATTTCCGGCTTTTAATTTTTAATTGTTAATTTACGAAGTATGAGCGATATTATTCATTTGTTGCCGGATTCGGTAGCCAATCAGATTGCTGCCGGTGAAGTGATACAACGTCCGGCGTCTGTAGTCAAAGAGCTAGTGGAGAATGCAATTGATGCGGAGGCGCAAAATATACATGTGCTGGTGACTGATGCGGGAAAAACGAGTATTCAGGTTATTGATGATGGAAAGGGAATGTCCGAAACGGATGCCCGTCTTTCTTTCGAACGCCATGCTACATCCAAAATACGTGAGGCTTCCGATTTGTTTGCTTTGCGCACGATGGGATTTCGAGGAGAAGCTTTGGCTTCCATAGCCGCAGTGGCGCAGGTGGAGTTGAAGACACGTCCGGAATCAGAAGAGCTAGGGACAAAGCTGGTGATAGCGGGCTCTACAGTGGAGAGTCAGGAAGCTGTTTCCTGTTCTAAAGGAAGCAATTTCTCTATAAAGAATCTGTTCTTTAATGTGCCGGCCCGGCGTAAGTTTCTGAAAGCTAATTCCACCGAACTGAGCAATATCCTTGCTGAATTTGAACGGATCGCTCTCGTTCATCCGGAAGTTGCCTTCTCGCTTTACAGTAATGATTCCGAACTTTTCAATCTTCCCGTATCTCCGTTGCGCCAGCGTATCATGGCTATTTTCGGTAAAAAGCTTAATCAGCAACTGCTGAATATAGAGGTGAATACTACGATGGTGAAAATCTCCGGATACGTAGCTAAGCCGGAGACTGCCCGCAAGAAAGGTGCACATCAGTATTTCTTTGTCAATGGACGTTATATGCGCCATCCTTACTTTCACAAGGCGGTGATGGAAGCTTATGAGCAGTTGATTCCCGCCGGTGAACAGATCTCCTACTTCATTTATTTTGAAGTAGATCCGGCTAATATCGATGTGAATATCCATCCGACAAAAACAGAAATCAAGTTTGAGAATGAACAGGCTATCTGGCAGATTCTTTCGGCTTCTGTCAAAGAATCATTGGGTAAGTTCAGCGCTATTCCTTCTATTGATTTTGATACGGAAGACATGCCCGATATTCCGGCATTTGAGCAGAGCACCTCTTCCGAACCTCCTAAAGTTCATTATAATTCAGATTATAATCCGTTCAAGGTTTCGGCTGGAGGCAGTGGTGGCGGTTCATATAGTCGCTCCAAAGTGGAATGGGAAGATTTATACGGGGGATTGACAAAGGCTAGCAAAATGAATAATCCGATGCCCGAGCCTGAGACAGATTGGGAAAACCCTTTTAGTGGTGAACAACAATCGTTTGTCACGGAGAAAGAGGGAGAAACGCTGACATCCATAGCTTCGACCTTGTATGGCGATGAGCCTGTGGTGGAGAAAGGAAACCAACATTTGCAATTTAAAGGGCGCTTCATTTTGACTTCTGTGAAATCCGGTTTGATGCTTATTGATCAGCACCGGGCACATATCCGAGTACTTTTCGACCGTTATATGGAACAGATCCGGCAGAAACAAGGAGTATCTCAAGGCGTTCTCTTCCCGGAGATATTGCAGTTGCCGGCTTCGGAAGCAGCCGTGTTGCAAGGTATCATGGATGATTTGGCGGCGGTAGGTTTCGATTTGAGTAATTTAGGTGGCGGAAGTTATGCTATAAATGGCATTCCATCGGGTATCGAAGGATTGAATCCGGTTGAATTGGTGCGTAATATGCTGCATACGGCAATGGAAAAAGGAAACGATGTAAAGGAAGAAATCCAAAATATATTGGCTTTAACATTGGCGCGTGCGGCGGCAATCGTTTACGGACAAGTATTGAGCAATGAAGAGATGGTAAGCCTTGTCGATAATCTTTTTGCCTGTCCTTCACCGAATTACACCCCGGATGGGAAAACAGTGTTGACAACGATCAAAGAGGAAGATATCGAACGTTTATTCAAATAAAACAAATTATTTTTTCTATTCATAAAACCTTTTAGTTCGGTTCGTGTTATTTAATTAGTTAAACAAAGAAAAAGATTTAAATAACCACTTAACTATTAGGTATATGAAAAAGATTCTGATGTTGCTGGCTTTTGCCGGCGTTACGTCTGTCGCTTCTGCGCAGCAGACTATGACGGTAACTGAATACGAAGTGATTCAGGTACAGGATAAATATCAAGTAATAACCAATCCATTCTGGAGCAACTGGTTCTTCTCTGTAGGAGGTGGTGCTCAGGTGCTGTATGGCAACAATGACCATATCGGCAAATTCCGAGATCGTGTCGCTCCTACGTTTAATGTATCTGTCGGCAAATGGGTGACTCCGGGTTTTGGTGTACGTTTGCAATACAGCGGACTGCAAGCTAAGGGATTCACAATGAATGAAACGGCCGATTATGTAGTCGGTGGTCCGAGAGAAGATGGTTCTTACAAACAGAGATGGGATTATATGAACCTTCACGGTGATTTGATGATTAACTTAAATGCATTATTCGGTGGATATAATCCGGATCGTATTTATGAGATCATACCTTATATCGGTGCAGGTTGGGCTCACTCCTATACTCGTCCTCATACCAATTCGGCTACTTTCAATGCAGGTATCATCAACCGTTTCCGCTTGTCGAATGCTGTCGATTTGAATCTGGAATTGAGTGCAACAGGGCTGGAAGGTAAGTTTGACGGTGAACACGGAGGTAAACGTGACTATGACGGTATCTTAGGTGCTACTGTAGGTGTAACCTATTATTTCCCGACTCGTGGATTCCAACGTCCTGTACCACAGATTATCTCTGAAATCGAATTAAGTCAGATGCGTGATCAGATGAATGCGATGGCTGCCGCTAATCTGCAGTTGCAACAGCAGTTGGCTAACGCACAACAACCGGTGGAAATAGAAGACACTGAAGAAGTTGTGATTGCAGATACCAACATTGCCCCACGTACTGTATTCTTCAAGATTGGCTCTGATAAGTTGTCTCCGCAAGAAGAAATGAACTTGTCATACCTTGCTAATAAGATAAAAGAATCTCCGAATACTACGTACACAATCAATGGATATGCAGACTCTGCAACCGGTACTCCGGCTTTCAACCAGAAGTTGAGTCTGGAACGTGCACAAGTTGTTAAAGATTTGCTCGTTAAGAAGTATGGCATTTCTGCCGATAGACTGAAAGTTGCTGCCGGTGGTGGTGTCGATAAATTCGGTCAACCGATCCTGAACCGTGTAGTATTGGTAGAATCAGCACAGTAACGAAATGATTTCAGCATTCAACGATTCTTTATAGTCGCTTGCTGAAAAAAGAAAAACGGCTGAAAGCGAAACCTGAAAGTAGGTGTTCTCGCTTTCAGCCGTCTTTTTATTAGTTCTCCTGTTGAATACAGTTTTATTTTTCTCTCCTATATTTTTCTTTTAGTTGAATATCGGCAGTGAAACTTTTAGGTTCGGATACAGGTCGCCTAGTTGTTTCAAAAAATCATTTGCTATGATAATGGCTTCTATTGTCTTTTGGGGATTCGTTGGTATTTCTGCAATATTGGTAAAAATCAAGCAGGAGTAGATGATGAGTACGACAGGTTTGTCATCAGTCTGTAGTGATAACTTATAAGCTTTTACGTTATTTCCGCGAGCTTGAGCCTGTGCCTGTACCGAACCGGTCAGTGGAAGTTCGGTAAGTCTGGAATTCTCAAGACGTGCTGCATCGAAGATAAAGTGCCGATTGATCTCACCGTCCGTATCTGTGTCGAATAAATGTAAGTTTTTTCCGCTTAGTACGAGATATTTAGGTGTTTGCACTGTGGTGAAACGTACTGCTCCCAAAGTTGCCATTCCTTTTAATTTATCTTTTACTCCGTCTTTGAGGGCAGAAGCTACCCCATATTCATTGCTGGCATAGTTGAAAGCATCAATCTTTTCCTGTTCCATCGCTTTCTTTAAGAAAGGTAGTTCGGAAGTCAGGAAGTGGTTTTTATACTTCTCGGCATTTGCAAATTCTGCTTTGAAATCAGTGTTGCTGACAATTTGAGCTTGTTGTGAGTTCTTGTTCTTTATATAGAACCAATACCCTAAATATAGGGCGATAAAAACGATGGGAATGAGTGTGTAAATTGACATAATTTATCTTTTTAAGTTATTGACTTAGGCACAAATATATAAAAAAGTTAAGCAAAAACCATACAATTGTTTGGTTTTTTGCTTAACTTTCTGTCAATGTACACTTTATCAGTGGCTTATCATTTCAGTAATGAGTAAATATAACGGAAATTTTCAGCAAGAAGATCGACATCCAATCCGTTTAAGAATGATTGCTCATAAGACAGACCGAAATACATTTGACGGAACATGGTTGCCGCCTTCTTCACATCTGTATCAGGACGTATTTCTCCACTATCTTTTGCTTGTTGTATAATGGTAGTCCACAAATGATAATCTTGTTCATAAAACTTGGGTATCTGTTTCCGGATATTGGGATAGTACATCCTGACCTGTGTGAAGAAGTGAAAATAGTAAAAGTTGGGACAAGAATCATAAGGATTGTTGCCGTCATCTATTAATTCCACCAATCGCTTCATGGTAGCGGTTACACCTTTCAAATACAGTTCGATAAAATCTTTTAAGGTACATTCTTTTACATCGAACTTATTATTCGGATGATGGATTTGAAATACAAATTTGTCTACTACTGCTACAAATAAATCTAATTTGTATGGAAAGTAGTGGATGATGCCTGCCCTTGATAGTCCGCAGGCTTTCGCAATCTCTGTAAAGCTGGCTTTCTCGTAGTTCATTTTGACAAATACCTTAAAGGCCTTTTCCAGCACTTCTTCCCGATTGGTAATCATACTTTTTGTAGGTTTTATGTTTTTATTACGAAGATACAGAATTTTTCAAATTGCTCCTTATTTTTATTGGATAGAGTTTGTTAATTAGCTTTATTCAATTTTTGTATGACTATGGTGAGAAATGTAATACTTAAGACTTACGAAGGTGTAATGAATGATTCTGTTTCTTTTTGAACCAAATAATAAAGCCGGTGACAGGTAACGATGCTCCGATTAGTGCACATACGAATACAATGATTTCCCCGAAGATACCCAAAATTCTTCCATCGTGAATTTCAAGATTCATCCGTCTTAGTTTGTCGGCAGGTGATGCTTCTGTGTATTTTCCGGCATAAGCTCCTGAGCCTTGTAAGGGAGCAAGTGTATATTGATCGAAGAATAAGTTGTCGGTTTTATAATAAGAGCCTCTTTCATGAACTACGCTGACACGTATTACCTCTTCCTTTTTCTGTGGCAGGGCAAAATAAAATGTGGCGGCGTTGGGAGATTCTTCTTTTAATTTCTTAAAGAGGACATTCAGACTGGCTTTTCCTGCTTCGATATGTAAAGTGTCCGATTGCGGAAGTACATAAGGTTTCAGTTCTTTTCCTCCGGAAGTGATGTAATATGTTGCCTTGCTGAACCAATTAAAACTCCATACTAGTCCGGTAGCAGAGAGGACGAACAATACGATGGCGGCATATCCGCCTAAAACATTATGCAGGTCATAATTGAGCCGTGCAAAAGGAGCTTTGATTTTCAGTGTGAAATTACGGAGGGCAGTTTTCTTATTCCATTATCTTTTACCGTTTTCTCTTTTACGTCAATAATACAGGCTTTCAATTCTTTATCTGCCCATCTGGTCATTTCTTCCGATTGCAATGTACTTACTTGAGCAAAGAACTTACCGTTACCCAAATATTGCAAATGAACGGGTTTCAGACCTCTGGCTGCGGTTTCAACGTCAAAGTAATAGTCATCGAATTGGGTTGTTCCTTTCGGGATATGTAAGAATGCGGCTTTCTTTGTACTGTTCTCTGTAAAACCGTTAGCTATGGATGTATTTGAGAACGTGTACATGTTACCTGATTCGGTTTGGAAGATCCCATTGTAAGCATTCCATGAACCGGCTATGGCTGCACGTTCATCTTCCATTGTCGTGATATATTCCAGTTCAGGATAAGAGTATACGGCTACATACGCTTTGTTGATGTAACGTGTCACACTCGGCTTTTTTGTTTCGTCTGTCAAGTAATATGTGATATAAATCTTGTTGTCACTGACAGTCATACCGGTAAGGCGGGGCTAGTCCGAAGTTGACAGTTCATTCACAGGCTTTGTCACCTTTCGAACAAGGTAGCATTCCATCGTGTATATTTGGCCATCCATCCCAGACCAAGTATTGCTTGTCAATACTCTGAGGAACTTTATTGTATTCGTTGGCAGGATCTTCTACATCGGACACTTTGCGTGTCAGTCCGGAGTAGACATGATTTAGTGATAAAGTGTGATACTGATTGAATGTATAGTTCAGACTGGTATTTGTTCTCCATTCTTTGTTATTGATATGGAGTTGTGAGCGCGATCTTTCGCCTGAACTGGTGGAAGCGTTTGGCACCCATTCGCCCTGCCAGTTGTATCGTCTTGGGACAGTATCCGTACTGTTATTGTCAACGTCACTGTAAGAACCGTAAAAAGAAAGTCCCCACCCTTCTATGAACAGGTCTGATTTTTTATAACGCAGCATTGGAATGACCGAACGGCTGTCTGTTGTTCGAGCTCCATATACGAGCTCCATGACGACTCCGTTCTGAATATCTTTGTCGTTTCCGGCAACAATAATGCCTGCCAGCAGATAATCAGCGAACGGACGGTTTACGAAACCGGTTTCTAATCGTACTCTCAACGACTTATATCCATCGTGGAAACGCTTAACCCATTGATTGCCCAATTTCTGCCCGCTTTCCAAGTCAATGATCGGTACATATACCTTATAATTATTATCCGAATAATTGAGGAAAGAAGTGAGGCGGGTTGTGAGTCCGGTTTTTCCGTTAGTATATGCTCCGTTAATGGAGGCTTTGTGTGTGTTGAATGAGCCGAAAGAGTATGAAACATCCAAATAATTTGCAGTCTTGCGGGTGATTACATTGACCGCACCGCCCAATGCATCAGCTCCCAAGCCTACGGGGAGTACACCTTTGTAGACTTCCGCTCGTTCCACCATATTGGCAGGAAGGTTATTTATACTGAAAGCATCACCGAAATTGTCCATTGCCAGACCGTTCATGAAAAATTTTACCTGTCGTCCGGAAAAACCGTTCAAGGTGAAATTGTAATCAGAGCCGACTCCACTATTTACACGGAGTTTGACTCCTGCCATACGGTTGGTGATAGTACCGATATCGACAGAAGTGTTATAGTTCTTGCTCAAATCGGCAACCGAGATGGCGAATGCCTGCTCCTGCTGTCGGCAGGCCTCACTTTTACCGACAATAACTACCTCGTCGATTTCTACATAATTGCTGTTTTTGATGTCCGGTATCGAAGTGGTTCTTCGGAAACTGTGTTCTGAGCTTCAGAAATCAGAGGAATATTAATGAGAATAGGTATAACCGACAAATACCATTTAAACATACTTTTTTTCTTTCTTTTCATATCAATCGTTATCCTGAATAGTTTGCGGTGCAAAAGTAGATAAACGGGATATGCCTGGCAATCGTTATATTTGGGTATTTGTATGGCTGCTGTTTGTCGGAGGATTTACGCAATCATTATTTATTGGTATATTGGGAAACCGTAGTTTGGAATTTATTCATAGAAATAAAAAGTCCGGGCAAATGAGTCCGGACTTTTTTAGTTGTAGGAGAGTCTGCTAAAACGCAGATTAATCTCTTATTCTTGAGAGAAGCGTTTTACCTGTTCTTCGATCAGTTCTTTATCATCGAAGTAATTGATCTTCATTGCTTTCTTTACATCAGCCAATGTCTCGGCTGCGGTAGCTCTTGCCACTTCGCATCCTTTTCGGAGCATTTCGTAGACAGCAGGAATATCTTTGCTGAATTCTTTGCGGCGATTGCGAATCGGTTCCAGCGTCTCCTGCATGATGGAATTCAGGAAGCGTTTTACTTTTACATCCCCCAATCCGCCGTGTTGGTAGTGAGCTTTCAATTCAGCCAGATTCGGGTAATCCGGTAAATAACGTTCAAAATGTTCCGGACGGCAGAAAGCATCGAGATATGTGAACACGGTATTGCCTTCGATTTTTCCCGGATCCTGCACACGGAGATGTCCCGGGTCGGTGTACATACTCATGATTTTTTTCTGTATTTCCTCCGGCTCTTCCGAAAGGTAGATACAGTTCCCAAGTGATTTGCTCATTTTTGCCTTACCGTCAGTTCCCGGCAAACGCAGGCAAGCGGCATTGTCAGGCAACAGGATTTCCGGTTCTACCAATGTCTCACCATAAATATAATTAAAACGACGGACAATCTCGCGTGCCTGTTCAAGCATTGGTTCCTGGTCCTCACCTACGGGAACAGTCGTAGCACGGAAAGCAGTGATATCCGCAGCCTGGCTGATAGGATAAGTGAAGAAGCCTACGGGGATACTTGCTTCGAAATTACGCATCTGGATTTCCGCTTTAACCGTCGGATTACGTTGCAGACGCGATACACTTACAAGGTCCATGTAATAGAAACTAAGTTCGCACAGTTCCGGTATTTGCGACTGAATAAAGATGGTCGCTTTGGAAGGATCGATTCCGCAAGCCAGATAGTCGAGGGCAACCTCAATAACATTCTGACGTACTTTCTCCGGATTGTCTATATTGTCTGTCAATGCCTGCGAATCGGCAATGAAGATAAACATCTTGCTATAATCACCCGCGTCTTGTAACTCCACTCTGCGTTTCAACGAACCTACATAATGGCCGATATGAAGTCTGCCGGTAGGACGGTCGCCCGTCAATATTATTTTTTCTTTTCCCATTGTTATTACCTTATTAATATCTATTTAGCGACAAAGATACGGATAAAAACTGAAAGATGTATCAAAATGGGAGCACTTCACTGTAAAAAAGTAGACGTTTCTTTTTGCCATTTGCAAAATATGTCGTTACTTTGCACAAATTTTGGAACCGACAATGAATCAACAGGAAATCAGAAGTAAGTATTATTTACATTCGGATGTTTTGCACCCGGAAACGGCAGGCTTCTTCTTTTTTCTCCAAAAACGATATTTTAGTTCTTTGGTAATGCGTTAATCCTTTTTTGAGGGTAACGCATTTTTTTTATGGACGAACTTAGAAATAACAACTTATTATAACAACAAAAGAAATGGAAAAGGAAATCAAGAAAGTTCTCGTTTTGGGTTCTGGAGCACTCAAAATCGGACAAGCCGGAGAGTTCGACTACTCAGGCTCACAAGCACTGAAAGCTTTGAAAGAAGAAGGTATCAGCTCAGTATTGGTAAACCCGAACATCGCAACCATTCAGACTTCTGAAGGCATTGCCGATAAAGTGTATTTCCTTCCCGTAACTACTTATTTCGTAGAAGAGATTATCAAGAAGGAACGTCCGGACGGTATTCTGTTGGCATTTGGCGGACAGACCGCGTTGAACTGTGGTGCAGAACTCTATACACAGGGTATTCTTGATAAATATGGAGTAAAAGTGCTTGGTACGTCTGTTGAGGCTATCATGTATACTGAAGACCGCGATCTGTTCGTGAAGAAGCTCGATGAAATCAGTATGAAAACTCCTGTCAGCCAAGCTGTAGAAAGTATGGAAGACGCGATTGCTGCTGCCCGTAAGATTGGCTATCCGGTTATGGTGCGCTCGGCTTATGCGCTGGGAGGCCTTGGTAGCGGTATTTGCGCTAATGAGGAAGAATTTCTGAAGTTGGCTGAAAGTTCATTTGCGTTCTCTAAACAAATTCTTGTTGAAGAGTCTTTGAAAGGCTGGAAAGAAATAGAGTTTGAGGTAATCCGTGACGCTAATGACCACTGTTTTACAGTAGCGAGCATGGAAAACTTCGACCCTCTGGGCATTCATACCGGTGAGTCTATCGTTGTTGCTCCGACTTGCTCACTGGACGACAAGGAACTGAAAATGTTGCAGGAGCTTTCTACAAAATGTATCCGCCATTTAGGTATCGTAGGTGAATGTAATATTCAGTATGCTTTCAACTCTGATACGGATGATTACCGTGTGATTGAAGTAAACGCTCGTTTGAGCCGTTCTTCCGCTTTGGCTTCTAAGGCTACCGGTTATCCGTTGGCATTTGTCGCAGCTAAAATTGCTTTGGGTTACTCGCTCGACCAGATTGGCGAGATGGGAACTCCTAACTCTGCATATGTTGCTCCTCAGCTTGACTATTATATCTGTAAGATCCCTCGTTGGGACTTGACGAAGTTTGCCGGTGTATCTCGTGAAATCGGTTCGAGCATGAAGTCGGTAGGTGAGATCATGTCTATCGGGCGCTCTTTCGAAGAAATCATTCAGAAAGGTCTTCGTATGATTGGGCAGGGTATGCATGGTTTCGTAGGTAATGACGAACTCCATTTCGACGATCTTGATAAGGAACTTTCACGTCCGACTGACTTGCGTATCTTCTCCATTGCGCAGGCTATGGAAGAAGGCTACACTATCGAACGTATCCATGATCTGACAAAGATTGATCCTTGGTTCCTCGGCAAACTAAAAAATATTGTTGATTATAAAGCTAAGTTATCTACTTATAATAAGGTAGAAGATATTCCGGCTGATGTAATGCGTGAAGCAAAGATTTTAGGCTTCTCTGACTTCCAGATCGCACGTTTTGTTCTGAATCCGACAGGAAATATGGAGAAAGAAAACTTGGCGGTACGTGCTCATCGTAAATCTATGGGTATCCTTCCGGCTGTAAAACGTATCAATACAGTTGCTTCCGAACATCCGGAACTGACCAACTATCTGTATATGACATATGCAGTGGAAGGTTATGATGTGAACTATTATAAGAACGAAAAATCAGTAGTCGTGTTGGGCTCGGGTGCTTATCGCATCGGTAGCTCGGTTGAGTTTGACTGGTGTTCGGTGAATGCAGTTCAAACCGCTCGTAAGCTGGGTTATAAATCAATTATGATTAACTACAACCCGGAAACAGTTTCTACAGACTATGATATGTGCGACCGTCTGTACTTCGACGAACTTTCTTTTGAACGTGTGCTTGACGTAATCGATCTTGAACAGCCTCGTGGTGTGATTGTTTCCGTAGGTGGACAGATCCCGAACAACCTGGCCATGAAACTTTACCGTCAGTCGGTTCCTGTATTGGGTACTTCTCCAATCTCGATCGACCGCGCCGAGAATCGTAACAAATTCTCCGCTATGCTTGATCAACTGGGTATCGACCAGCCGGCTTGGCAAGAGCTGACGAGCCTTGAGGATGTCAAAGGATTCGTAGAAAAAGTAGGCTATCCGGTATTGGTTCGTCCTTCTTACGTGCTTTCGGGAGCTGCAATGAATGTTTGCTATGATGACGAGGAGCTGGAGAATTTCTTGAAGATGGCTGCCGAAGTTTCTAAAGAATATCCGGTGGTTGTTTCTCAATTCCTTGAAAATACAAAAGAGATTGAGTTTGACGCGGTTGCCCAGAACGGTGAAGTAGTAGAGTACGCAATCTCTGAACATGTGGAATTTGCAGGTGTTCACTCCGGTGACGCTACACTGGTGT
The DNA here is from genome assembly GCF_000156195.1 of Bacteroides finegoldii DSM 17565. Classification (GTDB taxonomy): domain Bacteria; phylum Bacteroidota; class Bacteroidia; order Bacteroidales; family Bacteroidaceae; genus Bacteroides; species Bacteroides finegoldii. The sequence goes on along the minus strand of NZ_GG688318.1, from coordinate 316,690 downwards.
TCCCGGCTCAGAAGATTTATTTTGCAACAGCACGCCGTATCAAGAAGATCAGCCGTCAGATTGCCAAAGAACTCAATATCTCCGGCCCGTTCAATATTCAGTTCTTGGCCCGTAACAATGAGGTGAAAGTAATCGAGTGTAACTTGCGTGCTTCTCGTAGCTTCCCGTTTGTTTCTAAGGTACTGAAACGTAACTTCATTGAAACGGCTACCCGCATCATGCTGGATGCTCCGTACTCACGTCCGGATAAATCTGCATTCGATATCGATTGGATTGGTGTAAAAGCATCTCAGTTCTCTTTCTCCCGTTTGCACAAGGCTGACCCGGTATTGGGTGTGGATATGTCTTCTACGGGTGAAGTGGGATGTATCGGTGATGATTTCTCTGAAGCATTGTTGAATGCAATGATTGCTACCGGCTTCAAGATTCCTGAAAAAGCAGTGATGTTCTCTTCCGGTGCTATGAAGTCAAAGGTTGATTTGCTGGACGCCAGCCGTATGTTATTCGCTAAGGGATATCAGATCTACGCTACTGCCGGAACTGCAGCCTTCCTGAATGCTCATGGTGTGGATACTACTCCGGTTTATTGGCCGGATGAGAAGCCGGGTGCGGAAAACAACGTGATGAAGATGATTGCCGATCACAAGTTTGATTTGATCGTCAACATTCCGAAGAATCATAGCAAACGTGAATTGACAAACGGTTACCGTATCCGTCGTGGCGCAATTGACCATAACATTCCGTTGATTACAAACGCTCGTCTGGCAAGTGCCTTTATCGAAGCATTCTGTGACTTGAAATTGAATGATATTCAGATTAAGAGCTGGCAGGAATATAAATAAAAACTGCTTGAGCGGTATGGTATATTAAACTAAGTAGGACTCCCTCTTTGGCTTGTTCAAGGAGGGAGTTGTAGATAAAATAGGATTCATCATGTTAGTACTTCTATCCTGCGCCAAGACCATGAGTGAGACTTCAAAGGTGAAAGCCCCTTTGAACACAGTTCCGCGTTTTCAAAAAGAAGCGTCCGAGATAGCTTTGCAGATGTCGCAGTTCTCGGTGGACGAGTTGGAACGTCTGTTGCGTGTAAACGCAAAGATAGCTGTGGAGAATTATAAGCGTTATCAAGTCTTTCATGCAGAAGGCACTCCGGAACTTCCGGCCTTGTTGGCTTACACCGGAACCGTGTTCAAGCGTTTGAATGCGAAAGATTTCTCCAAAGAAGAATTTGAATATGCACAGGAACATCTACGGTTGACTTCATTTTGTTACGGCTTGTTGAGGCCGTTGGATGTTATCCGTTCTTATCGGTTGGAGGGGGATGTCGTGCTGCCGGAATTGGGGAATCAGACAATGTTCTCTTATTGGCAGTCCCGTCTGACGGATATATTCATAGAAGATATAAAGAATGCGGGTGGCATACTCTGCAATTTGGCAAGTGATGAGATGAAAAGCCTGTTCGACTGGAAGCGGGTAGAAAAAGAAGTACGTGTCATTACTCCGGGATTTCAAGTGTGGAAAAACGGGAAGTGGGCTTCGGTTGTTATCTATATAAAGATGTCGCGTGGTGAAATGACACGTTTCGTCCTAAAGAATAAAATAGAAAATCCGGAAGAACTGAAACATTTCTCTTGGGAAGGATTCGAGTTTGATGAGTCTCTTTCGGATGAGAAAAAGTTTGTGTTTACTAACGGTAAAGAAATATAACGTATGACAGAAGTAGAAAAAATGCGTAGCAGCCGGTTGACCGATATGGCTGTGCCGGAAATACAAGAACGTTTTGCGCATGCCAAAGCACTGCTGGCTCGTATGGGAGGAATGAGTACATACGAAGACGGATACAGAAAGCTATTGGAAGAATTGGTGCCCGGGATACCTGAGACATCGATTATCTGTCCGCCTTTCCATTGCGATCATGGAGATGGAATCAAACTGGGCGAGCATGTTTTTGTCAATGCCAATTGTACATTTCTGGATGGTGGATATATTACGATTGGTGCTCATACGTTGATTGGCCCCTGTGTACAGATTTACACTCCGCATCATCCGATGGATTATCTGGAAAGAAGAGGCTCTAAGGAATACGCTTATCCGGTGACGATTGGTGAAGATTGCTGGATTGGCGGTGGAGCTATCATCTGTCCCGGTGTGACGATTGGCAGTCGCTGTGTGATAGGAGCAGGTAGTGTCGTCACAAAAGATATCCCCGATGATTGTGTTGCAGTCGGGAATCCGGCACGTATAATTCGGAAACAAGCGTAACCGTCGGGAAAAATTGCATGAAAAAAAACTCCTTTATTATTTGCTGATAATCAGTAGATTCGTTTGCCGGATAAAAACTTTCTTGAAAAATATTATTAGAAATGTTTGGAGGTTTCAAAAAAAGCCGTACCTTTGCATCGCTTTTGAAACGGAAGTGTACGGGCGTTTAGCTCAGCTGGTTCAGAGCATCTGCCTTACAAGCAGAGGGTCGGCGGTTCGAATCCGTCAACGCCCACACGAAAAAAACGAAACACTTCCGGCTCATTAACAAGGGCGTTTAGCTCAGCTGGTTCAGAGCATCTGCCTTACAAGCAGAGGGTCGGCGGTTCGAATCCGTCAACGCCCACACAAAACAGAAGTCTTGCGAAGAAATTCGTGAGACTTTTTTTTATTTCTTACCGCTTTTATACAAACTTTCTTTATCCTTTTGCCTTATAACTCAGGAAAAAGAGTTAATTTTGCGTTCTGATAATTATCTAAGAAAACGTATGGAACTTGATGTATTAACGGCCATATCCCCGATTGATGGTCGATATAGAGGCAAAACGAAAGCTTTGGCAGCTTATTTCTCTGAATTTGCACTGATCAAATACCGTGTACAGGTAGAGGTGGAATACTTTATCACCTTGTGCGAACTTCCCTTGCCGCAATTAAAAGGAATCGATAGCAGCGTGTTTGAAACTTTACGGAATATCTACCGTAACTTCTCAGAAGCGGATGCACAGCGCATTAAAGATATCGAGAGTGTGACTAACCACGACGTGAAAGCAGTAGAATACTTCCTGAAAGAAGAATTTGACAAGATGGGCGGGATGGATGACTATAAGGAATTCATCCACTTCGGACTGACTTCTCAGGATATCAACAATACGTCTGTTCCCCTTTCTATCAAAGAAGCATTGGAACAGGTCTACTATCCGTTGATTGAAGAACTGATTGCACAATTGAAAACATACGCAACGGACTGGGCAAATATCCCTATGCTTGCCAAAACTCACGGTCAACCGGCTTCTCCCACCCGCTTGGGTAAAGAAGTGATGGTGTTCGTTTACCGTCTGGAACGTCAGTTGGCAACATTGAAAGCCAGCCCGATTACTGCCAAGTTCGGTGGCGCTACCGGAAATTACAATGCACATCATGTTGCATATCCCCAGTACGATTGGAAACAATTCGGTAACAGATTTGTTGCAGAGAAGTTGGGGTTGGAGCGTGAAGAGTATACAACGCAGATTTCGAACTATGATAACCTTTCTGCTGTTTTTGATGCAATGAAGCGTATCAATACCATTATGGTGGATATGAACCGTGACTTCTGGCAGTATATCTCTATGGAGTACTTCAAGCAGAAGATCAAAGCCGGAGAAGTTGGTTCGAGCGCTATGCCGCATAAGGTCAACCCGATTGACTTCGAAAATGCGGAGGGTAATCTGGGTATTGCGACTTCCATTCTGGAACATTTGGCCGTGAAACTCCCTGTTTCCCGTTTGCAGCGTGACTTGACAGATTCAACGGTGCTGCGTAATGTGGGTGTGCCTTTCGGCCACATCGTGATTGCCATCCAGAGTTCTTTGAAGGGATTGCGCAAACTGTTGCTGAACGAGCCGGCTATCTATCGTGACTTGGATAACTGTTGGAGTGTAGTGGCAGAAGCTATTCAGACAATTCTGCGCCGTGAGGCTTATCCGCATCCGTATGAAGCCTTGAAAGCTTTGACCCGGACCAACCAGGCTATTACAGAAAGTTCTATTAAAGAGTTTATTGAAGAATTGAATGTAAGCGAAGATATTAAAAAAGAGTTAAGAGCAATCACTCCCCATACTTATACGGGGCTTTAATTGTTTACTAATATAATAAACGTGTTTTTAAATAGGCCGTGAGGCCAAAGTCTAATTTTATTCGAATAAAAAAATGAGCACAGAAAACGAAGAATGGCGCGAAAATTCTTTCAATGAAGAGAATGCAGGTGCCGGCCGTGATGGTAACAGGTCTTACAACAGAGAAGGTGGAGAACGTCCGTATCGTCCTTCTTACAATCGTGAAGGAGGGGATCGTCCGTATCGCCCGAGATTTAATGCCAACAATGAAGGAGGCGACCGTCCGCAGCGTTCATACGGTGACCGTCCTCAACGTCCTCGCTTCAATAGCGAAGGAGGTTCTTACGGTGACCGTTCTCAACGTCCCCGCTTCAATAGCGAAGGAGGTTCATACGGTGATCGTCCTCAACGTCCCCGTTTCAATAGTGAAGGTGGTTCATACGGTGACCGTTCTCAACGTCCCCGTTTCAGTAGCGAAGGTGGTGACCGTCCTTACCGTCCTCGTTTCAATAACGGTGAAGGTGGCGACCGTCCACAGCGTCCTTACAATCGTGAAGGTGGTGATCGTCCGTATCGTCCCCGTTTCAATAACGGTGAAGGTGGCGACCGTCCTCAGCGTCCTTACAACCGTGAAGGTGGTGACCGTCCGTATCGTCCCCGTTTCAACAACGGTGAAGGTGGCGGCTATCGCAGCAACAATGGCGGAGGTTACCGTCCGAGATTCAACAACGACCGTCAAGGAGGATACCGTCCTCGTCCGCGTACCGCTGATTATGATCCGAATGCTAAGTACAGCGTGAAGAAACAGATTGAGTACAAGGAACAGTTTGTGGACCCGAACGAACCGATTCGTCTGAATAAGTTCCTGGCAAATGCCGGTGTTTGTTCACGCCGTGAGGCTGATGAATTTATTACGGCGGGTGTGGTTTCTGTAAACGGTGAGGTAGTAACTGAATTGGGCACAAAGATCAAACGCTCGGATGTGGTTAAGTTCCACGAAGAACCGGTTAGCATTGAACGCAAAGTATACGTGTTGTTGAATAAGCCGAAAGATACGGTTACTACATCGGATGATCCGCAGGAACGCCGTACAGTAATGGATTTGGTAAAAGGCGCTTGCAATGAACGTATCTATCCGGTAGGACGTCTTGACCGTAACACCACCGGGGTACTGTTACTGACGAATGACGGTGATCTGGCTTCCAAGCTGACACACCCGAAATTCCTGAAGAAGAAGATTTATCATGTTCATCTGGACAAGAATCTGACGAAAGCGGATATGGATCAGATTGCAGCCGGTATCCAGTTGGAAGACGGCGAGATTCATGCAGACGCTATCAGCTATACAGATGACTTTAAAAAAGACCAGGTAGGTATCGAAATCCACTCCGGCAAGAACCGTATCGTTCGCCGTATTTTCGAATCACTGGGTTATAAAGTAGTGAAACTCGACCGTGTATTCTTCGCCGGGCTGACTAAAAAAGGTCTGCGACGCGGAGACTGGCGTTACCTGACGGAAGCAGAAGTAAACTACCTCCGTATGGGTTCGTTTGAATAAGAACGTTAATAAAAGAATAAGTTAAATGGAAAAGATTGGTAGAACAAAAATTGTTGATCTGTTGAAGCGCACGGATATTGGCGCTATGGTCAATGTGAAAGGATGGGTTCGCACCCGCAGAGGTAGCAAACAAGTAAACTTTATCGCACTGAATGACGGTTCTACAATAAATAATTTGCAGGTCGTAGTAGACTTGGCTAATTTCGACGAAGAGATGTTGAAGCAGATCACCACCGGCGCTTGTATCAGCGTGAACGGGGAAATGGTAGAATCAGTAGGTTCCGGCCAGAAGGTGGAAGTGCAGGCTCGTGAAATCGAAGTGCTGGGTACTTGCGACAATACATATCCATTGCAGAAGAAAGGTCATTCCATGGAATTCTTGCGTGAGATAGCTCATTTGCGTCCGCGTACCAATACATTTGGTGCTGTGTTCCGCATCCGCCACAATATGGCGATCGCTATCCATAAGTTCTTCCATGAAAAAGGATTCTTCTATTTCCATACACCGATCATTACGGCTTCCGACTGCGAAGGTGCCGGACAGATGTTCCAGGTGACCACCATGAACTTGTATGACTTGAAGAAAAACGAAGAAGGCTCTATCATTTATGATGACGATTTCTTTGGCAAACAGGCAAGTCTGACAGTCTCCGGTCAGTTGGAAGGTGAGTTGGCTGCTACGGCTTTGGGATCTATTTACACATTCGGTCCTACGTTCCGTGCCGAAAACTCCAATACTCCCCGTCACTTGGCAGAGTTCTGGATGATTGAACCGGAAGTTGCTTTCAACGACATTACAGATAATATGGACTTGGCTGAAGAGTTCATCAAATACTGTGTGAGATGGGCGTTGGATAACTGTGCGGATGATGTGAAGTTCCTGAACGATATGTTCGACAAGGGCTTGATTGAGCGTCTGCAAGGTGTATTGAAAGATGATTTTGTTCGTCTGCCCTATACAGACGGTATCAAGATTCTGGAAGATGCCGTAGCGAAAGGTCATAAGTTCGAGTTCCCCGTTTACTGGGGGGTGGACTTGGCTTCCGAGCACGAACGCTACTTGGTGGAAGAGCACTTCAAACGTCCGGTCATCCTGACTGACTATCCGAAGGAAATCAAAGCCTTCTATATGAAGCAGAACGAGGATGGCAAGACGGTACGTGCGATGGATGTTCTTTTCCCGAAGATCGGTGAAATTATCGGTGGTTCTGAACGTGAATCGGACTACAACAAGTTGATGACCCGTATCGAAGAACTTCACATTCCGATGAAGGATATGTGGTGGTATCTGGATACGCGTAAGTTCGGTACCTGTCCTCATTCCGGTTTCGGACTGGGTTTTGAACGCCTGTTGCTCTTTGTAACGGGTATGTCCAACATCCGTGACGTGATACCGTTCCCGCGTACACCGCGAAATGCTGAATTCTAATATTTCGGTATATTTATGTAAAACTCGCATAATCTTCTGGTTATGCGAGTTTTTTATGAGCTTTCTGTTTCTTTTCTCAAAATAAATCTTTATATTTGGACATACGCATTCGAGAGTGTTAACTAAAATAATACTATCATGAAAAAGCTCTATTTCTTTACCATGCTTTCAATAATGTTGTTGGCGGTAACAGGTGCGATGGCCCAGAAGAAAACAAAATTCCAGTTGGCCGATCTGAAAGGTATTTGGCAGCTTTGCCACTATGTGTCCGAATCTCCTGATGTTCCGGGATCTTTAAAGCCTAGTAATACGTTCAAGGTTCTGAGTGATGACGGACGAATTGTGAACTTCACGATTATTCCCGGTTCCGATGCTATCATCACGGGATATGGAACATGGAAGCAACTGACGGATGATTCTTATAAAGAGAGTATCGAGAAGAATATCCATCTTCCGATGTTGGACAATCAGGATAATATTCTGCAATTCGAAATCAAGGATAAAGATTACTTGCATCTGAAATACTTTATCAAGAACGATTTGAATGGAAACGAACTCAATGCCTGGTATTATGAAACTTGGAAGAGACTGGGAATGCCGACCAAGTTCCCGGAAGACATCGTGAGATAGTCTAGTCTGTTTAGCTATGAAAAGAACATATATCCAACTAATTAAAATATAATTGAATTAAGGAACACTAGAAAATGAAAGAAAATGGTTATGTAGTACAGGAATATAAAGTTCCGGTGAAAAGGTACTGCCAGACAATGGATTTGAAAGACAACCCCGAATTGATAGCGGAATATGTAAAGCGTCATAGTGAAGCAGAGGCGTGGCCGGAAATCCGGGCTGGAATCCGTGAAGTGGGTATTCTGGAAATGGAGATTTATATATTGGGGACCCGTCTGTTCATGATAGTCGAGACACCGCTTGATTTTGATTGGGAGACTGCGATGGCGCGTCTCGCCACCCTGCCTCGTCAGGCTGAATGGGAAGCCTATATGTCTATATTCCAGCAGGCGGATGCAACAGCGACTTCAGCGGAGAAATGGCAACTGATGGACCGTATGTTCTATTTATATAAATAAAATACATTCCGGTAAAGTGAACTGCGTACATTATCCGTGAAAGGATATATGTACGCAATTTTTATATATAGGTGGAAAATATAAATCCCGTTGCCCCACTATTATAAAAGTCTGTAGCCCCACCTTTATAATCTAAATTGCTCCATTGAGATTATAATAGAATTTGCCCCTATAGAGACATCTTATTTTACTCTTGTTTTTGTACATTAAAAAGCATTTTAACCCGGTATAATTTACCAAATATTTTTTAAGTATGAAAATAAGAATCAAACACATTCTTCGTTGCTATCAGTCAGGAATGAGTATCCGAAGTATCAGTTCTTCTCTTCTGATTTCACGCAATACAGTCAAACGGTATATCCGTATATATTAAGATATGGGTATAGAACTGGAGCGCCTGTTAAAATGGACGAACAGCATCTGCATGAACTTTTCGGTGTAGATATTGATAATGCATCATCCAGATCTGCAGAGTATAAGTATCTTGAAGAACATATACCTGAGTACATTAAACGACTTAAATCTCGTGGAACAACAAGAAGGTCCTTGTATGAGGAGTATCTGAAAAATCGTCCTCAAGGTTACAGCTATTATTCTTTTTGCCTATATCTCAGACGTGAAATAGAAGTAAAAGTGCCCGTTGTGCGCATAGATCATATAGCCGGTGATCAGATGTATGTGGATTTTGCCGGTGACAAACTTTATCTTTCAGACGAAAAGACAGGTGATAAGGTTCCCGTAGAAGTTTTTGCTGCCATACTTCCGTGCGGTCAGATTACTTATTATGAGGCTGTACCATCGCAGAAGAAAGAATATCTTTATAGTTCCCGACAATCTCAAGTCTGTCGTAATAAAGCCCGGAGGGATTGAGCCTGTAGTCAATGATGACTTTGCTGCATTTGCAGACCATTACGGTTGTGTTGTCTTTCCGGCAATGGTACGTAAACCAAAAGACAAGGCCTTGGTTGAGAATGCTGTAAGATTTCTCTATAGGGAGGTCTATTCAAAGATGATGGGATTGAAGTTCAATGATCTTGAAGCCTTGAACATAGAGACTGTAAAACATACAGATGCGTTGAACAGCCGAAAGATGTACAACCGCAGTCACAGCCGCAGGGAGCGCTTCCTCGAAGTCGAGAAAGACAGGCTGCACACTTTGCCCGCTACAAGGTTTATATCAAAAACCGGAAAACGGCGACTGTCATGAGAAACAGTTATGTCTCGCTTAACAGTCACTATTACAGTGTCCCCAAAGAGTATATCGGCGATACTGTAGAATTGCTGTATGATGGGGACATAGTGGAAATATATCATAAATTCAGACATATAACGACACATCGCAGGGATGATACACCTTTTACTTATTCAGAAAAAGAGTCCCACAAACTTCCGGGAGTACTACATGAATATAGAAGTAGAATGGATGATATATACCGTAAGGCAGGTGAAATCGATTCGGTAGTGGAAGAGTACATAAAACTAGTGGGCGTTGCCAAAAAATATCCGATTCAATCCGTACGTTCATCCGATGTCATATTAAGTCTTGTGGAACGTTTTGGGCGCGACAGATTGGTTCTTGCATGCCAGATAGCAATGGAATCCAAAATGTTTGGATACAACGAAATTGAAAGCATTCTGATAAATCGGGAAGATGAAAAGTATCATGTCTAAATGGAGAGACAGATCCCTGAGCTTACTCCTAAACATAAAAATCTCAGAGGTAAGGATTATTTTAACTCTAAAAACAGTGATGAAAATGACAAGTAATAATAAGACAAATAGAACTGTCGAAAAAATATGGACAGAATAATGGAACTACTCTCCAAGCTACGTTTTTACGGTATGCTTGAAACATACAGAAACGATTGCAGGACTACATCTTCAGATGGTATGACAAATGATGAGTTTCTTAAATGGCTTCTGGAAAGCGAGAATGATTACAGGTGCAATATAAGCATTGAACGACTGATAAAGTCTGCAAACTTCAGATATAAAGCATATATGGAGAAAATAGACTGTACAATCAAACGTAATCTAGACCTAAACCAGCTCGAAAGACTTGCTTCTCTTGGTTTTATAAGAGATGGACAGAATATTTTTATAACAGGCAGCTCTGGAACTGCTAAAAGCTACCTGGCTTCAGCCATAGGATATGAAGCGTGTCAAAATGGAGTCAAGACGTTGTATTCCAATGCATCAAAGCTCATGGTACATCTTAAAATGGCCCCAAATAAGGGTACAATAGAATCTGAGATGAAAAGTACCTACTGTTGATTCTTGACGATCTGTTTCTTATTGGGTTGGACGCAAAGGAAAGGTCGATCCTTATGGAAATAATAGAAGACAGGCACGGACTAAAATCAATCATAATAACATCACAACTTCCTGTCGAAAGCAGGTATGATGCAATTGGTGATCCTACCCTAGCCGACGCAATACTGGACAGAATTGTACACTCTGCACACAAGATTGAACTTACTGGAGATTCTGTAAGAAAAATAAATGCCAAAAAGAAGTAACATCTGTGGTAGATAATTATAACTAAAACTGCCCCGGGTTAAAATGCATTTTTCTTTTCATAAATCCAATGTTTTTTTGATGGATCAATTGGGAATATAATAGTGGGTCAACGGGCTTTATATTTTCCAACCTGTGTTCCTCGGTGGCGAACCATGCCTTCCCCGGTGCCGTACTTTTGTATACCTTAATTATCTACTCCTTGTCATTCAACCGAATAAATCCAAAAAAAAGGAAGAATTTGTTTGCCAATTCAAAGAAAAGCCGTACTTTTGCAAGCCGATTATTATCACAAAATGATAAGAGATTAATTCATAGCGAGTTAGTCGTCCTTTGTCCGGGGAGGACTAATAAGTGGTGAAGAAATTTTAGTAGTAACATTTAAAAAACAAATTTAAGAGTGGATACTTTAAGTTACAAGACCATTTCTGCAAACAAGGCAACCGTAACCAAAGAATGGGTTATTGTTGACGCTACAGACCAGACTTTAGGTCGTCTGGGAGCAAAAGTTGCAAAATTGCTGAGAGGAAAGTACAAACCGAACTTTACTCCTCATGTAGACTGCGGTGATAACGTTATCATCATCAATGCTGACAAAGTAAAACTGACTGGTAATAAATGGAATGACAGAGTGTATTTGTCATATACTGGTTATCCCGGTGGTCAGAGAGAAATGACTCCTGCCCGTTTGATCGCTAAACCGAACGGCGAAGAGAGATTACTGAAAAAAGTAGTGAAGGGGATGCTTCCTAAGAACATTCTGGGAGCTAAATTGCTGAACAACTTGTATGTTTACGCTGGTAGCGAACACAAGCACGAAGCTCAAAGCCCGAAAATGATTGATATTAATTCATATAAATAAGATATAATGGAAGTAGTAAATGCATTAGGCAGACGTAAACGTGCTATCGCACGCATATTCGTAAGCGAAGGTACAGGAAAGATTACTATTAACAAGAGAGACCTTGCAGAGTACTTTCCATCAACTATTCTTCAGTATGTTGTAAAACAACCATTGAACAAGATTGGTGCTGCTGAGAAGTATGACATCAAGGTTAACTTGTGTGGTGGTGGTTTTACAGGTCAGTCTCAGGCTTTGCGTCTGGCAATCGCCCGTGCACTGGTGAAAATCAACGCTGAAGACAAAGCTGCTCTTCGTGCTGAAGGCTTCATGACTCGCGACCCGCGTTCTGTTGAACGTAAGAAACCGGGACAGCCGAAAGCTCGTAGAAGATTCCAGTTCAGCAAGCGTTAATGGGTTGCCTGACAGAGGAATATGTTTAGTATCTAAACTACTGGGACTCTGCTTGCGGACTACCCGGCGGTTGGTTTAAGAAAAAACAAAAAAGAAAGTAAACGATTTAAAGAAAAACAAGATGTCAAGAACAAATTTTGATACATTATTGGAAGCTGGTTGCCACTTCGGACACCTTAAGAGAAAGTGGAATCCTGCAATGGCTCCTTATATTTTCATGGAACGCAATGGTATTCACATCATTGACCTCCACAAAACAGTTGCAAAAGTAGACGAAGCTGCTGAAGCTTTGAAACAGATTGCCAAATCCGGCAAGAAAGTTCTTTTTGTTGCTACTAAAAAACAAGCGAAACAAGTTGTAGCTGAGAAAGCTCAATCTGTTAATATGCCTTATGTAATCGAACGCTGGCCGGGTGGTATGTTGACCAACTTCCCGACTATCCGTAAGGCTGTGAAGAAAATGGCTACTATCGATAAATTGACTAACGATGGTACTTATGCTAACCTTTCTAAGAGAGAAATCCTTCAGATCTCTCGTCAACGTGCAAAATTGGACAAGACTTTGGGCTCTATCGCTGACCTGACTCGTCTGCCGTCTGCTTTGTTCGTTATCGACGTGATGAAAGAAAACATCGCAGTTCGCGAAGCTAACCGTTTGGGTATCCCTGTGTTCGGTATCGTTGATACTAACTCTGATCCTACAAACATCGACTTCGTAATTCCTGCTAACGATGACGCTACTAAATCTGTAGAAGTTATCTTGGATGCTTGCTGCGCTGCAATGATCGAAGGTTTGGAAGAAAGAAAAGCTGAAAAGATCGATATGGAAGCTGCTGGTGAAGCTCCCGCCAACAAAGGCAAGAAGAAATCAGTGAAAGCTAGACTCGACAAGTCTGACGAAGAAGCTATCAACGCAGCTAAAGCTGCTGCTTTCATCAAGGAAGACGAAGAGGCTTAATATATAAATGTGCCAATTTGCTAATGTGCAAGAGTATGCTTATACACTTGTATCTTGATTGGCAGATTGGCACATTTTTTGTTTAGGAAATTATTATTCATTTAAATAAAGGAAATTATTATGGCTGTAAGTATGGCTGATATTACCAAGCTGCGTAAAATGACCGGAGCTGGTATGATGGATTGCAAAAACGCGTTGACTGAAGCTGAGGGCGATTTCGACAAGGCAATGGAGATTATCCGTAAGAAAGGACAAGCTGTTGCTGCTAAGCGTTCGGAACGTGAGGCTTCTGAAGGTTGTGTTCTTGCTAAGACTACCGGTGACCGTGCTGTTATCGTTGCTTTGAAGTGTGAAACTGACTTTGTGGCTCAGAACGCTGATTTCGTGAAGTTGACTCAGGATATTCTTGATCTTGCTGTGGCTAACAAATGCAAGACTTTGGACGAAGTAAAGTCATTGCCTATGGGTAACGGTACTGTACAGGATGCAGTGACTGACCGTAGCGGTATCACAGGTGAGAAAATGGAATTGGATGGCTACATGACTGTAGAAGGTGTAAGCACTGCTGTTTACAACCACATGAACAGAAATGGCCTTTGCACGATTGTTGCTTTCAACAAGCCTGTTGACGAGCAACTGGCTAAGCAGGTAGCTATGCAGATTGCTGCTATGAACCCGATTGCTATTGATGAGGACGGTGTTTCTGAAGAAATCAAACAGAAAGAAATCGAAGTTGCTATTGAGAAGACAAAAGCTGAACAGGTACAGAAAGCTGTTGAGGCTGCTCTGAAGAAAGCTAATATCAACCCGGCTCACGTAGACAGCGAAGAGCACATGGAAAGCAACATGGCTAAGGGCTGGATTACAGCTGAAGATGTAGCGAAAGCAAAAGAAATCATCGCTACTGTTTCTGCTGAGAAAGCTGCACACTTGCCTGAACAGATGATTCAGAACATCGCTAAAGGTCGTTTGGCTAAGTTCTTGAAAGAAGTTTGCTTGCTGAATCAGGAAGATATCATGGACGGTAAGAAGACTGTAAGAGAAGTATTGACTGCTGCTGATCCTGAATTGAAGATTGTTGACTTCAAACGTTTCACTTTGAAAGCTGAATAATCAATCAGATTCAAATTCTATGATGTGTCCTTAAAAACGGAACACGTTAACTTAATAGAGGTATTCATTAAGATTCTCTATTTGAAGAAACAAGAAAGGCAACTGATTCATAACGAGTTAGTTGCCTTTTCTTTTGATTTGATCTTATCATTCCTTTCCTCAAGAAACTGCCATGTATAACATGAGGCGCATTCTTGGGGAGGATTATTTCAATGCTTTGTCTATTTCCTTCATCAGCTTGTCCATTTCTTCTTTTTTATAACCGACAGTGGCGGATATCACTTTCCCTTCTTTGTCGATTAAGTAGCTTCTGGGAATGTATTGACTGGCAAACTTACCTGTGACTTCCCGTTTCGGGTCCGGGTAGAGAGGAAATGTAAACCCTTTGCGCTTGTTGTATTCCGTTAATTGAACGTCGGTATGTTCGCGTCCGATTACTAACATGCAGAAATCTTTGTTGTCCTTATATTTAGGCCAGAGTGTTTTTTGAACTTCAGCCAGTTCGCTTTGGCAAGGACCACACCAAGTAGCGAAAATATTGATTAATACAACTTTTCCTTTCAGGTCCTCGGAGTTTACAGTACCGTTCACTGTTGAATGAAGGGTGAAAGCAGGCATACTATCGCCTACCTTGACGATATCAGCATTGTTGTCTTGTGCAAATGACAACAGTGAGAATAACGCTGCTGCACAGAATAATGTTACTTTTCTCATATCTTTAAAATTTCTAGTTACAAAATGCTATTTAGTTTAACCTCCTATACCTTTTGTTTTAGAGTATCCTTCTTTAATGAGCAGCTCTATGATTTTGGTTTTGAAATCTCCTTGTACCATAATCTCTCCGTCTTTAGCCGATCCGCCTACTCCGCATTTGCTTTTCAGTAGCTTACCCAGCTCTTTCAAGTCGTTTTCCGTACCTATAAATCCGGTAATTAATGTGACCACTTTACCGCACCGGTTCTTTTTGTCAATGGAAACTCGCAGGTTTTGTTTGTTTTTGTCGAGAATAACTTGCTCTTCATCGTTGTCCATTTCATAGCCGAAGTCCGGATTCGTGGAATATACTACGTTTAATCTATCTTTCCAATCATTCTTTTTCATACTCGTCATATTTATTTCTTCTCAAAAGTATCAAACTTATGGAAAAGGGCAAAATTTGAGCCTGTTTTCCTTGTTTTGTTTAATCTCTATTAAGGTTTTCTGTTATAGGGTTGTCAGTCTCAAAAAATAATGTACTTTTGCAAAATACCAAATTTTGTAAGAAGTATGAGCACTTATATACGAAAAGAGGCGGATAAAGTGCCGGAGCCTACCTTGCGCAGACTTCCCTGGTATCTGTCCAATATAAAACTAATGAAAGAAAAAGGAGAGCAATATGTCTCCTCGACACAAATCTCTAAGGAAATAAATATTGACGCTTCTCAAATCGCCAAAGACTTGTCGTATGTGAACATATCGGGACGTACGAGAGTGGGCTATAATATTGATGCACTGATTGAGGTTTTGGAAAGCTTTCTTGGATTTACTAATATGCACAAAGCCTTTTTGTTTGGTGTAGGTAGTTTGGGAGGTGCGTTACTCCGTGACTTGGGTTTGCGTCATTTCGGTCTGGAAATCGTGGCGGCTTTTGATGTCAATCCGGAATTGGTAGGGAAGGACTTAGGTGGAATTCCAATTTTCCATTCTGATGACTTTGAAGCAAAGATGAAGGAATATGATGTGAATATCGGTGTGCTGACAGTACCTATTAATATCGCTCAGGAAATTACAAATAAGATGGTAGACGGAGGAATAAAAGCAGTGTGGAACTTTACTCCTTTCCGTATTCGCGTGCCGGAAAATATTGTCGTACAGAACACTTCTCTTTATGCGCATCTGGCCGTTATGTTTAACCGATTGAATTTTAACGAGAAATAATGAAGATTATCGCAGTAGGAATGAACTACGCTCAGCATAATCAGGAGCTGGGACATACACAGGTAAATACGGAACCGGTCGTTTTTATGAAGCCGGACTCTGCCATTTTAAAGGACGGCAAGCCGTTTTTCATTCCTGACTTTTCTAACGAGATACATTATGAGACGGAATTGGTAGTCCGTATCAACCGTTTGGGGAAGAACATCGCTCCTCGTTTTGCTAACCGCTATTATGACGCCGTGACTGTGGGTATCGATTTTACTGCCCGTGATCTTCAGCGAAAATTCCGTGAACAGGGAAATCCTTGGGAACTTTGCAAAGGCTTCGATTCTTCGGCGGCTATCGGAGATTTTGTTCCGGTAGACCGTTACAAGGATATCCGACATTTGAACTTCAATCTGTTGATTGACGGTAAAGAAGTGCAAAAAGGGTGTACGGCGGATATGCTTTTCAAAGTGGATGACATCATAGCGTATGTCAGTCAATTTGTGACACTGAAAATAGGTGATTTGCTATTTACAGGTACACCTGCCGGTGTAGGTCCGGTCAGTATCGGACAACATTTGCAAGGATATCTGGAAGGGGAAAAGCTATTGGACTTCTATGTCCGCTGATGGAGGAAGGTAAATTATGAGGATAAGAGTAGGCTTTGGTTTCGATGTGCACCAATTGGTTGAAGGACGTGAGCTGTGGCTTGGAGGCGTTCTTCTGGAACACACAAAAGGATTGCTGGGGCATTCGGACGCTGATGTGCTATTGCACGCCGTCTGTGATGCATTGCTGGGAGCTGCGAATATGCGTGACATCGGTTATCACTTTCCGGATACAGCGGGAGAATTTAAGAATATCGACAGCAAAATCCTTCTGAAAAAGACCGTAGAACTGATTGCTTCCAAGGGATATAAGGTCGGTAATATTGACGCGACTATCTGCGCCGAACGCCCGAAGCTGAAAGCGCATATTCCTTTGATGCAGGAGACAATGGCAAACGTGATGGGTATCGATGTTGATGATATTTCCATTAAAGCGACCACTACCGAGAAACTCGGATTTACTGGGCGGGAAGAAGGTATCTCGGCTTATGCCACAGTACTGATAGAAAAGGATTAAACTGTCGTGGTCATAACAAGTTTGACGTGACTGATACGGGTATACTTTGATCCGTAACTTTCGTATCGGCGTGACACCCGCGCAGATGCGACATAAATGATTTCTCCCGGTCGGTATTCATGTTCTATCCCGGATAGTGTGCATGAAACCGCACTGGGATTTTTTGACGGTATACTCATGATAACCAGGTTGCCGCTTGCATCGGCCAATGTCAGTACCTGCTTTACAAAAAATTGTGGTACAGTACCATTTATTCTTGTCTTATACGGATCATCTTCCAATCGCACCCGTATGACTTTTAATCTGAGGTCCGTGAGTTTCTCCCCTAGTTCACCCAAATACCGGCTTACTGAATGTTTCTCTTTCGACTTCCTTTGCATGAGGTCTAAATGTACGGAGTGATAAGCTTGCGCTATCTTGACGAAACGTTCCTGTTTGGGGATTCTCGGTGTAAACTTATAGGCTATCCAACTCAAATAAGCCGGATCCACTTTCAATATCTCATGTAGGAAATGTCCCCGATACTTCCCGAAAAAGATAAGGTCGTCGCCATTGCTTTGCATTCTCTTTTCGTTGTAATCTACAAGAATCAGGCATCGCCTTGAATAATAGAACATAGTACTTGCCATGCGGAGGGATTCGTTGATGTCCGGTGACAAATCATGTATGTAAAGGATGGATTGTTTTTCCGGTAGAGGAGAATAAAGCCATAACGAATAGTTGGGTTTACCTGGTCGGGGTAATACCACCAAGTAAACTCCCGCCTCTTTGAAAGAGGCCCTGCCTCGGTTGTATTCATTCAGTTTGGCATACAATAAGGCTTGCTCATTTTCGGAAATGCCCGGTAATCTTGGGTTAGCCATAATTGTTCTTGCTTTTGTATATCTCAAATATAAGGATTTTCTTCCGGAAAAGCAAGAATTCTCTTTGAAATCTCGTACATTTGTATCCATGTAACTTTTCAAAGATCAGATGAAAGAACGAAATAAGAGAGTGCTGGTGGGTATGAGTGGCGGTATAGACAGTACCGCTACCTGTCTTATGCTGCAAGAACAAGGATACGAAATAGTGGGAGTCACTATGCGTGTGTGGGGAGATGAGCCGCAGGATGCCAGAGAGTTGGCTGCCAGGATGGGTATTGAACATTATGTGGCGGATGAACGTATACCTTTTAAAGAGACTATTGTAAAAAACTTCATAGACGAATATAAGCAGGGACGTACACCGAATCCTTGTGTGATGTGCAATCCGTTGTTTAAGTTCCGTGTGTTGACGGAATGGGCGGATAAGTTGGATTGTGATTGGATTGCTACCGGACATTATTCACGGTTGGAAGAGAAAAACGGGCATATTTATATCATAGCTGGAGACGATGATAAAAAAGACCAGTCTTATTTTCTTTGGAGGTTGGGACAGGATGTGCTGCGGCGTTGTATCTTTCCGTTGGGGGCTTATACGAAAATAAAAGTGCGTGAATACCTGGCTGAGAAAGGCTATGAGGCTAAATCGAAGGAGGGGGAGAGCATGGAAGTATGTTTCATTAAAGGAGATTACCGCGACTTTCTCCGCGAACAGTGTCCGGAATTGGATAGCGAGATCGGGCCGGGATGGTTTGTCAACTCCGAAGGTGTAAAGTTGGGGCAGCACAAAGGGGCGCCTTATTATACTATAGGTCAGAGGAAAGGACTGGAAATCGCGCTTGGAAAGCCTGCTTATGTATTGAAAATCAATCCTCAGAAGAATACGGTAATGCTTGGCGATGCGGAGCAGTTGAAGACGGATTATATGTTGGCGGAGCAGGATAAGATTGTGGACGAACAAGAACTGTTTCAGTGTGAGAACCTGACAGTACGGATTCGCTATCGCAGTCGTCCGTTGGCTTGTCGGGTGAGACGTCTTGAAGACGGGCGTTTGCTTGTCCGTTTTCTTGAAACGGCTTCGGCTATAGCTCCCGGACAATCGGCTGTTTTTTATGATGGAAAGCGAGTGTTGGGAGGAGCCTTCATTGCTTCACAGCGTGGAATAGGTCTGGTGATTCTGGAAAACGAAGGATTTTAATTGATAAAATAAAGATAACTGATGAAGAAGTTCATACTATTGATTCTTACTTTAACTGTGTGCTTGGGTGGATTCGCCCAATTTACTCCCGGAGATACCTTGAAGTATCGTATCAGTCTGAAAGACAAGGCTGCTACCGATTATTCTTTGCAAAAACCGGAAAAGTACTTATCCAAAAAGTCTATTGAACGGAGAAAGAAACAGGGGTTGAAGATTGATTCCACCGATTTGCCGGTATGTAAGAAATATGTAGACGCTATCCGTCGGAAAGGAGTTCACATACTTGTGACCGGAAAATGGGAGAATTTCGTTACTGTCTCTTGTAATGACAGTGTGTTGATAGATGAGATTGCCCGGTTGCCTTTTGTGCGCTCTGCGGAAAGAGTATGGAAAGGTAATATGGAAAAAGCTACCCGAAGAGATTCGCTGATTAATAAGCCGCTGCGTACAGACAGCCTTTACGGTCCTGCGTGCACCCAGATTGAGATGAGCAAGGCGAACCTCCTTCATGATGCGGGTTTCAAGGGAAAAGGAATGATGATTGCGGTTATTGATGCGGGATTCCATAATGTAGATAAGATTGAAGCGATGAAGAATATCGATATTCAGGGTGTGCGTGACTTTGTAAACCCGGAGGCGGATATTTATGCGGAAAGCAGTCACGGTATGTCTGTCCTTTCCTGTATGGCGATGAATCAGCCGAATGTCATGATCGGTACGGCTCCCGAAGCTTCTTATTGGTTATTGCGCAGTGAGGATGAGTATTCGGAGAACTTAGTAGAACAGGACTATTGGGCGGCAGCTATTGAGTTTGCCGATAGTGTAGGTGTGGATTTGGTGAATACATCACTCGGATATTATTCCTTTGATGATCCGACAAAGAATTATAGGTACCGTGATCTGAACGGACATTATGCGTTGATGTCACGTGAGGCTTCCCATGCGGCCGATAAAGGAATGGTCGTTGTTTGCAGTGCCGGAAACTCCGGTGCGGGTTCGTGGAAGAAGATTACCCCTCCGGGAGATGCGGAAAATGTGATCACTGTAGGCGCCATTAATAAAAGAGGTGAGTTGGCTCCGTTTTCTTCCGTAGGAAATACGGCGGACGGACGGGTGAAACCTGATGTGGTGGCTGTCGGTCTGGGATCGG
Source organism: Bacteroides finegoldii DSM 17565 (assembly GCF_000156195.1). Lineage (GTDB taxonomy): Bacteria > Bacteroidota > Bacteroidia > Bacteroidales > Bacteroidaceae > Bacteroides > Bacteroides finegoldii. The sequence goes on along the minus strand of NZ_GG688318.1, from coordinate 296,461 downwards.
ATGTGATGGGAACGAATGGCAATCTTAGCCGTGCCAACGGTACGTCTTTCTCTTCTCCGATTATGTGTGGGATGGTGGCTTGTCTGTGGCAGGCTTGTCCGAAGCTGACGGCAAAAGAGATAATCGAACTTGTTCGCCGTTCGGGTGACAGAGCCGGTTTCCCCGACAATATTTATGGCTATGGCATACCCGACTTATGGAAGGCTTATCTAGACTCCTCCTCTAAGGAAAAGAAATAAGATGGCTGCTGTATGATAAACACTATGAATCAGTCGAAACGGTCAGCCCCCTTCTCTTCGGGGGAGGGTGGAGAAAGACTTTCTCTTTTGGAGCTGAATGCGCTTGTCCGCCGTAGTCTGGAGCAATGCCTGCCTGATGAATATTGGATACAGGCTGAGCTGAGCGATGTCCGTTCCAATACGACAGGCCATTGCTATCTGGAATTTGTGCAGAAAGATCCTCGCAGCAATAGTCTTATTGCTAAAGCACGCGGTATGATTTGGAATACCATTTATCGTTTGCTGAAACCCTATTTCGAGGAAACGACCGGGCAACCGTTTACATCCGGCATTAAAGTGCTGGTGAAAGTGACCGTCCAGTTTCACGAACTTTACGGTTACAGTCTGACCGTGCTCGATATTGATCCTGCCTATACATTGGGAGATATGGCCCGTCATCGTCGGGAAATACTGTTGCAGTTGGAGGAAGAAGGTGTACTGACCTTGAACAAGGAATTGGAAATGCCTCAGCTTCCTCAACGTATTGCGGTCATCTCTTCCGCTACTGCAGCCGGATACGGTGATTTTTGTCATCAGTTGCAGCACAATCCCGGAGGGTTCTTCTTTTACACAGAACTGTTTCCTGCATTGATGCAGGGGAATCAGGTGGAAGAATCTGTGTTGGCTGCATTAGACCGCGTCAATGCCCGTATTGATGATTTTGATGTGGTGGTCATCATTCGTGGCGGAGGGGCTACTTCCGATTTGTCCGGTTTCGATACTTACCTATTAGCTGCTGCATGTGCGCAGTTCCCGCTTCCTATCATTACCGGAATTGGTCATGAACGAGACGATACAGTGCTTGATTCGGTAGCTCATACCCGAGTGAAAACTCCTACGGCTGCGGCGGAACTTTTGATTCATCGGGTTGCGGAAGTGGCGGACCGTCTGGAGGATTTGTCTGTTCGCATTCGGCAAGGAGCATATATGCTGTTGGAGCGGGAGCGGAGAAGATTGGATACACTGCAGGCTCGTATCCCGAACCTTGTACAGCGGAAACTGACAGAGACGCGTTTTGCCTTGCTGACAGCCCGAAAGGATCTGTCGCAAGCCACAATGGCGTTATTGTCCCGCCAGCGTCACCGATTGGAACTTTTGCAACAACGCATTGCCGATGCTTCTCCTGATAAATTGTTAAGTCGTGGATACAGCATCACGCTGAAAGATGGGAAGGCGGTAACGGACGCATCCTCATTGAAGTCGGGAGACAGATTGGTCACCCGGTTCTCGAAAGGGGAGGCGCAATCTGTGGTAGAGCAAAGCCGTCTTATCGGAACTGATAAAAGAAACAAATCTCATTAACTCTTAATAAATATAACGATCGTGGCAGCAAAAAAAGAAACCTATCTTCAAGCAATGGAACGTCTCGAGAAGATTGTTCGCCAGATAGACAATAATGAATTGGATATTGACATCTTGGGTGAGAAAATCAAAGAAGCCAATGAAATAATAGCTTTCTGCACCGAAAAACTGACGAAAGCAGATAAGGAAGTCGAAAAATTATTGCAAGAAAAGCGGCAATCTGAAGAATAAAAGCTATTTTTGCGAATCAATACATAAGAAAAATAAACTAATACGTTACAATATGAAAGAAATAGACTGGGCGAATCTGTCGTTTGGCTACATGAAGACAGACTACAATGTGAGAATTAATTTCCGCAATGGAGCATGGGGAGAACTGGAAGTGAGCAGTGACGAACATCTGAATCTGCACATGGCAGCTACGTGCTTGCATTATGGTCAGGAAGCGTTTGAAGGCTTGAAAGCTTTTCGTGGAAAAGACGGTAAAGTGCGTATTTTCCGTTTGGAAGAGAATGCAGCCCGTCTGCAATCTACTTGTCAGGGAATCCTGATGGCTGAACTTCCAACTGAACGTTTCAAGGAAGCTATTCTGAAAGTGGTGAAACTGAACGAACGTTTCATTCCTCCATACGAGACAGGTGCTTCTCTTTACATTCGTCCGTTGCTGATCGGAACAAGTGCTCAAGTGGGGGTGCATCCGGCAAATGAATATATGTTTGTCGTATTTGTGACTCCGGTAGGTCCGTACTTCAAGGGTGGTTTCTCTACCAATCCGTACGTTATCATTCGCGAATATGACCGTGCCGCTCCTCACGGAACTGGTATCTATAAAGTGGGTGGTAACTATGCCGCCAGTCTTCGTGCCAACAAAAAAGCGCATGACTTGGGTTATTCCTGCGAATTCTATCTCGACGCAAAAGAAAAGAAGTATATCGATGAGTGTGGAGCTGCCAACTTCTTCGGTATCAAAAATAACACTTATATCACTCCGAAGTCAACTTCCATTCTCCCGTCTATCACGAACAAGAGCTTAATGCAGTTGGCGGAAGATATGGGTATCAAGGTTGAACGCCGCCCGATACCGGAAGAAGAACTGGAGACTTTTGAAGAAGCCGGTGCTTGCGGAACTGCGGCAGTAATCAGCCCGATTCAGCGTATCGATGATTTGGAGAATGGAAAATCATACGTTATTTCTAAAGACGGAAAGCCGGGACCGATTTGTACGAAGCTGTACAATAAGTTGCGTGGTATCCAATATGGTGACGAACCGGATACACACGGATGGGTGACAATCGTAGAATAATACAGATTTCACCACAGATTACACGGATTAACGCAGATTATTTCTTCTTTTTAATCTGTGTTAATCCGTGTAATCTGTGGTGAAAATAATCCTCTTCTTTTTTCTTTTTGCCGATTACGTCAAAATCAGTACCTTTGCAGCCTAATCAGGATTGATATGGGTAAGAACAAATTAGAAAAGTTTGCCGATATGGCAAGTTATCCGCACGTCTTCGAGTATCCTTATTCGGCGATAGATAACGTGCCTTTCGATATGAAGGGAAAATGGCATGAGGAGTTTTTCAAAAACGATCATCCTATTGTACTCGAACTAGGCTGCGGACGTGGTGAGTACACGGTCGGTTTGGGAAAGATGTTTCCCGAGAAGAATTTTATAGCGGTCGATATCAAAGGAGCCCGTATGTGGACCGGAGCTACGGAGTCATTGCAGGCGGGAATGAAGAATGTGGCTTTCCTGCGTACCAATATTGAGATTATCGAACGCTTCTTTGCTGAGGGTGAGGTGAGCGAAATATGGCTTACTTTCTCTGATCCGCAGATGAAGAAAGCGACGAAACGGCTGACTTCCACTTACTTTATGGAAAGATACCGCAAGTTCTTGCGACCGGACGGCATTATCCACCTGAAGACGGACAGCAATTTCATGTTCACTTATACAAAATACATGATAGAGGCGAACCGGCTTCCAGTAGATTTTATGACCGAAGATTTATATCACTCGGGATTGGTGGATGATATTCTCGGTATCAAGACCTATTATGAACAACAATGGCTCGATCGTGGTTTAAACATCAAGTATATCAAATTCCGTCTTCCACAGGAAGGGAAGCTGCAGGAGCCGGATGTGGAAATAGAACTTGATTCTTATCGCAGTTATAACCGCAGCAAGCGTAGCGGACTAAATACAAGTAAATAGAACTGCATAAATATGGATCGGACCTACGCATCTCCTCCTATCACTCAAGGAGCCTGCGCATCTCCCTCTTTAATATTTAATATTTAATTTTTAATTGACATGACTCTTTATCCTAAATTAATATTGGATGCATTGGCAACGGTGCGCTATCCCGGTACGGGAAAGAATTTGGTAGAAGCGGAGATGGTTGCCGATAATCTCCGTATTGACGGTATGTTTGTCAGTTTTTCATTGATCTTTGAGAAACCGACCGATCCGTTTATGAAATCAATGGTGAAAGCTGCCGAGACGGCTATTCATACCTATGTGTCTCCGGATGTGCAGGTGACGATTGCGACAGAAAGTAAGCAAGCTCCCCGTCCAGAGGTGGGCAAGATGCTTCCTCAGGTAAAGAATATTATTGGTATCTCTTCCGGTAAAGGTGGAGTAGGCAAGTCTACCGTGTCAGCAAATCTGGCAGTTGCTTTGGCGAAATTGGGTTATAAGGTAGGTTTGCTCGATGCGGATATTTTCGGTCCTTCCATGCCGAAAATGTTCCAGGTGGAAGATGCGCGCCCGTATGCCGAGCGTATAGACGGTCGTGATCTGATTATTCCGGTAGAGAAATATGGAGTGAAATTATTGTCTATCGGTTTCTTTGTTGATCCGGATCAAGCTACTTTATGGCGTGGCGGGATGGCAAGCAATGCGTTAAAACAGTTGATAGGTGATGCGGCTTGGGGAGATTTGGATTATTTCCTGATAGACCTTCCTCCCGGAACCAGTGATATTCATCTGACCGTTGTTCAGACATTGGCTATGACAGGAGCGATTGTTGTCAGCACTCCGCAGGCGGTTGCCTTGGCGGATGCCCGTAAGGGAATCAATATGTTTACCAATGATAAGGTAAATGTGCCCATTCTCGGTCTGGTTGAGAATATGGCATGGTTCACTCCTGCCGAACTTCCCGAAAATAAATACTATATCTTCGGCAAAGAAGGTGCCAAGAGACTGGCTGAAGAGATGAATGTTCCTTTGCTGGGACAGATTCCTATCGTGCAAAGCATCTGTGAAGGAGGAGATAATGGTACTCCTGTCGCATTGGATGAAGATTCTGTGACCGGACGTGCGTTCCTTTCCTTGGCAGCTAGTGTTGTCCGTCAGGTAGATCGTCGGAATGTGGAAATGGCTCCTACCAAGATTGTAGAGATGCATAAATAAGAGTTTGTAAAAGAACTGTATCGTAATGAATAATAAAACGCAGATTAACGCAAATTATCGTAGGGTATTTCAATTATATATTTATCAATAACTTGTAAAATTGCTTCTACGATATTTGCGTTAATCTGCGTTTCGTTTATTCATTATGACAATCCTCTTCTGGATACTTCAAAACCCCTTTCATACCATATTCGGAACTATTTACTCAAAGTTTTCAGTAACTGCTTTTTCATCGTTTCTACTCCCGGAAATCCTGTCTTCTTATAAGTGATATTGCCCTCAGAATCAATGATAAAATAGGTAGGGACTCCCTCTATGTTAAGGTTGGACATCAGAAAATTCCATTGTTCGTTGGTTACGCGGAAATGCTCACCGTGAATATCGGAAATCATATTTTCCCATGTTCCTTTGGGAGACGTTTCGCCTGTGATGTAAAGATAGATAATGTCTTTCTCTTTCAATTCCTCTTTCATCGGGGCGATTGCTTTATTGGCCATTCGGCAAGGACCGCACCAGGTTGCCCAAATATCAACCAGTAAAGTGTGTCCGCGAAACTTGGAAAGGATGGATGGGAACAAATCTTCATTGGAGACTTCTCCCGCTTCATTGATAGTAAATCCACTCTTCCTTTTGTTCAATTCTATTTTCTTTATTGTTTCTTTGTTCGTTTGAGTAAGCATTTCGGTATACGCCGGAGAAGACAACTTCTTTATTTCTATCTCCTGATCTGCTGTCAATGGAATGAAATCTTTGATAGAATGGTACAGTTCGTTGAATCTTATATAATCAAATAATGGCCCTTGATTCGTTCCTAACGTTTCTTTAAGTATTTTCCGATAGTTCGGCATAAAACTGATCAGATAGATTGTTGATGCATACTGCCTGCTGTATAACGCTTTGAGGGTATTGATGGAAGTAAATTCCTTTAATATGTCATAGTATCCTTCGGGAATATCAATATGCGTATTGGAAAAATATTCGTTTGCTTTTTCTCTATTCAACTTATTTACAGCAATATAAGCAGATTTTAGCTCTCTGTCTGTCATCGCGATTTTTCCGGTTGCTGCCAGATCTACCTGTATGTTTAATAGTTCTTTGCATGCATTGCTATAGGAAGATTGTTCTATCGCTTTCCGGATGGATGGAAGACGTTCCAATACGTAGGCTTTATATTCATCTGCGCTTTTCCCTGCAATGGCGTTGTACATATCCATGTAGAAAACACTTTTTAATGTGATATCAATATCTACTGAAGCCAGTTCTTGTTGCAAGCTGGCCAGATATCCGTTGAAGTATACAGGTTCTCCGAATGTTTTATCCTTCTTTTGCAGATGTGTCTGCCTACGGCAAAGTTCTTTTGTGTTGATAATGAGAGATGTTTCTTCATTGGGGGCTATCAGGCATTCCACCCAGCCGAAAGGCATCTCCAATGCAACGCTTGTGACGGACGCTACTTTTACTTCTGCTTGAAAGCTGCCATCCTCCTCGATTTTTATAATATTCTGTTCGTTGTGGATATTCGATGCGGGACTTTCTATATGCATCCGCATCTGTTTCATCATATCTTTCTGATAATCGAGGATTTTCCCTTTCAAAGTAGCGGTAGCATAAGCTAACTTAGGGGTGGGTAATGCCGCTTTTTTGTTTATTTTGTGCTTGACCGCTTCTTTAGGAAGTTTTTGCTTGTAAAATGCGTTTCTATCTAGTTGTATTCCCCATATCTTGTACGCTCCGTCAAAATCTCCTTCCGAGAAATCAAGACTAGTTACATTTTGAGGAATGGGAGGAAACAATAATTGGAATTCGGCTTCTCCTGATTCCGGCATCCAGAATTCTTTGTCCAATGTGATTCCAACTCCCTTGCGGATAGGGTAAAGCATTCCGTTATTGTCTCTTAGAAAACTGCCTGTCGCAATTTTTATCCAATATTTAGGGCGATAATAAGCTTTGATGTATAGGGTGGTAACTGTATCTCCCATAACAATTTTATCAATCTCAATGCTATTGGAACTCCAGGCTAGAAAAGGAGGACGTTCAATCACTCTGTCTTGGGCTTGTACACCGTAAACGGTGCAAAGTAGCAAACCGATAATCCATGCGAAACTTCTCATATCTATATAATGTTTCTTAATACAACGAACAAATATAAGAATATTCTTGTGACTACCTGTTGGTTTATAATAAAATATGTGTGTTTGTTGCAAGAATGTTTCAATGACATTATTTCGACAAAATTATTAAGCACGAAAAATGATAGGATAAACACTATTTTTGCCTAAATAGTCACACTTTAATAACATTTATGCAAAAGATGGTTGCTCTAGGATTTTTTTTATATAAAATAAATGAAATATATTTGCGGATACAAAACAGACGTTAAATATGAAACGGTGTGTCTTGATACTCTAACAAAGTTCAGGAAATTCCCCGCACTAGAGATACAAAACTATTAATAATGCTGACCAAAGGGAAAGAGGGAGGCGAATTAAAAAATAAATGATATGAAAAAAGGTTTGATTTTTGTGCTATTTGCACTTGTTTCTATCGTTTCTTATTCTCAGCTTTCTTGGAATGCCAAAGTTGGTATGAACATGAGTAATTTTACAGGAGATGCGTTTAAAGATAGTAAGATGAGAATTGGATTTAATGTAGGCGTAGGTGCGGAATATCAATTCACAGAAATGTGGTCTATCCAACCATCGTTGATGTTCACTCAAAAAGGAACTAAAATGGAAGAGAGTGAAGAGGGAATTACTGCTACTGCGAAATTGAATCCGATGTATTTAGAGATTCCTGTGTTGGCAGCTGCTCGTTTTGCGATTGCTGATAACCAAAACATCGTGGTGAAAGCTGGTCCATACTTTGCTTTTGGTATTGCAGGTAAGTGGAAAACTGATATTGAGGGTGATTTAGGTGGAATTTCTGTAGAAGATGTTTTGGATTATCTAGATATTCCTAAAGAAGCAGATCTTTTTGGAAGTGGTGAAGATCAAATGGATATGAAGAGGTTTGATTTTGGTATTGGTGTTGGTGTTGCTTATGAGATCAATAAGTTCTTTGTTAGTTTAGATGGAGAATTTGGTCTGACCAAACTTGTTGACGGTGACGGTGCTCCGAAGAACATGAACTTCTCTATCGGTGTAGGTTATAAATTCTAATTAGGATTATACTCTCTTTATAATATCTCTTTAAAATCCCTCGTTCTATACTCTCTGGAACGGGGGATTTTTATATTATAATGTTTGATATATTTCTTCTTATTATATGGTATTGGGATGAGTTATATATTCTGCCTCATTTATCTGCAAGAACTACTTGTCTGACACCCGGGTGTCAGTACAACTTGATATCCTATATCAAAAATGAATTAATGTAGAGTTTTCTCCTTTAGTTCTTTATATCTCTCTATCGCATGTTTGCGACTCATAAGGATTTGCCAGCGATATACCCAACAGGTGGTAAGGAAGTAAATGCCTGCCTGTAACCATAAAGCTTTATATTCAAAGGCTACTTCGCTTAGAGTAGCTCCCATATTATTGATTTTCACGAAACCATTGATACCGAAAGTAGACGGGAAGATGTAAGATACATATTTCCAAAAGGGAGGTATGGCGGCTCCCGGCCATGAAATTCCGGAGATAAATAATAAAGGGACAGATGTAAATACAAAAATCAGCATACACGTTTCCCGGTTGCGGATGGCGATAGAGGCAGTCATTGCAAAGAATATACAGGCGGCTAAATAGGGGACAACAAATAACACTAATGAGTCCGGTTGTCCTATTTGGTTGAGGCTGAATATTCTTGGGACAATATACAGTACATAAAAAGCTACCAATATATAAATCAAGAAGTAGCTCAGACCTTTTCCGAGTACAATCCGTAAAGTACCGTTGTAATGCCGGTTGATGGGAACAAGGTCTTTGAAACGGTTGTTTTCTCGGGCAGTACCGGCAGCCAAGCCAATACCGAGCAATAAGGTTTGCTGAATGATTAACACCAGTACGGCAGGAATCAGAAAAGCTGCGAATCCGGCAGTAGGATTGAATATGGAAATTTCCTCATACTCTATCGGATAAGCGGTGATTTCATCCTGACGGTCAGTAGTATTGCTACTACGTGCAATTTTGATATCCTGATTCATATCCAGTGAAACGGCTGTATTGGCTATGAGCATGGATTTATAATAAAGTAATCCGCTCATATCACAATAAATGCTGACTTGCGTCTGTTTTCCTTTAGCTATATTATCACTAAAGTCAGAGGGTATATAGATAATACCATACGCAAGTCGGTTTTTCAACATCTGTTTGGCTTCCTCCATATCGGCACAGTATGAAACAATTTGGATATCAGGCGTAGCGTCTACTTTGCGCAGGTATTCGCGGCTGAGAGATGAATGTGAGTCATCCACAACGATAGCGGGGACCTCACGCACAACTTCATTATCGTAAATGAAACTGTATAATAGCGGATAACCCAATGGAACGAGTATAAAGAATATCAGTACCCCTTGGTCGCGGAAAGTTGTCTGAAACTCCCGTTTCCAGATATAAAACAGGTCATTGATACCTTGTACTATCTTATCTTTTAATTTTATATCTTTCATTTAGGGAATATATTTATAATAAATAAGTGCTTCTTTCAAGCGGTGAACTACCAGAAAAGGAAGCAGCATGAATATCAGTAATGCCATATAGTTACTCCAAGAATAAGCCATGCTGTACCCATTGAGCGCTTGATCTACATAAATAAGGAAGTAGTGACGCAACGGAAACAGATTGCTCAAAGCTTGTAAAACAGGATGCATCGCCATTACCGGAAATGAAAAGCCGGAGATGGAGAATGATATAACTCCCCATAAGGAAGCGAAACTCAGTCCAAGCCGCAAAGTCGGTAAGGTTCCTATCATGACAACACCGCAGCATTGCGAGGCGAGAACGAGACAGAGTGTTGCGAATATCATCGGAAGAATACCGCTATTGCAAGGAAAATGTAGGAAACCATACAGGTATACATTATAGAATATGCCCATAATAAAAAAGATAACCGTATGGGGCAGTAGTTTTCCTGCCAATGCAATATAAATCGAGTTATTGCTCATACGTAACCATTCACGTGCGGTACGGTCCTTGATTTCCACACCGATTGAATAGACGGTAACCATGAATATAAGCAACATAAGTACTCCCGGTATCAATGTGTTGCACAGATATACCGAATAGTTCAGCCACGGGTTGTTCAGAGGATGCGTATCAATCACAATAGGTTGCAGAAATCCCATCGCCTGGCCTTCCGTTGCCCCTTTGGCGTATAAAGCGGTTCGTGCGGCGGCACCGGAGGTGAGTTCCCCCATCATTTTCATGTCTCTGAAAAGCAAGGAGCCGGCAATCAGATAAGAATAATTGGTGTAGAAAGAAATCTTAGGTTGCCGCTGGCTTTGCGCTTCTACGGATAATCCCTTCGGGATGTAGAAAAATCCATAAATTTTCCCTTCCTGTACAGCAATTCGAGCATCCGTCACATTACTGTAATGCGCTACGACACCCGTCTGTGAGAAGGCATCCAGATTGCGCACGATGTTGCGGGAAGTCGATGAGTCGTCCATATCCACTACACCGGCCGGAAGATTTTGCGGAAGTCCCGAATCCATTAATGTAGTGAAGAAGATATAGCAGAATAGTGGAGCGATAACCATACAGAAAAGGTAGAGCGGACGTGAAACCAACCGTCGGCATTCCCTTTGTATGACTTGCCACAAAGCTATATATTTCTTTTCTCTTTCTTTCATGACCTCTTATTTGTCAATGACAACCGACATTCCCGGACGGAGGTTTTCTACTTTTTCCATAGGGGAAGCTTTCACCTCAAATGTTTTCAAGTCAAACTGTCCGGTTGTTTTAGTTGCTTTCCAAGCGGCATAACTTCCTAGATCTTTCAGATAATATACTTTGAGTTTGATTGTTTTATTATCCAGAGCGGGTACGATTGCCTCAAACTCGGTTCCCATAGTCAAATCTTTGAGGAGGTCTTCGCGCACATTAAATGTTACCCACATATTGTTCAGTTCGGCTATGTTCATGATTGGCGCTCCTGTACCCACTAATTCACCGACTTTCGGGAATATTTCAGAAACCTCTCCGGCGGCAGGCGCTATAAGATAGGTTTCCTTGATATACGATTCCACTTCGGCAACAGCACCTTTTGCCCGGTTCACCAAAGCCTCCGCAGCCATTTTGTCCTCACGTTCGGCTCCGTTCTTAGCCATTGTATATTGAGCTTTGGCGGCTTTCTCGGTTGCGATGGCAGCGTCACGCTGTGCGGTTACCTCATCCAACTTTTGTGCGGGCATAACTCCTTGCTCATGCAGGTTTTTGATTCTTTGGTATGATTTCTCGGCAATAGTAACACCTGCCTGTGCTTTTTGCCACATCTCGTAAGCAGCTTGGATTTGTTCCTTGCGGGCTCCTTTGATTGCTTTCTCATTCTGTGCTTGCGCAGCGGCTTCGGCTGCACGTGCCTGTTCCATTTTTGCCATGACGTCAGGGGCTTCTAAAATAGCTAGTGTATCACCGGCATTTACGCTTTGACCTTCTTTCACGCGAAATTCCAGAATACGCCCCGGAACTTTGCTTGAAACGCGGTACTCGGTAACCTCTGCCTGCCCTTGTATGATCTCAGGGCCTTTGCGAAGCATGAAAAAGCCAACTACTGCAACGATTGCAATAACTCCGAGTAAAGTAAGAAAAGCCAGCAGCATATTGCTGTTTTGTGATTTTGTAGTTACCATATTATAATGAATTACTAAATTACTATTTATAAATTACCAGATAATGAGTTTTACTCCCAACTCTCCATCCTCCACTTTTTACTCTCCACTTATTGAAGAGTTCCTAATGATTTCTTCAGATAAATCTCAGTCAGTTTCACGTCTATTTGTGCATCGATCTTTTCAGATTGGGCGGATAGCCAGGCGGTTTGCGCTTCGAGAACGTTGCTGGTGGCAATTACGCCTTCTCTGAATCCAAGTGTCGCGTAACGGAGGTTTTCTTCTGCTTTTTCCATATTTTGGGAAGCCATAACCAACTTCTTACCTGCTTCATTCACTTTGAATGCTGCTTGATTGACTTGCAACTCTATTTTTTCTCGTGCATCTTGAAGTTGATACTGGGCGATGCGTGCTTCGGCCTTGGCAGCTTTTGTTTTATAGATACCTTCTCCCCAATGCCATATAGGAAGCTGCACCATGACACCTACATTCCACATACCTTTGAATTTATTCTCAAAACTGTTGAAGACGGAAGGGTTGGTGACCATGTAGTTTCCCATCAATGCGATAGACGGAAGATGTTCGGCGCGGGTTACGTTGACTTTCTGCTTATAGATTTGTGTAGCCAGTTCAAGACTGCGTATCTCCGGACGGTTTTCGTATGCAGTGGACAGATCGAAATGAGTATCTGTCGGAATTAATGGAATATTCTCCATATTTTCATCCGCCAGCGTGATGGGTGAACTCAGATCGAGACCGCATAGTTGACACAACAACATTCGGGCAAGGCTCAATCCGTCTTCCACTTTAGTTAGTGTCATTTCCGCTTCATTGACTTTGACGCGTACGGAAAGACCGTCCGCTTTGGTCGCTACTCCCTCGGCGATCATCTTCTCAACGTCGCTATCCAGTTGTTGCAGAAGTTTTAAGTAACCTTCTGCCAATTTTTTCTTATTGACCAGTGAGATTACCTGCCAATAGGCTTGGTCGGTGCTCATGATAACCTCCTGCATACCACCATTATGTTGTTGGCGTGCCAACTCTTCGGCGTATTTTGTTATTTTATTATAAGCACGGATTTTACCGCCCATATATAAAGGCTGAGTTAATGTGATGGCTCCGGCATATACATTTCTGGTGTCTGTACGAAGCGCGTCCACCAAAGAATTGCCTGCCTGGTCGAGGGCTGCCGGTAAACTCCCGCTTAATGAGGATATGAGTGGAGCCAGTTCGGGATAAGTTGCTATAATTCCGGCTGCGGCTTGCCCGATGGGACCTGCCAGATTACTTCCCAATCCGGAGAGTGCCGCTTTCTGATCGTTGTTCAATAGAGAGAATTCTTTTTGATTTCTCATGTAAGCTCCGGTTGCCGAAAAGTTGGGTAAGTAGTTGGTGAATGCCGCCTTTCGTTGGTAATGGGCTGCATTTATTTTTTCATGACTTATCAACAAATCTTTGTTGTTGGTAAGCGCTAATGCCCGGCAACTATCCAAGCTTAGTGAAGTTTGCGCTTTTACTATAAAAGTCAGGTGTAATAGGATTGTCAGGAGAAATAGTTTTTTCATCGCATCTTGCATATTAATAAGGTGATACTTCTATTTAAATAACCCTGTTTTTATGTAATTTGTTTATGGAAATAGTCTGTTTATTTGTACTTGTTGGCTTAAACAATAATTGCATAAACAACGATGCAAATGTATGTGCTTTCTATGAGAAAGCAAAAAGAATTAGCTTTTTTTAGAAATATAGCAAAATTAGTGATTCCGGTGAAAAGAAAAAGGCCGTTCTTCTGAAATGAAGAACAGCCTTTTAATATATTAAATGTAAAAGGGGATTAAAGAGCACCTACTTCTTTCAAAGCAGCGTTTGTTTTGTGAACAGCAGCAGCACTGGCAGCAAATTTAGCTTTCTCGTCAGCGTTCAGGTCTAGTTCAACAATCTTTTCGATACCGTTTTTGCCAAGAATAACAGGAACACCGATACAGATATCTGATTCGCCGTATTCGCCTTCCAGGAATACAGAGCAAGGAATCATCTTCTTCTGGTTGTGGATGATGGATTCAACTACAAATGCTCCAGCTGCACCCGGTGCATACCATGCGGAGGTACCCAGCAATTTAGTCAGTGTAGCACCACCTACCATAGTAGCGGCAGCTACTTCGTTCAGTTTTTCTTCTGACAGGAAGTTGGTTACAGGCATACCTTTGTAAGTAGCGAAACGAGTCAACGGAATCATAGTAGTATCACCGTGACCACCGATAACCATGCCTTCTACTTCGTTAGCATTGCATCCCAAAGCCTGAGCCAGGAAATATTTGAAGCGAGAGCTATCCAGAGCACCACCCATACCGATAATACGGTTTTTCGGCAAGCCTAAAGATTTCAATGACAAATAAGTCATTGTGTCCATCGGGTTAGAAATTACAACAAGGATAGCGTTTGGAGAATATTTCAAGATGTTCTGTGCTACCGATTTAACGATGCCAGCATTCACACCGATCAGTTCTTCACGAGTCATACCCGGTTTACGAGGAATACCTGAAGTAATCACAACAACGTCAGAATCAGCAGTCTGAGCATAGTCGTTAGTGCAGCCTACTATTGTAGTGTCGAAGCCCAGCAATTGAGCTGTCTGCATCATATCCATTGCTTTACCTTCTGAAACGCCTTCTTTAACGTCCAGCATTACTACTTCGTCTGCTACTTCATTAAAAGCAAGTACATTTGCACATGTAGCACCTACGTTACCTGCGCCTACTACGGTTACTTTTGACATAATACTATATATTTAAAAAGTTGATAATTTGTTTTATCTTTTAGCGCGACAAAATTACAACGATAATCCTGATTAAAGAAATTTTTCCGTAATAATTTTAGTTAAAGGTCTGAGTTTCCAATAATATAATAGGTATGATAATTTAATAATTGCTTGCCTATCCGGATTTACTTCGTCCGCTACTATTACTTCGTTGCACTATAGTGTTCCGCAAGAATAACTATAGTCTCCCTTGCGGATAACTATAGTCATACGCAAGGAAGACTATAGTTAAACGAAATAAGTATAGGCAGTGAAATTAATAATAGTAGGCAGAGAAAGAAATAAAGTTCGTATCATACAATATCAGGAAATGTCGTGGACTATAATACGTTACCTCTTGAAAAAGGTAAGGACTTGGCCGATTGGGAGAGCAGTGTTGCTAACAGAAAAATTGATAATATCTCAAGAGGTATTCGTGAACATACTTCGGCACAAGTCTATTCTTTGATTGCTACCCATCAATAAGTTAAAATTGTATGGATTAGCAGAGGGGATATAAAAAACTCTCTGCTTTTCTGCTTGACTTCTATTGCGAAATGATTACTTTTGCGGCGGTTATCAATTAACGTACTGGAACTATGAACAAAAAAGGCATTCTTATTGCGGCTGTTGCCGTATTAGTGATAGCGATTATCGGTGTTACCTATCTGTTATTTACTGAAAAACAGGCTAACCGGGAGTTGGTGCAAGAATTCCAATTAGATAAGGAGGATCTGGAAAACGAATATACTCGTTTTGCACAACAATATGATGAGTTAAAGATGACAATTTCCAATGACTCTTTATCTCAGTTGCTGGAGCAAGAGCAGTTGAAGACTCAGCGATTATTGGAAGAACTCCGTACGGTGAAAAGTTCGAATGCGACGGAGATTCGTCGTCTGAAGAAGGAATTGGCTACCTTGCGCAAGGTAATGATTGGCTATATCAATCAGATAGATTCACTGAATAAACTGACGGTACAACAGAAACAAGTCATCGCGGAAGTCACCCAAAAATACAATCAGGCTTCACGACAGATTGATAACCTTTCCGAAGAAAAGAAGAATCTGGATAAGAAAGTGATGTTGGCAGCCCAGCTTGATGCGACCAATATTCGTGTCGAACCACGCAATAAACGCGGTAAAGTGGCGAAAAAAGTGAAAGATGTCGTGAAATTGGCTATCAGCTTTACTATTGTGAAGAATATAACGGCTGAGAACGGAGAGCGTACTGTTTATATACGTATTACCAAACCGGATAATGATGTGTTGACCAAGAGTGCATCCAATACTTTCCCTTATGAAAACCGAACATTGACCTATTCCATTAAGAAGTATATCGAGTACAATGGCGAAGAGCAGAATGTGAATGTGTTTTGGGATGTGGAAGAATTCTTGTACGCCGGAAACTATCGGGTGGATATTTTCGAAGGCGGCAACTTGATCGGTTCCCAGGCGTTCACATTAAATTAAGTCGGTGGGTACAAAATGAGTTATTGCGCCCTGCCATCCGCTCCCCACATCATCTTGGTACGGAGTGTATCGAAAAAAACATGATTGAACCTTTTTACCACTTTTACACTGTAGTCAGCCCGACGGATAGTAAGTTGCGTAGTCTCTTTGCAGGTTTCGCTCCGACCGTCGATGGCGACGAGGAAGTTGTGGCTACGGCTTTCTACATCTAGTGTGATTTCCCAATCATCGCGGATAACGATGGGACGGACATTGAGGCTATGTGGAGCTACGGGAGTGATGGCGATAGTGTTGGAGTGAGGCACAATGATAGGCCCGCCTACGCTCAATGAGTATGCGGTTGATCCGGTCGGAGTGGCAATCACCAGTCCGTCAGCCTGATATGTATTTAGAAAAGCGCCGTTGATAGCCGTGCGGATACTGATCATGGAGGAACTGTCCCGCTTTAATACTGCTATCTCGTTCAAGGCATACGGACATTCCTGTAAATGTGTGTCGTTACAAATCAATTGCAGCACGCTTCTTTCCTCCACACTGTACCGTCCAGCATGAATTTCATTGAATGTCTCTTCCATTTCTTCGGGAGAGATGTCGGCAAGGAACCCTAAACGTCCCGTATTAATGCCAAGAATCGGAATCCCTTTTTTGCCTACACGGCGGGCGGCTTTCAGAAAAGTTCCGTCACCTCCGATACTGATCACCATATCGGCTGTAAAATCATCGCCATCCAGTAATTGATCGGCTTCGATTTTCATTTGTTCTGAAATCAAGAACTGGTAGAACTCTCTGCATACACATATTTCAGCTCCCTGTCTCTTCAATAATTGAAACAGGTTGGCGGCATGAAAAGACTTTTTGGGCTGATAAGTATTTCCGAAGATGGCAAATTTCATAAGCTGTATCATTGGTTTCGGTTGCAAATTTGGCACTTTTTCTTGGATTTCTACTTTAAATAACCAAAAAAGAACGGAGAATGCGTTTCGTATTATTAGGCAACTAATAATAATATTTGTATTTTTGCGGCAAATATTACATAGAACTATGACTAAATTAAGTGTGAACATAAACAAGATAGCTACGCTGAGAAACGCACGGGGAGGAAATGTTCCCGATGTGGTGAAGGTAGCCCTTGATTGTGAGTCTTTTGGAGCAGACGGCATAACGGTTCATCCCCGTCCCGATGAACGCCACATTCGCCATTCGGATGTATACGCCTTGCGCCCTTTGTTGCGGACTGAATTTAATATCGAAGGTTATCCGTCGCCTGAGTTTATAGACCTGGTGCTGAAGGTAAAGCCGCATCAAGTAACTTTGGTTCCCGATGACCCTTCACAATTGACTTCCAATTCAGGCTGGGATACAAAAGCAAATCTGGAACTTCTGACGGAAGTTCTCGACCAATTCAACAGTGCGGGTATTCGTACATCCGTTTTTGTTGCCGCCGATTCGGAAATGGTGGAATATGCAGCAAAGGCTGGTGCCGACCGTGTGGAGCTTTATACGGAACCATATGCTACGAATTATCCGAAAAACCCGGAAACGGCTATCGCCCCTTTTATCGAAGCTGCGAAAACCGCTCGTAAATTGGGCATCGGTCTCAATGCCGGTCATGATTTGAGTCTTGTTAATTTAAACTATTTCTATAAAAACATTCCTTGGGTGGATGAGGTTTCTATCGGGCACGCTTTGATTAGTGACGCACTGTATTTAGGATTGGAACGTACCATTCAGGAATATAAAAACTGTTTACGCTGATGAATGCAATGATATTGTTGGCTCAAGGGGCTATGAATATGGCCGACTCGCTGGCTACCGCCAACCCTGTACTGACGGAAGTTGGCACTCCTGAAATGAATATGCTTGATATGGCTATCAAGGGGGGATGGATTATGGTTGTGCTGGGCGTACTGTCTGTGGTCTGTTTCTATATCCTGTTTGAACGTAACTATATGATCCGTAAGGCCGGGAAAGAGGATCCTATGTTTATGGAGCGGATTAAAGATTATATTCATAGCGGAGAAATCAAAGCGGCTATCAACTATTGCCGTACGATGAATACTCCTTCGGCGCGTATGATTGAAAAAGGTATCAGTCGTTTGGGACGTCCGATAAATGATGTACAGGTAGCTATCGAGAATGTAGGTAACATTGAGGTTGCGAAGCTGGAAAAAGGGCTTACCGTGATGGCGACTATCTCCGGCGGCGCTCCAATGCTGGGATTTCTCGGAACGGTGACCGGTATGGTGCGCGCATTCTACGAGATGGCGAATGCGGGTAGCGGGAATATAGATATTACGTTGCTTTCCGGTGGTATCTATGAAGCGATGATTACTACAGTCGGAGGTCTGATTGTCGGTATTATTGCCATGTTTGCTTATAACTATCTGGTGATGCTGGTAGACCGTGTCGTAAACAAAATGGAATCCCGCACAATGGAATTCATGGATTTGTTGAACGAGCCTGCCCAAAAGTAACTTTATAGCTGACAGCTAATCACTAACCATTAATCACTAATAAAGTGGGATTAAAAAGAAGAAATAGAGTATCGCCCAATTTCAGTATGGCTTCCATGACGGATGTCATATTTCTGTTGCTGATATTCTTTATGATAACCTCTACTGTGGTGTCGCCCAATGCTATTAAAGTGCTGTTACCGCAAGGCAAGCAGCAAACTTCGGCCAAACCGCTGACTAGAGTCATTATCGATAAGGACTTGAATTTCTATGCGGCTTTCGGCAATGAGAAGGAGCAACCCGTAGCGTTGAATGATTTGACATCATTTTTGCAGAGCTGTGCGGAGAAGGAACCTGAAATGTATGTGGCATTATATGCGGATGAATCAGTGCCTTACCGTGAAATAGTACGGGTACTGAACATCGCGAACGAGAATCATTTTAAGATGGTGCTGGCTACACGCCCGCCCGAAAACAGATAAGAATGATGGACAGAAGAAAAAAGGGTGAATACATAGGAGCGCTGGGTGCATTGCTGGTGCACGTGGCAGTGATTGCTCTTTTGATTCTGGTGAGCTTCACTGTTCCGCAGCCGGATGAAGATGCGGGTGGAATACCCGTGATGATGGGCAATGTGGAATCGGCGCGTGGCTTTGACGACCCTTCGCTGGTAGATGTGGACGTGCTGGATGAGGATGCGGCAGCTCCTGCGGAAACACAGCCGGAACTACCTTCAGAACAAGACCTGTTGACGCAGACTGAGGAGGAAACGGTCGCCGTGAAACCGAAAACAGAAGAAGTTAAAAAGGAGACGGTGAAACCTAAGGAGACGGTTAAGCCGAAAGAACCTGTGAAGAAACCGGAAAAGACCGAAGCTGAGAAAGCTGCGGAAGCCAAACGGCTTGCAGAGGAAAAGGCGGAACGTGAACGTAAGGCTGCCGAAGAAGCCGCAAGGAAGAAAGTTGCCGGTGCTTTTGGTAAGGGAGCGCAAATGACCGGCAATAAAGGGACGGCAACCGGTGGCACAGGTACGGAAGGCGGCAAAGAAGGCAATTCTTCTACCGGTGCGAAAATAGGAATAGGAGGCGAGGGAACATTTGACCTCGGCGGACGTTCTTTAGGTGCAGGCACCAGTCTGCCGAAACCTGTTTATAATGTACAGGAAGAGGGACGGGTTGTTGTGAATATCACGGTAAATCCTGCCGGACAGGTGATTGCAACCAGTATCAATCTTTCGCATACGAATACTCCGAACCGTTTCTTACGAAAAGCAGCCGAAGATGCGGCAAAGAAAGCCCGTTTTGAGGCGGTGGAAAGAATGACGAATCAGATTGGAACGATTACGTATAACTTTAAGTTGAGATAGAGAATAGTTAACAATCAGTGCGCAGCCAATTGGCACATTAGCATATTGGCACATTAATACATTATTATATATGGGAACTGTATACGCATTTTTTGCAGATGGCTTTGAAGAAATCGAAGCATTAACTGCTGTTGACACGTTGAGACGTGCCGGACTGAATGTAGAAATCGTATCCGTTACACCGGATGAAATCGTAGTCGGAGCACATGATGTGTCCCTTCTTTGCGACGTCAACTTTGAAAATTGCGATTTCTTTGACGCTGAGCTTTTGTTGTTGCCGGGAGGAATGCCGGGAGCAGCTACGCTTGATAAGCACGAAGGATTGCGCAAACTGATTCTTAGCTTTGCGGAAAAAGGCAAGCCTATCGCTGCCATTTGCGCGGCTCCGATGGTATTGGGCAAATTGGGATTGCTGAAAGGTAAGAAAGCTACTTGTTATCCCGGATTCGAACAGTATCTGGAAGGTGCGGAATGTGTCGGTGAACACGTTGTCCGTGACGGAAATATTATAACGGGTATGGGACCGGGCGCTGCTATGGAATTTGCTTTAGCTATCGTAGAGCTGTTGGCTGGTAAAGAGAAAGTAGACGAATTGGCGGAAGCGATGTGTGTTAAGCGCTAAGCCGTTTATGAAGAAATATGTCATTATTGTCGCCGGTGGGAAGGGGTTGCGAATGGGGAGTGAGCTTCCGAAACAATTTCTTCCTATCGGTGGTAAGCCTGTACTGATGCGTACGTTGGAAGCATTCCGGAAGTATGAGGCTACACTTCAGATTATATTAGTGCTTCCCAAAGAACAACAGGATTTCTGGAAACAGCTTTGTGAAGAATATCATTTTGACGTAGGACACCTCATTGCCGATGGGGGAGAGACACGCTTTCATTCGGTAAAGAATGGTTTGGCATTGGTGCGGGAATCCGGATTGGTGGGAGTTCATGACGGGGTTCGTCCGTTTGTCTCGGTCGATGTAATCCGTAACTGCTATGATTTGGCGGAGACAAGGAAGGCTGTAATTCCTGTTATCGATGTAGTGGAAACCGTACGCCATTTGACCGGCAATAGTAGCGAGACAGTCAGTCGCAATGATTATAAACTGGTGCAGACACCGCAAGTATTCGATACTGAACTATTGAAGCGGGCATATACGCAGGAGTTTACTCCGTTCTTTACAGATGACGCTTCTGTGGTAGAAGCAATGGGAGTGCCTGTATATCTTGCCGAAGGCAACCGTGAGAATATAAAAATAACGACCCCTTTCGATTTAAAAATAGGGAGTGCACTTTTGTAAATGTTCGATTTAGTCACACGAGACATAAAGTTTATCTCCGGTGTAGGTCCTCAGAGGGCCGCTATATTAAATAAGGAGCTTGGAATCTACTCTTTGCACGATTTAATTTACTACTTTCCTTATAAATACGTTGACCGGAGCCGCGTCTATTACATTCACGAAATAGATGGCAATATGCCGTATATCCAATTGAAGGGAGAGATTCTCGGCTTTGAGGCTATCGGTGAAGGACGGCAGCGTCGCCTGACTGCTCATTTTTCGGATGGGACGGGTGTAGTGGATCTGGTGTGGTTTCAAGGAATAAAGTACATCTTAGGCAAATATAAACTTCACGAAGAGTATATCATTTTCGGTAAACCGACCGTGTTCAACGGACGTATCAACGTAGCGCATCCCGATATAGACAAATCGGATGAACTGAAACTTTCGTCCGTAGGTTTGCAGCCTTATTACAATACGACGGAGAAAATGAAGCGCAGCTTCCTCAACTCCCATGCGATAGAGAAAATGATGGCTACTGTCATTCAGCAGATACAGGAGCCTTTGCCCGAGACTCTTTCGCCCAAACTGCTGGCGGAACATCATCTGATGCCCTTGACGGAAGCGCTTCGGAATATTCATTTCCCTGCCAACCCCGATTTGCTCCGCAGAGCGCAATACCGTCTCAAATTCGAGGAACTGTTTTATGTGCAATTGAATATTCTTCGGTATGCCAAAGACAGGCAGAGAAGGTATCGGGGCTATGTTTTTGAGAAGGTAGGGGATGTATTTAACACATTCTATGCCAAGAATCTTCCTTTTCAGCTGACGGGTGCTCAGAAACGGGTATTGAAGGAAATACGTAACGACGTAGGCAGCGGGCGGCAGATGAACCGCCTTTTGCAAGGGGATGTCGGAAGCGGAAAAACATTGGTTGCTTTGATGAGTATGTTGCTGGCTTTGGATAATGGTTATCAGGCGTGTATGATGGCCCCTACGGAGATACTCGCCAATCAGCATTATGAAACCATAAAAGAACTGCTTTTCGGCATGGATATCCGTGTTGAGTTGTTGACCGGATCCATTAAAGGAAAAAAACGGGAGGCTATTCTTTCCGGACTGCTGACCGGAGATGTGCATATCCTGATAGGAACGCATGCCGTTATCGAAGATACTGTAAATTTCTCATCTTTGGGATTCGTGGTTATTGACGAACAACATCGTTTCGGGGTAGCGCAACGTGCCCGCCTGTGGAGTAAGAATAATCAACCTCCACATGTGCTTGTCATGACAGCGACCCCCATTCCGCGAACATTGGCCATGACTTTATACGGTGATCTGGATGTGTCTGTTATTGACGAGTTGCCTCCCGGACGAAAGCCGATAACTACTGTGCATCAGTTCGACAATCGTCGGGAGAGCATCTACCGTTCAGTGCAGAAGCAGATTGATGAGGGACGTCAGGTTTATATCGTTTATCCTTTGATAAAGGAAAGTGAGAAGATCGATTTGAAGAACCTTGAAGAGGGGTATCAACATATCCTCGAAGAATTCCCCAAGTGCAAGGTTTGCAAGGTGCATGGCAAAATGAAACCGGCTGAGAAAGACGAGCAGATGCAGCTTTTCGTTTCGGGAGAGGCACAGATAATGGTGGCTACTACGGTGATAGAAGTCGGAGTAAACGTACCGAATGCTTCGGTAATGATTATTGAAAATGCCGAACGTTTCGGACTTTCTCAATTGCACCAGTTGAGGGGACGGGTAGGACGTGGAGCGGAACAGTCTTATTGTATTTTAGTCACTAATTATAAGTTGACGGAAGATACTCGTAAACGACTGGAAATAATGGTGCGTACCAACGATGGTTTTGAAATAGCGGAGGCCGATTTAAAACTTCGTGGTCCGGGAGATCTTGAAGGTACTCAGCAGAGTGGTGTCGCTTTTGACCTGAAGATTGCCGATATAGCCCGCGACGGACAACTTCTGCAATATGTCCGTACCATTGCCGAAGAAATAGTAGAGCATGACTTTGCAGCGCAGAATCCGGAGAACGAGATTTTGTGGCGACAACTGAAAGCATTGCGGAAAACGAATGTTAACTGGGCTGCCATTAGCTGAAAAACGGTTAAACATACAGTTTATTTACGTAAATGTGTTGCAAAACATATTTAGTCCTTATTCTCCCTATTTATAGGAGTTTAGGGGACAATTATTAGCACGCTTACCGGCTAACCGTCTGAAAAATAGTTAATGACTTCCTTGCAGTTTCATCGGAAAATGCTACCTTTGGGGGAATTTTTTAGTAAATGTATAGTTTAACCAATTTATAAAGTCGAGTATTATGCTTGAAAAAACGCTGGTCATTTTAAAACCATGTACCCTTCAACGGGGATTGATAGGTGAGATAACCCATCGCTTTGAACGTAAAGGATTACGGTTGGCCGGTATGAAGATGATGCAACTGACAGATGAATTGTTAGGCGAACATTATGCCCACCTTAGCGGCAAGCCATTCTTTCAACGTGTGAAAGATTCCATGATGACAGCTCCTGTCATTGTTTGTTGTTTTGAGGGTGTGGATGCTATTCAAACAGTCCGTACATTGGCGGGACCAACTAACGGACGTCTGGCTGCTCCGGGAACCATTCGTGGAGATTACAGTATGAGCTTTCAAGAGAATATAGTTCATGCTTCCGATTCTCCGGAAACCGCAGCTGTTGAATTAACGAGATTTTTTAAACCGGAAGAAATATTCGATTACAAGCAGGCTACTTTTGATTACCTGTATGCAAACGACGAATATTAAATGATTTGACAAGAACGAATGAATTTTAACTGCATTATTAAAACCGGATTGGTGGCTGTAGCGGCTATGGTTAGTTTGAGCTCTTTCTCTCAAGACCTGATTGCCCGCCAAGCACCGATAGACAAGAAATTGAAAACTGTTGACTCTTTGGCATTGCAGAAGCAAATCCGTGCCGAACAGTCCGAATATCCTGCCCTTAGTCTTTATCCTAACTGGAATAACCAGTATGTACATGCTTACGGAAACGCTATTATTCCCGAAACTTATACAATCGACCTGACCGGATTCCATATGCCGACTCCGAGTACGAAGATAACTTCGCCTTTCGGTCCCCGTTGGAGAAGAATGCACAACGGTCTTGACTTGAAGGTTAATATCGGCGATACTATCGTGGCTGCCTTTGATGGTAAGGTACGTATCGTGAAATATGAGCGTAGAGGTTATGGCAAGTATGTCGTTATTCGTCACGACAATGGTTTGGAGACTGTTTACGGACACTTGTCCAAGCAGTTGGTAGAAGAAAATCAATTGGTGAAAGCCGGTGAAGTGATAGGTCTGGGTGGTAATACGGGACGTTCTACCGGTTCGCATCTTCATTTTGAGACTCGTTTCTTAGGAATTGCAATCAATCCGATTTATATGTTCGACTTCCCGAAACAGGATATCGTAGCCGATACCTATACGTTCCGGAAAACGAAAGGTGTGAAACGCGCCGGTTCTCATGACACACAAGCGGCAGATGGCACTATCCGCTATCATAAAGTGAAAAGTGGAGATACCCTGTCACGCATCGCTAAATTGCGTGGTGTATCGGTCAGCACGCTTTGTAAGTTAAACCGTATTAAGCCGACAACGACTTTGCGCATCGGACAAGTCTTGCGTTGTTCATAAATATCTTGCTTATAAAACAGTAATACAATATCTTTAGAAGAGGGCACTTTAATATAATTTAGAGTGCCCTCTTTCTGTTTTTACTTAATTATTGTTACCTTTGCACACTATTTGGAAGAAAATGAAAGATACCAAGCAACAATTTGAACATGTCATCGCTTTATGCCGTGACTTATTCTCCAAGAAGCTGCACGATTACGGTCCTGCGTGGCGTATCCTGCGTCCGGCTTCGGTGACCGATCAGATTTTTATCAAAGCCAACCGGATACGTAGTATTGAAACTAAAGGAGTGACTTTGGTAGACGAAGGAATCCGTTCTGAATTCATTGCGATTGTCAATTACGGTATTGTCGGACTGATTCAGCTGGAATTGGGATATGCCGAATCTGCCGACATCAGTAATGAAGAAGCGATGACGCTTTATGATAAGTATGCCCAAGCGGCATTGGAACTGATGCTTGCCAAGAACCATGATTATGATGAGGCTTGGCGGAGTATGCGCGTTAGTTCGTATACAGACTTGATTTTGATGAAAATTTACCGCACCAAGCAGATTGAAAGTCTGTCCGGTAACACATTGGTGTCCGAAGGAATCGACGCTAATTACATGGACATGATTAATTATTCGGTTTTTGGATTGATAAAGATAGAATTTGAAGGATAAGAACTTACATATTATTCAGGAAGTGGTGGCGAACACCGGTCGCTTTATTCTGGCGGCTTCGTTCATATTTTCCGGATTTGTAAAGGCAGTTGATCCACTGGGATTCCAGTATAAGATACAGGATTATCTGGCTGCATTCGGAATGGCTTCTTGGTTCCCTTCATTTTTCCCGCTATTGGGAGGTATCGTGTTATCTTCTGTCGAATTCTTTATTGGTATCTCTTTGTTTTTCGGAACGCGAAGGACGATCGCTTCTTCATTGGCGTTAATGCTGATGATTTTTATGACGCCACTGACACTGTACCTTGCCCTCTTTGATCCGGTTTCGGACTGTGGTTGTTTTGGCGATGCTTGGGTTTTGACGAATTGGGAGACATTTGGCAAAAATGTAGTGCTCCTGCTTGCGGCTGCCGGAACGTTCCGGTATAGGAAGATGGTGTTCCGGTTCATTAGCGTGAAGATGGAATGGCTGGTTTCATTATATACACTGTTTTTTGTGTTTACTTTGTCATTTTATTGCTTGAACCGTTTGCCTGTATTAGACTTCCGGCCGTATAAGATTGGAAAGAATATATCGGAAGGGATGACGATTCCCGATGGAGCGAAACCGAGTGTATATGAAAGTATTTTTGTGCTGGAAAAGAATGGCGAAAAGAAAGAATTTACGCTGGATAACTATCCGGACAGTACTTGGACATTTGTCGATACACGTACTGTACTTAAGGAAAAAGGCTATGAACCGCCCATCCATGATTTTTCCATAATGGATTTGGATACAGGAGATGATATTACGGAAGATGTCCTGACCGATATGGGATATACATTCCTGTTGGTTGCCCACCGGATTGAGGAAGCGGATGACAGTAATATTGATTTGATTAATGAAATATATGATTATTCGGTGGAACATGGTTACAGATTTTATTGCCTGACTTCCTCACCCGAAGAACAAATCGAATTATGGAAAGACAAGACTGGTGCAGAGTATCCTTTCTGTCAGATGGATGATATAACTCTGAAGACGATGGTGCGTTCCAATCCGGGATTAATGCTGATTAAGAACGGGACTATTCTGAATAAGTGGAGTGACGAGGATATTCCGGACGAATACGTGTTGACCGATAAACTGGAGAATTTGCCATTGGGACAACAAAAGTTGGAAAGTGATTTTCACACAGTGGGATATGTTTTCCTGTGGTTTGTTATCCCGTTGTTGCTTGTGCTGGGCGTGGATGTGCTGGTTATTCGCCGTAGAGAACGAAAAAAAAGTTTTATTAACCCTTTAAATAAAGAAAACAAAATGAGAAAGAACATTGTTGCAGGAAACTGGAAAATGAACAAAACCCTTCAAGAGGGTATCGCTTTGGCTAAAGAATTGAACGAAGCATTGGCTAACGAAAAGCCTAACTGTGATGTGATCATCTGTACTCCGTTTATCCACTTGGCTTCTGTCACTCCGTTGGTAGACGCTGCTAAGATTGGTGTAGGTGCTGAAAACTGTGCAGACAAGGCTTCCGGTGCATATACAGGTGAGGTATCGGCTGAGATGGTTGCTTCTACAGGAGCCAAATATGTAATTTTGGGACACTCTGAACGTCGTGCTTACTACGGTGAAACAGTTGCTATCCTTGAAGAAAAAGTGAAATTGGCTTTGGCTAACGGTCTGACTCCGATTTTCTGTATCGGTGAGGTTCTGGAAGAACGCGAAGCTAACAAGCAGAATGAAGTGGTAGCTGCACAGATGGCTTCTGTATTCTCTCTGTCTGCTGAAGATTTCTCAAAGATTATCTTGGCTTACGAACCGGTTTGGGCTATCGGTACAGGTAAAACTGCTACTCCGGAACAAGCTCAGGAAATCCACGCTTTCATCCGTTCAATCGTTGCTGACAAGTATGGCAAGGAGATCGCTGACAATACCTCTATCCTTTATGGTGGTAGCTGCAAGCCTTCTAATGCAAAAGAATTGTTCGCTAATCCGGACGTTGATGGTGGTTTGATCGGTGGCGCCGCTCTGAAGGTTGCTGATTTCAAAGGTATCATTGATGCGTTCAATGCATAATTAACTTTCACCACGGATTACACAGACTCGCACAGATTAACTTCATTCAATGAAAATCTGTATTAATCCGTGTAATCTGTGGTGAACTATTTCATTATCAAATGAGAAAACTTGTTTTATTTGTCCTATTGCTTCTCTTGGTGGGTGCCGGTGCACAGGCGCAGGGCATTATCAGGAGTTTGGAGCGTACGGTGCCGGGGCAGGGAAAGGTGACCATTCACCAGGATCCCCGTATTGAAGCTCTGATTGGCATGGAGCGTCCTGCAACAGGCGAACAGAAGGTGATAAAGACTTCCGGTTTCCGGATACAGGCGTATGCAGGCAATAATACGCGACAGGCAAAAAACGATGCTGATCGTGTAGCTTCAAGAGTCAAAGAGTATTTTCCGGAGTTGTCGGTATATACTTCGTTTATTTCGCCCCGTTGGCTTTGTCGTGTGGGTGATTTCCGAAGTATTGAAGAGGCGGACGCAATGATGCGTCGGTTGAAAGCTACCGGTATGTTTAAAGAGGTTTCTATTGTGAGAGACCAGATCAATATTCCTTTATAAATCTGTCATGTTGGAAAAAGAAGAAATTGTCTCTCCGAATTTGGAGGAATTGAAGAATCATTATCGTAGTATTATAACTTTGTTGGGCGAAGATGCTGAACGGGAAGGGCTGTTGAAAACTCCCGAACGGGTAGCTAAGGCGATGCTGAGTTTAACAAAAGGGTATCACATCGATCCGCACGAAGTACTTCGTTCCGCTAAATTCAAAGAGGAATATAGTCAGATGGTGATTGTGAAAGACATTGATTTCTTCTCTCTCTGCGAACATCATATGCTACCGTTTTATGGAAAGGCACACGTGGCCTATATTCCTAACGGCTATATCACGGGACTTAGTAAGATTGCCCGTGTGGTCGATATATTCTCTCATCGCCTGCAAGTGCAGGAACGCATGACGTTGCAAATCAAGGAGTGTATTCAGGAAACGCTGAATCCGTTAGGTGTAATGGTTGTAGTGGAAGCCAAACATATGTGTATGCAAATGCGTGGTGTTGAAAAACAGAACTCTATTACTACTACTTCCGACTTTACGGGGGCTTTCAATCAGGCAAAGACTCGCGAAGAGTTTATGAATCTCATCCAGCACGGGAGTTAGTGTAGAACAACCCTATCCCCCAAGCGTTTTGCCATAATGCTTTGTACGGTTCTCAGCTCATTATAACGTTGCATTAGTGAGTCGCACTTTTCATTGTCATGAGCGAGCGCCGGGTCCTGCAGTGCATAAAGCATATGCTTCAGTTCTTCCGTAACGATTGCGTATTTAAAGTTAATCATCAACATGGGAACCAGTTCGTAGAGCCGTTCTTCATCTGTCACAATCTTCTGTGATTTGGAGTGGTATTTGCTGAGTTGATAACGTACATTAATCAGGTCTACGCTCAATTTACTGATAATCGGGTCAGGATGTGCCAGAAAGTAACGTTCCGCGATAAAAGCCGAATCATGCATGTGTGCGGCAGCTTCCGACAGCATTTGGCGATGCAATGGATTATGGAAAGCCAAATCATCCTCTTTCAAGTCATTGACAACATATTCTATGACAGTGACTGGGATTTCATTTCCTTCTTCGTCAGTCAGATTACACATGACTTTCTCACCGTAACGGACTACGGCCTGTAATATCAACCGCTCGAATTTATAAAATTCCTGTCCTTCTTTTCCTTCCTGCGGAATAAAAGAAGCATAGTTGTCTTCTTGTGGCGGGAAAGGGGATTCTGTATATCCTGCCTCAGCAATTTCAGGAGGCAATGGAACATCCCCATTGGGAGCGGGCATATTTCCGGCCTGTTCACCTTGTGGCATAGAGGCTGCCCTTTCGGCAATCCGTCGGTCCCGCTCTGTCTGTTCCGCCCGTTTCTCCGCTTGCGTTTCCCGTCTTTTGGCTACTTCCGAAACCAACAGTTTATCTTCTATATGTAATAGTTGGGCACATTCTTTGATATACACATCCCGTACAATTGCTTCCGGTATGACCGAAATGCTTTGTACCAGATTACCGATCAGTTCCGCACGTTTGATGGGATCTCTTCCGGCGTCCTCTAACAACAAGTTAGTCTTGAAGCGGATAAAGTCCGTTTCGTGTTCCGAGATGAAGGCCTGGAATTCCGTAGAGTTATGTTTGCGGGCGAAAGAGTCCGGGTCGTCACCGTCGGGAAGCAGGCAGACTTTGACGTTCATACCCTCTTCGAGCAGCATATCAATACCACGGATAGAAGCTTTGATACCTGCGGCGTCCCCGTCATAAAGCACCGTCATATTGTTTGTGAAGCGGTGAATCATACGGATTTGTCCCGGGGTAAGCGCTGTTCCCGAAGAGGCCACTACATTCTCGATGCCGGATTGATGCATAGAGATTACGTCTGTGTACCCTTCAACCAAAAAGCAACGGTCTTGTTTTACAATCGCCTGTTTGGCAAAATAGATACCGTATAGTTCGTTGCTCTTGTGGTAAATATCCGATTCGGGAGAATTGACATATTTGACCTTAACCCCTTTGGTCGCATTGGCAAGCACACGTCCGCCGAAAGCTACTACCTTTCCCGAAAGAGTGTGTACCGGGAATATGACACGTCCCCAAAAGCGGTCCCGCAGACGATGGTCATCCGTTTCATAACAAAGTCCCGTTTTCACAAGATACTCTTTCTTATATCCTTTCTGTATTGCTTCTTGGGCGAAAGCGTCATGGCTGTCGGTGCAATATCCTAACTGAAACTTCTCGATGATATCATCCCGAAAGCCGCGATTGCGGAAATAAGCCATCCCGATACTGCGGCCGTCTACATGGTTCTTCAGTATATTCTGAAAGTAATCGCGTGCGAAGTTATTGACGATAAACAGGCTTTCCCGTTCGCTTTGCACAAACTTTTCTTCATCACTCAGTTCCCGTTCTTTGATTTCGATATTGTACTTTTTGGCGAGGTATCTTAGTGCTTCCGGATAGGACATCTGCTCGTGCTCCATGATGAAGTGTACGGCATTTCCCCCTTTTCCACATGCGAAACATTTGCAAAGCCCTTTGGCGGGAGAGACATAAAAAGAAGGAGTCTTGTCGTTATGAAAAGGACACAAACCGACATAATTCACTCCACGCTTGCGTAGTGTGACAAAATCTGAAACGACATCCATGATCTGTGCCGCATCCAATATCCGGTCTATGGTAGCTTGATCTATCATTCTTTCTATCTCCTGTAAATCTGTTTTTGCGGATACAAAGGTACACATAAAAAAATCCCCTGCAAAGAACTTTTTTGCAGGGGACCGTTAAATCTTATGTGTAATCAGTGATTGCCGATTACGGGTTATTTGATCTTTTCCCGAATCTTTGTCAGATACTTCTTCATTCCTTCCGCATCCTTGTTCTCAATGATTTCGAGAAGATTTTTCAGCTCGGTGCGGATGTTGGCCACCTGTCCCGGAGTGCGCGGGTTGAACAGAATTTCCTGAAGCAGGTAGTCATCTTCGCTCAGCAAACCTTTGGCAATAGCCATATGCTTCTTGAATGTGGTTCCCGGTGCTTCCTGGTGTTTCATTACAGCTGCAAATACGAACGTCGAAACGAACGGGATGGATAGCGAGTAAGCCACCGTTTCATCATGTTCGTCAAAGGTATATTCGAAGATGTTCAACCGCAAGGTCTGGTAGAGGTCTTTAAAAAAGATCTTACCCAAGTGATCTCCTTCACTGATGATAATGGCGTTCTCGCTGCTTAGATTGCTAAGGCTGGCGAAAGTCGGACCGAACATAGGGTGACTGGAAACATAACGGAAGCCGCTTTCTTCGTAGAACTTCTTCAGTCCCGTTTTAACAGAAGCAATATCACTGATGATGCAATCTTTGGGCAGCACAGGCAACACTTTGCGGAAAGCGTCCAGTGTGTACTTTACTGTTGCGGCGTTGATAACCAGTTCCGGTTCAAAATCCTTGATTTCTTCCAATGTCGTGAAACGATAAGTGTTGTAGACAAAACGTAATTGGTGCGGGTTGACGTCGAACACGGCCGTTTCGTGTTGGAAGCTCAATATATCAGTAAAGAAAGAGCCCATTTTCCCGGCTCCGAGTATTAATATTCTCATATCTATTGTTTATTTGTTGATAATCTCCATCTGTTGGCGGACAGACTCTTCGTGGATAGCCTCGAAGATTTTCTTCATGAATTCCGCATCCATACCGCATTGTTCCCCTTGTGAACCGCGCTTTTCCAGAATTTCATTGTAACGTCCGGTCTGGAGTACGGTGATATTATGTTCTTTCTTGTATGTACCGATTTCACGGGCAATGCGCATTCTTTTTGCCAACTCTTGAATGATGTTGTCATCGCATTCATCAATCTGTTTGCGTAGCAGCCCCAGACTTTCGGTCGATTGGGTCTCGGTACGGATAACCAATAGATTGAGGATATAGTCGAGTACATCCGGTGTCACTTGTTGGGAAGCGTCACTCCATGCACAATCCGGATTGCAGTGGCTTTCTACGATCAGACCGTCGAAGTTAAGGTCCATAGCCTGCTGACAAAGCGGAGCTACCAGTTCGCGTTTTCCACCGATATGACTGGGATCGCAGAAGATGGGAAGATTAGGGATGCGGCGGCGCAATTCGATAGGAATGTGCCATTGGGGCAGATTGCGGTAAATCTTCTTATCGTAGCTGCTGAAACCACGATGAATAGCACCTAGACGTTTCAGACCTGCATTGTTGATACGTTCCAAGGCTCCGATCCACAATTCAAGATCCGGATTTACAGGGTTCTTGACCAATACGGGGATATCAACGCCTTTCAGAGCGTCTGCGATTTCCTGTACGGCGAAAGGGTTGGCAGTGGTACGTGCACCTACCCAAAGAATATCGATTCCGGCTTTCAGACATTCGTAAACGTGCTTGGCTGTTGCAACTTCGGTTGCGACATACATACCGGTTTCTTTTTTCACCTCTTTCAACCAGGCAAGACCTTCGACGCCTATACCCTCGAAGCCTCCCGGTTTGGTACGTGGTTTCCAGATTCCTGCACGGAATATTTTCTGACCTTTCGCTGCCAATTGCTTGGCTGTATCCATTACCTGTTCTTCTGTTTCTGCGCTACACGGGCCGGCAATGACAATCGGTCTTTTAGCCTCAATGCCCGGTAATAAAATTGATTCGAGTTCCATAATAATAATGTATCAATATGCCAATGTGCTAGTAATTCCATTGGCAGTTGGGTTATCTAAACTATTTAATTGTTCTATTTATCGGCACGTTGGCTGTCAGCACATTGTGTCATTGTTTTTATCCTTTCGAGTGCTTCCTCCAACTTGGCGTCTTTGCAGCAAAGAGAGATGCGGATATATCTCGCTCCGTTGCTGCCAAAGATAAATCCCGGTGTGATAAACACTCTGGCTTCATGCAATACCTTTTCCGTCAACTCTTCCACATCTTTGCAGGAAGCGGGGATCTTTCCCCAAAGGAACATACCTACCTGTTTCTCATCGTATGTGCACCCTAGTGTTTTCATAATTTCACCGGCTAGGTGGCGACGGTTACGGTAGTTCTTGTTATTGCCCTCGTACCAGTCGGCTTCGGCTTCCAGAGCAGTGGCTGCTGCCAGTTGCATGGCACGGAACATTCCGCTGTCTATATTGCTTTTCACCTTCAGAATCCATTGTACAAACTCAGCATTTGAGGCCAGCATACCGATACGCCATCCCGGCATATTGTGGCTTTTGCTCATGGAGTTGAATTCGATACAACAGTCTTTGGCCCCCGGTACGCTCAGAATACTGATCGGTTTCTCGTTCAGGATAAAGCTGTATGGGTTATCATTCACGATTACAATATTCTTGCGGCGGGCAAAGTCAACGAGACGCCCGTATAATTCCGGAGTTGCATTGGCGCCTGTCGGCATATTCGGATAATTGGTCCACATCAGTTTTACCCGGCTGAGGTCCATTCTCTCCAGGGCTTCAAAATCAGGCATCCAGTTCTCGTCTTCTTTGAGGTCGTAGTTGATGACTTCCGCACCGAGTATCTTGCTCAGCGAAGTGTAAGTAGGATATCCCGGATTAGGAACCAGCACTTGTTCTCCCGGATTGACAAATGCCAGAGTGACATGGAGTATTCCCTCTTTCGAGCCGATCAAAGGCTGTATCTCCGTGTTCGGATTCAGTTCCACTCCATACCAACGTTGATACCAGGCGGCAAAACCCTTGCGAAGTTCGGGGATGCCCACGTACGGTTGGTAGCCGTGTCCGTTGGGATCATGCGCATTGCTGCACAATGTTTCGATGGTTTTCTCGGAGGGGGGCATATCGGGACTTCCGATACCCAGACTGATGACGTCCTTACCTTCCGCATTCATCTGTGCTACCTCTTTCAGTTTCTTGGAGAAGTAGTATTCACTTACGCTTGCCAGTCTGTCGGCAGGAACGATCTTATACATTTGACTTTCCTTCTGCATATTCGCCTAATGTTTTGAGTTCTTTGGTTAATGGAGTGATTGCTGCAATGGACTGCTTATATCTCAGATAATCGTTGAAAGCCACATCTACATAAAACTGGTATTCCCATTCACGTCCGATGATCGGTAACGATTGTATCTTGGTCAGGTTGATATTATAAAAAGACAGGATGGACAACACTTGCGACAAACTGCCTTCCGTATGCGGCAAGGTGAATACCATGCTTGCCTTGTTGGTAGCATTTGCATGATGTTGGCGTAGTTCATCCGCCTGCCAGGGATCGGCAACTACCAGAAAACGGGTGAAGTTGTGTTTGTTTGTCTCGATTCCTTCTTGAAGCACCTTCATACCGTAACGCTCGGCTGCCGCTTTGGAACAGATGGCGGCGTGTCCTTTCAAGTTCTCGTTCTTGATGATTTCCGCGCTGCGTGCCGTATCCTCACCCTCTACTACTTTCAGTTGCGGATGTTGGTTCAGGAATTCGCGGCATTGCATCAGGGCGATAGGGTGGGAATTTACTTCCGTCAGGTCTTCCCAACTTTCGTCGGGAAGGCAGACAAAACTGTGTGAGATACGCAATTTGTATTCGCCGATAATTTGTGTGCCGCTTTGTCTCAACAACTCATTGTTGTGCAACAAGCTTCCCGCAATTGTATTTTCGATGGCGAGCATTCCGATTACCTGGCTGTCTTTTCGTATCGAAGTAAACACGTCCTCGAAGTTGGCGCAGCAGATTAGCTCTATTTCTTCCCCTTCGAAGTACTTGTGTGCGGCGATATCATGGTAGGAACCTAATGTTCCTTGAATTGCTATCTTTTTCATTGTTCTAAATGGTTTATATAAAAAAATCCCGCGTCCATATTGGAGCGGGATTCATATGATTGATTTCTCTATTCAGTCCTTAAGCATCACTGTCACTTGATACATACAAACTCCCGCTCTACTTTGTTGCTAAAGTAAAAGTAAAAAAAGAAGTAATATGCATAAGTAAACGATTTCATTCGATCCTTTGTTTTTGCTTTGGTTTCTAATTCTAGGGCAAAAGTAATAATTTTCTGTTAGATGCAAACAAAAAGCGATACTTTTTTTCTATTCTTGCCTAAAAAATATAAAAAGGACACTTAGAAGATACCCGGAAGAGTTTCCGGCTTTGCTCCCAGAGTCTTGAATTCACCGTTCAAACCGGCTTCATCTTTCGGGTTCAGCTCCAATGATTTCTTCATGTCCTCGATAGAACCGTCCTTGTCGCCATTTAACAATTTGGCACGTCCGCGTTCCTTATAAGCTTCTGCGAAGTTCGGATTCAGCTCAATGGCTTCGTCAAAGAGTCCGATAGCTTCCGTCAGTTTCTTCTGACTGATGTAAAGTCGTCCCAGATAGAGGTACGCCTGTTCGTTGAAAGGATTTATTTCCGTGACAAGTCGATAATCCTTTTCCGCTTCTTCGGACTCTCCGTTGTCCTCCTTCACTTTTCCATGTAGGAGTATCGCCGTTTCTTCTTCCGGATTCTGAGCCAATATGGCATCTACATCCTCCATTACCTCTTTGTATTGTTTCATTTTCAATAAGGCTTCTGCGCGTAACAGACGGGCTTCGATGAAATCATCCTTCAAGGTGATAGCTTTGGTGAGGTGGGCGATAGTCATCAGGTCGTCGTCCTGGCCTTTGCGGGCTTTTCCCAGCAGATAATGCGCTACGGCATTTCCTTCTTCGATGGCGATGGCCTTGTTGGCTGCCTCTTCCATAGCCTGATAATCTTCCTGAATGAAGCATACATTCGCCAATGTCAGGAAAGTATTGGTAACATGAGGTTCCATTACAGCCATTTTCTCCAAAAGTTCGCGGGCCTTTGCCGTTTCTCCCAATTGGACGTAGAGTTGGCTGAGATATCCCAATGTCTCGAAATCCTCCTCAATGGCAAGGGCTTCCGTGAAACATTTTACGGCATAATCCGGGCGTCCCATGCGTTGCGCGCGCAAACCGTCATATTTGAAGATCTCGAATCTTTTCCGGTCGTTTTTCTGCTTTTCACTTTCCAGTGTCTCCGATTTCCCGGAGAAGAAAGATTTAAAAAAGTTCGGCATGATATGTTGTTTTTGAGTTACACTTGCAAATGTAATAACTTATTTTGATATATGTATCATTCCATCCTGCATCTTCCATTCGCCTTCCTCCAATAAATAGCGGATAACCTCTCCAACCTTTTCTTTCTCCGCTTCCATGTTATTGGCTATTTCTGCCGGAGTAAGCGGTTTTTGAATGAGCAGTCCGGTCATTCGCTTCTTTAATTCTTCAAAGGAGTCATCGGACAGACTGTCTGTGGCGCGGTGGCTGAGGCAGATATCGCATTGGCCGCAATTATGTTCGTTTTTCTCTCCGAAGTAGCGGAGCAGCATCCGGCTCCGACATACGTTTTCTGAAGTGACATATTCCTCCATCGCCTTGATGCGCGCTTCGTATCTTGCTTTCCGTTCTTCGTAGACAGAGGGAGGAATATGTACAAAACGCAGTTCCTGCCGTTCGCGCGTATATATAATATAAGGTGTCTTTTTGTGTGGAATATAATCCACGATGCGGCGTTTGGTCAATGTCACCAGGATGTTATAGATCTGTTCGCGTGTCAGCCCCGTGCGTATCGACAGTGAAGCCTCGCTGATATAGGCATAATCCGTGAATACCCCTGTGTAGGAACGAAGGATTGTCTGTATCAGCGCTTCGGTTTCTTTTCCCATCTCCCGTAGTTTGTACAGTTCGTCCCGGTGAATCGTAAAAAGGATGCGGGAAGCATTATCCTGTTCGTCCGTATATTCCAGATAACCGGCTTGCGTCAGTATCTTCAGCGCACTGTCTACCGGGACCGGAAAGTATTTGAATTTCCGGCAGAATTCTTCCAGATTAAATTCGCGGACACATTGGAAACCGTCGCCCATCGCCATCTGATAGTAATATTGCAAATGCTCGTAAACATCGAGAATATACTCTTTGTCGGGGAAGGTGTCTGCCACCCGTTTGTGCAGGGTAGTCTTATCAGATTTGGCATATAGAATAACAGCATATGCCTTTTTCCCGTCTCTGCCTGCCCGTCCGGCCTCTTGAAAATACGCTTCCGGAGAATCGGGGAGATCAAGATGAAGGACGATGCGGACATCCGGTTTGTCAATACCCATTCCGAAAGCATTGGTGGCTACCATTACGCGGACTTCCCCGTTTTGCCAGCGTTTCTGGCGGAGGTCTTTCACTGCATTATCCAGTCCGGCATGATAGAAGTCAGCGGTAATATCTTCGTTCACCAGCAGTTCGGTGATTTCCTTTGTCCGTCGCCTGTTGCGGACATAAATGATGGCGCTACCTGGTATTTTCCGTAAGATATGCAATAACTCGTTCGTCTTGTTGTCTGTCTTACGGACAATGTACGCCAGGTTCTTCCGTTCAAAACTCATGCGGAAGACATTGCCTTCATGGAAGTTCAGACGATTCTGAATATCCTTTACTACTTCCGGTGTAGCGGTTGCGGTCAGTGCCAGCACCGGAACTCCGGGCAGGAGTTCCCGTATTTCCGCAATTTTCAGATAGGCAGGCCGGAAGTCATATCCCCATTGGGAGATACAGTGACTTTCGTCTACTGTGATCATGGAGACTTTCATTGCCTTCAGTTTGGTGCGGAAAATCTCCGTATCCACACGTTCCGGAGAAATATAGAGGAATTTGTAATCACCGAAGATACAATTCTCCAGTGCGGTGAGAATCTCTTGGCGCGTCATGCCGGAATATACGGCAAGCGCCATGATTCCCCGTTTGCGCAGGTTCTGCACTTGATCTTTCATCAAGGCAATGAGGGGAGTAATGACAATGCAAATACCTTCTTGAGCGAGAGCAGGCACTTGGAAGGTGATGGACTTTCCACCGCCTGTCGGCATAAGCCCCAATGTATCTTTGCCTTCGCCGATACTGGTAATGATCTCCTCCTGCAAGTCGCGGAAGGAGTCATACCCCCAGTATTGTTTCAATATCTCCTGATACTTATTCAATCGGTTTTATATCTTCAATTTGAAGTTGGATTTCGCCACGCTTATGCGTGTTTTCTTCGATGGTGTAGCAGATGTCGAACGAGCGTTTCGTCTTGATATAACGTACGTGCGAACTTTGCCCGAAAGCAATGCCGTTCATTACATTGTTCGATTTATTATCCACTAGTTCCAGTTTGATGTGCTCCTGATCACGTCCCACCACCTTGCTTGTTCCGTAGTCGTAGACATGGTGCGTACAGAAAATAGGTTTCATATTGTCAGGACCGAAAGGATTGAATCTTTTCAGATCATTGAAGAACTTGGATGAAATGTCTCTGAAATCTATCTCCGCATCAATGTCGATTACGGCACTGGTCTGCTCCGGTAAAATATGCTGCGAGACGTATTCTTCAAATCGTCTGGTGAACTCTTCCACGTTTTCTACTTTCATGGATAGTCCGGCAGCATACGTATGTCCTCCAAAGTTCTCCAGCAGGTCGCGGCAATGTTCGATTGCTCTATATACATCGAAGCCGGAAACGGAACGTGCGGAACCTGTCGCCATGTCGTCCGTCCGGGTTAGCACTACAGCCGGGCGATAGTAGACTTCTGTCAGTCGGGAAGCCACAATACCGATCACTCCCTTGTGCCACTCTTCGTTGTAGATCACGATAGAGCGGCGGTCGGCAAGCCCTTCCAGATTGGCGACGATATTGTTCGCCTCTTCCGTCATACTCTTGTCGAGGTCTTTACGAGTCTCGTTGTATTGATTAATTTGTCCGGCTTTCTCCAGCGCTACCGAGAAATCTTTTTCGGTGAGTAAGTCTACCGCTTCTTTTCCATTTTGGATACGTCCCGATGCGTTGATACGCGGTCCTATTTTGAATACGATATCGCTGACGGTAATCTCTTTTTCGGAGAGTCCGCATACATCGATGATCGCTTTCATTCCAGTACTCGGGTTGCTGTTCAGCTGCTTCAACCCATGAAAAGCGAGAATACGGTTTTCACCCATGATGGGCACGATATCCGATGCGATACTTACCGCCACGATGTCGAGCAGCGGAATCAGATGATGAAACTCGATACCGTTGCTGATGGCGAACGCTTGCATAAACTTGAAACCGACCCCGCAACCGGAAAGGTGTGTGTACGGATACGTATTATCCAAGCGTTTGGCATTCAGAATGGCTACGGCAGGTGGAAGCACCTCATCCGGCACATGATGGTCGCAGATGATAAAGTCGATTCCTTTCTCTTTGGCATACGTGATTTCCTCTACAGCCTTTATGCCGCAATCGAGCACAATAATAAGCCCTACACCGGTTTCGGCGGCATAGTCCACTCCTTTTTTAGAAATGCCATACCCTTCATTGTAACGGTCGGGTATATAATAGTCAAGGTTCGAATAGAACTGTTGAATAAACTTGTAGACCAATGCTACCGCAGTAGTGCCGTCTACGTCATAATCTCCATAAATTAGAATACGTTCTTTCTTTCCCATCGCCTTGTTCAGACGTTCTACTGCAACGTCCATATCCTTCATCAGGAATGGGTCGTGCAGGTCGGGCAATTGCGGACGGAAGAATTTCTTAGCGTCTGCCGCTTTCGTAATTCCCCGTTGCACCAAAAGTTGTCCAAGTATCGGGCTAATCCCTAATTCTTGGGCCAATATCTGGCTTGTCTCTGTCTGTTCGGGTGTAATGGGTCGATAATTCCATTTGTGATTCATTTTATATATTGCTTTTTTCTTTTTCTGTTCTCAAGGGTCAGAAAGGCACTTCTTTCCAACAAGGGGTAAAAGTACGAAAAAAAGCGGAAGTGTAGGATAAGATATGACGAAAATATTTCATGATGCTATGTTGAAACGCAAATTATTATGCCACCCTCATAGCAATAGAGTGGCACAATATGTTTTGTAAGCAATCGGAAACCTAGAGCCCGTTGATAAACAGATTCGCTTTTTCCACTACGACGTTTGCCGGAGTCTTTAACAGTTGAAGCTCATCAAAACTTTCAAGTACTCTCTCCAGTTTGCGTAGTGTAGCAGTCTTGTTTTGGGTTTGCAGTTCCGTTTTCAGAATTCGGATTTTCTCGTATGCTTGTATGCCTGCCACCAGATTCTCGAAACGCAGACAAGTCCTTCCTCCCGGATAGAGAAGGTAAGTATCTCCGGCTCCCCATGTGTAGAAGCGGCTGTCTAGTAACGGCTCGATAGTCCAGCTGTTCAATGCCCAACGCAGGTATCCGTCCAGATTCTCTTTCGCTGCATACCAGGCTATCCAAGCGCCTTCTGCCGGGTTGCTGAATGTATATGTGTTGGGATGGGATTCTGCGCAACAGGTGTAGTAAGTTGTGATTTTTCCTTCTGCTTTCCGTTTCGTTTTCATCTCTTCACTGAATTTCTCTGCGATGGCAATGCAATAATCATTCAGTTCGTCTGAAAGTTCTTTATGGAGTGAGCCGGCAAGTGAAACCTTGAAATTCGGATCTGCTTCACGGATAATCTTCAGTGCTTTCAACATATCGGGCATGGGGCGTTCGTCCATAGCGATGTGCGTAATGTCAAACCAGCCTTTGGATTTTAAGTGAGCAGCAAAGTCTTTCAGCATACTTAACCATAGGTCGTGATAAGCCTGTTCTCCCGGCTTGGATTTTAATTCTTTCATGCTGTTGGTGGCTTGGTCGAAATAGAGGAAAGACAGTTTCCAGGGAATCATGGAATAACATCCGATCTCCTTTTTTATTCCCATATCTATCATGAACTCCACCCATTTGTCGAAGATCGTGTAGTCGAACCACCAGCTGCCGTCTATTTTCCGAACCCAAGTGATCATCGTTTCGTATGGATCATAAGTTTGTCCGCCCCAAGGGTGATGCATGATGGGGACGGTAATCACTTTTCCGCCTGCATCCGCGTATGGTTGCAGTTCTGTCTTTAAGATTCTGAAGTGTTCCTCCGACCATAAAGGAACCTGATGATAACGGGCCACTGCAAATGGGTTTTGCCAAAGGTCCAGATGGAAAGCCCATTGATCGGGTTGAGGCAATGTGCGTTGCTGAACCTGTATGGTCAGTTTTAACTTCCCGATCACTTCGTGATTATTCTTTATAAGTACATCGGATGAATAATTGCCGCTAATTGCATCTTCAGGAATCCAGACGCGTATCCAGTATCCTTGAGAGGTCTTCGCTTTTATCGGTAAAGCAGCGGCGAGATGGTCGATAGGGTCAGCTACCAGTGTGGAGTCGAATTGTGACAAGTCCGGTCGGGGACCGCAAGTACCTTTTTGGTTCTTGTTCAGTTCATCTGTCATCACATATCTGACAAACCCTTTCAGAATACGGTCTGCCGAAATACTTTGTTTACCGGAGGAATGCGTCAGGGGAGCTATTTCTACGGAAACATTATCCAAATCGATAGCGGAAGAAACTACCAACTGTGCGGCGACTCTTTCTCCTTTCCATCCTTTGATATCAATCTTTTTCTGATTGAGATGTGGATTTACCTCTTTCTTATATCGGGTGTAAGTGTCTCCCCATGCACAACGAGTGCCGGAAAGGTCTTTCCAGGATTCCTCGTCCGTTGGAGCCGGATTTTTGAGTTCCGTGTACTGTGTCAATGGGAAAGGAGCTTGCGAGGTTGACTGCCCGGAATGGGTAACTCCCATCGGGATTTGTCCGTTCAGGCTTCCCAGACTGCAAAGTCCGGAGAAGATGAGGACGATAGCTTTTACTCTAATGTTCATACGAGTTGTTTTTAATAGGTGATTAAAGGAAATATACTTTAGTTTGATTTAATTCAGAAGAATTGGGACCGATGCCGATGGTAAAGCTTCCGGGTTCCAGTACCTTTTCCATTTTATTATTGTATATGCTAAAATCTGCGGAAGGAATAGTAAAACGAATCTCCTTTTCTTCGCCGGGCTGAAGATGGATGGAAGCAAAGCGTTTTAATTCCTTTTCTCTCGGAATGACGGTAGCCACTTCGTCACGTATATAAAGCTGTACAATTTCTCTGCCGACTACGGAACCTGTATTCTTGATTTTTATCCGTACAGTGACGGAATCTCCCCTTCGGTATTCTGTTTTATCGGTAACGGGAGAGGAATATTTGTATTGCGTGTAACTCAGACCGAATCCGAATGGAAATAAGGCTCCTTGCGGTATGTCGGCGTGGTGTACTGTGTAAAAAGTTCTTCTGGCATTATAAACAATAGGAATCTGCCCCGCATGTCTGGGGAAAGTCTGCGAAAGTTTCCCTGAGGGATTTTCGATACCTGTCAGTAAGGCTGCTACGGCTTTTCCTCCCATAGTGCCGGGATACCAGGCTTCTAGTAGAGCATCGCAGTTCTTGATGACTTCATCCAATACTAGTGGTCGGCCGTTGAATAACACTACGATGATTTTTTTCCCGGTTGTCTTCAATGCTTTCAGCAATCTCATCTGCTGATCTGGTAACTCGATTTTGGCGGTTGAAACAGCTTCTCCAGATAAGTTGGACGGTTCTCCGAGACAAGCTATAATGATTTCATTTTTTTGTGCCAAAGCACAAACATCCGACAAATAGGCCGGTGTAATACCGGAGAAGTCACAAGCCCGTACATCAATCGGGATATCAGTACGTAAGGCTTTGAAGCCTTCTTCTACTGTAATTACCTCTTTGCTGTCTCCTTTCATATTCCAGGAACCCAGCAAATGGTAGCGTGTATTGGCGAATGGACCAACTAGTGCTATTCTTTTAGAATCGGATAAGGGAAGTGTGCGATCTTCATTTTTTAAGAGTACCATACTTTGACAAGCCATTTGGTATGCGTCTTCCTGGCTTTCTTTAGAATAAAGTGTCTGCTTTTCCCGTTCGGTATTAAAATAGGCGAATGGATTATCAAACAGTCCCAACCGGAATTTCAGTTCTAAGGCACGGGCGGCAGCGCGGTTAATCAGTTGCTCCGGAACTTTCTGTGTTCTTACCAGCTCCGGCAGGAATTCGATAAACTGTTTGGCACTCATATCCATGTCTATTCCGCTTTTGATGCCTCTTTCAGCAGCTTCTTGTTCGTTGTCGGCAGCTCCTTCCGTCACCGCATGTTGAAAAGTTGTCCAATCGGTCATTAGCAATCCTTTGAACTGCATTTGTTTACGCAACACCTCTTCATTCATGAAATAGTTCATTGTCAGCGGCTCTCCATCGTAGGAGGTATATGCGCACATGACACTTGCTACTCCTGCATTAATGGCTGCTTGAAAAGGAGGGAGATAAATTTCCTGAAGTTTGCGCAGAGATACGTCCGTTTCTTGATAGTCTCTTCCTGCCATGACTGCCCCATAACCGGCAAAATGCTTTACGCAGGCAGCAATCGTATGAGGGCTTGTCAAGTCGTTCCCTTGAAACCCTCGGACTCTTGCGGCAGCCAGTTCTCCGCACAAGTAAGCATCTTCACCGGATGTTTCCATAATACGTCCCCAACGAGGATCGTATGATATGTCAACCATCGGTGCGTAGGTCAGTT
The DNA here is from genome assembly GCF_000156195.1 of Bacteroides finegoldii DSM 17565. Taxonomy (GTDB): domain Bacteria; phylum Bacteroidota; class Bacteroidia; order Bacteroidales; family Bacteroidaceae; genus Bacteroides; species Bacteroides finegoldii. The sequence goes on along the minus strand of NZ_GG688318.1, from coordinate 252,920 downwards.
GGATACCTGCTGCAGCGGCTTCCCGCGCTGCCATAGCAGCACTTTGTTCTACTAATTCCGGATTCCAACTACACGATTCGGCTAGTGGAATGGGGGTAATGGTGCGATATCCGTGAATGACATCTTCATGAAAGACTAAAGGAATACCTAACCTGCTATGTTTCAGAGCCTCCTCTTGTAGAGAACGGTTTAGTTCCGCTCCATTCGCTTTCAAAAAAGCGCCGACTTTCCCTGCACGTATCAGAGATCGGCAGATGGAGTCGTCTTTCGTATAATAAGGTATTAAGTTCAGTTCTGCTATTTTTTCTTCAAGTGTCATGCGTGACAATAGATCTTTCACCCGTTGGGGGACGGGGATGGATTCCTTTTGATAAGGATAGGATTGTGCAAGGCATACCGAAAACACGTTTCCCACAAGGAATAGTGTTATAAAGATAAACTTGTTCATGTTTAAAGTCTGTTATGAGTTAAATTAATAAATATTACCGCAGACTTTTCTTATTTATACAGACAAACAGGGGATGTGGAAACATCCCGAATTTAATTGGAGAAGAGAAACACGTTGCAATATTAGGAATAATATTCGAAGTACACAAGTAAAGCGGGCAAAGAATTTGAAAGGGAAAATTTGTTCGTTACTTTATTTATTTATAATATTGCGGACTTTATCATCCAATAAAGCCCTATTTATATGCTAGATACTGATGAAAAAACATTCGAGAAGCTCTTTAGGGAGCATTATTCCCTTCTATGTAATTATGCGAATAGCATTGTCTGTAATGAGCAGGCGGTAGAGGACATTGTACAGAATTTCTTTATTGCCGTCTGGGAGAAGAAACACTTATCTATAACGGAGGATACTTTTCTTCCGTATGCCTATTGTGCTATCAAGAACAGTTGTATCAACTACTATAAGTCAGAGATTGCCAAAGAGAATTTTTTCACTGTGCTGGCGGAGGAATGGCAATTACAACTGCAAGAAGAAGAGGAGTTCAGATATAAACAGGAGGTACATGCCGCTCTTCAGAAGTTACCGGAAAAATGCAGGAAAGTATTTTTGCTGAAGTGTGTCACCGGTCTTCGTTATAAAGAAATCGCGGAAATTTCCGATATTTCGGTCAATACCGTGAAATACCATCTGGGAGAGGCTTTTCGTGTCATGAGGGAAGAACTGAAAGACCTGATGATACTATTAATATTAATTTTTAGCTGATTGTGCCTACCCATTTTAGGGAAAGCAATTGTCATAGTAACAGAAAGATAAAAAGAAAATGATGAAACAGGAATTGATCTATCAAGCTATTCTTTCTACATTAGCTCATGAGGCTACCGATGAGGAACAAAAGATTGTTGACGAGTGGCTGCGTGAGTCTGAGGAAAACAGAGAGGAATATGAGGGGATGCGTCGTATGTATGAGAAAGCGACGGCTCCTCGTAAACCCAAACAATTTGATGCAGACCGGGCTTGGAAACAGGTGGCCGACCATACCATATATAAAAAGAAAAGTTGGTATCTGTCTATGTGGGTGCGCTATGCGGCCGTTGTAGCTGTTGTGGTGGCAAGCGGATTGTTCTTTATCACAGATTGGTTCCGTGCGGACAGTCTGGATGGGATAGACATGATGGCTTACAATGAACCTACCCTGCTTTTGGAAGGGGGGGATGAGATTGATTTGAGCGGGCGGTCCTTTACGATGAAGCGTGATCAGGCTTTGATAAAGAACGATGCGGACAACTTGCTCTCTTATGAGGCGGAAGGCGGGACGGATAAAGCGAAGATTGTTCATAACCGCCTGATTATCCCGAGAGGAAAAATGTACAGACTGGTGTTGGAGGATGGCACGAAAGTATGGCTGAACTCAGAAACGGAACTCTCATATCCGAGCCGGTTTACCGGAACCAAGAGGGAAGTAAAGTTATTGGGTGAGGCTTTCTTTGAAGTCACTCCTGACAAGGAAAGACCGTTCTATGTAAAGGCGAACGGAATGGATATACGTGTTCTGGGAACTTCTTTCAACGTAAGTGCCTATCAAGATAGCGAGAGTACGAGTACGACATTGGTGGAGGGATCGGTAGCTGTGAGCACGGCCAATGGTGCGGAACGGACAATAACGCCTTCCGAACGATTGGCGTATAATAAGAAAAGTCATCAGTTATCTGTGGAGAAAGTGGATACTGAACTTTATACTTCCTGGATCAACGGTGTATACATCTTTAAGAATATGCCTTTAGAGGAAATATTGGAGAAACTTTCCCGATGGTATGATTTCTCTGTTACCTATCAGGATGAAACATTGAAACACACCCGTTTTTCTCTTACCGCAGACCGAAAAACGGATATAGACAAACTCTTGGAAGTGATAAACTACACTTCGGATGTTAAATTGGAGAAACAAGGAAAGAGTATTAATGTAAAAAAAAGGAGGATAGAATGAAGTAAGAAAGAACTGTGTCACGAAAAAACAAAATAGAGCCTATGCTGACCTTGATTAAGATGAAATGGATAGTGATGTTGTTCCTGCTGCTGTATACGGCAGGCAGTTACCTGCATTGCGCTGTTCTCTATGGGGATATACTTGCTCAAAAGTACACTATTGTGCTTGATTTTAAGGATACTCCGGTAGAAGCCGTACTGGACGCCATCACCAAGCAGACTGGAATCAAGATTGCCTATAATAACGAGGTACTCGACCGGAAGAAACCGGTGACCGTCAAGATAGAGACATCCGATATTTTGGAAGCGTTGTATGCCGTATTGGGCGACAGCTATATCTGTCGGCAGATTGATGACTATATCGCTGTTTCCAAACGGCCAAAACCTGTTTCGGGCAAGATTGCCGGTAAATCGCCAACGATGACGGAAGCTTTTTCTTCCGCCATCGTTAGCGGCTTGATTACGGATGGAGACGGAAACCCGCTTATCGGTGTCAATATTCTGGTGAAAGGGAAAAGCACAGGTGTTGTTTCCGATTTATACGGTCGTTATCAGATTGAGGTGACGGAAGGTGACCGGTTGGAATTTCGTTATGTCGGATATAATAGCGAGGAAAGGATCGTGAGGAAGGTCCCGGTCATTAATGTGCGTATGGTGGAATTACCGGTTGGGCTGGGAGATGTGGTGGTAGTCGGATATGGACAGCAGAAGAAATCCAGCGTCGTTTCGTCTATACAGACATTGGAATCGCGAGATATGAACGTGAAACAACGTAATCTGGCAACCAATATTGCCGGACGGATTGCCGGTGTGATTTCCGTACAGCGTAGCGGCGAACCGGGAAATGACGAAGCGGAGTTTTACATTCGCGGACAGAGTTCGTATACGGGAGGAACTAACCCGTTGGTACTGGTGGATGGTGTTCCCCGTAATATGGAAGATATCGATGTAGATGAAATAGAGACTTTTACGGTACTTAAAGATGCCGCTGCCACTGCTGTTTATGGAGCTGAAGGGGCAAATGGTGTCGTGCTGATTACTTCCAAACGCGGAAGGCCACAGAAGACTCTCGTTAATTTCAGCGCACAATATGCCATTGCCACTCCTTTCAGAATGCCCCGGTCGTTGGGTGCCTGTGAGTATCTGTCCATGTATAACGAGGCGGTGTGGAATGATCGGGGAAATCCGGATAAAGATCATTTTCAGCCGGAAGTGACCGATGAGGTTATAGAAAAATACCGTTCGGGAGCGGATACCGATTTATATCCTTCCGTTGATTGGACTGATTTGCTGAAGAAACACACCCAAAGCCAGCGTTATACGATCAATTTCAGGGGCGGTTCCGAGAAAACACGCTTTTTCGTTTCGGGAGCTTATTATACGGAAGAGGGAATCTATCGTTCAAATCCTATTGAGGACTATGATGCCAATATTGACTTGAAGCGTTTTAATCTGCGCTCCAACATTGATATGACAATCACAAAGACTACCCAACTGTCCGTAGATTTGAGCGGGCAGTATGTGATGAAGAATAATCCCGGATATAGTTCCGACCAGATATTTTCGTACATAACCCATAGCCCTACTCACGTTATTCCTATGTATTATTCGGACGGAACAGCTTCTATTTACAGTAATCTAGGCTACGGACACGACAAGCAGCCTTACAGTATGCTCAATCATAGCGGATATACCAAGACATGGGATACATATCTCCAGTCGAAGGTTTGTTTGGAGCAAAAGATGGATTTTCTTCTTCCGGGCTTGTTGGTTAAAGGAATGATGGGGTTTGATGCGGACTTCGGAGCCTCGACGAAGAGAACCAAGTCTCCTAAAACTTATTTTGCGTTGCGCCGGAAAGAGGATGGTACTCTGGAGAAGAAAACGATGGAGGAGGGGACTGCCTTGAGCGATCCTGTCAAGGGAGAGACTTCGGGAGCCAAAAGGATTTATCTGGAGGCTTCTCTGAACTATCAGCAACGCTTTGCGGACAAGCATGACCTTTCCGCTTTGTTTCTGTATATGCAAAAAGAGACCCAGTACCAGCAGGAAGAAGGATTGTTGCGGCTTCCCTATCGGAAACAGAGTCTTGTATCGCGTATCTCATACGCTTATGATGACCGGTATATCGTAGAAGCCAGCATGGGAGCTACTGGCAGTGAGAATTTTGCGCAGAATCATCGCTGGGGGATATTTCCGGCAGTGGGAATAGCCTGGTATATCAGTCATGAGAAATTTATGCAGGGGGTGGAAAACAGCTTGACCAAGCTGAAACTGAGAACGTCTTACGGAATAGCGGGTAACGACAATGTGTTCAGCCAAAATGGTGGATTAGTGCGTTTTCCGTATCGGGGACAAGTCACGACAGACGGTCCCGGATATGATCTCGGACTGACGCCCGGTGCCGGTGGCGGAGTGTCCAATTGGGTCGGTGGGGTGTACGAACGGAGCTTTGCCAGTCCGAATCTTAGTTGGGAAACGGAACGGAAGTTGAATGTTGGGTTGGATGTCGGCTTGTGGGAAGGCAGGATTGATTTTTCTGTTGACTATTTTAGTAACCGTAGAAAAGATATTCTGATTCAGCGGCAGACCATTTCCGCTGTTACGGGTTTCCGGACCGGGATGTATCAGAATTTCGGTATTACGACGAATAAAGGGGTGGATGCAAATCTCATTTTCCGACATCAGTGGGGACCGGTCGGTCTTTCTGCTCGCGGAAATGTAACGTATGCAAGGAATGAAATCATTGAATGTGATGAAATTACTCCTAAATATGGTTGGATGTCACAAGTGGGAACCTCTATTGGTCAGCAATCTCTTTATATTGCGGAGGGGCTGTATACTCCGGATGACTTTGATGTGACGGAAAGGGGAGACGGTTCCCGGACTTATCAATTGAGGGAAGGATTGCCGAAACCTTCGGCAAATGTGGCTCCGGGTGATATCAAGTATAGGGACTTGAACAAGGATGGCATTATCGATTCCTACGATAAGACCTACGACAGTGGATTTTACTCTACGGGTATACCGGAAATTGTATATGGATTCGGGGTGAATCTTTCTTGGAACGGACTGTTTGTCGGGGCTTTTTTTCAGGGAGTGTCTCATGCGTCTGCCAGTCTGATAGCTTCTCCTAGTAATATCATTCCTTTTACGTCGGGCAGGGACAATGGTTCCGCCCGCGATATTATACGTGACCACTGGTCGGCTGAAGCACCTTTCAATCAAAAGGTGTTTTTTCCGCGTCTTCACACAGGAGCGTTTCAGCACAATCAATTGCCTAGTACCTGGTGGATGCGTGATGCGGCGTTTCTGCGTCTGAAGAACATCGAAGTAGGTTATGAATTCGATAAATCGGTACTCCAGCGACTGAGGATGGAGAATCTGCGTGTCTATGTGCAGGGGAATAATGTAGCGGTGTGGGACAAGATTAAATATTGGGACCCTGAATTGGGAAATGCTAACTCGGGAGCTAAATATCCGTTTTGCAGGAACTTTACTGTTGGTTTGGAAATCACTTATTAAAACGGAAGGTCACTCATTAAAAACAGAAAAGTCACTTATTTAAATTAAGGGAAGGAAACAAGATGGAACGAATTTGGAAGAAAATGATAGGGGCGCTCGGTTTTACGCTTTGCATGGCTTTGGCGGCTTGTTCCGATTATCTGGATGTCTCGAATGAGATCGCGGAGTCGTTGGATCTGGAAGCGGTATTCCGTAATCCGGCATATACACGGCAATGGCACGCCAATCTTTTTAATTGTATTTCCGAATATTCATGTACCGGCGGTAACAATGCCAGTGGGTTCACCAATGTCTGGTCGTCTCTTTGTGGTGAAACGTTGATAAGCAGCGGACCTTCTTCCCGGCTGATGGAAGCCGGTTACAATTCGAGTAACGCTCCCCTCCATCGCTGGTGGGTGCTTTATCGGGAGATACGTGACGCTTTTATTTTCTTGAAACGGGTAACGCCGTTGGGAGCGGTGGAAGATGAGCAGCAGTTGACGGAAGAAAGTGTACGCCGTATGAAAGCGGAAGCGAAGTTCTTGATTGCCTATTCCTATTTTTCCCTGTTTGAACTTTATGGGCCGGTGCCGTTACTGACGGAAGAGGTTGATCCGGAAAGTAAGGATTTGAATTTTCCCCGGGCTACGGTGGATGAGTTGGTGGATTATATCGATCGGCTGCTCGAAGAGGTGATTCAGTCGGGCGATTTGCCGCCTACATTGATTAATGCTGCCATCCCTGACGGGAATGAGCGGTATAATTTGAATGAGATTGTCCGTCCTACCCGTTCGGCAGCTATTGCGCTGCGCGCCAAATTATGGGTATATGCTGCTTCTCCATTGTTCAACGGAGGATATGCGGAAGCTTTAGAAGTGAAAAACAATGATGGAGAATATTTGTTTCCTCCTTATGATCCGGAAAAATGGAAGATAGCCAAGAAGCGCCTCGAAGAGGTACTGGAAGATGCGGAAGCTTGTGGATACAGATTGTACAAGGTTTACCAAACCGATGGCTCCATAGATGCCGACCGTTCTGTTTATGAGGTGTTTCAGGCTTATAATGATGAGATAATCTGGGCTACCGGACGAAACTATTATCACACCGGAAGCCAGGATGGTGTAATGGAGGAGAATACGACTCCGCGTGACCTCTATAAAGGATGGGCGCACGTTTGTGTCACTCAAGAGTCGGTCGATGGTTTTTTCATGAAGGACGGACTGACCATTGATGATCCGGGCACTGGATACGATGAAAGCGGATTTACGGAGGTCGTCAATCCGTGCAACGATAGAAAACGTACCGATAAGAATATCTTTACGATGTATGCCGACAGAGAACCTCGTTTCTATGCTGCTGTCACTTATGAGGGGAAAAGCTGGCATATACAGCCACGTTTCAATTATGACTGGGGAGCCGGTTTTGCAAAAGGGGAAGGAAGCGACAACTCGGTTGGCGATTATCCTCGAAACGGATATTTGCTTTATAAGTTCAAGAATCGTCAGATTATGTACACCGGTGATTATATCAAGAAATGGGCACGTCCGTCCATCTTGTTCCGTTTGGCGGATTTTTATCTTTATTATGCGGAAGTCTGCAATGAAATTGATCCCGAAGACGAATGTGTTATTGATTATTTGGATAAGATACGCGAGCGTGCCGGGTTACTTGGATATCGTGAGCTGGCAGCCACCGGGAAAAAGAATATCATAGGCGACCGGAAATTACAACGCAGGGCTATTCAACAAGAGCGCAGGGTAGAGCTTTTTGCTGAGGGACAGCGTTTCTTCGACATCCGCCGCTGGATGATTTGCGGAGAAGGGGAGGATGCCGACCAGCGATTTGTACATGGGATGAATATGAACGGAGAAAGAAACCGCCCTTTGGGTACAGACCAATCCTTTTATCGCCGGACACTGATTGAAAACCGCCCCTGGAAACGGGCGATGTATCTACATCCAATACCCTTCGATGAACTTCAGGTGAATAAGAAAATCGTACAGAATCCTCTTTGGTAGAATTGCTGAAACAATAAGAAAACTCCCTCCGTTACCATCTGTTTCCTTTCTCGGTGGCGGAGGAGGTTTTCCTCGGTGCCGGACTTTCTCTGTGTAAATGGTATAAAAAATCTAGTCGGTTCCGTAATCCATCCTTATATTTATATTTTCTTGATTGTCAACAAACCTCTCTAGAGATTGATAACCTTTCTTCTGAAAGCGCAGTATCTCCCGATTGCCGGTCTTTACGGTGAAATTTCCCCGATTGTCACTTTTCCCTAACAGTTTGCCGGTCGTTTTCTCATAAATCCGGACTTCGGGGATCAAGGTGGCCTGCACGTCTCTGATGACTCCTTGCACGGTTATCTGCCGTTCACTTTTGGGTAGAACCTGTTCCTGCCTGTTCACGACCGGTTGAGGCTGTCCCACTCGGATAGTCTTCCGTAAGAGAATATGGTCGGAGGCAGAACCTACTTGTATCTCGAATTCTCCCGGTTCTACGATGGCTTCATTCTTCTCATTCAGAATGGTAAGCTCACTGACAGGAATACTGAGACGGACAATTTGAGTCTCGCCTGCCTGGAGAGCTACCTTGCGGAAATCTCTTAATTGGCGTACCGGCATGGCAACCGAACTGCATACGTCTGATACATACAATTGCACCACCTCTTTTCCTTCGCACTTCCCGGTGTTTTTCAAACCTATACGTACGTGAACGGTATCGTTGAGCAGATAAGACGCTCGATCCGTTTGTAGGTTGGAATACTCGAAAGTGGTATACGTCAGTCCGTGTCCGAATGACCATAGCGGGACAGGAGCGGAGAAAACATAATCTCTTCCCGGTGAGTCATAACTGCCGGGAGATTTGTAGAATCCACGGTCGGATCGTAGATGATTATAGTAGACTGGGAGATGTCCGGTACTTTCGGGAAAAGAGAATGTCAGCCGACCGGAGGGAGATACCTTTCCGAACAGGATGTCCGCTATGGAGTTCCCGCTCTGTTCCCCGGCATACCATTGTACCAGGATAGCCGGTATATTTTTCTTTTCCCAGGGAATGGCAAAAGGCTTGCCGGTTACTAAGACAAGAATGACAGGTTTGCCTGTGGCTTGAACCGCTTTTATCAAGGCGGGTTGTGCTCCTGTCAAGGTTAGGTCGTTGAGGTCGAATCCTTCTCCGCAAGTCGAACTTTTATAGTCGCGTGCCAAGGCCGCGCTGGCGCTTCCGCAAAAAAGCACACAGACATCGCTTTGCTCGGCGGCCTCGACCGCCTGCCGGATTCCACTTTCATCCATAGATACCAAACTGCAACCTTTAGCGTAATTGACTTTCACGTTTGTGCCTGCCCATTTCCGGATACCTTGTAAGGGGGTAACTCCGAAACGGTTGTCGCGTGTCCATGTGTAATCACCGAATTGTATCTGGTCGGCGTTCGGACCAATGACTGCAATCGATTTCAACTTTCCGATAGAGAGAGGGAGTAGCTGCCGTTCATTTTTCAATAAGACGGTCGATTCGTCCGCTATCTTTTTCGATAGCGCTATCGCTTTCCCGGAGTGAATAGCCCCTTTGGCAAATTTTTCTCCATACGGATCATCAAACAGACCGATCCGGAATTTGGCATACAATACCCGGCGGACAGCTTCGTCCACTATCTCGCGGTTCAGCTCTCCTCTTTCTATCAGTCCGGGGATGGCCGGATAGCAGTCACTCGAAGCTTCTACATCCAGACCGGCGGTCAGTGCCTGCAAGGCGGCTTCTTCCGAATTGCGGGCTGTGAAGTGGAAGTTCTTCAGCATTTCAATGGCTCCCCAATCCGAGTAGACATATCCTTTGAATCCCCATTCTTTTCTTAGAACATCTGTTAGCAGATAGTGCGAGGCGGAATTAGGGATGCGGTTCCATGAGTTATAGGCGGACATCACGGCGAGGGTAGGCGCTTGCTTCATTACCATTTCGAACGGTTTCAGATAGACTTCGTGCAGGTCACGGATACTGGTTTCTACGGATGCGAGGTTGAGGCCGCTTAAAGGGTTGCCGTGCGGACCATAGTGTTTCAGCATGGGGGATATGCCGTTGTCCATATACCCTTTCACTTCGGCTATGCCGAATCTTCCGCAGAGATAAGGATCTTCTCCGAAAGACTCTTCCACTCTTCCCCAGCGGAGGTCTCGCACTACATCAATGCAGGGGGATAACACTTGCCGCATACCTACCGCATGGAGCTCGTCGGCAATCATGGATGTTTTGCGATAGGCGAGATCTGTATCGAAAGTACTTCCTAGAGCAATGTTCTGCGGGAAGACGGTGGCTCCCTCATGCACTACCCCGTGTAACGATTCCGCTACGGTAAAGATAGGAATGCCTAAACGAGTTTTCTCGACCATGAAGCGTTGGATGGCTAGCATATTCTTTGCACAGTTTTCTGCCGTCAGGGGAAACCCCTCAACGAACCCCCAACTCATTCCCTGCGCTTTTTCTTCCAACTTGCGTTCGTCCAGCGCTTGTCCGTTGAATATCTCCCAAGAATGGATATGTCTGATTTGAGCGAGTTTCTCTTCCGGAGTCATTCGTTGTAACAAGTCTTTTACCCGCTCCTCAATAGGTAGATCCGCTCTTTGATAAGGTAGTTTGGGTGAGGCTGTTGCTGATGAAAAGGAGACTGCTGATGATACAGGCACTTGCAGAGTGGTGAGGATATTGATTCCATAACGTCGGTCGGGCGAAATCCACCAAGGAATATCTCCGTTGGCGCAGCGGATAGCAAAGCGGGAAAGGTGTTGGAGCTGTCGGGAACCGTCGGGTATCCATAAACCGAGTTTATAAGTGCCGTTCGCCGTCTTGGGGAGGGTCACTTGTCCTTTGATTGTGTGAATCAAAGGCGTGTAGGTTTTATCTCCCGGTCGATAAGGCTGGAAACTGTTGGTATCCGCATTGGTCAGGAACTCTTTCACTTGGTTGTGTTCGTCCACTAATACGAAGTAGACAGGGTGCTCATTGAACAGCGTAGAGAAGCCACGGTTTATCAATGTGAGCGAAAGGTTGAGGATATGGTTATCCGTATGCTTGAGTGTGTCGATTTGCAGTTCTTGCAATTCGAGACGGTATCCCAGATGATCGCGCACATATTCAAATGCGTTTCTTTGGGCAGCACTGCCGTCGTGTTTCCGAAAATATCCGTCAGAGACGGGCATGTGCTTCTCTTTCAGGTATTCTTCGCTGATGGGTGTTTCTTTCCAGTACATCATGGAATACTTGTCCGGTGCACCGCGCTCTTTGTAATTGTGGATGACGCTTAATGAGGTGTAATGCTCCAGGAATAATTGTCGTGCTGTCTTTTTGCCGTCTATGATCCAGCCGTTCGCGTCTCCGTTCTCTTTGTTCATGCTCCACGTTCCCCAAGGCAGTTCGCCGTCTACGGGCATGAATGCTCCTTCTTCTACAATCTGGTCGAAGTTGGGCGTACCTTCATGCATATTTCCGTCCCATCTGTGTGGGTCTACTACGATAAAGTCGTCATGGAAAGAGGTTTTCCGGTAGGCTTCGCTATCTTTGGGTAACAGGTTCTTGTAGTCCGGCACTCTGACTTGTACCACCCGATCTTGAGGGGTCATCCGGCAGATCTTTTCAAGGATAATACGTTTGTTCGCATCGGAACTTTCGATATTATGTTTGGAACTGTGCCATTCTCCCCATGCACCGATAAATCCGGCTTGAAGAGCCAGTATGACATCTTTGTTTTTCTCGAGGTAAGGTTTCAATTGTTTCATATGGCGAAACATATCTTCCATTGTGGGACCTGACGAGACGGTTCCCATCGGTTCTGTTTCGTAGGCGAACCGTAGCAATGCTTTCTTGCCAAGTTGGCGCAACTTGTTGAAGTAGACATCCATTGTGGCAAAAGCTTCCGGAGGTAGCTGTCGGCCTATATATCCATGCAGATAAAAATATGTTTGAACTAACGAGACACTGTCGCAAGCGTATTTGTTTATCTCTGATTCCAGATAGTCGGTAATTCCCGGATATTCCTGCGGTTTCCACACATCGCATTTTTTAGCGATGTCTACGGCTATTTCCAGGCGGAAACCTCTTTCCGGATTATATATTCCGGCAGTGCCGTTCGGATCGTCGGCGTAGATACCCCGATATGGAATGCGGGTTGTCTGTCCGGCAAATAATACGGGAAGAAGGGCAAGAAGAAATAAAATTGTCAAGTTGAACTTTCGCATATTAATAAGGATTAGATAAGATATGAATAGAGGTGAGGGTGTGCCATAATGAGTAATAATTCGCATTAATCTGCATTTTGACACACTCTCGTTCTCCTATTGAATAAGATTTCTGTTATTCTACAGGTATCAGACTAAATTCGTCAAACCAGTAAATAACACCACCCCAAGCGCCTTTTCCCCAGATTTCGTGCGTGTTGATGTCTCCTACATAGGCGCAAGGCTTGAATACGAATCGTATAAGTACATTTTCGGGGATATCTACTGTAACGGAGTATTTGATCCAGCCTTTTCCGGCTTTATTGTCACAGGTGGCCGCAAGCCCCCAAGTGGGACCGGGAGAAAGAGACTGTGAACCGTCCGGATTGAAAATGATACTCTTCTGATTTTCTTTTAATACCAAAGGTATGTCATCTTCTGTTTCGCATACGACAATACTAAGTGTAAATGGCGTATCGTCTTGATTGGTCTTAACGTAATAACTAAATGTATATCTGCCTTCCATTACGTTTTGTAATGCGTATGACAGGTTAACTTTCTCTGCATCCATTATTTCCGTAGCTTCGTATTTTAGTGAGCGTGAACTGTTGTTCGCTCCTTCGCTTTTATCTATAGTCATATTACAACTTGGAGCGTCCGGTCGGCAGAACCATCTGTCAAGATAATTAAGAATTCCACTTTGATCGGTTTTGTCGGCACTGAAGACACCGGGTTGCTGATCTTCTGCAAAATTCTTCTCGAAGTTTCCGTTCTGAATGAGGTTATCGGAAGGTTCTTCCTCCTCGTCATCGTCATTTCCTTTATTTTCTTTCTCATAATACCGGACATATTCCACCTCCATGTGTGCAGGTAGTCCTCTGTCGTCAATCGGTCCCGGCCATGCGTCCTCACCGCCTACCGAATAGTTGAGAATCAGGTAATAAGGTACATCGAACGGCCATTGCTGCATGAGTGATTCATTCGGAAGATGCAGGTTCGGATAGCTGAAAGTCTCTTCTCCGTTCACCGTAAAGATAATCTTCTCCGCTGTCCATTCAATTCCGTAAATATTGAACTCGCTATCCCGATATTCTCCGTATCCGTTACGGGGAGGATTCTTGTCATAACCTAAATCTAATGTATAATGCGTATGCACCGAATGTTGTGCGATCTTGTCCATGCTTACTTGTTCCATGATATCGATTTCACCGGGATAACTATTGTTTACTGATGGATATTGTCGTTCTTGCGGCATGAGCCAGATAGCTGCCCATCCACCTTGAAAACTAGTAAACTTGGCACAAACCTCCAGCTTCCCATATTTGAAACCTACTTTGTCCATCGTCCACACGCCACCTGTCTTGTATTCACCGTCTTTCTTTTCGGCTATCAGATATAGTTTCCCGTCTTTCACATAAGCTTGGTCGTAGCTTTCGGACATATAGCGATTCCAAGGAGAAGCCTCTTTAGCTGCCAGTGACCAGCTTTGGGCATTCGGAATGTTACTTTCCTGTTCAAACTCTTCCGACCACACCAGATTCCATCCGTCTTTATTTTTCGATATCTCTTTCACGTGCTGGGTATAGATATTTATTTCTTCGGATTGGCAGGATAGAAAACTAATCCAGAAGACTAAAAAAGCAATGATCTGTTTCATATTGTCTCACTTTTAGTTGATTAAAAAAGGGGGAGTGGAGGGAGTATGATTACTCCCAACCACTATTTTGTGTTAAGTTAGGATTCTTGTAAAGTTCTGTTTGGGCGATGGGATACAAGTACATCTTCCTGTCCCATATACGTGTCTGGATTTTTGTGCGGGTATAGGTGTACTTACTTCCTCGCTTGGTGATTTTAATCCCATAGATATCTTTTACTACGTCCCCGTCCATCCAACGGCAAATGTCCCAAAAACGATGGTCTTCGAAAGCCAGCTCTATCCGGCGTTCGTTGCGCAAGCGTTTGGTGAAAGCTTCACCGGTGTCCTCTATAGGTGGCATATTGGCAGCAGCACGTACCTGGTTCAAGGCTTCGCGGGCTGTGAGTCTGTCGCTAACCTTATAATCCGGACCGCCTAATTCGTTCATGGCTTCTGCATAGTTCAACAATGTTTCCGCATAACGGAATAAGATGAAATGGTGGGGTTTTGTTACCGGGTCGGTCGGAGAGAGGGATACCGTTTCGTTCATGTTTTTCCTCAAGTAATATCCGGTCAGTGTAGCACCATTGAGAGGAGCACCGTTTCTGCCGCCTTCGTAAGTCTCGATGGGGGTATTCATGAATGAACTTCCATTGTAAAGAACGGTTTTATAGAAACGAGGGTCACGTTTTGAGTAAGGCCGTGCGGCATGTTTCGGGTTATTCCAATCAAACGGCTTGCCGTCGGACATTTCGAAAGCGTCTACCAGATTTTGTGTGGGCGTGCTTCCACTGTTCCCGTTTTCGAAGCCGATAGGCAGATTCAGTCCTTCGAACGAGTTGCTTGCACCATTGCGGCGTTCGAAGATGAGCTGCGAAGAACTAAGGACGTCATTTCCCCCATTCACATTGTAAAGCGGGTCTACATCAATATTTGGCAAAGAGTACCAATTCTCTTTGATAATATCATAAGCAGCTTCGGCGGCTTTTTCCCATTTGCTTTTCTCACCGGACGGATTGTGTAGTTTGCTGGCAGCATAGAGCAGGGCGCGTGCCTTGACAGACAATGCCATGCCACGTGTTACCCGTCCGGACTCGTTGTAAAAATCCTTTTGCGAGACGGGTAATGCCGGAGCCACTTCGCTACATTCTTTGGCAATGAACTCAATTACTTTGTCGAAAGGAGTCTCTGATACGGTGTTGATCTCGTCAATTCCGTAAGTACGGGTCAGCAGCGGGATGTCACCGTATCTTTTGGCTAGTTCCAAATAGTAGAAAGCGCGCAATGCACGTACTTCGTTCACATACATCTTGGCCTTTTCCATGTTTTCCTTGTAGTTGGGATTCCATTGGAAACGTTCTAGCTTCTCCAGTGAATAGTTCTCCAGAAAAGAATTGGCGGCACGGATGGCGGTATAATAGTTACCCCATACGTCGTCTATGGGATTGAGTGGACTCCAATTACCGTTATAGATGTCGTACACACTGTTGCTGTTCCAGGTATATACGGCATTGTCGGTTGCCGCATCCCGTACAGCACCGCCGATGGCGCCGTAATCTTGAGGCAGTTGGGAATAAATGTAGGTTGCCAGGCTTGAGATATTCTCGAAGTAGGTGTACATCTCGTCCTGTGTCTTACCGATGGATTCATCGAAATCCAGATAGTCGCATCCCGACAGGGAAGTCACTATGCAAGCTATTGTGATATATTTAGTTATTTTCATACAATCAATCTATTAGAATTTGATACTCGCTCCGAAATATACGGAGAACATATCCGGATAGTTAACACTGAAATCTTCGCAGTTCATGTATTTCACATGGTCGATAGAGAACACATTGTTGGCGCGGGCAAAAATCTGGCACTGTTCCAGTTTGACTTTTGAGATCCAGCGCTGCGGCAGGTTGTAGTAGACGTTGAGATTGCGCAGCTTAAAGTAATCACCGTTTACCAGCCATTGGGTACTGTTGCGGAAGTTATTGCTGTTGTTCAGCGTTGTCAGACGCGGTACATTGGCGATGTCTCTCGTTTCCTCCGTCCACCGGATTTTGTCGTGCAGATACCAGTCGGATACATTGGTGTTATTGCGCAATGGCCAATATACACTGCTTACATTCATCATTCTGCTGTAGTCGGCCACTCCTTGAAATAGAGCGTCAAGACCAAATCCCTTGTATTCGAACCCGAGTTTGAGGCCATAATATATTTCCGGTACGGAACTTGAATGTCCGATGGGATGCACGTCGTTGTCGTCGATGATCCGGTCTCCGTTCATATCCTTGTATTTGATATCTCCCGGTCGCACTTCCGAAAACATCTGTTGAGGACTATTGGCGATATCCGCTTCATCCCGGAAATAACCGATTGCTTCCAGACCGAAAAGCTGTCCATCGGGAAGTCCCTTGCCGGAAAGATAGTCGTAGGGAATATATCCTTCCCCGTTTTCTATTACCTCAGTCCGGATATAGTTCAGCGTACCACCCACGTAGTAAGTGAAGTCTTTGCCGACTTTGTCTTTCCAGTCGATTCCCAAGTCAATCCCTTTGTATTCGGTCTTACCGTTGTTCTGTTGCGGGATACTGATACCGATGGCGGAAGAAATGACATTGCTGCCGCTTACCGGCATTTTGCTCCTTTTATCCATATAGGCGTCAACGGACAGGTTCAGTCTTTTGAATAACCGCATCTCCAGACCGATGTTATATTTGTCGGACACTTCGAGCGTCAAGTTATTCATAGCCAGTTTGTCCTCTTTCATACCCTCCGACTGGGTGTTTGCGTCACCAAACCAATAGGCTCCACCCCATGCCCAGTATTGGCGGTCCAGTTCATAACTGATGTTATCCCATCCGGCGCGTCCGTAAGAAGCACGCAGTTTCAGATAGTCAATGACGGTAGCCTTCTTCATGAAGTTTTCGTTGGAGATGACCCAAGCGGCTGATATGGCAGGATAGGTACGGAATTTGTCTCCGTCGGGCAGTACACTTGTCCCTGTGTGATTGACTAGTGCGTGAATCAGATAAGTGTCTTTGTAGCTGTATCCGGCGGAAGCATTCACATACATCCGTTTGTGGGCATTGTTACGTCCGATTCCTCTCTCCGATTCCAGGCGATACGAACCTAAAGCGCTGACGGCATGTTTCCCGAAAGAACGGTTATACTTCAAAGCGGCTTCCAGATTGGCGTTTATGTATTGTTCCGTCATGTCGAGGTTGTTTACTTGCAAGGTACTGTTGTCACCATACACTTTGGAATCCGCTTCTATCTTGTCTGTGATTACATTTCTGACAGGCGTATTGACTTCATATTGGAATTTCTTGTAGCCTTCTTCCTTGTAAACGGCATTGTTATCATACGCTACGGCGGCTTCCAGACTTAATCCCGGAGTGATGAGTGACAAATCCTGCCGGATGCGGAAGTCGGCTTGCAACGTTCGCGGGTTTTCTTTGAAATAACCGATATCTGCGATACGGGCTATCGGATTTGTTTTCAGTACATTATTACTCCCCCAATATCCATTAGACGTCTGCATGGGGAAAGCACCGGATGGTGTGTTGAAAAGCCCGGCGAATAAGTCATACTCACTTGTATTCGGACGTTTCCGTTCGCGGAGTTGTCCTAACATACTGAATTGTGCCAGAGTCGTCGGTGTGATATCTACGTCAATGTTCATCCGCAGTCCCAGTTCGTATTTCCTCATTTGAGCGGTGTAGCGGTCGGAATATTTGGCGTATGTTTCATTCAGGATACCGTAGTCGTTCTTGTAACTTAACAGGGTGAAGTAGCGAAGACGTTTGCCACCCCCGTGAAAGGAGATATCGAGCTGATTGTTGATGGTATGTTTGCGCAGCCCCTCTTTCATCCAATCGGTGTCGGCATATAAATCCCGGTTACTTCCGTTTCTGAACGCGTCCAGCTCTTCACGCGTGTATTGTGGTTCCAGTCCGTCGTAATAAAGCGCTTCGTTCAGTGCCGACGCATACTCGTATCCGTTGGCGAACTTGGGTTGGTTGATTGGAAAATCCATACCGAACTTATAGCTGGCATCTATTTGCATTTTGGTGTTGTACTCTCCTCTTTTGGTGGTAATCAGAATCACACCGTTTGCTCCCCGTGTTCCCCACACGGCAGTTGCGGCACCGTCTTTCAGTACGGTGACCGATTCGATTTCCGCTGTGTTCAGATAAGAGAGCGGACGTGCGAATCCGTCAACTACAATCAGCGGATTATTATATCCTCGCAAAAGAGTAGCTGCATCGTCTGTCCACCCCGTCTGCTGCATGACTGACAGTCCCGGTAGCAACCCATACAATGTATTGGATACATTGGGAGTTGCATTCTTTGATATTTCATCGGCCGATATTGTGGAGACGGCCTGTGTCTTTCGGGCAATGCTGTCCGTTATATCCTGCGCTCCTGCGACGACGGAGGATAATATGGCAACCCCCATTAGTATATATTTACGTTTCATACGTTCTTTCATTTTTAATTAGTCTTTTGTTGATTGTTTATTCCCATCCCGGATTCTGTACGAGTCCGTACTTCTTGTTGATTTCATCCAATGGAATAGGAATGAGGAAGTAGCGGTCTGTCCACCGTTTTATCCAGCCGCGAGGGTTGGCTATCTTGTTATCCCTTACATAATCGAAGCTTCCATCTTCATTCCTGGTGATAACAAGGCGTTCGATGTCGGTTTTGAATAGGTCGGAACGTTTCCAACGTACCAGGTCAAAATAACGTACCTCTTCAAATCCCATCTCTACGGCACGCTCGTGGAGGATGGCTTCTCTCAAAGGCAGTCCGGAAGCTACTTTCTGATTGGTCAATGCTGGCATTTTTACCCGTTCGCGAACCAGATTGACATAATCATAAGCATCTCGCCCGAATTCGTCTTTCTCTGTTGCTTTCCCCAGTTCGTTCATGGCTTCCGCTATATTCAGGTAGATTTCCGGAAGGCGGATAAGCGGGCAGGAGTAGAATTTGCCGCCGACTTCCGTACTCCGGTCTCGCAGGAATTTGCGCATACCGTAACCGTTGTAAGTGGCTCTGGCCAGTTCGTCCGAATATCCGTCACATTGTTCCCGTCCGCCTTTGTATATTTCCAAAGTACGTCCTCTGAAACGGTCACCGTTGACGAAAAGGGTTTCATACAGGCGGATATCCCGGATCGGATTGTTATGCTCGTCAAAGAAAGGATTGGCATACTTATTCGGTTCTCCTAAAGCGAAATCATCCCAGTTGAAAGGAGTTCCGTCGGCCATTTCGAACATATCCGCATAGTTGGAGGTGGCGCCACCCATACCATAAATGAGTTCGTTGAAAGCATTTCCCCATACATTGTAAGTAACCCAACGATGAGAGGCAAGCAGTACCTCGCCATTGTAACGGTCGAAATAGGCGGAGATAAAGTCTTCTCTGGGGTTTCCCGTGTTGACGAGTTTATAATATTCGTTGTTTTCCTTATTGGCGCGCAGAAATTCCAGTCCGGCATCCAAAGCATTTTGCCAACGAGTCTTGTCGAAGTTGCCATACCACACATAATGCTTGTCGGCCGCTTCCCCACTCATGAAAGGGTCTTTGTTATTGAATAGAGGGCTTGCTACAAATTGGAGCATTCTCGATTTCAGACCGAGAACGGCTGCCGCTGTCATTCGTCCTTCGTCGGACGCAGAAACGTTCCATGGTAAAACCTGTACGGCTTCTTTCATTAGTTCGAGGGTCTTTTGTACGGTCTCTTCCACAGTCATACGGGTGAATTTCATCTCTTCATCCGGGCGGTAAGAGCGGTCTACCCATGGCATTCCACCGTAGTAACGCAACATTTGGACGTAGTGGAAGGCGATGATGGCTTTAGCTTCCGCCTTGCGTATCGTTTTTTCACGGTCTGTCATGTCCGGCACACGGTCGATATTCTCCAGAAAGATATAGGCTTTGCGTATGCCCGTCATGGGTGCCATGCCTACGGTAGGGCCATCCTCAGCAGGCGGTACATCCAGACGGTAGGGCAGAGAACCTACGGAGGAGGCATTGACGTCTCCTGCATGATAAGCACGTATACCGCCGGGTTTGGAAGTGTCACCGAGATCGGTCATACACTCTAGTGTCGCCCAAGATAGTCTTCCGCCTGTGGGGAGAAAGTCGGGCAAGGAACGGTAGATTTCCGCTAACGCTTGTTCGGCATATACTTTGCGTGAAAATACGGTGTCGATAGTGACATCGGTTGTAATGGGCTTGTCGAGAAAGTCATTGCCGAACTTGAAGTCCTCGCATGCACTGACAGAAAGCAGTAGCATGGCTGCCATGCCGGTATGTAATATATTCCTTCGTTTCATGATATTGATGTTTTAAAAGGTGATGTTGACTCCGAGATTATAGATCTTGTTGATAGGGTATGAATCGGTCAGTCCCGGCGTACATTCCGGGTCCATAATCTTGAACTTATCGAATGTGAGCAAGTTGTAACCGCTTAGTTTGATGGCAAGTTCGGAGATACCGATTCTTTTCAAGGCAGCCACGTTGCGGAAGTTATACCCTAGTGTGACGGTCTTCAGCTTGAGATAGTTACCGTTCTTTACCCATAGCGAAGAAGTCTTGCTGTTGTGAGTCATAGTCTTCGTTGCAAATCGGGGCACAGTAGCGGTTTCAGCTGTCTCGGGAGTCCATCGGTTGTCGGCATGGAATTGCATCAACGCATTGTTGGAATTGATTCCGAAAGGTATCCGGAAGAACTCTTCCAACAGAAGTGAACGCTCGGCGGCTCCTGTCCAGTTCATGCTGAAGAAGAACCCTTTGTAGTCGGCTCCGTAATTCAGACCGAAAGTATAGGACGGACGTGTAGGATGACCGATTTTGCATTGATCATCTTCATTGATGACGTGGTCGTTATTCAAGTCTTTGTATTTGATGTCACCCGGTTGTACATCTGCGTCGGGGACGGGCAGCCCGTCTTTTAATGCTCCTTCTTTCGTGAAGTCCTCTTCGCCGTAGAATCCGTCGGCCACGTATCCGAAGATACTTCCTACCGGTTGACCGGTACGCCATAGGTAAGTTTCGTTCGGCTCTATCTCGTCCTGAAAGATAATCTTGTTTTTACTGTAAGATACATTGGCATTGATATAATAATGGAAGTCTCCTTTAATCCGGTCTTCCCATTTTATATCGACTTCGTATCCATGGTTTTTCACCTGTCCCATGTTGACCACAGGCATGATGTTACTGTTCAGATCAGTGAAGATGGGAATGGTCTTCCGCTTGATCAGAATGTCTTTCCGATTCTCGAAGAAAAGGTCGGCACTCACTTTCAGACGATTGTTCAGGAAGTTGACATCGATACCGTAATTGTGTTTTAAAGCTGTCTCCCAACTGACGTTCGGATTGCCGATACGGCTTTCGATAGCTCCGAACATCGTGTTACTGTTGTTGTACCCGAAGTTGTATCCGTGCTGGTACGCTCCCCAATTGTCGACGACATTGCCCAGTTGGTCAACTGTCCATCCGTTAGGCAGGTAGAGGAAACGGTTGTCGTTCATATTATCGTTCCCCACCAAACCGACGGAAGCACGCAGTTTTAAATAATCCACTACCTTTTGTTTTTTCATGAACGGTTCTTCTGAAAGTACATATCCGACAGAACCGGCCGGGAAGGCACCAAACCGCTTGTCGGGGGCAAAGTTTTCGGAACCGTTGTATCCGAAGTCAAATTCCGCGATATACCGGGTTTTGTAATCGTAGGTCAGTCGGCCTACCAAACCGACGTATGCCGTCGGAACGTCCGTGAATTCGGAAGGGTAGTATCTTTTATTCTGGTTGTAGAGCAATAATCCGCCTACATTATGGTCGCCGAATTTCCGATTGTAACGAAGACTCGCTTCAAAATACCAATTGCGCCCCCGATAGGTCTTTTCGGCATAGCCCAGCCGTTTGTTCTGTCCGTCTACCCGGTAAACGATGGTTTTGTTATAAGCAGGATCTTTGATATCCAAATCGGGATTCTCCAGTTCCGATTGGTAGTAAGGAGTGTACGATTCGACAGAACCGTGACGCTGCTGCAGGAAAGAGTAAGAAGTATTATAGGCACCTTTAACCTCTACGGATAATCCTTTTGTAATAAAGTCCAGCTTCTGTGTCAATGACAAGTCCATATTCATGGTATTGCTGGTATTCCTGTCGTATCCTTGTCCGTAATAGCGTGCCAATGCATTATTGTTCATCAAGATACCTTCATACTTTCCCGGATTGATGGTGACGAGCTTTCCGTCTATGATTCCCGGACTGTTGAAAGGTTGTGCCATGTTGATGAGCGAGAAGAGACCATATTCATAATTATTGTCATTAGGCTCATGGGTGATACCGACGATACCACCGAGTCCAACTTTCAATAAAGTGCTTTTGGTAATGTCCAAATCAAGGTTTCCCCGATAATTGTAACGGGTATAGTTAAAGTTGTTATTGTAGTCCAGTTCCTTATATTGCCGGAAAAGTCCGTCCTGCCATAAGAATCCCATAGAGATAAAGTAACGGACACGTTCTGTTCCGCCACTTATGTTAAGGTTATGCTGGGTTTGGATAGAAGAACTCTTCATGATATACTTCCGCCAATTCACGTTGGGATACATGATCGGGTCGTCACCGAGTCGGAAACGTTCCAATGTATATTCGTCGAAAGCGTGCTTCGGCTTTTTGTCGTTATCATTCATCTCATTAAAGAGTTGGGCATAGGTGTAACTGTCCGCCATTTCCAGAATCCGTGTGGGTTGTTGGATACCGACAGAGGAAGAAATGGATATCTTGGCTTTTCCTTCCTCTCCTCGGCGGGTGGTAACCAGGATTACACCATTGGCACCACGTACCCCGAATACAGCCGTAGCGGAAGCATCTTTCAGGACGGTCACACTTTCTATCTCATTGGGGTCCATCTGGAAAAAGGAACGTTCTACTCCGTCTACCAATATGAGCGGAGCCGAAGCACTTTCTGTCAATGAACCTACTCCGCGAATGTAGATTGCCGGGTCTTCCTTGCCCGGTTGTCCGCTTGTGGCGACGGAAGAAAGGCCGGTGATTTGTCCGGCAAGAGACGTAGCGATGCTTGCATTGGGAGAGCGGAGCAAGACATCCGTTTTGACAGAAGAGATAGCTCCCGTCAGAGTCTCTTTCTTTTGAGTTCCGTAGGCTACTACCATTACTTCATTCAACGCGTTGGCCTCTTCCTTTAGGATAACTCTGATTCTGGTTTTTCCTTTGAGAGGGATTGTCTGCGTCTCGTAGCCGACATAAGAAATTTGTAATACTGCCGTTTGGGCGTTCGGTACACTTAACTTGAAATTACCTTCGGAGTCTGTAATGGTTCCTTTCTGACTACCGACAAGTAAGACTGTGGCACCGATGGCCCCTTCGTCTCTCTCATCCCGAACATTACCGGTTACGGTAACTTGAGCAAACATCCAAGATGTTATGAATAGCATAGCCAGTAACAATCCGATTCGTTTGCCTTTTGATGCATAGTTTTTCATGGTGATTAAATTAATTGATTTGTAACATTAACAGTTATGGGGTTCGAAATGGGTAGGGGAATCAAAAGATTTTTTTTGGAAGCTAGCTTCTTTTATCTATCTTTGTTTCGTTAACGAAAAGCTGAATAGATGAGAAACTGCTAAAATGAGAAGACTGGATAATACAATAAACACTAGTATGCCATTTGATGATATCTATCTAGAGTATTATCAACGCTGCTGTCTCAAGGATTACCTTTCCTCTTTCCTCTTTTTCTAACTTTTTTCATTTTTCCACTAGTGAACTTCGTGAGTGGCGTGTCTTATATATGTAAGGCGGAAAACTGCTGATATTTTAATTCAAAACCGTATGGACACGAAACTATTAAATAAATATATTGCCGGTGATGTACTTCCCGAAGAAAAGAAGGAAGTGGTACGTTGGCTGAAAGAGAACGAAGAACACCGTGAGCAGTTGATGCAACTACGCCATATCTATGATGCGACTGTCTGGAATGCTAATCTGAAGGAAGAAAAACCGGGAAAGAAAAAGACCGTGACTCATTATCTCCGGACCTCCATAAAGATAGCCGTTGTTGTTGCTATGTTTGCCTTTATTCTTCATAAAGAATATCAGGAGTACCGGTTGGAACATTCTACAGAGATGCAGGTGATGACTGTTCCCGCAGGACAAAGAGCCAGTCTGGTTCTGGCTGATGGAACAACCGTTTGGTTGAACTCGAACTCCATTTTAAAATATCCGGCTGCCGGATTCCACTCCAAAGAGAGGAAAGTGATTTTGGAGGGAGAGGGGTATTTTGAGGTAGCGCGTGATGAGAAACATCCTTTTATTGTTGAAACGGAGAAATATAACGTCAGAGTGTTGGGAACCACGTTCAATGTTTCCGCCTATCCGGATTCCGATCTGTTTGAAACCTCTTTGATAGAAGGTAAGGTTACCGTGTATCAACCCGATACACAGAATGAAGTCACACTGCAACCTAATGAGAAAGTAGAAACGAGAGATGGGAAACTTTGTAAGGAAGCCTTTACGTCAGATCATGCTTTCTTGTGGAGGATAGGTGTTTATTCTTTCAAGAATGAACCGTTGGAAGCTGTATTCAAGAAACTGGAGCAATATTATGAAGTGCGGATTATCAATAAGAACATTGAAATTGCCTCCCGTCCGTGTACGGGTAAATTCCGTCAGAAAGAAGGGATAGAGCACGTGGTAAAGGTATTGCAGAAGTATGTCGGCTTCGACTATACTTTGGATGAAGAGAACAATCAGATAATTATCTATTAACCCTAGTACTTAATCTAAAAAACACAGAAAATGAGAGCAAGAGAACCGGCCCGTCCAGAACAGAAATATCGGTAAGTGCTGCAACACTTACCGATATGTGAGAAGTCAACAAGAAAGACTCGCATCTGTTACAAATCTTTATGTATTAACTTAATAACTCGAAGCAAAGATATGAAAAATAATCTTTAGTGTGGGTGTATTGCCCATAGAAAAACACACTGTACTCAAATTTTAAGAATTATGAGGTTGACTGTCTTTTTCCTGTTATTCATCATTTTTGAGGCGTATTCCGTGAATAGTTATTCGCAAAATCAGAAGGTTAGAATGAATAAAGGAATCGCAACACTGGCTGAGATTATCAGACAGATTGAAAAGCAAACGGACTATTTGTTTATTTACAACGAACGTGAGGTTAGCCTGAAACGCAAAGTGGCTATTTCCACTCCGAACGGGACGGTGGCAAGTCTGTTGATGGATGCGTTGAAAGGTACGGAGTTCTCCTACACGATGGAAGGAAAGCACATCATTCTTACGAAGAAGCAAGTGGAGGGACGGACTCCCACACAACACAAGAAAAGAATAACCGGACTCGTGAAGGAAACTTCCGGTGAAGTTGTTGTGGGATGTAATGTGACCGTGAAGGGTACTACGATCGGTACCATTACCGATATAAACGGTAAATATAGCCTTGAAGTGCCCGAGCATGCAACATTGGTCTTTTCTTTTTTGGGATATAAGAGTATGGAATATCCGGTGAAAGCGCAACAGAACATCAATGTCACGTTGAGTGAAGATTCAAAAGCATTGAATGAAGTAGTTGTGGTAGGCTACGGAACACAGCGCAAGGCATTGGTAACTAATGCTATCAGCTCCTTCAAACCGACAGAATCGAATATGCGTCCGGTGCTTAGCCCGAGCGAACTGTTACAGGGACGAGTAGCGGGGGTTACGGTATCGACAGGTTCCGGCAACTTGGGAAGTTCCGAACGGATGAGTATTCGTGGAGCCGCCTCATTGAGCGCCAGCAATGAACCGCTTTATGTAGTGGACGGGATACCTATTCTCAACAGCAACGCTTCTCTATTTAACATGGGAGAGAATCTAAGTTCGATGGCAGTGTTGAATCTGACAGATATCGAATCCATTGAGGTTCTGAAAGATGCGGCTTCTGCCGCTATCTACGGATCCCGGGCTACCAACGGTGTAGTTGTGATAACGACCAAATCCGGTAAGGAAGGCCGTTCGGACATTCGTTTGAATGTCAGTACGGGTATCTCTAAATTTGCCAATAAAGGACGTATCAAATATGCGGATTCCGACTTGTACGTAGAGACCTATAATGACGGAGTGGAACGCTACAATCGTCAGAACGGATATACCGTAGGGACTTCCGGTTATGTCGTTCCTATCTCAAATCCTTTTCAGGGAATGCCGGATACGGACTGGTTGGATCTGATTACTCAGGTAGGGCATTCTTATAATGTAGACCTGTCTTTCTCCGGTGGCAGCAAGAAAACGAAGTTTTACGTTGGAGCGAATTACAATTATCAGGAGGGCATTATCAAAACGAACGATATAACCAAAATCAACTTGAAGGCGAAAATCAGTCATGAAATGACTTCATGGTTGGAAGTCGGCGCCAATGTTAGTGGCAATTATTTGAAAAATAACCGGGTGCCGGGTGCCAATATTGGTTCTACTATCGTGGCCCGTGCTGTGGAACAGCGTCCTTTCGACCGTCCGTACAAGCCGAACGATGACTATTATTTGGGAGGAACCGACGAGCTGACGCGTCACAATCCGCTTCAGATATTGAACGAGGAAGTGTCCTATATTGACACGTACCGTTATCTGGGTACATTCAACGCTGACCTGAAATATAAGAAATTCAGCTTGAAAAACTCCGTCAGTACCGATATCGGATATACGTATGACTATGTTTATTATAATGAGAACCATCCGTATGGAGCCGGTGGCGGACGTATCGTTGAGTACAATCGTCTGGTAAAGAACATATTGATAGAGAATATCTTCAATTATAATGATAAGTTCGTTGACATTCAGTTACACTTTCCCGCAAGTGATGTTGCAGAAGATCCGGATGAAAGGACTTCGCCTGTATGTTCAGGGGGATAACTTACTGTTGTTTTCCAAATACTCCGGTTGGGATCCTGAAGTGAGTAAGAATATGGATCCGCAGTACTTCGGAGTCGATCTTTACGGAGTGCCGCCTTCCCGTTCGGTCAATTTCGGAATAAACCTTAGTTTCTAATCATAAATGCTCACAATGATGAAAAAGATTATATATATATTTATCGGTTGCCTGTTGCTGACTTCGTGTAGCGGTATGCTGGATATTGAGTCTCATTCCGCAGTATCGCCGGGAAGCGTGACTTCCCAAGATCTCTCCGCTTTGCGTATGGGAATGTACAATAAGGTACAGAACTCTCCAACGAGGGAATCTTACATTACTTTTGATATATTGGGCGGTGACTTGACGCAAAGCACTGGGAATGCGAAGGACTTGATCAACTCAGTGCTCTCTTCGTTGAATTCAATCGTATCCAATAGTTGGAATGGATATTATAATGCCCTTTATCAGGTGAATAATGTACTTTCTATCGTCGAATCTCTCCCTGAATCGGAACTGCGGAATCTGATTATCGGCGAAGCGCATTATTTCAGGGCATACATTTATCATGCACTGGTGACTCGTTGGGGTGGTGTCCCTATTCAGAAAGTGAATACGATGGAAAAGCCTTTCCGCGATTCGGAAGAGGCGGTATGGAGCTTTATCGAAGAAGAACTGCAGACGGCACTTGCCTTTCTCGGCACATCGTCCAGCTATTATTATGTGTCCCGTGATGCGGCTTTGGCATATGATAAGTCCGGCAGCAGGGTATTGGCTGCCGTGAACGGTGATTTCTTTGCAAAGGATGGAACACCGCAAGGAATCTACTACCGGAATGGTACTTGTCTGAAAGGTACGATGACTGATAACGTTTGTACTTTCTTCGCCATTACGAAAAACAAGAGAGCGATCATCGGCTCGTATGATGAATATGATTCGTACAAAGAGAATATTCAGGAAGCTGTGGGAGGGCGTGTGCGTCTGATGACAAACGGGAATGTGCTTCCTCAGACGGTAACCGCATTGGAACCGAGAACCGCTATCGGAGTGACGGATGATAATGTGGTCTATATCCTCGTTGCCGACGGGCGTAACTTCTGGTACTCCAACGGAATGAGATATGCTGAAATGGGTGCGGTGATGAAGGCGTTAGGAGCAAAGAACGCTATCAATCTCGACGGAGGAGGTTCTTCTACTTTTATCATCCGTAAGATTGCCGGATTTGAGGACGGGCGTTTTGCCATACGCAACTGGCCTTATGATAATGGTGGAGTAGAAAGGGAAGTGGCAAACGGACTGCTGGTTGTGACTGATAATTGATTGTTTGAATTTTAAATAGCTGAATATATGATACTAAATAGAATACTATCTTTGTGCGGACAAAGCTGTATCGGAAGAATCGGGCTTTTGTCTTTGCTGATAGGTTTGTCGGGTTGTCAGGATTTTACGGATGATACGGGTATGACTCTGCCGGAACCGGACTTGAAATTTGTGGATGAGGCATTGAATTTGCCTTTGGATGAAAAGGAATATACAGTGGATATCGAATCGAATCTCCCTTGGAGGGTGAAGACTTCTGCGGCATGGATTGACTTGCTGACCTCTAATGGACTGAAATCCGGAAGCTTCAAAATGTCGGTGACCAAGAATACGGATGTGGCCTCTCGTGAAGCCGAAATATCCGCTTGGATCGTGGAAGGTGCTGAAATAAAGTTGAAGGTGGTGCAGGAAGGTATTGGCATTGCCTTGAAGAAGCGTACGTTGAAAGTGGGAGCTAAGGGGAACGAAGAAGAAGTGATTCCTTTTGCTACGATGGTTGCTTATACGTATGAATTGTCGGAAGGCTGCGATTGGATACACATAACCGATGGTGAGCCGATCACTCCCGGTGTTGTGAACGAATCGGAACTGAAACTTAAAATCGATCCTTATAAAGATGTGGAAGACGGCCGCACCGCTTATCTGTATTTGAAGGGCTCGAACGGGGTAACCGATATGCTGACCATTACTCAGGACAAGAAGCCGTTGGAAGATATTGATTATTTGAGGATGTTCTATGAGGGGGCGAACGGAGATAATTGGGTGAAGAAGTGGAACTTTGACGCTCCTTTGGAAACGAATGCGACTCATTGGCCGGGTGTGAAATTTGAGAATGGGAGAGTGGTACAGATTGATATTCAAGAACCGAATAACATTGTGGGAGATATCACTCCGTTATGTGAATTGTCGGAACTGAAAGTGCTGAAGTTCAAGCGTCAAAAGATAACAGGTATTCCGGAAGAGATAGGACATTTGTCTCAATTGACAAATTTGTGGATTATTGAATCAGCGGCGGGTGGCAGTTTGCCGGAGTCTTTGGGGGAATGTCAATTATTGACCAGCTTTAATATATCCAATCATCCGACAGCAACTCCCGCCGGATTTGAAAATTCTTTTAGCGGAAATCTGGATCCGTTGATTAAGATTCCGGGCATTGTCACGATTAAAGCATATTGTAATGATCTGAGTGGCTCTCTTCCGGTGATTCCGTTAGATGGCAGTAATAAACCGACTACTTGGAAAAACTTGATGGAATTTATGGTCTATGACAATGGATTCAATGGAAGTATCCCTTATGGATATGGAATTGTGATCGAGAAGAGTGGTTCTAAAGGGATATTTAGAGTAAATGATAACCAGTTGAGCGGGCAAATTCCTTCGGATATCAAAGCTTGGTCGCAGTATGCTACTCGAAAAAAGGACTGGATATTGAAAGGCAATAACCTCACTGAATAAAATAACTTAATTGATTTATTATACTTAACACATTTATTAATCTGTTTATGATGAAAAGAAACTTGTTACTCGGCATTGTCTTGGCTGTATGCTCTTTGGGAATAGTAAAAGGGCAAACTGTATCGGATTCGCTGGCAATCGTATCTGCGCAATGGAAGATAGAAAGTCCCCAAAAAGGGATTATCCATAAGTATGTTTCCATTCCTCAATTATATCAGGTCCCCCAATCTATCAGCCTGATAGAAATTGATCCCGGTGCAGGATTGAAAGTCGGTGTAACCGTCTCGGATAAGATGAGAGAAACAAGTAGAATGGCTTCGGAACAGGGCGCTATCGCAGCTATAAACGGTTCTTACTTTGATATGAAGCGAGGGAACTCGGTCT
Source organism: Bacteroides finegoldii DSM 17565 (assembly GCF_000156195.1). GTDB lineage: Bacteria > Bacteroidota > Bacteroidia > Bacteroidales > Bacteroidaceae > Bacteroides > Bacteroides finegoldii. Next base: position 223,056 of record NZ_GG688318.1, on the reverse strand, counting down.
GTTTCCTTAAAGTAGACCGCCAGGTGGTAGATACTACTACTTTGGGTGAGTTTGCGAGACGTGTCACCGGAGCCGTTAGTATCCGCAAGGGAAAAATGAAGATAATCTCTTGGAATAGACAGATAGAAAAGCAATATAAAGGGAAAAAAGGTATCGTATTGGCCTCCGGGCCGTTGATGTTGAAAGACGGTCGCTATTGCGACTGGAGTTTATGCGAGAAAGACTTTATCCGGACTAAGCATCCCCGTAGTGCGGTAGCCCTTACCAAAGACGGAAAGATACTATTCATAACCGTGGACGGACGTTTCCCGAAACATGCCGGAGGGGTAAGTATCCCGGAATTGGCGCATCTGATCCGAATCCTGGGAGGCAAAGATGCGATCAATCTTGATGGAGGAGGTTCTACTACTCTTTGGTTGTCCGGTGCACCGGATAATGGAATCGTTAACTACCCCTGCGACAATAAGCGTTTCGACCATCGTGGAGAACGTACGGTACCTAATATCCTTTATATTCACGACTAACATATTTATGACTAACCTTTTTTAATATAGATATAAAATGAAAGACAGGATGACAAGACCTATGAGGCCTGTTTTGTTCGGGCTACTGCTAGTCTGCGCTACATTGGCATACGGAGCGCAGGCGCCGAAATACATATTTTTATTTATCGGTGACGGGATGGGGTTCAATCATGTGGAAGCTTCGCAGATATATGCGGAGAAAGTCGGTACAGATACCGGTGAGCGTTCACTACTGTTCTCTACTTTTCCCGTGATGACACAAGTGTGCACACGGTCGGCCTCTCACTTGATAACTTGCTCTTCGGCGGCTGCCACAGCTTTGGCGACGGGAGAAAAGACGACTAACTATGTAATTTTATGATGCTAGAGGGTGGCAAGATAGATTGGGCGGCTCATGCCCATGATGCGGCTACGGTTGTTACGGAAACTATCGACTTTGACCAATGTATCCGCCTGGCTTATGAATTCTACAAGAAACATCCCGATGAAACCTTGATTCTTGTAACTGCTGACCATGAAACCGGAGGTTTAGGATTGGGAAATTCTGGCACAAACTTGAATATCGAATTGCAGAAATACCAGCAGTGTTCGCAAGAAGCTTTGGCCAATGCTATGCGGAAAATGAAAAGTGCTGTTGCCATTCCTTCTTGGGAGGAGATGAAATTTTTCTTGAAGAAGAATCTGGGCTTTTGGGAACAAATTACGATTACTCCACGTGAAGAGTTGGAACTGTTGATATGCTATGAGCAGCAGTCTTTCTTGAAGAAGAAATCAAAAGATATAGTGAGCCTCTATGCTAAAGATGAGCCGTTGGCGGTGGCTGCGGTCGCCTTGCTAGATAAAAAAGACTCTATTGGGTGGACTACCAAATCTCATACAGGCGCTCCGGTTCCTCTGTATGTTGTAGGGAAACAGGCTCATTTGTATTCGGGCAGAAGAGATAACACGGATATGGCGAATATCTTGAGGCGGCTGTTTAACCTCAAGCAGTGGGAAGAATAAGGTCTTGCTGTGCGAAAAAGAGTGGGGTTTTATGTAGCCGGGTAGTCGTCACCTTACAAGGGGACAATGGTCACTTTGTAGAATGACAATAGTCACCTTATAAAGTGACAAATGTCATTCTATAAGGTGACTACCTATTTTCAAACGGACGTGAGTCCTAAAGATACAAAATTAATTGGTGAAAAGCAATAGTGGGGCAGTAATTTTGATAGTATTATCAACAGATGTTTGCCTTTGTAATGTTTGGGCTCATTTTCGCAAATCCCGTCCCTCATACTTGCATATCGCCTCTATCCACTCTTTTGTCAAGGGGATGGATTCATGCTTTTCGAGGTCGAAAGTCACCATGACGGACTTACAGATACATTTTATTTCATTCGTTGTGGTGTCAATGACCCGTTGGATGAGATGAAAGCTTTTCGTGCCTATTTGGGAGACAGCCGTTTGCACAGCGATGTGGTCTGAGGCGAAGATTTGTTTGACGAAGTCCGCTTCGATGTGAACGACGACAATTCCCATCTTTTCCCAATCGACTCCCGGACATACTGAGGCGAAGTATTCAGTCTTTCCCAAATCATAAAAAGAGAAATAAACAGTATTGTTGACGTGCCCGAATTTGTCTACGTCATTGAAGCGCAACTGGATAGGCAGAGTGTGGTGAAATACGATTTCTTCCATTGTTTTCACTTAATCTTTTTGAATTTGGCGCAAAAGTACTACTTTTGCGTGTTATTCTCAACAGAAATTAATCAAGAAATGATAGAAGATATTAAAAAAGCCTGTCAGGTGATGAATGAAGGAGGAGTGATTCTTTATCCTACCGATACCGTATGGGGAATAGGCTGCGACGCTACTAATGAAGAGGCTGTACGCCGTGTGTATGAGATTAAGAAACGTGCTGATAGCAAGGCTATGCTGGTGTTGGTGGACAGTCCTGTGAAGGTGGATTTTTATGTACAGGATGTACCGGCTGTAGCGTGGGACTTGATTGAAGTTGCCGACAAGCCGTTGACGATTATATATTCCGGTGCGCGCAATTTAGCGACGAACCTGTTGGCGGAAGACGGCAGTGTGGGAATCCGTGTTACAAACGAAGAATTTTCCCAAAGGCTTTGCCAGCAATTCCGCAAAGCGATTGTCTCCACATCGGCCAATGTGAGCGGTCAGCCCGGAGCTGCGAATTTTAGTGAGATCAGCGATGAAATCAAGTCGGCGGTGGACTATATCGTCGGTTTCCGTCAAGAGGATCTGAGTCGGCCGAAACCCTCAAGCATTATTAAGTTGGACAAAGGTGGAGTGATTAAGATAATTCGCGAATAAATGAAAGAAGAAAAATTGAGTTTATTACAGCGTTGTATCAAGTGGCGGGAAGCGAATATAAAGGAAAAGCAGTTTATCCTTATATTAAGTTTTCTGGTCGGTATCTTTACAGCGTTTGCCGCATTAATATTGAAATTCTTTATCCATCAGATACAGAATTTCCTGACCGATAATTTCAACGTGACCCAAGCTAACTATTTGTATCTGGTATATCCGGTAGTCGGAATTTTCCTGGCAGGCTGGTTTGTACGCAACATTGTTAAAGACGATATCAGTCATGGAGTCACAAAGATTCTGTATGCCATTTCCCGCCGACAGGGACGCATCAAACGACATAATATTTGGTCGTCTATCATTGCCAGTGCGATAACTATCGGTTTTGGTGGGTCGGTTGGGGCGGAGGCGCCTATCGTCTTGACAGGTTCCGCTATCGGCTCCAATCTGGGAAGTGTGTTCAAGATGGAGCACCGTACATTGATGTTGCTCGTAGGTTGTGGTGCGGCGGGTGCGGTTGCCGGTATCTTTAAAGCACCGATTGCGGGATTGGTATTTACATTGGAAGTTCTGATGATTGACCTTACCATGTCGTCCCTGCTTCCGTTGCTGATTTCTGCGGTCACGGCAGCTACCGTTTCCTATATTACTACCGGTACGGAGGCTATGTTTAAATTCCACCTCGATCAGGCGTTCGAATTGGAACGTATTCCTTATGTCATCCTGCTGGGTATCTTTTGTGGTTTGGTTTCGCTTTATTTCACACGTGCCATGAATTCGGTGGAGGGCGTGTTCGGCAAGCTCAATAATCCCTATAAGAAACTTGCTTTCGGCGGTGTGATGTTGAGTGTGTTGATTTTCCTTTTCCCGCCTCTCTACGGTGAAGGATACGATACGATTGAGCTGTTGCTGAACGGAACTTCCACAGCCGAATGGGATACGGTGATGAACAACTCCATGTTTTATGGTTATGGCAATCTGCTGCTGGTCTATCTGATGTTGATCATTCTGTTGAAAGTATTTGCCTCTAGCGCGACGAATGGCGGTGGCGGTTGCGGTGGTATCTTTGCCCCTTCGCTTTATTTAGGGTGTATCGCCGGATTCGTCTTTTCCCATTTCAGTAATGACTTTACTTTCTCCGCTTATTTGCCGGAGAAGAATTTTGCTTTGATGGGAATGGCGGGAGTCATGAGCGGTGTCATGCACGCTCCTCTGACGGGAGTATTCCTGATAGCCGAACTGACGGGTGGATACGATTTGTTCCTTCCACTGATGATTGTATCCGTTAGCTCATACCTGACGATTATCGCATTTGAGCCTCATAGTATATATTCCATGCGTCTGGCAAAGAAGGGGCAGCTGATTACGCATCACAAAGACAAGGCTGTGTTGACATTGATGAAGATGGAGAATGTGGTGGAGAAGGATTTTGTAGTTGTACATCCGGAGATGGATTTGGGCGAGCTGGTGAAAGCGATTGCCGCTTCCCATCGGAATGTGTTCCCGGTAACGGATAAAAAAACGGGCGAACTGTTGGGTATTGTCCTGCTCGATGACATCCGTAACATCATGTTCCGACAAGAACTTTATCATCGTTTCACTGTTAACAAATTGATGACATCCGCACCTGCCAAGATATTCGATACGGACGGAATGGAACAGGTAATGCAGACGTTTGACGATACGAAAGCCTGGAATCTTCCGGTGGTGGACGAGGAGGGACGCTATGAGGGCTTTGTCTCTAAATCGAAGATATTTAACTCATATCGGCAGGTGCTGGTACATTTCTCGGAAGACTAGACTTTGCGTTTTAATGATAACATAGTTGGATTATGAAGAAAGAAGACTTAAGAATAGTATATATGGGTACTCCCGATTTTGCGGTAGAGGCCTTGCGTCAGTTGGTGGAAGGCGGTTATAATGTAGTGGGTGTGATCACAATGCCCGACAAGCCTGCCGGACGCGGACATAAAATACAGTATTCTCCGGTCAAGCAATATGCGTTGGAGCGGAACTTACCGTTGCTTCAGCCTGAGAAGTTGAAAGATGAGGCTTTTGTGGAGGCCTTGCGCGAATGGAAAGCCGACTTGCAGATTGTGGTTGCTTTCCGGATGTTGCCGGAGGTGGTCTGGAATATGCCGCGACTGGGTACGTTTAACCTTCATGCTTCTCTGCTTCCTCAATATCGTGGAGCTGCTCCCATCAATTGGGCGGTGATCAATGGTGACACGGAGACAGGAATCACTACGTTTTTCCTGAAACATGAGATTGATACGGGAGAGGTTATTCAGCAGGTACGTGTGCCTATTGCGGATACAGACAATGTGGAAGTGGTACATGACAAATTGATGATGTTGGGAGGGGAACTGGTTCTTGAAACGGTAGATGCTATATTGAATGGAACGGTAAAACCGATTCCTCAAGAAGAAATGGCGGTTGTCGGTGAACTCCGTCCGGCTCCGAAGATATTCAAAGATACTTGCCGGATTGATTGGAATCAACCGGTGAAGAAGGTGTACGACTTTATTCGTGGATTATCGCCTTATCCCGCCGCTTGGAGTGAACTGGTCGCTTCTGAAAATGAAGCGGTAGTGGTGAAAATCTTCGAGACTGAAAAGATGTACGAATCACATCAGCTCTCTGCGGGAACGGTTGTGACGGATGGCAAGAAATATATAAAGGTTGCCGTGCCGGATGGGTTTGTATCCATTCTTTCCTTGCAGCTTCCCGGCAAGAAACGTTTGAAAACAGATGAATTGCTTCGTGGATACCGTTTGGCGGACGGCTGTAAGATGAAGTGATAAACCTTAAATATAGAAGAATTATGAAACCGATTATTGCTCCTTCCATTCTTTCTGCCGATTTCGGACAATTGGCGAAAGATATTGAAATGATAAACCGCAGTGAAGCGGAGTGGGTACATATTGATATAATGGACGGGGTCTTTGTCCCGAACATTTCATTCGGCTTTCCGGTATTGAAGTATGTAGCGAAGTTGAGTAAGAAACCGTTGGATGTGCATCTGATGATTGTTAATCCGGAAAAATTCATCCCTGAAGTAAAGGCGTTGGGCGCTCATACGATGAATGTGCATTATGAGGCTTGTCCGCATTTGCATCGGGTGATACAGCAAATCCGGGAAGCGGGGATGCAGCCTGCCGTAACCATCAATCCTGCTACTCCGGTAGCTCTGCTGCAAGATATTATCCGGGATGTGTATATGGTGCTTGTCATGAGCGTGAATCCGGGATTTGGCGGACAGAAGTTTATCGAACATTCGGTTGAGAAAGTCCGTGAGCTGCGTGCCCTGATTGAACGGACAGGATCGAAAGCGCTGATTGAAGTAGACGGTGGTGTAAACTTGGAAACAGGAGCCCGACTGGTTGAGGCGGGAGCCGATGCGTTGGTGGCAGGTAATGCCGTCTTTGCAGCACCGGATCCGGAGGCGATGATTCATCAATTACATGACTTGTAATTATTGTATCCATCAATATCCTTATATGCGCCTGGTTATCCCCTGGATAGCAGGCGTTTTTTGTGGAGAACGCTTTTTCGACTGTTCGATGGATGTTCTTTGGGGAGTATCGGTTTCCATCTTCCTGTTAATCTTGGCTTTTCTCTTTCATTTCTGTGAGCATTATTCGCAGCGTTGGTGTTTCGGAGCAGTCCTGACAGTCCTGTGTTTCGCGGGCGGATGGACAGGAATAACTTGGCAACTGCGGCAAACACAATATACCTTTCCTGACGATGACGTAATTTATCGGGTTCTGATAACGGATACTCCACAACCAAGGGAGCGTACATCGCTCTGCAGGGTACTTGTGAAAGAATATTATGATTCTATCGGTAGTCATCCGGTAGAGCGAAAAGCGATACTCTATCTGAAACAGGATTCAGCTGCCGCCTGCTTGAAGAGCGGGGATGAATTGTTGGTTTCTACACGCATTTCCCCACCTGCTAATCAGAAGAACTTCGATGAGTTTGATTATGCCCGCTACTTGATGCGAAGAGGTATTAGTGGGACGGGCTATGTCGCTGCCGGAAAATGGATAACACTGCGTTCCGTACAGACAAACGGAACGATTCATTTGCGTCTTCGGTGTCTGGCCGATTCTTACCGTGAGAAAGTGATAGCTCTTTACCGTCAATTAGGCTTTACCGGAGATGAACTAGCCGTGCTGTCTGCTTTGACCATTGGTGATAAGACTGAATTAAGCGAATCTGTTCGCGAAAGCTATTCGATAGCCGGCGCGAGTCATATTCTAGCTCTATCTGGGTTACACATCGGACTTCTGTATGCTTTTCTTTTCTTTATTCTACGACCTGTTGCCCGAAAAGGGCGGACCGGCAGATGTGTCCGTTCCGTGTCTCTTTTAGTCTTATTATGGGCTTTCGCCTTTTTTACGGGACTTTCTCCCTCAGTAGTCCGTTCGGTCACCATGTTCTCCATCCTGGCATTGGCAGATGTATTCGGCCGTCAACCATTCTCCTTGAATACACTAGCTGTGACAGCATGGCTTATGCTGCTTTGTAATCCGGCAGGACTGTTTGATGTCGGCTTTCAGCTTTCCTTCCTTGCGGTTGCCTCCATTTTATTGATTCAGAGGCCGGTTTATCGCCTGTTTGCTGTAAGAAACAGAGTGGGGAAGTCCGTCTGGGGACTGATGAGCGTATCTATTGCCGCACAGATAGGAACTGCTCCGCTTGTCATGTTTTACTTCTCCCGATTCTCCGTACACTTTCTTTTGACGAATCTGCTGGTCATTCCTTTGATTACTATTATCCTGTATGCCGCTATTTTCATGCTTCTTCTGACTCCTTTTCCTTGGCTTCAGATATGGGCAGTGGTAGGTGTCAGAAAACTGTTGGAGGGATTGAACCTCTTTGTGAGATGGGTGGAGCAACTTCCTTGCTCGTCTGTCGATGGAATCTGGCTTTATCAATTGGAAGTTTGCGGTATCTATGTTTTCCTGTTCGGAGCAGTCTGTTACTGTTTGCATAGGCGGCTTAGAAACCTGTTATTCTGTCTTCTTTCCGTTCTTTTATTAAGTATTTATCATGTTACGATGGTTTGGATAGACCGTCCGCAGAGAGGTTTGGCCTTTTATAATGTACGGGGTTGTCCGGCGGTTCATTGCATAGAAAGCAGTGGAGATTCCTGGATAAGTTATGCGGACACGTTACCGAACAAAAAAGCATTGGAACGTGTGACAGCCAATTATTGGAAACGTCGGCATCTTTTACCGCCGACGGAAATCACCTCCGACTGTCGGACTGACGTATTTTCCCGACAACGGCAACTTGTATCATTTCATGGATGTAATATCTGTATTGTAAACGATAATCATTGGCAGACGTTGCGGAACAAATCGACGACTCCCACGTTATATATTGATTATCTTTACTTATGCAAAGGCTATGACGGCCGATTGAAAGAACTTACCAAATTCTTTCTTCCCGGTTGTATCATCTTCGATGCCTCCCTCTCAGAGTATCGTAGAGACTGTTTTAAGGAGGAATGCAAGGAATACGGTTTACGTTTTATCTCCTTATCGGAAGAAGGTTCTGTCCGCTTTTTGCTCTAAGTACAAAGAATTATCGTACATTTGCACCTTGATAAAGAAAAAAAAGTATGTTGACGAAAGTAATAGAACAAGCTAAAATAGACCATTTTACTAAATGGTTTGAGCGAGCTGACAAAATAGTAATAGTATCTCATGTATCTCCTGACGGTGATGCAATCGGTTCATCACTAGGATTATATCATTTCTTGGATTCTCAGGAAAAGACAGTGAACGTAATTGTGCCTAATGCATTTCCCGATTTCCTCAAGTGGATGCCGGGCAGTAAGGACATTCTTTTGTATGACCGCTATAAAGAGTTTGCGGATAAACTGCTTGCTGAGGCCGATGTTATCTGTTGTCTGGACTTCAACGCGCTGAAACGTATCGAAGATATGGCGGATGCCGTAGCTGCTTCTCCTGCGCGTAAAATACTGATAGACCATCATTTGTATCCTGAAGACTTCTGTAAGATAACAATGTCCTATCCGAAGATCTCTTCTACTTCCGAACTGGTGTTCCGCCTTATTTGCCGGATGGGCTATTTCGACGATATTTCTAAAGAAGGTGCCGAGTGTATCTATACGGGCATGATGACCGATACGGGTGGTTTTACCTACAATTCCAACAATCGGGAGATCTACTTCATTATCAGCGAACTCCTTTCCAAAGGCATTGATAAAGACGATATCTATCGCAAGGTGTACAACACCTATTCCGAGAGCCGTTTGCGGCTGATGGGATATGTCTTGTCGAACATGACCGTCTATTCGGATTGTAACTCGGCTTTAATTACACTGACGAAAGCCGAACAAAGCAAGTTCCACTATATAAAAGGAGATAGTGAAGGCTTTGTCAATATTCCTCTCAGCATTAAGAACGTTCGCTTTTCCTGCTTTTTGCGGGAAGATACAGAGAAACCGATGATTAAAATTTCCCTCCGTTCGGTCGGGACTTTTCCGTGCAATCAGTTGGCAGCCGAATTCTTTAGCGGTGGCGGTCACTTGAACGCGTCCGGAGGTGAATTTTTCGGAACGATGGAAGAGGCAAAAGCTGTTTTCGAGAAAGCGCTTGAGAAATATAAGTCTCTATTAACAGCCAAAAGCTAAAGGTGGAAGGTTAAAAGTGAATATGGAAAGGTTAAAAGATACGAACTTTCAACATTGCTCTTTCAACTTTTAATGATTTTGAGATACATTTGTGCGGAATATAGCTAAATAACAGATAATGAAGAAACTTGTATTTTTATTTCTCTCTTTGCTGACTGCCGGAAGTCTGTTCCAGGCGTGCGATGATTCGAAGACATACGCGGAAATGCTGGAAGATGAGAAGAATGCGGTAAGCCAGTTCATCAAAGATAGTGCGATTCATGTGATTTCAGTCGAGGAATTCGAAAAGAATGATACGGTGACGAAAGCGAAAGCGAATGGGGACGCATACGATGAATTCGTGTCTTTCACTAGCGAGGGAATATATATGCAGATTATAGACCGTGGACGTGGTGATGATAATGGTGGAGAATATGCGGACGAGGACAAAGAAAAAGATAAGTTCGTAGACGGTAATATCGTTTGTACCCGTTATGCGGAGACCAACATCGCTACACGCGAACTTGCGGCTTTTAATATACCTATGGAAGAGTATATGGACGCTTCACAGCTGTATGCCTATCCTGCCGTATTCCGTTATGTGAAGACAGACACTTATTCAGCCGGTACATTCATCGAAATGGACTATGTCTGGTCGTCCTATTACGCCAGTACGGCCGTACCTCAAGGATGGCTTTTGGCATTGCCTTACCTGCGTGACAATGCCCACGTGCGTCTGATCGTTCCTTCAAAGATGGGACATACTTCTGCTCAACAGTACGTAACTCCTTACTTCTATGATATCACTGAGTTCCGTAAAGCACGAAGCTAGAAACACTAACATTTAAATAAATCTTTAAGTAAAGAACCTATGACTCTAATCAAATCTATCTCTGGAATCCGCGGAACTATCGGCGGAGGAGCGGGCGAAGGATTAAATCCGCTCGACATCGTGAAATTCACCTCGGCTTATGCTACTTTAATCCGTAAGACTTGTACGGTAAAGAGTAACAAGATCGTTGTGGGACGTGACGCCCGCATCTCCGGTGAAATGGTAAAAAACGTAGTAGTCGGTACCTTGATGGGAATGGGCTGGGATGTAGTGGACATTGACTTGGCTTCTACTCCGACTACAGAACTCGCTGTAACGATGGAAGGCGCCTGTGGCGGTATTATTCTGACAGCTTCTCATAATCCGAAACAGTGGAATGCACTGAAGTTACTGAATGAACATGGTGAGTTTCTGAATGCGGCGGAAGGTAATGAGGTACTTCGTATCGCCGAAGCTGAAGAGTTCGACTATGCCGATGTTGATCACTTGGGCTCTTATCGCAAGGATCTTACCTACAATCAAAAACATATCGACAGCGTATTGGCTCTTGACCTGGTAGACGTTGAAGCTATCAAGAAAGCTGATTTCCGTGTGGCTATTGACTGTGTAAACTCAGTAGGCGGCATCATTCTTCCCGAACTTCTCGAACGTTTGGGTGTGAAACATGTAGAGAAACTATATTGTGAACCTACCGGAAACTTCCAGCACAACCCGGAGCCGCTTGAAAAGAATCTCGGAGACATCATGAACTTGATGAAAGGGGGAAAAGCGGATGTGGCATTTGTGGTAGACCCTGACGTTGACCGTCTGGCAATGATTTGCGAAAACGGTGTGATGTACGGTGAAGAATATACATTGGTTACTGTTGCCGACTATGTGCTGAAGCATACTCCGGGCAATACGGTATCCAACTTGAGTTCTACTCGTGCCCTGCGTGATGTAACCCGTAAATACGGTATGGAATACAATGCTTCTGCCGTTGGTGAAGTAAACGTTGTAACGAAGATGAAAGCAACCAATGCTGTTATCGGTGGTGAAGGAAATGGTGGAGTGATCTATCCTGCCAGCCATTACGGTCGTGACGCTTTGGTAGGTATCGCTTTATTCCTTAGCCATCTGGCTCACGAAGGAAAGAAGGTAAGCGAACTTCGCGCTACTTATCCTCCTTACTTCATTGCGAAGAACCGTGTCGATCTGACTCCGGAAATTGACGTGGACGCTATTCTCGCTAAAGTGAAGGAAATCTATAAGAACGAGGAAATCAACGATATTGACGGTGTGAAGATTGACTTCGCAGACAAATGGGTACATTTGCGTAAGAGTAATACAGAACCGATTATCCGTGTATATAGCGAAGCTTCTACTATGGAGGCTGCCGAAGAAATCGGACAGAAGATAATGGATGTAATCAATGAATTGGCGAAGAAATAATTAATCGCCTGCCTTATAGTAGAAACGCGGATTAACGCAGATTGTCGCAAAGAAGAGTTACGATTTGCGATGATTGCATTGGTCCGCGTTTTAATGTTTGGTTGTCAAACCATAAATCGATGCCTTGAGTAGGGTAATCATAACTTTCGAACAGACATAGTAAGTGTTCGTTGCTGCTTTTCAATGTAGTTTCCGCCTGTGTTTTTTATCCGAAGAAACAATTACTTGGATAGAGAAGGTATAAGAGAGACTTTCTGCAATTCTTCTTCGAAGTTGGGAGTGAAAATCCCTTTGCCCAGATTCTCTTTTATTTCTTCAACTGTCCAGAACCGTCCGCCATCCAGTTCGTCACTGGGATGAATTTCTCCGTCATAAACGGTCTTGTGGACAAAGACAAGCTCCTTTTCACGTTCGGACTCGAATACATAGCTGGTAAGCCGTTCGGGAGTGAAATCTGTGATACCTAATTCTTCATTTGCTTCTCGACTGAGAGCGATATCTACGCTTTCACCCAAATCAATATGTCCGCCTACGGCTGTATCCCATTTTCCCGGTTGGATATCTTTCCATTCGGGACGCTTCTGTAGATACAAGTCTCCGTTGGCATTGAATATATGAAGGTGGACGACCGGGTGGAGCAACTTGCTGCCGCTATGACATTCTCCGCGTGTAGCGGTTCCGGTGATATTTCCCTGCTCATCTACGATAGGGAACATTTCTTGGTTATTATCGCTCTGTGCCATTGTTTTTGTATTCGGGGGATTATGGTATTAATAAAGAAGAGTCTCCATAACTAAGGAAACGGAAATCGTGGCTTAAGGCATAGTCGTAGATCGTCCGCCAATTGCCTTTTACAAAAGCGGAAACCAAAAGCAGCAGGGTACTTTGAGGCTGGTGGAAATTGGTAACCATCGCCTTTACGATTTTATAATCATATCCCGGTGCTATGATAATCTGAGTACTGGTGTGAAGTGTTTCCATGCCGTGGCGGTCGAGATACCCCAGTATTTTCTGCAGGGCAACTACCGGAGGTATCTGGTCGTACTTCTCGTAAGGTTGCCATTGTCTGACGTGTAGTTCCTCTTCCGTTGCGTCCGGATTCTCTGCGAGAGTGACTCCGATATGGTAAAGGCTTTCAAGTGTTCTCACAGAAGTTGTTCCTACGGCGACAGCACAACCGTCATGGTCGATCAGTTTCTTGATGGTACTCCGGTTGACTGATATGTATTCCGTATGCATCTCGTGACCTTCAATCTCTTCACTCTTTACAGGTTTGAAGGTTCCCGCACCTACGTGCAGGGTCAGTTCTTCAAGTTCGATTCCCTTCTCTTGCAGTGCATCCAATACCTGTGGAGTGAAATGTAGTCCGGCGGTAGGGGCGGCGACTGATCCTTTTATCTTCGAATAAACCGTCTGATAAGTTTCTTTATCACTCTCTTCCGTATTCCGATTCAAATAGGGTGGAATAGGGAGTTCTCCGAATACTTCAAGAATATCGGCAAAAGTAACTTCCGCATTATTCCAGGTGAAGTCTACCCAATGGCTGGTCCCTCTGCATTCTCCTCTCGTTGCGGTCAGAGTGATGGGAAATCCTTTCACTGTCATTTCCCGTTTCAGTTCCCCGTCTTTCCATTTCTTCAGATTGCCGATCATGCACAGCCATGCGGCGTGTTCCGTCTGCTGGAAGTTCAGTACATAATCATTGGGCTGAATCGGCTCAAGGCAGAACACTTCAATCAACGCACCTGTTTCTTTCCGAAAATGAAGACGGGCCTGGATGACTTTCGTGTTATTGAATATCATCAGGCTTCCTTTAGGCAAGTAGTCAGGTAAAGAAGTAAAAATGTCTTCGTTCACTTCACCGTGGCGGTAGATCAGTAATTTGGACTGGTCGCGAACGGGCAACGGAAACTTGGCGATACGTTCATCCGGCAACGGATAGTTGTATTCACTGATTCGGATATGTTTCGGATCTTCTTTCATTACTATAGGGCTATTCTTGATAAATACGGGTTTATTGTTCCAAATGTGTTCCTCTAAAAAATAAATCAGCCACTTACTGTTTGTAAATGGCTGATTCTCAATGTCGGGGTGACTGGATTCGAACCAGCGACCACACGCCCCCCAGACGCGTACTCTAACCGGGCTGAGCTACACCCCGAATTGCGGATGCAAAAGTAGTGCTTTATTTTTAATTAGCAAATAAATTCTTTGAATTTTATTGTGCGGTGATTTTTTTTGTGCGGTTTTAAATCTTTTCTTATGTTTGGTAGAGGATAAATGAGGTATGGCAGGTTTAAAGTGTCGAGGTACGGATAAACAATTCACCAGTAGTTTTGTTTATGAATTAATGTAAATAACAGGTATATTATTTCTGTAGAATAATACCATAATTCCACTGATAGTGCTTTGGTATAAGGGGATGTTATACATTTGTAGAAAAGACTAGTTTAGATTAGAAAGGCGTTAAATGTTAGACATTAATAATACAGAGACATTAGAGATATATGTTTTGGGTGATGACTTTAAATTTTACCAGAATCTAAAATACCTTCCTCTGACTTCCTATCCTTCCAATATCCAATCTGCTTTGATTGTATATAGTTTGAGGGGAAAAGCGAAACTTACTGTACATGAGGACGTACATTGGATACAGCCGAAGGAACTGATAATACTGTTGCCCGGACAGTTTGTCTCATTTAGTGATCCTAGCGAAGATTTCTTGACTGTAACAATGGTCATATCATCTTCCTTGTTTAGCGATGCGTTAAGTGGAGCTCCCCGATTTTCTCCACATTTTTTCTTTTATATGCGAAACCATTATTGGTATTCGCAGACGGAATCTGATGTTCTTCGGATCTATAATTTTCTGGGGATGATAAAAGGAAAAGTTACATCTCAGGATATATATAGACGGGAACTGATAGTTCATCTGCTGCGATATCTGTATCTCGAGCTGTTCAACGCTTATCAGAAGGAAGCTACTTTGAAGACTGATAGGAAAGATATACGTAAGGAAGAGTTGGCTAATAAATTCTTCGAGCTTATCATGAAGCATTTTAAAGAGAATAAGGATGTGGCCTTTTATGCGGATAAACTTTGTATCACTTCCAAATATCTGACTATGGTTATCAAGGAGACGAGCGGAAAGTCTGCGAAAGACTGGATCGTTGAATACGTCATATTGGAAATAAAAACACTGTTGAAGAATACAAATATGAATATTCAGGAGATAGCCATTAGGACAAATTTTGCCAACCAGTCTTCGCTAGGACGTTTCTTCAGAAAACATACGGGAATGTCGCTTTCTCAGTATCGAATGTCTCACTTGGGCTAAGGGAATTAAATTCCCATACATTCACGGTAAAAGTCCAACATTTCAAAGATGGTATCCTTATCGGCAGTCTGGTTGATACAGATGTCTCCGATGTCTTTCAATAATGTGAAATTAATTGTTCCTGAAGTATTTTTTTTGTCATGTGTCATGAATGCGTATAGTTGTTCATATTTCTTGCAGTCGAAAGTGAATACTCCATAATTGTCTTTGATAAACCGGATTGTCTGTCTCATTTTCTCTTTCGGAAAACCGACTTTAGTATGGGACAGGTACAATTCACATACAATTCCCCAGGCGACTGCATAACCATGCAGTACCGGACGGTTTTCCGCCAATGCCATGCTTTCGAATGCGTGTCCTACCGTATGCCCCAGGTTTAATGCTTTACGAATGTTACGTTCGAAGGGATCCTGTTCCACTATTTCTTCTTTCACTTGCACCGACTTGCCAACCAGCCTTTTGAGAGCGGCATAGTCGATATTGATGGTATCGAAACTGAGTAACTCTGCCCAATGTTCTACGTTGCTGATCAAACCGTGTTTCAGCATTTCTGCATATCCGGAAAAGAAGTTATGCGCATCCAGTGTGCGCAGGAATTCTGTTTCGAGTAGCACACTGTTGGCCGGAAAAAATGAGCCGATCTCGTTCTTCAGTCCGTTGAAGTTGATTCCTGTTTTACCGCCGACAGACGCGTCCACCATAGCCAATAGGGTAGTGGGTATATTGATATAAGCAATACCACGTTTGAAAGTGGCTGCGGCAAAGCCACCCAAATCCGTAACCATCCCCCCTCCGAGATTGATAAGCAGAGAGTGGCGGGTAGCTCCTTGCGTGCTTAATGCCATCCAGACGGAGGCGAGTGTATCCAACGTCTTATGTACGTCTTCGGCTCCGATACATATTTCAACAGCCTCTTTCAGCAATGATGTTTCCTTTAGGGAAGGGAGACAGAGAGAGCGGGTATGCTCGTCTGTAAGAATGAATAATTTGTCGTGCGGACACTGTTCGATGGCACGGTGCAGGCTTGTTTCCAAGCTTTCACAGAGAATAACTTCTTGTTTACTCATGATTCTTTTGCTTTTCTGTCTGCAAATGTATATAAAATTATCTTTTTTGCTTACTTTTGTCTCGTTAAAACGTTCAATCATTCAATTATGAAAGCATTATTACCTGTCTATTGTCGTCCTTTGGGATATGTTGTCTTGTTGGTAGCTCTGTTCATTCCTTTTATTCTGGTGATGCAAGGGATGGTGACCGACAGAAATCTGTTGTTTTATAAAGAATGTACAAAGTTGCTGATGATGGCAGGATGTTTATTGATAATCTTTGCTTTTAGTAAGCATGAAAGTCGTGAAACGGTGCAGATTCGTAATTCGGCTGTTCGGAATGCGATCTTTCTGACGTTCCTGTTTGTCTTTGGAGGGATGTTATGGCGCGTTATGCAAGGAGATGTCATCAATGTTGATACTTCTTCTTTTCTTACTTTCCTAGTCTTTAATGTGCTTTGTCTGGAGTTTGGTCTGAAAAAAGCGCTCGTTGAGCGATTCTTTAAAAGATAATTATCTTCCCGATTAAACCTTTTACGATCTTATTTGTCAAAAGAGCATTGCTATTGCTACTAATATAATCGTAAATAAGGTAAATGAAAAGATTTTCAGTCGGGTTGGTGTTGCTATTGCTGAGCACCTTCTCTATTTTTGCACAAAATAAGGTGATTACTGTTTCGGGACGTGTTGTAGAGTCCGACTCGAAAGAGCCGGCGGCACAGGCTACAGTTCAATTGTTGTCATTGCCCGATAGCGCTTATGCTGCCGGTATTGCCAGTAATAATCAAGGTTGGTTTACTCTTCCCAAAGTGAAGGCCGGGAAATATCTTTTGAAGGTATCCTATATCGGTTTTCTCACAAAGTATGTACCTCTTCATCTTTATGCGAACATGACGGAAAAGCGTGTGGGGACGATAGCGCTGGAGTCTGACGCTGTTATGCTGAAGGAGGCGGTGATTACTGCCGAAGCTCCCCAAGTGACTGTGAAAGAAGATACATTGGAGTATAATTCCTCCGCTTACCGTACCCCTGAAGGAGCTATGCTCGAAGAATTGGTAAAAAAACTTCCCGGTGCGGAAATTGACGATGAGGGGAATGTCAAGATCAATGGTAAGGAAGTGAAGAAGATTATGGTGGATGGTAAGGAATTCTTTGGCGGTGATGTGAAAACCGGACTGAAGAACTTGCCGGTTAACATGATTGATAAACTGAAGACGTATGATAAGAAATCTGACTTGGCGCGTGTTACGGGAATTGACGATGGAGAAGAAGAAACGGTTCTCGACTTGAAGGTGAAGAAGGGAATGAACCAAGGCTGGTTTGGAAATGCGAGTGCGGCTGTCGGTACGGAAGACCGTTATGGGAGTAACTTGAT
This sequence comes from Bacteroides finegoldii DSM 17565, assembly GCF_000156195.1. Classification (GTDB taxonomy): domain Bacteria; phylum Bacteroidota; class Bacteroidia; order Bacteroidales; family Bacteroidaceae; genus Bacteroides; species Bacteroides finegoldii. Next base: position 205,546 of record NZ_GG688318.1, on the reverse strand, counting down.
GTTGAATCGTTTTGTTGATAACAGTCAGTTCTCCTTGATTGGTTCAGCTAATAATGTAAACGATCAGGGATTTTCCGGAGGTGGTGGACCCCGTTTCCGAAACAGTAATGGACTGACTGCAACCAAAATGTTAGGAGTCAACTTTGCTTCCCAGTCGGAGAAATTGGAATTAGGAGGTAGTGCCCGTTATAACTTTAGCGACCGTGATGCGCTTTCTACTAACTATTCGGAACGTTTCTTGCAGAATGGAAATTCTTACTCGAACTCAAATAGCAAGAACCGAAGTAAAAATACGAACTTCAAAGCTGACTTCCGTTTGGAATGGAAGCCTGATACACTGACCAATATAATCTTTCGTCCGAATTTTTCGTATGGAAAGTCTGACAGTTACTCTAAATCCGAGTCGGGAACTTTTAAGAGTGACCCATTCAATTTGGTATCCAATCCTAATGACTTTCTGGATAAAAGTATTTGGAATACGACGGATGATCCTTTGGATGATATCCGTGTGAATGCCAGCAATAGCGAGTCTTCGACTGAAAGTAATAGTCTGTCAGCTAATGCTTCTTTACAAGTGAACAGAAGATTGAATAATCAGGGAAGGAATATAACTTTTCGTGGCACATTTAGTTATGGAGATAATGATAGTGAACAGTTTAGCGAGTCGTTAACACGCTATTTTGATACGGCAGCGGGAAAATCGGATGATGAACGTAAGCAGTATATAACATCTCCGACCCAAAATTATGATTATACGGCAGAACTGACTTATAACGAACCGGTTGCAAAGGCTACTTTTTTGCAGTTCCGGTATAAGTTTCAATACAAATATAGCGAAAGTGACAGAAGTACGTATAGTCTGCTTCCCGATGCTGATAAAGGACAAGACTGGATTTGGAATTATGGTGATGGACTACCTGAAGGTTACGAAAGCAATAAGGATATGAGTCTGAGTAAATATGCTCAGTATAAATATTATAATCACGATATTAATGCGGGGTTGAACATAATCCGTGAGAAATATCGGTTGAACTTTGGAGTATCTTTGCAGCCACAAAACACAACGTTGACTTATAGAAAGGATGATGTGGATACGATTGTCAAAAGAAAGGTGTTCAATTTTGCGCCTAATATCGATTTCCGTTATCGTTTCTCTAAGGTGAGCCAATTGCGGTTTACTTATCGAGGGCGTGCTAGTCAGCCAAGTATGGAAAACCTCTTGGATATTGAAGATAACTCAAATCCGTTAAATGTTCGTAGAGGTAATCCGGGACTGAAACCTTCTTTTTCTCACTCTATGCGGTTGTTCTATAATACTTATAATGGAGACAAACAACGTGGAATGATGGCGCACGCCTTCCTTAATATGACTCAAAACAGCATTACCAATTCTACTACTTATAATCAGACAACCGGTGGGGTGACAGTAAAACCAGAGAATATTAATGGTAACTGGAATGCAATGGGTATGTTCGGATTTAATACGGCTCTGAAGGATAAACGTTTTACTATCAATTCGTTCTCTCTTGTTAACTATACTAATGCAGTGGCTTATCTTTATAACGAAAGTACACAGGTGAATGATAAGAACACGAGTACAACGTTGACTTTGGGTGAAAATCTGAATGGAACTTTCCGTAATGATTGGTTTGAGTTTACTATTAACGGTTCGATCAACTATAATTTCGAACGTAATGAGTTGCGTCCGGAGAACAATCAGGAGCCATATACATTCGGATATGGAGCAAGCACCAATATTTCTTTGCCTTGGAGTATGACATTGTCTACAAACATAACCAACAATGCACGTCGTGGCTATCGTGACGCCAGCATGAATAAGAATGAGCTTATCTGGAATGCGCAGATTGCCCAGAACTTCCTAAAAGGTAATGCCGCGACAATCAGTTTAGAGATATACGATATTCTGAGACAGCAGTCCAATATCAGTCGTTCGTTGACGGCCGATATGCGTTCCGTTTCTGAGTATAATGGAATAAACAGCTACTGTATGCTTCGTTTTTCTTATCGTCTGAACGTCTTTGGAAATAAAGGAGCTCGTGGCAATATGCGTCAAGGCGGATTTGACGGAGGTGGTCATCGTGGACCGCGTGGACCACACGGCGGTGGACCGGGACGGATGATGCGTTTTTGAGGATAAGTGAATACAGATAAAAAGGAAGTCCCGGTGTAATGAACGAGAGTTGTTATCGGGACTTTTTTGTTTATCCGATAAATTACTCTATATTTGTTGCTTAGTATCCGCTTTTAGAAGAGATTCTTATGATAGATTGGATTTACATACTTGGTCAGATTGCAACGGTGGCTTTTGATATTCTCTATTTCGGGGCTATCATCGGTACGATTGTCATCATTATCCTTGACAACCGGAATCCGGTTAAGACTATGGCTTGGATACTGATCTTGCTTTTTCTGCCCATTGTAGGTCTTGTCTTTTATTTTTTCTTTGGGCGCAGCCAGCGTCGCGAACGGATTATCGGGAGGAAGAGTTATGACCGTCTTCTCAAGAAGCCGATGGCGGAATACTTGGCGCAAGATTGCTCGGAAGTGCAATACGAATATTCCCGTCTTATCCGACTATTCCAGCATACCAACCAAGCCTTTCCGTTCGAAGGAAACCGGGTAGCCGTCTATACGGAAGGTTATACTAAACTTCAGTCTTTACTGCGTGAATTGCAAAAAGCGAAGCAGCATATTCACATGGAATATTATATATTTGAGGATGACGCTATCGGGCGTATGGTCAGAGATGTATTGATAGAGAAAGCCATGCAGGGAGTTGAGGTACGGGTGATTTATGATGACGTAGGTTGCTGGCATGTTCCCAACCGCTTTTTTGAGGAGATGCGTAATGCGGGTATTGAGGTGAGGAGCTTCTTGAAAGTCCGCTTTCCCTTATTCACAAGTAGGGTGAATTATCGGAATCATAGGAAAATTGTTGTTATCGACGGGCAGGTAGGCTTTGTAGGAGGAATGAATCTGGCGGAACGTTATATGCGCGGTTTCTCTTGGGGAATCTGGCGAGACACGCACATCATGATAGAAGGCAAGGCGGTACACGGTTTGCAGACGGCTTTTCTGCTTGATTGGTATTTCGTAGACCGTACTCTGATAACCGCTTCCCGTTATTTCCCGAAAATAGACTCTTATGGAAATTCACTGGTACAGATCGTTACCAGCGAACCTATCGGTCCTTGGAAAGAAATCATGCAGGGATTGACCGTAGCGATAACCGGTGCAAAGAAATACTTCTATATGCAAACACCTTATTTCTTGCCGACCGAACAAATATTGGCTGCTATGCAGACGGCGGCATTATCCGGAGTGGACGTACGTTTGATGTTACCGGAACATGCCGATAATAGAATCACCCATCTTGGTTCCTGCTCCTACCTAGCTGATGTGATGCAAGCAGGTGTGAAGGTTTATTTCTATAAAAAAGGCTTCCTGCATTCCAAACTTATGGTTTCGGATGATATGCTTTCTACAGTAGGCTCCACCAATGTGGACTTTCGCAGCTTTGAGCATAATTTTGAGGTGAATGCCTTTATATACGATGTGAACACAGCACTTGAGATGAAGGAGATATTCCTGCAAGACCAACGGGAAAGCACGCAGATATTCTTAAAGAATTGGGTGAAGCGTTCGTGGAGACAAAAAGCGGTAGAGTCTATTGTCCGTTTGTTGGCTCCATTGCTGTAGCCCGAAAGATAGAGAAGTTCACGCTTCCATATACTCTCCTTTCTACAAAATACGGATTTTCCTCAAAGTTATTGTCCTTTCCGTGCTCCAATACTAATAAGCCTCCCTCTTTGAGTAAATTGTTTTGGAAGATAAGTTCGGGGATTGTCTCCAGTTCCTTTAAAGCGTAAGGGGGATCGGCAAAGATGAAATCGAACTGCTCGCGGCTGCTCTTGATGAATTTGAATACATCCCCGCGTATCGGCAGGCATTTGTCTGTCTTCACCTCTTTCATTATTTTGGAGATGAACGCGTGATGAGCAGGTTCTTTCTCAATGCTGATTACACGGTCGCAGCCTCTCGATACAAGTTCGATACTTATGCTTCCGGTTCCGGCAAACAAGTCCAATGCACTGACTCCTTCTTCAAAGTCGATATAATTATTGAGTACATTAAACAGATTCTCTTTGGCAAAATCTGTTGTGGGACGTGCTTTGAATGTTCGTGGCACATCGAATCTTCTTCGTTTGTAAATACCGCTGATTACTCGCATAAGATCATAACCTTTTATAATGTATTGAATATCACTAATGAAAAGCCAGTCTCCCCTGCTTGGAAGTAACAGTATAGTAACGACATTGATGAATCAGACTGTTTTGGTAGACTTTTCATGGTCAAAGATACAGATTCTTTTTGATATAGCAATATATATTGATTGGCGCTTACTTGTTACATTGAACACATTTGCTTACTTTCGCAGAAAAGATATTCCCCAATAGAATACAGCCCAAGTCTGACAGTATATCAATCGCCTGCCTCAATTGTGCTAAAAGAATAACACCAAAGTAGAATAAGATGGAACAACTCGAAGTAATACAGAGTAAGATTTATGATATACGTGGACAAAAGGTTATGCTGGATAGAGATTTGGCAGAAATGTATGGAGTTGAACCCCGCGCTTTAAATCAAGCGGTGAAACGTAATACAGATCGTTTTCCTATTGATTTTATGTTTCAGTTGACAGATGAAAAAACGGAAATCAAAGACGGTCATACAAATAAACATGGGCATTATGCGTGCTTTTGTTGCTGTTCGTTACTGTTAAGTCCTCCTATCAGTCCGGTACATGAACTACAGCGTGAAGTCAAGGAACTGAAAGAGTATATCGAAGAAGTGTTCGCAGACTACAACGACATCAATGACGACACTCGTATGCAATTGGAATTGATAAATCAGACATTAGCCGAATTGCAGGTGCAAAAAGCATTGGCAGACAAGCCGCGTAATCCTATTGGCTTCATTACCCCTAAGAAGAAATAAAAAACAGACTGCTTTATCGTCTCTCCGTTAACCACCGGTTATTCGCATGTCAATAAGGCCTGCATATCAATATTAGTAGCAGGATTCATGATAAATACCTGTAATATAAACTTTTTTAGTTCATTCATCAGAGTTTCTTTATCCGGAAGCGTCCCGGTCAGATGCAGTTCGTCCCTTTCCTGATTGAACTCTAATTGTTTCCAGACATACAACAGATAATAAATGCGGTCCTCCGTATGCGTGCATTCAAAAGAATTGGCTAAAAGCAGATGTCCCCGTTCAAAACAATAAATGTCAATTGCTTCCCGATGTATGGAAACGTACATCTTTTTACTGTTTCCCAGCCTGCTCTTGACGGAGAAATAATCGATGAGCGGGGTAGATTGAGAATAGAAATGGGCTTCGGGGTATTGTTCGCTCAGAAAGGTATGTGCACTCTTGTCCATACCGAAAATGATAGCTACATTATTCTTTTTGAGAATATTGCAGATCACCGTCTCGTTTTCCCGTTTCTGATGATTGTGGTAAAATAGAAGTTCCGCCTGTTCCTCTTCAAACAACTCCAGTGGCACGATAGTAAAACGCTTATCAGCCATCATGATGTTAACCCGTTTGTAGGAGTGGTTTAGAAAGTCCGATTCACGGAAAGTAGCTTTCAGATTAGCAGTAAGAGACAGGGAAGTATCCGTCTCTTTCTCTATCGTCGACAGCGAATTATCGTGAATCGGGTTATAGATAGAAAAAGAAAATCCATCCGTACTAAGACGGATGGATAAAGTATATTGTTGTGATTTAGTAAAATCAATCATTATTCCCAGTTACCGGCACCATTGTTCGGAGTATCGATAGAACCTACCATCAAACCGCAGTATCTACCCAATTTGCTCTGAACATCTTTTAAGTTAATGATTTCCTGTTTGTCAAGACCACCTAGATAAGTTTCGTACGGAGCTTTTACTTCGAACAAGAATACAGGAGCACCGGATTTAGCGGTATCATTCCTAACATTCATTTCGAACTGAGCACCGTTTCCATAAGGAATATATCTCATAGAGTCAGGATTGAATCCTTTAGGGAAGATAGTATCCATAACGGCTACCCACATAGTATCACGTTTGAAACCTTCGAGTCCCCATTTCTTGACTTCGTCATATTTACCTGTCTTCTTAGCTTTGTTGATGATAGCCATTGCCTTCTTTTCAGTCAGTCCGTCTTCCAACTGCTTGTCTGTCAACATACCCATTTTCATTACGAACGGTAGTTTTTGATTTTTAACGAAGTCAATCAGCGTATCAAATTTGTCTGTATACATTCCGTGATTAAGCGTGCGGTATTCCTGCTGCGCTTTACGGATGTCAATCAAACGAGCAATGACTGCTTTTTCTCTGTCTTTTTTTGCGTTTTCAAAATTGATAGGACCCATGATACTGGCGTAGCAGATGTAAACCAATGCGGCAGCACAGAGCACCAATACAATATTAAATACTGTTTTCATGATAAATTATGTTTTTAGTTGTTATATTCGCATCGCAAAAATAGAATAAATATATTTAAATACGATAGTTCCTCGAACTTTTTTCTCGTACAAAAATGATAAATAACTATTTAGAAAGGCAAATTAAGGAAAATTTTCCTTACCAACCAACTTTAGAGCAAGAAATTGCTGTAAAATCTCTTTCAGAGTTCCTGTTATCTACTCTGGCGGATGAAGTTTTTATCTTGAGAGGTTATGCCGGTACCGGTAAGACATCTCTGGTCGGAGCATTGGTGAAAACGATGGAACAGTTGCAGCAGAAGTCTGTCTTGTTGGCTCCTACGGGACGTGCCGCAAAAGTTTTTTCGGCGTATGCAGGCCATCCTGCTTTCACCATTCATAAGAAGATATACCGGCAACAGTCCTATTCCAACGAGTTTACTAATTTCTCCATAAATGACAATCTTGCTACAAACACCTTGTTTATTGTGGATGAAGCCTCCATGATTTCCAACGAGGGTCTGTCCGGCAGCGTGTTCGGTACGGGACGTTTGCTGGATGACTTGATACAATTTGTCTATTCGGGACAAGGGTGTCGTCTTTTGTTGATGGGAGATACAGCACAGCTTCCTCCGGTGGGAGAGGAATTGAGTCCGGCACTTTTTGCCGACGCGTTGAAAGGATATGGGCTTGAAGTCCGTGAGATTAGCCTGATTCAGGTAGTCCGCCAAGTGCAAGAGTCCGGTATTTTGTGGAATGCTACGCAGTTGAGGCAGTTGATAGCGGAAGACGAATGTTACTCTCTACCTAAGATAAAGATAACGGGCTTTCCTGATATCAAGCAAGCGCCTGGCACAGAACTGATAGAAGAATTGACAAACTGCTATGATCACGACGGGATGGATGAGACAATCGTTATTTGCCGTTCCAATAAACGTGCGAACCTATATAATAATGGGATACGTGCGCAAATCCTATGGCGTGAAGATGAATTGAATACGGGCGATATGCTGATGGTGACCAAGAATAACTATTATTGGACAGAGAAGTATAAGGAAATGGATTTCATAGCCAATGGTGAGATTGCTGTTGTCCGTCGTGTCCGTCGCACTCGTGAGATGTATGGATTCCATTTTGCGGAGGTCACCTTGAGATTTCCTGACCAGAATGATTTTGAACTGGATGCTAATCTATTATTAGATACTTTGCATTCAGATTCACCAGCATTGTCGAAAGCGGATAATGACCGTTTGTTTTATACTGTGCTTGAGGATTATGCCGATATTGCCAATAAACGTGACCGGATGAAAAAAATGAAAGTCGATCCGCACTATAATGCCTTGCAAGTGAAGTATGCATATGCGGTGACTTGTCATAAAGCACAGGGCGGACAGTGGCAGAATGTGTTTTTGGATCAGGGATATATGACGGACGAGTATTTGACTCCTGATTATTTCCGTTGGTTGTACACGGCTTTTACTCGGGCAACGAAAACGTTGTATTTGGTGAATTATCCGGAGGGGCAGGTGGAATAGCTAATTTGAATAGTAAGAGGGTATCCTTTCGGATACCCCTATTAATTTGTGTTGGATAATTTATTGTTTTGTCAATTCGTAATTAAGTCCTGTCGGATGTGCTTCTTGGAAAATAGTATGAGTGTATAACCATGTATTTCCGCCATCATTAGAACAATATGGGACAGCTGTACAGTTTCTATTATCGTTGAATGGAAATGGTTTTAAGGTAATTGAACCGTCGCTGTTTAGTATTGCTCTGAATTCTCCTTCTTTTCCTCCTACTGTCCATGAATTGGCTGTGCGTCCAGGAGTGGCCCAACACATTTTCCACATTAGTGGATCTGTGGCATCTGAATAATGGAGAACTTGTGGCATTGGGATACTGAGTGGATTAGTATCAGAATTAGTATATAGCATGGTTAACGGATACTGTTCTAGCAATTTGCCATATGGTGCCCATCCATATACATAATAGGATTCATTTTTAATGTTTTCTTCTATTCTGATGTTGAACTCCATTTTGCTAAATTTATTTTCCCACTTACTTCCTGTCCAATTATATTGTTGAGCTGTTGAGATTTTCCAATTTCCTAAATAATAGTTGTAATCTTTAATAGCTGATGAACGTGAAGGAGTAAAATCAGTTCTTCCATATACTTGTTCAGTCCATATAATGTTGTCATTATATAGTGTTTGACCTATTTCATTAAACTTTGAACTATAAACTTTTGATGCTTTTAAATTATAAATAGCAAAGTATCCCCATTCGTTTTTGATTTTAGACAGATAGACTGAATTAGGATAAAAATTATCTTCTGTCACATTTATTGCGTATGGGCATTGCTTGGTTTTATCAATATGTGATAATTCATTCCATAAATTATAGTTTCCAAAAACAGTATAATCTAACAAATCATTTACATCCTTACCTTCAATTTCTCCTAATGGATAATTGATAGAAGGTTCACCATTTTCCTGTTTACACCAATATACCCCAATTTGTTTATCAGGCATTATTTGTCGGCACTCGTAAATCAGGCGGCTGTATTGCTCTTGTGATGGAACTACCAATCCGGGATGCCCTCCCACTTGTTCATAGTTTGACCATTCATCATCAAAACTTATACCGTCAAATCCATAAATGTCCACATATGATTTTAGTTCTTTGGCAAAATCTTTAGCGGCTTCATCCCCTAAACTTCTCATGCCCGCTGGTGTATGGTCGCCTAAAATGGTTAAATGGACTTTTATTCCTTTTTGCTGTAACGGACGAATTAGCTTATCAGCATTCTCTAAAACGAAAGTTACTTGCGGATTGCAATGTACGTATGGCTTTCCCTCTTCATTTAAACGAATATTGGCGGCAAAAACATTGACTATATCGAAGAATGGTTTCTTACTGTTTTCCATGGTATATTCACCTGCATTCAATATATTTTCATTATTTACCTCTATGTAACAGATTGTTTTGACTCTTCCTTTTTCCGTATTAGGTAGAGTAGCTTGTGGAGTTACAAGATAAATATAAGATTCGTTATTGCTCGAAGTTTCAATTCCGTCAGAAGCAGTAGCTGATACTGCTACCGCATACCTTGTACCGATTGTACCTCCAGGTTGAATATCCAACTCTACAGAAGAGGATTTGCGCTTTCCGGCGGGAATGGTTGTTATTCCTTCATTTTCCAATGAAAGTTTATCTGTCGGATACATTGGATAGTTGGTGCCATTTACTTGATTGTAGGTATTTAGCGCTGACTCATCAACTTTAAATGTTACTGTGATGTCTTTATTGGTGGCTTTGTTCAGTTCAAAGTATAAATGTCCTGTACCATGCTTGTCACCATTAATGGCTATGGCAGTGAGAGCTTTTGCTCCGGCGGCTGATTTTACGTAGCCAAAATTACCTTCTATATTACCAAATGAGTTATTTTCAGATGATATAGTAATGTCATCTTCGCAGGCGGTAAATACGTTACTTGTACAGGCAAGTAGCGCAATCCAAAAAGATGATTTGATAAATCTTGTATATTTCATGACTTAATTCTAATTAAAATTGTTGATTATTAATCCTCTTTAGCCGGAAGAGCTACGTCTACCCAAGTCAGTGTTGAAGAAGGGGTTGCATTATTACCATTTACGGAATAATCTTTTATTTCATCAAGACCGTCATTCAGTTTCCAATACGCTACTAATCCTTCAGAGTTAGGATCTACTTCGTATGCATGATCTTTTGCATTAATTTCTTCTTCACTTAATACACGGTTCCAAATTCGTACTTCGGCAATATCAGCATCTAACCAACGTTCATTATTGTATGAATAACCTATCCAGAAGCAACGTGGTTTGCCATTAGATTCGTCAGAATGAGGAATTCCCCAGTTAATAGCGCCAATATTCATTGGACTATTAGTAACTAATTCTCCATTGTAGTAAGCCTTTAAATTTTTTGCTTCAGCGTCATAAGTGATGACAATGTGTAACCATTCTTCCAATGGTACATCCCGATTAATGTGTATGTTTGTAGCACTTGAGGTTCCTGCTATTTGCAAGTGGTTCGCTGGCACGCCATCATCACCGAATCGGAATAGGAATTTGCCTTCAATTCCCATTAATGTACTAATGTTATGGTCAAAGCTGTGTGGGCGAATTAATGCTTCTGCTGTCATCATTGTTAATTTGTTAACTGCTTCAGGATTTTTCCATTCTACATAGATATTGTTTTCTTTAATATTCGCTACTTTATTGATGAGTGACGCTCCTTTAAATACATAATAGAAAGTTTGTGCTGAAGCTAAAATGCCAATATTAGCATTGTCTATACTGACGGGGAGTATGTACACTTTGTCAATATTCAATTGATTAATTTCTTTGAAGTAGACTGTGATTGGTGCGGAGATAACACTTCCTGCAAATATTTTTCCTTCCATATTTGAGAAAGAGTAATGTTTTTCAGGCAACATTTCCACATCATTTGTATAGTAGATATCTTTGTAAGCAGATACTAATGCAGGGTCTACTTTGATTGTAAAATTAATATCACTTTCTTCCGGTTTTGCAATTTCCAACTGGAAAGTACGTTCGTCGGATTCTATGTTAGATTTGACTAAGATGTTTTCAGGACTAACAGAACTCATGAAAATATTATTGGAGAAGTTTTCCATATCATCATTGCATCCTGTAGAGATGAAAGTCAATAATCCTAACGTAATGCCATATAATTTTTGTAGTTTCATAATAGTTTAATTATTTGGTGGGGGCTGGATTCATTATATTAATGGTCTTTTTCACATTGTGGTAATTCCCGCTTGTTTGATAATAATCATTTTGGACATTATTAATAGCTATGCCACATTTATCATATTCTTGAGTGTCTGCTGTTATCCAATAAGCAGTTTCAATAATAGCCCTTTCTGTGCCTATGAAGCCTGTACTTGTGTCAGACGTGTCCAAAGAAGGAGTTGAAACAGCCATGATGAAACGGTCTGTTGGTACTCCTGTTTCCAAACAGTCTTGAATGGCAAGAGTAAATTTATTTTTATCTGTTACTTGGTACATCTCTATGATGAGATGAAGGAATTTGGATAGAATATTCTTATCTACTACATTTTGAGGTTTTCCTTGTAAAGAGAGGAATTTTCCCTCATTTTTATTAATCCAGTTTAATGCAGCATTGAAAAAGATATTTTGACTGGCAGTGTAAGCAGCTTTATCTTCGGCTGTCATATATTTCGGATTTTGTCCGATAAACTTTAGTATAATTCCATCAAAGGGGGCAGCATATGCCAATTGCTTTTCTATTTCTTTTGAAAGAAAATAGTCAAATGTATTTTCATTTTCAGCTTCTGATTGGGTAGAAATAATGTCCTCATATTGCTTATGTATCTCATCATAACTGATGGCGTAAACTACTTTTGTACCCTTTTGTTGTAAAGTCATTATTTCTTCTTTTTCAAAAGCTGCCAACTCTGAAGGATACATCAAACCGACAATATCAATGCTGTCAGGTAGGCTTGTTATATGTTGTGCATAACTGGAAGGATTCTTTTCGCTATTATCAAACCACGCGTACACTTTTTTATGTTCCGTATCGGCTTTGTATTGGCGTAAGTTCTCCAAGTACTTGGTATATAACTCAGGATTCTGCTCCTGAATGTTAGGTTGTTTGATATCTATACCTTCAATATCTGTCCAATCACTACATGCTCCTAATGTGAAGCTTGTAGTAAAGAACAATAAGGTTGCTATTTTAAATTTATTCTTCATAATATTTAGATTTTATTCATTTGACAATCTAGGATTGCAGTCCCACCATATGTGAGTCGACATTTTATCTCCTCCTGGTAACGTACTGACAATTTGCTCTACATTAACTTTATTCGTATTATATTCTTGTTGCGGATATTTCAACCGACGGGCAAATTTACCTTCAGCAATCTCGTTGCTTTTGTTATTAGGAGTGGATAGCAATCTGGGATAACCGGTTCTGCGGAAATCTGCCCATCCTTCCAAACTTAACGGGAAATTTGCAATCCATTTTTGCGTAATGATACGTTCCAGATTAACTTCATTGTCAGCTCCTGACCATTTTACAGAAACTGCGCTTCCCGGTAATGTTACAGTATATGTGTCTTTAGGATCTTTATAACTGCTAGGTGCTGTGGTTCCTTCCAAATAGCTTTCTACGTTACTAACCCCATGTTGACCAAATGACAAACGGATACCTGCTTTATAATAATTTTCCGGTGTGTCTTTGGTATCCCATCCCAACAGGGCAGCTTCTGCTCTCAGGAACATAACTTCGGCAGCATTCATCCACATTAATGGTGCTGTAGCCGCAACATTCATATTTGAATACATTTTGGCATCAACAGCAGTATGCTCGTTTCCAATACGTAAACCATGATAACCGTTTGTTATCGATGAACCGGCAAATGTGCTCTTCAATGCATAAACAGAGCGACGGGGATCTTCATAAGCATTCATGTATGTAAGTAAGTCGGCACCGATTCTGGAGTCTCCCCAACCGAAAATAGTATAAAACGGATTGAGGGAAACTTTCATAAATGCATTATCGTCATTATTCTCCATTACACCAACCTGGCCATTTTCCGTACTGATAGCTTCTTTTACCATTTGTTCTGCCAATGTAGCATCCGCATAGCGAATACGTATAGCCATACGCAGTTTTAGTGAATTGGCAAACTTTATCCACTTTTCAACTTTACCACCAAAGACTTGATCAGCATTCGGAGAAAAGTCATTTGTACGGTTGGCGGTCAAAGTAGTGATGGCATCAGATAATTCCTGAAACATTTTGGTGTAAACATCCTTTTGTGTGTCAAAAGGAGCTGTCAGTTTACCATCCTGTCCTACCTGTGAATAAGGAATAGGACCATACACATCTGTAACACGAACGATGGCTGTTACTTTTAGCACTTCCGCTACTGCCAATGGGATAGGATCGGTAGTGGATTTTTTTACTTCAGCAAGATTGGAGTAAATTTCAGGCATGATATCCAGATAGACCTTTCCGTTCCAATCTTCTGACTGATTAAAATATGAGAACGAATTTCCCCATGTTTTAGAGTCTGCCATATAGCCGCTGAAAACACCTCCCAACAAACATTCGGAGAACTGTGCCAGATGTTCTCCTACAGGCACGATTACACTTTGCATACCCACGAGTGCTGCCCCCAATTTGTGGGCATCCCGTTCCATTTCGTCATCGGTCACTTCGTATGGGTTTTTATTATAATCCATATAATTGTCTGTACAGGAAGTTATTGAGGTTATAGTCAATCCTCCTAACAGAAATAATTTTATAATTGATTTATTCATTGTACTTTAATAAAAGAGGTTAAAACTTGAATCGAACGTTGAATCCTAAGCTGCGTGCGCTGGGAGTCATGAAGTTATCAATCCCTTGGTAATAGTTGCCGGTAGTTGCGACCGCTTCAGGGTCAAATGGTGCTTTACAATACAACATCCAAAGGTTACGTCCTACCAATGATACCGTGATGTCTGCAATTCCCCATAATTTATTTTTAGGAATAGTGTATCCAATAGACGCTTCCTGCAAACGTACATTAGTTGCGCTATATGTATAGTATTGGGGAATACCGTTCTGTGCTCCGACAACCGAATACCATTTTTGTGCATTAATCACATCACTGCCATTTACGGTAACTCCACCGAAATCGCGTGCGGCAGCCGAAGCTTCAGATACTCCGTAATAGTCAAGATAAGACTGAGTTGCAGAATAAACAATGCCGCCAAAACGTGCTGAAAGCATAAAACCGAAGTTCAGATTCTTCCATTTGAAATCGTTACGCCATGAAAGATTGCATTTAGGGAATACACTGCCTAACTTAATATCTTCTGATGCTACACTGGCAACTTCTCCTTTTTCATTCACATATATGTTGCCGTTACTATCACGTTGCAGATCTTTAATGGAGTAAAGGTCTCCTAAGCTGCCACCTTTTTTCAGAACAAATTTAGCATCTCCCAAGCCACCTACTTCTAAACGATCCAATGTTATGATAGCACCTGTTTCCGGATGTTTGTAATTTTCCATCAATTCAAGTATTTCATTTTTGTTGGCACTGAAAGTAACAGTGGAACCCCATCTGAATTTTCCATTCCAATCGTTGTCGTATCCTAAAGATAACTCGATACCCTTATTGCGTACACTACCTGTTTGTACATAAATTGTAGAATATTGAGAAGACACTGAGATATTTGGTTCGAATGTCTGGTTATATGTCTTAGTTGTGTACAATCCTAAGTCGAAGTTGAAATGGTCAAGGAAACGTGCAGTAATACCTATTTCCCATGAATTTGTCTTTTCCGGCTTTAATTCATACATTGGATAATGAGTCTTTACTGCCCATTTTTGTGCTTTCTGATCCCATTCGTATGTAGGATTTGCCAGAAAACGTGGGAAAGGAAGACCTACTGAAGCATAAGAAGCCCTTAACTTCAAGAATGAAATCTGCTTAGGCATCGGTAACAGCTCTGACAAAATCACCGAACCACCAATAGAAGGATAGAAGAAAGCGCTCTTTACAGAATTCGGACCAGCTAATTGTGAAGGCCAGTCTGTACGTCCTGTCAATGTCAGATAATAGGTACTTTTATATCCTAATTCTACACTGGCGAAAATAGATTGTGTCTGTTCACGATAACCGGATTGCGAGCGTTTGGTCTTGTCATTATCCAAATGGAAAACATTGAATACATTGGCAATACCTTTTGTATCACTGATAGGACCTTCATTGCTAAATACATCTTGCTGCATATCTGAATAAGATGCACCGAGATTAGCTTGTAGGCTTAATACTTCTTTAAATGTTTTGTTAATGTTGACCATGAAGTCTGCATAAGTCTGTTTGTCATTGGTTTGGCTGATTCCATAAAGACCGTTCTTTGAATTTTCTACCAGAATTTCATTACTGGTTGCATATAATTTGCGGGTATATCTGGAATCCGAATTATCAACACGTACACGACCTGAAACGCTTAACCAATCCAATATCTTGTAATTTAATGCTGCACTCAACATGTAACGATCTTTATCCGTTTCACGTAAGTTACGATAGGCGATCCAGTAAGGGTTTTGCCCGGTTAGACCGGAAAAATCCTGTGGCCAATATTGAGTGTAGATTTTACGTGTGGTGTCATAGCGTTCATACATCTTAATGTCGTTCCAGTCATCACCACGTGGAAATAAATAAGCGGTGACTAGAGGATTGGAGTAAGTCCCTTGATTGACCATATTGCGGTCGTTTTGTTTAACGTAATTGGCGCTTACGTCCAAAGTCATCTTGTCTTTCAAGAAAGAAGTAGTATTTCGGAATGTAAAATTATAACGATTATAATCATTATTCGGCACCATGCCGTCAGAGTTTATTGCACTTGCAGAAAAGTAAGTTTGATTACGTTCTGTTCCTGTAGAAAGAGCAACAGTTTCGGTCGTAACAACTCCCGTTTGTAAAAAATCATCTACAGGAGAATAACCCATATAATTCGAAGAATTGAGTTTATGCCCCCAACTTTTTTCTACCGAAGAGGTATTGGACAACAAATCCCCCGTTCCGTAACGGTTTTGGAATTCCGGCATTCTGAAAGGGCGCAGAAATTCTGTATTTTGACTTACAGTTAATTGCAGTCGTCCTTCTTTTCCTTTTTTAGTCGTGATGACGATTGCTCCATTGGCTGCATGACTTCCGTAGAGTGCTGCTGCGGCGGCACCTGTCAGTACAGACATGGATTCGATATCTTCCGGATTGATGTCGGCAATAGCTTCTGTTGTTCCTTTAGAGTCATTTTCTTGTCCGCCTTCACTTCCTAAATTGAACATGGGAACCCCGTCAATGACATATAATGCATTGCTAGATTGGTTTATGGCTTTTGTTCCACGCATCACAACTTTACTTGCACCACCAACACCGGAAGATGAACTGTTGATTGTGACGCCTGCTACTTTACCGGACAAAGCGTTGATGAAGTTGGCGTCTTTATTGGTGAGGAGTTCGTCGCTTTTAACTTCTTGCACATTATAACTCAAAGCTTTTGTCGCCCGTTTGATACCTAAGGCTGTGACTACAACTTCATCAATTACTTGTGTGTCATCCATTAACGTTATATTCAAAGAAGTTTGACCGTTTAATGGAATTTCTTGGGTTTTGTATCCGATATAAGAATACACGATAATAGGGCTATTGCTTTTAGTAGTAACTTTGTAATTACCGTTCAAATCGGTGATAGCACCATCGGTTGTGCCTTTAACCAAAATACTGACACCAATCAATGGTTCGCCTTTTGAATCTAATACCTGCCCTGTTATAGTGCGTTCTTTGTTTGTTTGCTGTTGATTGGAATTCAAATCTTCTTTTTCCGACAAATAGATTATATTATCATCTATCTTGTAGGCAATGTTTTTGTTGTTTAAAAGTTTATTCAGGACTTGCTCCAATGAAGCGTCTTTTACTTTGAGAGGATCCACAGCAGTAGTTGACAGTTTGTCATTGTAGAAAAACTGATACTTGGATTGTGACTGAATTTGCTTGATTACAGCTCCTAAAGTTGTACGGGGAGTTGATAAGGTCAACTGTGCAGTAGCCCATTGTAAAGGAACTGCCATAAACAGGAGAATCAATAAAGTTCGAAATAGCTTTGGCTTTCGAAGCGAATGTTTGCTTTCCATACATTTAATTTAATGGTTATAACTTTTTAAAACTCTATAAAGGAGAGTGTCGACTTTCTCTCCTTCTGTTAATAAAACAATAATGATATAATAAACACTTAGTCTGTTTTCTCTTTTTTTTCTAAAAATGAAAATATTGCAATGTATTGTTAAACAGAGAATGATTAAAATACCAAGTACTTGGAGAACTTACGCCAATACAAAGCCGATACGGAACATAAAAAAGTGTACGCGTGGTTTGATAATAGCGAGAAGAAGTCCGTCAGTCGTGCACAGCATCTTGTTGATTTACCCGATAGTCTTGATGTTGTGTCCTTGCTATGTCCAGATAACTTATCAGATTGGGAAATAAGAGAAATGTCAGAAATCCAGATGGAAAAAGGTACGAAAGTGATTTATGACATAAGTTTTGATTCTATAAAAGTTGCTTATAATAGGAAGCAGGGGGATGTTTTGAGTGTAGAACCTGTATCAGAAAGATTTGAAGATTTCCTGATGGATTCTTTGTTGAATGCGTTGAAAATTGTACCAAAATATAATTATGATGGTATTTGTGTGAGTTATACAGGACGGAAAAGTACTCATATGACTGAGGAAGAAAGAGATGAGTATATAATGAATGAGAGTATGTTTACTGGAATTATAAAGGATTGGCATATCCGGAATTCAGGTAAACTGGTTTCGTTCAAAGGAAGACCTCAGAATCTGTACTTCAAAACCTTTTTGAAAGAGTGTGGTATGATTTGGGTATTGGGAACACAAGTTACTAATAAAGACATGCTTACTTATGAATATTCTCTTGCAACGGCGGAAGGTGTAGATGATAGTCCAGTGGGAATGGTAGTTACTATGCCATCGTTGGATACTTCCGATAAGATAACCGGATATCTGGGAAGTGTACTTGCTGCTGATATCGTTGCTGAATGGGCGATATCGCTTCAAGGAGGAAGACAGGTGGGAGGTGTCGGTATTTATAATATCTCAAATGACTACTTCTATGCGGATAAAAACTATAAATATACCAAGAAAATAATTTCATCGCTTAATCCGTCAGTTAAATAAAAGGAGGTTTTTAATATGAAGAAATATAACTCAATTTTCAGTCTTTTTGTATTGCTGTTGGCAGTAAATGTAGTATCCTGTCAGGACGATGCCGAGAGTTTTGACAGCAAGGTGATTACCGGAGATGTGTCCAAAAAGGTTGCAACACATTTGCTTAAACCCGGTGTAGACGAAATGTTGCAGACTTTTCAGGCTACCATTCCCCAGCCGGTGGAGAGTGATATACATATTGTATATAAGGCAGAACCGTCATTGGTTACAACATATAATGAGATTTATTATGATGCAGCTGTTGCGCTGCCGGAGGATTACTACGAAGTAAAAGAGTCGAATGTCATAATTAATAAGGGAAGTGTTGTTTCTACTGATGTTGTATTGCATTTTAAGGACTTGACGGCGTTGAACAGTAATTTGGTCTATGTATTGCCTGTAACTGTAGCTGAGTCTGATTGGGAACTTTTGGAAAGCGCACGTACAGTTTATTATGTATTTAAAGGTGCTGCATTAATCAATACAGTGGCCAATATAAAAGAAAGAAGGTTGAAGCCGAATTTTCTTCACGCCGGTGTATTGATAGGCTTGAAGACAATAACGGTAGAAGCACTTGTTCGTGCCGATGAACTGAATAATAAAATCAGTACTTTGATGGGAATAGAAGGAAAGTTTCTGCTCCGTTTCAGTGATCAGGGACTTCCGGGAAATCAGCTTCAGCTTGCTACGACTTCCACTAATGCTACAAATCCCAACTGGACAATAGAAACGGGGAAATGGGTACATATTGCTTTTACTTATGACGGAAATACCGGGCAGTCGGAAATGTTTGTGGACGGTGTGTCAAGGGGATATGGGAATAAAACTATTCGTACCACGGTGAATTGGGGATACTCTTATCCGGTGGAAGAAGAAACTGAACTTAAACGCGGTTTCTGGATTGGTTATTCTTATGAAGCTGCGCGTTATTTGGATGGTGATATTTGTGAATGCCGTATTTGGAATCGTGTTTTGACAGTGGAGGAAATTCAAGCTAAGAATCATTTTTATTATGTGGATCCAAAGTCGGAGGGTTTAGTTGCTTATTGGAAATTTGATGAGGGGCAAGGGATGAGCATAACTGATTATGCAAGTGGAAATAATCTTACTGCTAATAAGGATTTGACATGGAAGCCTCTTGAATTACCGGAGAAAAATCAATAATGTAGATCAAAAATGAAGAATATGAAATATCTGAATCTATTAAAACTGCAATGTATGGCTCTCCTGATGTTGGGAGGCCTGTTTATTTCTTCTTGTACAGAAGATGACATGACAGTGGGTACTGTTGATGAAAAATTATATGAATTTCATGATGATTTATTAGGATATTTAACTGATAGCCAGGGGAAACAATTGGCCTCAAATGTTGAATTCAGATCATCCGGTGATTTGTTATTGTATCTTAATCTGACAAAAAAAACGACATCGGATTGTGCTGTGTCGGTTGTTTATGACGAAAACGTGCTTGAAGACTATAATGTCAGAAACTCTGCTTCGTATGAATTGTTTCCCCAATCACAAGTAATGTTACCGGAGGAAGCGGTATTGGAAGTGAAAGCCGGTGAAAAGAAATCTTCTCCGCTTCAGATTTCTTTTGTCTCAAATGGTGAACTTTCAATGGATAAAAAATATGTTATTCCTTTGAAAATAAACGTGATTTCCGGTAATTTGGATTTAGTGCAGGAGGAAAATACCTGGTTGGTTTTTGTTACAGACAAAACCGGCATGCCTGATTGCAACAAAGCAAGCGGAGTTAAAATCTTCAGTTGTATGGAAGTAAATGACACCAATCCGCTCAATAATTTAAGTTTCACCTTGAAGAATAGTAAGAAGTTGCTGATTGACGCTTTGATTATGTTCTCAGGCAACATGATGTATAATCGGGAGACCGGCCAGGTTACAATGAAGTATAATGCTAATGTACAGGCATTGCTTGATAAAAATGAGCATTATCTGAAACCTTTACAGGATCATGGGATGAAAGTATTTATGGGTATAATGCCCGATCATGATGGTTCGGGTTTATGCAATCTGGCCCCTGAAACTTGTCGGGAATTTGCTTTGGAAATTAAGGCGATGTGCGATGCCTATAATTTGGATGGTATTTTTCTGGATGAAGAATATGCTGATTATAATGATTATAATTTATATTTGACGGTTCCCGGATTTGTCAGACCGGCTGCATCGGCCTGTTCGCGTCTTGCCTATGAGGTACATAAACTTCAGCCTGAAAAGGACATTGTAGTATATGCTTATGGTACTATTTTTAGTTTACCGTCAATATATGTGGATGGTCGCACGATACAATCCGGTGAGTATGTAACTTATGCAGTGCGTGATTATGGGGTGGCCGGTAATATGAGCAGTTCTTTCCCGGGACTACCCAAAAGTAATATGGGATTATATTCTCAAGAGTACACCGGTAGATTTATAGCAAAGAAGAGCCAATTGCAATGGATGGTCGATGGAGGGTATAAGACGCACATGATTTTTGCTATGGATCCGTATAGATTGAATTTTGAATATCAACAATTACCTTCCATGCAAGATATTGCAGAAGTATTTTTTGATGATGAACTTGTATATGATGGAGTGAAATATCCTAAGGATTGGGAATAATATTATATATGAAAATAAAAATAGATATGAGTATGAAGATTATATATAAAACCATGTTGATGACTGTTGTGGTACTGTCATTTTTCAGCTGTGGTAATGATGATGAACCGGGAATAGATACACCGCCTTCGAATCCTGAATTGATGGTTGCTGAAGATGCATTATTTGTGAAAATCGGAGAAGATACCGACGCCGAGCTTGAAATATTGCAAGGTGGTGGCGAATACAATGCTTTTTCGACTAATGAAAATATTGCAAAGGCGGAAGTTGTAGACGGAAAGATCATGATAAAAGGTATCAGTATTGGTAAAACTTATATCGTGGTATCCGATAAAAATGGTTATTATGAAAAGAAACCGATACTGGTAGGCCTTACAGATGTAATAGAATTGGATAAAACAGAAGTGGAGATTGAATCTCTCCTTAATATATCAGCGTATGCAACAGTTAATATAATAGAGGGTAATGGCGGTTATAAGGTTGTATCTGATAATCCGAAAGTAACTGTTTCTGCTTCGGAAAGCGGAACGATTACCATAATGGGAAAGCCAGAAGACATAGAAACTCCTACAACTGCAGCTGTTACCGTTACTGATGTTTTGGGCATGATATCTGTATTTGACGTTTGTATATCAGCGCATCGTACTGATGTTCTCAAACTAGACGAAACGAATGTGGAAGCAGAAGGTGCTGTTGGAAAGTCGTTCGCTGTAACGATAAACGTTGTAGATGGTAACGGCGGCTATAAAGTTGTCTCTGATAATCAGGATATACAAGTTTCCGTAACTGCTTTAGGAGCAGTTAAAATCACAGGTATACTTAAGAATTCGGATACAGACCTTGTTGCTACAATTACGGTTACTGATATTCTGAATTTGAAGGCGACTTGTATCATACGTGTTCTTCCGACAGACAAGACTTATACAGAAGAAGAAATACAAGCGATTGTTGCCGATAACTCGCGCCGCTATTATTTGGATGACAATGACCAAATTATAGGAGGATTGGCAGTTAGCTTTAAAAATGAGCAACAAAATGGGCAAGTAACTTATGGATGGGAATATTACAATGTTTATTATTCTTTATTAACGTTTAGCGGTGATAAGAGTGAAGGAAAAAAGATGGATGCTTCTTTCTCATATTATAGTTATTTTTATCCTAATTATATATATTACCAGAATGAGCCGGTAACTTTAGAGATTATAAAAAATGATGGCAGGCGTATATGGGGAATCTTTTCATTCATTAAAGATGAGGTTTCACATAGAGGGTATTTCTGCGATTCCATTTAGTCAATTATGAGATAAATATAACATTTGTATAAGGCAGTCTCCTTTTTCTTTGTTTGATACAAAACAAAGAAAAAGGAGATTTTTGTTTCTGTTTACTTCAGATGTATTAATAAGGGTTATTCCTAAAATAATAAAAATAAGGCAACTAGTTTATAACGGGTTAGTTGCCTTTTTGTGTCTTTAAGCATTCAGTGCGACAAGAAGTCGTACAAGTCATTGCTATAAGCTATAGCCAAAAAGCGGGTAGTCGGGATAGGCTTTGGGGGATGTAGGGTTACACGGATATCATACGGAGGAACATCTCAAGGTGGCATTATTTCCTTGGTTTTAATGATTTGTGCCACCGTAGTGGCATGACTGTGCTATCACCTTGTCACAAGCGTGCCACCTCGATGGCATAACTGTGCCAATAGAATGTTACTGTCATAGCATTTAAAGCTTGTCACCAATCATAAGCTTCGATATACTCATCGAACTTAGGTGGTTGTAAAACACCACAATATTTAAGGACATTCAAAACTTGCTGCTGCTCGGCAGGAGAGAGTAAACGTTCACCTTTGCGGACACGATAATAGGTTCTTCGACTGAAAAAACTCATTAAATGTATGATTACATTTTCCATTTGCTTATGAGGCAGACTTTCCAAGATGCCGATGAATCCTTTTGCATAGCTCGCTTTGATATTGGAACGATAATAAGGACAATCTCCTTTTGTAGTAGTTAAACGCTTGGGACTAATAATTGTCCAATGTTCGACCTTTTCCGGTATACTTTGTTCGGCGAGTTGTCTAAGGCATATGTCGGCTTTCGGACATTGCCGGTTAAGGCACATCGAGTATTGATAAGGAACTTCTGAAAAGTCAAGTTTTTCTTTCATGCTCATGAATTTTGTTTGTGTGAGCAAAGGTAGTGAAAAAGTAATTAAGAGAAGATAAAAACAACCTGAAAGTAAGAAGATACTTTCAGGTTGTTTTTTATCAGCCGGAATCTTGATAAATAGGATTTTATTATGTCTTAAGTTTTTTTATTCTTTAGAAAAAGAATAAGGCATATCCTCTTCTTTCGTTCCTCTGTTCTTGTTCGGTTGGTTGCTCATATCTACTTTGATAGTGCCACCTTTGAATAAATCTCCATGACAAAGATAATTCTTGGTATAATCGGTTCCGTTGAAACTCATGGAGTTGATATAGAAATTCTTTTTGTTGTTGTTTGGAGCGTCAATGACCAGACTGTTGCCGTTCTCAAAATGAAGTGTGGCTTTCTTGAACAGCGGAGCACCTATGATATATTCGTCCGTTCCCGGACAAACAGGGTAGAAGCCTAATGCCGAAAATACATACCAGGCGGAAGTCTGCCCGTTGTCTTCATCACCACAATAGCCGTCCGGTGTCGGAGTGTACATCCTGTCCATAACCTGACGTAGCCAGTATTGAGCTTTCCAGGGCTGACCTGCATAGTCGTACAAATATATCATGTGCTGGATAGGCTGGTTGCCATGTGCATAGTTCCCCATATTCATAACGGTCATTTCACGGATTTCGTGAATCACTTGCCCGTAGTAGCTTTCATCGAAAACGGGAGGTACGGCGAATACGGAGTCCATCATGGTAATAAATTCATCTTTTCCGCCCATCAGGTCGATAAGTCCTTGAGGATCGTGGAATACAGACCAAGTATAGTGCCAGCTATTGCCCTCCGTAAAGGCGTCACCCCATTTCAGCGGAGAGAACGGAGATTGGAATGTACCGTCTGCATTACGTCCGTGCATTAATTTAGACTCTTTATCGAAAAGGTTCTTATAGTTCATGGCACGCTTGGCAAAGCGGTTGATTTCTTTTTGGGGACGTTTCAACTCTTTGGCTAGTTTATAAATACACCAATCATTGTAAGCGTATTCCAAAGTGCGGGCAGCGTTCTCGTTGATTTTTACGTCATATGGAACGTAACCCAGTTTGTTGTAGTATTCGTGTCCTAAGCGACCTGTTGAAGAAACTTGAGGATGCACATTCTCTGTTCCGTGAAGCAAGCCTTCATACAAAGTTTTTATGTCGTCTACTCTGACTCCTTTCATATAGGCATCTACTAGGACGGAGGCGGAATTGTTGCCAACCATACATCCTCTGTGTCCGGGACTTGCCCATTCGGGAAAGAAGCCGCTTTCTTTGTACGTATTGATAAGTCCTTCCTGCATTTCCTTGTTGATGGAAGGATACATCAGGTTCAATAATGGGAACAGGCAACGGAATGTATCCCAAAATCCTGTGTCGGTATACATATAACCGGGTAATACTTGTCCGTTGTAGGGGCTGTAGTGAATAGGTTTCCCGGTAGCATCCAGTTCGTAGAATTTACGTGGAAAAAGTAAGGAACGATACAGACATGAATAAAACGTACGATATTGATCGAGATTTCCTCCTTCTACTTCTATCTTGCCCAAAACTTGATTCCAGGCATCTTTCCCTTTCTTGGCTAGTTGTTCTATATTGTCTTTGCTCAGCTCTTTCATGTTTGTGGCGGCCTGTTCGAAGCTGATAAAAGAGGAGGAGATGCGGGCGTGCACCTGTTCTCCTTTATGTGTACGGAAGCCGATGATTGCTCCGGCATGGTCAGCTGTTTGTTCGGCAACATTTTCTTGCAGATTGCCATTGGCTACCGTCGCTTTATAGGTAAAAGGTTTGTCGAACTCGATGATAAAGTAATTCTTGAAGTTTTCGGGAACTCCACCGCTATTGCGGGTAGTATAGCCGATAACCTTGTTTTCTTCGGGAATCACTTTGATATACGAACCTTTGTCGAAAGCATCTATTACGATGTATGAATGGTCATTCTCAGGGAAAGTGAAACGGAAAAGGACGGCACGCTCCGTAGGTGCCATTTCCGTCACTATGTCATGTTCGGCGAGATATACTTTATAATAATAAGGAGTAGCTGTTTCTCCTTTGTGTGCAAACCAACTGGCACGTTTCTCTTCGTCAAATACAGGCTTTCCGACTATCGGCATGATGGAGAATTGACCATAGTCATTAATCCATGGACTGGGTTGGTGGGTCTGTTTGAAACCGCGGATCTTATTGGCAGTATAGGTATATTGCCATCCGTCTCCCATTTTTCCTGTTTGAGGAGTCCAGAAGTTCATTCCCCAAGGATGCGCAATGGCCGGATAAGTATTACCTGTTGATAACTCGAAAGTAGACTGAGAACCCATTAACGGGTTTACATACTGCGTCCAATCTTTTGCCTTGGCAAAGAGTGTACAACCAAGTACACAAGCAATTAGTAATGTTCTTCTCATGGTATAAGTGTTTTGTTATTAGGTTTGTCGCTCATATTGATTTCCATTGTTCCACCATTTGCTATGTCTTGGTGGTTGAAAAATGGAGTATTCAGAGACTCGCCGTTTAGTGATATGCTTTCGATGTATTTATTCTTTTTGGAATTGTTTTTTACTATTATACTGAATGTCTTGTCTTCGGGCAGATTGATCACTGCTTTGTCAAACACGGGACGTCCGATGGAATATACCGGTTTTCCCGGACACACCTGATAGAACCCCATGGAGTTGAGAACGTACCACGCAGACATCTGACCGCAATCCTCATTACCGGATAATCCGTCTACACTGTTGGCATACTGACTGCGATAGACACTATCTACCAGTTCTTGTGTCCTCCACGGGCGATTTACGTAATTATACAAATGGATCACATGATGGCTGGGTTCGTTGCCATGTGCATATTGACCGATAAGTCCGCTGATGTCTGACGATGTCGTTTCACCTTCGAGTGATGAATCGGCTGTGAATAACGAATCGAGTTTCTGGGCGAATGCATCCTCACCGCCCATCAGATTGACCAACCCGTCTACATCATGAGGCACAAACCAAGTCCATTGCCAGGCTGTTCCTTCACAATAATCATCGTTGCGGTGGGTGGATGCACGCGGATTGAACGGGATGCGCCATTCTCCTTTCGAGTCAAGTCCGCGCATGAAGCGGGTTGATTTGTCGAAATAGAATTCGTATGCTTTGGCAAAACGTTCATATTTGGCTTTGGATTCAAAATCGTTCATTGCTTCTGCAAAAATAGAGATACACCAATCGTCATATGCGTACTCCAAGGCTTTGGCTACAGACTCATTTTCACGGTCGCAGGGAATATAGCCGATGGAATTTTTATAATATTTCGCTTTCGGCATGAGATGCGGAAGTACCAGTTCCGGGCATTGAATGCCGGTTGTATCATATTCGGCTGCGCGCAGACAGGCTTTGTAGGCTTCTTTGGCGTCGAAATTACGGTATCCTTTCATATAAGCGTCTACAATGACGGGGACTGCGTGGTAACCAATCATGGTTCCGGTATAGTTGGAAGCCAGGTCCCACATCGGATATATTCCGCCTTCCTGGTGTTTCTTTATCAGTGAATTTATAAATTGATTGTTCAAATCGGGGGCGATAATTGTCATTAACGGATGCAATGCACGGAAGGTGTCCCATAATGAGAATACCGTATACACCGGGTTTATCGTATCTCCCTGATGTACTTCGAGATCCATTCCTAAATAACGTCCGTCCGCATCGCTGAGCAGGTTCGGGCTGATTCCCGTATGATAGAGGGCAGAGTAGAAGATGGCTTTATCTTCTTTGTCCGAGGTAGTAATGTCTATTTTGGACAGATATTGATTCCACGCCCGACGTGCGTCTTTGCGTACCTTATCGAAATCCCATCCCGGAATCTCTGATTCGACATTCTTGCGTGCCCCTTCCATGTCGACGGCAGAAATCCCTGTTTTTACAAGCACCTGTTCGTCCTTCTTTGTCTCGAAATGCAGTAGCGCTTTGCATATGGGAAGCCGTTTACCGTCATCCATGGTAATGGAATCCGCAATCAATGTATAAGAGAATGGTTTGGAAAATTTGGCATAGAAATTAATATATTGGTCGAAAGCCCAATAGGTCGTTTTTTTATGTCCGCAGATTTCCGTATCACTGATTATTTCGATTTTCATTTCCGAGTTGGTCTGGCGTTGCAGGCTGTAATCTAAATCAATGATGAAACCGGATTCGGTACTTTCGGGAAAAGTATAACGGTGGATAGCTCCACGTTTGGTGGCTGATATTTCTGCTTTTACCTGATAAGTGTCCAGAAAAACAGCATAATATCCCGGTTCTGCTACTTCATTCTCGTGGGAAAAAGAAGAAGCATAGGCTAGTATTTGACTTTGAGGATCGGTAGTCAGGTATTGTTGTTTGCCGACAGTTGGCATAAACAGTACGTCTCCGTAGTCGCAACAACCTGTTCCACTGACGTGTGTGTGGGAGAAGCCATTGATAGTAGAGTCGGCATAATAGTAACCGGAACAAGCATCCCATCCGTCAATTCGGGTGTCCGGACTAGGCTGAATCATGCCGTGCGGAACTACTGCTCCGGGGAAAGTATGACCATGTCCGCCGGTACCGATGAAAGGGTTGACGTGAGCACTATAGTCTTTCGTATTCGTGGGGGCTGTACAGGAGCTAAGTGTGAATAAACCTCCTAAACATCCTACTGTTAGGAATGTTTTCAATTTCATGGTATTAATAACTTTTTAGTTTTGTCGTGATACCTTGTACTTCTTATTTGGGAGAAATAAAGATATTGTTTCCGACAATTTTATAATTAATAGGTATGGAGTTCTGCAATGATTTCAATACGGATTCGATGTTGGATTTCCTTTTCAGTACACCGGAGTAAGTTTTATCCGGTTGTATATCGGGAGACAGTATAATCTTTACATCATAGAAACGTTCCAATGTTCTGGTTATTGCAAATATATCCGCTTTTTGGAATGGAATCAGGTTGTTATGCCATACTGCATCTAACTTGGCATCTACTTGTTTCACGGTCAGCCGTCCGTTACTTTTGTTCAGTTCCGCACGCTGTCCGGGAGTAAGGATGATTTGTCCTTCTTCTTTGTTGCCTTTCACTTCGATTTCACCTTCAATCAAGGTGGCTTCGGCTATCCGGCAACGTTTGTCGCATTTGAAATTGAATGTTGTCCCCAATACACGTACGCACATGGCGTCACTTTGTACTGTGAATGGCTTGTGGCGGTTTTTGGTTACTTCGAAGTAAGCTTCTCCTTCCAAATGCACATTACGCTCGTTTTCGGAAAACTCACGCGGGTATTTTAAGGTAGCCGAGTTGTTTAGCCAGACTTTAGTACCATCCGGCAGGACAACTTCCTTCACAATACCTTCACCGGCAACTGCAACCATCATTTGCTGGTCGGATCCATTATGAGACCAATATCCGATTCCACCGCTGATGGCGAATATTATAGCAATGACTGCTGCATATTTCATCCAACGATGTATGCGCAGTATTTTATTCCGTTTCCCTTGCTCTTCGTCCAATTTCTTATAAAGCTGTTTTTCTGCACGAAGTATCCGTTGTCCATCGGTATATCGGCCGAATTTACCTAAATGATAAATTTCTTCCATACGAAATAACCGGAGGGCATTTTCTTCCGATTCCTTCATCCAAGCGTTCACTTCGATAAGTTCCTCTTCGGAACATTGTCCTGTCAGATATCTGTTGATTATATCTTCACTTAGATTACTCATTTTCTTTTCCTTCATATTAATAATACAATTCAGGACATAAAAACACTTATCAGTCTTCTCATAAAAATAAGAAAAGAATTATCCAAAGCGGATCGAGGCGGCTGCGCAAGTACTTCAAGGCCTTGTACATATGAGCCTCTACCGTGCGGAGTGAAATACCGAGAACATCGGCTATCTCCTTGTTTTTCATTTCGTGCAGATAGCTTAGCTTGAAAACTTCCTTGCACTTGTCCGGCAATTCATTAATGGCGTTGTAGATCTCTTTACGGAGTTCTCTGTCTTCAATTCGCCGGATTACTTCATTGTTGTCCGGCTGATAGAATTCTGCACGTCTTTGGTTGATTTCTTCCATAGCAGCACAGTAGCCGTCTTCCACATTGCGATGTTTCAACACGTTGAGGGCACGGGTGTAGACGGCACGGTAGAGAAAAGCCTGTATCTGGTCGCCTATCTCTATGCTGTCTTTCCGTCTCCATAGCTCCACAAAGACATCCTGTACCACATCTTCCGCCTCCTCTTCCCCTATCAGGCGGGTGGCGTAGAAGATGAGGCTGGGGTAGTACTTGCGGAATAATGCTTTGTAGGTTACATCGAAGTTTTCATTCATTCTCTCAATAGATATTAGTTCAGATATACTTAAGGCCGTTTTTCTTCGAATATGACTCCGATTGTTTTTGGGGTACTGCCCATCTCGAATTCTACGGTGGCTCCACTCATGATTTGTTCATGGGTGATATACGTTTTGTCGTAGGGGTGTCCGTTTACTTTGGTTGACTGTATATAGATATTCTTCTTGTTTACATTAGGAGCCAGTACGGTAAATGTTTTACCGTTTGTCAGATGCAACTGCATTTCCGGGAAGAGCGGGGTTCCTATTTCGTACTTGCCGCTGACCGGATTTACCGGATAGAAGCCCATTGCGCTGAATACATACCATGCCGACATTTGCCCGCAATCTTCGTTGCCGCAAAGACCGGCAGGCTCGTTCTTATAAAGTTCGTTCATTACTTTTGCCACGTAATATTGAGTCCGTTCATTGAAGCCTATTGAGTTGAAAAGGTAGATAACATGATGGCTCGGTTCGTTTCCATGTGCGTATTGACCGATCATTCCCGTACTGAACAGTGGAAGTTCGGCGTCTGCTGCTGGATGATAGGTGAACATACTATCCAGTTTCTCGGCAAATCTGTTTTTGCCGCCTACAAGGTCTATCAATCCGTCGATATCGTGCTGTACTGACCAAAAATACTGCCATCCGTTGCTTTCGCAGATGTGTGGAGTATAGTCGTCGGCTTTGAAACCTTTGATAAAGCGCCCCTTGTCATCGCGCGGTTGCATGAAAGAGGTTTCCGGGTTATAAAGATTTCTATAGTTCCGGGAACGTTTGTAGAATGTGTCCGCAATGTCTTGTTTGCCCATCTTCTTAGCCATTTCGGCAATACAGTAATCATCGAAGGCATATTCCAAGGTTTTAGATAATGACCAGTTCTCAGCGTTGTAATGGTCTGTCACGTTGTAGGGAATATATCCTAATTCTTTGTAAAGCCCGATACCGCGATAACTGTCCAGATTAGCGGTCGCAACACAAGCGTTCAATGCTTTCTCCGCATCAAAATCACCGATACCTTTCAGATAGGCGTCTGCGATGACAGGAACGGCATGATAGCCGATCATCATGTCTGTTTCACTTCCGTAGAAGTTCCATACCGGCAACCGGTTATTTTGCTCGTAGAAGGCAATGAAAGATTTTATCATGTCGTTGACGCGCTCCGGCTCTGTGTAAGTGAAGAGAGGATGGGCTGCACGATAGGTATCCCACAGGGAGAAAGTGCTGTAGTTCACCCAGCCGTCTGCCTGGTGCACTTTCTTATCAGGACCGTAGTAAGCGCCGTCCACATCATTGTAGATGGTCGGGGCAATCATCGAATGATAGAGAGCGGTGTAGAAGTTTACTTTGTCGTCTTCGTTACTGCCTTTTACTTCGATTTTACCAAGTTGGCGGTTCCAATTCGCTTTCGTTTCAGCCAGGTATTTATCGAAGTCGTTTTCGGGGACTTCCGCTTGCAGGTTTTTGGCTGCACCGTCCATGCTTGTGCCGGAAATGGCAGTGTTGACGAGAATTTGCTCACCTTCTTTGGTATTGAAGTCGAAGCGGGCGATGACGGCTGTACCGATACGTTTGTTGTCTTTGATAATAGCCGTAGTGTCCAGTTCCATTTTCTCGAAAGGCTTGGAGAAACGGGTGCGGAAATAGATGTGCTGGTCGCGTGCCCAGCCATCAGAGAAGCGGTAGCCTTGAATGGTAACGGAGTCTACCTTTTCGATATAAGAATCATTAGTGAAGTCCCAATTCATAGCCTTTTTCAAATTTAGGAAGATGGCGGATTGGGCTTCGGGAAAGGTGTAACGTTGGATACCGCAACGTTCGGTTGCAGTCAGTTCGACGTTGATATTGTAGTCTTTCAATCGTACTTGATAATAACCTGCGTAGGCACTCTCATCTTCATGAGAAAATTTGGAATGAATGCCTAGAGGCGCTTCCGCTTCTTTATAAGGAAGGGTGACAGGCATGAAAGAGATGTCGTACAGATCTCCTGCTCCGGTACCGGAAAGGTGGGTGTGGCTGAATCCGGCAATGGTACTGTCCGGATAGAAATAACCGGAGATGCGGTCCCAACCGGGAAGTCCGTTGTCAGGGCTGAGCTGCACCATGCCGAAAGGAGCTTGAGCACCGGGATACGTGTTTCCGGTGAAGTCGGTTCCGATG
The DNA here is from genome assembly GCF_000156195.1 of Bacteroides finegoldii DSM 17565. Classification (GTDB taxonomy): domain Bacteria; phylum Bacteroidota; class Bacteroidia; order Bacteroidales; family Bacteroidaceae; genus Bacteroides; species Bacteroides finegoldii. The sequence goes on along the minus strand of NZ_GG688318.1, from coordinate 173,954 downwards.
AACGGATTTACGTACAATGTGTAATCTGTTTCGTGTTTTTCTTGCGTAGGGGTACAGGAAACCAGCATGCAGGTTAACAGCAAGCATAGATAAATAGGCGTTCTCATTGCTCTTTAGGTATTAGTGATTACTTATTTTATTTATTTGAAGGATAAGAAAATAATTAATCTGTTGGCAAAGATAGAAAATCTTTTCTAGATGTCTTATAACAATGAATTTATTTTGTCGGTTTCTCTCGGTTCTTATCTTTAGCTTTTTTATTTAGCGGTTGAATAGTTCTTAAATATTCCTGTTCGACAGGTGACAGTGTGCGTACTTCGAATTTGTGGTATTCTTGGGTCGCTTTATCCATCGCTTGATTATGGCTGACATTACCTGCTCCTTGCATTCGAACCTGTCGGAATTTCCGACAGGTTGATATTTCATCTGATTCTCTTTCTTCATAAATATGTTTGATGTGTTCCACCACATTGGTTCTCGGGTTCTTGAAGTTTGATAAAGATCGGATAGTTGCTGTTAGGAAAGCCACACGGTCTCCTCTTCCATTCTTACTTCTATACGAGTTTGCCCGTCTTCGGTTTGGTATATGATTATGTTACTTTTATTCGGTTCCATATATGTTTTTTGTCATGTGATTATGATAATAAGACACTATCCTCAAACAATAAAGAGAAACTTGTTGTCCCCCAAGTTTCTCTTTATTATAAACTAGACTTTCAGTTTTCTATTTTAGATTCCTGCCAGCTCTATCACTTTTTCAACTGCTGCCGGTAGTCCGTCGGCATTCTTACCTCCGGCGGTAGCAAAGTGCGGTTGACCACCGCCGCCACCTTGAATCAGCTTGGCGGCCTCTTTCACCAAGTTGCCTGCCTTCAGGCCGGTTGCTACGAGGTTGTCGCTCAACATGACTGTCAACATCGGTTTGCCATTGTCCGTGCTTCCGGCTACGAAGAACAAGTTTTCCGTAATTTCACCGCGAAGTTGGAAAGCAATGTTCTTCACCACTTCTGCAGGCAGTGGAGCGCAAAGCTTAATAACCTTGACACCGTTTACTTCCTGTATATTTTTCAACAGTCTTTCTTTCAAGGCTGCTTCTTTTTCTTTCATGAAGTCTTCCACCTGCTTCTTCAAACCTGCGTTTTCGTCAATGTATTTACGGATAGCGATACCCAGATCCGGAGTATTGTTGAAGAGAGCTTTCAAGTCATTGAGGGTGTCTTGAATAGTGTCCAGCATTTCTTCTACCCGTGCTCCTGTGTAAGCCTCGATACGGCGGACACCGGCAGCAACGGAACTTTCGGAGATGATTTTCACCATACCAATGTTTCCTGTAGCAGCTACGTGTGTACCTCCACAGAATTCGATGGAAGATCCAAACTGTATCACACGCACTCTGTCGCCGTACTTCTCGCCGAAGAGAGCGATAGCACCCAGCTCTTTCGCTTCTTCGATAGGAATATTGCGGTATTCCTTCAAAGGAATGTTGGCACGTATCTTGGCGTTGACAATGTGCTCTACTTTGCGGATTTCTTCATCGGTCACTTTCTGGAAATGAGAGAAGTCGAAACGTAAGGAATCCGGTGTAACCAACGAACCTTTCTGTTCTACGTGTTCACCCAAAACTTCACGGAGAGCGGAGTCCAGTAAGTGAGTGGCCGAGTGATTGGCTGCGCAGGCAGCGCGTTTGTCGGTGTCTACACAGGCCATCATCGGAGCTTCCGGATGTTCGGGTAACTTTTTGGTAATATGTATCGGAAGGTTGTTTTCTTTCTTGGTGTCGATCACTTCAATTGTTTCGAACTCGCTTACCAACACACCGGTATCACCCACTTGACCACCGCTTTCCGCATAGAACGGAGTATAGTCTAGTACAATCTGATACAAGGTCTGGTTTTTTTGCCTGATCTGGCGATAGCGAAGAATTGAAGCTTCGTATTCCGTATAGTCGTAACCGACGAATTCGGTCGTCCCTTCTTTCAGCGTGATCCAGTCACCGGTTTCGATTGCGGCAGCGTTACGGGCACGTTGCTTCTGCTGTTGCATCTCTTCGTTGAACTCTTCGATGTTGACGATCATACCGTTTTCACGGAGAATCAGTTCTGTCAAGTCGAGCGGGAACCCGAAAGTATCATATAAGGTAAAGGCGTCTTTACCGCTGATTTCTGTTTTTCCGGCAGCTTTGGTATCTTCCATTGTTTTATCCAACAGACGGATGCCTGTCTCCAATGTGCGGAGGAATGATTCTTCTTCTTCTTTGATTACCTTTTCAATCAATGTCTTTTGTGCAATCAGTTCCGGATAAGCCTCACCCATATTCTCAATCAGCACAGGAAGCAACTTGTACATGAATGCTTGCTTCTGTCCGAGGAATGTATAGCCATAACGGACGGCACGGCGGAGGATACGACGGATCACATAACCTGCTTTAGCGTTGGAAGGCAACTGACCGTCCGTGATAGAGAACGCAATGGTACGGATGTGGTCGGCAATCACACGCATGGCGATATCTTGCTGCTTGTCTTTTCCGTATTCAGTGTCCGACATGGCTGCAATCGCTTTCAGCATTGGCTGGAATACGTCCGTATCATAATTGGACGTTTTGCCTTGGAGTGCCATACAAAGACGCTCGAATCCCATACCGGTGTCGATCACTTTTGCGGGAAGCGGCTCGAGACTGCTGTCCGCCTTACGGTTGTACTGCATGAATACGAGATTCCAGATTTCGATTACTTGCGGATGATCGTGGTTTACGAGGTCACGGCCGGAAATCTTGGCACGTTCTTCTGCCGGACGAAGGTCGATGTGGATTTCGGAACAAGGGCCGCAAGGTCCTGTATCACCCATTTCCCAGAAGTTATCGTGCTTGTTGCCGTTGATGATATGGTCTTTCGGCAGGAATTGTTCCCAATAAGAAGCGGCTTCGTCGTCACGGCTCAATCCTTCTTCGGGACTTCCTTCGAATACGGTTGCGTAGAGATGTTCCGGATTCAGTTTCAAGACATCTACCAGATATTCCCATGCCCAACTGATGGCTTCTTTCTTGAAGTAATCGCCGAACGACCAGTTGCCGAGCATTTCGAACATGGTATGATGGTAAGTATCGTGTCCTACCTCCTCCAAGTCATTGTGCTTTCCGCTTACGCGCAAACATTTCTGAGAGTCCGCGACTCTTTTGTATTTCGCCGGGTGGTTGCCCAAAATAATATCTTTAAACTGGTTCATACCCGCATTGGTAAACATCAGGGTAGGGTCGTCTTTAATCACCATTGGAGCCGACGGAACGATGTGGTGTCCTTTCGACTCAAAGAAATTCTTGAATGAATCTCTGATCTCTTTTGCAGTCAACATATAATGAAGAATTATGAGTTATGAATTATGAACTATGTGGCTGTGGGATATGAGAGAAGGGAGGAATCTCCAATAAATCATAAATCACAGCTCATAAATTCGTAAAAACAGTGCAAAGATAGCTCGTTTTTATTACTTTTGCCGTATTAACAAGCGAAATATTTTCAAAAAGATGCGCAAAGTTTACTATATCTATAATCCACAGACGCAGACATACGATCGAATTTACCCCACCGTACGGCAGCGTGCGCTTAGTATTTTGCGTCGGCTTTTCTATGGTATGGGGTTGGGAGCGGGCTGTTTTATCGTGTTGCTTCTTATCTTCGGCTCTCCATCGGAGAAGGAATTAAGAATTGAAAACAGCCGTCTTTTGGCACAATATAATGTACTTTCCCGTCGTTTGGACGATGCTATGGGGGTACTTCAGGATATTCAGCAGCGTGATGATAACCTCTATCGGGTAATCCTGCAGTCCGATCCCGTTTCTCCCGCCATCCGTCAGGCCGGTTACGGAGGTACGAACCGTTATGAGGAACTGATGGACTTAGCGAATGCGAAACTGGTGGTGAATACTACTCAGAAGTTGGATGTTCTATCTAAACGGCTCTATATCCAATCGAAATCTTTCGATGACGTGGTGGATATGTGCAAGAATCATGATGAAATGTTGAAATGTATTCCTGCCATTCAGCCTATTTCCAATAGGGACCTTCGTCAGACGGCTTCCGGTTATGGTACACGTATTGATCCTATTTACGGTACGACGAAGTTCCATGCGGGAATGGACTTTTCCGCTCATCCGGGAACGGATGTGTATGCTACCGGAGACGGAACTGTGGTAAAGGTAGGATGGGAAACCGGATATGGCAATACCATTGAGATTGATCATGGCTTTGGATATCTCACTCGATATGCTCACTTGCAGGGGTTTAATACGAAAGTCGGAAAGAAAGTGGTGCGTGGAGAGGTGATTGGAAAAGTGGGTAGTACGGGAAAGAGTACCGGGCCGCATCTCCATTATGAAGTGCACGTGAAGGGACAGGTGGTGAATCCGGTGAATTATTATTTCATGGATTTAAGTGCTGAGGATTACGAAAAGATGATTCAGTTGGCTGCCAACCACGGTAAGGTATTCGATTAATTCTAAAAAAAGACAGGGGTATTATGCTTAATACGGATAAAGAACTGAAACTATATTATTCCATAGGAGAAGTTGCCGATATGTTCGGAGTCAATACTTCTCTGCTCCGTTTTTGGGAAAAGGAGTTTCCGCAGATTTCCCCCAAGACTGCCGGTAGAGGAATACGCCAATATCGTAAAGAAGATGTGGAAACAATCGGGCTCATCTATCATCTGGTGAAAGAGAAAGGCATGACGCTTCCGGGCGCTCGCCAACGTTTGAAAGATAATAAAGAAGCTACTGTCCGGAATTATGAAATCATGAATCGGTTGAAGGCGATTAAAGAAGAGCTTCTGGCTATTAAAGGAGAATTAGATGGTCGCAAGTAAAGACGGCATGGTATAAGAATAATAAGAATTAAACGCAGGGATATTCAGTAAATGTTCCTCTTTCTAAAAAATCAAGAGAAAAGCTCACGTAAAGCAAAGCTTTTCTCTTGATTTTTTCGTTCAACTCTCCCAGTCTTCTATCTTTTTTGTAGAATATTGTTTACATATTCTTGTTTTTTCCTTCCCACCCATGCATTATGTACATGTCTTTTTTAG
>NZ_GG688318.1:166537-168781 GCF_000156195.1 Bacteroides finegoldii DSM 17565 | reverse complement strand
AAACAAGGTTCGATTTCTGAGATTTTTTGTATCTTTACCATGTGTTTTTATTTTAGATTACCCCCGTTTTGGCCGTCAAACCGTTTTTTGGGGGGAATGCTTAAAGATACAAAAAAGGCAACTAATTCGCAATGAAGTAGTTGCCTTAAATTTTATTATTTTAGGAATATCCCAAACGCAGATTTGCGCAGATTGTTCATATTCTCTTTGCGTTCGTTAATCTGCGATAATTCTCGTTTAAAAATAGAATTTACTCTTCTACACGGCTCACCTGTTTGATATTCTGAATCTTTTTCAGATTGTTGCAGATAGTCTTTACATCCTCCACATCATGAACCCATAGCTGTATTTTACCCTCAAATATACCGTCTTCGGTTTCGATGGTCAGCTTGCGGATATTCACATTAAGCTGCCGGGAGATAACTTGCGTCACTTCGTTCAACAGTCCCATGCTGTCTATACCTTTTATATATATATATACGAGGAATGACAGTTCTTTGTGGGTATCCCATTCTGTGGCTAATATGCGGTTGCCGTAACTGCTCTTCAGCTTGGCGGCAACGGGGCATTGGCGTTTATGAATGATAATCCGGTCATTCTCATCCACATATCCCAATACGTCATCACCGGGAATAGGGTGGCAGCATTCTGCCATGATATATTTTTTCTGCAAACTTTCTTCTGTCAGTTTGAGCACTTGTTTCGGGTTGATCTTCTCTTTTTCCTGAGGTTCTTTCTCCTCTTGCTGCTTGTCTTTGTTGCCGTTGACAAAAGAGAAAGTAAGGTACTTCTTCCAGTTGCTGGTTTGCTTTTCTTTCAGTTCATTTTTGTCAGCTTCCCCCAGAATGATTGCTTTGCTGCCAATCGCTGCCAACAGTTCTTCTTCATTCTTGGCGTTATGGAACTTGCGCAACTTTTCGATGACAGCTTCTCCCGGTCGTATTTCCTCTTTTTTCAAGAACTCATTCAGTAGTTCTTCACCTATCTTTTGATTGGCTTTGCGCTCTTTGCGGAGAATTGCCGCTATCTTAGTGCGGGCGCGGGCGGTGGTCGCAAAAACTTCCCATTGCGGTTGCACACGTTGCGATTTAGAAGTTAATACCTCAACCTGATCTCCACTTTGCAGCTTGTGACTAAGCGGCACTAATTTGTGATTGACTTTAGCGCCGATACAATGGCTACCGATGTCGGTATGCAGGGAGAATGCGAAGTCGAGTGCCGTTGAATTCTGCGGCATAGTCTTTAGTTCCCCTTTGGGTGTGAACACAAATATTTCGGAAGCAAATAAGTTCAGTTTGATAGTGTCCAAGAAGTCGATGGCGTCCGGTTGTGGGTCATCTAATATTTCCTTAATGGTCTTCAACCATTTTTCCAGTTCTCCTTCATCCTCGCTGCCTCCTCCTTCTTTGTATTTCCAATGTGCTGCAAAGCCTTGTTCGGCAACGTCGTTCATCCGTTCGCTACGGATCTGGACTTCGATCCATTGCCCGTTGTTACCCATAAGAGTCACGTGCAATGCCTGGTAGCCGTTTGCTTTGGGATGGCTTACCCAATCGCGCAGGCGATCCGGGTGCGGCTTATATATTTTGGAGATAGATACATAGATGTCAAAACAATCATTGAGTTCTTCTTCCATATTGCGGGGCTCGAAAATAATCCGGACCGCCAGCAAGTCATAGATCTCTTCGAAAGGAACATGCTTGGTCTGCATCTTGTTCCAGATGGAATAGATTGATTTTACACGGGCGAGAATCCGGTATTTCAATCCCATCTTATCGAGTTGTGTACGGATAGGGGCTGTGAAATCATTAAAGACCTTATCGCGTTCGGCGGCTGTGGCGTTCAGCTTTTCCTCTATCTCTGCATATTCTTCGGGATGTTCGTATTTGAAGCTCAGGTTTTCCAGCTCAGTCTTTATCTTATAGAGCCCCAGACGGTTGGCCAGCGGAGCGTAAATATAGAGCGTTTCACCCGCAATCTTATATTGCTTGTTGGGCAACATCGAACCGAGTGTGCGCATATTGTGCAAACGGTCGGCTATCTTGATAAGGATAACCCGGATATCATTCGACATGGTAAGCAGTAACTTTTTGAAGTTCTCTGCTTGTGCTGAGGCGCGGTCGCCAAATATTCCACCGGATATCTTAGTCAGTCCGTCTACGATTTGGGCAATCTTCGGCCCGAAGATGTTTTCAATATCTTCAACGGTGTAGTCGGTATCTTCTACCACATCGTGCAATAAGG
>NZ_GG688318.1:154351-166437 GCF_000156195.1 Bacteroides finegoldii DSM 17565 | reverse complement strand
CCCAAACCGATTTCGTTGCATACAATACTTGCAACGGCAATCGGGTGCATAATGTAAGGTTCACCCGAACGGCGTTTAATACCTTTATGCGCTTGGTTGGCGAAGTTGAAAGCTTTCGTGATGATTTCAACTTTTTTGCGATGTTTTGTGCTGAGATAATCATTCAGTAGTTGCTGGAACGCCTGATTGATCATATCTTCATCAGCTATTTCTTTTGGGGGCAGATTATCCATAATTGTTATCCTCTCATTTGCTTAGTTTTGCAAAAATAAGCAAATTTCCGAACGGTGCAAGCGGGAAACTGTTTATTTGTATATTTTCAATCGTTTTCCTGCTGCAATCTTCGTGTTAGACATTCCGTTCCATCGCTGTATATCCTTCACTCTGACTCCGTATTTCTCGGCAATGGACGATAAAGTGTCACCACTTTTTATCTTGTAATAGGTTGGTTTCCCTTTACCTGCAACTGCTGTCGTAGCCCTTCGTGTAGAAGGACTGATCTCTTTCACGGCAACGGTCTTACGGTTGCGGAACAATTCATCCGCACGATGTGCGAAAATTGTATCCTGCCTGTCGATAAAAGTGCTGATGGCTTCGATCGGTAGGCGGAGGGTATACGGTTTGTTATCACCCGGAATGATTTGTTTCTTATATTGCGGGTTCAGACTTTTGATTTGGTCCAACGGAACGTTGCACAAGTCGGCTATTTGCTCGAAGTGCAGGTTCTTGTTGACTTGTACGGTATCCGTGCTTGCCGGAATGTTGGTTTCCATCGGGCAGATATTATGATCGCAATAATAAGTCATCACATAGTTGGCTGCGATAAAGGCCGGTACATATCCGCGTGTTTCTTTGGGCAGGTAATTGTAAATCTTCCAATAGTCAGTTTCACCATTGGCGCGGCGGATTGCTTTATTGATAGTGCCGGGACCGCAATTGTAGGCTGCAATCACGAGATTCCAGTCACCGTAAATATCATACATCTCTTTGAGGTAGCGTGCGGCAGCCCAAGTCGCCTTGATTGGGTCGCGACGTTCGTCTACAAGACTATTCGACTCCAGTCCGTAAATCTTTCCCGTACCGATCATGAATTGCCACAAACCGGAAGCTCCGGCACGCGATACGGCTGAAGGATTCAACGCGGATTCGATAATCGGAAGGTATCTCAGCTCCAATGGAAGTCCGTATGCATCTAATGCTTCCTCGAAAATCGGCATATAGAAGTTGCAAGCGCTTAACATGAAAGAAACCTGGTTGCGCAAACGTCCTGCATACATATCGATAAATTTGCGTATGATATCGTTGTAGGGCATTTCCATGACAGCCGGAATGCGCGACAAACGGTCGATGTAAACCGAATCGCTGAACAGAGGGTTGATTTCCGCTGTGCTGCAATCTTTACCCAAGTCAATATAGTTTTTGGCTTTCCAGTCATTCAACAGGCTGTCGAGCGGGTATGTCATACTTTTAGGCAAGTCAATGCTCTCTTTGCGCTCAGTTCCATTTTCACGAATCACTACATCTACACTTTGCGCTTTTACTTGCGATGTTGCCACTAGTAAAAGGAAAATCATCGAACAATAGTTAACTAATTTCTTCATGCTTCAATAATAAGATCAATCTAAATTGTGTTTTTTAAAATCGTAATACACATTGCAATCCCACCGATTTGTTTTTCAAACTGGTAGAGCGGAATTGGTTGTTATTGTCAATAACAGCCGGTTCTACTTTCATACTCAGGTCGGGGGTGATATCGAAGTTGGACAACTCCGCATCTACGTATGCGTCGATGATAGAGATCAAGTAAACTCCGATAAATGCAAATATGCTGAGGTCCCGATAACGACGGAACATATCTTTTCTTCGTTTTATTGTATTTTTCAACTGCTCTTCGTTGTAGGTGGCGTTGGGCGGCAACAAGTCTTCGTAACTTTTTGTGTTCGGATTGCTGTCCATAATGTCCAGATAGGCTTGTGAGTAGTCTTTATACATTTTGCCATTCCAGCTCAATGCGTATGCACATCCGGCAAATCCTCCATATATAATAGGTAGTTTCCAGTATTTGCGGTTGTAAATCTGTCCGCCGCCGGGAAATACGACTGCCAGCCAAGTTGCTTTGGTCGGATTCGGGATGAATATCTTTTTGTTGATATCCTTTGCGGGCGGCACGCTGTCTGGCTTAACCATGATGGATGCCGGCTGCTCAATCTTTTTTAATTCTTTCTTGTTGGCTGCATCCAGACTGTCGGCTATTTGTATACTGGCGGCCGACAGGCTGTCGAGGGGTACAAGCTCTTTGGAGGGAACAATCCGGATCGAGTCTTTCTTCAAAGAATCTTGTACAGCTGGTTCACGATGTCTGCGGGCACGGGCTTTCGGGGCTTCCCGTTGCGTGATAGTCGTGTCCCTTTTCATCGGGGTGACAGTGGACTGTGCATACACATCAATCCCTGCCACCTGTAAAATACAGAGAAGCAGGGTGATGACGAGTAACTGATATTTCTTACTTTTTCTTGTCATTTACTTCTTTAGCGTGTCGAAGATTTCCATGATACGTTCCAACTCTTCCTCGTTGCCGAAAGGAATGCTGATTTTACCTTTCCCCTTTTCGGAGCAGGTGAGTTGTACCTTGGTGTTGAAAAAGCCTGAGAGTTGTTTCTTCAGTAAGTTGAACTCTTCCGGAAGTTTGGCACGCTTCGGAGTTATTTTCCGCGTACCGCTTTTCACAGCTTCTCCTTCGCTTAATGATTTAACAATTTCTTCTACTTTGCGGACTGAATATCCGTGTTCTTGTATTTCCTCAAATATTTTAACTTGCAGTTTCGGATCACCCAGTGAAATCAACGCACGCGCGTGTCCCATGTCCAACTGCTTGTTCTGCAAAGCCATCTGTATGGGAGCGGGCAGTTTCAACAAACGCAGATAGTTGGCGATGGTTGTCCGGTTCTTGCCGATACGTTCGCTCAAGCGTTCCTGGGTCAGTTCATACTGGTCAAGCAGGTGCTGGTAGGCAAGTGCGATTTCTACGGCATTCAAGTCTTCACGCTGGATGTTTTCAATCAGCGCCATTTCCATCATGTTCTCGTCGTCGGCAGTGCGGATATAAGCGGGAATTGTTTTCAGTCCGGCTTTTTGTGAAGCGCGGTAACGACGCTCTCCGGCAATGATCTGATATTCATCGTCCGATATTTTGCGTAAGGTGATCGGCTGGATAATACCGATTTCGGCAATCGAATCAGCCAGTTCCTGTAAAGCTGTTTCGTCAAACTCACGACGGGGCTGGTTGGGATTGACAGCAATCTTTGCCAGTTCTATCTCATTAATGGAAGAAGAACCTTCGGTTTTCACATCATCCATCGAGAGCAAGGCGTCAAGTCCGCGTCCTAATGCATTTCTTCTCTGTGTTGCCATATCTTCTTCTCTTATTTATTTCGGTTGATAATCTCTTTAGCAAGAGCCAGGTGGTTCTTGGCGCCGGTGGAATCCGCATCATAAAGAATGGTCGGAACACCGTAGCTGGGAGCCTCGCTCAGTTTGACATTTCGTTGGATAACGGTGTTGAACACCAATTCCTGGAAGTGGCGTTTCACCTCATCGTAGATCTGATTGGCCTGACGCAGACGTGAGTCGTACATCGTAAGGAGGAATCCTTCGATTTCCAGAGCCGGATTCAGTTTTGATTTGATGATTTTGATCGTGTTCAGCAGCTTACTGATACCCTCAAGAGCGAAATATTCGGCTTGTACGGGGATAATCACAGAATCTGCCGCTGTCAGGGCATTAATGGTGATAAGTCCCAATGAAGGCGAGCAGTCTATCAGGATATAGTCATATTCTTCCTTCAAAGGAGTGAGCACTTCTTTCAGAATCTTTTCGCGGTTTGGGAGGTTCAGCATTTCAATCTCTGCTCCTACAAGATTGATGTGCGAAGAGATTACTTTTAAAGAATCGATTTCCGTGTCGAGGATAGCGTCCTGTACGTTGGCTCTGTCAATAATACATTCATAGATAGTGCATTCCGACTGCTTAATGTCTACTCCCAGTCCGGAAGAGGCATTAGCCTGCGGGTCGGCATCTATCACGAGTACCTTTTTTTCCAGTGTGGCAAGTGAGGCTGCGAGGTTAATCGTAGTCGTTGTCTTTCCTACACCACCTTTTTGATTGGCCAAAGCAATAATTTTTCCCATATTCTCTAAATTTATTGGCAGCGAAATAAGTGATAAATCCTTAGAGCGCCTACGAAAAAAGAGAAACTTTGCAATTTCTGTTGATAAGTCACCTGTTTTGTTAATAACTGTCGGACGAAACAGTTACAAAATCTTGCAGGTTCGTCATCTGTTTTTCTCCTTATGAGTTTGCAAATATACATATTTATATTGGATATCTATTCCTTTTTTTGCTCGCTTGCAGAAGATTAAGATTTGTAAACGGGTGGGAGAGGAGGAGATTCCGTTGCTTTCATAGAGTTTTAAAACTCTCTTTTTATTGTCACTTTTTAGACTTAACATGCTGATAGTTAAATGTAATTTGGTGATAATAAGGTGATAACAGGAAAAATAAGGCCTTTTATTATCACCTTAATCCATTACTGTTTGGGCATTCGCGTGTATTATATGATTGACTATTAGTGTTTTGATGCGTAATCTGACTTTTGTATTCCTATGTATTAAGAAAGTCCTTTTTGACTGTTTAGTGGTTATGTTCTCTGTATATGATGCGGTATTTAAAGCCAAAGCCGGTAGATGTAACGTACAGACGGGGTACTGCTAATGTATTTGGAAGGCATTGCGTTCCCGTTTCACGTGCGTGATTCGTTCGGATGATGTACGTGGACTTTCAGGTTTTCGTACGTGAACCGAATGGCTCATATACGTAAAACGGGTTATTATTACCCTCTAAATACATTAAACCTACCGTATAAATGTATTAAGTAAGCTGTATAATGTATTAAACAAGCCGCATGAATAACTCAATGTCCGGCTTGTATCCGGCTGAGAAAGTCGTTCTGACCGGAAAATGACCGCAGGCGAATTGAGTTTGTCGGTTGAACTTACGAAACTTCAATGGATTATATTTGACCAATGTTGGCATTCCGGCTTCTTTTTGCTACTTTTGTGCGAATAATTAAAAAAAGGAAAGGATTGAATATATGGAAAATAAGAGGCCGTTGATACTCGTTTCAAATGATGACGGGATTATGGCTAAAGGTATTAGTGAGCTGATTAAGTTTCTCCGTCCATTAGGAGAAATCGTGGTAATGGCGCCGGATTCACCGCGTTCCGGTAGCGGATGTGCGCTTACGGTGACACAACCTGTTCATTATCAATTGGTCAAAAAAGAAGTTGGGCTGACTGTATACAAATGTTCGGGAACCCCGACCGATTGCATTAAACTGGCTCGGAATACAGTACTCGACCGGACACCGGATTTGGTAGTGGGTGGTATTAATCATGGGGATAATTCGGCTACCAATGTACATTATTCCGGTACGATGGGAGTTGTGTTTGAAGGTTGTCTGAATGGGATTCCTTCCATTGGATTCTCTTTGTGTAATCATGCTCCCGATGCGGATTTTGAAGCTGCGGGACCTTATATACGCAAAATTGCCGCGATGATACTGGAAAAAGGGCTTCCTCCTTTGACTTGCTTGAATGTGAATTTCCCGGATACGGCTGATATAAAAGGAATAAAGATTTGTGAACAGGCCAAAGGGTGTTGGACGAACGAGTGGGCTGCTTGCCCTCGTCTGAGCGATCCGAATTATTTCTGGCTGACAGGTGAATTTACCGATCATGAACCTGAAAATGAAAGGAACGATCATTGGGCGTTAGCAAACGGCTACGTGGCCATCACTCCGACGACTGTCGATGTGACGGCATATCACTTTATTGATGAACTTAATAAATGGTTTAATTAGTTGAAAATTGAAAGTTGAAAAAGAAAGCATGACACTCTATTGGTCATCTATCCCTACCAACTCTCAACTCTCAACTCTCAACTCTCAACTCTATGAAGTATTATCTGATTGTGGGCGAAGCCTCCGGTGACTTGCACGCTTCTCATCTGATGGCAGCTTTGAAGGTGGAAGATCCTCAAGCTGAATTTCGTTTTTTCGGCGGTGATCTGATGGCTGCCGTAGGCGGTACGTTGGTGAAACATTATAAGGAGTTGGCTTATATGGGATTTATTCCGGTGTTGCTCCATCTGCGTACTATCTTTGCCAATATGAGACGTTGCAAGGAAGATATCGTTTCCTGGAATCCGGATGTTGTCATTTTGGTAGATTATCCGGGATTCAATCTAGATATTGCCAAATTTGTCCACGCAAAGACGCAGATTCCCGTATATTATTATATTTCTCCGAAGATATGGGCTTGGAAAGAATATCGTATCAAGAATATAAAGCGTGATGTGGACGAGCTTTTCTCCATTCTTCCTTTTGAAGTCGAGTTCTTTGAAGGAAAGCATCACTATCCTATCCATTATGTGGGGAATCCTACAGTGGATGAAGTGACGGCCTATCAGGAAGCGCATCCGAAAAATACGGCTGAGTTTATTGCGGATAATCAGTTGGAGAATAAACCGATTATTGCACTTTTGGCAGGAAGCAGAAAACAGGAGATAAAAGATAACTTGCCGGATATGTTGAAGGCGGCTTCTGCTTTCCCTGACTACCAACTTGTTCTGGCTGGCGCTCCTTCCATTGCTCCTGAATATTACGAACAGCATATAGGAGAGTCGAAGGTGAAAATTATTTTCGGTCAGACTTATCGTCTGATGCAACACGCGGATGCGGCTTTGGTTACTTCGGGGACGGCTACCCTTGAGGCAGCGTTGTTCCGCATTCCGCAGGTAGTTTGTTATCACACTCCGATTGGAAAAGTGATTTCGTTCTTGAGGCGTCATATTCTGACAGTGAAGTTCATTTCTTTGGTCAATCTGATTGCGGACCGTGAGGTTGTGAAGGAATTGGTGGCTGATACGATGACAGTGAAGAATATGCAGAGTGAACTGGAAAAGATTCTTGAAGATGACAAGTGCAGGAGTGAAATGCTGGCGGAATATGAGCGTATGGCTGAACGGCTAGGTCCGGCAGGCGCTCCTCGTCATGCGGCGCGCAAGATGTTGGAGCTGTTGAAAAAATAACTTTCTTTTTCTGAATAAACGTAAAGCCGATGCAATATTTGCACGGCTTTTTTATTTATAAGACAGAAGGTTGAAAAAGAAAGGATCTAACATGAAAAAATTTAAATGGCTTTTAGGAATTCTATTGTTGGCATTGGTGCCAATGTTGCAGTCATGTGACGATGACGACGATTATTATTCTATCGGAGATTTCAGTTGGGACTGGGCGACCGTACGTACAACCGGTGGCGGCGGTTATTTCCTGGAGGGTGACCGTTGGGGAATCATTGATCCGGTCAGCTCTTCCATTCCTTGGTACAGACCGGTAGATGGTGAACGGGTGGTTGCATTCTTTAATCCTTTGGCTGATATGAAAGACGAGAAGGGCGTTCAGGTAAAAATGGAAGGCATTCAGGATGTCTTGACTAAAGGGGTGGAAGAAATGAAAACTACGGAAGAAGAAGAGGAATTTGGAAATGATCCGATTGTGATTTATCAAGGTGATATGTGGCTAGGGGGAAAATACCTGAATGTTATTTTCCATCAGAACCTGCCTCGTTCGACGAAACATCGTATCAGCCTTGTTCAGAATCTGATGGATACGACTGAACCCGGTGAACCTGGTGACCCATCAGCACCGGAGACGGTAAATGTTGCTAAAGACGGTTATGTTCATCTGGAGTTGCGTTATAATACGTATGATGATGTGACCGGTTATTGGGGATGGGGACGGGTTTCCTATAATCTGGAAGATTTCTATCCGACGGAAGAGGATGGTGAAACTACGATGAAAGGTTTTAAAGTTACTATAAATTCAAAAGAAAATGGAGAAGGAAGAGTGATCGTTCTTGATTTCGACCATCCGGTAGGAGTGCCGGAAAAGGCGAAGGATGTGCATTCCACTTCTTCAATCCGATAACCTCTAACTATGATTCGCTGTATGTGAAAAAGGTCGGGAGCACTTCCTATGAAGTTCCCGACCTTTTCTTTTTATGATGTTGGTTTGTTTGATAATCCGATAAAGCGATTGGATTAGAACCAGGTTAGTGTATACAAATAAACGACCGCTGCCGGGATAGCCATTAAAGAACTGTCAAAACGGTCGAGCATTCCTCCGTGTCCCGGAAGAATAGTTCCCGAATCTTTAACGTGCAACTGACGTTTCAGCAGTGATTCTGTCAAATCCCCCCATGTGCCGAATATAACTACGACTAAAGCCAGCCCTGCCCATTCCGGCATGGACATCACTGGGAAATAATGAGCAAGTATGAAGGCTACTCCGATCGCTACTACTCCGCCGCCGATAGAACCTTCCCATGATTTTTTAGGAGAGATACGCTCGAACAATCTGTGCTTTCCGATAAGCGAACCGATGCAATAAGCACCTGTGTCATTCAGCCAAAGGAAAATAAAGATAGATAGTGGTAGAATAGGGTTATAACTTATGCTGCTGTATTCCGGATCGTTGTGGAAAGCTAATACATTCAGTAAAGCGAATGGAAGTCCGATGTAGAGTTGGCTGAACATGGAATAAGCCCAGTTAAGCACGGGATTCTCTTTCTTCAGATACAGCTCGCTGATCATCATATACAGCAATAGCAGTACGTAGGGGATAAAGATTTTGGAATCAGCCGCGTCAATGCAGAATCCCATGATGGCAAGAAACAGATAAGCACCGCCCAGCATATTGATAGCCTTGTTTATCTGAACCCCTTCCGCACGCATATTAACCAGTTGTCCGAACTCATAAATGGCGAGTGCGCTAATGGCGGTAAATAAGATGCCGAAGCTAAATGCGCCATAGAGGATGCATCCTACCAAAATAGCAACAAAGAGTACACCTGTGATGGCTCGTTTTATAAAATTGTTCACAATCAGCTCGTTTTTTAATTGATTAAACAGTGGCTTATTTTTCTTTATCGGTAGTCGGTTCCGTAGATGTATTTTTCTCTACAGTGACTTTAGAACCTTCTATGGTAACTTTTCTTTCCGCAGCTTTTTCTTCCGCAGAATTCTTGGCTTCCTCTTCTTTTATCTCTTTTTCTTCCCCTTTCAGCTTTTCAGCAAGTTGCTTTTCTGCTTTAGCCGCATCCTGGCTTTCTTTGGCTGCCATGATTTCTTCTGAACGGGAAGCCCAAGGACGCTTTCCGAAAATACGCTCAACGTCTTCCGCAAAGATCACTTCTTTGTCAATCAGTAATTGTGCCAATTGATTGTGACCTTCCTGATGTTCAGACAGGATCTTTTTGGCACGTTCATACTGTTCGTTGACCATCTTTTTTACTTCTTCGTCGATAAGTTCGGCTGTTTTCTCGCTATATGGACGGTTGAAGGAGTATTCTTCGTTGTTGTAATAACATAAGTTAGGCAGCTTATCACTCATTCCTAAATAAGCAATCATACCGTATGCCTGTTTCGTAACTCTTTCCAGATCGTTCATAGCGCCGGTAGAGATACGGCCGATAAATAAGTCTTCGGCTGCACGTCCTCCCAGCGTAGCACACATTTCATCGAGCATTTGTTCTTTTGTTGTGATCTGACGTTCTTCCGGCAAATACCAGGCTGCTCCCAATGCACGTCCACGAGGAACAATTGTCACTTTGATTAGAGGGTTGGCGTATTCCAGCAACCAGGATATGGACGCGTGTCCCGCTTCGTGCAAGGCGATAGAACGTCTTTCGGCTTCTGTAGTAATCTTGGTTTTCTTTTCCAGCCCACCGATGATACGGTCTACTGCATCCAAGAAGTCTTGTTTGCCAACGAATTTCTTTCCGTGACGGGCAGCGATCAATGCCGCTTCGTTGCAGACATTGGCAATGTCGGCACCGGAGAATCCCGGAGTCTGGCGAGCCAGCAAGTCTACATCTACCGTGTCATCTATCTTGATCGGGCGCAAGTGTACGCCAAATACTTCTTTACGTTCATTCAGGTCGGGCAGATCTACGTGTATCTGGCGGTCGAAACGCCCTGCACGGAGCAAGGCTTTGTCCAATACGTCTACCCGATTGGTAGCGGCAAGAATAATCACACCACTGTTGGAACCGAAGCCATCCATTTCCGTAAGCAACTGGTTCAAGGTGTTTTCGCGCTCGTCGTTTCCTCCCATTGCGGGATTTTTACCACGTGCGCGTCCCACTGCATCGATTTCGTCAATAAAGACAATACAGGGAGCTTTCTCTTTTGCCTGTTTGAACAAGTCGCGGACGCGGGATGCACCTACACCTACGAACATTTCCACAAAATCCGATCCGGCAAGAGAGAAGAAGGGTACGTTCGCTTCACCGGCAACCGCTTTGGCAAGCAATGTCTTTCCTGTTCCCGGAGGGCCTACTAACAAAGCTCCTTTAGGTATTTTACCTCCCAGATCCGTGTATTTCTGCGGTTCTTTCAGAAACTCGACAATCTCTTCCACTTCCTGCTTGGCTTCCGCCAGACCGGCTACATCCTTGAAGGTGACTTTGATGGCTCCTCCTTTTTCAAAAAGTTGGGCTTTTGATTTCCCTACGTTGAATACGCCACCGGGACCTCCACTTCCACCACCGCTCATACGGCGCATGAAAAATATCCATAGTGCTACTAGCAGAACGAGCGGAAGGATCTGAATCAAGATAGCGGGAAATATGTCCGACTTAGGAGGGTAATCCGATGTTCCGTCGAAATGACCGGCTTCTTTTTCCGTTTGCAGGAATTCTTCCAACTTATCGGTAGACGGTGTCCGGCTGGTAATGACGGGGTTACGTCCCACCTTTGTGGAGTCTGCTCCGAATACAGCGCCAACAGCAGTGGGTTTCAGATAAGCTTCGATTGACTTATCTTCATAACCCAATACTTTGCTGACATATCCATTTCTTACGTAGTCCTGAAACTCGCTGTAAGTAACGTTTTTACTTCCGACACCCTTTGAATCACTGCCCCACCAGAGGCCGAGAAGCATCAGGGCAATAATCATATACATCCAATTCAAATTGAACTTTGGCAAGTTAACCTTATTGTTAGGTTTGTTGCTGTTATTATTGTTATTGCTATTCTTATTGTCCATAATCGTAATTTAGTCTAAATCGGGGATTTGAGTAAGTTTGGCATCAGCCCAAAGGTGTTCAAGATTATAAAAGGCTCTTGCTTCCGGTAAAAATACATGTACCAATACATCTGCATAATCCATAGCTACCCATTCGGCATTCCGGAGTCCGTCTACTGCAAAAGGCTTGCTGTCAGCACCCTTTCGTGTGGATTCTTTGATTGAGTCTACAATAGCACTTACTTGGCTGGGAGAGTTCCCCTGACAGATAACGAAATATTTACAGATGGTATCTTCTATTTTGGTTAGATCGGCAATAACGATATTCTTACCTTTTTTTTCTTGAATTCCCTCTTTTATTTTCTCGATTAATACTTTAGTATCGTTCATTCTTACATTTGATATTAATAATTCATGTTCTCTTTTGGTTTATAACAAAAAAGGCTCACCCTTTGTTTCTGATTATAAACGTGATATTTTTGACAAATATACGCTGATTTATTGGATACAAGAAAGTTATACTTCAATTTTTGTGTTTTTTAGTGGAGATAGTTGCTTAGGGAAAACTAATTTGAGGATTTTTGCAAAAAAAATAGCTGAAATGTTTTGATTTCCCAATTTATTTGTATCTTTGCACCCGCAAACGAAAATCATTGGGCTATGGTGTAATGGTAACACTACAGATTCTGGTCCTGTCATTCCTGGTTCGAATCCAGGTAGCCCAACAAATCACCAGCTTTTTACTGACAAAAACCCGCTAAAATGCAATTTTAGCGGGTTTTTGTGCATTTGACAAAGGGTCAACGTAACAATCTGAGGGATTCTATATTTAAGCATATAATTTAGCAAGTCTATATAAGAAAAAAGCTCTATCTCTTACTCTTCTGAACTGTGCTCTAAATGCTTTGATTTTAGCATTGAATGACTCTGCTGCGGCATTGGT
>NZ_GG688318.1:107527-154251 GCF_000156195.1 Bacteroides finegoldii DSM 17565 | reverse complement strand
TACTGAAATATATGCTCGGGCTGATTCTAAACAAAAAAGAGAGGCTTTGGAATCAGCTTATGTTAATATGATACCAAACGATATAACAGAACGTTCATGGGAAAAAGACCAGGAACTTAAGATATGGCTAAGGAATCTATCTAAATGAAGATGATTATTATCCAAAGCTGTAATATAAAGTAATGTGTTTAAATAGCTGATATACAGACAGACAAAAATAAAGGCTTTGGATAATAATTTACTTGTGATAAGAAAAGCCGTCTGTGGCACGTGAGATCGCCCGTATCGTGGGCGCGACAAAGAGAGAGGAAGGATATTTCGAGGGAGGCGGCTACGCCGTGACATGGGCATTCGGGCACCTCGTCCAGCTTGCCATGCCCGACGGTTACGGCATACGCGGCTTTGTCCGTGACAACCTGCCCGTCATCCCCGACTCCTTCACGCTCATACCCCGTCAGGTAAAGGCTGAGAAGGGCTACAAACCCGACAGCGGCGTAGTGGCACAAATAAAAACCATAACCCGCCTGTTCAATGACAGTGAGCAAATCATCGTGGCGACCGATGCCGGTCGCGAGGGCGAACTTATCTTCCGATACCTCTACCATTACATAGGATGCGCCACCCCTTTCGTGCGCCTCTGGATAAGCTCGCTTACCGACAAGGCCATCCGCGATGGACTGCGCAACCTCGAAGCGGGGAGCAAGTATGACAACCTCTACCTCGCCGCCAAAGCGCGGAGCGAATCCGACTGGCTCGTGGGCATCAATGGCACGCAGGCTCTCTCCATCGCCGCCGGACACGGCACGTATTCCGTCGGGCGGGTGCAGACACCCACGTTGGCGATGGTGTGCGCACGCTATTGGGAGAACCGCCGCTTTACCCCCGAAGCCTTCTGGCAGCTCCATATCGCAACGGACGGCTGCGATGAAGGAACGGTGAAGTTTTCCTCTTCCGAAAAATGGAAAGAGAAAGAGTCCGCGACGGAACTGTATAATAAGGTGAAGTCGGCAGGCACAGCCACCGTCACGAAAGCCGAACGCAAGGAGAAGACGGAGGAAACACCGCTCCTGTACGACCTGACCACGCTCCAGAAGGAAGCCAACGCCAAGCATGGCTTCACGGCGGAACAGACGCTTGAAATCGCGCAGAAGCTCTACGAGAAGAAGCTCATCACCTATCCGCGAACCGGAAGCCGCTACATTCCCGAAGACGTGTTCGCGGAAATCCCCAAGCTGCTTGCCTTCATCGGCAGCCTGCCCGAATGGAAGGGCAAGTTGCAGCCGAAAGCCGTGCCGACACGCCGCAGCCTGGACGGCGGCAAGGTGACAGACCACCATGCCCTGCTCGTCACGGGCGAGAAGCCGCTGTTCCTCTCCAAAGAGGACAGCACCGTCTATCACATGATAGCCGGGCGCATGCTTGAGGCTTTCTCCGAAAAATGCGTCAAGGACACTGCCACCGTCACGGCAGAGTGTGCCGGAGTGGAGTTCGTGGCAAAAGGCAGCATCATCAGGCAAGCCGGATGGCGTGCCGTCTATGGCAAGGAGAATGGAGAAGAGAACAACAGCCAAGAGGAAACCGCCGCCATTCCCTGTTGGCAGGAAGGCGACACGCTGGCACTGAAAGCCGCCTCCATCACGGAGGGAAAGACCAAACCCAAGCCGCTGCATACCGAAGCCACCCTGCTGTCCGCGATGGAAACGGCTGGCAAGGAGATAGAGGACGACGCATTGCGGCAGGCTATGAAGGATTGCGGCATCGGCACGCCCGCCACCCGTGCGTCCATCATCGAAACGCTTTTCAAGCGCGGCTATATGGAACGCTGCAAGAAGTCGCTTGTCCCCACCGAAAAAGGGCTTGCCCTCTACTCGGTCGTGAAGGCGATGCGTATTGCCGATGTCGCCATGACGGGCGAATGGGAAAAGGAATTGGCACGCATCGAGCGTGGGGAACTGCCCGCCGATGACTTCCGCAGGAAGATTGAGGCATATACACGGGAAATTACCTCCGAACTGCTGTCGTGCGACAAGCTGTTCGCCCGCAGGGATTCCGGCTGCAAGTGTCCCAAGTGCGGAGCGGGGACGATGCAGTTTTACGGCAAGGTCGTCCGCTGCGACAACGCGGAGTGCGGTCTGCCCGTGTTCCGCCTGAAAGCAAACCGCACCCTCTCTGATGATGAAATCAAAAACCTGCTCACCGACGGACACACGAAACTGCTCAAAGGATTCAAGAGCAAGCAGGGCAAGAGTTTTGATGCCGTAGTCGCCTTTGACGGGGACTATAACACGGTTTTCGTGTTCCCAGAAAGGAAAAGTAAAGCGACCTCTGCGAAAAGAAGAAAATAAATGTTTAACTTTGCCACTGGTTCAGAGTAATGAATTGTTCTTCGATACCGGATTACACTCATACT
Source organism: Bacteroides finegoldii DSM 17565 (assembly GCF_000156195.1). Classification (GTDB taxonomy): domain Bacteria; phylum Bacteroidota; class Bacteroidia; order Bacteroidales; family Bacteroidaceae; genus Bacteroides; species Bacteroides finegoldii. Next base: position 151,841 of record NZ_GG688318.1, on the reverse strand, counting down.
TTGGATTTAGTGGTGGCACTCGGAGGGATACCGGGTGCCTTTTTCTTCTCGTTTTCCAACGATTATCCCTATCATCATTATCAATCCACTAAATTCCAAAGAAATGAACAACAAGAAGAAAAACGAGGGTCGGACCGACTTTTCCTATTACGGTCTGTACCTGCTGGACTACCTCACCACGAACAAGTTCGAACAGGCAGCCGATGAAGCCTTCATCCGAGAAAGAACCGACCGTGCCGCCGAAGCGTATGAACGGGCAAGGCTCGAAGGCTATCCTGCCGACGGGGCGCAGGAACTGGCGATGAAGGTGCTGACGGAGGGCCTTCGCTACTCCAGGCACGCCATCCTGCGCGAAGTCGTGGAGAACGAATTTGCGGGTGAAGTACCGGGAGAAAAATGTGAAGCCTTTACCCAGAAGCTGCTACCGCTTGTCGGAAACGTATTCTCCATCTATGACCTCTCGGACGACAATTTCGCCCTGTCGCCCGAATATGACCTGCTCTACACGGAGCTGACGGGAGCCGTCATCCTCTATATCGAAGAGTATGGCGTTTAACCGCAAACAGAGGCTGAGGGACAACATCGAGGCGATACGGACGGCATTCCTCCTTGACAGGGAACAGCGCACACCCACCGCACGCGAACGGCTCTTGTTAGAGCGTTATTGCGGTTTCGGGGGACTGAAGAGCATACTCAACCCTGCAAGGGAACTGACGGATGCCGTCCACTGGGCGAAGTCCGACCTCGAACTGTTTGCCCCTACCGTGGAACTGCACAGGTTGCTGCGGGAGAACACAAAAGACGAGACGGAGTACAAACGGTATATGGATGCCATGAAGCAGTCCGTGCTGACCGCCTTCTATACCCCGCCGGAGATAACCGGGACCATCGCGGACGTGCTGCATGAACACGGCATCCGTCCCGACCGGGTGCTGGAGCCGTCGGCAGGTGTCGGTGCATTCGTGGACGCCGTGCTGGAGAACAGACCGGACGCGGACATCATGGCTTTTGAGAAAGACCTGATGACGGGCAAGATACTGAAGCACCTGCATCCCGGACAGAAAGTAAGGGTACAGGGCTTCGAGAAGATAGAAAAGCCGTTCATGAACCATTTTGATTTGGCTGTCTCCAATATACCGTTTGGCGATGTGGCGGTGTTCGACCCGGAATTTTCGGGCAGCAAGGATCCTGCAAGGCACTCGGCGGCACGGACGATACACAATTACTTTTTCCTGAAAAGCCTTGACGCGGTGCGTGAAGGCGGAATCGTGGCGTTCATCACCTCGCAGGGGGTACTGGATGCCCCGACCAACGCGCCCATACGCGAGTATATGATGAACCATACCAATCTGGTGGGCGTAGCCCGCCTGCCGAACAACCTCTTTACGGATAACGCGGGAACGGAGGTGGGCAGCGACCTGATTATCCTGCAAAAGAACAGCGGAAAGAATGGTGAACTGTATTACAACGAAAAACTCTTCGTGCAGACCGAACAGACCCCTATCGGCACTTCCGTAAATGGGTATGTATGGAGCATCGGCTCGCTTTCACACACGGATTTGATCAGAAGTACCGACCCGTACGGGAAACCAGCCTATAAACTCCTGCACCGTGGGGACATCGCACAACTGGCGGAAGACTTGCGGGAGCATCTGAAAATAGAACTGCAACAACTTGACAGGAAACTGTATGAGAAACACAGCCTGCATCCGACAAAGGAGGAAAGCACGGCTGCGGAAGTGCAACCTGCTCCGAAAACAGAAAAGGTATCACCTTCTGTAATAGCCCCCGTTTCTGTAATTGAGCCTGTCAAGGGAGTGGAGAAGCCGCAGGCACAGCCCATAGAGGAAAAGCCGGAGATTGAGCCGCGCCAACCCAACCATTCGTCAGCCGTGCAGCTTACCCTGCTCGACCTTTGGGGTATGCCCATAGAGGAACCGGCAAAAAAGAAAAAGGCAGCGAAAAAGGAAAGCAAGCCGAAGCCTATGCCGTCCACGCCTAAACCGCAGGTCAAAGTTACTCCACCCGTTGAAGCCGCCAAGCCGGTAAACGGTAATAAGGAAGAAAAGCCGGAAAATGCCGAAAAGCCAAACGACCCGGACGACATTTACGCCACTCTGGATTGGGAAACCAATCCTCCCATCAACGGCTTCTATGAGACAATGATGAGTCTGACAGCGGAACGGCGCAAGGCCCTACGGCTTGAGGCAGAACGGCACAGGCAGGAACAACTGAAAAAGATGGGTATCAAAGACACGTTGAACCCTGCTTTTGCGCCTTCTTCGGACAATATGGATAAAAAGCCGGAACAAACGGAAGAAATAAAGCAACCTGAAACACCGGCAGAAGTTGTGCCTACTTCCGAAACGGTTGCCACTTCCCTGTTCCCGGAATTTGAAACGGAAAAGCCGAAAAAAGAAGCCCTCGACCTTACGCCGCGTCCCTATCACCGCACGCCGGAAATGCACCTGCGTGAAGGGTCGCTGGTGGCAAACAGGGCACGCGACATCGGTTATCTGAAGGACATTACTCCCTACGGTGCAACCTTCCAGCCGCTTGGACTAACCGGTTATCAGAAAGAGAAAGCGTTGCTGTATGTATCGCTCCGTGACGCATACGAGCGGTTGTACCGCTATGAATCGAACAGACGTGAGGAAAATGTACCTTGGCGTGAACACCTGAACACCTGTTACGACGAGTTTGTCATGCGTTATGGCAACCTCAACGCCAAACAGAACGTGAAACTGGTGATGATGGACGCCGGAGGGCGCGACATCCTTTCGCTGGAACGTGCGGAGGACGGCAAGTTCGTCAAAGCGGACATCTTCGACCGTCCCGTTTCCTTCTCGGTGGAGAACCATGCCAACGTCGGTTCTCCGGAAGAAGCCTTGTCTGCATCGCTCAACAAGTATGGTACGGTCAATCTCAACTATATGCGGGGGATAACAGACAGTACGGAAGAGGAGCTTCTCAATGCCCTCAAGGGGCGTATTTTCTACAATCCGCTCGTAACCGGTTACGAGATTAAAGACCGCTTCATCGCGGGAAACGTGATAGAGAAGGCGGAGCGTATAGAGGCATGGATGGAAAATAATCTGGAAAGCGAAAGATTGCCGGAAGTGAAACAGGCTTTGGAGGCTTTGAAGGAAGCCGAGCCGCAGCGTATCGCCTTTGAAGACCTCGACTTCAACTTCGGTGAACGCTGGATTCCCACGGGCGTGTATGCCGCCTACATGAGCCATCTTTTCGACACGGACGTGAAAATCGCCTATTCCGCCAGCATGGACGAGTTTTCCGTGGCGTGCGGCTACCGCACCATGAAGATCACGGACGAGTTTCTGGTAAAGGGCTATTACCGGAACTATGACGGTATGCACCTGTTGAAACACGCTTTGCACAACACCTGTCCCGACATGATGAAAAGTATTGGCAAAGATGAGAACGGCAACGACATCAAGGTGCGTGACAGCGAGGGCATACAGCTCGCCAACGCCAAGATTGACGAAATCCGCAACGGGTTCTCGGAATGGTTGGAAGAGCAGTCGCCGCAGTTCAAGGAACGGCTCGTGACAATGTATAACCGCAAGTTCAACTGTTTCGTGCGCCCGAAGTATGACGGTTCGCACCAGACGTTTCCCGACCTCAATCTGAAAGGATTGGCAAGCCGGGGTATTCAAAGCGTTTATCCGTCGCAGAAGGATTGCGTCTGGATGATAAAACAGAATGGCGGCGGAATATGCGACCATGAAGTCGGAACAGGTAAAACACTGATAATGTGTATTGCAGCGCATGAAATGAAGCGTCTGAACTTGGCGCACAAGCCGATGATTATTGGTCTGAAAGCCAATGTCGCGGAGATTGCCGCCACTTATCAAGCTGCCTATCCGAATGCCCGCATCCTCTACGCTTCGGAAAAGGATTTCTCGACCGCCAACCGTGTGCGTTTCTTCAACAACATCAAAAACAATGACTATGATTGCGTCATCATGTCGCATGACCAGTTCGGCAAGATACCGCAGTCACCGGAGTTGCAGCAACGCATCCTGCAAGCGGAGCTTGACACGGTGGAGGAAAACCTCGAAGTCTTACGGCAGCAAGGCAAGAACGTGTCGCGGGCGATGCTGAAAGGATTGGAGAAGCGCAAGCACAACCTTGTGGCGAAGTTAGAGAAAGTGGAACACGCCATCAAGTCGCGCACAGATGACGTGGTGGACTTCAAACAGATGGGCATCGACCACATTTTCATAGACGAGAGCCACCAATTCAAGAACTTGACTTTCAACACCCGGCATGACCGTGTGGCGGGGTTGGGAAACTCGGAGGGGAGCCAGAAAGCCCTGAATATGCTTTTTGCCATACGAACTATACAGGAGCGTACGGGCAAAGACTTAGGGGCTACGTTCCTGTCCGGCACGACTATTTCCAACAGTCTGACGGAATTGTACCTGCTCTTTAAGTACCTGCGCCCGAAGGAACTGGAACGGCAGGACATCCGCTGTTTCGACGCATGGGCGGCTATCTTCGCCAAGAAGACGACCGACTTCGAGTTCAACGTGACAAACAACGTGGTGCAGAAGGAGCGTTTTCGCTATTTCATCAAGGTGCCGGAGCTTGCCGCCTTCTACAACGAGATTACCGACTACCGCACGGCGGAGGATGTAGGTGTGGACAGACCAAACAAGAATGAGATACTGCACCACATACCGCCCACACCGGAGCAGGAGGACTTCATACAGAAGCTGATGCAGTTTGCCAAAACCGGCGATGCCACTCTGATTGGCAGGTTACCCCTGTCGGAAACGGAGGAAAAGGCGAAGATGCTCATCGCCACCGACTACGCGAGAAAGATGGCTCTTGATATGCGCATGATAGACCCGAACTACGAGGACCATCCCGACAACAAGGCAAGCCATTGTGCCAAGATGATTGCAGAGTATTACCACAAGTACGAGGCGCACAAGGGTACGCAGTTCGTGTTCTCCGACTTGGGGACATACCAGCCGGGGGAAGGATGGAACGTGTACAGCGAGATAAAACACAAGTTGGTGGAGGATTACGGCATACCGGCAAGTGAGGTGCGCTTCATTCAGGAGTGTAAGACGGATAAGGCTCGTAAGGCGGTGATAGATGCCATGAACGCCGGGACGGTGCGCGTGCTGTTCGGCTCCACAAGTATGCTCGGAACGGGCGTGAATGCGCAGAAAAGATGCGTCGCCATCCATCACCTTGATACACCGTGGCGACCGTCCGACCTGCAACAGCGTGACGGACGGGGTGTTAGAGCCGGGAACGAGATTGCCAAGCATTTTGCCGAGAACAACGTGGATATCATCATCTACGCGGTGGAAAAGTCGCTGGACAGCTACAAGTTCAATCTGCTGCACTGTAAGCAGACGTTCATATCGCAGCTCAAAAGTGGAGCGATGGGCGCACGTACCATCGACGAGGGAGCAATGGACGAAAAATCGGGTATGAACTTCTCGGAGTATATGGCGTTGCTCTCCGGCAATACCGACCTTTTGGATAAGGCGAAATTAGAGAAGCGTATCGCCTCGCTCGAAGGGGAACGCAAGTCGTGGGGCAAGGGCAAGCGCGATTCGGAGTTCAAGCTGGAATCCAAGACGGGAGAACTGCGCAACAACACGGCTTTCATCGAAGCCATGACGGAAGACTGGAACCGTTTTCTTTCCGTTGTGCAGACTGATAAGGAAGGCAGCCGCCTTAATCTTGTCAAGGTGGACGGCGCGGATTCAACGGATGAGAAGGTCATCGGTAAGCGTTTGCAGGAAATCGCCAAGAACGCCACGACTGGTGGACTGTACAAGGCTGTCGGGGAACTTTACGGCTTTCCGATAAAGGTGGTCAGCGAGAGGACACTCAAAGAAGGTCTGGAGTTCACCGACAACCGCTTCGTGGTGGAGGGCAACTACAAGTACACCTACAACAACGGGCATCTGGCGATGGCAGACCCGATTGCTGCCGCACGAAACTTTCTGAACGCATTGGAGAGGATTCCGACCATCATCGACCAGTACAAGTCTAAGAACGAAGTGCTGGAAAAGGAGATTCCGCAGTTGCAGGAGATAGCGGGCAAGGTGTGGAAGAAGGAGGACGAGCTGAAACAGCTGAAGTCCGAACTCGCCGCACTGGACCGCAAGATACAGCTTGAGCTGGCTCCGGCTCAGGAAAACACAGAAGAGAACCGGCAAGGCAACGAGAAAAAACAGACGGAACAACAGCCGGAAAGCCCGCACGTGGACTTTGTACGCAGTCATTTAATTATAGGGAGACTCGGTTTATCGGAATCCAAAGGTGTAAAACTTTAATATCGAAGTCTTGACAGAAAAAGCCAGTGGTTGAATTTTTCACCACTGGCTTTAATTCTAATAATTTTTCAATCTAATATGACCGAATCTATAACGTTAAATCATAGATTATGTGTCTATTTGTGAAGAAAAAGACGTAACTTTGTATCAAAATCAAATAAGCATAACAATGGAGCCATCTATATCTATATACAGTTTTTCACTTTATACCGCACTGCCGTTGATGTTATTCTTCGGCTTTTATTTTTTGTTTGCAAAGACTCCTGAAAAGAAAATTTTCAAGAATTATCTCCGCTCCCGACAGATTATGGGTATAGCTATGCTGCTGCTTTCGGCAAATTATTCGGTACATTTCTTCTTTGGTATCCGATTCAAAAATGCGGATTCTGCCATATTGATGAACATGTCCACATACTTCCTGTGCTATTCTCTGTTCAGTTCGGCATTGATAATGTTGCTTGATCGTTTTTACATTACCAAACGGCGTGTGTGGACACATATCATTTTATGGATTATATTTTCAACTCTTTCCGGAGTTGTGTTGTTCCTGTTGCCAAGCGGAATCATGCAAAAATTCTCTTTATTTGCTTTAGCTGTATGGTTAGTCGTTTTTGGAGTCGTTTTAGCTCGCAGAGTCATAATTGCATACCGTAGAGCCATTCGGATTTTCAATGAAACTCAGGCGGATGATATAGGCACATATATCGAATGGCTTTCCATATTCACTTATTGGGCTGTTATCTTCGGTGTCGGATGCGGATTGCTGACATTTCTGCCAGACAAATATGTTTTTATCTGGATTTTGTCGTCAATACCGTTCTACAGCTATCTTTTCTACAGCTATCAGAACTACCTGCTGTTCTATGAACAGGTGGAAAATGCTTTTGAGCAAGATATACAGTCTGAAGAAGAACTTCTGACAGATACAGAAACAGAACCTGAAATAGTTTCTGAGAAAGAAGTTCCAGTGTCCTATACAGAAATTATAGAGAAAGTGGCCAACTGGATAAAGACAGACGGCTATGTCCAGCAGGGACTTACCATAAAAGAACTGTCCGAAATACTTCATACGAACCGTACCTATCTTTCCGCTTATATCAAGACTACGTATAAAATGACATTCCGCGAATGGATAACCGGTCTCCGGTTGGAGTATGCGAAAAACATACTGAAGGAGCATCCGGAAATCAATATACAGAAGCTGGCTGAGTCTTCCGGCTTTCTTTCTCGCAGTAACTTTATCAAATCATTTACCGAAAAGGAAGGATGTACGCCTGGCAAGTGGAAAAAAGCAAATCTGGAATAATTTGTGTGGTAAAAAGCCGATGAAAAAGGTCTCAGAAGCCCATTTTCAAAAAGTGCTCAAGCGACAAAAAAGTGCTAATTCGACAAAAAGGTGCTCTAACGACAATTTGAAAAGTGCTCAAACGACAATTTTTTATAAAACGCTGTATTTCAACAGAAAAAGTTTTTGTAATATTTTGGGCGCTGAATGGCATTTATTACCTTTGGAGATGACAAAGATAATGAATTCAAGTTTATATGAGCAGAAAAATCACTTTTCTTACCCTGTTTCTGTGGCTGATGACGCTAACTTTTCCTGTCATTGCGCAGCAGAAAGCAGACACGACCTACACCTTCCGGTTCGTTACGCAGAAGGACATGTTCTACGTGCCTTGGAATGGCAATGACACGGAACTTGCCCGCCTGTTGGAATGTATCGAAAACAACAAAGCAATAATTCTTGACGGCAAAATGCCGCTACTGGTTGACGGATACTGCAATTCGCAGAGCAGTGAAGCCGAGAACCTTGCAACGGCGAAGATCCGTGCCAATCGAGTAAAATCCGAACTGATTACACGCGCGGAAATAAAAGAGGAGAATTTCATTACCCGCAACCATGCGACTGAGGGTGATTTTGTTACCGTGCGCTTGACGGTACCGGTAAAGGAAACAGCCGTGACGGATGCGGACGCGGAAGCACGACGCAAGGCGGAAGCCGAACGACTGGCAGCCGAGAAGCGTGCCGAGCAGGAACGGCTTGCCGAAGAGCAACGTAAAGCGGAAGAAGCCCGATTTGCCGCAGAAAAGGCAAAAGCCGAGAAAGCCGCTCACCAAAATAAACTTACCGACATGCCATTGGAAACCCCAACCGACTATCATTTTTCCCTGCGTGCCAACCTGCTGCGCTGGGCTACCCTGACACCAGATCTTGGCGTGGAATGGCGCATCTGTCCATCGTGGGGCATTGCCGTAAACGGCTCGTGGACTTCTTGGAGCTGGAGTGACAAAGACCGCCGCTATGCACTCTGGGAAGTGGCTCCGGAAGTACGTTACTATATGGGTGAGAAGAAAGCCTGGCATCTGGGCGCGATGTTCAAGGCTGGACAGTTCAACTACAAGCTTTCCGAAACAGGCAAGCAGGGCGACCTGATGGGTGGCGGCATCACCGCCGGCTATCAGCTGCGACTAAACAAGGCATTAGATCTTGATTTCAACCTCGGTTTGGGCTACCTGAATGCCGATTTCGAAAAATATGAAGTCATCGATGGTGTGCGCGTGCGCTGTGGCAACGAGACAAAAAATTGGTGTGGCCCCATCAACGCCGGTGTGACATTGGTATGGAAGTTATTCTAATACGGAGGAATAGAGTATGAAAGCAAGACAATATATAAATATGGTAGGAATGGCAGCCGCCGTGCTGCTCTCTTCCTGCGTGAAGGACACGCTTTATGACACGCCGCATCCCGACTATGGGAAGATTGCGGTGACAGCCGACTGGTCGGCACGCGGTGAGGGTATCGACATACCTACCACATGGACGGTTACCATGGGTGACTATACGGGTACGGAGACTTCCGCCACCCATGCCCCCAACCATCTGTTTGCTCCAGGCAGCTACACCCTTGCGGTGTGGAACCCTGCTGAAGGAATCATGGTAAATGGTACCACCGCCACCATTGCCGCAGCCACGGGAAACCGGGCAGGAACGGATGCCTTTGTGAACAATGCCCCGGGATGGTTCTTCACCTATACGAAACAGGTGAGCATCGAGAAAGACAAGGACTATCCGCTGACCGCCGCAATGAAGCAGCAGGTACGCGAACTGACGCTTGTCGTCAAACCGACGGGTGATGCCGCCGGACGCATCACGGAGATTGTTGCCCATCTGACGGGTGCAGCCGGAACACTCGATTTCGCTACCGATACCTACGGAGCCGCTTCAAACGTCGTGCTGCCCTTCACCAAGATAACCGAAGGTGACGATGCCGGCAAGTGGAAAGCCACGGTGAGGTTGCTGGGTGTGACCGGCACGGAACAACTGCTGATGGGTGAAATCCGCTATGCTGATGGCAACCCGACCCCCACCACGCTGAAAAGCGACCTCACAGAAGCCCTCAAGGAGTTCAACACAAGAAAGGGCAAATCGCTGACCCTCGGCGGAACGCTGGTTGAGACTCCCGAAGGCATGGAAGTGGACGGAGCCGAAATCAACGGCTGGGAAGAAGTGAAAGGTGATGATGTAAATGCTGATTTGTAAATAATAAAATTATAGATATAATGAAGACAAGATTTTTTACACTTGTAGCGCTCGCCCTCGCGCTGGTAGCCTGCAACAACGACAACGAGAACCTGAACGGTGACCCCGTGGCCGCCCAGTTTACCGCCAACATCGCCCCCGCCACCCGCGCCAGCGGAACCACCTGGACTGCCGGCGACCGTATCGGCATCACCGACATCGGCTACGATTCCCAGTACGGCAACGTGCCTTTCATCTTGAAAAACGGTAAATTTGAGGCAGAAGGAAAGGTTATCTATATCGAAGATACAAAGACCCATACTTTCCGCGCCTACTATCCGTACAATGCGGCGGGAGGCATCCTCACAGCCACGACCGATGCCACGGCGCAGCAGAACCAGCCTGCCATCGACTTCCTCTTTGCTTCAGGAGCCACGGGAGACAAAAACAACCCAGTAGTAAGCTTCACCGACAAAACCGCCAAAGGCGGTGAAGACAACTCCTTCCACCACCGCATGAGCCAGATAACCCTTACCTTCGAGGCGGGAGACGGCATGGATTTCAGCGTGGTCAAGCCTGAACGTTACACGCTGGACGGATTGTTACTCACCGGTACGTTCAACACGGCCGACGGTATTGCCACCGCAGACAACGGGGCACAGACCGGAGAACTGGCCATGAATTTGGCAGACGGCAATCTCACGTCATCAATCATCCTCTTCCCGCAGACAGTTGCATCCCTGCCGTTGGTTGTGAATAACAAAGGTCAGGAATATCATGCCACACTCACCGTGCCCGAAGGCGCACTGCTGGCGGGCAACAACTATACCTATACCGTCAAGGTACGCAACAAAGTCCTTGAAGTCAGCGAAGCCACCATTGCAAAGTGGAACGATATAGACGGTGGAGATGTGGGTGCTGACCTGTAGGATTTTAATAATTAATCGATTAGAATGAAGAATTATGAGACATAGATTATTTATCCCCGCAGCCACCGCACTGCTGTTCGCCCTCGCCGCCTGCACGCAGGACGAACTTGCTGGCGATAACCGTCTGCCCGAAGGTGAATACCCCGTCGTCATCCGTGCCACCGGATTGTCCGTAGAAGCAACGCCGCTGGCAGCCCCTTCCACCCGTGCCGCTGTGGACGGCGACTGGCAGGGCGTCACTTCCGTGGCACTCAAGATGGGCGATGCGGTAAAGGAATACACCGTTACGGCTTCTACCGATTTCAAGAGTGCCACGCTCTCACGTGAGAACGACCCGCACTACTGGACCAGCCGCGACCCGATTACCGTATCGGCATGGTGGCCCTTCGACAATGCCGACATCACACAGATGCCTGCTGTGAAGGTGGCAGAAGACCAAAGCAAACTGGCTGACTTCCAGAAAAGCGACTTCATCTCTGCCGAAAACCGGAAGGTGGAATTTAACAACCCGGCACTTGAATTTACCCACCGCACGGCACGCATGGCAATCGAACTGAAGCCCGGCACGGGATTCACGAGCGTCGCCGGTGCCACGGTGAGCCTCGTGAGCCTGTCCGCCTATAACGGTAACCCGACCGCCATCAAGACTTACAACGCAAGCGGCAACACCTACGAGGCACTGGCCGCCCCGCAGACCGTTGCGGCAGGCAATCCGTTCGTCCGGGTGGAACTCGGCGGCGGCACCTTCTACTTCCGCCCGCAGAACAACGTCGTATTAGAAGCGGGCAGCCGCTATAAATATACCGTTAAGGTGAACGCCACTGGCTTGACATTAGAGGGTTGCACCATCGGTGATTGGGCTGACGGCGGCGGCGAGAGTGGCGCAGCCGAGTTGGGCTACATCTACGATAGCAACACCAAGACCTACACGGTCTATAACGCCGACGGCCTACTGGCATGGAACGAAGCCGCACAAAAAGACAGATCGATAAATTGCACCCTCACCGCCGACATCGACCTCACGGGCAAAGACTGGTCACCGATAGGCACAAACTTTTATAACTCATACACCGGCACCTTCGACGGCGGCGGCCATACCATCATGGGGCTGACCGTTACGACAAATGACCAATATGTGGGTCTGTTCGGCAGGCTCGGTAAAGCTGGCACGGTGAAGAACGTGGTGATGGATGGCATACAGATAACATGCAATCACAGGTTGGGCTATGCCGGCGGCGTGGCAGGATTTAGCTGGGGAGGCACCATTGAAAACTGCTCGGTGTCGGGCAGCGTCAGCGGCACGATATGCGCCGGCGGTGTGGTGGGTATTCAATGGGAGGCTTCCATCACCGGATGCAGCTCCTCCGCCACAGTGAAGGGAATGGTCCAGGTCGGCGGCGTGGCAGGTGAGACGAATTCGGGTGCCACCATGGCCGCTTGCTATGCCACAGGCAACGTGACCATAGAAATAGACCCCATAGATAATATCCTTGGCGGCGGTCTGGTGGGATTCAACGCAGGAAGCAGCGTCCTTGCCTGCTATGCCACGGGCAACGTAACCAGTACGGGTAGTAGCACTGGCAATGTATATATCGGCGGCTTTTTGGGAGGAAACTACACCACCGTGACCGCCTGCTATTGGAAGAACAATCATGAACAAGGCATCGGCTACAATAAGGAAGGCATCGCCCCCGAAGCCACGAATGTGGACGGCACCAGCGTAACCTGGCAGAACGCCGTTGATGCCATGAACACCGCCTTGCAGAACAAAGGCTCAGAGTGGCGTTACGAACTTAAAGGAGCATTGCCCACCTTGAGGAAGCAGTAAACCGTCGGGGGGAAAAGTTACGCCCGCAACGGAAAGAACCAGAGTAATAAAATAACAGATATTATGAGGATAAGATTTTTTGCACTTGCAGCGCTCGCCCTCTTATTGGGCGCCTGCACGCAGGACGAAGCGGGCTTCCTACCGGAAGGGGCGGAAGGCACCCCCATCGTCTTCACCGCCACGGGGCTGAATCCCGTCGCGACAGCCATCGCCGGCACCCGTGCCCCTGTGGATGGCAATTGGGAGGGTGTGCAGAGCGTGGCAGTGCTGATGGACGGCACGGTGAAGGCATACGACGTGACGCCCTCCACCGCCGACCCCACCAGCGCCACGCTGACCTCCACCGACCCGTACTACTGGACCAACCACAACGACATCACCGTCACAGCGTGGTGGCCCTACACCGCTGGCGAGACAACCCCACCTGCGGTAAAGGTAAAAGCCAACCAAAGTACCCAGAAAGACTTTGAGGGCAGCGACCTCATCGTAGCCGACGGGCAGACGGTGACCTACGGTAGCCCCACGCTTCGCTTCACCCACCGCACGGCGCGAGTGACCATCGTTCTGACGGACTACACCGAGGGGCTGGCATCCGTGCGGCTGACGGGTCTCTCCACCGAGAATGGCAATCCGGATAAAATCACCCCGTACGGCAAGGGCAGCAACACCTACACCGCCATCGTAGCCCCGCAAAGTGTGGCAGCTGGCACGACCTTCATTACATGCACATTCACTAACGGCAAGACCTTCGTTTATAAGATGAAGAATGCTACCGACTGGCAGGCGGGCGGTGAATATACCTACACCGTCTCCCTCGCTGCGGCAAAAGACCTGGGCTATACCATAGAGAGCAACGGCAGCTACACGGTCTATAACGCCGACGGCCTGCTGAATGTAGCCAAATTAGTGAACGGAGGTAAGACCGACATTAACATTACCCTCGACAAAAACATTGACCTCACAGGCAAAGGCTGGACACCGATAGGCACAAGCTTCGATAACTCATACAAAGGCACTTTCGACGGCGGCGGCCATACCATCACGGGGTTGACCGTTACGACAAATGACCAATTTGTGGGTCTGTTCGGCTATCTCAATAGAGCTGGTACGGTGAAGAATGTGGTGATGGAAGGCATACAGATAACAAGCAATCACATGTTTGGCTGTACTGGTGGCGTGGTAGGATATAGCTGGGGCACCATTGAAAACTGCTCGGTGTCGGGCAGCGTCAGCGGCACGGATTGTGTCGGCGGTGTGGTGGGTTCACAAAAGGCTGGTTCCATCATCGGATGCTGCACCTCTGCCACAGTAAAGGGAACGCACTATGTCGGCGGTGTGGCAGGAGAAAAATGGGGCACCATGACAGCTTGCTATGCCACAGGCAACGTGACCTTAGAAATAGCCTCCCAAAAGAATCTCTATGGCGGCGGTGTAGTGGGATTAAACGGAGGAAGCCGCGTCCTTGCCTGCTATGCCACGGGCAACGTAACAAGTACAGGTAGTAGCACTGGCAATGTGCATATCGGCGGCTTGTTTGGAGATAGCTACACCACCGTGACCGCCTGCTATTGGAAGAACAATCAGGAACGAGGCTATAAGACCGCCCCCGAATCTACGAAGGTGGACGGCACTTACGTTACCTGGCAGAAAGCCGTTGATGCCATGAACACCGCCTTGCAGAACGCTGGTTCAGAGTGGCGTTACGAACTTAACGGAGCATTGCCTACCTTGAGGAAGCAGTAAACCGTAGGGCGGAAAAGTTCCGCTCGCAACGGAAAGAACCGAAGTATAATCCCAATAAAGAAAGGAGGACGTGATGGAACACACGGAGAATCCACCATATTGGTTTTGGCATCAAGGCATTGTCAATAATAATATAGTCTCCAGTGTAAATATGGAAGCTGTAAGCCGGACATTGTCAAGATTGGTGCTCATTAAAGACAACAAATCAAGTATTTAAATTAAAAACATGGGACTTTTTCACAGAGGCAAGAAAAATAATGACGATGAGCCGGACAGTGTTCAAACCAATTCATTCTCTGATATTATGAATGGTTTGCAGTACGCCGTAAACTGTGCACAAGATACATTACAGAATCATCAGATACAAAATCTGACCAGACTTTTTGAAGGAACAAATGCAAATAACGCAAATACGTTCCAATCAAAAAAAAATCATGGTTGGAGACAAGACTATTGATATTCCACTTATAGCCTTGATATCCCATCATTATCTTGCAATGGATAATGTGCAGATAAAGTTCAAGGCGAAGGTCGGAAGCGTGGAATCACAGATTCCGGAAAACAACTTATTGTTATCCAGCCCACAAAGAGCCAATCTCCAGATGCAGATGAGCAACATAAAACCGGATGCGGATGATGTCATGGAGGTTTGCGTCAATTTTAAGGTTCAGGAGACTCCGGAGAGCATTTCCCGAATTATTGACGATTTTGTAAAAAATATCTAACAATTTTAAAATTCAAATGTTATGGCAGAAGAAATAAAGAACCAAGGGCAACAAGAAAATGCGGAAAACTTGAATGAAAATGTAAGCGGACAGGCGAAAGAAATTATCTCCGCTGCATTGGAAGAGACTCAAAACAGAGAAACTTCTCCAGTTCTTAAAGCAGATTCAAACGTGACTGACAAATTCAAGGGGCTTCCCATGCGGGAACTTATTGCAGCTCCACTTATTGCAGCAGCCGAAGCACAACAGGAATTGGCAGCGACAGCATGGAATTTCTACCAGCAAATTGCATTTGATGGTAAAAGCGGCAATAAAGCGCGTATATTGGAATTCGATGTCGAAAGACCGATACAGCAGGATGGAAAAATGACAACAATGTCACAAAGTGTCAAGGCTCCGTTTATAGGATTGGTGCCTATTCCTTCCCTGCTCATAGATCGCGTGGATGTCGATTTCCAGATGGAGGTTACCGATACATCAAACGTAAAAAGCACTACCAACGCAGAAGTAGAGGCAAAAGCTTCTGCAAAACATTGGTTTATAAATGCGGAAATCAGCGGCAAAGTCACGACCGCCCGCGAGAACACCCGCATGACCAACCAAACGGCAAAATACCAGATACATGTGACAGCCAGTCAGCAGCCGCAGACCGAAGGTCTGTCTAAACTGATGGATATAATGGCATCATGTATCGAGCCTATAACAAACGAAAGTAACAGTAAGTAAATATATGAATTTGATTCAAGCATTAAGATTGCCAAACAGTCGAGCAGTAATGACAAATATTGCACGGTTTCATTATCAAAATATTTATAATGTAGGTTTGACCCCTCCGATTGTCACGCAAAGTAATTTGACATTTCAAATAAAAGGATATACCCGTAACTATCGTTTTCTTAGATTAGACTATGCCTGTGTCATATATATTGCGGATGGAATAGCAGTCGTTGCTTCAAATGGCATAGATACTTTAAGTTCAGGTTTTTCGGGGTGTTATATGGCCAGTTTTAGGCACAATGGCATTAGGTATGTTGCTCATATTCCAACGCCTAACAATAGTATTAAAACATCATGGAATCGGGCGGTTAAAAATCGAATAATAGATAATGTTGTTCTTTTTAAACCTACTGAAGGATTGGCGAGAATCCCAGGAACCATTGGTATTTGGGGAATTATAACATTTAACGATAGATGTTATCGGCTTGATGTAAATGAAAACGCTCCTCCAAGTCAAGCCATACGTGGCCAAAGAATTTTTAACTCAATCCCGAGAAATCCCATACTAACAGAAATTCCACCTATCGCCGGTGGTCAGATGCCTTAATAATTATAACAATTGTAAATAAGGGAAGAATGGTTGTTTCATTGAGGAGTAGAATTCTATTCGGATATATAATTCTGGTGGCGGTCATAGGCAGCATGGCCGCCATTCTCATCCATGAACCTGCGAAGTTCCACGACCTATATGCGTATTTTAAATAACGGTATTTACACAAACAGCAAATGAGCGAACAATTCGTTACCACTACCAAGCATCTCCGCACGAAGATAGCCGCAGGCTATCTGTTGATAGTCCTGCTGGTGGGCGGCATCATCTGCACGTGGCTCGGAGAATGGCGCGACTTGGAGTTGCTGGAACGGGAGAACCGTGAAATCAACCGCTTCCGCAAGGAAACACACGATGCGTATGTGGGTGTGGTGGAGTTGTCTCTTTTGGGCGAGTCGGTGCTGGAATGGGACGATAAGGATGTGGCGGCATACCGGCGGCAACGGATGACGGTGGATAGTATGCTTTGCCGCTTCAAGAGCCATTACGAATCGGTGCGCATAGACAGCGTGCGCCACTTGCTGGAGGACAAGGAAAAGCGGCTGTGCGCCATCATGGAGGCTCTGGAACAACAGGCGGACATCAACCGCCGGATAGCCAAGCAGGTGCCGGTGATAGTGCAAACGAGCAGGCAGGAAGAGCCGAAGAAACAGAGGAGGAAAGGTTTTCTCGGGTTGTTCGGCAAGAAACAGGAAGCACCTCCGACGACGACCACCACGATGCTCTACACACTGAACCGTGATATGATAGCGCAACAACGTGCCCAAAGCCATCGTCTGTCGGAATATGCCGACAGCCTTGCCAGCCGCAATGCGGAACTGAACCGCCAACTGCAAACCCTTATCCAGCAGATGGACCACAAGGTGCAGGCTGACTTGCAGGAACGTGAGGCGGAAATATCCGCTATGCGTGAAAAGTCGTTCTTGCAGGTAGGTATCATAACGGGTGTCATGCTGCTGTTGCTCATTATTTCATACATCATCATTCACCGCTATGCCACCCGCATCAAGCAGTACAAACGTAAGACAACAGATTTAATCGGGCAACTGCAAAAGTCCGTAAAACAAAACGAATCGTTGATAGCCTCACGCAAGAAAGCGATGCACACCATCACCCACGAGCTACGCACACCACTGACTGCCATACATGGATATGCGGAACTGATGCAGGACAACGAAGAAGAAAAGATAAGCGGTTATGCGGACAATATCCTGCAAGCCTCCAAGAGAATGACCGACATGCTCAACTCCCTGCTTGACTTCTTCCGCTTGGACAGCGGCAAGGAACAGGCGAATGTCCGTCCGTTTCGTTTGGAAAACATCGCGGAGCTGTTGCAAACGGAGTTTACGCAACAAGCAGAAGCAAAAGATCTTAAACTTACCATCGAGTGCCCGGAGGGTATTATCCTGAATGGCGACAAGGAGCGCATCATACAGATATGCGACAACCTGCTGGGCAATGCCGTCAAGTTCACGAATGCCGGAAGCGTTTCACTTGTCATAAGCTATGACGGCAATAGGCTGACCCTTGTAGTAGAGGACACCGGAACCGGCATGAGTGCGGAAGAACAACAGCGAGTGTTCGGAGCGTTCGAGCGGCTTTCCAACGCCGCCACGCAAGACGGTTTCGGATTGGGGTTAAGCATTGTGAAACAGATAGTCGGGATGCTTGGCGGCACTATACGCTTGGAAAGCGAAAAAGGAGAAGGCAGTCGTTTTACTGTGGAGTTGCCAATGAACACTGCCGATATTGGTATTGAAGAACAGACAGCCGCAGAAAGTCTGGCTCATATAGAAAGACCTTATTCTGTCATCGTATTGGACGACAATCCGATGGTATTATCCATGACAAAGGAAATGTATGCTGGTATAGGTGTGCATTGCGACACGTTCACCACTATTGGCGATGCAATGGAAGCCATGCGGCAGCACACATACGACCTCATGATAACCGATATGAAGATGCCGGAGATTAACGGCTATGAGGTGTTGGAGTTGTTACGCTCGTCAAGTGTCAGCAACTCGAAAGAGATTCCCATTGTCGTGGCGACCGCCTCCGGCAGTTGCAGCGAAGAGGAGCTGTTGGAAAATGGATTTACCGCCTGCCTGTTCAAGCCATTTTCCATTTCCGAACTGGTTGCTGTATCAGACAAATGCCTTTTGATAAGTACGGACAAGGATGAACTTCCCGACTTGTCCTCTCTGCTTGCATATGGTGACAAACGGGCGATGCTTGACCGTTTGATAACCGAAACAGAAAAGGATATGCAGGCTGTCCGGGAAATCATGGAGAGGAATGACCGCAAGGCGTTGGACGAATGGATACACCGTCAGCGAAGTTCATGGGCTGTTATCCGTGCTGACAAACCCTTGTGGAACCTGTATGAACTGCTGCATCAAGAATCTGAATGTTCCGAAATGGAATTGCGGAAATGCGTGGATGCCATGCTTCGTATGGGAACAGTTATCATAGAACTTGCGCAAAAGGAAAGGAGGTTGTCGGATGAAAGTATTTGTGATTGAGGACAACCCCGTCTATAACGATTATGTCTGCAACCTGCTGAAGAAAGACAGCTTCGATACTATGTCGGCATATAATCTTGCCACTGCCAAGAAACTATTGGTAAAGTCAGAGGTGGATGATATTGTCGTTGCCGACCTACGCCTCCCCGACGGTGAAAGCATAGAGTTGTTACGGTGGATGCGTGCCAACGACAAACAACAGGTGTTTATCGTTATGACCAATTACGGGGAGGTGCATACGGCAGTGGAAAGTATGAAGCTCGGCTCAAAGGATTACATACAGAAACAGTTGTTGGAGGATAAACTGATACCGCTTATCCGCACCCTGCAAAAAGAACATGAAAAGCGACTACAATGGAACATTCCGATATTCGTCCGGCAGGGCGAAGCCTATCAGAAAATCAAGAAACGTGTGCGCCTTGTAGCCACCACCCGGATGAGCGTGCTGATACTGGGCGAGAACGGTACGGGCAAGGAACATATCGCACAACATATACACCAACAAAGCAAACTTGCCGATAAACCTTTTGTGGCAGTGGACTGCGGAGCCTTGTCCCCGTCATTGATACAATCCGCCTTCTTCGGACACGTCAAGGGCGCGTTTACGGGTGCCGAAGCAAACAAGACGGGGTATTTTCTGGAAGCGGATGGCGGCACGCTGTTCCTTGACGAAGTGGGCAACCTAACAATGGAGATGCAACAGATGCTGCTCCGCGCCATACAGGAACGCCGTTACCGTCCCGTCGGAGCAAAGGAGGACAAAACAGCCAACGTGAGGATAGTGGCTGCAACCAACGAGGATTTGCAGAAAGCCGTAACGGAAAAGCGGTTCCGGCAGGATTTGCTCTATCGCTTGCAGGAGTATGTGATAACCATGCCGCCCTTGCGCGACTGCCCGGAAGACATCATGCCATTGGCCGAGTTCTTCCGTGAAATGGCAAACCGTGAGTTGGAACGTGAAGTAAAAGGTTTTGCCGCATCTGCCCGTAATGCCCTGCTCGCCCATGCGTGGCCGGGCAACGTGCGCGAGTTGAAACAGAAGATACAGACGGCAGTCCTGCAATCAGAAGGCGATATGATAACCGAAGCCGATTTGGAACTTGACAATGAACCGTCCGCTACTTCCGCTTGTTTTACATTGAAGAGCGGGGATGAAGAAAGAGGACGTATCCTGCGTGCTTTGAAACAAGCAGCCGGTAACAAGAAAATGGCTGCAAAGATACTGGGTATCGGCAGGACAACGCTGTATAATAAATTGGTAGAATATGGATTGAATGAAGAAAACTGACCGGAGTATGGCTGTAAATGGCAATAATTGATTAACTTTGCAATTGTATTTCAGAAAATAGCAGGCGATTGGGTAACTTTTCGCCGATGATATAGACATAAGACCGCAAGGCGTTTCGAGCGAAAATCTGGTAAATTGAAACTACGGAGACGATTGCGTGATGCTTATGCTATGCCTACGCATAGCGTGCATTCACGTACTCTCCGTAAAGGCTTTACCAGAGCCATCGCTTGAAAGTAGTGTGAATTGCACGCTACTTTTTTGCCTCGCCAAAAAGGAAAGGAAATACGTTATGGCGAAAATACAATTACTTGCCGTTATCTCAATAGATGGCTGTCCGATGAAACTGCATCCCCGGAAGCGGTTGCTTCAAACCGAAGATTACGGTATGGATGAAATACGTGCCAATGCCCTGTATAAGCTGACATCCGACTATTCGGTATCCGTGCTTCAAGAATGGAGAGAGGAAGGTGGAAGCATTTGCCATTTGTTGGAAGTAACTGCCGGGAATACCGAATATGCCAACGGACTGTTACGGATGAACGTGATAGATGAAATCATACTATACGTTGTTCCAACCATCGACGGAAACGGAGCGCATTTTTTCAAGTCAGCACTACCTATGAATGACTGGCGGCTTATGGAGAACAAAACTTATAGGGACGGAGTAATCCGGCTTACCTATCATAAAGAGCCACGGGCATAAAATGTTCAGATTATGAACATCTTGGCGGAATTTCCGTGTTCAGAAAGTGAACACATGTTCAGAATCTGAACACATTTCACAAGGGATGCAATCAAGGATAAAATTATTTTTGAATTTTATCTTTCTGAAAAACAATGTAGTACAATTTTCTCACAATCTTTTCTCGTGTTTAGGGCTATGATTTGCCCATATATCAGTGTGCGCACACTGATAAACAAGTGTAAACCCTCAAAACAGAAAAGATAATGAACCATCTCATATTGGCGGAAACACAGTTTTTCGCCCTGATAAACGGAAAAGACAACGGTAGCACGGAAACGGCATACGGCGGATTCGTGCAGGAAGTAATAAACCTGTGCTACGGCGGCAATGATGCCAAGCATATTATTGTGGCGTTGGCTTTTGCCGAAATCGAATTACAGCACCATCCGCAGAACTTGTCGGCATCGGAGGAGAATGTCGTCACTGTGTATATCCGCAAGGCGTTATCATTCATCCGAAAGATGCAGAAGATGGTATCCGCTTCTGCAATTACCTCCGTGCCACCACTAACATCCACATCCGAAACCAAAGCCACAGTCCCAGCCCTGCAATGGACCGGTAATGCCGTCGAGTTGGTAGAACTAATCTATGCCCTCTACGCCACCGGCTGCATCAATGGCGGCAAGGCTTCGCTGAAAGAGCTTGCCCCTGTCCTCTATTCCTTTTTCGGTGTGGAGTCCAAAGACTGCTACCGCTTCTATACGGACATCAAACGCAGGAAAAGCGACAGTCGCACCTACTTCCTTGAAAAGATGCAGGACAAACTGAACGCGAAGATGCGACATGACGATGAATTGGAGCGGATGAGGAGATAAACGAATGCCAAACAAAGGATAAGCGGCCGGATTATACGGTTTCTTATCCTTCTTCATTTACAATCACTCTATTATCTGCCGGAAAGCCGATTAAAATCATTAACTTTGCAAGTATTAATCAATGACGGATGAAAATAGATAACCTCGAAATATTGAATGGACTGATTGCCGGAGCCGAAGGCGGGACAGTTGAGTTCAAAGAAACTACCGGGCAGTTGGAGCGTGGAATTGAAACTCTTTGTGCCTTCTTGAACGGTACGGGCGGCACGGTGCTGTTCGGTGTAACCGACAAGGGAAAGATTATCGGTCAGGAAGTGAGCGACAAGACGAAGCGCGATATTGCGGAAACCATCAGACGAATCGAGCCGTTTGCGACCATTGATATATCCTATACAGACATTCCGGGAACGAACAAAAGTGTTATAGCTTTATCAGCGGAAGAACAACGATATATGCGCCCGTTCACCTATAAGGGGAGGGCTTATCAACGGATAGAGAGCGTTACATCTGCCATGCCGCAGGGTATATACAACCTGTTGGTTATGCAGCGAGGCGGAACCTATGCTTGGGATTCCATGCAAAATCCCAGCTTGAAAATATCCGACCTTGACGAAACGGCAATCTTGGGCGCAGTACGTGGAGGAATCAGAGGCGGACGTTTGCCGGAAGGTTCTATGCAGGAGGATGTCCGAACCATCCTTGAAAAATTTGACTTGTTGAATGATGGAAAGCTGAACAATGCTTCCGTTGTCCTATTCGGACGAAACTTCTACCATTATCCCCAATGTCTGCTCCGTTTAGCCCGGTTCAAAGGAACGACAAAAGATGAATTTTTAGATAATCAGCGTGTGACAGGCAATATATTCAACTTGCTGGATGCTGCAATGGCATTTTTCTTCAAGCATTTGTCCCTTTCCGGTAAAATTGAAGGTTTGTACAGAGAAGAGGAACTGAATGTGCCATATAAGGCATTGAGAGAATGTTGCATAAATGCTTTTGCACATCGTGTTTACCATCGCCCCGGCAGTTCAGTCGGGATTGCTATCTATGATGACCGCGTGGAGATTGAAAACAGCGGAACATTTCCGCCTGATATTACCATTGAGAAACTGTTGGGTGGCCACAATTCCGAACCACAAAATCTGATAGTAGCCAATGTGCTGTACAAAAGTGCAGTATTGGAGAGTTGGGGACGTGGCATAGCCCTTATGGTAAACGAATGTCGCCGTGTCGGTATTCCGGATCCGGAGTTTCATACCGACGGCAATGCTGTATGGATTGTGTTTCATTATACAAGAACTACAGTAGGACAAGACCCCACAGCAACCCCACAGCAACCCTATAGTAACCCCACAGTAACCCCACAGTTAGGAAAACTGTTGTCTGCTATTGGGAACAACACTCTCTCTGCTAAAGAAATCATGGAGAAAACGGGAATGAAAGATAAAAGGAATTTCTTAAAGAACTATATCCATCCGGCAATAAATTCCGGTTTGGTCCTTTCACTTTATCCCGTAGGCTCCAAGAGTCCGCAACAGAAATACTATCTTACTGATAAAGGTAAAGGTTTCCTGCAACAATAACGGGTATGGCTAAAAAGAAGAAACATAAGAATGATGTAAAAACTGATTTACCGATAATCATGGATTATGGTATCGGCAGTATATCCGTTTATGACCCGGCAGACATGATGCCATACAACGAGCCGCCAATTAGCGAACAAATCCGCTTCAAGAAACTCGGCAAAGAGATGAAATCCGAGTTCAAGTGGCTGGTATCTTCCGTAGTGATTGAGTATTGGCAAGAAAACCGACAGATACCTTTCGGTGAAGAAATGTCGAAACTCAGAACCAGACTGTTGAGAATGTTTGCCGAAGAATACAGCATACTGCTTAAAGACGATACAGAGCTGAAAAATTATTTGCTGACGCTTGCCATTACCACCATCAACAAGCATCTCAAATCTGAGAATAAAAAGAGGGCGTCAAAACTCTCTTTTTAACAAAATTACCCTTGCTACAGATATCTGTGACAGGGGTAATTTTCATATTTGGGGTGTTTTGACACATCCCCTTTTTCATATATAAAGGAATCTGTTATTTCTGCTGCAACAGGTGTTTCAAGTTTTCATCATTTGCGATACGTTCCAGTTCCTCTTGAACAATCTGCTTCACTTCCTCCTTGATGCGCCTGTAATTCGCCTGAACCGTTTCCTTCATGCGGTCGTTGCCGTCCCCGTCCGTAAAGTCGGTAATGACGGGGATTTTCTTGTAGGCTTTCTCCTCGCGCCTCACCTTCTCGGCATCCACGACAATCTCACAATGAAAAATCTTCTGCTCGATACGCTCGTTGAAGTTGTCGGACACCGAACCGACAAACATACCCTGCGTCAAGCCGGAAATCTTGCTTGGCGGGATGAGTGAATCCATCTGCGTGTTGATGGAGGTGGAAACATCCTGCCGGTTGATGGAAATGGACTGCCGTTTCTGCAACACCTTACCGAAGCGTTCGGAAAGCGTCTTGGCGGTTTCACCCACCACCTGACCGGAAAAGATATTGCCGACGGTGTTCATCACGACCTTCGCTTCTTTATCACCGTAGTCGCGCACCAACTGGCTGAAATCCTGAAAGCCCAGACACACGGCAACCTTGTTGCTTCGCGCGGTGGCGATAAGGTTGTCCAACCCCTTGAAATAAATCGTGGGCAGCTCGTCGATGATGACCGACGACTTCAGCATCCCTTTCTTGTTGATGAGTTTCACGATACGGGAGTTATACAGACCGAGAGCGGCCCCGTAGATATTCTGACGGTCGGGATTGTTGCCCACACAGAGTATTTTCGGTTCTTCGGGATTGTTGATGTCCAGCGTGAACTCGCTGTCCGACATCACCCAATAGAGCTGCGGGGAAATCATCCTTGACAAAGGGATTTTCGCGCTTGCTATCTGCCCCATCAACTGCTCCGCAGCCCCTCCGAGCCATGCGTCCATGAACGGAGAAAGATAGTTTTCCAATTCCGGGTAAGAGGTCAGTATCGGGAAAATATCCTCATAGCGGCGGTTCAGGAACTCAATCGCATGGGGGAATGTACAATACTTGCCGTTCTGGAAAATTTTGAGATACCAGATAATAGCCGCGAAAAGGATGATGGGCGATTCTACGAAAAAGTCGCCCTGCTTTTGCACCCAACTTTTATTTAAGTTGAGCATAATGGTGTACGCACTCTCATAAGCGTCCGTAATATCCTCCATGAAGTCCGGGTGAATGGGATTGCAACGGTGCGAACGTCGCGGGTCATCGAAGTTTATCACATAAAACTTCGGTTTCACCTTGTAGCCCTCCGGGTGGTTCAGCAGATGGTTGTATGCTATCGTGGACAAGTCGCTGAATTTGAAGTCGTACACATACATCGAGAAGCCCTTTTCTATCTGCTGCTTGATGAAATTATTTACCACTGCATAGGATTTACCGCTGCCCGGCGTACCCAACACGATGGAAGCCCTAAAAGGATTCACGACATTGATCCAGCCATTGTTCCAACGCTTTTTGTAGTAAAACCGTGTCGGAAGATTGACCGAATACTCGCTTTCGATAAGCCTTGTTTCCTGCATGAAACTCTCGTTTTCGTTATTGAACACATCGTCCATAAGGTTGTGCTTCAACAGACGGCTCATCCACAGACCGCCCATCAGCAGGCAGACATAACCTGCGCCGACGGTCAGAATATACAGTCCCGTCACCGCCTCTATCGGGAGCGGCAAAGCCAGTATCCACCAGTTGAGGAAGAACAGCACGAAGCCAACGGCAAGGGCTGTCCAGATTCTTCCCCAAGTGATTTTCTCACCCTTTACGCCCTTTGTCCCCAAACAGGACAAGGCAAGCAGTAGGACGGCAAACAGTTTTGTGTACAGGATGGAACGGAACAGCCCCGCCGTGCGGTTGAAGTTCATCAGGATTCTGTCCACCACGCCGATCTCCACTCCCCAGAGCCGTATGGCTTCATAACAGAACCAGTACACGTTCATGACCACTAAAATAATACTCACGGCACGCAGAAAATCCATGATTTTCGCCAACGCCCTCAAATCGTCTTCTTGTTGTGACATACATTGATTTTTTTGATTGTTGATATTTTCGATTACATTCCCAAGCCCTTGCGCTTCTTCTTTTTCTTCTTGCGCTGCATCGCCCGGATGAAGGCTTCCTCCTCGGCGTCCACTGCCGGACCTTCGGGGGCAAACAGGTTCATACCACCCGAATGGTTCTCGTATTCCCCTCCGGAATATCCTTGTTTGTCCTCTTGTCCCTCCACCATAACGGAAAGCGGAATCGACGGCTGTCCAGCGTAAGGCTGCGTGAAGTGTTCCTGCAAGGCGTTGGCGGAAAGTTCCTTGCCCATGCGTGAGCCGTTCAGCACGCAGCCCGTACGGTGGTCGATGAACGTGGCTCCGTAGATGCGCCCTTCCTCCGTGTAGCGTAGTACGGTGTCGATGCCCTTTCCTTTGAGGGTGGCTACAAACTTCTCCTTGTCATACGTGCCTTCCAGCACGGAAAGGACGGTGCGTTTCGTCATGTCGGCAAGTTTCCTCTCCTTAAACTCCTGCTTGGAACGGGCAAACTTCTTCTGTACGGCTTCATAGCCGACGGACTTCCCGAACAGCGAGGACTTGAAAGGATTGCCGACCTTGTTGCCCTTGTCGTCCGTGACGGAATAGACCAGCCCGTGATACTCACGTCTGCGCACATTGCCATGTGCTTCCTCCACTGTCATATTATATAAGGAAAGGAGGGCACGGTATTCTCCCATCGTTTGGAAACGGTATTGCCCGTTCAAAGCCTTAACGATATTCCCCACCTGCTTCTTCACGTCGCCCGCAGAGGCGTCCACCTTGCGCAGCGGCGTGTCAAGACGGCGATTCTTGCGTTCCGCGTCATGCAGCCCGTACTTCCGTTCCAGTTCGCGTGTTATCTGCTTGCTCCGGTAAAAATTGTTCCGGGTGTCTATGCTCCTGCCGTTCTCGTCCACCCTGACCGTCACGATATGCAGATGGTGGCGGTCGATGTCCTCATGCTTGAAAACGAGATACGGCTGGTTGCCGAAGCCCATCTTCTCCAGATACTCCCGTGCGATGTTCTGAAGCTCCGTGTCCGTCAAAATATCGTCGGGATGCGGATTGAGCGAGATATGCACCACCGGTTTCTCCACCTTCGACCGCACGGGCATCAGAGCGAGAAAGTCCTCCATAGCCCGGTGGATGTCCATCGTTCCCGTACCGTCATTGTAGATGCGGTTGGTTGTCAGAAGCCGCCCTTTCGCCTCGTTGATCTTCTCCCCGTTGTAGGCAAGTGCGCCATACAACGAGTTTCCTACACTGATTTTTGCGACCATTTTTCCTGCATCTCCCTTGAAAGTTCCACAATCTTACGGCTCAGTTTTACGAGTTCGACGGTCTGTTGCTCCAACTTGTAAAGCAACGCCATCGCCTTTTTCTCGGAAAAATGCAGCCTCAGTTCCTTCACTACTTGGTTGTAGTTCGTGCCTATCGCGCGGAACTGCGCATGAAAATCGGACAGTTTGGTGTAGTAATCCACCAGCGTCTTGTCCACTTTCAGCACCTTGAACGGCTGCCCGAAGAAGTGCGCCTTCAGGAAAACCGACTTGGCGTTTACGCCTGACTTCTCGAACATGGAGAGGAAACGGTTGTGTTCCTCCTCACTGAAACGGACGGTGTAGCGGAACACCGCCGGGTCGAGTTTGGGATTTCTCCCGCCTTTGTTTCTTCTTTTTTCACTCATATTACTTTGGATTTAGCGGTTTGACGGCATAAGCCGCCGCTTTGAGGCACAGCACCGCAGGTTTGAGAGGCTTCCCGACTTCGGAGGGTAAGCCCGCCCCCTGCAAGGGCAAGGCGTTTTCGTGGCTGCTCAAAATGTTTTGAGCGGCTGAAAACATACCTTGCTATGTTCAGGTGAACATAAAAATCCGTCGGGGACGGATTGGGGGAATGCCTTTCAAACTCCGGGCTGCGCCACCTGCGGCGAACCCTGCCGTTCGGGTGCAAAGTTACGCCCTTAACGCGGTATCGGGCAGAGGCTTGACCCGGACAATCAATGCCAACCGGCGCAACGTGCTGCCACTTGCCGGAGAAGTGATACAAGTTCCAAAATATCCTTGTTTATTTGCAGTGTGATTCGGATGTGGGACTGAAAATACACTCCTTCCGCCGGATGTTCGGACAGTAATCCGGACATCAATCCAAACGGTTGAAAACAGGTGTATGTATTCAGACAGTTTTCCAAGCACACGTCCATGCGGACGGATAAAAGCATGGGCGGTTGGACAAACCGATGATTACCCATAGGCACAGCCGGATTAAGGAGTGAATAAATAAATGAATGGGAGCGCGTGCGTACGTACTAATGGCAATACGCTACCGCCACCGGACAGATGTATAACCAAATAAATTATCAGACAAATGAAAGAAGCAACTTATGTGGCAATCTCCACGCAGAAAGGTGGAGCGGGTAAGACAACCCTGACGGTGCTTGTAGCAAGCTACCTGCACTATGTGAAAGGCTACAACGTAGCCGTGGTGGACTGCGATTTTCCGCAGTACAGTATCCATGACATGCGCAAGCGCGACATGAAAGCTGTCATGGAGGACGGGCATTACAAGGTGATGGCGTATGAGCAGCTCAAACGGCTGAAGAAGAACCCGTACACCATCAGATGCAGCCGTGCGGAAGATGCGGTAAAGACCGCCGAAAATCTGGTGGCAGCGCAGCCCGACCTTGATTTCGTGTTCTTCGACCTGCCGGGAACCATCAACAATGCCGATGTGGTGCAGACCATTTCCAAAATGGACTACATCTTCACGCCCATCATCGCCGACCGTGTGGTGATGGAGAGTTCCATCAAGTTCGCCACCGTTATCAACGAACAGATGATAAGCACGGGTAAGTCCGGCATCAAAGGGATTTACCTCGTGTGGAACATGGTGGACGGGCGCGAAAAGACGGAACTTTACAAGGCATACGACAAGGTCTGTGCCGAGTTCGCCCTGCCCATTCTGGAAACACATCTGCCGGACAGCAAGCGTTTCCGCAAGGAGACGGCGGCAGAACGCAAGGCGGTATTCCGCTCCACGGCGTTTCCGGCGGACAAAATACTGGTACGCGGCAGCAACCTCGACAAACTCGTCGATGAGATTCTCGGCATCATCAAAAACTGAACGGCATGGCAAAGAAAACAAGAATCGAGGACATCGACAGCGAAGCCGTAATCAACTCGTTTCGACTGGACGATACAAGCATTCCGCCGGAAGCGAGAAGCACGGACGGAAACGCGCCTTCCCCACCTCCGAAAGAAACGGTGTAGGAAACCGTCCCCTTGCCTGTCCCGCACCCCAGAGAGGAACCAGAACGCAGGCGCAGGAACGGCAAGCCGGAAAAGCCGGATTATGACACCGTATTCATATGCGGCTCCAATATCACGGCAAGGCTCGGCAAGCAGGTCTATATCCGCAAGGAATACCACGACCGCATCCAGAAGATGCTTCATGTAATCGGAGGCAACGAGGTGACTATCGCGGCTTTTCTTGACAACGTGCTGACACACCATTTCACGCTGTTCCAAGACGAGATAGCCGAATCGTTCAAACGGCATATGGAATCCTATAATTTATAAACACCCCAAAAACAACAAAGAAGTATGAAAAGAACAAAGAAGAACCGTCAGGCAGGATGCCTGCAAACAGGAAAGAGTGAAAGAACCGCTGCCCGTGCAGCAAAGTGTGTAACCGACTACGATCAGGAAAATACCGGCATTGACTTCCGCAAGGATAAAGGCAGAGACAAACCGCTCTCGACTTTCCTGCAAGCATCGGAAATCAAAACGCGGCAATGTATATACATCAGCCGAGAAATTCATGAGAAAGTCGCTATCGTTGCCAGTCGGATGGGAAACGGTTTGAGCATCGGTAAGTTTGTGGATAACATCCTCCGCGACCATTTCCGACAATACGGGCAGCAGTACATGGAACAGATTGAAAACGCCCAAAAAGTAAGATTATGACAAAGGCGTTTTTAATCGTATCGGTTGCTTGCAACGTGTGGTTCCTGTTCCTGCTGTTCTATGACCGCATCATGGACACAAAGCTCATCCGTTTCTTCAGACACATTGCCGGGCTGTGGCGGTCATTGGACAGTACGGTGGCAGAGCAAGGAAAGGATAAGGAAATACCTCACGCAGACACCTCGGACATCATTGGCAAGAGCCGTTTCAAGATGGCATCGACCCGGACAACCGCTGCCATACCGACGCAAGAAGCCGCCACTTCGGAAAAAGGCATTGAGCTGTCGGAGGAAGAGGCTACTTTTGACGACGGAAACACGGAAACCGTCTCACGCCCGGCACAAGTTCCGGAGGAAAAACTCGATGAAACCTTCACGAGCATCCCGACTTCGGAACTGGAGTACGGAGAGGATGATCCGGAGGACGAGGAACCTGACAAAAAGCAGGCTTCGGGAAGCAGCTTCGAGGATATTGACAGGGCTGTACGCACCATACGGAAGGAATCACCGTCCGATGAGGAAATGCGACACGCCGGAAAGGTCATGACGGAACTGGACGGGACAGAGCTTTATACAAGGATAACGGAACGCCTGACCGATGAAGCAATGAGCGAGAGGCTTGCAAAGGCGATGGCAGTTTTCGTGGATACGGTGAACATGACCGTGACACAACAAAAGGAAAAGGTGTTTGTGATTCCCGACAACATCGAGGAGTTCGACTTCCGAAACTATGTATAACAGCTAAAAAAGAATGGAAATGAAAACGTAAGACAGCATCACACCACGCGCACGGCGGTACAAGGTACAGCCAATCCGCAACGGACACACCCAAGTCCGTAGAAACAAACGGGCAACCACTAAAACCAAAGTAAAGTAATCAAGTATCAACCGCCCGAAAAAGGGCTATCCACCCTTTCAACGGCACAAAACAAGAACAGTTTATGAACAAGAACATCAGACAAAAGTTAATCATCTCTGCGGCACTTATGATTGCCGCAACCGCCTCCGCATTTGCGCAGGGAAACGGTCTGGCAGGTATCAACGAAGCCACCTCTATGGTGAGTTCGTATTTTGACCCCGGCACAAAATTAATTTACGCCATCGGCGCGGTAGTCGGGCTTATCGGTGGCGTGAAAGTGTACGGAAAATTCTCGTCCGGTGACCCGGACACCTCGAAGACCGCTGCCTCGTGGTTCGGGGCTTGCATCTTCCTGATTGTCGCCGCCACCATCCTGCGCTCATTCTTCCTTTAATACACAATGTATGGCTGAATACCCGATAAACAAGGGTATCGGCCGTCCGGTCGAGTTCAAGGGTCTAAAGGCTCAGTACCTCTTCATCTTCTGCGGAGGTCTGCTGGCTCTCTTCGTCCTGTTCGTCATCCTCTACATGGTCGGCATCGACCAGTGGATATGTATCGGTTTCGGCGCGGCATCGTCTTCCGTCCTCGTATGGCAGACCTTCGCGCTGAACGCCCGGTACGGCGAACACGGGCTGATGAAATTGGGAGCGGCAAGGAGCCATCCCCGATACCTTATCAACCGGCGGCGGATCACCCGATTATTCAAACGGCAACGAAAGGAAGAAACGACATGAGAAATACATCCAAAATGACAACACTGGAAAACAAGTTCCCCCTGCTGGCGGTGGAGCATGGCTGCATCATTTCCAAAGACGCCGACATCACGGTGGCTTTCGAGGTGGAACTGCCGGAGCTTTATACTGTGACGGGCGCGGAGTACGAGGCGATACACGGCTGCTGGTGCAAGGCTATCAAGGTGCTGCCGGACTTCTGCGTCGTACATAAGCAGGATTGGTTCATCAAGGAACGCTACAAGCCGGAATTACAGAAGGACGACATGAGTTTTCTGAGCCGCTCCTTTGAACGCCACTTCAATGAGCGTCCGTACCTGAAACATTCCTGCTATCTCTACCTGACCAAGACGACGAAGGAGCGTAACCGGATGCAGAGCAACTTCAGCACGCTGTGCCGTGGGCATATCATCCCGAAGGAGCTGGACAAGGAAACCGCCGGGAAGTTCATGGAAGCTGCCGAACAGTTCGAGCGCATCATGAACGACAGCGGCTTTGTCAGGCTGCGCCGCCTCTCCACCGACGAACTTGTCGGGACGGAGAAGTCCGCCGGGCTGATAGAGCGTTACTTCTCGCTCATGCCCGAAGGCGACACGACCTTGCAGGACATCGACCTCTCGGCAAAGGAAATGCGCATCGGCGACAACCGCCTGTGCCTGCACACCCTCTCCGACGCAGAGGATATGCCCGGACAGGTGGCTACCGACATCCGCTACGAGAAACTCTCCACGGATCGAAGCGACTGCCGCCTCTCCTTTGCCTCACCCATGGGGCTGCTGCTCTCCTGCAACCACATTTACAACCAGTATGTGATTATCGACAACAGCGAGGAAAATTTGCAGAAGTTCGAGAAGTCCGCAAGAAATATGCAGTCGCTATCCCGATACAGCCGGAGCAACAGCATCAACTGCGAGTGGATAGACCAGTACCTGAACGAAGCCCATTCCTACGGGCTGACCTCGGTACGGGCGCACTTCAACGTCATGGCGTGGAGCGATGACGCGGAGGAACTGAAGCACATCAAGAACGATGTGGGCAGCCAGCTCGCCAGCATGGAGTGCGTGCCGCGCCACAACACCATCGACTGCCCGACACTCTACTGGGCGGCGATGCCCGGCAATGCGGCGGACTTTCCGGCGGAAGAGAGTTTCCATACCTTCATCGAGCAGGCGGTATGCCTTTTCACGGAGGAAACCAACTACCGCAGCTCGCTCTCGCCCTTCGGCATCAAGATGGTGGACAGGCTTACGGGAAAACCGTTGCACCTTGACATCAGCGACCTGCCGATGAAGCGGGGCATCACGACGAACCGCAACAAGTTCGTGTTGGGTCCTTCGGGAAGCGGCAAATCCTTCTTTATGAACCACCTCGTGAGGCAATATTACGAGCAGGGTACGCACGTGGTATTAGTGGACACGGGAAACTCCTATCAGGGCTTGTGCGAGATGATCCGGCGCAAGACAAACGGGGCGGATGGCGTGTACTTCACCTACACAGAGGAGAAACCGATTTCGTTCAACCCGTTCTACACCGATGATTACGTGTTCGACGTGGAGAAAAAGGACAGCATCAAGACGCTGCTGCTGACGCTCTGGAAGTCAGAGGACGACAAGGTGACGAAAACGGAGAGCGGAGAATTAGGTAGTGCGGTGAACGCCTACATCGAGCGTATCAGGGCTGACCGGAGCATCGTCCCCTCGTTCAACACCTTCTACGAGTATATGCGTGACGACTACCGCCGCGAACTGGCGGAACGTGAGATAAAGGTGGAGAAGTCCGATTTCAACATCGACAATATGCTCACCACCATGCGGCAGTATTACCGGGGCGGACGCTATGACTTCCTGCTCAACTCCACGGAGAACATCGACCTGCTCGGCAAGCGGTTCATCGTCTTCGAGATTGACAGTATTAAGGAAAATCGCGAGCTTTTCCCGGTCGTGACCATCATCATCATGGAAGCCTTCATCAACAAGATGCGCCGTCTGAAAGGCGTAAGGAAACAGCTGATAGTGGAAGAGGCTTGGAAGGCTTTATCTTCGGCGAACATGGCTGAATACCTGCGCTATATGTACAAGACCGTGCGCAAGTATTACGGGGAGGCAATCGTGGTGACGCAGGAGGTGGACGACATCATTTCCTCGCCCGTGGTCAAGGAGAGCATCATCAATAACTCCGACTGCAAGATACTCCTTGACCAGCGGAAGTACATGAACAAGTTTGATGCCATACAGTCCCTGTTGGGTCTGACGGAGAAGGAGAAGTCGCAGATACTCTCCATCAACATGGCTAACAACCCGTCAAGGCTCTACAAGGAAGTGTGGATAGGACTGGGCGGCACGCAGTCGGCGGTCTATGCCACCGAAGTTAGTGCTGAAGAGTATCTGGCGTACACCACCGAAGAAACGGAAAAAGTAGAGGTGTACCGTCTGGCGGAGCAGCTTGGCGGCGACATCGAAGCCGCCATCCGACAGCTTGCCGAAAGACGAAGGAATAAGTAAAAACAGATTCATCAACCAAAAAAGAAAATGCGTATGAGTATATCAAGAACGAAAATGCTACAAGTCAGCAAGTGTTTAATCGGGCTGGCGGTCATGGTGCTGCAATCCTGCGATGTAGCGGACAACCGCCGTGACCTGCTTTGCGGGAACTGGGAAAGCGTGGAGGGCAAGCCCGACGTGCTTATCTACAAGGAGGGCGAAGCCTATAAGGTTACGGTATTCAAGCGGAGCGGCATCCGCCGCAAATTGAAGCCGGAAACCTATCTCTTGCAGGAGGAGAACGGCAACCTGTTCATGAACACCGGATTCCGCATTGACGTGTCCTACAACGAGGCGACGGACATCCTGACCTTCTCGCCCAACGGGGACTATGTGCGCGTGAACCCGAAACCGGACCATCCGATAGGCGAGCAATAAATAATGAAATCCACTAAAATCCAAAGTAACATGAGAACAAGAATGACATTAGCCATCTGCCTGTGCCTGTTTGCAGTCGGCAGGGCAAGCGCACAGTGGGCGGTGATAGACCCGTCCAACATCGCGCAGAGCATCGTGAACACCTCCAAGAACGTGGTACACACTTCCACGACCGCCCAGAATATGATAAAAAATTTTCAAGAGACGGTGAAGATTTACGAGCAGGGCAAGAAGTATTACGACGCACTGAAATCCGTGAATAATCTGGTAAAAGACGCCCGGAAAGTGCAGCAGACCATCCTGATGGTGGGTGACATCACTGACACCTATGTGACCAGCTTCCAGAGGATGATGCGTGACGACAACTTCACGGTGGAGGAACTGGGAGCCATCGCCTTCGGCTACACCAAGCTGTTGGAGGAATCCAACGACGTACTGACGGAACTGAGGAACGTGGTGAACATCACCACACTCTCCATGACGGACAAGGAACGCATGGATGTGGTGGAACGCTGCTATTCCAAGATGAAGCGTTACCGCAACCTCGTGAGCTACTACACCAACAAGAACATCAGCGTGAGCTACCTGCGGGCAAAGAAGAAGAACGACCTCGACCGCATCATGGGGCTGTACGGGAACATGAACGAAAGATACTGGTAGCCTATGAATTTCGACAACCTTCACCAAATTCTGCGCTCGCTCTACGAGCAGATGATGCCGCTATGCGGGGACATGGCGGGCGTGGCGAAAGGCATCGCCGGGCTGGGTGCGCTGTTCTACGTCGCCTACCGGGTGTGGCAGTCGCTGGCGAGAGCCGAACCGATAGATGTGTTCCCCATGCTGCGCCCGTTCGCGATAGGCTTGTGCATCATGTTCTTCCCGACGGTGGTATTAGGCACGATAAACAGCATCATGTCGCCCGTCGTGCAAGGTACGGCGAAGATGCTGGAGACGGAAACGCTGGACATGAACCGATACCGTGAGCAGAAAGACAAACTGGAATACGAGGCGATGATGCGCAACCCCGAAACAGCCTACCTCGTGTCGAACGAGGAGTTTGACAAACAGCTGGAGGAACTGGGCTGGTCGCCCGGCGACATGGTGACGATGGCGGGGATGTACATCGAGCGCGGAATGTACAACATGAAGAAGGGCATCCGCGACTTCTTCCGCGAAATACTGGAACTGATGTTCCAAGCCGCCGCTCTCGTGATAGACACCATCCGCACCTTCTTCCTCGTGGTGCTGGCGATACTCGGTCCGATAGCCTTCGCCATATCGGTGTGGGACGGCTTCCAAAGCACGCTCACGCAATGGATATGCCGCTACATACAGGTCTATCTGTGGCTGCCCGTGTCGGATATGTTCAGCACCATACTGGCGAAAATACAGGTGCTGATGCTGCAAAGCGACATCGAGCGGATGCAGGCTGACCCAAACTTCTCACTGGATTCGAGCGACGGGGTGTACATCGTCTTCATGATAATCGGCATCATCGGCTACTTCACCATCCCGACGGTGGCAGGCTGGATTATCCAAGCCGGAGGTATGGGAAGCTACGGTCGCAACGTGAACCAGACGGCAGGACGAGCCGGAAGCATGGCGGGCAGCGTAGCGGGTGCAGCCGCAGGAAACATGGTCGGACGTGCCGGGAAACTGCTGAAATAAAGGTATGTATTACGGGATTGGTATTCGCCTGAAAGCAACATACGTATGTAGCCCGTCACGACATACGTATGCAGCAGCCTATTACATACCTATGTAACAGCTCATCACATACGTATGTAGCAACCCATTACATACGTATGTAGCAAGTGGTCGCATACTAATCCGATTGAAAAACGATTAAGAACCGAAAAATAAAATCAAACAATGGAATTTAAGTCACTCAAAAACATCGAATCATCGTTCAGGCAGATACGCCTGTTCGGTATCGTCTTCCTCTCGTTGTGCGCCGTGATAACGGTATGGAGCGTGTGGAGTTCCTACCGCTTCGCGGAGCGGCAACGGGAAAAGATTTACGTGCTGGACAACGGCAAGTCGCTGATGCTGGCACTCTCGCAGGACTTGTCGCAGAACCGTCCGGCGGAGGCAAGGGAACACGTGCGTCGCTTTCACGAGCTGTTCTTCACACTCTCGCCTGAAAAGAGCGCGATAGAGCATAACGTGAAACGCGCCCTGCTATTGGCGGACAAAAGCGTGTACAACTACTATTCGGACTTCGCCGAAAAGGGGTACTACAACCGCATCATCGCCGGGAACATCAACCAAGTGCTGAAGGTGGACAGCGTGGTGTGCGACTTTAACGGCTATCCCTACCGTGCCGTGACCTACGCCACGCAGAAGATCATCCGGCAAAGCAACGTCACCGAGCGCAGCCTCGTGACCACGTGCCGCCTCTTGAACTCGTCCCGTTCGGACGACAATCCCAACGGTTTCACCATCGAGGGATTCACCATCATCGAGAACAAGGATTTACAAACCATCAAAAGGTAAACGGACATGAAGAAAATCAAGAAATCATTTTGGAGCGCGTACTGGAAGCTCCACGACAAAAAGAAAATGCTGGTGGCAAGGCTCAAAGGCTATCTGGACGGTTTGCCCCCGAAGACACGCAAACGCATCGTGCTGGCGATGCTCGCCGCCTTCGCGGTGCTTGCCCTCTACACCTTCGGCAAAGCCGTCTATGACATCGGCAGGAATGACGGCAGCCGGATAGTGACAGACCATGCCGGACAAGTGGAACTGTCCGTAAAACCGGAAAACAATCATAATGTAATACCTTATTTATATGGAACAGACGAAGAATGAACCTAAAAACGAGAACAAGGCGGCTCCCGACAACGGGAAACCGAAGAACCGACGCCAAGCCGAGAGCCATCAAGCCTGCTTGAATGGCCAAGGCGCGAAGGAGGAAGGCAAAGCCAAGGAGCGTAAGCCGCTGACCGAAGCCCAAAGGCTGAAACGTCAGAAAATGATAGTGCTGCCCGCTATGGTGCTGGTATTCATCGGGGCTATGTGGCTGATATTCGCCCCGTCTTCCGACAAGGAGCAGCAACCGGGGACGGGTGGTTACAACATCGAGATGCCCGATGCTGACAAGGCGAACCGCCAGATCATCGGCGACAAGGCGAAAGCCTACGAGCAGGGGGCGATGGAGGAGCGGCAAGAGAACCGCAGCCGCGCCATGCAGGAACTGGGCGATATGTTCGACCGCGAGGTGGCGGAAACGGACGGTGGCAGGGACTTCTACCTTGCCAATCCCGGTGGTACGGAAGAGAATGTGAAGTCCGCCCCGAAGACCATCCAGTCCTCCGCAGCCGCATATCGCGACCTTAATGCCACGCTCGGCAACTTCTACGAGCAGCCGAAGAACGACAACGCGGAGATGAACGAACTGCTGGAGCGTATCGCCTCGCTGGAATCGGAATTGGAAAGCGAGAAAGGCAAGGCGTCCGCTATGGATGACCAAGTGGCACTTATGGAGAAGTCCTATGAACTGGCGGCAAAGTACATGGGCGGACAGAACGGCACACAGCCACCTGTTGGACAGGCGACAGAGCCTTGCCTCGTGCAGAAAGCCGGAAAGAACACGGCTGCACCTGTCAGGCAGGTGGCGCATCAGGTTGTATCCTCGCTCTCACAGCCGATGAGCAACGCCGAGTTTGTCGCCTCCTTCTCGCAAGAGCGTAACCGCAGTTTCAATACGGCGGTGGGCGTCACGACCGTATCGGACAAAAACACCATATCGGCGTGCGTCTATGGGGCGCAGAGTGTGACGGACGGGCAGGCTGTCAAGCTCCGTCTGTTGGAGCCGATGGCGGTGGCGGACAAAATCATCCCCCGTAATGCGGTGGTGGTCGGCACGGCAAAGATTCAGGGCGAACGGCTTGATATTGAAATTACTTCGCTGGAATATGCGGGTACGATTATCCCGGTAGAACTGGCGGTGTATGACACGGACGGGCAGCCCGGTATCTTCATTCCGAACTCTATGGAAATGAATGCCGTCAGGGAGGTTTCCGCCAACATGGGCGGCTCGCTGGGCAGCAGCATCAATATCTCCACCAACGCAGGGGCGCAACTCGCCTCCGATTTGGGTAAGGGGCTGATACAAGGAACCAGCCAGTATATCGCCAAGAAGATGCGTACCGTCAAAGTGCATCTGAAAGCCGGGTACAAGGTCATGCTCTATCAGGACAGGAATTGAAAGTAATAACAATCAACGACTAACAAAAAAACAACAATCCAATTTTTATTTACCACTAAAATCTAAAGTAATGAGAAAAGTAATCATCATGTTTGCCCTCGCTATGGGCATCGTAACTGCCAACGCGCAGGAGAACGTAACCGTTGGAACGGACAACGGAAGTGAACAACCGACCTTGACAAAGGAGGTCTATCCGCAGAAGGAGGCGGACGGCGACCTGTATCACGGGCTGACGAAGAAGCTGACCTTCGACCGCATGGTTCCTCCGCACGGCTTGGAAGTAACCTACGACAAGACCGTTCACGTCATTTTCCCCTCGGAGGTGCGCTACGTCGATTTAGGCTCGCCCGACCTGATTGCGGGCAAAGCCGACGGAGCGGAGAATGTCATCCGCGTGAAAGCTACCGTGAGGAACTTCCCGAACGAAACCAATATGTCCGTGATAACGGAGGACGGGAGTTTCTATACCTTCAACGTGAAATATGCCGCTGAACCGCTGCTGCTCAACGTGGAGATGTGCGACTTCATCCATGACGGCGAAAAGGTGAACCGCCCGAACAACGCTCAGGAAATCTACCTGAAGGAACTGGGCAGCGAAAGCCCGATGCTGGTACGCCTTATCATGAAGTCCATCCACAAGCAGAACAAGCGCGAGGTGAAGCACATCGGCTGCAAGCGATTCGGCATCCAGTACCTGCTGAAAGGTATCTACACGCATAACGGTTTGCTCTATTTCCACACGGAGATAAAGAACCAGAGCAATGTGCCTTTCGACGTGGACTACATCACATGGAAAATCGTGGACAAGAAGGTGGCGAAGCGTACCGCCGTGCAGGAGCAGATTATCCTGCCACTCCGTGCGCAAAATTACGCCACGCTCGTGCCGGGCAAGAAGAGCGAGCGCACGGTGTTCACGATGGCGAAGTTCACCATCCCCGATGACAAGTGCCTCGTGGTGGAACTCAACGAGAAGAACGGAGGTCGCCACCAGTCTTTCGTGATTGAGAACGAGGACTTGGTGCGTGCCAATACCATCAACGAACTTCAAGTGCGCTG
Organism: Bacteroides finegoldii DSM 17565; assembly: GCF_000156195.1. GTDB lineage: Bacteria > Bacteroidota > Bacteroidia > Bacteroidales > Bacteroidaceae > Bacteroides > Bacteroides finegoldii. Next base: position 112,220 of record NZ_GG688318.1, on the reverse strand, counting down.
ACCATGAGAAAGTACATCGCAATAATCATCGCATCGCTTGCCCTGTGTACGGGGCAGGCGCACGCCCAGCGATGCCTGCCGAAGATGCAGGGCATCGAGATCAGGGCGAACATGGCGGACGGTTTCAATCCAGGCGGCAACGACGGCGGGTACAGCTTCGGGGCGGCTCTTTCCACCTACACGAAAAAGGGGAACAAATGGGTGTTCGGCGGCGAATACCTGTTGAAGAACAACCCTTACAAGGACGGGAAGATACCCGTGGCGCAGTTCACGGCGGAGGGCGGATACTACTTCAAGATACTCTCCGATGCCCGTAAAATCGTGTTCGTCTATGCAGGTGCTTCGGCTCTTGCCGGATATGAATCGGTGAACTGGGGCGAAAAGGTGCTGCATGACGGCTCCACGCTTCATGACCGGGATGCCTTCATCTACGGCGGTGCGCTGACGTTCGATGTGGAGTTTTACGTGGCAGACCGTATCGCTCTGCTCGCCAACCTCCGGGAGCGTTGCCTGTGGGGTGGCGACACGAGGAAGTTTCATACGCAGTTCGGGGTCGGCATCAAGTTCATCATCAACTGATACGCCGCATGGAACGAACGGAAATCGACGTCATGAGGCATATACCCCTTGCGGACTTCCTCGCACGGCTGGGACATGAGCCTGTCCGAAGAAGCGGCAACGAGTTGTGGTATCGTGCGCCATACCGCAATGAGCGCACGCCATCTTTCCGTGTGAACGTGGCAAAACAGCTCTGGTACGACTTCGGGCTGGGCAAGGGCGGCGACATCTTCACGCTTGCCGGGGAGTTTATCAGAAGCAACGACTTCATGGAGCAAGTGAAATTCATAGCGGAAACTGTCAATATGCCTATGCCTGTTCCCGAAGGGAGCAAACCGACTTTCCTGCCTAAACCGTCAGAACCTGCCTTTGAGGGAGTGGAAGCCGTCCCGCTGCTTCGTTCTCCACTGACGGATTATCTTGCGGAACGGGGCATCCCTTACGTTGTCGCATCACGCTATTGCTGCCGACTGAATTACGGTGTGCGTGGCAAACGGTATTTCACCGTCGGCTTTCCGAATGTGACGGGCGGGTATGAAATCCGCAGCCGCTTCTTCAAGGGATGCGTACCTCCGAAGGATGTGTCGCTGGTCAAGGCGGAAGGCTCTCCGGCTGACGTGTGCAGCGTCTTTGAGGGCTTTATGGACTTCCTTTCTGCTGCCACGCTCGGATTGGAAACGGGCGACTGTCTTGTGCTGAACTCCGTTTCCAACGTGGAAAAGGCGATGAAGTATCTGGACGGTTATGGGTGCATAGACTGTTACCTCGACCGTGACGAAGCCGGACGGCGGACATTAGAAACGCTGAAAGAACGTTATGGCGGACGTGTCTGCGACCGTTCCGCCCTCTATGACGGTTGCAAGGACTTGAACGAGCATCTGCAACTGACAACGAAAAAAGAACAATAACTTAAAAATCAAAGAACAATGAACATACTGAACAACAAGAACAAGAGAAAATCAATCTTCAAGGCGTTGGCACTCTGTCTTTTCGCCGCCGTGTCGCTCACGCTCGTTTCGTGTGACGACGATATGGACATCCAGCAATCCTATCCCTTCACGGTGGAAACCATGCCTGTGCCTAACAAGGTGACGAAGGGGCAGACGGTGGAAATCCGCTGTGAGTTGAAAAAGACGGGCGATTACGCCAACACCCTCTATACCATCCGGCATTTCCAGTTCGAGGGAGAAGGTACGCTGAAAATGGACAACGGAATCACGTTCCTGCCCAACGACCGCTACCTGCTCGAAAACGAGAAGTTCCGGCTGTACTACACGGTGGAGGGCGACGAGGCGCATAACTTCATCGTGGTGGTGGAGGACAATTTCGGCAATTCATACGAGATGGAATTTGATTTCAACAACCGCAATGTGAAGGACGACGGGGTTATTTCTGTTGTCCCCATCGGCAACTTCAAGTCCCTCACACGATGATGCGTGTATTCACGGCTATCCTCTGTTCGTTTCTGGCGGTCTGTTCCGTGTCTGCACGGGACAGCCGCCATGAGGGAACGGACGGGCAGGCGGCTATTTACCGGCTGCCACCATTCGAGAGGGCGGTGCGATGCACGAAGTATTTTGAAGGCTGGCACTCGGAGAAACACCACCCGTATGTGGGATATGGGCATAAGTTGTTACCGGGCGAAAGGTATTCGGCACGTACCATGACGAAGCGGCAGGCGGAAGCGCTTTTGCGGAAAGACTTACGGAAGTTCTGCGCAATGTTCCGGCAGTTCGGGAAGGATAGCTTGCTCCTTGCCACGCTTGCATACAATGTCGGTCCGTACCGACTCTTGGGAAGCGGAAAGATACCCAAAAGCACGCTGATCCGGAAGCTGGAGGCGGGTGACAGAAACATTTATCGGGAGTATATCGCTTTCTGCAACTACAAGGGTAAACGCCATGCCATGTTGCTCAAACGGAGAAAGGCGGAGTTTGCGCTGCTGTATGCACCATAAAAACAGTTATACCCTTAGCAATCTAAATTTTGTTAAGGGTATTTCTTTGGATTAAAGATGAGTATTTGTTTAAGATTGATTATCTTTGCATTAGATTTAAGTATTAACTAAAAATAGAATGATTTATGTGGCTGTTTAATATATTTAAGAATAAATCTAAAGTAAAAAAAATCCCAAGCCGTACCTTGGATGAATTAAAAAATATAACAAAGATCTTATTTGTTGATGACAAGGCATTCAAGGTCATAGATAATATAAAAGAGAAAAACGGTTGGAAAAATGTCTCAAGGATTGTAGACGTAGAATCATTATCACAAACGGAAATACAAGAATCTCATATCATTTTTGTAGATATTCAAGGAGTGGGTAAAAAAATGAATTTTAAAGATGGAGGGCTTGGTTTGATTGTCGCTCTCAAAAAAGAATATCCAGATAAAAAAATTGTAATGTACAGTGCTGAAAGTCAAGGACAGATAGACGCATTTCATCCAGCTGCAGAACTAGTAGATGCTCGGTTAAGAAAAACTGCGAGTTTATATGAATTTATTTCTACTGTAGAGCGATTAGCTAAAGAAGCGTTTTGTCTTGATAATTGTGTTAAGCATTTGAAGGTTATACTTAGACGGGAATTTGGCATAGAAAAAGACGAAACAGAGATTACTAAAATCATAACTGATTTATACGATAATGAAGGCTATAAGAATCAAAACACTATTGCTTCAGCTTTTAGTTTGTCAAATGCAGGATCGATTGCAAGCATAATACAATTACTTTTAATGTGAAGATAATGAAAGAATATTACATACATATATTTAAAAACAATTCCGTTTTACTTTCAAATCTTCCTGAAGAATTAAGAGAGGAAGCAGATAGATGTAGTTGCAATTTAACAAATTCAATGTGTCCTATTCGACACGTAATGAAACGTCAGAATAAAGAAATTATTACAGATGGTTACATCTATATGTGCTCATATGACACGAGTATAACCAATAAGATTTTTCTACATTATTTTGATATGCTTAGAAGTGTACATATTGCATATGAAGAAAAAATCAAAAATGAAAAAGAAAGATTGATGAAAGATCTAAGAAGGCTTCAGCATAATGTAAACACATATAACGCAACCATACAAGATGAAATCACAAATTTAGTACCACTTGATGATATTCATAACAAGTGGAAAGATGTTGTTCCGTTTGTTGAAAAAATGGTACAAGAAAATCCAAGGTTAACTGCCATTACATTGTTAAAGACAATGAAATTTAGCACATTTGTAACAGCAGAAATGACCGTACATGATTATATAAATGCAGATAATATAAAATTGGAGAAGTACTCTCATTCCATGCATCGAATAGTCAAGTTATCATTACAACCCTATTTCCTGGAATTTGTTGAAAATAATATTGATATAAAAATTGGTGATTGTTATACAAATGTGTTAATTGACTATCCAACAATTTCGGTTGTGTTAGGTCATTTATGGAATAATGCTATTAAGTATATTTATAAAGGTTCATCTTTGGATATTAGTTTTTATTGTAATGAAAACAATCTTACTACAAGTATAAAAATGTATAGTTTGAAAATTGAAAATGATGAAATAGAAGACATTTATACAGAAGGGTATTCTGGAAAATGGGCAAAAATGATATCAAAAGATGGACATGGAATAGGCATGTTTTATATTAAACATCTAATAGAAATGAATGGTGGATATTTTAGTATTAATGCAGGAGTAAATGTAACAAATATCAATGGAATACCCTATGCTAATAATGAGTTTTTATTGAGTCTACCATTAGATATATAGTTGAGTGTGTAGTTTATAAAACAAAATTCAAAAAGAATTTATATGCTATTTTTGTGGATACTATTTTATATTGAAACAATGGTTTCTTTGCTTACTTTCTTATCCGCCATCATGCTCATGAAAGAAAGTAAGGAAGTGTTGTAGAACTCCCCAAAATTCCGAAACTGTATTTTGTAACACATAGTATTTTAATCACTCTTTTTTGGAAAGCACTAATAAAAATTACGTTCTGCAATATTCTTCCACCCATCAAAACGGGGATAAAGTCCTGTCACCATCGTGAACTTTTCCTCCATCATATCGCAATATATTCCCTCGCGCGTTTCTATGTCCTGTCTTGTCTCTTGTAATGTTTTTTGTTC
>NZ_GG688318.1:41620-107427 GCF_000156195.1 Bacteroides finegoldii DSM 17565 | reverse complement strand
AGAGGTTTTAACTTCCCCTAAAAAGACATGTACATAATGCATGGGTGGGAAGGAAAAAACAAGAATATGTAAACAATATTCTACAAAAAAGATAGAAGACTGGGAGAGTTGAACGAAAAAATCAAGAGAAAAGCTTTGCTTTACGTGAGCTTTTCTCTTGATTTTTTAGAAAGAGGAACATTTACTGAATATCCCTTTGTATTCCGTCAGAGAGGAACTTGCTACGGCCTATACAGCCAGTTTCATTACTATCTGTTTCTCGGCCATCCTCATGTATTACATCGAGCGGAACGCCCAACCCGATGTGTTTGAAAACATCGGTGACGGCATTTGGTGGGCCATCATCACCTTTGCAACGGTAGGTTATGGTGATATTTATCCCATCACTCCATTGGGCAAATTATTGGGATGCATCATCTGTCTGTTCGGTGTAGCCATGGTAGCGATTCCTACCGGTATCATTAGTTCCTCCTTTATGAGTATGATTCAGAAAAAAGAGCGACAGCAGATGCAGGCAGAGAAAGAGCAAGAAGAAAAGCGGCAAGAAGAGAAGCATTCCAACGATTGACTCCGTTTTGATTTCGCCTTGAGTTTCTTTTTCCAAAGGTTGCCCAACTCAGTTTGCTGAGTCGCCCAACTCAAAAGGCTGAGTTGCCCAACTCACGAAAACGAGTTGCCCGACTCGGCAATCCGGGTCGGGCAACTTCATAAATCGAATCAGAGTATACTTTCATGTTCTTCTTCGTGTTCTGACGGTTTGTCAGATGTACCATTTTCCGTCAGCTTGTCCAGCCAGACGAAGTCCGCTTTCTGCATGGCAGTCTTCAGTTCATCGCCAGGCTGGAAGTTGATGTTGACACGCTTTACGTTGTGGGCGGTCAACGCTTCACGGGTGTCGGCTCCTTCGGTGTTCAGAGTCACGTTGAATGTTCCCCAGTCACCGAGCTTCACGCTTTTGCCGTCAAGCAGCAATCGTTGCATCACTTTGCGCAGCTGGCGTATCGCCATGGCCGCTTCCATGGGGTTGAGTGTGGTCTCCTCGGCAATCAACATGGCAACTTCACTTTCATCCACCATCTTAGTGGTATATTGCACGGGGTACCACTTCTTGGGTTCATCGGGGTGCGAAGGGTTGATGCGTTGCACCGCTTTCAGAAAAATGCTCATAATCTTCTCTTTTAAGGTTAGTATTTTATTTGCCGTACAGCCTTCGGAGACTGCACGGCGCAAGGTAAGCATTTCTTTTTTATTTTCGTCAGATACATTCGATAAAAAACGCTTGTCAGCTCATCAGACGGGCAAATTGACGTGATAGAATCAGCGGCTCATCCAGTCCGTTATTTCAAAGCGTACCGTCATCGAATATTTCAGTTGGATGGTACGGAAGTTATCATATCCTCCGGCATTCATCGACATCACGTTGCTTTGTAAAGCACCGAACATTCCTGAGTTTGCATTGGTGTTTTCTACGATGCGTATCACCGAACCCAATTTCTTATCCAAAGCTTCCACCAGATAAGCTGCTTTGCGTTGGGCAGCTTTCAGAGCCTCAATCTTGGCCTTTTGGTGATAAGTCAGTATATCCTTGTTATCCAACTTGCCGATACTCATCGAGTGAATGCCCCGGGTGTTAAGCTTTTGGACAATCCGGTCAATCTGCTTGAAGTCCTGCAGGGTGATGTCCAACTGTTTCGAGATCAAAAAGTCATGCCCCTGATGTCGCCAATTGTTGCCATATTCTTGAACGCGTACAGCAGAATCGGGGATTCCGGCATCATGGATGGCCTGCATCAATTCCTGCTCAATCCGGGTAATAGGCACCTTCGTCTTGTATTGCTCAGGCTTCGATACGCCATCAAATTCCTCCTCAAAATACTCCTGTATTTCAATGAGATAATGAATCTCATCCGGTACGACCTCCATTTCAGACGTTCCGGTCACTTCGATATACCGCTCACACTCCTGCGCTTTCATCGTAACACAAACCAGTAGGCTCATGATGAAAATTAATCCATACTTTTTCATACGCAAATACTTGATTTTAGTTCAAACTGTTATCTTTTTACGAACCGTTTTTAGGGAATTTCAAATGGGGCAGACAGACAAACGACGTGCTGATTATGGGGAGCAACCAGCTTATTTATCCGATAACGTCCCTTCGGCAAATAATAAAAGTCACCTACGGGAATGCGAAAGCAATACAAGCAATGGGCTTGTTCATCGTTTATCCACTCTGTCTCTGCTGTATCGGGCAAATGCTTCAATTGCGGCTGTTCCCAATCTTGACCATTCCATTGCTGAAGCTCCCAATCTCCGTTAAATTCAAGAGGTACATCCGTGTAATTGGCCAGAAAGACATTGATGACCTTCACATCTTGCCAATACACCTTACGCTCTGTCCAAAACTGATGTTCCTGCTTACGATAAGATTTCGGCAAATCTTTTCTATACCACAGATAATACGAGGGCATTTCATAAATGACCGTATCCCTGTCTTGTATCTGTGGGGCAATGGCTTTATTCCCCTCTACCGTCAATGCAGTCGTATCCTGCTCTGAACCTCCGATAACGGCAATAGCCGAGGCCGGAACCGCTTCCGGCAAAAATGTCTTCTGCTTATCCGTGCAAGCAAGAGACAGCAAACAGCATAACATGCCGACAACCGTAACTTTCATAATCCGTCCTCCTCTTCAAAATAGGATAAATAAAGGTTTTTGGATGCAAAAATACAAAACATTCCCTTAGTTGATGCTGCCCAAAGTTCATTTTTGCACAATCTTCAACCAGTAATGAGAAATTTCATGGATAGGAACCGATGCATGAACTACTCTCATACCTTTCCCTTTCTGATAGTGCTTCTCTGTGAAAAGGGGCTTTCCTCCTGCCTGACGGTAAGTCTGGATGAGTTCGGCGGTCTTGACAAGCTCAGTGTCAACATATTCATATCGCTCATAATGGTAGCTGGCTGCCGATTCGCGGGAAAAGGAGAACAGACACCGCTCTTCTTTGTCAATCCGCGGATTGGCAATTTCCTTCAGCTGCTTGACGGGAACATAAGTCTTTAGAGCCTTATCCCACAGATAACCGTCTTCATATTGAATGCGTTGGTTTCCATAGCTGCCTAACGGTATGGCAATGTCATCCTGTCCGTCAAAGTTCAGGTCTTTAAGCGTCACTTCTGCGTGAAAATTGTCCGCGAAAGCAATATCTTCCGGATAGGTATAGGTAAGGGTACGGATGCTTCCGGATGGATGGGTATACCGGATAAGCAATCCTTTGACGGCTTTGTCTTTCCGGATGACGGTGTATTCCAGCAATTCGTTGCCGCTCCGGTTAATGATTTTCCATTCGTCCGACTGCCAGGATGTATGTTCCCTCTCGTTGCTCTCCCCTCCATGTTCGGTTACATAGGCATGACCGTTCGCAAACGGAGTGGTATACAGAAATTGGGGGTGGATAACCACATTGCCTGATGAATCGGCAAAGCCTATCCGTCCTTGTTCATCCATCATCCGGAATAGTCCTTCTTTCAGATAATCCGGCCCGTTATCGCATTTAAAAACGTAAAATAGTTCTTTGCCTGCATCATTGATACAAACAATACGGGATTTCTTCGGTTTGTTCTCATACACAAAGCCTATTTCCGTGATAGTATCCGTCTGACAATACCGATATTTCCCGTAAGGCACAATGGTATCGCCTCGTTCATTCAGATAACATACCGGTACCCCCACTTCCAGATGAGGTTCAGTAGTATGGGCAGTCAGCACGGCATCATATCGCATCAAAACAGGGGTATCACAAGAACTGTAGCCGATTATCAAAACATCTGCGTGAGGGCCTTTCGCCATGTTATCCAGCCAGAATTGGATGCTGAGAGTGCTTTTCCCGGGACGTAAGACTGTGGGTACATTCCGTAGCGATTGAAAAACTTGCATCACCGACTTTCGGAATGCACGGGGTGCCTGGTTGAGTACCGTAGCATGGCTGATATAGCCTTCGGGGGTCACAGTATATTCCACCTGTAAAACACAACCCTTGTTCCTTTTTTGCTGATTGATGGGATATTTACACTCTCTGCTCAATGTTTTGATGAGCCAATTATAATCGCGAACATCATTCAATGATTTGTTTTCCAACATCAGAATGGTGTCGTTGGCTGTTCTTTCTTGTGCTTCAAGTTGAAAGAAGCACCCAAGCAGTATGAAGGATAGAAAAAAGCGTTTCATGTGTATATGGAATTTAAATCAAACAATGGCTCATGACTTAGGCAACCGAAACTGAATTGGTATGGTATAAAGGACTCGTTGAGGCCTCCCATCTTGTTTTCCCGGTGTCCACTTCGGCATTTGTCGGATAATTCGCAAGGCTTCTTTATCCAACAAGGGGTGAACGCTACGTACAATCCGAGGCTGGGCGGGCGTGCCGTCTTTCTCGATGATGAATTGCAGATGTACCCGTCCTTGAATGCCTGCATTCTTGGCTTCTTCAGGATAGCGCATTTCTTTCTGTATGAAATCCATACATCCTTTCATTCCTCCGGGAAATTCGGGCATGCATTCTACTACTTGAAAAAGGTGATTGTCATCCGTCGGAACTTCCGGCACAGACGTTGTTATAGTTCCAGCTGACCGGTTATCTTGGGTAGAGGGTACGGCAAGTCTCTTTTCTTTCTGTCCTTCTGCCAATTCTTGTGGATTGTCTGTCAGCTTGAATTCCGCCATCAAAGTAGCCTTTCTTCCGGTGTCTGTAAAAGTAACGGGATAAAAGAAACGGTATCTTCCCGGCTTGTTGTGATGTATTTCCGGATACAAAGAACCGGATAGATGCCTTGTTCTTCCTGGCTCAATGATATAACCGATGTCAAGAAAAGAACCATGAATGGGCAAGTCCCGCCATACCCCTCGTTCATCTTCATAGGTCAAGAAATAATAAGCACCGGATCGTAATGTTACTTTGCTGTGATTAACCAAAACAAAAGTGGCTTGTTTGCTCTGAGTGGAAAAGACCGGATAATCAGATTGCAGCAGGATGCCCAAAGTATCGCTAACACCCATACTATTGTTGGGGGCTTTTTCAGTGGGCCCTTCAAAAATGACCGCCGGTGAATCGATAATCTTTTCCCGGAAAGCCTTTCGAGCTTCCGGAGTATTCATAATGAAAGTCTGATAAATATGATGGTCACTTATACCGCAACCTGCCATATTAGATTTCAAGTATTCATCTGTAAGCTTTTCTCGTTTACTCCAGATGATATCCTTAATTTCTTTCAGCTGTTTTTGGGTAAAACTTTCATCCGTGGCAGGCTCTAGCCGGAAAGCACCGCTTTTTGCGGCTGCTTCCAGTGTGTGCCGTGCTACAGTGGTATCTCCTCTCACTTGGAAGACCAGTGTAGAACCATCAAAAAACATTCCTTCCAAGAATGCAGGACAGTGCGGACTGTCCAAGAAATCACCGATTACTGTTGAGTCCGTACCATATGCTTTACTTAAAGCCTCTATTACTTGCTGACCGGTTCTTTGGTCAACTGGTTCTTCCGTTATAGGTTGTTTCTCAGATTTGGTGGAAGGAAGAGAAACAGAGACCAGCTTATCCTTCTTTTCAGGAAGTGGCTCAACAGTATACAAACCATCTTCATCTTTGACTAGCTGATGCTTGCCGGTATCCAACCATTGATTCCACTCTTTAAATAAGGATTGTATAAACAGAAATAAGTCATCTGATATATTCAGGTCTTTACCACGTTGACAGGGGAAAATCACATGTCCGTTCTTTATGGATATTTTCTTTCTAGCTCTATCCAAGGCTTTGAGATAAACAACTTGATTATAGGCATAATGCGGATTAAATCCGTTGGCATTCATTACATCTATAGCGGCATAAGACATTATTCCCTTGGTTTTCAAAAAGGTCGTGTCCGTCAGCGTCTTTTTAAATTTTCTCGCTTCCTTCCATAATCGGGTAGTAGCAAGTCTTGTTAAACTGTCCGAGTAAGAAGGATTGATTTCCTTATTCAGTTCCTCATAAATTCCCGGCAGTAAAGTGTCACAATAAGAGGTTATGGCAAAATTTCCACTCTCAATTCTCATATTTACAGTGGGGTTGCTTATCACTGAATCATTAAACACAAAAGCAATTTGTTTTCCAATGTTTTTTTCTGTTTCTTCCGCCCATAGGTTCATATAATACGGATGTATCTGTCCAAAAATTACGTATTTACCAAAGGCATCTGAATCTAACCGTAAAACACTGAAATCTTTCGTCGTAACGATAGGCTCCAAAGAAAGACTGTCATTGGAGTCGCCCGTTACAGGATACCAACCATTTTCACGGTGGATTGCAATTGGCTTATGCTGACATCCGACCCATATAAGTCCGATGGCAAGCATCAACACGACTGACGGAAGTGCTGATAAGACTGTACGATAAAAAGATATTCGCGTTCTCATAGGCTGCATAGGAATGGTTTTTCGGTAAAGATACGTATTTTGACGAAAGACGGATAATGGATGGGCTGATTTTATTTCAGATAAACGACAATCTATCCATCTATTTCATCAAGACAGGCTTATCATCCCAGGTATACCCGATAATGATTACATCTGCTTTAGGGGATTTTTTCATGTTATCCAGCCAGAATAGGATGCTGAGAGTGCTTTTTCCGGGGCGTAAGACAGTGGGTACATTCCGTAGCGATTGAAAAACTTGCATCACTGACTTTCGGAATGCACGGGGTACTTGGTTGAGTACCGTAGCATGGCTGATATAGCCTTCCGGGGTCACAGTATATTCCACCTGTAAAACACAACCCTTGTTCCTTTTTTGCTGAGCAACGGGATATTTACATTTCCTGCTCAAAGTCTTGATAAGCCAGTTATAATCATGCAGTTCGTTCAGAGACTGATCCAATCCGAAGATGCCGGGAGGTACTTCCTTACGCCATTCCTGGCCGAACTTTTTATCCAAATACCGGAAAACTTCTTCGTTGTAAGCAGTCAGCAGATGGTTGGGAATACTCAAATGACAAGCCAGTTTACCATCTTCCTTCAAAGGAAAAGAACTGATATACGTAACCCCATATTTTTTCCAAAAGGGATGCTTCCTTATAACCTCTTCTTTTCCAATAGGAATGATGAGCTTCAGATTGGGTTTTCCTTTGTCTATGTATTCACGAGATAGGGTCGGTGAGCAATCATATTTTTCTATATATTCATACCACAGAGGAAGCGTAAGTCGCAGCGTATCACATTGAAATGGTATAGTAACAAGAGTGTCGCATGAATTTAAGCCGACAAATTGGGCAACTAACTGATACTTTCCTCTTTTCAAATGCTCTATTTTGAATGTACCGGTAGAATCAGTAAGCCAACCTTGAAACGGCTTTTCATCCATAGTCAAGTATGAAGCAATCAGTGGCCTCTTTGCAACATCGTAAGGAAGAATTTGCCGCACTTCTTCGCCATAGACTTTGCCTATGAGCGTGTATTCCGTAGTATCATTTGCTTGAGTGGACTTTAGCTTGTCTTCCCAAATGGTAAGTACAAAATCCTTAAATTCAATCGTGTACTTTCCGTTGATAAACAACACCTCCCAAGGATAAATGCTCTTCAGTACTTCTTTAAATGCTTTTGCCAAAGGATGATTCTTGTCATCAATGTTTTCCCGTTTTGGACGAACGGACATAATCACTACATCCAAATCCACCAGACAACCATCCGAATTGCATTGCATATTATTTACCCAAAAGGTCATGCGTTTCCCTTTGTATTCCGGAAAGCAATGCCAAGGAAAACGCCGGATAATTTCATCCTGAGCATGCTGTATTTTCATGCCAGCCCGTAGGGTATTATGGTAAGTCCGGCAGCTTTCTATACGACCGTGTTGAAGCACCATCACTTGCTCCGTTTCTAGGTTGCGGTCGAAGCCGCTGTGTACATAACGCACCAGCTCACCTTTCCCGGCACGAAGTTCTCCGTTGAACCAGCGGGCACAGATTTTTCCGTCTTGATAATAAGGTTGAAACACTTCTTTCAACTGGTCTGGCTGATAAGTGAGGGAATACTCTTCTTTTTTCTGTTTATCATAGACACAGACTTCCAAATGATGCAGATACAGATGAGATTGCTGCACTTCCCAATAGGCGGTATAGCCTTCCCAATTGGCGGTAGTAATGCAATGGTTGTCCGGCAAAAATTCCATCAACCGATGAAACAGAACAGAATCCCTATTGATGGGCTTGGCCAACAATTCCCATTCTTCTCCCTGCAGATAGATGAAATCACCAGACAGTCCGGTAGCCTTTCCTTCCCAAGGAATAAGAAGGAAAATGATAGCTGTCATCAGACTTTTGAAAAATGTAGGTATCTTCATGTCACGTTCTAATGTTGAGGATTATACAATACGGATGCTATAGATAAGCTTTCTGCTTGCTAAAGTTATTTTTTCTCCCTTGCAATGCTCAGTATTTCAGATTACAGAATATCCATCATCTTTCCCATAAACAAAATTAAACCTGTTTTATTTTCATGGATAACTAATAAGAATGGACGATTGACATGGAATGGATAAGGTGTAATCTCTGGCACTATTGATGATTCAAAAACAACATTTGCAATAGTCGCTGCTGCTGCAACTGTGCCTGTTTCCGTTACTTCCAATCGGGTAAATTGTTCGATTTCAGAAATGTGGGCAGGTATATCTGTCATACGTGAAAAATCTGCACAATTTTCATTAAAAGCATCATGGATGCCCATTTTCTGGAAGGTAGGAATGATGTCGGATTTGTAATCCAACTTGATAGAAGGTAATTTGAGGTCCAGCATACAACTTATACTATCCGATGCAGACAGCCATGCTTTCCAATTGGCTTCACTAAATGTGTCTATACAGGAGTCAATGGATACACCTTTCTTGGGAAGAATTACTGTCATGGCATACGAATCGTTTCCGTAAGGGAGAGTAGCCATTTCAAACAATTCCGCTTTATGAAAAGCAAACCATTGATCAGACAGGTGCATCATGCTGACCGGATGCTTCTTTCCACCCACAGGATAAAAGTATTCCTGCCGGGTTTCAGCCGGATCAAAAGGGAAAATCCATCCACCTTTGAAGAACAACGTATTGATGAGAATACAGTTACCTTGTGCTTGATCCAAGATGTGAGGAATACGCCCTTGCGTTTGTTCCTTTGCCCATCGGTTGATAATGCCTGTTGATTTCGGTTCAGAAAAATCCAGATTCTGTATTTCTGCAAGAAAATACTGCTGGTTTATTTGTTGAAAGGAATCCTTCACAGGTGATTTGTCATGAATCCAGATGGAATTGGCTGACTGAAAGACAGTCGTAGAATCCAATCGAGGCAGATTGCTTATCAGTTTTAAAAAGTAGTTATTGGCCAATGAAGGCTTACTCTTAGAAACGGAAAGTACCGAAGCTATTTCTTCTAATGTTTTTCCTGCAGCACCATTGGCAAGCATCCCTAAATTGAATTGGGCACTCAGAGGAGAAATGAAAAAACTTTGTCCTTTCTCCTGTTCATTCATCTTCTGAAAAAAACTGCAAGCAAAGTCATTACTGATGGATACCATAGGCATCTCTTCCTCCGAAAGCTCCAAGGAAGATAACTCTACAAAAGGTTTGTGGGATAAAGTCTGTTGGCAGCTGATAAGGATGCACAAACTAATTCCGGTAGCAAATAGTAAGAAGCTTTTCATATCACGTTCTAATTTTAATGGTTGCACAATACTGTATTTATCCTGAAGATAATCTTTCAGCCTGTCAAAGCTATTCTTTCTTCCTTACAATGCTCAATGTTTCAGATTCGGGATGCATGACATACTTGCCATTGTAGCAAATCACTTCCCATGGATAGATGGATTTCAGGGTTTCTTTTAGGGCAAGTATGAGAGAGCGCTGTTTGTTCTCTGCCAATAAGGTGTCCGGCTTCGTGTAGATGTTATAGACAGATACATCCAACAGCTTCCCATCAGATGTCAGTTTGAAATCTCTTACACTGAACACGATATGTTTATCCTTGTAGTTGGGAAATTGGCTCCACGGAAACAGGCGGCTAAGTTCTTCATGTGCCTCTATCAGTCGCATGCCTTCCCGCTTATCGTTGTGATAGACTTGAGTGCAGAACACTTTCCCTTCCTGAATGGTCAGGATACATTCTGTTTCAAACATACGAAGGTATCCGTCGTGAATGTATTCGATTACTTTCCCTTTGGCCATCCTGAGTGTACCATTGAACCACCGGGCATGGATTTTGCCTTTCCGGTAATAGGAACGGAACACTTGTTTCAGCTGCTTGGCTTCGAGTCTGACATCGGCTTTTGTATCGGTCTCAAAATCGATGCAGTACAATAGCAGTTCACCTTTCTCAATGGCCCACGTAGCTGTATAGCCGCTGCTGTTGGCCATAGAACAGCAGATGTCATCTGGCAAAGACCAGTTTAGTGTCTGGGCTAAAACAACATCCTTTTCAATGGGTTTGTCCAGCAGTATCCATTTCTCCCCTTGGAAGAAAATCCATTCTCCCAGCTGTGCACTGCTCCAAGCCGATAAGGGTGTCAGTAGCAGGGTCGTAAAGAATACAAATCGTCGAAATGCAGATAGCGTTTTCATCAATGGATATCTTTTAGGGTTATTGACCGGACGTTTCTTCATCAGCTGAGGTTTCAAAGGTTGCTGAATTGTCCGAGTTTTGTGTGATGGTAAGATGGATGGGTATTTTTAATTTCTTGGTCTGTTTCCACTCTTTCTCATCATTACTCAGGCGGAATTCGGTCATCATTTGTATTCTTGTGTGGGTGTCCAATATGGTAAGGTGATAAAGGAGACGATAGCGTCCCGGCTTGTTCGGATGCACCTCTGGATAAAGGGAAGCTGTACGGATACGATATTCGCCTAGTTGAACAAGGTAACCCACACTAAAGAAAAAATTGTCGGTAGGCAATTCTCGCCATATGCCTTGTTCGTCCTCGTAAGTAATGCAATATTCTTCTCCACACATGATATTTCGATTGCTCTGGTTGATAAGCACAAAGGATGCTTTTGAGGTTTGTGTGGAATAAACCGGGTATTCCGGCCTTAGTGAAATGCCTAAAGTGTCAGAAACACCCGTTTCAGAATGAGGCATTGGTGATTCAGGTCCTTCAAAAGATACTGCCGGTGAATCGATGATGTGCTTTCTGAAAGCTTGTCTGGCAGCAGGAGTATTCAATTTGAAAGACACTAAAGCGGTATGATTGCCCATTCCCCAAAAGTCCATGTTGGATTTCAGAGGTCCATCGGGTAGCCTATGAAACCGGTTGCTGATAGTGTCCAGGATGCTCCTTAGTTCTTTTTGGGTAAAGGTATGCTCTGTGTCGGCTTCCAGCCGGAAGGCACCGCTCCCAGCGGACGCTTCTAGAATGCGTCTGGCTTTGGCAGTGTCTCCTCGTATCTGAAAGACGGGAAGAGAATCTTCGTAAAACATTCCTTCTACGAAGTCAGGGCATCGGGGACTATCCAAGAAAAGCCCTATGGTATCCACACCGTAGGCTCTGTTTAATGCTTCAATCACTTGCTCACCTGCCTCTTTTTGAGTGATAGCCGGTTGTTCTGCTTTATCAGATAGAACGGTTGAAGTCGATTGGCATCCCGTAAACAGGGCGCATAACAAAAACAGACACACGGAAAATCCATTGCTGTTAGGGTGTGATTGAAACGGAATATGTCGAAATGCTTTCATAACTTGTATGTTTTGAGATTCAACTTATGCCATAGGGCTACCTTCGGAATGCTTGTCAGCAAGGATAACTGACTCGCTGAAAGATGAATGTCGGATAGACCATTTTTCCATACGTCATTTTTCGCCTGCTATTCGATTCTGAATTCAGCCGCCATATACCACTTTTGCCGAGATCCGGAAAATCCGATATCCTTGATGACTCTGTAAGTTCCGGGACGGTTGTCATTGACCAATGGACGGAGCCTTGCGGTAAAGGTACGGGTATGCCCTTTCTCCAAGCTATATCCTATATCAGTCCACGCCCCACCATTGTGCAAATAAATCCATTGTTGCCCTTCTTTGCGGACAATCCAATAATCCTCTCCAAAGAACAGACCTTTGGGATTTTCGTTTGTAAGTTGAACCGTAATAGTTTCTGTTCCTACGGGATAGACCGCTTTTTCGGTCTGCATGGTTACTTGCAGGGTGTCAGAAAAAGAAGGCTTGTCAAATACTACGTTCTCTACAACCTTTCCATGACTGACCGCTGAATAGCTGACCACTTTTCGTCGAAACATTTCCTGATAACGAGGGGTGTTGTTCATCAAGCCCACAAATATGGTATCCCCGTCATCATGTACTATCCAAGTAGTACTGATATTATGGGCAACCGTGTCGCACGGATTAACAGAGTTCTTGTCCCAATAATCATCAATCAGTTTCCTCAATCTTTTCACTCCTTTTCGGTCCACCAGTTCAAATTCGGCATACGCTACTTCGCCGCCATTAAAGGTCTTATAAATCCGATAGTTACCGGGACGGTTGGGTATTTCAGAAGTGTACAGTTCAATAGTTTGCAAACGAGATGGGTGGTAATCGGGATGCAGCATCCAAAGCATATCCTCGATAATAGGATTGGTGGGTAAAGGTTCCCATTTCTGCAGGCCTTCATTATAGAAAGCGAGACTGTATTCATCTCCGCACGTATACATTCTATGGGAATGGTTATGGATAAAAACGTTCACCTGGGTAGCAGACAGCGGATAATAGGCAAATTCCGTAGTCATGGTCAGTGAATCCGGATTCATACGTTTTCCGGATGGAATATCCTTCGGTATCGGCTGCAAGCCCAAAATGGTTGGTTCAGATACTGTGCTGTCTTCCTTTTTCTTCGGCTCCGTCTCTTCAAGTTTAAAAAGAACCGGCACTATATATTTCACCTTTACGGGCTTTCCCTTCCATGTTCCCGGTTTCCATTGCGGCAACAAGCGGATAATACGTAAAGCCTCTTTATCCAAAGAAGGCTCCACGCTCTTCAACACATGTGGCTGCGTCACATTCCCCTTTTCATCTACGATAAACTGAACGATGACTCTTCCCTCAACTCCTTTCTTTCGTGCTTCTTCCGGATATTGAATGCTGTTTTCTATCTGCTTCATTAAATTCCCTATGCCTCCAGGATACTCTGAATACTGGTCTGGTAGGTGATAAATAGAATCCTTTGCGGAAATCGGAGCATTCCCCGCTGTCTGTTGTCTGGATTTGTTGGCGCATCCCACCAGCAAAACACAGAGCATAGTTATGAATAGTATTCTCATGACATTCATTTTAGTTCAAATTTGATTGGAAATGCATATCTCACTTTGAGGTTCACTCCATGCTGATTCCCCGGCTTCCACTTTGGCATAATCGAAACAATGCGAAGTGCTTCTTCACATAATGCAGCATCCGCACTTAAAACAGGGTTGACACTGCGAAGAATTCGAGGCTGGGTCACCGTTCCATCTTTATCAATCACCACCTGCATGACAATTGTGCCTTCCAGTTTGCTTCGCTTGGCAGTCTCAGGATATTGTATATTCTGTCTGATAAATTCCATCAATTTGGGCATACCACCCGGAAACTCAGGCATATGCTGCACAACATCAAACACATCTTCTTCGTTTGGGAGAAACTCATTACCGGAATCATTGGCAGGTCCTATAGGAATAGGTCTTTCTCTGGTTGAAACCTGCTGTAAAGTGTAAGCTTCAAACCATTGATATATGTTGTAAAAGCAAGTCTCATCTTCATCATAAACTCTAATTTTCAAGAGGTAATCACCCGGCTGAGCATTCTTCGGTAAATCAATCCCAATCTCGGCTTCCTTCCCTCTTTCCACCTGAAGGGCCACAGACTCTTTGTCTATGTTTTTACCGTATATCTCATGTAATTTTCCTTGCTTATCCTCGCGATAAAAAATGTATTCACCTTTATACGTAAGACAATGGCTTGTACTGAAAATGGTTACATAAACCTTATCGTTTGATAAGGAGTTTAAAATAACTTTAACGTCTTCACTTTTGCTCTTGATTTCCTGATGCGTCCGATTGTCCAAATGAACCTGGACCACTCCTTCTGTATCATCCACTAAGAAACCCCATTTTACTGAGGGTGATTTCTTGATAACTGAATCGAAATTTACGGGAGGAATATACTCAATTTCTACAGCTCCCGTATCATTCGGATTACGCTTGGGACCATCATCAACAAGCACAATGGAATCCTCAATACGGAAGGTTACAGGAAAAACGTATTTTACTTTCACAGTCTCTCCATTCAGTTTCCCCGGCCTCCAGTCTGGCATCATTTTTATAATGCGGAGGGCTTCTTGGTCTAACAGGGGATGGACGCTGTATGCTACTTTAGGCTGTACAACTTTTCCGTCGCGATCAATTACACTCTCTACCCAAACTTTTCCTTCTATTTTTTTGTATACGGCAGTTGGAGGATATTGAATGTGAGTCTGTATGTATTTTACAACTTCATCCATACCGCCCGGATATTTAGGCCGTTCTTCCAATATAGCATGGATTTCTTTATTGGAAGTCTTCAAATTGGAATATAACAATATAGTTGAATCCACCACTACAAGGGAAGTATCTATTGGGATGGCAGAACATTTTTTCGTCTCTGTTTTCTGTCGTTGCTGGACGCAACCGATTGAAAGAAGGCAAAAGACAATCAAAAATACAATACAGCTTCTCATAGGCAAAACAATTTATGAAAACAAAGATATTTCGAAAACATACAATATTCGTAAGATGTTTTACATCAACGTTTATCGGGGGTAATTTACATATTCCACGCTGATTACATCGGAAGAATCACGGACAGCTTCTTTGATATCTGCCAGCCGGAATTCAGTCATAAGCATGATTTTCTGTTTTTTATCGCTTAGTTCTACCTCATAGAAAAAACGGTATCTGCCCGGTGGGTTGGGCAGGACATTCGGGTTGAGGTCAGCTTTAAACAGAAACTGTTCGCCAGACTGAATAACATAGGCAATACAGTTGAATATCGTATGTATAGGAAGAGTCCGCCAGACTCCACGCTGGTCTTCATAGGTAATATGGTATGAATCTCCACACTCTATCTCGTGCTCGCTCTGATTGAATAGTACAAAAGTGGCGGTACGAGCCGTGTATGGGTATGCAGAGAATTCAGGATATAAATGGATGCCCAAAGTATCGGAAGTGTATCGTTGATTGTTGGGTGTCGGTTCTGTGCCCCCTTCAAAACGGATAGCAGGTGAATCCATAATCTTCTCACGAAAAACGGCTCTAGCTTCCGGCGAGTTTAAGCATAATTGCACGACAAGATGATTCCCTATTACGCTCCATGCCTGTATATTGCCGTCTAAACGAGTGCCCTTTATTTCTGAACGCGCATATCGTTCTCGCAGTTCATTCTGTATCTTTTGCAGTTCTTGCTCTGTAAACACAGAATCCTTTACACTCTGAGTGGCTACTGGAAGATGGCAGATTGTGTCTTGGGTATGAACGGAAACTGTTTGAACGCCTTGAGTAATCGAAGTTGAATCACCCCTTACCGCAGACTGATTGTTTCCGGACGGTTTACTGCTACATCCTACAAGTAACCATATCAAGAGAAAAATCAATGCCATTCCCAAGGCTAAATAAAGCATCGCCTTAAAATGGGCAGCCTTATCCAGCTCTTCTTTTTCCAAAGTTTTCCGGCGGATATCTTCCATTTTTTCCATCGTCATCAAAGAGAGGTCAGTCTCTTTTCCTGTATCTAATAACCGGTGGTAGGTGTCTGTTAACCTCTCCCGATTCCGTTTGCGCAGCTCCCGATTTTCTTTATCGCGTTGCAACATGTCATTGATGCATCCCAAGGTTCCCATAAGCCATATTTTACAATGATTCTCAAAGGTAACAAATAGAATTAGAAATCAGCTATCCGTTCTTATAAAAAAGCACTGCTTGGCTAATTTTACCCATCATTCCTGTCAAAAATCTGCTTTGAAACATCTTTTTGACGAAAAAATCAACAAATGATTGTATTTTTTCAAATGCAATGCATTATCTAATGATTTTATAGTACCTTTGTCCACAATTTTACCAATCATTTGTTTTATGAGGAAATTTTATACTTTACTATTGCTCATGGCTGTTTCTTGTTCCATCTTTGCACAAGACAGGCTATCCTTGTTCATCAGCAGAGCTAATAAATATGCCTCTGTGGAACTGTCCGACTACCGGAAGCGATTGTGCGTAGAATATAACACGCGCGGCAGTCTTCTGGATGACTATTACAGACAGTGTGGACGCGACTGGGGTAATGTTGGTTTAGCCCTTGAAATAGCAAGGACTTCCGGCAAACACATGCGTGACATCTGCCATTATTATAAACGCTATCGGAAATGGAATCGTGTCTTGATTGAAATTGGTATCAGACCGGGAAGCCATTACTACAATCCTTTTTATGACAGGATTGATTTCCATAGCAGATATTGGCACAAACATTATTGTTCCTATTGTGACCATCACGACAGATATCATCACAAAAAATACAAGAAATACAGGCGTCATAAATGGGACGACGATGATGATGATGATGACGACTGGGATGATGACGATGACTAATTTTACACAAAATACATACCAAAATGAAAAAGATTTTATTTTTAGCAGTTTGTTTTTTGATGCTTGTTGGCAACACTTATGCACAAAAGGGAAAACAAGCAATCGGGTTCGGTTTAAGTTATGGAACAGAAATTGAGAGTGTTGGTTTGGGACTGAAATATCAGTACAATATCACCAACCCTATACGTTTGGAACCTTCATTGAACTACTTCTTTGAAAATGACAACGTCAGCATGTTGGATGTAAACTTGAATTTCCACTATTTGTTTCCTGTAGCAAGCAAAGTGAAACTTTACCCGTTGCTTGGTCTGACATTTTCCAATTGGATGTTTGACTGGGATAATGATTTAGATGTGGATATAGACGGAAATCACGTCCATATAGATGGCGATGACGACAGCGACAATGAATGCCGGTTTGGCATGAATATTGGTGGTGGAGTTGATTTCGCAATAGCTAGAAACTGGATGATGAACTTTGAGTTCCGCTATCAATTAGTCAGTGATTTTGATCAGGCTGTATTCAATCTTGGATTTGCTTATCGTTTTTAAATTAGCCGTACTTGTATAATCAAGAAAGAGCCTTTTACTGGAATGCAGCAAAAGGCTCTCTTCTTTTATTGGAATTGAGTATAACATGAATCTTATTGTTTTAGTGTACCGTCTTCTTTAAATTCAACTTGAATGTCAGGTTTTCCATCCATTTCCAATTCCACAATATAATAGGTACCTGTAGGAGTCACCACCTTTTCTGCTTCCTCATCATCCAGTTCATAGCCAGCATGTTCTTTTACGGCATTTTGTGCGGCAGTCTTTACGACATCAGGTAAAGATACATACTGCACATCCTGTGAAGTGGAAACCCACGCATAGGATGCTGTAACGTCAAAGCAAACCTCCAACTTGGCAGACTGCAAAAGGACATCTACTTCCAGTAGTTTGGAAACAGGATCCACTTCAACCTCCAATAATTTATAACCGGCATACTTCTCATTCAGTAACTGAGCTACAGTAGCAGGAAGTTCAGAAGGTAAATAGTTGAACGAATCATCGTCTTTATCAGCTACTTCCTTCAACAGATTTCCATTGACATCAAAAAAGAGATTCAATTCCTCCTTGCCTTTTTCGATTTCAATCACATATACTTTCTCCATGCCCTTACGCTCAAGCATATCCACATCGTCACGCTTCCAACCCTCATATTGAGTAAGTGCTTCAAATGCTTGTTTAACCGGTGCAGGAAGAGCATCGTAAGCAATGTCCGTTTCTGTCATCAGCCAAACTCCATTTGCATCAAACCAGGCTTCTTTTTCTGTATTGTCTTGATTGAAAGATGCAACATGATTAGTACCTCGCGTAGACCAGTTATGGGCTACGTTGCCAAATTCATTGGTAAAAGCTTTCTCCAGTTGTTCTGAAACAGGAGCATCCTCATCGTCATCATCACAACTTTGTATTGCGAAGCTGAACAGGCCCAAGGCCAACATTATAAAATACATTTTCAATTTCATAATCGTTCAATTTTAAATGTGACTAATCGGTTCGTTCATTCTATTTTTAAATACCCAATCCTATCTACATTATCAATTTTGTTTGTCGGCAAACACTTTCCACACTCCGGCACTCAATGCAGCACCGATGAAAGGTCCGACGATGAATATCCACAACTGACTTAACGCTTCCCCACCTTGGAAAATGGCAGGAGCTATACTACGGGCCGGATTAACCGAAGTTCCCGTATAGCGAATGCAGGCGAGATGAACCAGCACCAAAGAAAGACCGATAGCAAGTCCTGCAAAGTTGCCTGCTCCTTTCTTTGCATCTGTTGTACCCAACACTACCAATACAAAAACAAAGGTAAAAACTATTTCCGCCAGCAAAGCTCCGGTTACGGAAACACCTTCCTGACAAGCATTGGCTCCCGTGCCGACTAGTCCGGAATTGGAAGTCAGCACCCACAAAATAGTTGAACCGATAAAGGCGCCGATTACTTGAAACAGCATATACATACCGGCATCCTTTCCACTGATACGTCCCGACAACAGACAACCCAGTGTAATAGCCGGATTGATATGACAGCCGGAAATACCGCCAATAGCGTAAGCCATAGCCACGACAGCCAGTCCGAAGGCAAGAGCCGTACCAACAACAGTAGAAGCTAAATCAGGGTTAGCTGACGTACACGACAAACTGACCGCCGTACCACATCCCATAAGAACGAGAACCATCGTTCCCAACATTTCAGCAATGTACTTTTTCATGTTTCTTAATCTTTAATTAAACTATACTATAAGGTTTGTTAGAAATAGGTCATTTTACCTATGTAGCTTGCAAATGTATAAATAAAAGCAAAGACACAAATCTTTTTCTTGGGAAATATGACCATAGCTTGTGAAAAAGTAAGCAGATGTTTTGAATTCCATCCGATTCCATGTTCTACAGCACATTCTTTGGGAATTAAGGATACGTGATAATCCGTCACAGCCATACCATGAAGAACTTCACTCCGATTATCTGAAGATGAATACCAACGACCTCCGTATGTCCAGCAATATCTTCATCGGATTTTCCCAGTGCCCCTATGAATAGATCCCATAGAGAGCCAAAAGATTGGTTTCGTATTGATTTATGTTTAATATTTGTTAATTAAAAAGCCTTTCAATAACAACGGATTGTAAATGCTGCTAATATTGCAGCCCTAAACTTTTAACAACTCATTCTTATGAAGAAATTTATTGCAGTAATTGTAGCTTGTCTTACTTGTAGTGGCATCTATGCTCAAAGAGCTTACGAAGGAGCCAACTTGGGAGATAACTGGTCTATTGGCATCCATGCCGGTGTTACCACTCCATTGACCCACAGTGCATTTTTCCCGAACATGCGAGCCACATGGGGACTGGGAATAGGTAAACAGCTCACACCCTTTTTCGGTATGGGTGTGGAAGCCATGACCAGCATCAATACGACTGCCAGCAAAACGGCATTTGACAACACCAATGTAAGTTTATTGACCTCCGTCAATCTGAGCAACCTATTTGCAGGATATTGGGGAACACCCCGATTATTCGAAATAGAAACCGTAGCCGGCCTCGGTTGGCTGCATTATGCCCAAAACGGTAACGGAGACCGTAACAGCATCTCCAGCAAACTGGGACTCAACTTCAATTTCAATTTAGGTGAAGCCAAAGCCTGGACCATTGGCATCAAACCTGCCTTGGTATATGATCTGAACGCATGTGGTGAACGAAACGTAGGATTTAACGCCAACCGGGCAGCCTGGGAAATTACAGCCGGTCTGAAATACCACTTCCGTTGCAGCAATGGCAAACACCATATCTCTTTTGCCAAACTGTATGACCAGGCAGAAGTGGATGCGCTGAACGAGCAGGTAAATAACCTGAGACAAACCAACGTAGATCAAGAAGCCGAACTGACTGCTGCCAACCAACGAAATGCTGAATTGGAACAACAGTTAGCCGACTGCAAGAATCAGGGTCCGGTTATCGTAACAGATACCATCACCAGCCACAAGAAAACATTGGAATCTGTGGTAACCTTCCGCCAAGGAGGTGTCAGTGTAGTAGCTTCTCAGACCCCTAATGTGGAACGTATTGCGACTTACTTGAAAAATCATGAAAAGGCTACTGTATCCATCAAAGGATATGCTTCTCCGGAAGGAAAGGCCGAAGTAAATGCCCGTATCGCTCAACAACGTGCGGATGCCGTCAAGAGTTTGTTAGTGAAACGGTATAAAATAGCCGAGAACCGGATTACAGCCGAAGGACAAGGTGTAGGAAACATGTTTGAAGAACCAGATTGGAATCGGGTAAGCATCTGCACCATCCATGAAAACTAATCCGCTTGGAAGCTACATTGTGTGTGAAAGTTCGGACATGCCAAGTGTCCGACTTCTTTTGATTGAAACTTAAAATGAACATAATCATGAAAAAAAGTATTTTAACTGTCTTGTTTGCGTTATGCTGCACTATCGGATTCGCCCAAGTCTCCTTTCAAGTAAAAGCCGGTCTGAACCTGAGCAGCTATATTGGTGAAAATTCCGACCATTCCAAATTCAAGCCCGGAGCACGCATCGGAGTAGGTATGGAATACCAGTTTACAGACCTTATTTCTCTGCAACCTTCTCTCTTCTTCTCACAAAAAGGGGCCAAATACTCCAGCGGCTATGAAGGAACCGTCGTTGATGCCGATGCAGACGTAAAGATCAACCAACTCTATCTGGAACTTCCTATCAATGTACAGTTCCGCTTTAACCTTGCAGACAACACCAATCTGGTCATCGCGACCGGTCCTTACCTTGCTTGCGGTGTAGGTGGTAAGACTAAATTTGACGGAGGAGCTTCTATTGGCGGCATTGCAGTCAATGGAGGAGACAAAGTCGACACTTTTGGCAGCGACGGCCTTGACTACAATCGTTTTGATGCCGGATGGAATATCGGATTAGGGGTAGAATTCGGCAAGATTCTGGTCGGTCTCGATACCCAGCTCGGTTTCTGCAAAGTGAAGGACGGAAATGCTCCACATAATGCCAATATCGGTATTACTTTGGGATACAAATTCTAAGCTACTTTTAAATAACTCTGTCCGTGAGAGTCTGCCGCTGAAAAACGGCAGGCTCTCTTTTTCGTTATATCCTTATACAAAAGGCTGTATGCTTTATTTCTTCCGATAACAATTTACTGGATTCAACACCCAGTCAAAACAATCCGGCAACCATACAAAATATAGCCAAAATCATAAAATTCAATCATAAACATTCGTGTTACAGAATATTTTTGTACTTTCGAATTTATCATGTGTAACCCTTTTCTACGAATGATGATGACCATGGAAATTTTCAACTGTTTTTTAATCGCTATGAGCTTTCTGGCCTTATTGGTTTTTGTAGCACTCTATTTTGTCAAAGCAGGCTACGGCGTTTTCCGTACGAAATCATGGGGTATATCCATTCCCAATAAAACAGCCTGGGTTCTCATGGAAGCCCCTGTTTTTTTCGTTCTGTTTTACTTGTGGATTACAAGTGAAAATCCATTTTCCATTCCTGTTCTCATTTTTTTCCTACTCTTTGAACTACATTATTTCCAACGTTCCTTCATCTTTCCGTTTCTAATGAAAGGCAAGAGTCGGATGCCATTGACCATTGTAGGAATGGGAGTTGTATTTAATGTACTGAACGGCATTATGCAAGCCTTAGGCCTGTTCTATTTACCCGTTACAGATACGGTTTATTCAGGTGGGTGGCATTATTTTGTCTCACCACATGCCATTCTTGGAATGCTACTCTTTTTCTTAGGAATGGGCATCAATCTTCATTCAGATTATGTGATACGACATTTACGGCAACCGGGGGACACTCGTCATTATTTGCCTACCAGAGGAATGTTCAAATATGTCACTTCAGCCAATTATTTGGGAGAACTCATAGAATGGATTGGTTTCGCGTTGCTGACAATTTCTCCAGCAGCAGGTGTATTTGTATGGTGGACTTTTGCCAATCTGGTACCCAGAGCTCATGCCATCCATCAACACTACCGCAAGGAATTTGGCACGGTAGCTGTAGGAAAGCGAAAGCGAATCATTCCGTTTATCTACTGAATATCCATCTGATAAAATTCTTCAAAACACATAAAAACTTGCCATCATGACTACATCCAAATTGTTTACACCAATCACTATCGGGCCGCTGACGCTGCGCAACCGCACCATTCGCTCCGCTGCGTATGAAAGCATGTGTCCGGGACATCGACCTTCAGAAATGTTGCTTCAATACCATCGTTCGGTAGCGGCGGGAGGAGTCGGTATGACTACCGTGGCCTATGCAGCAGTAACCCAAAGCGGCTTGTCGTTCGACCGCCAGCTTTGGATGCGTCCTGAAATCATTCCCGACTTGCGCCGGCTGACTGATGCCATTCATGCCGAAGGAGCAGCTGCCGGCATACAACTGGGACACTGCGGCAACATGTCGCACAAAAATATCTGTGGCTGCCTGCCCGTAGGAGCTTCCGGTGGTTTCAACCTATATTCCCCCACGTTTGTCCGCGCCCTGCGAACCTCAGAACTGCCCCAACTGGCACAAGCCTACGGACGTGCCGTAAATCTAGCCCGGGAAGCCGGCTTCGACTCAGTGGAAATTCATGCCGGACACGGCTACTTGATTAGCCAATTCCTGTCACCGGCTACCAATCATCGCAAAGACGAGTTCGGAGATTCCTTGGAAAACCGGATGCGCTTCATGGACATGGTAATGAATGAAGTCATGAAAGCCGCAGGAAACGATTTAGCCGTATTCGTAAAAATGAATATGCGTGATGGTTTCAAAGGGGGAATGGAACTGGAAGAAAGTCTGCAAGTAGCCAAACGTCTGGAAGGATCTGGAGTCCATGCCTTGGTCTTGAGCGGAGGATTTGTCAGTCGGGCACCCATGTATGTAATGCGTGGTGAAATGCCCATCCGAAGCATGAGTCATTACATGAAATGCTGGTGGCTCAAATATGGCGTTCGACTGGTTGGCAAATGGATGATTCCAGCTGTGCCTTTCCAAGAAGCCTACTTTCTGGAAGATGCACTGAAATTCCGGAAAGCCCTCCATATGCCTTTGGTTTACGTCGGCGGTTTAGTGTCGCGGCAAAAAATCGATGAAGTACTGAATGATGGCTTCGAGGCAGTGCAGATGGCTCGTGCTCTCTTGAACGAACCCGATTTTGTAAACCGTATGCGAAAAGAGGAAGATGCTCGCTCAGCATGCAAGCACAGCAACTACTGCATTGCCCGGATGTACTCCATTGATATGGCCTGTCACCAACACCTGTCTGAAAAACTTCCTCCTTGCCTGCAGAGGGAAATTGAAAGAATCGAAGCCCAATCAGAAAAAAGACAAATCGAATAACACAAGGAATAAAAGATGAAGAATTGTATTCAGCCGAAATGTCATCAGAAAGGCCACGGAAAATTGGCAGTGATTACGGGAGCTGACGGAGGAATGGGCATGGAAATCACTCGGTATGTAGCTCTGGCCGGTTTTCGGGTGATAATGATATGTCACCACCGGAACGAAGCGGAAAAAGCACGCCAAATCTTAATAGAAGAGACAGGTAACACTGCCATTGAAGTATTGGAAGCCGATTTTTCCTCGCTTAAATCGGTGGCTCAAGCTGCCGAACAACTGTTAACACGACAGGAATGTATCACTCTGCTGATGAACAATGCAGGTACACTGGAAACAGGACGTCATCTGACTGAAGACGGACTGGAACGAACTGTTAGTGTAAACTATGTCGCTCCTTATCTACTAACGCGGAAATTGCTTCCCTGCATGGAGAAAGGAAGCCGCATTGTCAACATGGTATCGTGTACCTACGCCATCGGACACCTGGACTTTCCCGATTTCTTCACCCAAGGGAAGAAAGGCCGATTTTGGCGCATTCCCGTATATAGCAACACAAAGTTAGCACTCACCTTGTTTACCTTCGATTTGGCTCACCGCTTACAAGAACGAGGAATCCGAGTAAATGCTGCAGATCCCGGTATCGTATCTACTAATATGATTACCATGCATCAATGGTTTGATCCGTTGACCGATATTTTCTTCCGTCCTTTTATCCGTTCTCCCCGCCAGGGAGCAGCTACTGCCATCCACTTGCTGCTGGATGTTGAAGCTGATTCTTGTACAGGTACCCTTCAAGCCAGTTGTCATCCTTGTACGCTATCTAATCGGTATGCGCAGCATAGCAAAACAAAGGAACTTTGGGATTATACAGAAGCAATCGTAAAAAAATGGTTATAAATCATCAGACGATATTAAAATTATTTTACAACAAATGAGAGAGTTGAAATACTTACTACAATAGTCATTACAGAGTATACAGGTTCAAAAATAGCATAGAAGAAAATATTATGGCAAAGAAAAAACATCATAATAATAATCAAGGGGTTGCCTATGTGGAAGTGGAAAAGGATTTTGGTATGTGGAAGAATTATATGCAATATGGCCTCCAATACGATACAGTTAACGACTGTCCTCTCATCCCTGGTGAGACCAGGATAGTGGAACAACTATCTTTTAAGAAACTGTCCGCAGACACTAAAGAACTACTTCGCACAGCGATGGTCGATTTGGTACTTAACTATTGGCAGAAAGAAAGACTGATTCCAGAAGGAAGCACTGTTAAGGAGTTTAGAAATGTAGCCATTAAAGAAGTTTACTACATTTCCGGGCAATATGCCAAGGACAGTGATGAGTTGAAACATATGCTGAACGAGTGCATTATTCCTACCATCAATAAGGAACTAAGGAAAGAGAAATCAACAGTACAAATAGAGAAATAGCGACTTTAGCAGTTGTATCAAGAGTAAATGCACCGGATAGAAAGCATAAAACCCATACTTCACCACTTGACCATGGATAAAGCCTCTTGTCCCATTATAACAGGCAATCACGAGGCAAGCCAGTAAAGCGCCGACTATCCCATAGTGCATCATCAGCGGAAAGGAACAGATTATCTGCGCCTTTCTACCCGAGGGAAAAGAAGGATTGCTGACGTTCCCGAACAGGTAGAACACTACCATCATCAGAATCCCTCGCCACTCGTAGTCCACTCCGGACCAAGTGGCGAAACAAGCAATAGAAAGGATGACAGCCCCACAAAGGATGTCATCCTTTTTCATTGCCTCGAAAGCTGCCAGTGCCATTACACCCAGTGCCAGGGTGAAGAGTACATTGTGCGTCCCATCCGCTCCATTCAGCAGGTACCAGGGCAATTCACTGATTACGGCAAATCCCAGCAGTTGCAGAAAGTACTTCATCCGGTTTCGGGTATGCTGGAAGCCCTCTGCTATGAGGAAGGCGAACACCGGAAAGGCAATGCGACCGAAGCAGCGCATGACCTCGTAAAAGAGTGTTCCGTGCTCCATCAAGTAGTAGGCACAGTGGTCTGCTACCATCGAAAGAACGGCAATGACCTTCAGTGCGCTACCACTTAATGGAGGCAAAAGGCTTGAATGTTTATATGCTGATTGTAAGGATGCCATTATACTAATCATTTATGCCATACCCAGCAGTTCCTTGACCATTTTCTCCACTTCATCGTTCACCCGTTTGAAATTTCGGTTCAGCATGATTTCCTTCTCGCGGTCGTTCTTGAACTCATAGATTTTCGGCAGCGGTACATAGTGGTCCTCTTCGTCCTTAATCTTCTTCATGTCGAAGTGCGTCTTGCAGAAGTACTTCGTGGTCTTGAACTCCTCCGATTGCTCGATATCGAAGTGGTTCAGCATGCTGTCGTCCGTAGCCGTGAAGTCACGGGCAGCCTGACCCGCCAGCCAACCGGTCGCCATGTCCGCAATCTTGGCAGCAGGCACCAGGTAGTCCATCTTCTCGGAGATGGTGGTCGATACCTTGTTGTCATTGATGGAAATGGACCGGGAAGTCTGCTTCGCCTTGCCGAACACATCATTCTGCGCCCATTCCAGGGTTTCCTTGTTACGGGCAGCACCCATGAAGATGTTACCGCAGGTCGTAATAATCTTCTGCATGCCCACTTTGCCGTAGTCCGCTTCCAGCTGCGGCAATTCCTGAAAGCCCAAGGTCACCGCCACCTTGTTGGAGCGAGCCGTACCAATCAAGCGGTCTATCTTATGGAAGTAGAGCGTAGGCAACTCATCCACAATGATGCTCACCGGGATATTTCCCTTGGAGTTTACACGGGTAATGAGTCGGTTCAACACCAGTGCATTCAATGAACCGATGACCTGTTCCTTCTCCGGGTCGTTGGCAATCACCAGATAGCTCGGATTTGCTTTATCAGAAATCTTCAAATCGAAGTCATCCCCCGTAAACACCCAGTAGGCCTCGGGAGATACCAATCGGGCGGCATTGACACGAAGGGTACCCACCATACCTTCCAACTGGTCGTTTGCCTTGTTCTCGTAGGCACTCTTGAAGGGAGCCATGAGGGAAGCTATCTTGTCATCCTGCATCAGAATATTGAATACTTGGTCGTAGGGTCTTCCCAAAAAAGAAAGTACATGCGGCATGTCCGAATACTCCCCAGTGATGGTGTCCGGTTCTACCTCCTTGCCGTCTTCATCCTCGTACCAGCAGCGTTCTATGTGAACTTGTTTACCCGTCCGGTCTAAATACGAGAAGCCGTTTAAATCCACAAACATCCGGTCTTCATCTGTTGACACGTCGTTTCCGTCTTTGTCCACAAAGTCCAGGATGATGTTTCCCTTTGCATCGAGGGCATGGTAATCGTCCCAGTTCCGTATCACCAGTTCCAGTTTATTTCCCTCGGGTATGACTACTTCGGAGTCTGGTGCCAGGGAAACGTAGCGTTTCAGCTTCTTGCCATTCTTGAAGCCCACCGGATGGAAGTTCACAAAGAAATAGATGATGGCTGCCAGAAAGTTCTCTGCCGAGTTGGTAAAGAACGCTTCCGAACCGCCTTTCTTTTCACCGCCTCCCTTGTTCAGGGAAGCCAGCAAAGTAGCTGCCGTTTCCGAAGCTGCCGACAGGTCAGGAATGTATTTGCGCTGAATCGGATTGATACGATTGGAGTATTCCACATCGGTGAAGTTCACGATTCTAAATCCGCAGTTTTCAGGCAGTTTCTTCAGTTTCATATTCTTGCAATACTGATAGAATAGCGTCTTGGCCAATGTCGGAAACTTGAAGTCATATACCATCATAGAGAACCCTTTGGCAGCGTGTTGACGAATGAAGGGATCGATAATGCCGAAGGACTTACCCGAACCCGGCGTACCCAGTACAATCGTCCCACGGAAGGGATTGATGATGTTGATCCAGCCCTTGTGCATCTTCTGCTTCCAGTAGTAAATCATCGGGATGTTTACCGAATAGTCATTGGCTACCAGAGCCTCCGACTGCTGGAACGATTCGTTCTCGAAGTTGAAGCGGTCTTCACCCACCTTGTAGTTGTAGTACTTGGCGATGCCGTCCAGTCCCTGATGCACCAGCATGGTACCTACGACCGAGCAGAGCGCGTAAAGAATGCGGTTGGCCGGGAAACCGAACCAGCTCATGCCGATATTCATGCCGTGAAAGATAAAGCACATGCCGACTAACGTCAGACCTGCCAATACCGGATAGATGACCATCGTCTTCACATTGAACTTCAGCGCCTTCTTTGCCTTGGTTCCGATACAGACTACACAGATGCAGATCAGTTCTGCCACCTTGCAGCCCGACACGGAGTTGAACACCTTGAATCGGGCCAGAAGGTCCAGAATAAACTGCGTGACACGGTTATCCGCCGTGATGGGAAGATTCATCACAATCTCGATGATGAGAAAGATGTAGATGCAACTGCGGAAGTAGTTGTACATCTGTTGCTGTTCCCGGGTTTCTTCGAATGCCATAACACCTATCTATTAGAAGTACACGTTAAATGATGATTAGATGGGTACCTTGATACCAATGAGCAAACCGTTGCGGAAGGTATCTCCATGTAGGAAGTTGACGTTGTTCTTCTGGATCAGCGAAAACTCCCAGCCGTTCTGAAAGACATAGCTGTATTCAAAGCCGGCTTCCACACCGAGGAAGAACTTCTTCTGGGTGGCACCGAACTGAGGACCCAATCGGAAGCGGAGCATGCCGTTCTTGTAACGAACCAGTCGCTGCTTATAGACCAATCCGCCATCCCAATAGTAGCCCTTCCAAAATCGGCAACAGGTGGGTTTCTGCCAATGATTCCCCACTTCACCATAGATTTCTACGGCATTGCCATAGCTCAACGGATACTCGTAACCAATCATCGCATTCAAGGTATTCGGAAACAGGAAACCGACATTCAACGTGAGTTTCTTGTCCTGTGCGGATGCCGAAAGCACCGCAAACGCACATACTAAAACAAATAAGATTTTCTTCATAACTTAGCGGTAAATATAGTAATACGGATAACAAGAGGAATTATTCAGAATGTCCGAATCAAAGCCATCGGCATTGAGGATGTCTTCGTATTCAATGGTGAGCGCAATGACACGGCCACTGATTTGGTTCTCTGAGATTTCCAGACGGAGCACCTTTTCATCCGGGAAGGTCAGCTTCTCAATCACCAGCACATTGCGGTAATTCTTCTTGAACTTCTTGACCGGATTCAACGAATAAACCGGTGTCAGTTCTATGGTCTGCGAGTTGGTAGCTTTGGTTTCTTTCTTGTCCGTCAGCTTCACGCGAAGTTCCTCAATGTCGTAGGCAATCTTCGTCTTGTTTTGT
Source organism: Bacteroides finegoldii DSM 17565 (assembly GCF_000156195.1). Taxonomy (GTDB): domain Bacteria; phylum Bacteroidota; class Bacteroidia; order Bacteroidales; family Bacteroidaceae; genus Bacteroides; species Bacteroides finegoldii. The sequence continues at coordinate 78,537 of NZ_GG688318.1, read as the reverse complement.
AACGAATAATCAATAAAGAAGTAGTCGCCGATGGTATAGATGTTATTGACTATGGCCTTCATGCCATGGGCGTTAGATACCACCTGGTTGTACTTGCGTTTGCTGCCATACACCGCCCACGCATAGCGTACCATTTCGGCCTTGGGCATCGACACCTCGGGGTTGATATAGGACTGGGTATCGCTGTAGGCCACTTCAAAGATGGAGGCTGCCATGCTGGGATAATGGGTATAAACCACATCATACTGAGCGATATGGCGCTCTCCAATCAGGGTGATGGTGCCCAGCAACTCATTCTCGTCAAAGGAAGTTTTGATGGAGTCTGGCTCCAGATAGGGCTTGATGCGCACCATATTGTCGGCGCACTGGTTGCCCATAATCTTGGTGGTAGAGATGTCCACCAACTTGATGTTTTCGGGCATGACGATGTGGGTAGTTACCTCACTGTTCACGTAGATCTTTTCCTTGGCTGCAGCCTGTACGACAATACCGAGAAGACCGAAGAAGAGTAAAAATAATTTCGCTTTCATATTAGGTAATTTTTATGATTTACTGATTTGATTATTTGCTGATTGCGTTACTTGTAAACTTGCTTACTCTATTACTTGTAACCTTACTTACTCTGTGATTAGTAAGATAGTTTACCTATTTTCATTCTAGACCTTTTACCTTGCTTCCTCCGAGTTAATCAGATACACAATCGTGTTGTACTTGATTTTTGCCTTGTTCTTGCGGATGTTGGACGAAATGGCCGAAGAAGCTGAGTTATAGACGTTTTGCAAGGCTTGCAGTGCCAGAGCTTCACCTGAGATGCCGGAACCGTAGCCATCTTCCGATTGGAAGTTTATGTTTTGCTGCACGGCACTGGAGCTGGCATCCTTCACGAACTCACGGAAAGAACTTTCCGGTACATAGAACCCTTCCATGCCGTCATTATCGAACACCGAAAGCTTCACGTTGATGAACTTGTCACCGACCAGAATGCTGGTAATGGTGGCCTTCACACGCTGCTGTCCAAAGCCAGTCACTGTTCCATAGAGGTAGGTGCCTTTCTTCAACTTGGTGTTGCTGACGGTAATGTCATCCAGCAATTTGAAACGAAGTCTGGTCCCTTCCTTGGCTTTAGTGGTCTGGTCAATCATCGCCCGAATGAGTTTGGCTTCAGCTACATCATCGGGGGAAGTTACCGTATGAAACTTCTCCGCATTGGTATCACCGGACTTAATGACAAGTTTGGGGCGGTTGCGTTCTTTTTCAGCCTGACGGACCTTGGCAATGGAGTCTGCTCTTTGTTTCTGAGCCAGTTCATCCCGGTCAAAGCGCCCGATACCCAATCCGCTTTCAATGGCCTTCTGCCGTTCGTAACTTCTGCGTTGGATTTCCTCCAGGTCACGAGCGAAGTCATCTTGTGAAGTATAGCCATCGGTAGGTGCTGATGAAGCGGTTCTGCTTCCATTGTTTGACCTATTTCCTGAAGGAGCATTATCCCCGTAGGCAAAGGAGTTGATGTGTCTTCTGGATTCGGCCAACGACCTTTCCAGTTCCTCCATTTCCCGTTGTTGACGAAGCCGTTCCGCTTCCGCTGCATCCAGCTTGTTGAGTTCGTCTTCGCTGTAGCCGTGCTCCAGTTCTTCGGCTTTCTTCTGTTCTTCACCGATGGCACCGATAGCGGTGAAGGCATCTTCGTCCCCAAATCGGCGCGACATCTCATACATTTTATCTCCGGCTTCCTCCGCATTGGCTTGCGGCAGTTCCGTATTGATGCGGTCGGTGGCAATCGTCTGCTGGGCATCTTCGCCGCCCCCGAACGTCTGCATCACAAAGTACACCAGGGCACACAGGGGAATGAACACCACCAACGGGAAGATGTACTTGGGCTGTTTGAAATTGATTTTTCTGATCATGGATGGTCATTGTTTTGAAGTGATTTGACAATGGATTCCAGCCGGTTGTAACTTTGTACGATATCGATGGAATCCTGATGGCTTTTACGCGGTATCGCAATGAGCGAGTCCAGTTCCTCCCGCAGCTGTTGTCCCTCTTGGGTCAACTCCGTCAGCGTGGAACGATGTATGCTCTTGTTTGCCTGAATGGTACGGAATCCGGCAAACACGGGTTCCAACTGGGCAATGCTGCTGACATCCGGCTCACGCTTGTCTGACAAGGTCATGCTGTCGATTGCCACAGTACTTGCCAGCAAGAAAAACAGCGAACCGGTGACATAGGCAAAGGTGCGTCTGGGATGTTTCCTTGCCCAGATGTTGGCCAGACGGATGCGTCCTGCCAGGCGGTATCTGGTGCCGACGGCTCCCAGCTTGGGTTGCAGCCAGGAGCGTATCAAGTGATGCGTCTTGAGCCTGCTTTCCTGAAGTGTCTTTCTGAATGATTTCATGTATGCAATGATTTTGAATTTATTATCCGGTTATTTTTCAGTAATCGAGGTCCTTGTTCTCCAGTGTCCTCCAGTTCGTAATCATCAATCCGTGCGGATTGTTCCGGGTACGGGGGACTGATTCGATGTAGCCTGTAGTGACCATGGAGCGTTTCAGGTCCCGAGTACGGCGCTTGATGAGCTGCGTTCCGTAGTAGGTGAATTTCCGTTCATGTTCGTCGAACTGAATGGAGTCACACATGATGGTACACACCGCTGAAGAGGAGATGATGTCGGAGTAGAATCCGTTCTCATCCAATGCCTGCTTCTGTTTGAGGGCCGTACCGTCTGCCATGTACATTGCCTTGCCGACCGTCCACTTGATGTAGTCGTTATCGGGAGGCAGGTTGAAGAAATACTGATGGAAGAGCTGGATATGTGCCTTGGCTTCCATCGTGAAGTTCGCTTCCAGCTGGGCACGCTGTGCCAGGAAGGGAATGTCACCGTCCAGTATGTAAATCTGCTCCCGTTCTTTCGTCACGAGCGAGATGCAGCACCAGACGGTGAACCCGCAGATGAGGGTGCAGCCACCTATCGTGGCCAGCACCGTCATCAGGGCGAGTTTCGTTTTCTGTGCTAAGGATTCTATAAGCATAGGGAATGGTTTGAGTGATTACTTCTTGTTGTTGCTGTTCTTGGATTTGCCCGGTCTGACCAGAGAAGCGGCACCGCTGGCTGCAGAGCCGACCACACTTCCTGCCATACCTCCTGCCATCGCTGTCATGCCCATCACGGTACTGCCGGCTGCTGAACCTGCACCGGAGCTGACACCGCCCGGAATCAGCCAGGAAGCCACTTCGGGCACAAAGCGGATGATATAGGCACCCACCAGCATCCCCATGGCATACATACAGTTGGAACCGATACCCTGCAGTCCCAGTGCACCAATCTGTTCCCAGGAGTTTACCGAACCGTGAAGCAGGTGGTTGTAAGCTATGAGGTCCTGCTGCAGGTTATAGAGCAGAATGAAGTCGATGTAGTAGATGCACATATAGGTGACGAAGCCCCACAACGAGAGGGAAAGGAACTTCGACATCCACTGGCTCCAGGCCGAATTCCAGGGCGGTGCCAGGGACAGGGCGAACATGATGGGACAGAAAATCATCAGGATGGCCATAAAGATGCGCTGCGCCACCAGAATGCCGTAGTAGGACATCTGGAATATCAGTTCCCCCACAAAACGGATGACATCGTTGATCCATTCGCTCATCTTGGTTTCAGCCGCCACCGCTGCCCGCTGCGCATAGTTGTTGATGGTGTTGCCCAGATTCTCCACGTTGTAGATGAGCTTGTCCCACCAGGCAGCATCCTGTCCGATGGCGGCTACCTGCTGGGCGGTGGAAATGGAGTCCTGTACCTCCCGCAAGTGGTCGAGGTATTCACTCTGTTTCTGTGCCACCTTCAGTTCGAAAGCGGCCACCTCCTTGTTCTTGGCTTTTGCCATGGCCTTGGTAGCGGTTTCCAGTCCTTTGCCGGGGAACCTGCAGGGCCTGACAGATCCACGAGGAAGAAGAGATACAGATGGAAATGCCGATGATGCGCAGGAGTTTCATCACGTCCATACCGCGCCGTCCGAGCATCATCATCCAGCATTCGTAGGAGCCTACACAGAGCGCCAGCAACAGGCCGAGGATGCGTGCCAGTCCGATGGCATCACCCAGCACCGCCACATTGGGAAAGGTTTCCATGGCGACCAGCAGCTTGTCCAGACTCTCGTCAATGGCAGGCAATCCGATGGTTAATGGTACTAACAGTAGATTCATAATCTGTTACATTTATCTTTGTTATTACTTCTTTAATACTATTCATTATGTAATCATTTATCAATAATGTGTGGAAGCCACCGCACAGAGGTTGGCGGTCCGTTTGACCAGTTCCTCCATCTTCTGCCGGGCTTCCTCGTAAGCCTTCTGCCGTTTGGCATTCTCCAGTCCGTAACCGACTCCCATCTTGTGGATGTAGGCGATGTCGGCACAGAGGATTTCATTCTGACGGCTCAATTCGTCCACCTGGTACTGGAGCTTGCCCTTGCTTTGCTGCATGCAGTAGAGCAGTCCGTCGGTGATACAGTCCTGCATCCGGTTGAACTCGTCCTTGTAGGAAGGAAACATCAGATCCACGTTGCGGTCTGCCTCGCGGAGCAGTTCCTCCTGATAGAGTTCCTCCATCTTCTTGCGCTCTTCCTCCACCTTCTTGATTTTCTGCCGCTGGGTCTCTTCCGCCGTTACCCGGGTGGGCATGATGCGTTTCACGTTGGACTTATGCTCCTTGAAGCGCACCCGGAATCCGGATTGGAATCCTGCCCACTTCCAGTACATTTCTGCACCCGAGTATTTCTTGTGCAGCAGGAAGTAGTACCAGTCCGGTGCGAAGTCCCAGGGACCGTTCTCCATGGACTGCCACTGCCGGGCCTTTTCCTTGTCCTTGGTCGGACGCTGGGCATGCAGACCGGAAGCCACCGTCATGCCCAGCAAGCAGAGTAATAAAATTCTATACCGCATATCCTTTGTTCCATTGATTGATGACACGATTTGCTATCTCGTCCTTCACGTTGGAGTTGAGTATTTCCCAGATGTAGTCGGGCTTCCAGCCGCAGTCGGTGATGAGAAAGCAGTAGAGGTTCGCATTGTCCACGATGTAGCGGGCCTTGTCGATGGTGGCTTTGAGCGTCATCACCAGGTTCAGCTTCTCGTCCATGGAAGCCTTCATCAGGTTGATGCCCGAAGCGGCCACGGAAGCGTAGAGCTTGTAGCAGTGCTTCACTTCCCGGGCTATCGCCACGTTGGCATCGGCATAATACCATCCCACAAAGGGCTTCTTCTTGACATGCTTGAAGGTGTTGGAGGTAAAGTCCTTGTACTCCTTGACCAGCATGTAGAGCGAATTGGCGGTGGAGGAAATGGCTCCGGCCAGCACCAGGTAGGAATGGGCATTGCTCATCTTGGTGTTCAGCGTGGTCCGCACCTCGTTGAACTTGTTGGCGCCTTTCGTCACCAGCGACTGTTCCCCGAAACTGGTGGCCACTCTGCCCAGTGCCTGGTCCTCGTCCTTCTTGATGCACTTGTGCAGGGCTATCAGCGCTTCAATGGTCGGCAGGTCCTTGGGTATGACCACAGCGGTGGCCGTACCCGGCACCAGAAGAAATAGCATCAAACAGACTGCGCCCAATTTCTTTTTCCAGTGTTCCATAGCTTTTTCATCTTTTAGTTAGCAGCCACCAGTCCGTTCCAGTCCGATACCAGTCCGTCCACATGGTTTTTCATGGTGACAATGTTGGCCCATCCCTCGGGGTCGATGGCAAAGCAGAGGTCATTCAGCGTGGCATACTGTGCCATGAGCATCATGCCGTCCACCTTGTAGCGGATCTCATTCAGGTGGGTGTAGATGGAGTTGGCCAGCGACATCCGTTCGTAGCGGTCGAGCATGTTGTAGCCGTCGCTCTTCTTCTCGGCAGTGCCTTCTCCCTTGAGCGGATTGGGAATCCTCGCATTGTTCACGATGTTTACGAAGTTGCCCACCAGCTGCTGTGTTTCCATCACCAGCCCTCCCAATTCCGTCAGACAGTAGAGCTGGTTGGTGAACTTCGCCTTGCTGACCGTCTTTATCAGTTCCGGTACATTCCGGATGATGTCGAAGGCACAACTGCCGATTTCCTTGTAGTACAGACTCTCCGTGCCGAAACCGGAGATGTTCTGCATTGACAGTTTGTAGAGTTCCTTCATCGTGGCCATGCTGACCGAATAGAGTTCCACCTTCTGCTGCTTGGCAGCGATAGTGTCCAGCCGGGCATTGTGCTGTTCCTCGATGAGTTTCTGGGCGGCAAGGTTGGACGACACGATTTTGATGCAGTTCTTGTCCACAACGATGCGCCATCCGGCATACATTTGCGTTGAAGCGGCAAGCATCAGTACCGCCATCAACAGGAATCTTAACTTGACCATAATGACATGACTTTTTGATGTTGATTGACTTTTCTGGCAAATTCCAGATACTTATGCCCGCCGTCCCGTTTGCGGTCTGCCTCTATGTGCGTGATGGCTTCCTGCATGGTTCCGTAGTGGGCCAGATAGAGTTTGAGGGCTTCCTTCTCCGTACGTTCGGTAGTGTAAGCCCAGTAGCATTCCGGTGCTTCCTCCACACCGTACACATCCGAGTATTGTCCCCGGCATATCCAGACTTCCTTGAAATAGCTGCGTCCTTCCCGGTTGTTCAGGGCATTGATGGTAAATATCTGCTGCCTCTGGATGGGGGTCAGTCCCAAGATGGCGGCAATGTCCTCGTAGCGGTCCTTGAACTTGGTCTGGTCGAGCAGTATTTTCACGTCGGAGTTGTTGATGATGGCTTCCTTCACGATGGGCGAATCTATCACATCGTTCAGCTCCTGGGTAACGACACCTGCTATGCCGTGGAACTTTCTGACCGTTTTGTGTAGGCTAAGCACCCAGCGCCTTATCATATTTCTATGGTAGGTTTCCAAATGCTCGCCCCCGAACCGGACTTACACCTCTCAGCGTATCCGGCTCTCCACTAATTTCAGTCTATCTTTCCGTCATGTATCTTCTTGTGACAACTCCTGCACACGGCAATCGTCTTGCGTTTACGGGCAATCATGTGTCGTTCCCAGCTTTCCTTTCCCTGCAAGTTCTTTAGTTTCCTTACATGGTGCATAACAAGGTCGTCTGTCGCTCCACATAATTCACACTCACGGGCTTTCAGCCTTTCAACAAGGCTTGTCCGCCCCGCAGTATAAATTGTTCGTGGCATAATGTCACATTCCGATTTATAGGTGGGCTTCTTTCGTTTGAAGCCACCGTCGTAAAAGTATCTTTCCTTTACACCAGTTTTAGTCATGTGCGTTACGATAAACCTACCGTTCTTACGATATTTCTTGTTTACCTTACGTGTTCGGCACTTATATTTGCCTGCAAACGTTTTGTACATGCTGTATTCCATGATGTACTTGAAATTATTCAAGGCATGGGCGCAGTTGTTGGCTATGGAGTAGTAATTATAGAACCCCACGATTTCCCGATTATAACTATCAAGGATTTCAAGGTCGTCATTGAATATCAGTCCCGATTTACATTTCGGTTTCCATATTTCCTTTCCGTTACGGTTTGTCAGTTCCAATACTCCCCAATCGAAAAGTTTTTTACGGACTGTTTCCGTACTGACATTCAAGCAGACCCTTTTACCATAGGTTCTTCTCAATCTACCCCGTTTATCCCGTCTTTGGTCATTGGACTTTCTTACAGTGATTTCATATCCGAGAAACTTGGCCGGTCTTTCCGTGTGAGTGACAAGTGTCTTTTCATCGGACAGCTCCAATGCCAGTCTGTCAGCAAGGAAGTTTTTAATATCTTCTTTTATCTGTTGCGCATCCTGCTTGCTTCCGATAATTCCCACAAGAAAATCATCTGCATATCTTGCATATTTCATTCTTCTGTAATCGGCATCCATTTCTTCGCCGTTGGGATATTTAGCCCGTCCTTGTTCTATTGCTTTCAGTTCAAGGATTAGCTTTGTCCTTTGCCTTTCGTCTTTTACGAACTTCAATCTTCGCACAATACGTTTTCTTGCATTGCCAAAGTCCATACTTTCTCTACTGAATTTTCGTTTCTTCCCTTTGTCGAATTTGGCTGTGTATTCCTTTATATACTTATCCAGCTTGTCAAGGTATATATTAGCCAATATCGGGCTGATGATACCCCCTTGCGGTGTGCCACTGTAAGTATTGTGGAATTGCCAGTCTTCGATATATCCCGCTTTCATAAACTTGCGTATCAATCGGATGAAGCGTTCATCCGCAATACGCTCCAAGAGAATGTTTATCAATACATCATGGTTTATATTATCAAAGAAGCCTTTTATGTCTCCCTCCACAAACCATTTTGCACCATTAAACTCCTTTTGGATATGAGTTAATGCAGTATGGCAGCTTCGATTGGGACGGAAACCATGCGAGGTGTATTCAAAATTTCCCTCGTATATGGCTTCCAGTACCATTCTTACTACTTCTTGTATCAACTTGTCATTGAAAGTCGGCACGCCAAGAGGTCTTTTCTTACCGTTTTTCTTCGGTATGTACACCCTCTTTGACGGTTGGGGCTGGTACGTTTCATCTTTTAACGTATCAATCAACTTTTCAATTCGTTTCAGGCTCATGTTGTCAATGGTCTGACCGTCTGAACCTTTAGTCATGTTACCCTCTTTAGCGTAGATACGCTGATAGGCAACGTAGAACATTTCCTCATTGAACAAAATTCTGTAAAGACGTTCAAACTTATAGCTTGCATCCTTACTGTGTTCTGATAGACTGTTTAATACTCTTTCTGGACTTCTCATAATGTCTCTCACATTTTCCGTTAATTGTATTAATAATTAGCTGCTTCCCTTCGCCATGTACAAGGCGTTACCTTGCTCAAACTACTATGGAAGCTCCGTTACCACTCCGAATTTTCATAGGTCGAACCTAATAGCCTTTCGGCACTTCGGGATAGGTAATCCCCGTTTATTACATCGTAACTGTTGGCATGATAGATTGTCGGATACGACTTCCGTCCTTTACTCGCTTACTGCGGTTGTGTCGTGATAAGTTCTTGCTACCTTCATTCCTATACACTGAAGTAGTATCACGATATGGCGATTGATAGTTACCTTACGCCATAGCCTCAAGGGGGACCATTCGGACTATCGTTCAATCAATTCGGACTTTATCCTCATATCTATCTTTTCATCTCGCCATTCAGTCGCAGTTTGGTAACTAACTGACTTATGACTTTTCCGACATGCTACACTCCCTGCTCGGTTAAGTTTTCCCGAAACAGATAAGTCGGCTGATGATAGGTCATTTTCAAAGAACACTTTCCTAATCTCTTGCCAAAGAGATATTTACGATGCAACCTTTACGGGCGCACACATGAACTTGATGTACTCGGCCATGAGCGGGCTGGCAATGGCCTTCCACGCTTCCTCGATGACCAGTACCTTCCGGTTCTTCTTGATACGCATCTTCTGCAGGAACACGTCCATGATAATCAGCGTGACAAGAGGGAAAAGAAGAGGGTCGTCCTTGATACTGTCGATTTCGAAGACGATGAACGTCTCGTCGAACAGCGAACTGTCCATGTTCTCGTTCAGTGTCTTGTCATGGTTGCCGCCCCGGTAGAAGTCCTTCATCATGTAGCGGTACGTCGAGATGTCGATGCCCGTTATGCGGTTCTCGTCACAGATGTCGGGAATGCGCTGCACGGAAAACTCATAGAACGAGTTGAACGACAGCCCGTCCACTTTCAGCTCCTTACGGCGGTGTTCCATTTCGTCGATCATGCGTTCGATACGACCGGCACGCTGCGCCTCGTTTTCCTCCTGCCTCCCGCTGCGGTTGCGGTCGTCGATAACGAGGCTCTTGCGCAAGTCCTCGCGCTGCATGGGCGTGAAGCCGTCGAAACCGTTGAAGTAGGTGTCGTAATACTCCGTGATGACCTGCTCTATCAGCCGGTCCTCTGTCTTCGTGACCGTACCCTGCGAGCCTTTCCATATCAGCAGCACGAGGTTCTTGAGGAAACCGGTTTTCTCCACGTTCAGCTCCGCGCGATTGATGCGGAAAGGGTTCATCGTGATAGGCTTCTCTTCGGTATAGCTGATATATTTGCCGCCCAGGTACTCGCAAAGCCCCTCGTAACTGTTACCCGTATCGACCATCACCACGTCCGTGCCCTGCTCGTACAACTGGCGCACGACCGAGTTCATATGAAAACTCTTGCCGCTGCCCGAAGGCCCTAAACAGAAAAAATTACTGTTGTCAGTCAGCTTGTTCTTTCCCTCTTTTCCCGTGATGTCGATAGCCACAGGCACGCCCTGGCGGTCGGTATAGTAGATTTTCAGCGGGGTCTCCTCGCTGTGTTGTATGCGCTCCTTGTATGTCAGGCACATGGCCGCGTCGGCAAGTGTCAGGAAGCGGTCGTACTCCTCGTTCATGCTGTAGCAGTTGCCCGGGAACGAACTCACGAACAGTTCCAGTTGGTTATAGGCGTGCTTGCTGATATGGATGCCCATGCGCCCGAAAGAGTTTTCCAGATGGTTCGTGCATTTTTGCAGGTCGGTACCGGCGGGCACGGCGACGACCAGGTTGAAGTGGGTGTACACGAGCTGGCGGCTTTCGCGGGCAATGACTTCCTGCACCCGTTTGATGTCCTCGACGGCCATCTGGTTGCCCGGGTTGGGGATGCTCGCGTGCCGGTTTTTCTTTTTGTCCAGCAGGGCCAACTCCCGCTTCTGGTTGGGCAGGAAGATGATCTGGTTATAGACCACCGTCTCCGCGTTCGGAATGTTGTCGATGACCGACACGATATCGACCGGCATTTCCGTGTTGTTGACCTCGATGTTGGTATATGGGCGTATCAGCGAGGGCAGCGCGGCGTAGTCCACGTCCACGATACTGTATATCTTGCAGCGTTTGTCACCCATCGAGACGGTTTCATCGTCCGCCTTGAAGTTGGTCATCGACACGATGCGGTCTTTGAAATTCATGGCGAAATAGCGGTCCACGTACTCGCTCGCCTCCGCCTTGTTCAGGAACTTCACCTGCACGCCGCCGTCCCGTAACTGGTCGTGTACCTTGCGTACCTTCACGAGGAAGTCGCGCCATTGCTTGCCGTCATAGGAGAACAGCCGGCTTTTCCTCGCCTCTTGGGTGATGGTCAGGTAACACACGCTGTCCGTGTAATTACGCCCCTTGAAATAGCGGAAATAAGCGGACGAGAGAAATTCGTGCTTGTCGCCCGTCCCGCTCTCGAACTGTTTGCGCGTGAAGATGTCCTGCTTGTGGATGGCGTAGCCTTCGCCCAGAGTCTGCGCGAGGGCGGTAAAAAGGTGCGTGTACTCGTAGTAGCTGTCGATGTCCGCGCAGTATTTCTGCACGGGATTCTCGATTTTCAGGATGGCGGAATATTCCCCGTTCTTGGTGTACAGCACGCCCATGCCCTTCGTCTCTTCCATGGAGAAATAGATGTCCTGGAAGATACGTTTGCGCTTGCCGCCCGTGCCGAAGGCATAGACCGATACCGCCATGCCGACGCACAGGGCTATAAAGATTAGTATGATGTACAGGGTCATTTCAAAATACATGAAAAAGGCAGATCCACCTGAACTTCAGGCGGACCTGCCCGCGTTCAACATTCAATAGGACCACACGTTGCACGTGGTGGTTTTCTTTCGCTTGTCATAGCTTCTTCGAGCGGGCATAGACATACACGCCGCGCCGGTCTTTCTTGGTATGCAGCCCTTTCCGTTGCTTGAGCATGATGAGCGCGATACCCGTCGATAAGACCGCGACCAGAACGACCAGGCCGGCAACGAAACCGGCCAGACAGTACGCGATGATGAAACCGGCAATGGCTCCACCGGCTGCACCGGCTGCCCAGTAGATGTAGCGGCCTTGAAGCCCCATCAGCTCAAGGGGACGTTGCAGCCCCTTGAACAGCGGGTAGTCCGGGTAACGCTCGTCGTTGGCTTTCATCGGCAGGAAGGTTTACGCGTTGACACCGAAGAACATCGGCAGGGCCTGGGCTGCGGCGATCAGGAAGATACACGCGCCCACTACCATCATGATTTTCTTCTTCACGTCCTGCTCCTCGTTGTTCATCGCGATGTAAACCGAGATGGCGCCCACGATAGCTACCACACCGGCGATGGCGTAACAAAGTTTCACCACAAAGGGAACATACTTGGCGATTTCTTCCGTTACCGTCGCCAGGGCGGTTGTACCGGCGGAGTAATCGCCTGCGGAGTTCTGTGCCATGGCGGCGGTCGTGCCGCACAGCAGCACCAGCATGAACATCTGCATCTTCTTCGCAGACGTCATTTTCTTCATCAGTCTTTTTGCTTTTTGAAACATGCTTTATAACATTTTTGAGTGAATATTTTTATTGTTCTTCCGGTTCCCGGACTACGGCGGCACGGCTTCATATCCCGGTCTTATACGCGGTAGCCGAAAAAGGCGGGGAATACGATTGACGCGCCGATAATGAAGAGGCACGCGCCGAAAAGGGCCACGATGGACTTGGTGATGCCGTCTTCTCCCGTATTCATCTTGATGTAGATCTGGAGCGCGGACACGATGGCCAGAATCGTGGCGACGGCGTAACAGAAGTAAAGCACGTACAGCATCATCGTTACCACGAAATCGTGCATCGAGGCCAGCGCGTCCGCACCCCAACTGTAATTCACGCTGCCGCTTTTGGCGAATGCCGGGCAAGAGAGGATGGAACATAGCGCACACAGTATATATTTCGTTCTCGGCATCTTACAACTTGTCTTTAACAGGCTTCCATTCCAATTCAGGACGGTTTTCCAGGCGGCCTTTGGAAATCATCGCCTTGTACAGGTCCTCTGCGGCAAAAGCGTCGGACAGGTAAGGGGGGCCGGCTTCCATCCGAGCCTCCGCCTTGGCTTTCAGCCGCTCGAACCGCGTCTGGGCGGCTTCTTCCTCTTCCTTGTCGCCGTCACTCGTCTCCGGTGCGGCTGCAGTCTCGGTATCCGTGTCGTATTTCTCACCCCCGACACTGAACCCGGTCTCGTTCTCCGAGACGTCGATGCTCTCTTCCGTGGTGTCCACGGGACCGAGGTCGAAAGTCTCTTCCTCCGTTTTCCCGTCTCCTTTCTTTCCATAGAGGTCACGGACGATGTTGACGGCATAGTAGATGATATATGCTACCGTCAGGGTAATGGCGAATGTAAAGTATGAACTCATCTTTTTAAGTATGATATAAACTATGATTAAATATGACCGCAAAGAAATGTATTATATCTGAAATGTGGATAATAATAGCATTCAAATCGCTGTTTTAAGTACAATATTTATCAAAAACGTCAATATCATACTTTAATATCATACTTTGATGGGTTTTCCTGGCTCGTTACGGAGGGGTGGAAACAAAAAAGGAGGTGTGTCAAAATGCACATCTCCTTTTTTATGCACAAAGCCCCGACTTTCACAAGCTAGGGCTTTGTTATTACCTAAAGAATTTGTATCTTTAAGCATACAATTTATACTATGGCAAAGATACATTTTCGTCCTTACAATCCCAACCAAACAGTGCTTTTTCCTCAAAGAATTGACGAGGATATTGCAGAGAACGATCCGGTGCGCATGGTTAACGCTCTGGTTGAGAGCCTGAATCTTGAAAGTTTCAGAAAGTTGTATAAGGAATGCGGCCGCAGCGCTTACCATCCCAGAATGATGCTCAAGGTCATTCTGTATGCCTATATGAACAACATCTACTCCTGCCGGAAAATCGAAAAGCTCCTTCACCGTGACATCCATTATATCTGGCTTGCCGGATATGAGCAACCGGATTTCATCACCATCAACCGTTTCCGCAACCGGGTGAAGAAGGAAATCAACGAGGTGTTTACCCAAACCGTACTCCTTCTCTCTTCCAAAGGCTTCATCAATCTAAATGTGGAATACATTGACGGGACAAAGATTGAATCCAAAGCCAACAAGTATACTTTCGTCTGGCGAAAAACGGTTGAGCGGAACCGTGAACGTCTGATGAAGAAGATACATGTCCTGTTGGAACAGATAGACGATGTCATCGCCCAGGAGAACTCATCGGAAAGCAATGAGAAAATAGAATTCACTCCGGCCATGCTGACTGAAATGGCGGGAGAATTGCGTCAAGCACTTGAACAGGTTCCTGAACCCTCCACGAAAGAGGAAAAGACTGCGTTGAAAAAGAAACGCAAACAGCTGAAGGAGCTGGAAGAGCACAGGGACAAGCTACAGGAATACGACAACCGTCTGGACACGCTGCAGGACAGGAACTCCTATTCCAAAACGGACAACGACGCTACTTTTATGAGAATGAAGGAGGATGCCATGCGTAACGGCCAGACAAAGCCCGGTTACAACCTCCAGATCGGCACCGAGAACCAGTTCATTACCGATTTTGCACTCTTCCCGAACCCTACGGATACACTGACCCTGATACCTTTCCTGCAATCCTTCTCAAGCAGATATGACAGGTTGGCCCATACGGTGGTGGCCGATTCCGGCTACGGTTCTGAGGAGAATTACCGCTTCATGTCAGAAAACGGTATGGAAGCCTACGTCAAGTACAACTACTTTCACATGGAGCAGCGGCCGAGGTTCAAACCGGCCCCGTTCAAGGCGGAAAACTTCTACTACAATGAAGAACATGACTTTTGCATTTGCCCCATAGGACAAAAGATGCAAAGAATAGGGACCGGACACGTGAAAACCGCATCCGGATATATCAGCGAAAATGCCAGATACAGAGCCGTCAGATGTGAAGGTTGTCCGCTAAGATGCCGATGTTTTAAAGCAAAAGGAAATAGGACGATAGAACTGAATCACAGGCTCAGAAAATATAGGCAGAATGCCAAAGAGCTGCTCTGCTCCGAGGAAGGGCTGAAACACAGAGGACAGAGATGTATAGAGCCGGAAGCCGTGTTCGGACAGATGAAATACAATATGAACTACAAACGTTTCCGCCATTTTGGAAAGGATAAGGTCTTCATGGACTTTGCCTTCTTTGCCGTTGCCTTCAATATAAAAAAGATGTGTGCAAAAATGGCTAAAGAAGGTATGGATTGGCTGATTAGACGGTTTTATGAGCTTACAGTTGCTATATTTAGATGTTGCGAACACATAAATCAAAGAAATCCTCAAAATATCGCAGCTTAAAGAAAATGAACCGAGTGGTATAGTAATGAATAAAAAAGAAGGTGCATCGTGCATTACGACACACCTCCTTTGGGGGAGGACGGTAAACAATATGGGCTTACCGTTTCTTTCCGCGCAGGTAATCGTTCAGGTCCTTGTATTCCGTGTAGCGGTGTGCTTCATCATGTACCCGCAAGCCATACATGCCGGCAATGGTCTCGGTGGTTTTTTGCCCGGCGAGGTCATTGTCGAGATAACAATGGATAATCGGGTATGCCTGCAGGCGGACCAGCGCCTTCTTCAGGTTGTTCACGGAGTTCATTACGAGGTAGTCGCAGGGCGCATTGATGCAGACTTCCTCATTTCCCGTCTGTTTCAGTGTCAGATAAGAAAGGAAGTCCATGAAGCCCTCGAAAACGCAGATCCGGTCCTGTGTCCCATCACGCGAATGCTTTACGAGGGATATGTCCTTGCCCTGGATGCAGCCTTTATAATAAGGGTTCCGTACCTCATACCCGCCGGCCACGTTGCCGAAAGCGAGGGCGAAATAGCGCCGTTTCCGCAGTTCGTAATGTACCTCTTTGCAGAACATCCGGCCTATTTCCCCGTCGATACGGCGGGAATGGAGGTACGAAAGCAGCGCGTGGTGCCGCAACGGCACGACGGTGATGTGCTGCATTTTGGTTTCGACGGCTCGGGGAGCCACGACCGTACCCCGTATGCCCGGAATGGCCGTGGTGTTCACGTACCGTTCTATATGCGCCAGTACCTCGCTCACGTTCTCTGTCCGGTAGAGGTGTTTCCCGAGTTCCACCATGTCACCGCCCGTTGCCGCCCCGAAGTCGTACCATTCGTTGAGCCGGTCATTGACCTTGAACGACGGGGTACGCTCTTCGCGCAGGGGGGAAAGGTACCAGTACTGGTTCGATTTCACGTACTGGGGGTGGTGGCCGAGACTGGCAAGGTAATCCACGATACACAGTTGTTTTGCTTCTGCTATGGTCATGTCAATTTCTTTTCACTTGTTTTCAAAAAACGGTTTACTTTGGTTTTTCTCCTATATATACCCGGACCAAAGTAAACTAAATTGTTTTCTCTCTGTCCGCGCCTTCATTCCTCGTCAAAAAGCATGGCTTCGGTCGGGGTTACGTCATAGTAAAAGAGCTTGTCCCGCTTGATGACTAGTTTGAGGTTGTCGGTCAGGTGTTGCAGCAGCTTTATCATGACGCTGCGTCCCCGTTTGAACCCGATGGCTTCGTATGATGCCATCATGGCCTGCAGCACGTTCTCGAACCCCTTGATGGGCTTGTCCCCGAAAGCGGCGGAAAGGGCTTCCCGGTGTTGCTCGACGGTCAGGTCCATGAAACCCGTCCGGGGCTTCGACCGCACGCCGCTGTCAAACAGGTGGTTCTCCGCGATGACGGGCAGGCCGTCGTCGTTGACGGTAAAGGCGAAAGGCTGGAACTCCTTCTCGCGGATATGCAAGGCGTGGACCTCGCTGATGGCGGGGTTCTCGTTGCTTTTGCTGATGACCAGCACCGTTTCCGCCTTGTTGCTCATCTCCGTACCGATATGCCCGCGCACGTTGTTGTCGCCCTTGTTCAGGTGAAGCACGCAATGGATATGCAGGTCGAATTTCGACGACCACTCCATCATCTTGTTGATGACCTCCACCGACTCTCCCGTGCTGTTGATGTCGAACATCAGGTCACGGATGCCGTCGATGATGACCAGCCCGTACCCCTTGTTCTGGCGCAGGGCATAGTCGATCACCTCTATGCGGACGGACGGCGAGTATTCCCTGAGACAGATGAAATCGAGGTTCTCGCTGTCGGTCGTGGTAGGCAGCCCGGCAAGCCGCAGGATGCGTTCCAGCACGTTGTGGCAGTGGAAACGGCTCTGCTCCGTGTCCACGTACAGGATGCGGCGCTTGCCCTCGGGCAGGTGGGCGTGGTAATTCAGTATTTGCCGGTCGGCCAGCGACGCGGCGACGATAGCCGAGACATTGAATGTCTTTTTCGACTTCGCCTTGCCGGTCGAGGCGCTGAAATTGCCGAGCGTGGCTATGGTGGAGTTGTCTATCCAGATGATCTGGGGCGGAGTCTCGTAAGTGTCCGTGGCCCTTATCTGTGATACCGAGAGAATATCCGACAACCGGCTTTCGTCCAGTTCCGTTCCCGTGATGCGTTCAGTTCTTTTTTCGTTTTCCATAGCGCTTCTGGTTAAAGAACGGTTGAGTTGCTGACACTTCTTTCGCGATACGCATGGCTTCGTCCACGGTCGGTTCGCAGTTTTGCAGGAGCCATTCGTCCAGCTCCTCCTTGGCGAAGTAAAGCATCTTGCCGCGTGGCTTGTAATGCGGGATCTCCTTGTTCGATGTAAGTTTGTACAGCAGGCTTTCGGAAACGCCGATATACATGCACGCTTCCTGAAAGGTAAAGACTTTCTTGGTCGTGTAGATGGTGTTTTCCAGCAAAGCCACACGCTCCAAAAGATTTTCCACCGGCTCCAGTTTCTTCAGGACCGATTCTATGACGGCAAGCCGTTCGCTTAACCGCTCCATGAATGTAGTTCTATTTTGCATAAGACTGATGTTAAAATTAGACAATGGAGATGCACCTCCGTATATGTAGCGCGTTACGGAGGGCAAAATTAGATGATATGGACGGGACAGCGGAAAATCCCACAGTGATACCATGCGGGTATCACTGCAACTATCACGCTTTTACCTTTCACATACTTGGCTTTTCGGCACTTCCTGTCATTTCGGCAACGGCCTTCCTGATGCCATGGGCGACCGAGGTCATTCTGATCCTCGCGGCGGACAAGGCAGTGGACAGGTTGGATGCGGACACGTGCTTGCTGCCGTCCTTGGCCAACAAGAACCGTCCCTTGTCGAGAACGGATTGCCAGTACGGTTGGATAAGCCGGTGTTCGAGCAGGGCGTCAAACAGGATCGCGACGTGGCGGACGTTGTTTACCCGGATGCAGAAACCCTCCCGGCAGGCGAACAATGCCTCCATGTCCTCGATGCGGAGGGTAGAAACGCGAAACAGATGATAGGCGGTGGCGCAAGCCACGATGCTTTTCATCTGTTCTCCGGAAAAATTGCAGCCAAAAGAAAGAGAAGGGGTGTGCACGGAGCTTTCCGCGCCGGGACTGCCGGGCGAGAATTTGCGGAAGTCGTATTCCCGCTTCAGCCTCATGCAGTCCTCTAAAGAGAATGCGTCAGCGGTAAAGAAGCTCTTGATAAGGGCCGGGCAGTTGCGCAGCAGCCCTCTCACGATGTGGATGTTCATCTCGTGGCAATTCCTGCAAACCGCCTTGTTGCAGTCGATGTAACGATGGCTGTTTACGAAGTCAGCCACGTAGCGATCATACCGCTTGCCGTTTGTTATGACATCCCGAAGATAGAGTTCTCTCGCCTCAGAAAGCAAGGCGAACAGTTCGTCCGCCACGTCTTGTTCCGTAGCGAAGTGGTGCGTGTGCAGGTTCCCTCCAAAAAGAGAGAAGACCATTGTCAGGTCTTTTCATGTCGAATTACTTTTTTAGTTAAACTTTATAATAAGGGTTTGCGCTCCAATGTAGAACACTGGAGCGAAATATAAAATATTTACCTGTAAATTCAAATTTGACATGCGGAGTTTTATGTCAATCGAATAATCCGTTGGTCAGATTAACCGCGTCGTCTTTTTTCTTGTTGACGATTTTGGCGTACACCTGTGTCATTTTTACGGATGTATGGCCGAGCAGCTTCGATACAGTGTAGAGGTCCGCTCCAAGCGTCAGCATCATGGTAGCGAACGTGTGGCGGGCAGTGTAAGTAATATTTAGAAATGCAGTAAAAAACGGAATGGCGAGTATAAAACGTAAAACGTTTATAATTAAGCACTTTACGAGAATTGCAGAATAGGCTGGCCTGCAAAAGAAAACAAAATATTGCAGCGTTTCAGTTACCAGGCTGTTAGCCGCCTGTTTCTGAAACGACGACAGGTAACCGATTTTTATCGATAAGAACAAAGCGGATTTGTATTCACTGTTCATCAATATTTTGCATGCCAAAGGGCGCTTTTCAAAGGAGTATTTTTACAACCTAAAAAAGAGCGTTATGAAAGTGGAAAAATTTAAGGTACTGCTCTACCTGAAAAAGAGCGAGCCGGACAAGAACGGCAAAGCCCCGATCATGGGACGGATCACCCTCAACCGCACGATGGCGCAGTTCAGCTGCAAGCTATCCTGTACCCCTGAGCTATGGAACGCACGTGAGAGTCGGCTGAACGGCAAAAGCCGGAAAGCGGTGGAAACCAATGAAAAAATAGAGAGGCTACTGCTTGCCGTACACTCGGCCTTCAATTCCCTCATGGAAAGGAAAAAGGACTTCGATGCCGCCGCGGTCAGGGACATGTTTCAGGGTAATGCGGGCATACAGATGACCCTGCTCAAGCTTCTCGACCGACACAATGGGGAAATGAAGGCCCGTGTTGGCGTAGACCGTGCGCCCACCACACTCTCGACCTACCTCTTCACCTACCGCACGCTTTCCGAATTCATCAAGGCGAAGTTCAAGGTCTCGGACCTGGCATTCGGGCAACTCAACGAGCAGTTCATCCGCGACTATCAGGATTTCATCCTCATGGAAAAAGGACATGCCGTGGACACGCTTCGCGGCTACCTGGCCATCCTGAAAAAGATCTGCCGTATCGCCTACAAGGAGGGACATTCGGAGAAATACCATTTCTGCCACTTCAAACTACCCAAACAGAAGGAAAGTACACCGAAAGCACTCAGCCGGGAGAATTTCGAGAAACTGCGTGATCTGGAGATTCCGGAGAAACGCAGGTCGCATGTCATCACCCGGGACCTCTTCCTCTTCGCCTGCTACACCGGCACAGCCTATGCTGATGTGGTAAGTATCACTCGGGAGAACCTCTTCACGGATGAAGAAAACAATCTCTGGCTGAAGTACCGGAGGAAGAAGACCAACTACCTCGGGCGCGTCAAGCTGCTGCCGGAAGCCCTCGTGCTGATCGAAAAGTACCGTGATGATGCCCGCATGACCCTCTTTCCACCGCAGGACTACCATACGCTCAGGGCCAATATGAAATCCCTGCGCCTGATGGCAGGACTCAGCCAGGACCTTGTCTACCATACAGCAAGGCATTCCTTCGCTTCTCTGATCACACTCGAGGAGGGAGTGCCGATCGAGACCATCAGCAAGATGCTGGGACACTCCAACATAAAGACCACCCAAATCTACGCCCGTGTAACCCCGAAGAGACTGTTCGAAGACATGGACAGGTTCATTGAGGCGACACGTGATCTCAAACTAATTCTTTAATCCTAAAAACGTCATTACCATGCGCAGTACATTCAGACTCATGTTCTACATCAACCGTAACAAGGTGAAATCGGACGGAACGACAGCCATCCTCTGCCGGATCAGCATCGACGGCAGGAAGTCAGCTGTCACGACAGGCATCTATTGCAAGCCCAGTGACTGGGACAGTAACAAAGGAGAAATCAGGATGAACAAAGAAAACAACCGCCTTACCGCTTTCCGCAGCCGACTGGAAGAGGCATACGGGAACCTGCTGAAGAACCAGGGAGTGGTCACGGCGGAATTACTCAAAGCTACCGTATCAAATACCGTTTCCATTCCGGAATTCCTGCTGCAGACCGGAGAGGCAGAACGGGAACGGCTTAGAATCCGTTCAGTCGAGATTAACTCCACCTCAACTTATCGCCAGTCAAAGACAACCCAGCTCAATCTGAGGCAGTTCATCGAATCCAGGGGGATGAGGGACATCGCCTTTTCAGACATCACCGAGGAGTTCGCCGAATCCTTCAAAATCTTTCTCAAGAAAGAGCTGGGACATGGGAACGGACATGTGAACCACTGCCTGTGCTGGCTTAACAGGCTCATCTATATCGCTGTGGACCGGGAAGTATTGAGAGCCAATCCGATAGAGGACGTGGCATACGAGAAGAAGGACAGTCCGAAATTGAAGCACATCGGGCGCAATGAGTTGAAACTGATAATGGAGACCCCGATGCCCGACCCGATGATGGAGCTGGCACGCAGGACATTCATATTCTCCTCTTTCACAGGGCTTGCCTATGTGGATACGCGCAGACTCCATCCACGCCACATTGAAAAGAGTTCCCTAGGAAGAAGATACATCCGCATCCGCCGGGCTAAGACGGGCGCAGAAGCATTTATCCCGTTACACCCGGTAGCCGAACAAATACTAGAACTTTACAACACCACGGATAACGAGAAGCCGGTCTTTCCGTTACCGGTCCGGGATATCCTCTGGTACGAGGTCCACGGGCTGGGTGTAGCACTGGGGATGAAGGAAAATTTATCCTATCATATGGCTAGGCATTCGTTCGGAACTCTAATGATGACCTCCGGTATTCCGATAGAAAGCATCGCCAAGATGATGGGACACACAAACATCAATAGCACGCAGGTATATGCGCAAGTCACTGACCAGAAAATATCCTCGGACATGGATTGGCTCATGAAAAGAAGAAAGCGGAAGGATACGGACTGGGTTAAGAGCTAAAAATGTCCAGATAAAAAATGGGATGAGTGTCGGAATCCTTGACAGTCCCAACACTCATCCCATTAAAGCCTAAAAAGGGCAATATTATATCAGCGCCCTGTGATAGTTACCTTCCAATAATTTTTCAATGTCCGACGTTTTATACAGCACCTTTCCACCCAGTTGGACATAGGGGAGCCGACCCTGGTCACGATAATCCTGCAGACATCTGCGACTGATTTTCAACAGCCCGGACAACTCCCTGTCAGTCAGGAACCGTTCACCGTTAAAAGGCGGGCGGTTACCCTCCATTAGCTGATCCATTTTTACCTGAATATTCTCCAGCAGAATAAAGAAACGCAGGATACTCTCACTCTCCTTACCGATAATTCCTTCCATTTCTTGCTTTTTTAAAAGTTATTGCTTTTTCTTCTGTCTCTCACCGCCTTCTCCTTGCGCCTCATACCGACATAAGTCATCAGCCTCTCCACATCTTCCGGTTTGTAATAAAATTTACGCTGAACCTGGGTGAACGCCAACCGTCCGGTATCACGAAGGGTCTGCAGGGTACGGGAAGAAATGTCAAGGCGCAGGCAGACATCCTGACCGTCCAGTCACTCACCAACCCCTTTATTCGCATTTTTCTCATACAGCCTGTCCACGCGTGTCGATAGACTTTCGACACATCCCAGCATCCTGTCAAAGATACCGGCTTCAATGTAATATATTTCCATATGATCGATTTTAAATATTCGTTGATGCGAATGTAAGAGAAAAAACGATACCTGCCAAACTGGACCGGACTGATGGCAGGAATAGTCATGGATAGTCAGCAATTGTCAGGAGATGAAAAGATATTTATAAAGGGGTATCTGAATCCGCTATACCCATCCGAAGAATGTGTCACTCATGAGCCCGTTGTGTTCTATATAAGGGAAAAAAATCCTGCCAAACGGGCATTTCCCAACCCATAGGCGGACTACCTGAGTACGTAAAGGATATGAGCAATACCTAGAGCATTCGGTTCTCCCGTTTTTATTTGGCGATGAATGAGGGAGAATCACGTTTCTTCGGCAATCAGGGATATTTTCCATTGTACTATCGGATGCTTCACAACTCGTGAGAGAATAGAAGTCTCAATTCATAGATTTTCTTTGCGAAACTTGTTTTCTGTTAAAAGCAAAATATATTCCAGAATATACAACTTTCATTCAGGAATATATTTTGAGGTATATTTATCCATAAGATAATGTACGCCTTTACCCATTTTTCCTCGTATATCAAAGAAGCCTTCACCCAGTAGGCCTATCCACTTCTTAAAAAATGGCAGTACAAAATCTATACCTTTTGATACATGCCTGACTTACTATATAATGGCAGGTGATGCAGAAGTATACTTTCATTCGTTTAGTCCATCAGTTCAAAATAATTAAGTAGTTCCTTCATATTGCCGACAAAATACAGCCAGTCGATACAATAAACTTTATTGCACTCAAAAACGATCGGATATTCGTATTTGCCGACAACTGTACTACCCCTTCTTGGTACTGAGACATATATGTATTTAACGGAAGCAAAATTCAATCGTTTGAGATAGTATACCTGTATATTACTATTTATTTTAGAAACTAATATTGGATATTTAAGTCGACATCAAAACGTCTTAAAATATAAATGTTAGTCTTACGTTAGATAATATTAAGCATCTCAATAATAAATATCTGATTATAAGATGTGTATAAATGTTTTTGTTAGATTTTATATTTTCTTCCATAACTATAAAACATCGATTTAGTCTTATCTTTGTAGTATGATATTATTAATTTTATCATGAAAAAGTTTTTGCATTATAAAGAAATTCAACGTCTTTTCCCAGAATTATACTGTATGTTTTATAACCATGCCAATAAGACAGAAAAGATAACGGTCAAAATAAGCCCTCAAAACAAAAAGTTTGTTGTTTAATTGTCTTATAATGCTGGAAATAAGTTTGTAAACTCTACAAAAGACCTTGAAGATTGTATCAGATGTTGAGGTTTCAACAATATTAAATATTACTTTTATTTATAGTAACTAATTTGCATTAATATGAGAAAGGTATTTATTCTTTTGTTTATTTCTTTAGCATTGTTATCCTGTCAAAAAGAGGAAAACAATAGAAAAACAGAGTATCAAGTATTAACAAGTAAGGACGCATCCAAACCGTTTAGCTGTCTTGGAGAGAAACGTATTATTACGATTACGATTATAAAAAAAACATTAATAGATGATGTTTTAAGTTCAGAGGTTCCGATTATTCCCAGGGATGTTTCGGTAGAATTTGATAAAACTCTTTTTTCTGATATAGAAATAAAAGTGGAGGGCGATCAGGTAGTATTAAATATAACCTCAAATATTAATAAAGAAGATAAAATTTTGAATGCTGATTTACAGATTTCTTACTCTACTATTAATGGCATAAAAGTAGAAAAAATTCCACTAATTATAGATAAAGGAAAGTTGACATTTGTGTATAAAATCCATTCGGAACAGAATCCTTTTATTCTACCAGCTGAAGGTGGTAGATTTGAGTTACCTTTTACTTGTAAAAAACAGACATATTTGAATGGCCAGTTTATAGAGGAAACTTATTCATCATTAAACGGATTGAGATTTAAAACGATAAGTAGTGGTAATGTCTGGTTCCTTACAGTCAGAAAAGACGGAGAAAAAATTGGTTTTTACAAATTTTCTTTTGTGGGAGAAGGACCATATAACCAAAAAACAGATCCAGAGTGCTATTTTAACATATATACCCATGATGCAGATTTAATTACAGATAATCCTACAGAAATATTCAGACAAGATTTTATACAACCCCAGACCCCGGGTGAGGATTATTATAAACCTTCCCGGTCCTCTTATAAACATGGCACTTTTGACTTTTAACGTATTCAGTATTAACCTTAATTATATAAATTATGAAACAACATGCACATTTATTGATTTTGACAATTATGTTTTTAACTTCATGTTCCGATGACACAGAAGTGATGAAACAAGAATCTTCGCCACCATCTTTAACAGAAAAAGCCCCGACTTATCGTACTAAAGAGAATGCTATTATTGAAGTGGAACTTTTTATTAAAAATAATAGAAACAATACACGAAATAGCTCTTTTCTTAATTATTCAATAAACAATGAAATCTATTTCTATAGAGATACAATTACTAATCAGACATATCCCTCATTTTATATAGCCAATGCAGAGGGTGGCAATGGCTATGCAATAGTATCGGCCAACCTATATACAACTCCTATTATTGCTTATTCAGAGTCTGGCAATCTTTCTTTAAGTGACACGCTTCAATATCAGGAATTATCTTTCTTTTTTGATTTAGTTCAAAATTACATTTCTAATAATAAAAAGTATGAGATAGAGTTCAAAGAAGAAAATGATGACGATAACTCTTTAGACACATCTCAAACAAGGGGTAGAAGACGTCCTATTTATATAAAGAAACCTGGAGAATGGGAAGAAACGGAAAGAGTACAACCTTTGATTTCTGTTAAATGGGGACAAAGGAGTCCATATAACAATGCGGCACCTCTTATAGAAGGACAAAGAGCCCTCACAGGCTGTGTAGCTACTGCAATAGCTCAAGTAATGGCATATCATGAAAAACCTTCAGGGTATAATGGGGTGTCATATAATTGGTCTGAAATGAAACAATTCCCCACCACTCCAGCAGTTGCCCATTTATTCCGCTCTATAGGTGATTTGGTTAAAATGGATTGGGGAACAGATACAAGCGGAGCTAAAAGAAAAAATATACCACAATGCTTCGAGAAAATGGGATATAGGAAACCCAATAATCCTCAAATTTATAGTCAATGGGATGTTATAACATCTATTAAAGCTAAATGTCCGGTTATAATATGTGGCAATTCGGTAAGAAAGAAAATACTGGGTATTAAATATTACCAAAATGGTCATGCTTGGGTTTCTGATGGCTATTTTCATAGAGAGAGAAATGTTGATGTCTATAGAAAAGGAAGCGATAAAGTTCATCATTCGTATACGGAGAAAGAAGATTACCTGCATCTAAACTGGGGCTGGAATGGTAATAGTAATGGTTATTATTTGGCGGGTATTTTTAATGGAGGTGAAGGACCTACTTTTCCTTCTACTAGAGCAGCCGGCAAGGGTAATTATCCATATAATGTAGAAATAATTCCATATATTAACATAATAAAATAAGAAATATGAGACAAACTTATTATTTTCTGTCTTTCGTGTTACTTTTATTTGTATTCATTTCATGTAGCGATGACGTCGTTGGCAAGGGAACAGATACGATAGGACTAGAGACTAAAGAGGTATTTTTTAAATCCAGTAAAGATTCTATAGAGTTACGAACCAGGAAAGGTGACGACTGGTGGCTGACTGAAATCTCTACTAAAGACACGATATATAGAACACACTCCCTTAATGTTCAAGTAATAGAAGGTGGTGGACTTTATGTGGAGAAAACAGGTCGCAAATCAATCTTTATCAGGATTGATTCAAATTTAACAGGCTTGGAAAGGAGATTTACAACAGTTATACAAGCAGGGAATTACTATAATACAATTACTATAATACAAAAGGCCAAAGAATAAATAAAAAGGTGGAGACTGCTATTCTCCGCCTTTTTGTTTACTTACTTTTTAGTTCTAGAACTAAGTTTTATATTTCAAGTGATACTATAAAGAATCAACCTCCATTAAAATCAGCTATTGATTTTATAAATGGATTACGGGATCTTCCAATGAAACGTATAGTGGCTGACGAAGGTATCCTTGCTGGAAAATTAATAATAAATTGGACGGTATGATTATAAAAAAATAAGTTTCTATGTTTAAAATCTGAAGTGACGGATAACAGTAGATAGCACTAAAAAAGCTATACCATTTTAGTAAACTTCATATTATATTGAAGTCATAACTCATTAACTAAAACGATATAGCTTATGAGACGTGTACAAAGTAACACATTAGATGTAGGAATTGATGTCCACTTAAAGAATTGGTCGACAGCAATCTTATCAAAGCATTCAGTACTGAGGAGATTCCTGCAAGTTGATTGCGAGGGACCTACCCTCATCTCCTACATAGTTGCGAAGCATTTAGCACATGCTTCTCGTGGCACAATCTCACCCTACCGTACAAGCGGTTCCGCATACGGCGGTTTCGCAATCTATATGTATTTGCTTATAAAGATGAGATAACATTGGATACCCCGCTTTCCGAAGAGCCTCGTCCTCAATAGCATTCTGAAGAAAGGCACGCGTACAACGCCAATACCCTTTCCGAGTATTTGCCCACTCCCAAGCCTTACCTTTCGGTATTCCACATTTCTGCAAATTTGAAAAGCGAGTCTTCACTCTCTTCCAACATTTCCATATACACATACGCAAGTGTCTGCGATACCATTGGTCTAATGGAATCAGCAGACTCCTCATGTCTGCATATTTGAAATACCCTATCCAACCTCTAAAGGTTTGCCAGAGTATCTCTTTACGTTGGGCATAACCCATGCTGTTACTACGTCTGGTAAGAGATTTAACCTTACGTTTGAATTTCTCTTTTGTTGTCTTGTGAACATACAGCCTGCATTTGCCTTTCGTGAAATAGAAGGAAAAGTCCGTTATGCTTGAGCATACGCGTTCGGCGGACCTCTTACTTTTGCACAGTATCATGCTATCATCTGCATAGCGTACAAAGCAGTGTCCACGTCTCTCCAATTCCTTGTCTAGTTCGTTCAGCAGGATATTGCTGAGCAAGGGGCTCAAAGGGGCGCCTTGTGGTGTACCCTCTATACTTGGTTCATAATGCTTACCTATCATTACTCCGCTTGTAAGATACTTGTGTATAAGAGAAATGACACGCCCGTCATTTATTGTCCTTGACAGTATTCTCAGTAAGAAACTATGGTTTACCGTATCAAAGAATCTAACAAGGTCTATGCCTACAGCATATTTGTAGCCTTCGCTTGTATAACAGCACACTTGGAGCAATGCTACATGCGCACTACGTCGGGGCGAAACCCAAAACTGCTTGGGCTGAACTGGCGTTCGTAGATAGGCGATAGCACTTGGACGATGGCTTGTTGTATCAAGCGGTCAACAACGGTTGGGATGCCTATAAGCCGTTTCTTCCCGTTATCCTTGGCTATATCTACCCTACGCACTGAATTCGGTTTGTACCTTCCAATGCGTATCGACTCGATAAGTTCTGATTTGTGTTCATGAAGATAGGGAAGCAGTTGCTTAAAATCCATTCTATCAACACCTCCAACCCCTTTGTTTCGTACCACTTGTAGATAGGCACGATTGAGATTGTCGGGAGAAAGAATTTGACTCATTAAGTCATCTTTATTTGGTTGCACTGCTATCAAACTGCCGTCTTTCATGTCCATATAGGTCTGCACTCCCTCATAGCTTTCGGATTCCATCCTATTCTTTTGAGGGTAGCCAAGTGTACTTTCTATGACTCTTATTTTATGCATTCTTTCCTATTTAGAGTTAGTTACGTGTTTATAGCTATTGCGATTCAGCCCTTCCTTAAAAAGAACTTAAGTACTATGGCTTCTGCTGACTTCTCACAATAAGCTTTACTCCGTGTTTGGCAATCTAAACACATGCTCCACACGTCCGTGAGACCTCCCCGATTAAGAATATAATCTTTCACACTTATACCTGCTTGATTTACACCGAGTGTTCCATATAGCTATAGGGCTTTATCTTGTTTGGCAGACTTACCCACACTCATATGCCTTAGTATCAAGTTTCTGTACGTCAGGTCAGTGCTTTGCCTAAGACTTCCTTTAGATGCCGAATCACTACGGACACCATTGCCGTCGGCTGTACGCTTGCCGATATAAGGCTGCGATGGGGACTTACACCCATTAGATTATGCCCATGTCGGGCAAACTCCAAAAGGCAACTAACTCGCAATGAATTAGTTGCCTTAAATTTTCCTATTTTAGGAATATCCCTAGCTAATGGTACATCGGGCAAACATTCTCGATATTTCCACACCATAAAAACGAGCAAAGACTTGATACGGTTCTTGGTATGTATGCTGTCTTTTGCAATCAGGTTTCTTAGTCTTATAAAGAGCGTATTTTTGTGGTTTCCTCCCCAGAATATAATTCCTTTTCAAATGAACCGAAAGGTAACTCGTGGGCCAATTTGCTACAATTCACAGCATTGGTCTTGCGTAACTTCTCCTTGCTCATGGTAGGCACATCGACTGGATTACCCCGTAAATGTTGGTTATTCCTAAATTCATCAGCCTCTCATACATGCAGAATCTGCAGAAACCAGCTTCATTGATTAAGAAGTAATTGTCACCCGAATAATTACTTGCCAAGTACTAATGCAAAGCTTTTTATTTTTTTATGATAAATTCATCCAGCATTTTTCCGTCTCGATCCATTACCTCTATCTTCATCTGTGTGGTCGTGGCATAAATACGTAGCAAAGATGTATTGGAATTAACTACTACGGGGAAAGACGTTTTGTCAGTGGCATCATGACGCACAAAACGATGTAAGTGTCCACAAAGCATTAAATCCGGATAAGCCTGGCGTAATAAAGGCATAAACTTCTGCTCTACTTCTACATTTCCATGCCAATCCTCATCGGGACCAGCTTCAGTAACTGCGGGAGGAATGTGAGCTACAATTATTTTAAAAGGCGCTTCTTTATATTCGGTACTTTCCAAAATACTGGCCAACCATTCGGACTGTTCGGTACGGTAGAGGTCATATTGGGTAATACCGGCATATTCAATATCAGAATCAGGCTTATCTTCTCCCGTATCCAGAACAATACAATAGACAGGACCTTGTCGAAAGGCATAATAAAGATGTTCCTGACAGGGAGAAAAATAACGTTGGATTTCGGTTGCAAATACTCCCCGTGTTTCGTGGTTGCCACGGGCGTAGTACATCGGGATCTCAGAAGCGAAAAGTCGTACAGCCGTATCCATAAACCCCTTGAAAAGCTGATCTTCACTATTTATGAAAGAGAGCATATCACCATTAAAAAGAACAAAGTCGGTTTGCGTAAGGTTACAACGGGACATTAAGTCCTCCAGCAGTTTGTTGTCCCCATGTATATCGTTGACCATTACAAAAGAGGTGGCAGGCGCTTGCGGATTGCAGGTATGAAAAGTAAGCGGTTTACGATAATAGACATCAGTGGAAGCATAACTTCCATAAATGATTTTATACCCAGTATGTTTCAACACTTCCTGAGCAAAAACACGGTAACGATATTGTTTTCCCGGTGTCAGTCCCTTGACTTTAACGGCATGGATGGTTGATGTATTCTTGATGCCATTAGACGTGTCAAAATAACGCGGATGCTCTTTGGCGTAAAAACTGCCGTTGCCATCTGAGGCCAGTTCCACCCATCCTATAGAGGGCTTATCCGTTATCCATACAATGGTAGCTTCGTTAGATCCCACGTTTTGCAAGTAAGGTCCATGAGTTATTGTTATTTTGGAAATTTCATCTTGCGAATACAGGAATGTAGCTATTCCCAATAATAACATTTCTAAGAATATGATTTTTCTTATCATAATGCCTAATCTAATAAATTGTTAAACTTTCGTATGTGGAAATCTGGCAGACAGAGATGTATCCTTACTTTACCTTCGGTATCT
Source organism: Bacteroides finegoldii DSM 17565 (assembly GCF_000156195.1). Lineage (GTDB taxonomy): Bacteria > Bacteroidota > Bacteroidia > Bacteroidales > Bacteroidaceae > Bacteroides > Bacteroides finegoldii. Next base: position 48,172 of record NZ_GG688318.1, on the reverse strand, counting down.
GGTTTAGCCTGCCTCCTTCATTATATCGTTGATTATTCGGTAATCCCTTTTTATTCACTCCCTTTTGCATGAGTGATTTTAATTCCTCCAAATAATAATGGTATATGTCACGGGGAGTGGCTTGATATTTTTTGCATAGTGAGGCTGCCATGCCTACAACTTCCCCCATCATACCTGTAGTGCGCATAACTCGTACGGTTCCCAAGGCAACATGTGTGACACTGATATTGCGTCCTGCCATGAACAGATTGTCTATATTACGGGAATAAAGACATCGGTAGGGAACAGGATAGGGATAAATTACTACATGGTCTGTCGTCGCTTTGAATTCCCGTCCCGGGAAATACCGGGTATTCTCGGGGTCGGGCCGGTGCAGATCAATACTCCAGGTAGTAGTGAAAGATGCGTCCTCATGGGCTACGTGCTTTGTTAAATCATCCTCTTTCAGTACATAGTCGCCCAATAGCCTCCGGGATTCCCGCTTTCCGGCAATGTAGGCTACCCATTCCAATGAACGTTTTTTATAATATTTTCTTCGTTCCGATTGATTTTTCAAGTAGCTCCAATTAGAATATATAACTAACATTCCATAGTCACGTATTTGTTCAGAATCATTAATCTGATTTTTATTCATTCCGGTTTCCCAAGTCCATTCACCATAAGTGACAGGTTCACAGGTCTCCTCATTGAATTCGATGCCGTACCGGAATTCCGGAAAATAGGATGTTTTTGTGTCTTCCACAGAATACCATTGAACAGAAGTGCCCATTACTAAGCTATCAGCTATTTCGGGAGCTATAGTCTCACCGTATTCAGAACGGCTTTCACGGCCCATACGATAGTCTGCCCCGGCCAGATAACCGATAGTGCCATCACCAGTACAGTCAGCAAATAAACGACCATAAAATTCGATTTCTTCACCGGATTCAATATGACAAGCGGTTATCGAGATGATCCGGTCCTCTTCCTTCTTCACCGAAAATGCCCGATAATTAAGAAACAGGGAAACATTAGTTTCAGCTTGCAGCCATTCCATTTTTTTATGATCTTCATAATTGCCTGCCGGTTGTGCATTACCCTCCTTGACGGGACCGAACTCTTTTTGCAGCCCCCCCAGTTCAGGATATTTTCCGATCTCGATAGCTCCTCCCAAATGAACACGAATCTCGGAACTATTGTTTCCACCGACTACAGGGCGATCATTGATAAGTGCGACTTTACAGCCCAGGCGGGCGGCAGATACTGCTGTACTCATACCTGCAATACCTGCACCTATAACTACTAAATCATATGATTCTGTTTTTGGGGGGGCTAATAATCCAAGTTTAGCACGACGAAAGTTATTTAAAGCCGCCATATCCGATGGCGGAATATCATCTTTCCGTGTCGTAAAATAAATAGCATCACACCGCCCGTCAAAACCTTTCAAGTCATGCAAAACAATGTGAATATTCTTTTCTGTTGCCTGATATTGCCCGGCATACTGCCATATCCACTGATTGCCTATAATACCCAACCGGTAAGAGATTTTCTTTCCGTTTACTGACAAACCGAACAATCCGGGCCCTTCACCCTCCTGCCATGGAGACGTCCAGTTGTAGGTGCGTACAAAAATATAATATGTGCCATTTTCTGGAAGTTGTACATTGGTACTCGCATTTTCAACAGGACTACCTAGACCGTGTGCCAGTAAATAAGGTGATCCCATCAAGTCCATAAATTGTTGGTCCACTACCCAGCCTCCTTTTTCCGTGAAACTTTCTGCTTCTACCAATAAACTGGCAGCATGAAGACTCGCTCCGTGAAATACCATCCAGATGAGAGAAATATATATAATTTTTTTTATCATAACAATTTTCATTATTCTTATACTTGTTTATTCATAGTAGCGAAGGATAATCTCCTTGATAGTCAGCCGGGCCATCAGTGGAGTTGTCAATTCCATTTTGAGGGCTTTAATCATGGCTAGTGTACTGAAAGATGCTGACAATTCTCCATTTTTGTTATCTGCAGCTACTTTCTTAAATATTGTACCGTCCTCGCTGACAGATAATTGTACATGTTCCGGATGTTCCTTTGAAACATCAAACACAATTCTGATTTCCTGTACTGCTTGTCTTTTTTCCAAAGTAAGAGTAAAATAATCTCCTTTTTTTAAGGAATAGGGGGTTGCAAAGAAAGTCTGTATATCACCGTCAAACGCATATTCAGGCATATAATACTTGATTCCCTTCATATTGGTATCGATACGGGCAGGACATACAAGACGGGGCCTTTGTTCGCTTTGCGGAACAAAACCTGTGTTATCCCAATCCTCGTCTTTGAAGTAACAGATATTCAGTTTTTCCATAATAGCACCGAACTTGCTGATACGTTGTCGGAACCCTTCCCATTCTTTCTTTTCTTTCGTGTTCCAGAGGGTTTCGGCCAAGGCACAAGTTCTGGGATATAACATCCTTTCCACCTCATCCGAGGTTGTAATGAATTCAGTCCACAAATTAGCCTGTCCTCCCTTGACGAGATGTGCTTGAGTATTCGTACATTCTTTGCCAACTGGTTCCCATTCATACAATCTGCGTGTGGAATTCCGTGAATACCCGAAATCAAAGTAACAGGGATCCTTAGGAGACATAATGACTGACAACCCTCTTTTCAAAGCTTTCTGTTGCTGTTCTCTTCCATCACGTTGCCAGATCATGATCACGTCACTGATGTCAGCGGCATTACGGTCATTTATTTCATCCCAACCTATCATCCTTTTTCCCTTGGAACGTACAATTTCACTAACTCGTTTCGTAAAATAGTCCTGTAACTCGTGCCATGAAGTCATATTCTCTTGTTTGTAAATCTTTTGGCATTTCGGACATTGTTCCCATAGATGTGTCGACACTTCATCTCCTCCCAGATGTATGAATGATGAAGGGAAGAGATCAGTGAGTTCTGCTACCAGTTTTTCCACAAACCTATAGGTTTCAGGATTTCCTATACACAGCATATTCTCATCTGCTCTCTTCCGTTTTTGTCCGTCCAGTTCCTCTGGATAGGCTTCAAATTTTCCGCCTTTACATGACAGTTGGGGAAGGGCTGCAAGCAAGGCCAGACAGTGTCCCGGAAGGTCAATCTCCGGAATGATCTCTATGCCGTACATGGCGGCATAGTTGATCAATTCCTGCAACTCGCTTTTACGATAATAATGTCCCGATAGATCCTCGAATGTCCGGTAGTACGTACCTTTGAACGCTAAATCCGGATATTGGTCCAGATACAGACGCCAGCCTTGATTGTCTGTCAAGTGCAGATGTAAAGTGTTAAGTTTAAAAAAGGCCAATTGTTTGGTATACTTTTTAAGTTGTTCGATAGTCCAGAAATGGCGGCTACAATCTATCATGACTCCCCTGTAACTAAAACGGGGTTTGTCGTGGATTATGAGCCGGGGTAACTCTTTTCCCTCACTTCCCAGAATCAATTGTAAAAGAGTGGAAAAAGCATGAATCATACCTGTCTGGTCACCTGCTTCTATGATGATCCCCTGCTTTGTAATTTCCAGCATGTACATTTCCGGCTCCTGCATTTTCACCTTTTTTACATGAATGGAAGGATTTGAGGCATTCACCATGACAGACAAATTTGCCAGTTCTTTCAGATCGCTGACAAGGAGGTTTCCTGTATTTTTCCATTCGTCCGGGAAATGGATGCTTTCCAGACGTTCGATGGATAGCGTACCTTTTTTCCGGACCATGCTTTCAACTTGCGGGATCAGACAAATATTATCTTGAGAATAAATACTGTCTGGTAATATGAGAAGAAATAGAAAAAGGTGAAAAATATAGCTCTTTCCAATCATAAAGTTAGAAAAATAAAAGGGTGAATAATTAAGGAGTTACCTTTTCCCGGACTATCAACAACTTTCCTGCATTTAATAGCCGGGATTTTGTTTTAAGTTCTCGTTGATCTGAAGTTCCGTAGTAGGGATAGGCCACAAATATTGGCGATCGTTCCAACTACGTACAGCAAGTGCCTGACATTTACCCGCTTCTTCCAATTTGGAGAAATCTGCACAACCATCCTCGTCCATTTCCGGTGTGAAAGCCCAAAACCAATCTCCCTGACTGGTTACCCGTTCGATACATAGTGAGGCCGGATAAAGGATACCATATGTCTTGCGATTCATAACCTTTTCGGCCAGTTTCCAACGGATGATATCCGTATATCGCATGTGTTCCTTTGCCATTTCCATACGACGTTCTACACGTAGCTGGTGGCGAAGTGTGGACTGGTCGTTAGAAGTGAAAGCCGGATAACTTGCCTTATCGGACTTGTCCACACCATAAGCACGCGCCCGAACCTCATTCAGTGCATCCAATACGGAGTTATCTATCTCATTTAATTCGATTTTCGCCTCGGCATATGTCAACAATATTTCGGCATAACGACAATAGATAATATCCTGGTCTACCTTGAAACCATTCTGAAGCCATGTTTCGTCTATCCCTTTTTTCCACACCAGACCATCGAAAGAAGCATATTGGGCATTGGCACGTGTATCATAATTTGTCACGATTTCACCCGTATTATAGTTCATACACGTCAGTGCCTCCGGGTGTGGGTTGTATTCATAACCGAGGTGGTTGGAACCAAATGGTACAATGGTTTCTGCTAAACGTGGGTCACGATTTGCAAATGGTTCATGCGGATCGAAGAGTGGTGATTCGTTAATAAGCAGACCGTCGGTACAGGTGAATGCAGCTAGTAACTCCCATGACGGACAGGTCTGCGTCCATCCTCCTACGTTACGGGGTAGATCATTGTATACCTGGTTAACTCCTCCGTTTCCTGTTCCCAGATAAATGTCATATGTAGCATCACGTGGAATTTTGAAAATAAATTCATTCGAGTTTTTTGTAGTAGACAAAAAAAGATTGCCAAAATCGGGATGCAATTCATAAATATTCAAGTCCATAACCGCCTTGGCTGCATCGGCCGCTGTTTCCCAATCTTCCATAATCAAGGCAACCCGGGCTTTTAGTGCCAGTGCAGCACCTTGGGTGGCTCGCTGTTGGTCAGTATAGGAAGTTGGAAGCACACTAATTGCATCATCAAAATCTTTATAGATTTGTGCCAATACGATGGATTTATCCGTACGTCCCATTGTCAACCCTTCTTCTGTACTTACATCGGTTAATACCAATGGTAAGTCACCGAACTTTACAATCAGTTTGGCATAAGCGGCAGCTCTATGGAATTTGGCTTCGGCAATCAGGCGGTTAATAGTAGTGGCAGATGCGCCATTTTCGATAGCACGATGCGATTTCTCAATAACTGCATTGGCACGTGAAATAGCTTTGTACTGATTGCCCCATAAACTGGTAACCCAAGCATTTTGTCCATTTAGAGTTCCGTCATCAAAAGAGGTCAGGAGATCGCGTGAAGTATAGTCGTCCGACCAGTCGGTCTGTTGTTGTCCGTCTTCCGGCCAGAAGTCATATCGATATAACTCATCAACGGCCATCTGCACTTCAGTTTCCGTGGAATACCAGTTTTCAGTAGAACCGCTTGACAATGGATTTAAATTGAGATCATGGCAGGCAGAGAGTAAGAGTATTCCTGCCCCGATATATAAGAGTAACTTTTTCATGTTTTTTATGGCTAGAAATTAATAGAAACACCAAATATTAGAGAGGTGGTAATAGGATACCCTTCTGTACTTACTTCCGGATCCCATCCTTTGGGGGCATTACTGATGGTAAACAGGTCACTTCCGCTTACATAAAGACGGACTGTATTCATACACGCCTTCGTAGTCCATGCTTTGGGGAGCGTATAACCGACAGAGAGATTTTTTAAACGAATGTACCGACCGTTGTAAAGCCAATAATCAGACATACAGAAATTAGCATCCCGATTGGTGCGAGTCAGGCGCGGATATTTGGCTGTCGCATTCTGCTCATCCGTATTTTTCGGACTCCAATAATTGCCGTCAAGAATAGTAGGGAAATTGAGCCAGTTGTCTCGAAGCCCTTCAATCATTGCAGCACTGATTTGAGATTTCTGACTTCCAACACCTTGTAGTGTCAATCCAAAGTCCCAGCCTTTATAGGCAGCATTGAAAGTGAGTCCAAACATATAGTGAGGCAGGGAACCGCCCAAAAGTACACGGTCATACTCAGGTGAGATAACTCCGTCGGGGACACCGTCCGGTCCGGAAATATCCTTGTACTTAATATCACCCACTTTGACGCTGTTGTTCAGTTTGGGCGACTTGTCCACGTCTTCCTGAGTCAGGAACAAGCCATCGCTTACGTAACCATACCATTCGTTATATTCACTTCCTTCCATTTTTACCTGATTGCCTAGGAACTGTGTACCATTCAGGTTTCCCATTTTGGAGGTAAAATCTGACAGATTAGCGGAAATGGAGTAAGTGAAATCACCGACTTTGTCCCTCCAGCCAACTTCAATATCATAGCCGGTAGTGTGCATGTTTCCGGCATTGACTTCCGGGTTGTCGTAGCCGATGAAGTGTGGAATTTCCAGTGCTAGCAACATGTCCTT
>NZ_GG688318.1:4649-41520 GCF_000156195.1 Bacteroides finegoldii DSM 17565 | reverse complement strand
CCTTCGTATTTTTTCTATAATAGTCAGCGGAGAAGTGCAGACGGTTATCCAGAAAATTAGCATCTAAACCGATATCCCAGCTTTCTGTTGTTTCCCATGAAATATCTCGTACGGCATACTTCTGCTGTGCGGCCGTAGTCACGGAAGAAACAATCCCCTGTGAATTCTGAAATAGTGCAGTGCTGTAATCAATTGCAGCCTGGTAAGGGTAATAATTATAAATAAAGTTACCGTCATCGTCATAAGCCCCGATACGTTCGTTTCCCAGTTTTCCCCAAGAGCCTCTCAATTTCAGGTAAGAAAACCAATCCATATTTATATTCTTGAAAAACTTCTCTTCAGAAATTACCCAACCAAGTGACACGGAAGGAAAATTGGCCCAACGACAATTGGATGCAAAACGTGAAGAACCATCCCGGCGGAGATTTGCTTGGATAAGATAGCGGTCTGCATAGCTATAGGTCATGCGTCCGAATAATGAGCGGTAAGCATATTCTTCCGCATTGCCACCATTATCCCGATAATCCTCCGAACCGAGGTCCAGGTAAGGATAGCTTGTCAACTGGTACTGGTCTCTGGATGCATCCAGGTTTTCCCAGAAAGCATAATAATCCTCGTAACCGATCATGACAGAGAAATCATGGCGCCCCAGTGTCTTGGCATAGTTGGCAAAGAACTGTGTTGTTATATCATGGCTGTCATTACGATTTTCCGTCAAATTGGTAGTGCGATAACCTCCCATGTAACCAACAGTGGTATTCGGATCTTCTGAACGGGTGTATGGAATCTGTTTGACAAAAGTTTTCTTCTTTACATTATTGAAATTGGGCGCCACGGCTGCTGATATTTTCAGCCCATTGACAGGAGTTATGTCAATACCGAGTTTACCGCCAATATTGGTTCCCCAGTTGGTAAAAGTGCCGCCATCTGTAATTTTGGCCAGCATATTTTCTCCATCTTTCACATCACCCCATAAGCCATTGGTCCATGTAGCAGCATAAATTGGCGGAATGTTTCGTCCACCTGCCCCCATGGGGTTGGAATTAGGCGAGAGAGCTTTAGAACGGGAAAAGTTCAAATCCAGATTTGCGGAAATATATTTATTTATATTGAAATCATTATTCACGCGTACCATAAAACGGTCATATTCCTTGTTTACATAGAGGCCGTCCGTTTTGTCATAGCGGAAAGAGGCTTTTGTACGAATAATCTTACCCCCACCAACAATGCTTAGAGTATGTGTCTGCCGGGGTGCGGAGCTTTTCAACAGAATATCTCCCCAATCCGTCATAGGATATTTGTCCGGATTAGTCGCATTATTTATGCTCCAGTTGGTAATTTCATCTTCCGTATATGTTTGGTACCATCCACCGTCTGGATTATCGTTATAGCGTGTTTCATTTACCATTTCCATGTAACGCTGGGCTCCTACATAGGTAGGCAACTTAGTCGGTATTTCCCACCCGTACTCAAAGTTGTAACTCAAAGCCACATCACCGCTCTTGGCACGTTTGGTCGTGATGACAATTACACCGGCTGCGGCACGTGAACCGTAGATCGAAGCCGAAGCAGCATCCTTCAATACGGACATACTTTCTACGTCTTCAGGATTTACGGAGTTGATATCACCCGGAATTCCGTCAATAATCACCAACGGACTGGAATCACCAATAGTTGTTACACCACGTATCTGGATAGAAGCACTACTACCGGGAGCTCCATTGTCACGACTGACCATTACTCCGGAAAGCGCGCCTTGCAAAGCTGTGGAAAGTTGGGTGGTACGACGGGCAGCAAGTTCGTCTCCTTTAACAGCTGTTACCGAACCGGTGAGATCTTTCTTCTTCATCGTACCATACCCCACTACGACTACCTCATCCAATTGCGCATTGTCTTCCTGTAGAATAATGTTAATATTCCTCTGCTCGCCGATATTGACAGTCTGCGTTTGGTAGCCAATATAGGTTATTTGCAATGTAGAATTGGCAGAGGCACTGATACTGAAACGTCCGTTCATATCCGTAATTGTGCCTGCCGATTTTCCTACGACTTGAATATTTGCTCCGATAATAGGCTCACCATTTTCATCTTTTACTATCCCCGTAACTAAAAAATCTTTTTGCTGCGCACCCTTTTCCTTATCCGTAGAGTTAATGAGCATGATGTTTTTACCTTCTATAGCATGGCGAATGCCTGTATCCTTGAATATATCATTCAAAACTTCATTAACGGCTTTATCTTTCGCATTCACTTTGACATTACGTTTGATATTGATATCTTTTACGTTGAATACAAACAGATAGTCCGTTTGTTTCTCTATTTCATTAATCACTTGTCCGATTGTTATATGGTTGGAAACAATCGTAACATGAGCTGTCTGCGCATAGCTTCCTATAGCTAGAAGATTTCCTACACATAAGAAACAGACGTAAACAATAATTTTCATAATACGGAATAACTGTTTATTTTCTATAAATAATTCCTGGTATAGAGAATTTTTCATATTTTCGCAACATATTAGTTTATTAGGTTTAACTTGATCTAGAACTATTTTGTCAGTTGGTATAAACTGATGGAAAATGTGGGATGGTGTTGCAGCACTGTCCCCTTTTCTTTTTTAAATGTTTCTTTATTGTTTCATAGGCATTAGAAATATTAAAAAGTTAATTAATGGTTATCGTATTGCTCTCGTTATCTTTAATATAGGTAAATTTATTATTGAGGGCAAGCACACGTATTACATGTTCAATCCCATCATGGGTCCGGAATTTTCCGGTATAGTGCGCATCAAGAATCTGTTGATTGTTAATGACAAAATTCACATCATAATAGAGTTTTAATTTCTCCATTATATCGCGTAGGGAGATATCGTTGAAACAAATAAGCCCTTCTTTCCAACGAAAATAGTCTGTTGTATGTATCTTTTCTTTAGTAAGTTGGTTTTTACTTAGTCTGGCCATGTCACCTGGTTTCAGTTTCATGAGAGATACTTCACTTTTCTTTTGCAGAATTTCTACAGCACCTTCCAATAAGGCTGTTTCCCATATACTATCTTTCTCATAGGCCAGCACATTGAATTCTGTCCCCAGCACCCGGATATTGCATCGGTTAGTTCCAACAATAAAAGGTTGTTTTATATTAGAACTGACTTTAAAATATCCTTCACCATCTAATTCTACATGACGTACCTTTTTAGAAAACCGTCCCGGAAAAGTCAACCGGCTACCGGAATTCAGCCATACATGCGTTCCATCAGCCAGGTATAATTCGGCATGCTGGCCTGCCGGAACAACTACCGTTTGCATATTCTCCTCCTTGTCTTGTAAAACGTGGTGAGTGTAAAAATAAGTGGTTGCCACAGTAAAAACAATGACAGCCGCTATCCGTACAATAACATCGAGAACCCTCCTCAGCGGATCTTTCTTCTCTTGTTGTATATCAACGGGACTTTTAGTCTGCCATAACGTAATGTCATACAATTTACGTTGCCGCTTATATTCTCTAAGATGCTGTTCATCTTCGCGCAGCCACTCCATTATCCTCTGTGACTCTTTTTCAGAGGCATTTCCTGCTATATATTTTTGTAATAGTTCATCCATCTTTTTATCGTTTTCATTTATATAACGATTCATCTTCGGTTTACCCTAAACGAAAAAGAATATTTTTTTCAAAAGATAAAGGAACGTGCGTAGTAATCGGTGTTACATATGGTAAAAAAAGAAATAAAATAAAGGCAGGTAATCTTTTAGCGTTTTTCTAAGAGCCTTAAGTGATTTGGATATATGATATTCCACATCTTTGATTGAAATATTTAATTCGCAGGCAATTTCCCGATTTGTTTTATTTCCAAATCGGCTGAGAGTAAATATACGGGAGGTTTGTTCAGGTAATGATTGCAATGTTCTTTGCACAATATCCATAACTTCTTTCGAGAATATTTCATTTGGATTACAGTCTTCCAGTGAGGAGAGGCGAAGAGCTAACTCTTCATTTTGTTTCTCACTAATCCGTGTGATGACCTGTTGTTTCATGCTTTCATGACGTAAGTAGTCTAAGGCTTTATTTCGCAAAATACTGAGCAACATCGGTTCAATATTTTCCACCGGGTTGTCCTGTATCCATTGCCACAGTTTGATGAGTGATTCAGATGCAATATCCTCGGCTACCATCTCATTGTGTATATACGACTTTACAAATAGAAAAGACTTTTTGTAATATCGCATATAAATATTATTAAAAGAATTCTCTGGACGAGTGAGTTTTGCAGGCATTTTAATTCTTTTTAGTTCATTAAAAATTTTGAGAAACAAAAATATAAAATGATATTTGATTCGCAAATTTTCTTTTTAGCTATTTATCCCAGCCAATAGATGTAGAGTGTTTGGTTTATTTCGTTATCCTCCTTCTCATGAGTGGTTGGAAAACTGTTTCCCATTTGATGTCAATCGTTCTGTTTTGCCAGATGAAAGGTGTAGTTTATTTTCTATTCGAGAGATGGTACAAGCAGTATCGTAATATAGAATTTATTTCCGTTGAGATTATGTATGGAGGAGAATCTGTTCAAAACATTAGCAAGGATGATGTCCAGAGTATTGAAATAGGTATAAAAAATCTTGTTCTTGTCTTCAGCAATGGTCTTACAGTCCATTACTATAATCTATGTTATAATACTTGAATGGACTGATCGAAAAATAGAGGTGATGTGTTAGCATTGAATGATGGTATTAAAGTATGGATTGAGTGTCTGCTGCGATATACTGAACATTGGCCGATTGTATACATCCCATACATTGTAAAAGTCTCTGGATGTCTTTTTTTTCGTGTGGTATGAGAATCTAATAGCGCAATTTGTAGGGATAAATAGTCCAAAGACAGATATCGGTTTTATGATTCTGTGCGACTTAGGAGCATGAACTGAATAATGGTTTGGCAGCGAAATATGCTGTTAAACCATTCGGTTTTCGTTAAACGAAAACACAACTTGCTGTCCCCTAATGGGGACAACGATTTGAATATTACGCTATATCCATATAGTGCTATAAAGCCTTTTGTCAGGGGAAAAACGCATACGGTTTCCGCCGGTTTTTCTGCATTTCCGATCTTCTGAAGGGGAATATTTCCCCACAGAACGTGCGTCTTCCCGCTATACTGCTATAACCATATAGCCATATAAAAAAGAATCGGAAATTGAAATATCATTGATTGACAGCATAATTCATTGATTTTCGAGAATCTCTTCTGTAGTCTTTAGTCCGCTATACCACTATCGGCATAGCTTTAGTTATCTCTATTTCGATGTCACCCCCTATGTGGTTCGCCATATCATGATATATCGCTATCCGGCTAACCCGTTATACCGCTATCAACATATCCCCGTCTATTCCTATTTCGATGTCACATCTTATGCGGTCAGCCATATCATGATATATCGTTATCTGACTATTCCGATATATTGCCGCCTTTTGTCATCCGGGACTTGCAGCGGATAAGATAAGGATCCCCCCAATAAGGACTTTTAGTCTAAAACAAAGTAAGCTAATGCAGTGATAATAAAGTTCTTATGATTATAGTTTCTCCTATAAAAGCATTATCTTAGTAGAGTAAATAAAGAAGCTAACAAGTTATGAACAAGCAAGTTAGAAGCATTTTAGCACAAGAGACAACAAAAACGAGCAAGATCCGGCAACTGTATCTTTTAGGGATTCCCCGTGCGGAAATCGCAAGGATGGTGACCAACGGTAATTACGGTTTTGTCGTGAACGCCCTGCGCCGGATGAATGAACGTGAGGGCGGTCTGAATATCCATCCGGCGACAGCTGCACTGGATTATACTTTCACCCGCAAGTTCGGTATCGAGATCGAGGCTTACAACTGCTCCCGTGAACGGCTCGCACGCGAGCTCAGGGAGGCCGGTATCGAGGTTATGGTGGAAAGTTATAACCATACCACCCGTCCGCATTGGAAACTCGTGACGGACGGCAGTCTGAACGGCAACGACACCTTTGAACTGGTCAGTCCGATCCTGGTCGGTGAAGCCGGGTTACAGGAACTGGAGAAGGGCTGCTGGGTGCTTGACCTGTGTGACGTGAAGGTGAACGGGAGCTGCGGGCTTCATGTACATATCGATGCCGCCGGTTTCAGCATGGAAACCTGGCGTAACCTGTCCCTGAGCTACAAGCACCTGGAACCGGTCATCGACAGGTTCATACCGGCATCCCGCAGGGACAACTACTATTGCCGTGGCCTGGGTCATGTCTCTGACGGGATGATACGTTCCGCCCGGATGGTGGACGAGCTGAAAGGAAGGATCGGTGACCGTTACCATAAGGTGGACCTCGAGGCCTACTCACGGCACAAGACGATCGAGTTCCGCCAGCATTCCGGAACGACCTGCTTCACAAAAATGCGCAACTGGGTACTGTTTCTCCACAAATTAGTTACCTTTGCCACGAGGGGACAGGTGCCTGTGGCCACCGCGCTCCAGAACATCCCCTTCCTCGACAGTGAACAGAAACTATATTATAAATTTAAGGACTAAAAAAATATCGACATGAACAGGCATATATATTTTAGCGGATGGCGGCAGGATTGCCGCCTCCGGCCCTTCCGAGTTTGTACGCATCCTGCGTGAAGGCAGCTGGTTTGACAGCGGATGCACCGACGAGGAGTACATAGTGAATTTCTCCGGACGGTACAGGGAACTGCACGGGGTGACGGTGAGAACCGACACCCCGGAGCAGTTCATGGACGACCTGAAAAAGTACGGTTACATCAGGGGCTGAGAAGCCCGTTCCTTTTATTGTTACGCTCCCTGCCGGTCTCACATGGACCAACAGGGATTTTTCTTTTCATCGCCGTAGTGTTCCCGTCCTGCTGTCTCCTCGTATATCGCTATCTTGCCAACATGAGTTCCCGCTATCTTCATAGCTTGACATATCACTATTCCAATAACATAAGCTGTTACAATATCCGTAGCCTGGTGTACCATTATCCCAAGAATGTAAGCTGTCAATATCTCCATGGCTTGACATGTCACAATCCTAGCAACATCGGGGAGAATCCTGGCCTCCCGCCGGACTGCCATTTGTTATGTCTTTTGCTGGCATTGACTATTCATGTCTATATATGACTATAACTGACAAGGTATCCTTTCCCACGTTTATTCTTTTTTTCTTTGCAGAGTAGGACGATAATCCGCCATCAGGAACATCCGCCTTACAAAACGCCCAATTGTCACATGGAATTAATGTATAAATCATAGTTATGGACAGCATTGAAAGGAAAAAAACAAAACCGTATAATATCAACGAGAAGGAGATACTGGATATAGTTGCCGCTAAAGGCTCATATTTGAGCAGTATTTCCGAGAATCTGGAAGAGGTGCCGCCCCACAAGGAGTCTTCATCCCGGGCGGAAAGTAAAAAGACGATAACGGATGAAGAGGTAAAAAAATACATTGAAGCCCTCCTGAACAATTTTTCATCCAACCGGCGCAAGCCCCTGCATATTGATGCACAGGTGTACGAATGTATCTCAGACATTGTCTGGGCAGTCAGACGTAAGGATTTTACTGTTTCCGGTGTTATAAGCCGCATACTGGTTGAACATATCAAAGAAAACGCCGGCATGATAAAGAAGATCACAGGACGAGATTACAAACTGTTACAGCCGTAATATGACGGGAAGTCCTCCTTAAAACAGCTCTGGAGGGGGAGTCGGAAATCACGACTCCCATCCGGAAGTGCATTTGGAAAGTATTTTGAACTGTATTTCAATAATTTGAGTTTCTAAAAGGAAGCTATTTTAAATAAAAACAAGAAAAATGGAAGTATATTACATTGAAGCCGGAATCTTTGAGGAAATGCTGGCTAGGGCTGATAGCCTGTCCGCACAGGTGGACCGCTTGTATGAAAAAAACAGGGAAAAGAAACCGGGAGAGTGAATGGATAACCAGGATGTCTGCCTGCGCCTTGACATCTCTCCACGTACCCTGCAGACTCTCCGGGATACCGGACGGCTGGCATTCACCCAAATCCAACGGAAAATCTACTACAGGCCGGAGGACGTGGAAAAGCTGATGGTCTATGCCGCCATGAAACGCAAGGAAAAGGCGGTGAGAGAAAAAAGAAAGAATGAATAATTAATTGGATGCAACATGGAAGGAATTATTAGCAAAGAGACGTGCAGTGTCCGCCGATTCTTTGGCCTGCTGGATAACATTCAGACGAAGCTGGAAAGGCTTGCGGAGGATAACCGCCCCCTGTTTAACGGTGAGCGTTTTCTCTCTGACAAGGAATTGTCGGACCTGTTAAAAATCAGCCGCAGATGCCTGCAGGATTATAGGGACCAGGGGCGTATTTCTTATATCCGGCTAGGTGGAAAAATTTTGTATAAGGTATCCGACATTGAGAAACTCCTGGAAGATAATTATCATGAGGCCCTGATATAATCGGACGTTCAATACTCAAGAATGCCGGCCGGAACCATTAAACATCGGTTTCGGCTGGCATTTCATTATTCGGATATTTCCGTTAGGGGGACCGTACTCCCTTTCTGTCTTCTTTTCATCAGCCGGTCCATGTCACCGGATATCTTCTGGTCGGTAACCTATGCATAGACCTGCGTACTGTTGATGTTCGTATGGCCCATCATCTTGGCGATGCTCTCTATCGGGATGCCGGAGGACAGCATCAGGGTTCCAAACGAATGCCGTGCGGTATAGGGCGTGACATCGGAATAAGGATAAACGGGGATATGCTGATAGTGATATAACATGATATGGTGAGCTGCATAGAGGATGACCTCGAAATAGAGATAACTAAAGCTATACTGATAGTGGTATAGCGGACTAAAGACTACAGAAGACATTCCCGTAAATCGGTGAATTATGCTGTCAATCAATGATATTTTAATTTCTGATTCTTTTATATGGCTATATAGTTATAGCAGTATAGTGGGAAGACGCATGTTCTGTGGGGAAACATTTACATTCAAAAAACCGGAAATGCGGAAAAAATGGCAGAAACCGTATGCATTTTTCCCCTGACAAAAGGCTTTATAGCACTATATGGATATAGCGTGATATTCAAAACGTTGTCCCCATTAGGGGACAGCAAGTTGTGTTTTCGTTTAACGAAAACAGGACGGTTTAACGGAGAATACACCGATAAACCGTTACTTATTTCAAGCTCCAGCGTCGCTTTTTACATATCTAACTATAATTCATTTGAAATCACAAAACAGATTGAACCGAATGTGGTTAGTTTGTCTGTTTATTTCATGTCCGAATCATTAGTATGCTATGTTGCAAAGTTCGTATTCATTATGAAAAAATCCGCTTACGAGAACAAGATATTCAGGTAATTTGCCATCCTTTCCCCAAAGAAGTTCGATGTTAAAAAGTTCAGAAAGCGTTTTGGCTATGTCAAATCCGAAGGCTTCGAGTGACGGACGCACTTTTTCCGGGTGTCGGCATGGTGTGCCGCAGTTACGCGTACACTCGTTATCTGAGCAGTGAAGACATTTACCTATATAGGCAAATGAACGCCCTCCATATTTCCGTTCCATATCCAATAATTCGCTCTCGATTCGTATCCGTTCCGGTAAAATGAGTTTTTGTGTATATTCAATCGGAATATCTTTGTCTTCAGGGATTATCTTCGTTGCCATAAGATGTGCATACTTGTATTGTCGGAGAAACGATTCCGTATCAAAATCAAATGGAGGACACCCCCAACTTTTACCGTAATTGGTACATTGTTTGCAAAGTTCAAGAAAATGTGGTTCGTCACGGAATTCGGCGATGTATCCTTCAACAGTGATGTCTGAAGTAAAATTTTCTACAGTGTATATACTCATTGTTTCAAAATCATTGTACCGCATAAGGAGTCGAAACGGATGTTTTCATTTTGGAAAAGTCTGTCAATGTATCCGCTTTTCTGCATTTCAGACGCGGTCAAGCAACTTAAATTCGGGGTATCTAACAATGCTATCGAATCGCACATGGACAACGCGATGTCAAGTTCATGTGTCGAGAACATGATACATTTTTTCTCGTCGTGGACAAGCCTACGAAGCAACGCCACAAGTTCGTAGCGATTAGGCATGTCAAGAAAGGAAGTCGGTTCATCAAGGAGAATGATAGGAGTATCCTGTGCCAATGCACGAGCAATCATCACACGCTGGCATTCGCCATCCGACATTTTATCCATCGTGCGGTTTGCATAAGCCTCCATTCCCACCGAAATGAGCGATTGCATGACTATCTCCTTATCTGTTTCTTGCATCCTACCTATCCAGTTGGTATAAGGAGCACGGCCTATGGCTACGACATCCTTGCACCGCAGGTTGGCGATGCGCGTGCGCTCGGTCGTGACGATAGCCAGCGTTTTTGCCATATCTTCGGTTTTCATGCAGGCGATGTCGTGCCCGTCGAGAATGATTTTTCCGGAATAACACCGGTTCAGACCGGCTATGGCGCGGAGCAACGTCGATTTTCCTGTCCCGTTTCTTCCGATAAGGGCTGTCAGTTGACCTTTTTTTATCGTGGCATTTACCTCGTGGAGCAACGAGTTTTCTTTGTAACCTATGGAAAAATGCTGTAATTCTATCATGCGGTGATGGATTTGTTGCGTAAAACCACCCATACGACGATTGGGATTCCCAATAGAGCTGTAATGGCGTTGATCGGCAAGGTGAATATTTTAGAAATGATGTCGCAAAGAAGCAATATCGATGCTCCCGAAAGAATTGTTCCAGGCAGAAGGACATGATGATCGCTATTTTGGAAAAGCATTCTTGTGACATGAGGCATAGCGAGACCTATGAAACCTATCGGACCGCAAAAAGCGGTTATCGTTCCGGCGAGCAGCGTTGTCGAGAGAAACAACAGGCTGCGTGAACGCCGAATATTCAGTCCCATTGTTACGGCATATTCCTCTCCGAACAGCAGGAGGTTAAGCGGTTTGATGGTCAGTACAGCCAACAGCAGTCCGGCAAACACCGATGGAACAAGAATCAGAAGTTGTCCGGAGGTGACGTCACCCAAAGCCCCCATCGTCCAAATGACAAAGGCTTTCAGCGATTCCTCTTTGCTGAGGTACTGCAATATCTGCACGACAGCACCTACGCCCGATGAGAACATCATGCCCAGAATCAGGATTACCATGATGTCTTTTATTCGCTGTCCGACGGCAGTTATCACGAGCAACACGACAGCCGCACCCACCCACGCTGCTCCGGCAATGCCTATTGATGAACCGATCCCGGCAAGTACCACAAGTGCCACACCGAGACTTGCACCGGAACTGATGCCAAGGACATAGGGACCGGCAAGAGGATTACGGAAGAGGGTCTGCATCTGAAGACCGCTGACCGATAAGGCAGCCCCGGCCAACAGTGCCACTATAGCTTTTATGAGGCGTATGTTGAGTACGATTTTTTCCGTGGCACGGGAACAATTTCCCCCGGTCAGTGCTGCCCATACATCGCGGATCGGAATGTTGACAGCTCCCACGGCCAAGTCCAGTAAAAAAAGACCGACCGTGAGCGTAATCAATATGGAGAATAATATAGTCGAACGGGAACGCATCTATTTCAGTTGCTTGTAATACACACACTCTTCCTGCACCAGTTCAGGATGGAATATCTTCACGAGGTCGCGGAGCACGATGTCAGGATTCACGACGGCAGACTCGTAATAGTCGTTACCCCCGGCTGTGTTGGTACGGGCGTTGTTGTTATACACCTCTCCATTTTTGAAACATCGGGTATCGGTGAATTTCGGACATGATGCCTTCAAGTCGTCAAGGGAGTTCGCCATTCCCACGTTCAACCACATGTCCGCATCCGACGCGAGCAGATATGCTTCTTCTAAGTCAATGGGGATAGAAGCGTTTCCCGTGTTCTTCTGGTAGATATAGCGGCCTCCCGCATCAGTAATCAAGCGGGCTACATAACTTTGGGTTGAAGGCATGAACCACGAGTCGCCATAGGGAACATTAAGCATAACCGAAGGAGTGCCGAGGGTACTGTCGGCCACTTTCTTTTTCAAGGCGTTGTATCTGACCGGGATTGCGGCAAAGGCTTTTTCACCCTTCTCACGTTTTCCTGTGACTTCTGAAAGCACTACCATCCATTCGGCCTTGCCGAGAGGCGACTCTTCAAGATAATCGCCGACATACATGAACGGTATGTCGAGTTCTTCGAGTTTGCTTTCCATTGCGCTTGCGCCGTTCACCCCATAGAGCAGAACGAGGTCGGGATCGAGCGAGAGCAGCAACTCGTAGTTGATGTTCCCTTCATAGCCGACATCGCCAATACTGTCGCGGCGGGCTTGGATGTCTGGGTTGGAAATGTAGTCGATTCCCGAAACGCCGGTTATACACCGGACTTCACCGATTGCGTCAAGCATGGCGATATGAGTGGAAGACATCGCCACGATACGTTTGGCGTCTCCTTTGAGTACCTGTCCTGCAAACCCTTCGGGAACCTCTTCACCGTTGCGGACGATAAACAGCCATGTGGTTACACTGTCCGCTCCCTGCCAGGGATTCCTGACGGTTATCAGTACGCTTTCCTTCCCGCCCGCCCCTTTGATGTCGAAGCCGGAGGCATATTCGGGAGCATAAAGCAGCAGGTTGAAATCATTGATTTTTGAGCTTTTGTTGTGGCAGCCTGTAAATGCCAGAGAAAGCAACAAAATCAGGCTTAAATTCTTTAATGCGTTCATATTGATGCAGATTATCGTTTACTATTTTTGTTTTTTCCGAACTTGGGTGTTATGCCGATGAATATCTCGAAATTGATGCCCGGCATGGGACGGGACAATACGGAAAGGTATTCTTCATCGAACAGGTTGTTGATGCTGCCCTTTAGCGACAGATCGGCCCATCGGAAAGAGAGCTGTTTTTCCAGTGTCACGTTATTCATGAAGTAAGGGGGCAGATAGCCCGTCAGGGTATAGTCATTACTCGACATGGTATAACGCTGGCTGTAATAACACCATTTGTAAAGCAGGCTCCATGTCCGCCATGACAGACGTCCGGTCACCGTTGCGGAAAACTCCGGCACGTATGGCAACTGTTTGCCGACGGATTGGTCTGCCGGACTCATCGGTTCGCTCTCGTTGATCGAGGGAGTCCACGAGAAAGTTCCGTTCATATCCAGTTTCCAGTCCTTTCCGAGCATTATATCAAGGTGGGCGTTGGTCTCTGCCCCGTAAGCATGTACCTTTTTGAGGTTTCTGGGGGAGAAGAATCCCTTGGTTGTGGGTAGCCAGATGATCCAGTCGTCGATGTGCGAATCGAACCAGTTGATACCACCGCTCAAAGCATATACATTTTCTTTCCCCACCGAGAACGACAACCCCACGTCGTATGTGAAGCCGTGCTCGCTTTTCAGGTCGGGATTACCGCCCGGCAGAAAATAGAGGTCGTTCAGCGTGGGAAAACGGTAGTTCCGGGAGATGGATGCTTTCGCCACGATATTGCCTTTTTTCGACAGTACCCCGTCGATGAAGAAAGCCGGGATAACCGGGGCCCATTCCGTACCGAACATATCCTCGCGAAGGACAAGCGAGGCGGCAAAACGATCGACAGGCCGCCATTTCGCAGAAACGGAACCGGAAAACTCGACACGTCCCTTGTCATACCCGACAACAGCCTTGTTACCTTCCTGCGAGATGATATTTTTGTCCGCGCTTTCCACCAAATGCTGGTGTACGGAAACACCGGCCGTGAACAGCCATTTCTCTGAAGGAGCATAATCCCCGTCCGCACTTCCGTAGAACGTGTTAATCTTACTGCGTGAGCGGGTCATCGAAGCCATTTCGCCGTTTCCCTTGTCCCGCTTGTAATCATAGGCCATCCATGTGTGTATATAGCCGCCTTTTACACCGACCTTCCATTTCTCCCGCACGCGATCCCACGAGAGGACGCCGCGAAACGTCTGCTCCCTTTGGCGGTTCTCGAAGTCCATGTCGTTCCCGTAATCCGTGCTGAGCATCGCCAGTTCCCGGTTGGAATTGATATACCAGGCGTTTAGCCCGAACTTGTCGCCTTCGCCCGTGTTATAATAAATTTCCTGCAAGACGTGCAGATCCTTATAAGCCCCGCTGCGGTTGCGTTCCGTCGGGTAATAGGAACCGATGATGTTCTTGTCCTCGTCATAGATGTTTTCCTTCTTGTCCCGGTTTCGGTATTTGTAGTCGTTGGGGGAAGAGGAATACACCACACGGGTGGAGGACTGCCAGTGTTTGTCACCGTAGGTCAGGCGGAGAAACTCGTCGAACGTGCTGAACGACCCCACTCCCTGCACGTACTGCAACCCGAACCCTTCATGGTTGGCCGGAGAAGTGGAGAGCCTGACCAGACCACCCAAGCCGCCGCCCGTTTCGTTTACCGATGACGTTCCGTGCAGCAGCGAGGCATCATCGATAAAGTAAGAAGGGATGGTGGAAAAATCCGTCATGCCCAGCATCGGGTTGTTAATGCGCATACCATTCCACGTCACTTGGGTATGCGAGGGAGAGGTACCCCGGAAAGCCACGGTGGATAACGTGGCGCGTCCGTAGTTCTTGACAAAAACGGATGAGTTGAATGTCAGCACATCGGCCATAGACAAGGCGATGTTCTCTTTCATGGCGATGGAATCGAAACGGGTTCGTTGCACGCCTATATCCTTCATAGGTCGTTTGCCCACCACCGTAACCTCCGGAATACGTAGTACCCTTTTGGTAATGCTGACGGAATTTTTCTGCTGGGCGGCAAGCAGAAAGGGCAGGCTTACCCCCACGAACAATAGAATAAGATGTCTTTTCATTTTTGTCCTCCTTCCTCGTTATTTCCAGCAGAAAGCTCCCGGAATGATTCCCACGTAAAATTCATCGATCAGCTTGCCTTGCGGCGAATAGCGATACACGATACCTTGTTGCTGGTAATCAATAGCGTCGGCCACATATACCTCCCCGTTGTTGGGATTGACCGTAAGGCCGTAGTATTTGGTGTCCCGAAACTCCAGAAAAGGCCGGACGGGAACACGGTCGGCTTCCACCGGCATTCGCCAAATATCGTTGTTGATCCAGTAAAGTGTATCCCGTGTACCGTTGAGCTGGACTTCCGAAGGCCAGTCGCCCAGCTTAAACTTGAACTGTTTCTCTACGGTGAAAGTCTCGGCGTCTATACGATAGAGAGACGGTGCCTCGTAACCGTATGGGCTGCCCTCGTAACCGCCATCCGTGATGGTCCACATCTTGTTGTATTTGTCCATGACCAGCGAAGTAGGTTGTATGCCGATGGTCAGTTCGTCCACGACCTTGTCCGTCTCCGTGTCGATTTTCAGGATGCGGTTCTGGTACGACCAGCAGTTCACATAGACGTACTTGCCGTATTGTACCATTTGTTCGGTGGAACCCGATTCCATGTCCATGTCTGGACATTCGATATAGCCGGTAATCTCGTATGTCTTGGGGTTGATGATGAAGATACGGTAGTCCCATATCTGCGTCACATAGGCTTTCTCATCCGACAGAAAATGGATATACCGGGGTGAGGTGAAACCTGTGATACGGCCCACTTCCTTGAAAGTATTGATGTCGATGGCGAAAATCACATGCGAGTTGTTCACCACGATCCAGCCTATACCGTCCCGGATAACCATAGACTGGGCCACATCGCCCAACTTGAACCCGTTGGCACGGTAAAACACTTCATTCTCCACTTCGCACGTGGCGGGATCGTAGTAGGAAAGCGTGGCATTGCTGTACTGGAAATTCCCCTCGTTGGTAATGAAAAGACCAGAGGCCGATACAGAGAAATCTTCCATCTCTCCGTAATCCCATTTCATGCAACTGCCGAAAACTGGCAGGCAGAAAAGAAAAAGGCAAATCCGTTGTATTGTTCTGCTCATTGTCATTCGGATAAAAAAGAGTACCCGAATCATTACGGGTACTCTGGTTAAGGTATAAGGTTTAATCCTGCTGCGTATATTGTTTGTCCTTCATATTTTGGAAGGTTGGGTTATACCCACATTTCGTCACGCTCCAACTTTCCCCCGTAATCATTCCGTTTTCTATAAACTTGCCGAAGAAAGTGTAGTCGGTAAATTTCGTCAAACCGTCAAAAACAACCCCATGCAAGGTCTCCAACTTCTCCATGGAAAGTGTTTCCTGAGAAAGAGAAGTCGCACTTTTTATCTGTAGCGTACCATCTATAGTCTGTAATTTATCACAAGTAATGCCTGTTGCTTTATTAACGAACAACCCTTCACCTCCTACGTGAAGCAATTCCGGAATATCCAGCGATTTACTTTGTAAAGATATTGCTAACGAACCCTCTCCCTCTTTATAATATACAGGAGAAGCTGAACAACAAACTTTGGATAGTAAGGGCAAGTTACAACTGGTAAAATTTCCAGATAAATAGAACTGTCCTCCCACTTCTTTCAAGACTGGCATTGTGATTGAAGCAAACATGGGTATTTGGATATATCCATATCCATCTATGATTTCCAAGTCGGGAAATTTGGCATTGCTTCGCATTTGGCCTGTCACATTTAGATTTCCATATACATGTTGAATTGTCGATATGGTATAATCGGTATTGTTGGTGGTTGGCTTACAAGTGAAGTCTTTGATATTCTTGAACGTGATTTCAGGGAACTTATTATTCGTGAGACTGGTGATGACAAAATTTACATTTGACAAATCTTCGGCTGTTTCAATTTTGGAGAGCTGCACCTTGTTTATAATTTCAATCTGGGGCGCTGTTTCTCCGAAGGTTTCAAATCGGGCGTTCGGCAACAGCAGTGTTCCGCTCACATCTTCAAGATAATCCAGCGTGATGCTTCCAAGTGTGGTGATCTTGCTCCAGTCGGGAAGTTGTTTGAGTGCCGTGAAATTCTTTATCTTTATCTGTCCCTTTATCGTTGTCAGTTTGTCCATTCCACCGAAAGCCTGAAGCACGTCATTTCGTTGGGGAACAAAACTACCGGTAGGAGGAGCTTCCATATTGGCTTCCATAATAATACTTCCGTTTACTGTTTCGATTTCCGGAAGGTTGATGGTTTCCAACATCACGGGGACGGTATGGAAATCAAGGCCACCGGTCTCTTTCAGCTTAAGGAAGCTCATGGAAGTCAGCTTGGCAAGATTGTTTACGGACAAGACCCCTCCGACACTTGTCAGTTCCGGTATTTCCAAAGACGCAATCGAACCGGCTGCTGTGTTCTCTTCATTGAGTCCTTGAAGATTCAGATCCTGACCTACAGTAGTCAGAACCGGAAACTCAAAACTCTGTAACGACGACGCATTGAACATCACGCTTCCTTCAATAGTTGCCAGTTTCTCGAATAGGACATACGTCACTTGGTCGTTATATACCGATATGTCTCCGGAGAGCGTTTCCAATGCTTTCATGGAAATCATGTGAAGTTCCGTAGCTTTCGAGGCGACATCGGTCGAACCTACCTGTAAACCTCCGGCAGAAACGATATTATCCAACCCTGTCAAGTCTGC
Organism: Bacteroides finegoldii DSM 17565; assembly: GCF_000156195.1. Classification (GTDB taxonomy): domain Bacteria; phylum Bacteroidota; class Bacteroidia; order Bacteroidales; family Bacteroidaceae; genus Bacteroides; species Bacteroides finegoldii. The sequence goes on along the minus strand of NZ_GG688318.1, from coordinate 24,008 downwards.
ACCGTTGTAACTGTTACGAATGACAATGTTGCCAGTAACCTCTTTCAAAGATGCCAATGCAGATATGTCAGTGATTTTTTCTGCCTCTTCCGCATCAGAGCCGATAATCAGGTTCCCTTTGACAACGGTTGTTTTGGTTGCGGCAAAAGAAGCTACCTCCTCGGTGGTCTTCAACTCCACATCTCCGTCAGATTCTATCTCGCTTTTCACGACCTTATAGGTATATTCGCGGGCATCTCCGTTATAGGATGTCACCCGGAAGGTTCGTTCGTTATCCCAGTCCGTTACCGTTTCAGGATCAGGTATGATTGTTGCAGAAGTTGTGTACTTGAATTCCACTTCGGCGTTGTTCAGCGATACCGTATAGGGAACGGTTATTGTTACTGTATTGTCCGTAATGTCGGCCGTGTACGATTTCCCGTCCACGGTCATCACGACCGATGTGATGAAATTTTCATCTGCATCTTCAGGTATAATTTCATCGTTTTTGTCACACGCTCCCAAAAAGAACAAGGATAGGAGCATGGGAAGAAAATAAATTTTCATACTTGTAATTTTTATTATTTGGTTAGATCCTCAAAAGAAAATACCTCCGTAGAAACTTCGCCCAGCCAGCCGCTTTTGGCCAGAACACCGCATTGTATTTTGATAAAGTCAATATATTGCAGATTGGCTTCCGTTCCATCGGCATGGATGGCATTGGAAATTTTGAAACCGTTCCTTTGTCCGCTTCCATCCACCGTACTGCCGCCTTCTATCTGGTCGTTTCCGAAATTATCCACGTACCCCCAGTCATAACTCTGATTATCCCAATAACCGGTTTGAGAATCTTGGGTGTTGCGGGCGGCCAGACAAGTGCCTGTCAGGGTATAACTGTTTTCCGAAATCCAAGCCGGATAATAATAGTCTTGTGTATGATAAGCGGACAGATAGTCTACCCAGCCGTTTCTACCGTCGGAACTGATCCATTGGACATCCATTTTTTTGCCTTCCGGACGGTAATAGGTCACTTCAAAATTCTGTATTGTTTCTTCCTTGCCTGCTTCAGATCCTTTCAGTTCGTACCACTCGTCATCCGGCAATCCGTTTCCGTTTATATCTTGCATGACCCATACGATACCCGGTTCGGAACTGCCGTCAAAGGCGTTCCCCTGAACACAGAAATCATATTGGTTACCCGAATTGGGAATACTGTGGTCGAAGCCGACGATGATATAACCCCCGAAAGAACCTAAAGAGACGTGCAGTTTGTCTTTCAAACGCTGTGTTGCCCATGCGACAGCCGCTTCAGGGGATGTTTCGTTGCCGGTCATACCGCCTATCGTGCTCGTCTCGTTGATAAATTGGCCGGGAGCTGGGGTATATTCATAGACTTTATTCCAGAGCTTGGAACTTCCCGAAGCCCGGAAGCCGTCTTGTTCCTTTTTGTCCACACAAACGACTTTTACGGTGGCAGTGACAGCCGTTTTCCCTTTGTCGATATTCCTGCTTATTTTTTCCGTCGGTGTGTCTTCCGACACAGTACAGGAGACGGTGTATTCTCCGGGTGCGGACGGCGTGAACTTGAACATGCGTTCCACTTCTCCTTCCATGACCTGACCGTCCACACTCCACTCAAAACGGGGATTGTCGAAATACTCCAACAACGGACGCAGGAAAACAGGACGGTCGGCAAAAGTGTACCTGTCCGTGGATGTTTGCAGGTAAGACGGGGTCGGGAATTTGACAACGTAGGGCATCGTTTCCACGACCTCTACGCTTACGTCTTTCGTTGTTGTCCCATCTATATTGGAAGCGTTGATTGTCACCGTATAAACACCGAGTTCTTTTTCATTGAAAGTATAAGTATTCTCGGTGGAAACGATTTTTCCTTCCCGTACCCATTCGATTTTGAACCCTTCGACATCCGAATGCTGAATATCGGGAGTAAATGTGTAATCGGTATTCCGGACGACTTTTAGCCCCTGCGAAGGTAGTGCCAGTGAGATGACCGGAGGGGTGAGTTCTTTCACTTCTACTTTCAGTTCCTCTTCGGCATAGCCTTCCGCATTGTCTACTCTTAGTTTGACATAAAAATCCCCGCATTCATTCCATGTACGTTGAAGAGACGGACCCGAAGAAACCAGCGTACCGTCTATCGTCCAAGCAAAAAGAGCATCTTCAACATTCTGGTATGTCGGGGCGATAGTCAATTCGTGATCGACCTTGACCGTGTAAATACCGGTCTCGCTGTCAAGTTCTATTATAGGTTGTCCTCCTACTTCTTCGGTAATGACTTCATCCTTGTTGCAGGAGGTGAACAGCATACAGGCAGAAATAATAAAATAGTGAAAACGATGCATGATGTGTGGATTTTAGAAAAATAACAGGGATACCCCCGACAGAAGGGATATCCTTGTATTCTTTTTATTGTATGGTGATATCATCAATACAGATATAAGCCGGAGTATTCAAACCGTATGCTCCCGAATCCGAACCCTCGAAGTTGAATTTCACACTTTGCACCCCTTCGGCATTGATTTCCCAATAATCCCATGTCGTGATAGGATCAACCTGTTGTTGGCCGTTACGATAATCGGCTAAAAGACGTTTGTAAGTGCGGATCAGACCGCCATTCGCATCATAACATTCCAGATTCACTTGGAAATACCCTTTCATCTCTTTCAGAGGAGTCGCTACCCCCGTAGAACCGAACTGATTACCATAAGTAATGACACCATAAGTGTATGAGGTGTTGCAGATCCACAGGCCGACCAATTTCCGGGGAACATTGAAATAAAATTCTGGTTTAGCCATCCATGCCTGATTGTAAGCATCCACATATCCGTAAACGACACCGAAATTGGAACCGCTGTGCCCGGCTTCCTTATTCTGTCCTTCCGCTTCCACCGCAGTGTTATAGACAGAACATTGGTTTAGATAAGAATACCACCAGTCTCCGGTATTTCCCGACTGATTGGAGCGGATGTTCCAGTTGGAAAGTGCGATGCCGCCGCTGGAATACTCTGTGCTTCCACCTACAGTATTAAACATTGAAAGGAAGAGATATTCTTCCGGAGTATTGTCGTAAATGGTGGTTACTTGAGGATACCCTTGGTACGAATAAAGATTTTCTCCGGCCGAGGTAGGTCCTGCTAACATGCCGGGATCGAAATCATCGAAAGTGATAGTTAAAGTACCGTCCGAATTTGTCACAGCACGGGTTTGCGAAGTTCCGGAATCAACCGGGTCCATCAAAAAGTCATCGTCCGAGCTACAGCCAGAGAACAAGGCGGTTGCGGTAAATAGACAGGCACCTGCCAGAAAGCGTAATTTTCTTTTCATAGGTCACTCATTTTAATGTAAAACATATTATTAACAAACACAAAAAATTCCCGTTCGTGCGGACTTACACGAACGGGAATATGTCTGTCTTCAAATATTGAATGGCCGATGAGCTATTCCCTATTTGATTACGACCCGTATATCCCGCAGGTGTAAATCTCATTCCGGTCATGGCAGGTCTTCTGACTCGTCCCGGTCATCGTGCCTTCCCGGTATTACACCAGTGGCAAAAGTTCGATGTCCGTTTTTGTGGACTCACAGCAGCGGGTACTGTCCCGGATTTTCACCGGGTTCCCTTTTCATTCGGAAGGCGTAAACCTCCCGAAACCATTTCCCGACTGCAAAATTATCTATATTACATATCAATTCCAAATAATTCATAATATTTATAATAAAACACACAAAGCATGACAACCGTACTGTTTTAATTAGAGCATTCAAGTTTACGACAAACGAAGACGGTAATTATCATACACAATATCCATAAACCAACAAAACAGCTTGCCATTTTCCATAACAATGCGTTCTGGAATAGATAACTGTTAGCTGCAATTATGCAAGCAAAAAAAGCAGACAGAATAATGACTATTAATATCATGCACCAGAAATTAATCCTATAAATTTATGGAAAACAAGTAAGGGAATGGAAGTTCCGTTGCCGCATGGATGCAGGTGAAGGACCTTCTCTTTTAACGTTGGATACGCCAATGCACGCCAACGGAAGACTCTGATATTATCTGTTTGGAAAGGATATAGGATGTGCGTTACTTTGTCGCATATTCAGAATCTTAAAAAGAATTTTAGTATGGAACTGACAATTATTGAAACAAGCGCGTATTAGGAGTTGAGAAAGCTGGTCAGCACGCTGGTCGTACAGATGGGCGACTTCCAGAAAAAGATTGCCCCGCCTGCGCCGGACAAGTGAATGGATGCGCAGGACGTATGTGATGGACTTATGCCCAAACACTTTCTGAAGAGTTTCCAGCAGCATCCCCTTGAGTATGGCCAGAACGGCAAATGCGTGGCGTCCGATGTGCGGGGTGACCTCGCCCCGGAGTTGCATTTCCTGCCTATGATTCCAAGACTGAGCCGCATGGCATTGTATTCACCTACCGGAAAGACACATTCGGGGAGTCTTTCTTTTCATCCGTACCCCTATATTTTTCAATCAGTTCGATAGCAATGGGCAATAATTTTACGACATACGCCACTCCCGTTTTTATACGGTTGCCCATCAGCCATGTACCGCCGTCGGAGTCGGTATGGATATTATCGTATGTTATGGCTTTCAAGTCCACATAGGAAAGACCGGTGAAGCACATGAACAGGAACATGTCGCGCATGGCACGCTGGCGTTTGTATCTCGGTTCTATATGGATTATCCTTTGCAGTTCCTCTTCGGAAAGGAAAGAACGCCTCTTGTATTCGGGCATACACTCGAATGATGCGAACGGATGAACCCGTATCCAGCCTTTTTCCTGCGCGATATACATCAGCCACTTCAAGGTATTGACACGCCCGAAGACAGTGGAGTTTGCCAAAGCGCATGTACCGAGCATCCAGTTGTAGTAATCCTCGATGAATGATTTCTCAAGTTCTTCGATGACAATATCCTCTGCATTCTTCTTGCTTTTCATGAAAAGCAGGAGACTCTTGTAATCGGCAACCAGACCGCAGTAGGTGCTTTCGGCTTTCTCTATGCCGATTTTCTTTTTATACGGTTCCAGCTGTTCCCTGAAAAGGTTCATAAGGGTGTGGCATTCCTCTGAGAAGCCGACATAGCGGTTATAGACTTTCTTGGCTGTAACAAAACTGTCGTGGTCGCAGATGTACTGGTAGTGCCTGGTGATTTGCGCCTTGATATTGTCAAGCTCCTGATTGAGTGTACGGGCCTCCTCGGACTTGCCTTTGGCCCGGTTGGTTTTGACGTCCCACAAAGCGAGGGACACTTCTTTCTTACAACTGAAACCGGCTTGGGTTCCATTGATGGTGATACGGCCCATAATCGGTGTCTTTCCGTTTTTTACAGACTGTTTATTCTCAAAACACTTAGCTATACATGGTCTGCGATAAGCTAAGAGAGATTCCCCTTACACAAAAGCATGGCATCTCCTTGTCGTATCTCGCCTTTATACTTTTATGTATAGTAGTCTACCGGATCGAATGAACAAGACCTATCCCATACATAAACCAATTTAGACTGCTATGTTATTTTTGAGGAAGAAGATGGAATGAGACCAGATACCCTCTTTAAGGCTGACTGTAAGTCGATTAAATGTAGAAAAAGATTGCTTTTGTCACAAGTAAAGTGTATATTTGCATTGAAAGAATCGTTCTTTGACAGAGGCAAAAGAAAACAGAATATTGTAATTCGCTCGTTTCTAAATCGTTACCTGATATTAATTAAACAGAAATAACTGTTTAATTTTCAATTAGATAGAGATTGTATGATGTTTCGCTGTGTGGAAGGTGAATTGCTTGGAAATCCCGGCGGCTTTAGCCCAAGGTTTGAGAAGCTGATTGGTAGTCGAAGGCAGGTCGAATACCAGGTCGTCTCCCGTCTTATCCCCGCGTTCCGGCATCCACTTCAATGCCTCGGCTGAGAGCGGAAGATAAATCGGCTCCTTGGTCTTCTGCATGGCCACCGCCAAACGGTATTGCCCGTGGTCGAGGAACACGTCTTTCCATTTCAAACCTTTCACGTCGCTGATGCGTAATCCGCAGAAACAAGAGAACAGGTAGGCGCTCTTTACCCTCTTGTTCTCCATCGGGGTGGCGATCAATGCCCGTACCTCTTCGATGGTCATGTACGAGCGAACGCTTTCCGGCATTTTGGGCTTCTCCGATTTGTCCATTTCGTTAAACGGGTTTCTCAGCAGGCGCTTGGCACGGACGGCAGCGTTCAGTGCGCCGTTCAATATCTGGTAATAGGTATTACGTGTAGAAGCTGCTATCGGCTTTCCCTTGGGACGATAGGTTGTCAGCATGTAGTCAATGTAGCCTTGGCAAAAGGCGAGGTCTATCCGGTCCAGCGTGAACCTTTCTCCCGCGTATTCCTCCAAAATGTGGGTGACGGCTGTGATTTGGCTTGCACCCTTTTTGTCCCGTTTCTCCTGGTTCTCCTGGTAGGTATGCATCCAGTCCAGCAGGTAAACCTTATCTGTATGGTTCACGATGCCGGCTTCACCGCTTGTCAGTTCAATGATACGTTTTGACTTGATGGCATTCGCGGCAGCCATCGTTATCTCGTTTTGCTGACGGGCATTGTAATCCACTTCGGGTATGAGGTACAGTCTAAGGTACTCATACGACCGTTTACCTTTATAATTGATGTCCAAATACAGACTCTTGTTTCCGCCACTCAAATCTTTCATCCGGAGACGAATCGGCTCTTTGAGTTTGGCTGGTTTTTTCACTCGTGCCATAGGGTAATTATTACTTGTTTTTCTGTTGGCAAAGTTACAAATAATAATCGGAAACGAGAAACAAACGAGAAACAAAAATGTACCAAAAAAGAGCCAAATTACAGAAAGAGATGAAAACAACTGAAAGAAATAATACCCACTTAAAATACTGATATAAAGCGTATTTACTTATATTTTATTGGTTTTTGTTTTCATCTTAAACACGTGGCTATATTTATTGGAAAGAAACCGGTGATGCAAGCATCTTTGATAATGAATGGATACAGGCTATCACCAACATACTGACAATTTTCAAGGAACAACAGCGCAAAGAGGGAGTAGGACCTTATAAATTTCAACGCAAAACGGAGCGTGCACTCGATACATTAAACAACAACGGTTTAGGTGCTCCTGTGAATCCTGTCGGACTCATTGTTTCAGCCTTCCGTCCGTCTGACGATGCGACAACTTTACAGTTCCTCGTACCGTATAATTTCTTCGCTGTTTCTTCTCTAAAGAAAGCTGCGGAAATTCTGAATGTTGTAAACAAAAACACCAGTCTGGCGAAACAATGCACAGATTTGGCATTAGAAGTGGAAGCTGCATTAAAAAAATATGCAACTTACAATCATCCTAAATATGGTACAATCTATGCTTTCGAAGTAGACGGATTCGGAAATCATCTCTTAATGGACGACGCCAACGTACCAAGTCTGCTGGCAATGCCTTATCTGGAGGATGTAGACATTAACGATCCTATTTATCAAAACACACGTCGTTTTGTATGGAGCAAAGACAACCCCTACTTCTTCAAAGGAAAGGCAGGAGAAGGTATTGGAGGACCTCACATCGGTTATGATATGGTATGGCCTATGAGTATCATGATGAAGGCATTCACCAGTCAGGACGATCAGGAGATTAAGTCTTGCATAAAAATGCTGATGGATACAGACGCAGGAACAGGATTCATGCACGAATCTTTCCATAAAGATGACCCTAAAAACTTCACACGCGCCTGGTTTGCATGGCAAAACACGCTATTTGGTGAACTCATTTTAAAGTTAATCAACGAAGGGAAAATAGATCTATTGAACAGCATACAGTAAAATAAATTATAAAATGGCCATTCAATTCAGGGCACTTTTTCGTTATGAAAGAGTGCCCTTTTTCAACACACGTAAATTACTATTAACATTGACTAATTATCGCAAAGGAATTACCACATCTGCCAATAATTCCTAACTTTGCGTATATGATTTACTCAGACAAAAAAACTATGTACAAGAACCTGTTAAGTTGGCTTACCATTCTACTGGGGCTTTCCTCCTGTTCCGGCACCTCACCGGCCATATCAGTGGTATGTGAAGAAAATAACGTAGGAAACAGTGTCATCAAATGGGAAACAGCCCCCTTGCTGAAAGGACAGGTACAAGTCTATGCTTCCACATCCCCCACATTGATTCCTGAAGAATCTCCTGTGGCAATGAGTAATATCTCCGACGGGAAAATGACAATCATCACCGAAGATCCTTCCCAACGCTATTACTATATGATGGTATTCAACAACAAATACCGGGTCAGAGTAGCTACCCGCAATGTCAATATTCCCGGCGTACAGAACTTTCGCGATTTGGGAGGATATAAATCTACCGATACAGGGAAAATGATCAGTTGGGGGATGCTCTATCGTTCTGCACAGATAGACAGCATTTCTCCCGGTTCGCGCCGTGAACTCAAAAATATGGGTATACGCACTATCATAGATCTCCGTTCCGAAGAAGAACTCCACAATTACCCGCAACTGGATGATAAGGAATTTAGAATAGTCCATATCCCCATCCCGACAGGAAATATGGAAAGTATCCTGCAAGGAATCCGGAAAGAGAAAATAAAAAGCGACACGATTTACCGGTTGGTAGAACGTATGAACCGGAAATTAGTAGCAAATTACCAAAAAGAGTTCAGAGAAGTGTTCGACATACTTCTCAATCCGGACTGTTATCCGGCTGTGATTCATTGTACATCCGGAAAAGGACGGACAGGGGTAGTATCAGCCTTGCTGCTTGCCGCATTAGGGGTCAATGAAGACGTGATTATGTCCGATTATCGTTTAAGTAATGATTATTTCAACATTCCCAAAGCTTCAAAATATGCCTACGAGTTACCGGCAAATTCACAGGAAGCAATTACCACCATTTACTCGGCTAAAGAAGACTTTCTGAATGCCGCCAAAGACCAAATCGAGTCAGAATATGGAAGCATACAGAGCTATTTGGAGAAAGGAATCGGACTTTCAACAGAAGAAATAAGGCAGTTACGCAGCATATTGTTAATAAATTGACTATCTTTGCAGCCGAAATAAAAGATATACAGAGATTTAATGAAGACATTTGAAGAGCTTGGCGTTTCTCCGGAAATACGTAGAGCAATTGAAGAAATGGGATACGAGAATCCCATGCCGGTACAAGAGAAAGTGATTCCGTACCTTTTAGGAGAAAATAATGATGTAGTAGCTCTTGCACAGACAGGAACAGGTAAAACAGCCGCATTCGGTTTGCCCTTGCTCCAACAGATTGACGTAAAAAACAGAATTCCACAATCGCTTATCCTCTGCCCTACCCGCGAGCTTTGTCTCCAGATAGCAGGAGATCTGAACGACTATTCCAAATACATTGACGGACTGAAAGTGCTGCCTGTATATGGTGGTTCTTCCATCGACAGTCAGATACGCAGCTTGAAAAGGGGAGTACATATCATTGTCGCCACTCCCGGACGTTTGCTGGATTTGATGGAACGCAAAACCGTATCTCTATCGACCATCCGCAATGTTGTGATGGACGAAGCGGACGAGATGCTGAACATGGGATTTACGGAAAGTATCAACGCTATTCTTGCCGATGTTCCAAAGGAGCGTAACACATTGCTTTTCTCGGCAACGATGAGCCCGGAAATCGCACGTATTTCAAAGAATTACCTGCAGAACGCAAAGGAAATCACGATTGGCCGTAAAAACGAAAGCACCAGTAACGTAAAGCACGTTGCCTATACGGTGCACGCCAAAGATAAATACGAAGCGCTGAAACGCATCGTTGACTATTATCCGCAGATCTACGGTATCATCTTCTGCCGCACACGTAAGGAAACTCAAGAGATTGCAGACAAACTGATGCAGGAGGGTTATAACGCCGATTCACTGCACGGTGAACTTTCGCAGGCGCAACGCGATGCTGTAATGCAGAAATTCCGTATCCGCAACTTGCAACTGCTTGTCGCTACGGACGTAGCTGCCCGTGGTCTGGACGTGGACGACCTGACTCATGTCATCAATTACGGATTGCCGGATGACACGGAAAGTTATACCCACCGTAGCGGTCGTACGGGACGTGCCGGAAAGACTGGTACTTCTATCGCTATCATCAACCTTCGCGAGAAAGGAAAGATGCGCGAGATAGAGCGCATTATCGGCAAAAAATTCATTCCGGGCGAAATGCCGACGGCAGCCGGAATCTGTCAGAAGCAGTTGCTGAAAGTGATTGACGAACTTGAAAAGGTGAAAGTCAATGAGGAAGAGATTGCCGAGTTCATGCCGGACATTTACCGCAAACTGGAATGGTTAAGCAAGGAAGACTTGATTAAACGCATGGTGTCGCATGAGTTCAACCGTTTCGCTGAATATTACCGTAACCGTGCCGAAATAGAGATCCCGACCAACAGTCGCGGAGAACGTGCCGGACGGGGTGATCGCAAAGAAGGTGGTTTCGAGAAAAGAAGCAGGAAAGCCGCTCCGGGCTTCAACCGTCTGTTCATCAACTTGGGTAAGACGGACAGTTTCTTCCCTAGCGATCTTATCGGTCTGCTCAACAGCAATACACGCGGACGTATTGAGCTTGGACGTATCGACCTGATGCAGAACTTCTCTTTCTTCGAAGTTCCGGAAAAGGAGACGATCAATGTAGTAAAAGCTTTAAGTCGCAGTAAATGGAACGGACGCAAAGTGGTAGTGGAAGTATCCAACGAAGAAGGAGGTAAAGAACGTGCCCCACGCCGCGAGAATAAGGATAGAAAGTCCAAAGAGGTCTCGGTAAAAGGTTCCAAAGCGGGCAAGAAAGAGAAACCAAGCCGTGCCGAACGAGGATACGCAAACGCACGTGGTCCTAAAAAGAAGGATGATTGGCAAGCATTCTTCAAAGATAAAGAGCCTGACTTCAGCGAAGAAGGATGGGCACGCAGAAAACCGAAGAAATAGATTCACCACGGATTACACGGATTAACACAGATTAAGACGAAGATTAAACGTGAATTGAAGAAAGAAAGAAAAGAATAAAACGTTTCTCCTCTCTTAATCTGTGTTAATCCGTGTAATCTGTGGTGAAAAAGACTTCGGTATATATACATATAAACTGTTTTATTTGGCTATTTTCAACTCCTTGATAAGATTCCCTGCTTTTCCGTACTTTTCTATAATAAAAAGTACATAACGGATGTCTACACCTATACAACGTTGAAGTTCGGGTTCAAAGACAATATCACTGCTCATTGCTTCCCAATTACCATCGAATGCCAGTCCCAACAATTCCCCTTTACCATTAAACATGGCACTGCCGGAATTTCCTCCCGTAATATCATTGTTAGAGATAAAGCAAACACTCATATCCCCCTTTTCATTAGCATATCTACCGAAATCACCGGAAGAAAACAGACTCAGCAGTTCCGGCTGGACAGCAAAGTCAATATCTCCGGCGTGCTCTTTCACCTTTTCAAAGATTCCTTTTACAGTCGTATAATAATCATAAACAGCTCCGTCAAAAGGTGAGTAACCGTTCACCGTCCCAAAGCTCAAACGCATGGTAGAATTAGCGTCGGGGTAGAAGTTATGGTCGGCATACATACGACGCATGGCAGCATTGAACACACGCTCCCCCTGTTCTATCTGTTCGGAAGCCTCAGAAATACTTTGATTCATCTCATAATACTTCACTATCAGATCGAGACTTAAAGCTACAGCCGGATCCTCAAATAAGTTATAGGTAGTATCCCGCTCCAAGAAACGTTTCAGACCTTTGGAAGAGGTTATTTGGGACGTGGCATACAGAGAATCCACATAGGCCTGAATGTTCCCGTTGTAAAGCGTATCAATCTTCTCATACATGGCAGGCAGATACTTCTTGTCTACTTTTGCCTGATATTCTTTGAGCATGGAGACAAAGACTTCTTTGTCAATGGCAAGATCCAGATTGTCATATTTCTCCAATAGTTTCTTGATACGTGTAACTACCTGCTTCTCTTCCGCCTCAAAATCGAAATTCAGGATTTCCAAGGCAAGCTGAACCAGTTCAGGACCATTAATAAATGCTTCACCGAAATAGGCTAAGGCATGATTTGTCTCCCGACGACCGCTGTAGCTCAATTCCAAAGAAGAAAAAAGACGAAGAAGCTTTTCTCTTTCCGCCGGATGAGATTGAATCCATTCGCGAAGCGCAGCCTCAGCCGCCCGTTTCTTTTCCAGAACTTTCAAATGTTTGATAGCCTTATTTGTTCCAATGCTGTTTTTCCAGTAGTTAGAGCTCTCGTCGTACTTTGAAGCATATTTGATACGAATATCCGGACGATGGTCCATCTCCCGCTTCCAGATAGCCTGCTTCACTCCACGCACATCAATCATAGCCTGATTAATGCCGTTCATCATTTCTTCGATACCGTACGAAGAAAGATAACGTTCCGTACTTCCCGGATAACCAAGCGTCATGCAGAACGAGCCTTCCCTATAGCCATCCAGAGAGATAGGAGCTACATATTCGGGGTGATAGGGAACGTTTTCGGGGGAATAGTCCGCCGGACCGTTTTGGGCATTGGCGTAAATACGGAATACGCTAAAATCACCAGTATGACGCGGCCACATCCAATTATCCGTATCCCACCCGAATTTACCGACAGAAGAAGGAGGAGCAAAAACCAGGCGTACATCATTATAATCCCGATAGACGGAAAGCCAAAATTCATTTCCCGCATAATAAGCGTCTACAACACCGGTCAAGGTAGAATCCTTTTCGGAAACTTCCATTCCGATTACATTCATGATAGAGTCGACGGCTACCCTGCGTTCCGCTTCTGTTCTGGCATATTTGGCAGCAGACAGTACCCGCTTGGTGACATCTTCCGTGCGAAGCAGAAAACGGACATACAACTCCGGATTCGGCAGTTCTTCTTGAAGGCTACGCGCCACGAAGCCATCTTTCAGATAATCGCGCTCCACCGAAGAGTGTTGCTGAATACTGCTGAACCCGCAGTGATGGTTAGTAAAAACCAGCCCGTCGTCCGAGACCACCACTCCCGAGCAAAAACCTCCAAAGCTAACCACAGCATCCGCAAGACACGGTTTCTTCGGATTATAAAGTTTGTTTACAGGCATCTGCAAACCAAGATCTTTCATCACCCGTTCTGTCTGCTTGTTCTTTTTAAGGTTTCCCAACAACCACATTCCCTCATCGGCAAAAGCATTCGAGAGACAGATAGAAAGAAGCACGACGGCGGTTAGTCTGAATTTCATGTTCTTATTTTTAGATTCATTATTCTGTAATCAGTCGCAACTGCTTGGCTCCCACCCTAGCTTTCAGCCATTCGCAGATTTTCTCTTTCTCGGCAACGGAGGGGCGTTTGGAGAATTTCAATACAGCCAATGTGACTGTATCCGTTTTCAACGAATCAACCCGTACCTCAAGTGAATGAGCAATGGAAAGAGTGGTAATGGAAGGATAAAGTACCTTCAACTCAGGAACCAGTTTACGGCTCATTGCATCATATGTCTTGTATTCTTCCAAAGTTTTCTCCAGTTGGGAAATCTTCACTTTCTGTTCCTGAAGCCGTTGCTCGCTGTTCTTGTAGAAGTCTTCCATCACCATAGCACGAATGGAAGACACATCTACCGCTTCATTATTCATACCCTGCAATACAATTAACTTTGTATCGTCCAGCTTATATTCTTTCAATTTGCTGCGAGCGATGGAGATGGACGCATCCGGCACCTCAGAGCCGATCAGGACAACGCGGACTTCTTTATGTTCATAACTGATCTTTTTGTCGAGTACCTGCGTATTGTCAAATCCCAGCTGTTCGTTAATAAAACGATTGGCTGCCGCTTCGTAGAAAGTACTTTTTATAATGCCGTAGGTCAGGTAAACAGCCGGACACATCGTCAGAATGACGATTAGAACAATGTACTTGCGTACAGTCTTCTCACGGGTTTTATCTACAAACTCTTTCCGTTGGAAGTGCATCACACGGACACCGAGAAAAGTAGCTAGACTGATAAATACGGAGTTGATGAAATAGAGATAGAAGGCTCCCAAAAAATAAATCAGATTACCGGACGCCAATCCGTATCCTGCCGTACAAAGCGGCGGCATTAATGCAGTAGCGATAGCAACTCCCGGAATCACATTTCCTTTTTCCTTGGTAGAGAGAGCTACCACACCTGCCAAACCACCAAAAAGCGCGATGAATACATCATAAATAGTGGGCGATGTACGTGCCAGCAGTTCTGACTGTGAACCAGCAATAGGGGCAAGAAGGAAGAAGATAGTGGCCGTCGTCACACTGAAAGCGGTCGTTATGAGAAAGCTCTTTAAAGAGCGTTTCATTAATTCGAAGTCGTTCAGTCCGACAGAGAGTCCTACTCCCATAATAGGTCCCATCAGTGGAGAAATCAACATGGCACCGATAATTACTGCAGTAGAGTTTACATTCAATCCGAGTGATGCCATAAAGATGGCAAAAATCAGGATCCATAAATTGGCACCTTTGAACTCTACACCTTTACGGATAGAATCCACGGTGGCCAGTTCGTTATCCTTGTCTTTTTTCAAGTCCAGATATTCTCCCAGAAAGGACTTGATAGCAAACTTATTACGTTCATCTGTCTTCATAGTTATTTCTTCTTTATAAAGCGATTAATAACAGGAATCTGACTCAATGGTAAATCCTTTTTGATAATATAAGCTATAAATAGCAATAAAAGTACGGTACGGAAAGCAAGACGGAGCACAAGATTAGAGATAGGCACTTGTTCCCCGAGAATGTACAAAACGGCAGCTAACGCCACATAGCAACCGATTCCCCGCAGGTCATACCCGATAGGGTATTTCTTCTGACCGACAAAGTAGGACAGAAGCATAGCCACAGCATAACCGGTGAAACCTGCCCAGGCACAAGCCATATACCCATATATAGGAATCAAGAAAATATTCATCAGTACGACAATGAGACAAGCAATCAGCGAGAAGTAAGCTCCCCATTTGGTCTCATCCGTCAACTTATACCAGAAAGAAAGGTTGAAATAAATACCCATAAACATCTCGGCAATCATCACAATAGGAACTACACGAAGTCCCTCCCAATAATCACGGCCTATGACATACCGCAAAATATCCAAGTAGAACATCACCGCCAGGAAAGCAAGCACGGTGAAAATGATAAAGAACTTCATAGCCTGTGCATACATCTGTTTGTTACCCTTATCCTTGCTCTTACCAAACACAAAGGGCTCATAAGCAAAACGGAAGGCTTGGGTAAACATTGCCATAATCATGGCTATCTTACTGGTTGCCCCGTAAATACCAAGTTGCACGGCTGCTTCAGCCTCATCCGGATAGACAAACGGGAAAATTATCTTATCGGCTACCTGGTTCAAGATTCCGGCAATACCGAGAATCAACATCGGAAACGAATAATAGAGCATTCGTTTCATCAAAGAACGGTCAATGCAATAACGGAAAGCACGAAATTCCGGTATTAGTCCCATCATCACCGTAAACGAACAAATCAAATTTATCAAGAAAGCAGCTCCTACATCCGTACCTTTCAGAACCACGAAATAAATGATATTCAGAGAAATACTGATAAATATAAAGAGTAGCTTCAGCCCCGCAAACTTGATGGGGCGTTTCTTATAACGCAGATATGCAAAAGGAATGGCTTGTATAGCGTCCATCGCAATCACGATGAGCATCATCCCTAAATACCAAGGATGTTCTCCATAACCGAATAAATCGGCAATAGGAGACAAAAACAGAAGACAGAGAAGTAAAAAAGTAAGAGAGACACTACTCACCATCAACAAAGAGGTAGAATATACCCGATTCGGATCATCATCTCCCTTATTTGCAAAACGGAAAAAACCGGTTTCCATACCAAAAGTCAGCAATACGAGTAATAAAGCTACAATGGCATACATATTAGTGATTACCCCATAGCCACCGCTCGAAGCCGGAAGGGAGATCGTATAGACAGGCACCAACAGATAATTGAGGAATTTCCCTATAATACTGCTTGCACCATAAATTGCAGTGTCTTTTGCCAATGATTTTAATTCTGCCATTTTTATTAGTGATTAGTTGTTTGGTGGTCAATGATTAAACGATCATTAATCACCAAACAACGTTTTCTGGTTTCCGCTATAAAGACTTCTTCCCAAATGCTTATAGGCAAGTTCGGTTACCTCACGTCCGCGGGGAGTACGTTTCATGAATCCTTCTTTTATCAGGAAAGGTTCGTAAACTTCCTCGATGGTTCCCGCATCTTCTCCTAAAGCCGTAGCAATGGTCGTTATACCGACAGGACCGCCTTTAAACTTATCTATAATGGTACAAAGTATCTTGTTGTCTATCTCATCCAGTCCGTACTTGTCGATATTCAATGCTTCCAGTGCAAACTGGGCAATCTCCGTATCGATAGAGCCAGTGCCTTTCACCTGTGCGAAATCACGTACCCGGCGAAGCAAAGCATTAGCAATACGGGGCGTCCCACGACTGCGGGAAGCAATCTCCGAGGCTGCACGTACCGAGCAAGGTACATCCAGTATGGACGCAGAACGACGGATGATATTGCTCAAAATATCATCGTCATAATACTCCAAATGAAGGTTAATACCAAAACGTGCACGAAGCGGAGCCGTCAACAGACCGCTACGCGTGGTTGCACCAACCAGCGTGAAAGGATTCAAATCGATCTGGATACTGCGTGCCGAAGGTCCCTTATCAATCATAATATCGATGCGGTAATCTTCCATGGCCGAATAAAGATATTCTTCCACTACGGGCGACAGACGATGAATTTCATCAATAAAAAGCACGTCGTTCGGTTCGAGGCTGGTCAATACACCAGCCAGGTCACCCGGTTTATCTAGCACCGGACCGGAAGTTACTTTAAAACCGACTCCCAATTCGTTGGCGATAATATTTGAAAGAGTTGTTTTTCCTAATCCGGGAGGGCCATGCAACAGCACATGGTCGAGTGCTTCGCCACGCAAGCGTGCCGCCTTCACAAAAATGCGAAGGTTTTCCACCACCTTGTCCTGCCCGCTGAAGTCTTCAAAGCTTAACGGACGGAGTGCATTCTCGAAATCCCGTTCTTTTGAAGTAAGCTGATGTTCGCGTATGTTAAAATCTTCCTGTTCCATTTATTTCTTGAAAAGTAGGAGACAAAGATAGAGATTTACATTCATTTTCAGTATAAGAAAGACGAAGATTTAGTTTATTTGAAACGTAATAACTACTTTTGCACTATCTATATACACGCTATCAACTATGGTTCTAAATTACATTTGGATAGGATTTTTTGTCGTCGCCTTTATCATCGCCCTTGTAAAAGTGATTTTTCTGGGAGATACGGAAATATTTACAGCTATCATGAACGCTACATTCGATTCTTCAAAGACAGCTTTCGAGATATCCCTGGGACTTACAGGCGTACTGGCTCTTTGGCTGGGCATCATGAAAATCGGAGAAAACAGTGGATTGATTAACGCACTGGCTCGCTTTCTTAGTCCGGTGCTTTGCCGACTGTTTCCGGATATTCCTAAGGGACATCCGGTGTTAGGGTCCATCTTCATGAATATGTCTGCCAATATGCTTGGCCTCGACAATGCAGCCACCCCATTGGGGCTGAAAGCGATGAAAGAGCTGCAGGAACTGAATCCGAAAAAGGACACTGCTTCCAATCCGATGATTATGTTTTTGGTGATTAATACATCCGGCCTTATCATCATTCCGATCAGTATCATGGTGTATCGTGCACAAATGGGGGCTGCACAGCCTACAGATGTATTTATCCCTATCCTGCTAAGTACTTTCATTTCAACTCTAGTAGGAGTCATAGCAGTCAGCATCGCTCAAAAGATAAACTTAATCAATAAGCCTATTCTCCTTTTAATGGGCGTTATCTGCCTTTTCTTTTCCGGCTTGATTTATCTGTTCCTAAGCGTTTCACGAGAGGATATGGG
This sequence comes from Bacteroides finegoldii DSM 17565, assembly GCF_000156195.1. GTDB lineage: Bacteria > Bacteroidota > Bacteroidia > Bacteroidales > Bacteroidaceae > Bacteroides > Bacteroides finegoldii. The sequence continues at coordinate 6,005 of NZ_GG688318.1, read as the reverse complement.
TACTTATTCTACATTGATAGCGAATATTCTGCTGTTTAGTGTCATCATCCTGTTTATTTTGACGGGAGTCAGGAAAAAAATCAATGTATACGATTCATTTGTAGAGGGAGCTAAAGAAGGGTTTACGACGGCTGTGCGCATCATCCCTTATCTGGTTGCTTTTCTTGTAGGAATTGCAGTGTTCCGCACTTCAGGAGCAATGGATTTTCTGGTGGGAGGCATCGGTTATATAGTAGGTCTATGTGGGGTTGATACAAGCTTTGTCGGAGCCTTGCCTACTGCACTGATGAAATCACTTAGTGGCAGCGGTGCAAACGGCCTGATGATTGATACGATGAAAGAACTGGGACCGGATTCGTTTGTAGGGCGCATGAGTTGTGTAGTACGCGGAGCTTCGGACACTACATTCTACATTCTGGCCGTTTATTTCGGCAGTGTGGGGATCACCAAGACTCGTAATGCGGTGACTTGCGGTCTGATAGCAGACTTCTCGGGTATCATAGCCGCTATCTTAATCAGTTATTTATTTTTCTTTTAAATCATAACATTCAATTATGGCTGTAACTTATCAAACAGAAGGCGTAAAAATGCCTGATATCAAGAAACGTGAGACTACGGAATGGATAAAAGCCGTAGCTGCTTCTTACGGGAAAAGACTCGGTGAAATCGCTTATATCTTCTGCTCGGACGAAAAGATTCTAGAGGTAAACCGTCAGTATCTGCAACATGACTACTACACGGACATCATTACTTTTGATTATTGTGAAGGCGATCGTTTATCAGGCGACTTATTCATTAGCCTGGACACAATACGCACTAACGCGGAGCAATTTGGCGCTTCTTATGACAACGAACTGCACCGTGTCATTATCCACGGAATTCTTCATCTTTGCGGTATTAACGATAAAGGACCCGGAGAACGGGAAATTATGGAAGCTGCGGAGAATAAGGCATTGGCTATGCGACAAGTGTAAGCAAACCTCCACAGCAAACGGTTTCAAAAAGTAATCAGTTTACTAAAACATACTATACTGTAACATACACTAACTATAATGAAGACGCCCCATCGTAATCACTACGACGGAGCGTTTTCATTAGCAACGGAATTGCTAACACTATTTAGAGATATTCAGTAAATGTTCCTCTTTCTAAAAAAATCAAGAGAAAAGCTCACGTAAAGCAAAGCTCTTCTCTTGATTTTTTCGTTCAACTCTCCTAGTCTTCTATCTTTTTTGTAGAATATTGTTTACATATTCTTGTTTTTTCCTTCCCACCCATGCATTATGTACATGTCTTTTTTAGGGGAAGTTAAAACCTCTCCTGTTTTTCCTGTTATTTTAGTCAGATTATGCTGTT
>NZ_GG688318.1:0-4549 GCF_000156195.1 Bacteroides finegoldii DSM 17565 | reverse complement strand
TCTTGCTCTTGAATGTTTTTTGCTGAACGCTCTGCGGTAGAAACGCATATTGCAGAGGTCGGTTCCTCCGTCAAAGATGATATCAAGGTGGTTGGCACAGGTCTTGTTTTTAACAAGGCTCATGGGATAAAATCATTCTTCCTAATTTGCCTGCTGTGAGGACGGATTGTTCCATCTATGGATCAGGTGGTTATATGCAGTTTCCCGATTTTAGCTCAAAGAGATAGCAAAAAGAATTATTACTGTCCGCTAAACCATAAAACATCTTGTCCAACCTCTTGAAACATAGAAGTTGGACTTATTTGTATGCGTAGACAAGCCCCCTTAGTCTATTTCCTCCCCTTCCGGAGGTGGATTTGTTGCCTCTACCAGCATTCTTTTGAGGTCTGCTTCTGGATTGTTGAAGAAGTTTTCAAGGTTCAGGTAGTACATCAATACAATTCGTACCATAGTTGCCAGCCCGGAGAAGCTCCATCGCCTTGTCAAGGTGCTTTGAAGCACAGAAAGAAGCAGGTTTGCTATGAGCGTGACCCAAATTTGTATCTTGATGGCGTTTGCACTCTCTCCATAGAAGTATCTCAGTGGGAAATTTTGTTTTATTTGCTTGAAAAGTGACTCTATCTGCCAACGACGGCGATAGATAGCCACTATTGTCTCCAATTCCATGTCAAAATCATTGGTTAAGAGTGATATGAGCTTTGGCTGCTTACCCTTCTTAACATCCACATACGTTATTATACGTGCGATATGGTTGATTCCGTCTTTACGGAACACCACGACTTGCTCGCGATATTCCATTTCGCCATTATTGTTCTGATACATACAATCTACAAGCGTGTCATAGACAAGATTTTTCTTCATTTTGGTGACATAGACCACATTACGCTCTGTAAGTGCCTCAAACTTTGCATAATTTATATATGCTCTGTCAAGTGCCACTATCTCATCGTGACGGAAATGGTTTGGTGCCAGCATAAACGAATCGTTGGTGGCTGCTGAAGTAAACTTCACGTCACAATGTACACCCTCGTTGGCATGTATGACAGAGTGGACCTTTATACCTCCTTTCTTTCTGCCTGTTTTGGGATGGCGTCCCACACCTTTGAAAATGGCGTTAGAGAAGAGTGAAATGGTGGTGGAATCAATGATGCGGAGACGTTTTATCCACTCTTCCGTACCGTTACGTCGGCTGTCCGAGGTAAGTTTCTCCTTATTGGCCTCGTAAAGGTTGTGATAGACCTCTTCAAAGAACTTTTCAGAGCGTCTGGCATTGGCATCTGACAGTGTGCTGCGCTTAGGGATACGCTCTATGCCTACATGGTGAAGCTTACGTACTTCTGTTATCATAGTGGTTTCTATTTCGCGCAATGAGTCAAAGCGCATGATTACGGCATAGAGCATTGTGAGCAAGTGTGTGTACCCGTCAAAGCTCTTTACATACCTCTCACCACCATGTTTGCGGCTAATTTCAACTATTTTATCATGGTCAAGAGATTTTATTAACTGACCATATACCGGCTGTCCGAAGAAATGTGTACTTTTGCCCATCGTTATTTATGTTTTGTTTGGCGACTGCTAAATAACGATAATGGGCTGACTCCTGCAAATGGAATCAGCCCTAATTTTTATTCAACTCAAAATGTTTAGCGGACAGTAATAAAAAAGAATAATCATCTGTTTTGGCGTGAGGTAAAGCCCTTTTCTCTGCTTAATGCAGGTTGTCTGCACACGTTCATCCAAAAGGACTTTAAACGAACGTGTACAGACGAATAAATCAACTCTTACTTTTTGCGGAGGAATTATACTATTGTCTTTAGTTTACAAATCGTTCTATTACTTTCTGATTTTCAGGTGGTAATTCATAGTAAGATTGTGCAACAACAATCTCCTGCTCATTGATATCTTGGATATGAGGTTTTAATGTTTCCATATCTTCAAACATCACGCCATATTTTAAGAGCCATATTTCTTTAGGATCGTCTGTTCCATATTTAATATAATTTGCAGCCGCCAATGCCCGTTCTTCTTGATGACGTTCAAAGAATTTATAAAATGCCGCATAGAGTATATCAGATAATTTAAACCCTATGAGTTTATCTAAATAGTCATATGTATCATATATAATGCTATCATAGTCAACAGACGAAGCCGCTGTGCCATATTCAAATAGTGGCACAGCAAAGCAATTCTTATTAGGTATTTCTTGATATTTAGCAGTGAATCTAGCCTCTAATTTAAATTCCCACTTATTTCGCTTATATTCAGAACGTTCCTTTGTTCGACTTACATATTGATAGCGTAACTGACACATATTTTTAAATGTTTTGGCTTCTACACGCCAAACCAAAATACGGATTGCTGTATGAAGAATACTAATTTCTCCTTTTGACAAATCTCGTCTTATATAGTGAGCATAGAATTTTTCGAACGATTCAATCATATTTTTCCAGCGTTCGCCATTGGAAATGACAATTTCAGATGGAATGAATTTATTTTTATAGAATAAGTAATCAAGTAACTGTGATATAAGCTGATCGCTTTCGTCATCGCTTAATCGCTGTAACTTGCTTTGTGGCAAGTTAAGATAGTCGTCATAACTACCATCGTTCAATTCTTGTTTTATTTCTTCTAAATCATCATCTTCTAATTTTTCTTCATCTAGCATTGATTTGGATGATAGCCGATCTTCCGTATTCATTAATTTACGAAACTTTGTCATACCCGAAGATCTTATAACCACGCACCCATAATCAAATTCAGGAGATTCCGATGAACGACCTGCACGCCCTATTAGATTTTTAACCCCAATAGGATCACTCGCCTCAAGTCGATCTAAAAAAACGATGTCGAAAGGCATATTTATACCTTGCTCTAAGGTTGAAGTGGCAAAACAAATTCTACAAAAACCACTTTTTGTGAAGTTCTCAACAACAAGTCGTGCTTCTAAAGGCATCGAACCATGATGTACAACAATGCCATATGAGAGTAAATCAATAAATAAAGAATAGTAATTCCTTGAATAATCAGTTTTACCTCCAGTATACATCTGTATTCTACTTATAAGGTCAAGAGCTCTTTTATCTGATATTTTTTTACATAGTGAAATATAGGGTTTGAATTCCTGATAAAATTCACGTGATAGTATCTTTGATTTGGAAACATAAAATAACACAGAGCCTTCTTCTTTAATACATTTTAATATGGGATCGAAGTTGCATTTGATTTTTCGTGAACCCATTATTTCTTTATTTATACCAAAGTGAAAAAACTCGGAATTATCATATGTAAGATAGAGCTGTCCGACATTACGATGCTTATATCTTCTAAAATCGGTCTGTTCATTCCCTAAATTATTTCGTTCTATCTGAGAAGCAGGATTTTCAATAAATGGCTGAGCGAAAACTAATTTTGCATTCTTAAATTTATCATGACAACGGCGTATTATATTATCAAAATACATTCCTCTTAGATTTTCTTCATTGCTTAATTGCGCTTCATCAAACAAAAATAACCCAATATTAAAATCATTGGCATACTTAAATATCTCTCTACAACGCTCTGGTGTAACAATAAAAACATTTTTGTTAGCGTGTGCAGTATTTACTTTCTCAACAAATGTAAGAATATTGACACTTTTATCCGGAATTAGATTACAAAGTTTAGAGTAATACTCATTTATGAGTGCTCTAGAAGGCACAACTACGACTACATCCGTATCACAATCCCGAATTAAATTCATTATGAGATAGGACTTCCCTGTACTCGTAGGAGCAGAAAAGCTAAACACTCTATTCTGAGCTATACCAGAAGCTATGCCAACTTGTACAGGAGTATAGGTATAATTGTAATGTTCATAGATTACATCCTGATACATTCTAAAGATTTGCTCTTTTAATGTTTTTGGCTCGGACAAGTCTTTGTAAAACAATGCCATAAAGCGTAAAATCTCTATCTCTTTTAAAGCAAAAATTTGAGGATAATATACTTTTATTAAAGATAAAGTCTCAGAATCAGATATGTCAATAAGCCCTTTATGAAATACATTTGAGATAACTTCATTAAGAAGTAGCTCAATATCATTACCTTCTAAAATTTGTTTCATTCTATTCATACATCAACTGCTACACAAATTAATTCTGAGCTATCTGTTAATCGCTGAAAATAAGCATTAGCTTGGATTTTAGTAATTAATTCATCATCACTCTCATTTTTTGCTGCAAAAGCAGCAATATATCCCTTTTGCCCATTATTATAATTTACGAAAGCATTTCGCGGGTCAATGTAAAAACCTGAGGGGTAAATTTATAAATTGTTATCTTTGTCTCCAAATTCATAGCTTATGGAGTTAAACGGTTATCGCCTTCTTCTTCCTGAAGGCACTTTAGACTACTTTGATCTTGTTGATGTGAAGGAAAGTGTAAATGAAGTTGTGTTCTACCTTGAGGAGAAAAATATCGTTCCTGAGAAGTATACAGATCAGGATACTGAGAGTAAAGGCTTTTATGACCCTGTTATTGTTCAGGATTTTCCTCTCCGTGGCAAGAAGGTT
>NZ_GG688319.1:251363-332087 GCF_000156195.1 Bacteroides finegoldii DSM 17565 | reverse complement strand
CATATCGAACTCGGTAAAACCTAAACAAGGTTCGATTTCTGAGATTTTTTGTATCTTTACCATGTGTTTTTATTTTAGATTACCCCCGTTTTGGCCGTCAAACCGTTTTTTGGGGGGAATGCTTAAAGATACAAAAAAGGCAACTAATTCGCAATGAAGTAGTTGCCTTAAATTTTATTATTTTAGGAATATCCCTAATTAGTGTGTTTATTTACATGGCTACCTGCTGTGACAGCAGTTTTTGAAGTTTACCGTTCAAGGTTTGGCACATAGCGCCGTTTCCCATTGCTTGATAGCGTTTGATACGGTACTGTAACATCATAATCTTTTCATTTGCATTCTTTTTCATAATTTGTTTCCTCTTTTTTGCCCTCCACGTTTTGAAGAGCGGTTTTACATCTTGTTTTCTTTATTAACACTGCAAAGGTACGAAATGTTTTTGGATTATATGCTGTAAAACATAAAAATCTTCTTTATCCTTTAAAAAAACTTTTTATAAGAGGTCCGAACACGGTGGATATTACAAATGCATTACATTTATTTACAGAGAGTTATTCCGTATTCATTATTGCCGACACATTCAATCGGGTAGTCTTTGTCTCGCAAGGGTATACTATCGGTCTTGGCGAGCAACTGATGAAGAACATTCGTGGATTGTAGTCATTATTCTCCGGACGGTAGTTACGTTTCGTTCGTATTCGTCAATATTTACGGTTCCGCCCATAGCCTTCCGGAATACCTGCACATAGTTCTACCCGATTGGCACCTCCTGTCTGAGCTGCCAGGCAACTTTCTACGGAATTGGCACAGACCTCGAATTGATACTCTTTCATAGTTTAATAAGACTACTCACCACAAATTACACAGATTCTCACAGATTAATCATTAAACTATTGTTTTTTAATGAAAATAATCTGTGAGAATCTGTGTAATCTGTGGTGAAATTATTCTCTGTTTTTTTTATTTAGCGAAGCTAACCGCACGTGTCTCACGAATAACGGTGATCTTCACTTGTCCCGGATAAGTCATTTCATCCTGAATCTTCTTGGCGATTTCACCAGACAGGTTTTCAGTCTGTTTGTCGTCAATCTTATCCGCACCTACGATAACGCGAAGTTCACGACCGGCCTGAATAGCATATGTCTTTGTCACACCCGGATAAGACATAGCTAACTGTTCAAGATCGTTCAGACGTTTGATATACGCCTCTACGATTTCACGGCGAGCACCCGGACGTGCACCTGAGATGGCGTCACAAACCTGTACGATAGGAGCGAGTAAACTGGTCATTTCCGTTTCGTCATGGTGGGCACCGATAGCATTGCATATATCCGGTTTCTCCTTATACTTTTCCGCAAGCTTCATACCTAGCAATGCGTGCGGCAATTCTGGCTCTTCGTCGGGCACTTTACCTATATCGTGCAACAAACCTGCGCGTTTAGCTTTCTTCGGGTTCAATCCCAGTTCCGAAGCCATCACTGCACAAAGATTGGCAGTTTCGCGTGCGTGTTGCAAAAGGTTCTGACCGTATGAAGAACGATATTTCATCTTACCTATAATACGGATTAATTCAGGATGCAGACCGTGAATACCTAAGTCGATTGTTGTACGTTTACCGGTTTCGATAATTTCTTCTTCCACTTGTTTGCGTACTTTCGCCACTACCTCTTCGATACGGGCAGGGTGGATACGTCCGTCGGTTACCAACTGATGGAGAGCCAGACGGGCTACTTCACGGCGAACTGGGTCGAAAGCAGAAAGAACAATCGCTTCCGGAGTATCGTCAACAACGATTTCAACACCGGTAGCAGCTTCCAATGCACGGATATTGCGACCTTCACGTCCGATAATACGTCCTTTGATTTCATCCGACTCGATATGGAATACTGTAACGGAATTCTCAATAGCCGTTTCTGTAGCTACCCGTTGGATAGACTGTACTACAATACGTTTCGCTTCCTTGTTAGCAGTCAGTTTCGCATCATCCATGATGTCGTTGATATAGGACTGGGCTTGTGTTTTAGCTTCCTCTTTCAATGATTCCACCAGGCGTTCTTTTGCCTCTTCGGCGGACAATCCGGAGATTGCTTCCAACTTCTCGATTTCCTGCTGTTGCAGTTTGTCAAGCTCTTCTTTTTTCTTGTCTACAATGACAAGTTGCGCTTCCAGATTCTCTTTGACAGCTTCGGCTTCCATCTTCTTGCGTTGAATTTCTTCCTGGCGCTGTCCGAGTACCATTTCGCGTTGTTTCAGCTTGTTTTCCGCTTGCTGAATCTTTTGATTTCTGAGTGCTACCTCTTTTTCTAGATCTGCTTTCTTGTTCAGGAATTTCTCCTTCACTTCCAGTAGCTTGTTCTTCTTAATTACTTCCGCTTCCGTCTCTGCTTCTTTCAGGACATTGTCGTATTTGGACTTTAAAGCATACCTGAACAGTATGTACGAGAGTACTCCACCTACGATGAAGCAAGCAATTGCTGTTGCTATTATTACTATCATTCTACATTTAATTTAAGTATATAAATAAAAACGCACCACCAAATATCTAAGCAAGTTCTTGCTCGGATATTGTGCAGTGCGTGGTTGTTTTCTCTTATCAGCGAATAACCGGATAAAATTTATTCTTTCTTGAAATAATCCTCCAGCAATTCAGTCAGTTCTTTTACCTTTTCCGTATAGGGAGCGGTATCATTACGTTGCAACAATTGCAGTTTCTCTAATGAGAACTGATAGGCTACCATAACTATAATTTTTTCCGGTTCCAAATTCAGATGCCCCCATTTTTCCCGGTACTCACCAAGTATGGTATTAACCTGCTTGGCGGCCGCCCGTACTATCTCCTCATTCTCTGGATTGATAAATACCGGATAACACGCATCTGCCATATGCAGGTTTATTCTTATTATATTATCGCTCATACATCCTTTCTTTCTTATTCATTCAACAAAGCGATGCATTTATCGACTTCACGCACTAATTTTGACAATCGCAGCTTCGTCTCTTTTACGTCGCTGCCGTTAAGGCTGATTGCCGTAGCTGTTTTTAGGTTCGTATAGTTGACTTCCAATTCATCGTATTGAGCCTGTATCTTCTCATTTTTCAGTTTTTCGAAATCAAGAAGCTTTTTCAACTCGACATTTTCACGCTTTAACTCATCATGCAAATAGAGCAAATGCCGTAGCCGCGTTTCAAAGGTATTCAATAACTTTTTTTCTTCTTCTGTCATTACTACACCAAAATTGTACACAAAAATACGATTAACTCTGATATTACAAAAACTTTTCGGGATAAAATGTTCTTTTTAGCTCAAATTAGTTGTATTTCAGCGTTAGGGTGTGAAAGATATAGACTTTGAATGTGTGGTAGTTCGGTGTGACATTTTTGTTTTTATTTTAAGTATTATACGGGGAAAAACAAAAATGTCACATCGCTGCTAATCAATTAATTAGTACCTAAAATAGCCCCCAAATAAGCGAAGTTTACAAAAAACTATAAGAGAATCAGATTTTTTCCGCTAGAAAAGTTGCACTTTATAGTCAATTATTTGAATTTCAGTATTTTAATTGTTCTTTCTGTGCGATTTCGGTTATTTTCTATCTCCGCATATTGTTCCAACTCCTTTGTCGTGATACCTCTTCCCGTGTTCAGTCCCATTTTTTTATATACTTGCTTCAGCATACTTTTCGCTTCCTGAACGGAAAGTTCGGAGCCTATGGGGAAAGTTCGTTGGATAGATATACGCATTTGTGCCGATTTCTTGATGGTGTGTTCGCTGCTTGCGTTCAATGCCGTGCGCAACTTATTCTCGTTATAATCGGATTGGCGGATAAAATCCGCTCCGAAACAGCAGAAACAATCGTATATGTATCTGTCGGCAGTCGAAGTAATCAGGTTGCCTAGCATACGCTGGTAGCGTTTTTGTAACTTTTTGTCAGTTGTCCTGCTCATCTTCTCCATCTCTTCCAGTTTGCGGACGATAAGTTCCGCCCTTTTTTTCTTTGCTAGCCGGTGTTGTATCGCCATGCGTTCATTGTCGGAAACAGGCATTAGACGCTCTTCATGAGAGAAAACAAAATAATCGGTCTGCCGATAGGCATCGCAAAGCAGGTCAGTAGAAGTGTATAGTCGTTTCACCTGTTCCTTTTCGTAAAAGTTGGCAATCAGGAACGGATCCGGTTTGCCTTTGTCGTCCAGATAGGGGAGGTATGAATTTTCTCCGATCGCTTCCTGCAATAGAGTCCGTTCGCCAATATTAGAGGTACGTGCCAGTTGGAATTTCCAATTGTTGTAGACGGTGGAAGCGCCATGAATCCAGTCGTCGATTTCTGTGGATGACATACATTCCAGATCCGGACGGATGGAAGCAATATGTGTCACGCTATTTACTCCGCCACGAAACCGACCGATAATCTGAATCGCTTCGGTAGCAGGATCGATAACCGATTGGGTAGCACCAAACAAATCGCTAATGAAAATCACGTGCGGAGGGTTGGGAGAGATGATATCTACAGCCGAGTAAAACCTTGAGGTGAAGAAGTTGTAACGTTCCAGTTCGGTAATCATCATTGACTTTTTCCGGCGGTTGCCTTTCCAAAGTTTATATTGCCCGTCTTCACTGCAAAAGGTACAGGCGTTGCTCAGTTCCGGAATCAGACGGTAGAAACTGTCTATCGAGTCAATGCTGTTGCAGAAAATGCAGACTGTTCCTCGTTTGGCTTCGATTACTTCCTGCAGTGTCTCCAGCACATTATTTGTAGTAATTAGTTTTAATTTCTGCCGGTATGCATAGTCCGGTTGGATTAGTACCCGTGCGAAGCCATCGAAACGATTGTCTTTTTCGGGAATAATGGGAGTTGCGGAAATCAGCGCCTTATTTTGAAAGAGGAAAAAATCGTTCATCGGTTCACGGATAGAGTCACGGTAGTGTACGTCCTGCACTAATTTCTCACATTCGTCGAATAAAATGAAACATTCCTCGTATATATCTATGCCCACCGTTTGCATCGCCTCTTTTATCTTGGCGAAACCTTCGGGAGTAGTCAGCAGTTTGTAATGCCTGTCGTGGTTATCTTCCAGGAAATCTATAATTTTCCGGACAGTCACTCCTTTGTAGACGGCTAATGCATTCTTATGTTTTTTAGCTTTTGATTCGATGACAGGCACATTAGGCTCGATAATGATTGATTTTCGTGGAGCTATCAGTTCGCAATGCGTAGCACCCAGTCCGGGCAGTAGCTTGTTGATGATACAATTTGTCGGTATAAATTCTTTCCCGGCACGCTTCAACGCATCCGCAAAGTATTCGCCTTTCCGGATGGAGTAAGTTCTGGTGTATTCCATTTTGTTCTAGTATTTGCGTTTGTTGTGTCTTTCGGGATTGTACTTTTCAAATCCGGCCGTTGCTATACGTTTCTTCAGTTGTTTTTCAGCTTTGAATACAACATTCTTTATTTCTATGGATTCCGCCCGATGATTTTCGCCGGGTTGTTTGTCCTTGCAGAAACTGCCGTTCAGTGAGAAACTGCCGAAGTCGTCCAGATTGAGGATGTTTCCGTTTTTCAGAACAGCTTCTATACCTTCCAATACCATAGTAAGATTTTTGTAGGCATCCCCTTTCGATAGATTGTTCTTGTCCGCCAGGTACTCAACGAAGGCTTTGGTGTCCAATGTATCCCATGACAGGAGTTGTACGCGTACGTTCGTTTCTTTGTTACCCGTAAAGGTATCTGCAAAACGGGTTGATTTATAAAGTATGCTCACGAGTGATCGTTTTTTATGGTTACTACTTGTTTGCAGTTGAGTAACTTCCGAGTAGGACAAGTGTAGCTGGAGAGTTGCACAAGTGCGGCTGGATGGTTGCTCAAGTGCAACAGATTAATTCGTGCGGATGATTTTGCTAAAAGATAAGGGGAAGTTATTAATCTGTTCAGTAGAATTTATTAAATCTTCCTTATGAGTCGGTAAAAACATCTTGTCGGTTGCGACGGTACAAAGATAGGACTTTTCTTATTATGTAGGTTACTATTATTCATTATTATATTATATGTAAAATAGATAATATTTTATCTACTTGTGTATCTAGTGTGATTTTCATATCTTTGTCTATATATAGTGAGTAATGGAATGAATTAAAGAATATATGTTGAAAATATTAGTGACCTACGCCGTTCAAGGCGAATTTGTAGAGATAAAATGGCCTGATGTCGAACCGTATTATGTGCGCACAGGCATTGGAAAAGTAAAATCGGCTTTTCATCTGGCAGAAGCAATTCGCCAGGTACAGCCGGATTTGGTGTTGAATATGGGAAGTGCCGGGACAGTCAATCATCAGGTAGGAGATATTTTTGTCTGCCGTAAGTTTGTGGATCGTGATATGCAGAAGATGAAAGAGTTCGGATTGGAGTGCGAGATTGATTCATCGGCTCTGCTCGAAGAAAAAGGTTTCTGTAAGCATTGGACGGAAAACGGGATTTGTAATACCGGAGACGGGTTCCTGACGGAATTAACCCATATAAATGGAGACGTTGTAGATATGGAAGCTTATGCACAGGCATTCGTTTGCCGTTCGAAAGAGATTCCTTTTATTTCCGTGAAATACGTGACAGACATCATCGGTCAGAATTCTGTGAAACATTGGGAAGATAAACTTGCAGATGCACGCCAGGGGCTATCTGATTATTTCAATGTCTTGAAAGAAAGGATATGATAAGTGATTCCTGCGGCAATCAGTCCCAAGAGAACCTTTACCCATATCAGGGGAATCAGGAAGAAAATACAATAAAGCATGGTTCCCCACATTAGTACGAGGGAAACTATCTTGGCGCGGAGAGGAATCGCTTTGTTTTCACGGTAGTTGCGGATATAAGGACCAAAATAACGATGATTGAGCAGCCAGTTATAGAGACGAAACGACCCTTTGAAATAAAGGGCTGCAGTAAGTAGCAGGAAAGGCGTGGTAGGCAATAGCGGCAGAAAAATGCCGAGAATGCCGAGTGCCAGGGAAATCGTTCCTATAACAATATATAGAGTCTTCATGCGGCAAAGATAGTGTAAAAAAGGGATTCTGCAATATCATAAAAGTATATGTGCGGTGGCGAACATTTTTTCCTCCGGCCTTGTTGTAATAATACTGCTCAATTGGATAAACAATGCAGTGGAAGAAGCTTAATTATTACATGATATATTATGAAAGTAGGTTTGTTTATTCCTTGTTATATCAATGCTATATATCCCAATGTGGGAGTGGCATCGTATAAGCTATTAAAAAGTCTGGGAGTAGACGTCGATTATCCGTTAGATCAGACTTGTTGCGGACAACCGATGGCGAATGCCGGTTTTGAAGATGAATCAATGAAGCTGGCACTCCGTTTTGATGACTTGTTTCAACAATATGACTACATTGTCGGTCCCTCCGCCAGTTGTGTCGCTTTTGTGAAAGAGAATCATCCGGGTATTTTAGAGAAAGAAGGTCATGTCTGTCAAAGTGCGGGAAAGATTTATGACCTTTGCGATTTCATCCACGATGTGATCAAACCCACGAAACTGCCTGCACGCTTTCCGCACAAAGTCAGTATTCACAACAGTTGTCACGGTGTGCGTGAATTGTTCAACTCCGCCCCCAGCGAATTAAATATCCCTTATTACAATAAATTACGTGATTTGCTCAATCTGGTAGAAGGAATCGAGGTATTCGAACCCAGCCACATTGACGAGTGCTGCGGTTTTGGCGGAATGTTTGCCGTAGAAGAGCAGGCTGTTTCCGTATGTATGGGACGCGATAAGGTGAAAGACCACATGGCTACCGGAGCCGAGTATATTGTCGGAGCGGACAGTTCCTGCCTAATGCATATGCAAGGCGTTATCAAACGGGAACATCTGCCCATTCAGATTATCCATATTGTAGAAATTCTAGCATCGCAATCATGAGTACAAAACATTCAAAGGCTGCCGAGAAGTTCTTGCGGGACAGCAAGATGGCAGCATGGCATAACGAAACCCTTTGGATGGTCCGTGCCAAGAGGGATAAGATGAGTAAGGAAGTTCCCGAGTGGGAAGAGTTGCGCAACAAGGCCTGTGAACTGAAACTATATTCCAACAGCCATCTCGAAGAGCTCCTGCTGGAGTTTGAAAAGAATGCTACCGCCAATGGCGCTATCGTGCATTGGGCGAAAGACGCTGATGAATATTGTGCCATTGTGTACGAGATACTGAATGAACATAATGTGCATCATTTTATCAAAAGTAAATCCATGCTCGCAGAGGAATGTGGGTTGAATCCTTTCCTGATGGAGCGTGGTATCGATGTCGTGGAGTCCGATTTGGGCGAGCGTATTCTGCAATTGATGCATCTCGAACCGAGTCATATCGTGTTGCCTGCCATCCACATCAAACGGGAACAGGTGGGTGAACTTTTTGAGAAAGAGATGGGAACGGAAAAAGGTAACTTTGATCCTACTTATCTGACTCATGCCGCCCGTAAGAACCTGCGTCATCTTTTTCTGAATGCTGAAGCTGCCATGACTGGCGCTAACTTTGCCGTAGCTTCGACCGGTGATATCGTGGTGTGTACCAATGAAGGAAATGCCGATATGGGAACTTCATATCCGAAGTTGAATATTGCTGCTTTCGGTATGGAAAAGATTGTGCCGGACCTGGAGGCGTTGGGGGTATTTACCCGTTTACTGGCACGTTCGGCTACCGGACAACCGGTTACAACCTACACTTCCCATTACCGTCGCCCTCGCGAAGGAGGTGAATATCACATCATTATTGTGGACAATGGCCGGAGTGCATTGCTGTCCAAGACCGACCATATCAAGACACTGAATTGTATTCGTTGCGGTGCGTGTATGAATACTTGTCCCGTATATCGTCGAAGCGGTGGATACTCTTATACTTATTTTATTCCCGGTCCTATCGGGATCAATCTGGGTATGGCCCATGATCCGGAGAAATATTATGATAATCTTTCTGCCTGCTCTCTGTGTATGTCCTGCTCTGATGTCTGTCCGGTGAAAGTGGATCTTGCCGAACAGATTTATAAGTGGCGTCAGGATTTGGACGGACTGGGCAAGGCGAATACGGGAAAGAAGATCATGTCCGGTGGAATGAAGTTCCTGATGGAGCGTCCGGCATTGTTCAATGCTGCTTTGTGGGCGGCTCCGATGATAAACAGCCTGCCACGATTTATGAAATACAATGATTTCAATGATTGGGGAAAGGGACGCGAGTTGCCGGAATTTGCCAAAGAATCGTTTAATGAGATGTGGAAGAAGAACAAAGTGCAGGGAAAGGAGGAATCTAAATGAGCAGTAGAGAAGAAATATTAGCCAGTATCCGCAAAAATATGCAAGTTCGTTATGATAAGCCGGATATTGCGGATATGAAACGGTTGTCATATCCCGATAAAATAGAACAGTTTTGTGCTATCAGCCGTGCGGTGGGAGGTATGGCTGTTGTATTGGGTGAGGGAGAAGATGTGAATGCGGTGATTCGCCGGACCTATCCGGAGGCTATGCGCATTGCTTCCGTGTTGCCGGATATTTCGTGCGCGACGTTCAATCCCGATAATCTGGATGACCCGAAAGAGTTGGATGGCACGGATGTGGCTGTGGTGAAAGGAGAAATCGGAGTTGCTGAGAACGGGGCTGTATGGATTCCGCAAACAGTAAAGTATAAAGCTGTTTATTTCATTTCAGAGAAGTTGGTTATTTTGCTCGACCGAAATAAAATAGTAGATACGATGTATGACGCTTACCGTGAATTGGACGGGCAGGAATATAAATTCGGCACGTTTATTTCCGGTCCTTCAAAGACTGCTGATATCGAACAGGCTTTGGTGATGGGAGCACATGGAGCAAGGGACGTATTGGTGATATTGATGTAGTTGTTAAATGTAAATGATATGTATGCCAATAAAGTAAAGAAAATAGCTGCCATTCATGACCTTTCGGGGATGGGACGCGTATCTCTCACGGTCGTTATCCCTATTCTTTCATCTATGGGCTTTCAAGTCTGTCCGTTGCCTACGGCTGTGCTTTCCAATCACACGCAATATCCCGGTTTCTCTTTTCTCGATCTGACGGACGAAATGCCGAAGATTATTGCCGAATGGAAAAAACTGGAAGTGCAGTTCGATGCTATCTATACGGGATATTTGGGCTCTCCGAAGCAGATTCAGATCGTTTCCGATTTTATCAGGGACTTCCGGCAGCCGGATAGTTTAATCGTGGCTGATCCCGTGTTGGGAGATAACGGTCGGTTGTACGCTAATTTTGATGGGGAGATGGTGAAGGAGATGCGTCACTTGATTACAAAAGCGGATGTAGTTACCCCGAATTTGACAGAACTGTTTTATCTGTTGGACAAGCCTTATAAAGCGGACAATACAGATGAGGAGTTGAAAGAATATCTTCGGCTCTTGTCTGATAAAGGTCCTGATGTGGTTATCATAACTAGTGTTCCCGTACATGGTGAACCTCATAAAACTTCTGTTTATGCTTATAACCGTCAGGGAAACCGTTATTGGAAGGTGACTTGTCCTTATCTGCCTGCCCATTATCCGGGTACAGGGGATACTTTTACAAGTGTTATCACGGGGTCTTTGATGCAGGGTGACAGTTTGCCAATGGCGTTGGACCGTGCCACGCAGTTTATTCTACAGGGTATTCGCGCTACTTTCGGATATGAGTATGATAACCGCGAGGGTATTTTGTTGGAAAAAGTACTCCATAATCTGGATATGCCGATACAAATGGCCAGTTATGAACTGATTTAATATTTAACACTCGTAAGCTTTTGTTTTTCAGGTATTTCTTTTATTTTTGCGGTTGTTGAATTAATCTGAAATAATTGTATCTAATGACTCAAACACTGAAAACGACTGAACGGCTTGGAGTAGTGGACGCTCTGCGTGGGTTCGCTTTGTTAGCTATTGTATTATTACATAATCTGGAGCATTACAATCTGTTTTTTATGCCGGAGAATGTACCCGCATGGTTGCAAACAATTGATAAGTATGCATGGGATACTATATTTTTCTTGTTTGCGGGAAAGGCTTATGCGACTTTCTCATTGTTGTTCGGGTTTAGCTTTTATATTCAGTTTCACAATGCGGAGAAACGGGGAATCGATTTCAGGGGACGATTTGCATGGCGGATGTGCCTGCTTCTCCTGTTTGCACAGTTGCACGCATTGTTCTATAACGGTGATATTCTTTTGCTATATGCAGTAGTCGGGTTTGCACTGATTCCGGTTTGTAAGTTGAAGGATAAGACGGTTTTCTGGATTGCTTTGATTCTGCTTTTACAGCCATACGAGTGGGGACGTGCCATCTATGCGCTGATAAATCCGGATTATGTGGCGGTGACCGGTCATTTTATTCCTTATGCTATGCGTGCTGAGGCAGCGACAGCCAACGGCAGTTTCTTTGATGTATTACAGTCTAATATCATTGACGGACAGTTGTATAGCAATATCTGGCAGGTGGAAAATGGACGCTTGTTCCAGACGGCTGCTCTGTTCATGTTCGGGATGTTGTTGGGACGCCGGAAATATTTGATAAAGAGTGAAGAGTCCGTACGTTTCTGGAAAAGAATGTTGATAGGTGCTGTCATTGCCTTCATTCCTCTCTATTGCCTTAGAATTTTTGTTCCGGATTTTATTACGGATTCCTCCGCACTGATTCCTTATAATATAGCTGTTCCGTCTTATGCTAATTTTGCGTTCATGGTGATTCTTGTTTCTCTCTTCACCCTGCTTTGGTTTAAGAAAGAGACAGGATATAGCTGGCAAAGCCTGCTGATTCCTTACGGGCGCATGAGTCTGACGAATTATATTTCCCAATCTGTTATGGGAGTCACTATCTATTATGGATTCGGGTTGTCTATGTACAAATATGCCGGAGCAACGGCAAGCCTGCTTATTGCATTGCTTATCTTTACCGTTCAGTTGGTCTTCAGCCGTTGGTGGCTTGTTCGACACAGGCAAGGACCACTTGAATTCTTATGGCGCAAGGGTACCTGGATTTAGTGGTTTGCGTTAATCGAATTTGACGGTTACCTCCGCCTGCTTGTTCCCGTATGTCCAGTCCGGTCCTTCCTGAACCAGACGGATTGCCTCTTTGTCGGAAGATTCGCAGAGACTCTTCTTTACTTTAATGTGGAAAGGCCGTCCGTCCCTATTGACCAGAAAGGTCAATACTACTTTTCCTTTCACTTGTGCGCACGTTTCGTCCGTTGGGCGGACCAGATTCTTTTTCAGATATTTCAGATATTTACGTTTTCCGTCAACGGGTTGCGGAGTGTTATCTTTATTTGCCTTTTTATTGACTCCGTGTCCCACTACCACCACTTCGCTGAGTCCTTTTTGGTCTTCGTTCATGGCAATGAGCATTGTCCGGCTGGTATCTACCGGAACTTCTACCGGGTCATATCCGATATACTGTGCTGTCAACTGCTTGTTCTCTGCTTTTTTGAGTAATGAAAATTCTCCATTCACATCTGTAACGGTTCCGATATTCGTTCCTTTGTACATTACGCTGGCGCCGATAAGCGGTTCCCCTTTTTGGTCGGTCACTTTTCCTTTGATTATATCATTGGTGGGAATAACTGCCATTTTAGCTATTCTCATCTTTTTGACGGATTCGGGATCAGAAGCTCCTGTTGTCATTATTACTTCTTCGTCTGTTGCTGCAACCATTTGATCCGAAGTTTCCTCCTCCATAGGCATTGTTGTAATGGGAGCACTTGGAGGCTTGGAAATGGTAGTCCGGCTTTTGGCGATGATATCTTTCTTATCCGCTTGTTTCATGGAAACTGGGGAAATAGGAGTGGAATCCGTCTTTGTCTTTGTGGGAACTAGTGCGATTTCCTTTTGTGGAATTATCGGAATGACAGGCTCTGGTGTCTCTTTCGGAAACAGGAAATAACTGCTGATTCCGAATCCGATCACCAGACAGGCGGCAACACTCCAAATGATAGCGTAGGTATTTCTTTTCTTTGTAGAACGGGCAGAGATTTGTATCCGCAGTTGCTCAATCCGTTGTTCGTGATTTCCCTCCACTTGGTTGTATCCATCTATCGCATCAGCCAGGAAAGGGTCTTTCATCGACTCTTTTTCCAACCGATGTGCTTCTTTTCCTTTGCGGAGTCCTTGTATGTAGTCCGATAGTCTCATAGGGTTTGTTTCTTGATACAGATTTTTAAGTTTCGCTTTCCGTTCTGGATATAGCTTTTTACATTATTCAGAGTAAATCCGGTCTGCTCGACAATATCCGCATACGACATTTCCTCTAAAAAGAAACGTGTAATGCTCGTCCGTTGTTCTTCGGGCAACTTTTCGAGACAGTGATGTAATGCTTTTAACTGGTCTTCCGAACTTTCCTCTTCACTTAATAGATGCAGAAATTCATCGGATTCCATAATATTAATGGTGTAATCTAACGGAATTTCTTTATTCTCCTTCCGCAGAAGTTGCAAGCAATGATTTTTTGCCACCCGGTAGAGCCAGGGCTTGAACACTTTGATCTCATAATTTCCCAGCTTAGGCAATAAATCTTCAAACAACTGCATGACCGCTTCCTGTGCCCGGTCTTCGTCTTGCAGATATTTCAGGCACAGTCCATACAGTAACGGGATATAGCGGTTGTATAATTCACCGAAATATTCCGTATCACCGGACTGAGCGTAGTGTGTGAGTAGCTCCTCGTCCGATAGTTTGGATATGGTTCTTTTAAAAAACAATGCCTATTCTTCTTCGTCGTCAATAATGACTTGATATTTTTCTTTCATTATTTCAAAATCATCTGCAATCTGTTCCAATATTTCATGTATATCCGTGCTCTTTACCAATGTGGGCATACCGTAATAGATAGATGCTTTATATGGCAACAGTATCATTTTGCCTTTGGGCAGAGAACGTCCCATGCCGGTCATGAATACGGGAATATATTTTACTTCAGGTCGCAGAGACAGGATACGGGCTATGCCGGATTTAATTTTTCCCATCTGTTCCGGCTTTCCTCTGGTTCCTTCGGGAAAAAGAATCAGTGAATATCCTGCATCGATGGCTTCAAGCATTTTGCGGATCGGGTCATGTTCCGAATCTTTTTCTCCTTTCCTTCTGATTAGCAGTGTGTTGATGAAATAGTTACTTATGGAAGCCTGAAAGCGGTTTTTACCAAAATAATCTTCTGCTGCTACAGGTTTGACTTTCCATAAAAGTTTTCCGGGCAGAGAAGATAATAAACTTAAAGTGTCCAAATGGCTGTTGTGGTTGGCAAGAATGATGAACTGCTTTTCTTTCTTGAGGAATCGGCAATCGGTGAACTGAACTCCTACGATCAGTTTCAAGAACCATTGGCATATACCTTTATATATAATCTGCATGATAGCAGCTTGCATGAATCTCTTTTCCATTTTAATATGCAATGTAATAAACTAAATGAAAAAAGACGGGAGCGGTGTAGGACAGAGAGTCTATCCGGTCGAATACTCCTCCATGACCGGGAATACTGTTCCCCATATCCTTAATTCCTTTATCCCTTTTGATGGCGGAGATGACTACGTCCCCCGAGAATCCGGCAATGGCAATAAGAGCGCTTACCAGAAGAACGTTAGGAGCGGAGAGGGGAGTCAGGAAACCGAGAAAGTAACCAATGACGGTAGTGCTGATTACACCACCTAAAAATCCTTCCCATGTCTTGTTCGGACTTACTTTCGGAAGTATCTTATGCCGTCCGAGAAGTTTACCCCAGATAAATTGCATTATATCGTTGATTTCCGTAAGGAATACAAGGAACAATAACAGGCCTCGTCCTCCCGCATTGAATCCCGGCAGTTCGGGAAGTGACAGGAGATAAGCGAGGTGGCTGATACCGAATACCGAAAGCATTAGGATCCACTGCAACAGAGCCATCGACTTGGTAATTCCGTGAGTGTCTTCTTTTAAAACCAGTCGTAAGGGTAATACGAGAAACATAACTACCGGGATGAAGATGATGAATGCTCCATACCAGGCAAGGTAAGCAAGGTAATATTGAATGGGAATGGCCAGTATCCCCCAGAATAATGCTCCACGATCTGCCTCTCTGAATCCCAACACCGAATACAGTTCTCTGAAAGCAATGAAAGAGAGAAAGGCAAGGAAGAAATAAGAAATGTTATAGCTGATAAATACAGCGCCGATAAACATGCCCGCCATGATCCACCATGAACGTGTGCGGGCGGAGAGTTCGCTGATATTTGTTTTTGGAAAGATCTTCTTTACAAAAAAAAGAATAAGGCTTGCCGTAATGAGCAGTCCGATGATGAGCGAAATGACGATAATCAGTTCATCACTTAGCGTAGGAAATATGGTATCCAGTAGTTCTTTCATTTTATTTCATTGTTTGTTGTGTGTGACATGAGGTACAGACGGTGTATCAGTGTTGCGACAAGGCCGACATTTATAATTATCAGGGCTATGAGACATACCATCCGGTCGTATCCTGCGTGAATGGTGCAGGTGGCTACTACAAAGGCAAGCGTGAGCAATGCCATGCGGTGTTGCTTGGCCATCGGACCGTTAAAGAAATGCTGGTGCGTTTTGTAGGCTCCTATCCAGCGGAAATAAGCTGTCATAACGGCAAGAAGGGCCGCTAGCCATCCCAGTTCAATACCGAATCCACCTGCTATATATCCGATGGGAATGATGAACAAAGCATCAGCAAAGCGGTCGGGCATATCATTGTAGAGATCTCCGTTGGCACTTTTCTTCCCTCCTTCAATAGCTACCATCCCATCGAACAGGTTGCAGAGTAACCGCGACTGCATGCAAACGATGAACAGAATGTAGGCTACATACTTGTTAAAACCGGGATCAATGACTGTGCCGATCAACAGAAGGCATCCCACCATAGCGAAGAATATGCTCATCATGGAAATTTGATTGGGAGTGATACCCCAACGAGTTAGTTTGCGGGCGATAATAGTGGCCCAGACCGTGTTTCGTGAGGCTATTTCCCGCCTTCCATCAACTTCGTTTTTCATATTTATGATATGTTTATGTTTGGCAAATATACATATCATATTAAGAGTTACAAAGGAATAAGTAGGAATTTTTAAGTGACTTTTTTCCGCTCGGGTAAAAAAAGTTCAGGCAAATTATGGAATCTGTGTGAAATCTGCATCTCTATAGTAAAAGCGATGAATAGTAACATTTTAAAATAATGAAGTTATGAGAACAAACCAATTCAGAGCAATCATGCTCGTACTGCTGATGGCAGTTATTTGCTTAGGAACAATGAATGCGCAAACTATTACCGTGACCGGTATTGTGACGGACGCAGCGGATGGAACTTCGATTACCGGTTGTTCGGTAGTGAATAACCGTTCCAAAAGTGGGGCAATCACAGATGTGAACGGTCGTTATTCCATTCAGGCCCAAAAAGGGGACGTATTGTTATTCCGGTTTATCGGGTATAAAGAAGAAAAAAGAGTGGTTAAGTCGGCCAAACTGGATGTTAAAATGAAGACTGATGATGTGGCGTTGGAGGAGTGTGTCGTAGTGGGATACGGTACAATGAAAACAAAGGCAATGACCGGTGCGTATGTAGCGGTGTGTCCGACTGCCATGTATGATATGGATACGAGAATGAATACGGAAGAGTATGACCGGATTCAGGAGAATGGTTTCAAAAGTGTAGCCGATACTCCGCTTTCTACTTTCTCTATTGATGTGGACCCTGCTTCTTATAGCAATATGCGTCGTTTTATCAATAGAGGAGAATTGCCTCCTGCCGATGCAATCCGTACGGAAGAATTAGTGAATTACTTTTCTTACGACTATCCGAAACCAACGGGCAACGATCCTGTGAAGATAACTGTGGAAGCCGGAACTTGTACTTGGAATACAGCTCATCGGCTTGTTCGTATCGGATTGAAAGCTAAAGAAATTCCGACGGAGCAGTTGCCGGCGTCCAATCTTGTATTCTTGATTGATATTTCCGGTTCTATGTGGGGGGCTAATCGGTTGGATTTGGTAAAGTCATCGCTCAAACTATTGGTGAATAATCTGCGGAATAAAGATAAGGTGGCAATCGTGACTTATGCAGGCAGTGCCGGTGTGAAGCTGGAAGCTACTTCGGGCGGTGATAAACAGAAGATCCGTGAAGCGATAGATGAACTGACCGCAGGCGGATCTACTGCAGGAGGCGCGGGCATTCATTTGGCGTATCAAATAGCTAAAAAGAACTTTATCTCTGATGGCAATAACCGTATCATACTTTGTTCCGATGGTGATTTCAACGTCGGTGTTTCTTCCGCCGAAGGATTGGAACAATTGATAGAAAAAGAACGGAAAAGTGGCGTACACCTTACTGTACTAGGCTATGGAATGGGTAACTACAAAGATAAGAAAATTCAAGTATTGGCTGAAAAAGGAAATGGGAATCATGCCTATATAGATAATTTGCAGGAAGCCAATCGTGTTTTAGTAGGCGAATTTGGTGCTACATTGCATACTGTGGCAAAAGATGTCAAACTGCAAGTGGAATTTAATCCTTCTCAAGTCCAGGCATATCGTCTGATTGGTTACGAAAGCCGTCTGCTGAAAGACGAAGATTTTAATAATGATGCGAAAGATGCCGGAGATATGGGAGCAGGACATACGGTAACAGCTTTTTATGAAGTGATTCCCGCAGGTGTGAAGAATGAATATGTAGGTAAAGTAGACGACTTGAAATACCAAAAGAAAGAAAAAATGACGCTGAAACCGACCGGATCTGATGAACTCCTTACTGTGAAATTGCGTTACAAAGCTCCGGATAAGGATGTCAGCAGGAAAATGGAACTTCCTTTTGTAGATAACAAAGGAGATAGTGTTTCTTCCGACTTCCGTTTCGCTTCGGCAGTAGCCATGTTCGGACAGTTGCTTCGTGATTCTGACTTTAAAGGAACTGCCGATTATGACAAAGTCATTAAGCTAGCTAAACAGGGGGTGAATAATGATGAAAGAGGATATCGAAGAGAGTTTATCCGACTGGTTGAGGCTGCTAAAGGATTGGAAAAGACGAGTAAGAATTAGTATAAGAGAGAGTTTTCAAACTGAGCCGAGAGTAGTAACTTATCTGTGAGGCAATAATAAGAAAACCGCAAATGGCTTGACGACTATTTGCGGTTTTCTTATTGCACGGGAGGAGAGGCTCGAACTCCCGACACCCGGTTTTGGAGACCGGTGCTCTACCAACTGAGCTACTCCCGTGTTTGCGGCTGCAAAGGTAGTAGAAACTTCTGAATCTCCAAACATTCGGGTAAATAAGTTTTGAACTATTTTAATTTTTCCCATTCGTCGGGCTTGAAACCGACCAATACCAAACTGTCTGTTACTACTAGAGGACGTTTCACCAACTTACCGTTTGTTGCCAACAGTTCTATTTGTTCCTCTTCGCTCATGCTTGGCAACTTCTCACTCAGTTTCAGCTCTTTATAAACGAGTCCGCTAGTGTTGAAGAATTTCTTTATAGGCAGACCGCTACGGGGAATCCATGCTTTTAGCTCTTCTACTGTAGGATTTTCTTCTACAATCAACCGGTTTGTATACTCAATGTTATTTTCTGTTAACCACTTTTTGGCTTTTTGGCATGTGCTGCATGCCGGGTACTGCAAAAATAAAGGTATCATACTCATTTCTAATTTATTATTTGATATTTGTTGTTTCACATTTAGGGTAGTAACTGTAAATCCTGATACATGATTCGATAGGCAGCCGCTTTCTTATCCAATGCCAATGGGTATGCTCGCGATGATGAAGGCATACGATACAGCCTTATTGCGCGTTTCTCAAAAACAAACTCCGAATAATCGCCGACTTTCGGTTCTTCTACATCCAATTGTTGCCGGAGTGTGTCAGTAGCTTTCTGACCGGTAGTAACGATGGCCTTACATTCGGGAAGCCGACGAAGCATTGCGGGAATATCGGTGGCTTCCACAACCTCCAGAAACTTATCGGACGCATTGTCTTGTAGTCGGCGAACGGATGAGGCCGTATCGAACAGTGCAATTCCTTTCTCATTTAGAAAGTCTATAATCCGTTCACGGCAAAACGCTTTCCGTGTAGGATTTAGAAAGTAGTCTTTGTCATTAAAAAACAACACACCGAAAATGCGCCACATATCATTATTCAGGTTCGGGTAATAGAAATCCATGGACCAACGCTTTTTCTGCGGTGGAAAACTTCCCAGCATTAACAGTTTGGCTTTTGCCGGAAGAAATGGTTCTAGTGGATGTTTCTCGATTTCCATCATTATGTATCATTTTAATTTCATGCAAAAATAGTGATAATGTTTATTTCGTTCAAAATCAATGTGAAAAAATGCAATATATAAAATATTTACGTATTTTTGTGGCATAATGAATAGACAGTCTTTTATAATATCATTGAGAGTTCAAGTTGTTGTAAGTTGTTTATTGAGTTCATTCTTCTTTTTAAGCGAGAATGGTTACGCTTCGGAACAAGTTACGTTTATAGAAACCCCTACGGATAATGCGACGGCAACGGTAAGGGGACGTGTTGTCGATACCAACGGCGAGCCGCTTATCGGGGCAACCATTCGTGAGAAAGGAGGAGCGAACGGAACTGTCAGTGATATAGACGGTAGCTTCTTTTTGTCCGTTCCGGATAGCGCTGTTCTGCAAGTTTCCTTTATCGGTTATGAGACAGTGGAAGTCAAAGTAACGGGTAGGGCAATGCTTGAAATCTCCCTTCGGGAAAATACGGTCATGCTTGATAATGTAATTGTGACTGCTCTAGGGCTTGAAAAGGATGAATCTACTTTGGCTTATTCGACTCAGAAAATAAAAGGGGAAGAACTGAATCGGGTAAAGGAGATAAATATGATAACAGCCCTTGCCGGAAAAGCTGCAGGAGTGCAGGTCAACAAGAATTCTTCCGGTATGGGTGGTTCTGCCAAAATCACTCTTCGGGGAGTCCGTTCGGTATCCGGAGATAATCAGCCGCTTTATGTAATAGACGGTGTACCGATGTCCAACACTTCTCCGGAACAGGCTTATTCGGCGATTGGCGGAACGGCAAATGCCGGAAACCGAGATGGAGGAGATGGTATCTCCAATCTGAATCCGGAGGATGTAGAAAGTATCAGTATCTTGAAAGGCGCCCCAGCAGCGGCTTTGTATGGAAGTTTGGCTGCCAATGGAGTAATCCTGATCACTACCAAAAAAGGAAATTCTACAGGGAAAAGAAGTATCCATTTCTCTACCGGACTTACTTTTGAAAAGGCTTTCAGCTTACCTCAGATGCAAAATAGCTATGGGGTGAGTGATGTGATAGATAGTTGGGTGAAAGGAAAGTTTGGAGGTGCATGATAATCTGAATGATTTTTTCCGTACCGGACTTACTTCCATGACTTCCGTATCCGTCAGTCACGGAAATGAAAATCTGCAAACTTATTTTTCTTATGCCAATACTACTGGACGGGGCATTATTGAAGGGAATAAATTAAAGAAGCATAACATCAATCTGCGTGAAACGGCTGCCATGTTCAACAAACGTCTGAAGTTGGATGGCAATGTCAATGTCATGAAACAAACGGTTGAGAATAAGCCCGTCTCAGGAGGTTTTTATATGAATCCGTTAGTAGGGCTTTACCGTTTTCCGCGTGGCGAAGATCTGTCTTATTATAAGGAGCATTTTGAAACTTATAATGAAGAGCGTAATTTGAATGTGCAGAATTGGCATACGTTTACCGAAGATTTTGAGCAGAATCCATATTGGATAGTGAATCGTATCCAAAGCAGGGAAACACGCACACGTGTCATTCTTGCTCTTTCCGTCACTTTCAAGGTGAATGGTTGGCTGACGATACAAGCACGTGGCAATATGGATTATTGGGCTGATAAATTGCGTCAGAAATTCTATGCTTCTACCGCAACAGCTTTATGCGGAGTGAACGGGCGTTATCTTGAGATGGACTATCAGGAAACGCAGATGTATGGTGACGTGATGGCTATGTTTAAGAAAACATGGGGTGATTTTACTCTGGATGCGGCTATTGGCGGCAGTATCAATGATAAGGTGGTGAACTCAACCCGTTACGACTCGAAGAATGCTTCTTTGAAATACGCCAATGTGTTTAATATTGCCAATATCGTGATGAACAGCTCTGCCAGTATTGATCAGAAGATAGATGCACACCGGCAGTTGCAATCATTTTTCGGTACGGCTCAGATAGGTTATAAGGAAAAGATATTTCTTGATTTGACAGCCCGTAATGACTGGTCGTCCACGTTATCCTATACCAAACATGAGAAATCAGGATTTGCTTATCCGTCCGTCGGTCTTTCCATATTGCTTGATAAATGGCTGAAATTGCCCGAATGGGTTTCTTTTGCAAAGTTACGCGGGGCTTACAGTAAAGTGGGAAATGATATCCCTCTGTACATCACAAATTCCACTTCGCACGTCAATGCCGGTGGTGAGGTACAGGCAAATGATGCTGCGCCTTTTAAAGAAATGGAACCGGAAATGACTCATGCTATGGAATTCGGAACGGAATGGAAGTTCTTCCGACACCGTTTGGGAATTAACCTGACTTATTATCGCACAAATACGTATAATCAGTTTTTCAAGCTTCCTGCTCTCGCCGGTGATGAGTTTGCTTATCGGTATGTGAACGCTGGAAATATTCAAAACAAGGGATGGGAAATTACGCTGAATGCTACTCCGGTGTTAACTTCTGACTTCACATGGAAGACGTCGCTCAACTTTTCTTCCAATAAGAATAAGATTGTGAAGTTGCATGATGACTTGAAGGAGTTCGTTTACGGACCTACAAGTTTTTCTTCAAGCTATGCTATGAAATTGGTGAAAGGCGGTTCTATCGGGGATATATATGGAAAAGCTTTTGTGCGCGATGATCAGGGAAGGATTGTTTATGGGACGGAAGGAGACCATAAAGGGCTGCCGTTGGTGGAAGGAGATGGTAATACGGTGAAAGTAGGAAATGCCAATCCGGTCTTTTTAATGGGATGGAATCATACGTTTTCTTACAAGGGATTCAGTTTTTACTTTTTGCTCGACTGGCGTTATGGTGGTAAAGTCCTTTCGCAAACGCAGGCGGAAATGGATCTTTATGGAGTGTCGGAAATAACTGCAGATGCTCGTGATAAAGGATATGTTATGCTGGAAGGGGAACGGATAGACAATGTGAAAGGATTTTATAAGAATGTGGTAGGCGGACGTGCCGGAGTGACGGAATATTATATGTATGATGCCACTAATCTGCGTTTGCGTGAAGTGTCGCTGAGTTACAATTTCCCTAAGGAATGGATGCAGAAAACTAAAGTATTGAAGAATGTGCAACTTTCGTTTGTAGCCCGTAATCTGTGTTTCTTGTATAAGGAAGCACCTTTTGACCCGGATCTGGTACTTTCTACAGGAAATGATAATCAAGGTATCGAGGTGTTCGGAATGCCTACTACCCGTAGCCTGGGTTTTACGCTGAAATGTGAGTTTTAAAAGCTGAAAAGGGAAAATGAAGAAACGATACATATATTTATATTTGATAGGATGGTGGCTTTTTTGCGTAGCATGCACGGGTAACTTCCGCGATTATAATACCGATCTGTCCGGCATTACGAATGAAGATCTGAACATTGACGATAATGGTTATGGAATCCGTCTGGGGATTATCCAACAAGGCATTTATTTTAATTATGATTACGGAAAGGGGAAGAATTGGCCTTTCCAGTTGATACAGAATTTGAATGCGGATATGTTCAGTGGATATATGCATGATGCCAAACCTCTGAACGGTGGTTCCAATAATTCCGATTATAATATGCAGGATGGTTGGAACAGTGCGATGTGGACACATGTGTATTCGTATATTTTTCCACAGATATATCAGTCGGAGAATGCTACCCGTGATACTCATCCAGCCCTGTTTGGTATTACGAAAATATTGAAAGTGGAAGTAATGCATCGGGTAACGGATTACTATGGTCCTATTATTTACAGGCATTTTGCGAATGCGGAAAAGCATTATCAACCTGATACGCAGAAAGAGGTCTATTATGAATTCTTTAATGAACTGGATTCTGCCGTTGTCGCTCTTATCGGTTATATAGAAGAAAAACCGGAATCCAATGGGTTCGCCCGGTTTGACATTCTGCTGGATGGCAAGTATTCCTCTTGGGTGAAGTTTGCCAATTCTTTGCGCTTGCGTTTGGCTATGCGTCTTGCATCAATCGCTCCCGACAAGGCACGTTTGGAAATAGAGAAGATAAAGGATAATGATTACGGTTTCTTTGAGAGAGGATCGGAAAAAGTTGCGGTTTCTACAAAATCGGGATATATTAATCCGTTGGGAGAACTTAATTTGGTGTGGAATGAAACGTATATGAATGCTTCAATGGAGTCTATACTTACGGGATACGATGATCCTCGACTCAAAGCCTATTTCGTTCCTTGTACGGATGAAAAGTTTAGGGGAGAGTATCGTGGCATTCGTCAGGGAACTTGTTTTGCACATAATCATTATGCAGGGCTGTCCCGATTGTCGGTCACACAGGCTACGGACGCACCTCTGATGACGGCTTCTGAAGTCTGGTTTTTACGTGCTGAGGCCGCTTTACGCGGTTGGACAGACGAAAATGAAGAAAACTGCTATCGGAACGGAGTGATGACTTCTTTCGAACAATGGGGTGTCTATGGAGTAGAAGATTACTTGAAGAGCGAACGGATAGCTTCGAATTTTGTAGACACTTATGAAACGGAGAATAATGTGGAAGCTCGTTGTAAGGTATCACCAAAATGGAATCCGTCGGATGATAAGGAGAAAAAGCTGGAGAAGATTATTACCCAAAAGTGGATTGCCATGTTTCCCGAAGGCTGTGAAGCTTGGGCTGAACAACGACGTACGGGATATCCCCGCTTGTTTCCCGTACGTTTCAATCATAGCAGGAACGGATGTATAGATTCGGAGACGATGGTACGCCGACTTCACTTTCCCGGTACTTTGCAAACAGAAGATCCGGAGCAATATTCTGCCCTTGTGAAAGCTTTGGATGGAGAAGATCACGAAGGTACATACCTATGGTGGGATACGGGAAATAATAGTTTGGAATAAAAAATCTGTGTAAGTAATGTGTGTATATGTGCAGGTTTGACTAATTTTGCGCTTTCATTAAAAAACACATTTATTCATGAAACAGATTATTGCTGCTTTTTTCCTTTGTATGTTGCTTTGGCCCGTGTCGGGATTGCGGGCTCAAAACATACAGTTGCATTATGATTTCGGACGTTCCCTGTATGATAAAGATTTAAAAGGTCGTCCTTTGCTGACTTCTACTGTAGAGAAATTCCATCCCGATGCTTGGGGAAGTACCTATTTCTTTGTTGATATGGATTATACTTCCGATGGGGTAGCTTCCGCTTATTGGGAGATTGCCCGTGAGTTGAAATTCTGGAAAGCTCCTTTTTCCGCACATCTCGAATATAACGGTGGTTTGGCAAAAGGATTTTCTTACAATAATGCTTATCTGGCCGGTGCTACCTATACTTATAACAATGCTTCTTTCTCAAAAGGTTTCACTGTGAGTGCCATGTATAAGTACATTCAGAAGCATAAATCACCTAACAATTTCCAATTGACAGGTACTTGGTACATTAATTTTTGCCATAACTTGCTGACTTTCTCCGGGTTTGCCGACTGGTGGCGTGAGGAAACGGATTATGGGAAAACGATCTTCCTTACCGAACCACAGTTTTGGGTAAACCTGAACCGTATTAAAGGAGTAAATAAGAATTTCAACTTAAGTATAGGCTCGGAAGTGGAATTAAGTAATAACTTCGGTAATCGTGATGGCTTTTATGCAATCCCGACACTAGCCCTAAAATGGACATTGAATTAAATGAAAACAGATTTAATCTACGGTGTTGAAGACCGTCCTCCTTTTAAAGATGCGCTGTTTGCCGCTTTGCAACATCTGTTGGCTATCTTTGTTGCCATCATTACACCGCCACTTATCATTGCGAGTGCTTTGAAACTGGATGTGGAGAAGACGAGTTTTCTGGTCTCTATGTCTCTCTTTGCTTCAGGAGTATCAACTTTCATTCAATGTCGCCGTTTCGGAACGATAGGAGCAGGGCTGCTCTGTATTCAGGGAACCAGTTTCTCTTTTATTGGGCCTATTATTGCCACAGGGCTTGTCGGTGGATTACCTCTAATTTTTGGTTCCTGTATGGTTGCCGCGCCCATCGAGATGATTGTCAGCCGTACTTTTAAGTACTTGCGTAATATCATCACTCCGTTAGTATCCGGTATTGTTGTGCTACTTATCGGATTGAGCCTGATAAAAGTCGGGATCGTGTCTTGCGGAGGCGGATATTCTGCTATGGATAACGGAACCTTTGCAACTTGGGAAAATCTATCTATTGCTGCACTGGTGCTTTTAAGTGTATTGTTTTTCAATCGTTGCGGAAATAAATACCTGCGCATGAGTTCCATTGTTCTTGGGCTTTGTCTTGGTTATGGTTTGGCTTTTGTCTTAGGGAAAGTCGATATGAGCTCTCTGAATGTAGGAATGCTGATGAGTTTCAATATTCCTCAACCTTTTAAATATGGCGTTGACTTCAATGTTTCTTCTTTTATAGCTATTGGGCTGGTTTACTTGATTACGGCTATTGAAGCGACGGGAGACGTGACTGCCAATTCTATGATATCCGGTCTTCCGATTGAAGGTGATTCTTATCTGAAACGAGTTTCAGGTGGAGTAATGGCAGACGGATTCAACTCTTTCCTTGCCGGAGTTTTTAACTCCTTCCCAAACTCTATTTTTGCGCAGAACAACGGTATTATTCAACTGACTGGAGTAGCCAGTCGCTATGTGGGTTATTATATTGCTGCAATGCTTGTACTTTTGGGCTTGTTCCCTATTGTAGGGGCTGTTTTTTCATTAATGCCCGATCCAGTACTGGGTGGAGCAACCTTGCTTATGTTCGGTACGGTAGCCGCCGCAGGTATCCGCATTGTCTCTTCTCAGGAAATCGGTCGTAAAGAAACGTTGGTATTAGCGGTCAGCCTTTCTCTTGGCTTGGGAGTAGAATTAATGCCGGACGTACTGCAACAAGCCCCCGAAGCGATTCGAAGTATCTTTTCATCGGGAATCACTACCGGAGGCCTGACTGCAATAATTGCCAATATAGTAATACGTGTAAAAGAAGAGAAAGATTAATCTTCAATACTCAGATTACTCATTTTGTCAGTTATATGGAAGGGGAAATCCGGATATTCGTAGAGACTGAAACGAGTTTCGGTTTCCCCTTTGGTGTAGTTCCATATCGAAGCATAATCTTCCGGGTCTTCTCCCATTTTAGCCAATTGGCGCAGATAAGCGGCCAACGATTTGTTCTCTACAATATAAATTTGTCCCATCCGGTCAATAATCGGACTGTGGCGGCGCGTTCCGTCATGTTCAAAACATAGGATGCGTTTCCCTTCTTCTGTAAGTCCCACTAATTGGAAAGTCATACTTTTGCCGATGGCTGGTAAATTCAGTACACTGCGATCTGTAGCAAGGAAAGGTAAGTGATGTTTTCTCATGAACCGTCTTAACTGTTTGGCAACCTCTTCTTTTTCTTTCATATCTTTTTCTGCTCCCGTCTTCGTTTCCAATATCTTATATAATTCTTCTGCCTGTTCCGGTGTCATTCTGCCATATATTTTTTCCTCCTGCTGTTCCTGCATTGAACGGCTGTTGGGTGCGAACACCGCATAATTTTCATTAAAGCCCTTCACGGAAAAAGTATAGTAACACATCACTCCCAATGAATTAAGCACTTGTCGGAGCCGTGTTGTATGTCCTCGTCGCGAAGCTGCCACTGTGTACACCAATTGGTTCGTGATGATCCATCCAGCGGAAAGTATCTTCCGAATAGCCTCTTTAGCTTCCGGAGTCACCTCCAATGGGGTCTGGAAATGGGTCTGGATAATAAACTGTTTCACACCGGCTGCCGAAGCCTTTTCTTTGAATTCCCGCAATATCTCCACTAACTCGTCATTAAT
Source organism: Bacteroides finegoldii DSM 17565 (assembly GCF_000156195.1). GTDB lineage: Bacteria > Bacteroidota > Bacteroidia > Bacteroidales > Bacteroidaceae > Bacteroides > Bacteroides finegoldii. The sequence continues at coordinate 305,029 of NZ_GG688319.1, read as the reverse complement.
GCGCATCGGTAAATAGGCTGGTAAACGGGAACCTAACCTTACCCGTTGCAGTTCTGCATATTTTTCACCCTCCGGACGGTCAAGGTTCGCTTTCTGTTTGCGTACGGCCATTCGATATACTGCATCCAGAATGTGTTGAAGTGTCTTATTCTGACTCATCAGCGCATCTCCTCCGGTGATAAGAATATCCCGCAATTGCGTATCTTCTTCAAAATAAGTCATCAAGCGTCGTAATTTGCGTTCCCATGACTCTTTCGGTCGTAACGTTTCAAACTCAAAATTCAACCGTTCGCTCTGAAAATCATACATCCGTTGACAAGAAGCGCAAAGTCCTCCGCACGCTCTTCCCATCGTATCGGGAATAAGAATAGCAACCTCCGGATAACGTCGATGAATATTATGTCCATCCGGTAATAGCCATCCTGCTGCATTCGGTTTTTCCGCCTCTACAATATCTTCTTTCTCCCATGCGCGGATATTTCCATAAGTTTCTACCAGTCGTGGTGAGTAAAGAATATAGCTCCGGATCGCTTCATCGTTATATCCATATCCCGTAACATTGAGTAATGACAGGTAATAAGGAGTGGCAAAAAACGGCATCCTTTTCTTTCGGGCACGATGAAGCAAATACATTGTTTCTGACGAAAGTGAATTTCCTAGAAAACGGTTCAACTCTCCCGGACTCTTAACAGCCATTGCCAAATGAAAGCGAAAGTCATTCCACCATTCACTCACCAGTCTGTATTTCTCTTCATAACTCATCCCTTCTTCAAAATGAAAACGTGCCGAAGGTTTCGACTTTCTGTTTTCAATCTTTTGAATCAGTAAATGCAACATCCGCTCCTTATTCTCATCCCGCACTTCCCGTACCTCTTCATCTAATCCTGTTTCCCAACGGTCATTCCGGTTTTTGATACGTTGCGGAGACGGTAAAGGTATTATATCCCCTTTCAATCGTTTGAACATTTGAAAGAGTTCTATGAATAAGTCTGTCGGTAATTCCATGTTTTCTAATGTTCCCGTCAGAAATTCATAAAGCAACCGTATTGTCTGTATTGACATATCCTGTCCCGTAGACAGTTCATGGACATCCTGTCCATCATAATGGAGTAAAAGTCGAATTTGCTCCCTAGCCTCTTTCGCAGTCTTATTCTCCATTCTGCAAGTCTCCAGAAATCGTTGCATTTTTAGCTTAAACTCCTCAACAGAAGAGCTTTTATCAGCCATCTCCACCACTTCCGGAATTTCTTGATTATAGATTTGTTTCAATTGTGAAAAAGTAAGTGTAAGCATTTTCTTTTGTTTCATAAGCAATCTCTCTATTTAATGGTATATAAAGATACGAAAAAAGCGGAAGTTTCATACTTCCGCTTTTTCTATCGTGCTAATCTTTACGATTTTCTAACATTTTAGAGCAACTTATTTTTTCGTTTCCGTGTCATCATTCTTGCGTTTCGGCTCTTTTTTTGCCAATAAGACAATATTATACACATAATCCGTCATCCACTGTTCCGAGTATCCCAGACGTTCCTTGTATTGACGTACAGCCGCTGCAGTCTTGTGCACATCATCAGCTTTCCATACAGTCTTTGTGCAAACATCGTGGACCGTTTTCTGAGTCATGCCATAAAGTGCTTTCTTAAAGATAGACGGCATGCGGAACTTCCATTGCATCAGATTCCCCATCAACATCATCAAGTCGTTAGAGAATCCTTGATACATAAACAGATAAGATTGAATATCATTCTGAGTACGGCAGTTGCGTTTTACGGAAGAATCGATTTCTTTAAAGAAACTCTCATTCAATCCATAGTCCTGCATCAACATTTTGCGCGAAGCTGACTTTTCGGCCAATCCTAACTTGCCGTTTTGCGTAGGTATCTTGAATAAACGTTTGAAGTTGGCTACATCCGGCAGGAAGCGGATATTTGTGATACCAAGGTTAGTGGCGATAACTGACTGGAAATAGACCCGGGTCAGAGAAATGAAATCTTCTACATTGCCGACTTTTGTTTCATCGGATTTTTTCTTGAATAAACCAAATAAGCCCATTGTTGTATTTACAATTTTATTATTTACAATTTACTAATTGAACGTGTGTGATTGCTTTGTTGCATACCAACCAAGCTGATATTTCGTGTGCAAAGGTACAAAAAACAGTTGGGTTTCACCAACATTCCAAGTCCTTTTCAATATCCGGCATTGTCTCTTTTCTGAAAACAGGATTCTGAATGCCGACTTTCTTCTGCGATGAGCCGGAAAGTACCATCATTGTTTAGCATAAAGTCTCTAATGTAATTGCGATCATTCACTTTTCATCCGGAAGTAGAATTTATGATTTTCGAATACAGGTTCTGCAATACCATAACGAACGAATTTGGCAAGCAGATGTTCGGCGGCACGGCGTGAGATTCCTGTCTGACGACAATAACGGTTGAGTGATAGTAGAGTACCGTGTTCCAGTTGATCGAGCAAAAGCTGTTCACGTTCAGTGTAACGGATTAGTTCGCCACGGGGATTGTCGCTCTGTTGCCACACGCGGAGATGTATAGGTGTCGCCAATATGTTTTCGTCCTTGATACGGAGATAGGCGAGCGGTTTTCCGGTTTCGTCTTTGGCATACACCGGTTTGTGAAGGGTCTCTTCGATAGTGACTACCAATACCTGTCGTCCTTCTACTATGTATGTTTGCATTGTATATTCCACTTCGGGTACACAATAAAGTTGTGCGGCCGCCTCAATCATATATTTTTCCTCTTCGGAACGTACGCCTGCTATTTTTCCATTGTCTTTCACGCCAATAAGCAATCTTCCTCCGTCGGTGTTGGCAAAAGCGGACAAGGTTTTGGCTATCTTGCGTGCATCGGAAATTTCAAATTTGAAGTCCTGTTGTTGATGCTCTCCTTCAGCAATCAAAGTATGTATATAATCGGTATCTGTAAGCGGTTTCATGGCTACAAAGGTAGGTAAAAATGGCGAAAAGTACCTTTTTTTGCATTATTTTCAAAGAATATTTACAAAAAAAAAGATTGTTTTTATGCGTTTATTTCGGGAAACAGTGTATTTTTGCGACACATTATTAACGAAAAAAATAAAAGGATTATGAAAGAATTGGTAGAAAAAGTAGCAGCTCTGTATGCTGACTTCGCAAAAGATGCTAACGCTCAGATTGAAAATGGTAACAAAGCAGCAGGAACTCGCGCTCGTAAAGCTTCTTTGGAAATCGAAAAAGCAATGAAAGAATTCCGTAAAGCATCTTTGGAAGCTTCTAAAAAGTAAGATTAGAAACTACTAAGATATCAGAAGAAATGAGAGGGTATATTATCATGATATATCCTCTTTTTATTTTTTAAGCTTCTCTTTTTGCAACTTATGTACTGAAAACCGGGCTTGTGAAAGTCTGTTTTTTGTATTCTTAATATTAATCGTATATTTGCGAAAAGAATCAAGATCGGGAATGATGAACGAAAACGTCTTAGCTAAACTGAAGATACTTGCAGAATCTGCCAAGTACGATGTTTCCTGTTCTTCCAGTGGTACGGTGCGTTCCAATAAGCCGGGAACGCTGGGAAACACTGTGGGAGGATGGGGGATATGCCACAGTTTTGCCGAGGACGGTCGATGTATCTCGCTATTGAAAATCATGCTTACCAATTATTGCATTTACGATTGTGCCTATTGCGTCAACCGTCGTAGCAACGATCTTCCCCGCGCTACCTTTTCCGTTTCGGAATTGGTGGAGCTGACGATGGAATTCTACCGTCGTAACTATATCGAAGGGCTGTTTCTTAGCTCCGGAGTGGTCCGTAATCCGGACTATACAATGGAGAGACTTGTGCGTGTAGCCAAAGATTTGCGGCAAGTGTACCGTTTTAACGGTTATATCCATCTCAAGAGTATTCCCGGAGCCAGTCGCGAATTAGTGAATGAAGCCGGATTGTATGCCGATCGTCTTAGCGTCAACGTCGAAATTCCCAAAGAAGAAAATTTGAAACTGCTTGCACCGGAAAAAGACCATAAAAGTGTATTTGCTCCGATGAAATACATTCAACAAGGCGTGTTGGAGAGTAAAGAAGAACGGCAGAAGTTTCGCCACGCACCGCGTTTCGCACCTGCGGGACAAAGTACCCAGGTGATTGTGGGAGCTACCTCCGAATCGGATAAAGATATTCTTTTTCTTTCGTCGGCACTTTATGGGCGCCCCACCATGAAACGTGTCTATTACTCGGGCTACGTTTCCGTGAATACGTATGATAAGCGCCTTCCGGCATTGAAACAGCCGCCTCTGGTACGTGAAAACCGGCTCTATCAGGCTGACTGGTTATTGCGTTTTTATCAATTCAAGGTAGATGAAATTGTGGATGATTCCTATCCGGATCTCGATCTCGAAATAGACCCGAAACTTTCGTGGGCTTTGCGCCATCCCGAACAGTTTCCTGTCGACATCAATAAGGCAGACTACGAAATGTTGCTCCGTGTGCCGGGAGTAGGGGTGAAGTCGGCGAAACTGATTGTTGCTTCCCGTCGTTTTTCGCGGCTGGGATTTTATGAACTGAAGAAGATAGGAGTGGTGATGAAGAAAGCGCAATATTTCATCACTTGCAAAGAACTGCCTCTCCAGATGCAGACAGTGAACGAACTTTCTCCGCAACGGGTGCGCAGCTTATTGTTGCCGAAACCGAAAAAGAAAGTAGATGAACGTCAGTTGTTGCTTGATTTTGGCGAATAAGAATAATTTACGATTAGACAATTTACTATTCAAAAGTGATACCAAGCGTAAATTGTCTAATAGTAACTTAAATAGTAAATCGTAAATTGTCTAATAGTAAATATGTTTAGTGTTTATATTTACGATAAAACCTTTGATGGTCTGCTGACGGCTGTGTTCGACGCCTATTTCCGCAAGACTTTCCCCGATGCCTTGCTGTCGGAAGGAGATGCTTTGCCTTTATTTTGTGATGAGCTGCATACGGTAGTGACCGATGAAGAAAAGGCCGGGCGTGTGTGGCGGGGATTACAGAAGAAAGTTTCCTCTTCCGCTTTGGGTTGCCTCACACAAAGTTGGCTGTCGGAGCTTCCGGAAGTAGGGATGCTTATTTTTCGTTATATCCGTAAAGCGATCGACGCGCCCCGGTCCATTGAAACCAATTTTGGTGATCCGGATGTTTTACAATTGGCGCAAATATGGAAGAAGGTGGATGGCGAACGTGTACACCTGATGCAGTTTGTCCGTTTCCAGAAAGCTGCCGACGGTACATTCTTTGCCGCTTTCGAACCGCAGTATAATGCGCTCCCGTTGACGGTTCACCATTTCAAAGACCGTTTTGCCGATCAGAAGTGGATTATTTACGACATGAAACGCCGTTACGGATTTTATTATGACTTGCAGGAGGTGACGACTATCTCGTTTGATGATGACAGTCGTGAATCCCATTTGATTACGGGGATGCTGGACGAAAGTCTGATGGACAAGGATGAGAAGCTTTTCCAACAACTTTGGAAGACATATTTCAAGGTCATTTGTATCAAAGAACGCATGAATCCGAGGAAGCACAGGCAGGATATGCCTGTACGTTATTGGAAGTATCTGACGGAAAAGCAAAAGTAGATTTCCATTTTGGGAGAGGAGCGAAAGTCTGACTATTCAATTCGCTGCACCGTTACATCCGGAAATTCCTGTATCAGCGAAAGCAGATGCCCTTCATCATTATTTCGTTTCGACTTGATAACCATCGTAACCTGATAATATTCTGTTTCACCCGTGTGTTGCGTTTCCATCTCGTAAGAGACTATCAGGTAGTCTTTAGAGTTGAATCTGTCCGCTATCTGTTTCAGTATGTCTTTGTTGGGAGTTGAGAAAGAAACCATCGAGCTTTTCATTCCGATGCTTTTAAATAGATAGCTAAGTAGTTCCAGTCCGACGAGGGTTAACACCGTGGCGGCAATACCGATGGTGTACATTCCTGCACCTACCGCCAAGCCGATACCTGCTGTTGCCCAGATTCCTGCGGCGGTAGTCAGTCCGCGTACAATCTGTTTTTGAAAGATGATGGTTCCTGCACCGATAAATCCGATACCGCTGACAACCTGTGCCGCCACCCGACTGGGATCGAGTGTGACACTACTTTCTTTTATAATTTCCTGAAATCCGTATTGGGAAACAATCATAATCAAAGCACTACCTAGCGACACGAGAAAATGAGTGCGGTATCCGGCCTCTTTGGCACGGTATTCACGATCCAGTCCGATGATGGCTCCCAATATTCCGGCGACCAATAAACGGATTACAAAATCCATATTCAACATCATGTGTTCAATCTCCTTTCTGTTTTTTATTGTTTGTGGAAAAATGCTTAGGACTATAAATATACAATTATTTCCCCTTTTTGTATCAATCATTTAGTAATATTTGAACGTATCCAATTCATTTTATCGTATATTCGCAGATTCAAATAAATGTTTAATCCCGCGACCGAGCAAATAATGAAGAAAAGAATTTTTTATATAATCAGCTTTCTGGTGATCTTCTGTATGGAGGTGTTGATAGCTTTGTATGTGCGCGACCGTTTCATACGACCTTATGTCGGAGATATGTTGGTGGTAGTGCTGGTATATAGCTTTGTACGTATCTTTCTACCGACGGGGATTCCGCGGATGCCGTTTTATGTCTTTCTTTTTGCCTGTTTGGTAGAAGTCTTGCAATACTTCCGGCTGGTGGAAACATTGGGTGTCACGAACCGCGTAGCCCGAATTGTGCTGGGTTCTACGTTCGATTGGGGAGATATTGCCTGCTATGCTGTGGGATGCGTTTTCATTGTCTTATTCGAGCATTTCGTCCGGCGTAGATCGTAGAGGATTTATTTCTCTTCCGCTTTGGTTTCGGATGGGTTTAGGCTGTGACCGCAATATTTGCAAAACTCTGCATTATCTTCGTGTCCGGAGCGATGGCAGTTGGGACATTCTTTGTCTCTCCTGCGTTTATACTCTTTCATCATGGAGGCAGATACGATACCTGTGGGTACGGCAATAATCGTGTAACCGATCAGCATGACACAGGCGGAAAGGAATTTTCCGAGGCCGGTGGCGGGAGTAATATCTCCATAACCTACGGTAGTCATGGTGACGATAGCCCAATAGATGCTGTTCGGGATATTGTTGAACTGGGAGTTGGGTTGCGTTCCTTCAATCATATACATTAGCGTTCCGATGGAAGTCACCAGAATGACGACAAACAAGAAGAACACTGCAATCTTCTTACTACTTTCACGCAAGGCAGTGAGCAGCCGTTCCCCCTCATTCAGAAAGTTGAAAAGCTTGAAGACGCGGAACACACGTATCAGGCGGAAGGCACGGATGATGAGTAGATAGCGGGCGCCCGGGAAGAGCAGACCGATGTAAAGAGGCAACGTGGCCAGTAAGTCTACGATACCGAAAAAGCTGAATATGTATTTCCGGGGACGGGGTGAACAGTAGATCCTCGTCAGGTATTCGAAAGTAAAGAAGCCGGTGAAAAGGAATTCCATAATGACGAACGGAGTCGTCAGATAGGTGGGAAGTCCTTTCAGACTTTCGATGATGACGAGCAATACGCTGACCAGAATACAGGCGATAAGAATCACGTCGAACAATTTCCCGGCAGGGGTGTCCGATTCGAAGATGATGACGTATAACTTTCGTTTCAGTTTCTCGTCATGTAAAAAACGATGGATTCTTTCTTTCAGTTTCATATCAATAGTGCTTGGTCGGAATTAAAGAAAAAGTCTTTTTAGTCGATGACCCACTGTTTATTGTAGGCAATGGTCTTTTGCGGGTTGTAATACATTCCCTCTTGTGTAGGAATATAGAGAATGTATGTCTTTCCGGTCTTGTTCTTCAATGAAGTGTCGCGCAGCCAGGGGTTGGCATCACGGAGTTGGGCATAGGTGATTCCCTGTGATTTTGCGTACTCGTTCAGATCGTCGATAGAAGTGTTGACGGTTACCTCTTTATAAGGAATAGGCGGATACAGATGTTCCCGTTTCAAGAGGAATCCGTAACGTTGCGGGTTGTTGAATATCTCTTTGGCTGCCAGCAAGCGGAACATGTAGCGGGAAGTTTCCTCTACCAGCCATAAGTCCATGGCATGACTTGCCAACTGCTTTTCAAGTTGGGAGGAGATGCGTCCCTGTCCGGCGTTATAGGCGGCGGAGACAGCCATCCAGTCGCCATATTTGGCATACGCCTGTTTGAAGTATTTGCAGGCGGCAACGGTTGCTTTTTCAATATGATAGCGTTCGTCTACGTTATCGTTCACTTCCAGCCCGAATTCCCGTCCGGTGGCAGGCATAAATTGCCATAGACCTGCTGCTCCTGCCGGAGAACGTGCGATGTTATTCAGATTGCTCTCGATGACCATCAGGTATTTGAAGTCATCAGGAATACCGTTTGCTTTCAGTATCGGTTCGATGATGGGGAAGTAACGGTTGGCACGCTTGATTAATAACATGGTGGTGGAGTGCATATAGGTGAAGGCCATCATCTCGCGGTCCATCCGTTCGCGGCGGTCATAGCGCCGGAGGTCAATCGTTTCCCCGTCGAAGGTGACCTGTGCGGGAACAGTAGGCGGAGTGACACAATAAGGCACTTCCGATTTGGCGGAATGTTGTTCGTTCACTTGGCTGCTGCCTGTCAATATTGGGATGGAAGCACCGATGCAAAATACTAATATAAGTGTAAGAATATAGTTGATTTTCATTTGTCTTTTCATTTTATAACCTTTTTGGATGCTTCAATGTTTACGTCTATCTTGCAAAGATAACCTCATTTTGCTTTTTTCAAAGAACTTTTCTTGCATTTTATACGTTTTTCTAATAGAGTTAAAATAAACAACGAATCAAGATGAATATAGCAATGACCGGAGCTACCGGATATATAGGTAAACATCTTTCTAATTATCTTACAGAAAAGGGCGGACATCGGATCATTCCTCTAGGAAGGTCGATGTTTCGCGAAGGTATGTCCGGTTATTTGATTTAGACACTGACCCATTGTGATGTTGTCATCAACCTGGCAGGTGCACCTATCAATAAACGTTGGACACCGGAATATAAACAGGAGCTTTTCAACAGTCGTATTGTCGTAACCAATCGTATTATCCGCACTTTGAACGCAGTCAAAACGAAACCGAAACTGATGATTTCGGCTTCTGCCGTAGGTTATTATCCTTCGGAAGCGGAGGTGGACGAATATACCCGTACCCGTGGAGAAGGTTTTCTGTCCGATCTTTGCTATGCGTGGGAAAAGGAAGCGAAACACTGTCCCGAACCTACAAGGCTCGTTATTACACGCTTCGGCGTAGTGCTTTCTCTGGACGGGGGAGCGATGCAGCAGATGCTTCGCCCTTTGCAAGCTACCAAGATAGCCACTGCCATCGGTCCCGGTACGCAGGCTTTTCCGTGGATATCGATACGGGATCTTTGCCGTGCAATGGAGTTCTTTATCACTCACGAAGAGACACATGGGGTATATAATCTGGTTGCTCCGCAGCAGATTTCGCAATATGCTTTCACCCGTGCGATGGGAAAGGCTTATCGGGCATGGACAACGATGGTAGCTCCGCAACGAATTTTCCGTATCTTATATGGTGAAGCGGCATCTTTCCTGACTGCTGGCCAGAGAGTTCGCCCAACGCGTCTGACGGAGGCGGGATTTCATTTTTCCATTCCCAATGTCGGACGTCTTTTCAGAGGTACGGACCATAGTACGGTTACCTCTCTCGACCTGCACCGGTATATGGGACTTTGGTATGAAATAGCCCGCTACGAGAATCGCTTTGAATACGGACTTGTAGACGTCACGGCTACTTACACGCTCCGTCCCGACGGCATGATTCGTGTGGAGAACCGGGGATGCAAACGTAATTCTCCTTACGACATCTGCAAGACTGCCAACGGACATGCCAAAATACCCGATCCCGCACAGCCGGGCAAACTGAAAGTGTCTTTCTTCCTTAGTTTCTATTCTGATTATTATGTCTTGGAACTGGATGAAGAGAATTACAATTATGCCCTGATAGGCAGCAGTACTGATAAATATCTCTGGATACTAAGCCGTACACCCCAACTGCCGGAAGAAATCAAGAAGAAACTCGTCACCGCTGCCGAACGTCGTGGATACGATACGAGCCAGTTGAAGTGGATCGAGCAACTCTGATCGCAATCTGCGCCTGATAACCTAAGATTATTTTGCCGGAGTGCTTAACGAACAATGAGACAACTTTAAAACAACAGCAATTATGAATTACGAAATTATTCATCAGCCCGAACAAAAATTGTTCAAGACAGAAGTAGACGGTCGCACCGCCTTTGTACAATATCGCCTGATAGGTGATTCTCTTGATATTATCCACACAATTGTGCCACAACCCATTGAAGGGCGGGGGATTGCCGCTGCCTTGGTAAAAGCTGCTTACGCCTATGCATTAGCTAACGGGATGAAGCCGAAAGCAACATGCTCTTATGCAGTGAAGTGGTTGGAAAGACACCCGGAAATAAATGGTTAAATACTCGCTTTTGATTCGTCGGAAAAGGAAATAATATTATCTTTGTAATTGGAAATCAATGAAGAAAAATAGTGTTATGATAAAAGAAGGTGAAAAGGTAAAAGTGGATCCTAGGTTAACGGGACTCGATGAATGGATAGAGGGTACAGTAATTGATATTGAACATAATCCGTTCAAAGGCTTAGTTATAGCGATTCGTGATAAATTTAACCGTATTTTCTTTGGTGAGCAGAAATATTTTATTCCTGTAAATGAGGATAATGTATGTATGCAATAGCCTTTGATATGGTCATTACAGACCTACGTGCCAATTATGGAGAGCCTTATAACAATGCCTATTTTGAAATAAATAAAGTGTTGCGTCAGTATGAGTTTTATAATACGCAGGGTAGTGTATATCTAACAGAGAAAACTGATATGGCAAATCTTTTTCGTGCAATTGACGCATTGAAACGTATTCCTTGGTTTCAGGCGTCAGTTCGTGATCTTCGTGCGTTTCGTGTAGAAGACTGGTCGAACTTTACGGATTTTATAAAAGAAAATAAGTAGATAAGCTTTCAGGTCTGAATATGTATTCATGCCTGAAAGCTCCTTTTATTTCTCAATTACTGTTTCCACCTCTTCAACTGTGGAAAGTACTCCTTCATCGTTTTCCGTGCTTCCTCCACTGTGTATTTCACTTCCGAGTCTTTATTGAACTCATCCAGATAATTCAGATTAAGCTCGATCATCTCGTCCATGGTACACTCTTTCGTGAAATGTCCGTCCGCATAGCAATAGTGGCAATAATCTTCGTTCTTGCTACCGTCCGTTTCTTTTCCAAAAGTTGAGTCGTCTATCGGCATACCGCAACTTTGACAAAATTTTTGTTCCATCTTTTTTTGTTAGATTATAAGTTTATGTTACAAGACAAATGTAAGTAGAAATATTGGAAAAGAAGTAGTCTGGTCTTGCTATTTATTCATTTATTTCTTTCCTGGTTTGCTTTTGGTGTTAATTGGTTTTCACGGGCAGCCGTTTCCACATCCAACGGGGAATCATTTTCCAGAAAAAGACCAGTATCCGGTAGCGCCAGTCGATCACTACTATCCGTTGTTTCCGCTCCAGTGACCAGGCGATGTGACGTCCCACTTTCGCTGCATCCATCAATAGCGGATAATGTTTCCCGTCGTTGAGCAAGTCGGTGGCAACAAATCCGGGACGGATATCAGTAAAACGGATATTCAGTTTTTGTAAATATGAAAGTTGTTCGAGAGCATCTATGTAAGTGTTCTGGAAGCGTTTGGTGGCAGAGTAGGCAGGAGCCACTCCAAGTCCTTTCGTTCCCGCGATGGAACTGATGACTGCCAGGTGGCCGCCTCCGCTTTTCCTGAAATAGATGAAAGCGGTATCCACCATGCGGATAAATCCCTCTACATTCGTGTATGCTGTGTTCAGCTCCACCTCCATGTTCAGATTCGTATTCTGGAAACCGATGCCCGAGCTAAGAAGAAACAAATCCATGCCGCCCACCTTGTCGATGAGCATATTCAATTTCTCGCCTGCATCTTCCTGGGTTACGTCCAACGCTTGAATTTGAATCTGATCCGGTGCTGCCCGTTGCAGGTTTTCGAGAGCGGATTGCCGTCTGCCGGCTACTCCGATTTGCCATCCATCCAGTAACAGACATTTTGCAACTTCTTGTCCGATGCCGGAGGTAGCGCCAATGATAATGGCTTTTTTCATTACTGATTTTTTTAGTAAGTTATAGGTTCAATAAATGTCGTATGGCCTGCCAGGGTGCATAAAGCAACATCCTCGGTCCGGAGAAACGCATCACCTGTCGCATTCGTTCGCGCATGACGGGTTTGTAACAATGTACGGTGCATTCTTTGCATGCACTCTTCTTCTCTCCAAACGGACAATGGTCGAGACGTGCGTGGGCATAGCGGAGCAACTCTTCACAGTCGGCACAAAGAATTGTATTTTTTTCTTTTTTCCGGCAATAGAGGCGGATCATCAACTCTACCGTTTTCTTTTCGTGCGCAATGCGTGATGCTTTCATCTCTTTCTTTTTTACACTTTGGAATGACAAAGATAGCGAAGATTATGCAGAAATGCAGGCGTATTCTGTTAAAATACACCTTCTTCTTTTTTCTATTTTGAAAAGCACCCTTTCATTTTGGTAGGGTGTTTAGAGATTACTTTTTCTAAAATGAAAAAAAATAAATGCATTGATTACAAGCTAATTATCAGAATCCTTTTCATTTTGGCATACTCTTGGCTATGAGGGGAACATACAAAATAATTCATGAGTTATGGAAGAGTACATTTCAGATAACAGTCTGTATATTCGGAGTAAGAATAATAGCATGATTAACCGGAAGATGATAGGGCGCGTGCTGGGTATGTTGCTATTCATCGAATTGGGGATGTTCTTACTTTGTGCCGGAGTGTCGGCTGGTTACGGGGAAAGTGATTATAAATACTTTCTTTACACCTGTATCATCAATGCTGTGGTAGGCGGATTGTTACTGCTCTACGGACGGGGAGCGGAGAATAAGATGAGCCGGAGAGACGGATATTGTGTGGTCACTCTTTCATGGGTTGTTTTTTACCTTTTTCGGCATGCTTCCTTTTTATTTTAGCGGAAGCATTGATACGATAACCAATGCCTTTTTCGAAACCATGTCCGGGTTTACCACTACAGGAGCTACTATTCTCGATGATATTGAATCCCTTTCCCACGGTATGCTTTTCTGGCGAAGCCTGACGCAGTGGATCGGTGGTTTGGGGATTGTGTTTTTCACGATTGCCATTCTTCCTATCTTTACCACGGGAGGAGTGCAACTCTTCTCTGCTGAATCTACGGGAGTGACGCACGACCGTACCCATCCGAAAATCAATGTCATGGCCAAGTGGTTGTGGACAATTTATCTGGTATTGACAGTTTCGGAAACTGTCTTATTGATGTTTGGGGGCATGAGCTTGTTTGATGCCATTTGCCAGTCGTTTGCCACTACTGCTACGGGCGGATATTCTACCAAGCAGAACAGTATATCTTACTGGAATTCTCCGTATATAGAATATGTGGTGGCTATCTTTATGATTGTTTCCAGTATCAACTTCTCTTTGTTTCTGATGTGTTTGAAAGGAAAAGTCGGTCGTTTATTCAAAGATGAAGAGCTGCACTGGTTTCTGGCGTCAGTGGGTATCTTGACTTTTCTTATCACGTTGGCGCTCGTCTTTCAAAATCATTATGACTGGGAACTGGCTTTCCGGAAAGCATTGTTCCAGGTGTCTACGGTGCATACTTCCTGCGGTTTTGCTACGGATGATTATAATATGTGGCCTCCTTTCACGTGGTTACTGTTGTTTATTGCGATGCTTTCGGGAGGGTGTACGGGTTCTACCAGTGGAGGTATCAAGAATATGCGGTTGCTGATTGTGGCACGTGCCATTCGGAATGAGTTCAAACATCTGCTCCACCCGAATGCCGTGCTTCCCGTACGTATCAATAAGCAGACGGTGTCTTCTTCTATTGTAACTACCGTATTGATTTTCTTTGCTTTTTATCTGGTTCTGATCCTGATTGGGTGGACGGCTCTTTTGTTTTTGGGAGTTGGCTTTTCCGAGTCCGTCAGTACGGTTATTTCGAGTATAGGCAATGTCGGTCCGGGATTGGGAACTTGCGGGCCTGCATATTCGTGGAATTCTTTACCTGATCTGGCAAAGTGGATACTTTCTTTTCTGATGCTGGTGGGACGTCTGGAATTGTTTAGTGTACTCCTGTTGTTTTATCCGGGATTCTGGAAGAATAGATAAACTGTAAATCATGAACGGGCTTCTGAAACATCGTTGGAAGAGTTTGTGGTTGACGGAAACAATCTGTATCTTTGCAGCATGAAAAAGTTATTGTGTCCGCAATGCAAGATTGCAGCTATGTATGTGAAGAATGAACAGGGTGACAGGCTGCTGGTTTATGTGCTCGAAGATGGTGAAGTTGTTCCCAAATATCCGGAAGATTCGATGGAGGGGTTCGATTTGACAGAAGTCTTCTGCCTGGGATGCTCGTGGCATGGTTCACCTAAACGGTTGGTGAAACGATAGACCGGGAGACTCATGCTCTCATACTGATTTTTTTGATTTATGTCAACTAAAAGAGGAACGCAAATCAAGAACTAATTCATTGAATTTTCCGTATCTTTGCATCCGATTTTAGAACATAGACGTATGGCAACTTCTAAAGAAATGACGGCAGGGCCGGCATTACCTCTCATTTTAAAGTTTACGCTGCCGCTTTTACTCGGCAATCTGTTGCAACAAACGTATTCGCTTGTTGATGCTGCAATTGTAGGAAAGTTTTTAGGAATTAACGCGTTAGCTTCTGTTGGAGCTAGCACATCGGTGGTGTTTCTTATTCTCGGGTTCTGCAATGGATGTTGCGGAGGTTTCGGAATACCCGTTGCGCAGAAGTTTGGGGCGCGGGATTACAGTACGATGCGCAGTTATGTGGCCGTCAGTCTGAAACTGGCTGCGGGAATGTCTGTGGTGATTGCTCTTCTCACCTGTATTTTATGTGAGGATATTCTTCGGATCATGCGTACGCCGGAGAATATTTTCGAAGGGGCGTATGCTTATTTGCTTGTCACGTTTATTGGTGTGCCGTGTACTTTCTTCTATAATCTTCTTTCGAGCATTATCCGTGCGTTGGGAGACAGTAAGACGCCTTTTTGGTTTCTGCTGTTTGCGGCTGTTCTGAATATCATTCTTGATTTGTTCTGTATTTTGGTACTTGGCTGGGGAGTGGCGGGAGCTGCTATTGCTACTGTCTTTTCGCAAGGATTGTCGGCTGTTCTCTGCTACATTTATATGTACCGGAAGTTTGAAATATTGCAAGGTACTCCGAAAGAACGCCGGTTCCAGTCGAAACTGGCTAAGACGCTGCTTTACATTGGTGTGCCTATGGGATTGCAGTTTTCTATCACGGCTATCGGCAGCATCATGCTTCAGAGTGCGAATAATGCATTGGGAACAGCGTGTGTGGCAGCTTTTACGTCTGCTATGCGCATCAAGATGTTCTTTATCTGCACGTTCGAGAGTCTGGGAATTGCGATGGCTACGTATAGCGGACAGAATTATGGGGCAGGAAAACCGGAGCGTGTCTGGTTGGGAATTAAGGCGAGTGCTTTGATGATGATCGTTTATGCGGCATTTACATTCGTTCTTCTGATGGTGGGAGCTAAATATTTTGCATTGATCTTTGTAGATCCGTCGGAAACGGAAATTCTGTTGGATACCGAGTTGTTCCTGCATGTCTCCTGTATGTTCTTCCCAATGCTTGGTTTGTTGTGCATCTTGCGTTATACCATTCAGGGAGTAGGCTTTACCAATCTTGCCATGTTCTCCGGAGTGGCGGAGATGATTGCTCGTATTCTTGTCAGTCTCTATGCCGTACCGGTATTCGGTTTTATTGCTGTCTGCTACGGTGATCCGATGGCTTGGATAGCGGCAGATTTGTTCCTCGTACCGGCATTTATCTACGTTTATCGCAGGTTGAAGAAGCAGGTGTTCACAAGTACGGTTACTGTTTAGAAGTCGGCCTCTTTCTGTATGCGTAGAATCTTTCCGCTGATGGGATGACGGAACTCTATATATTCGGCGTGGAGGTATAGTCTGTCCGCTTTCTTTCCGTAAAGTTCATCCCCAAGAATGGGGCAACTCAAACCCTCCGGATGGGCGGCGTGTACCCGTAATTGGTGTGTCCGTCCGGTCAACGGATAGAAAGCAATCCGGATGTGTTTTTCTGATTCACTGATGATGCGGTATTCTGTAATCGCTTCTTTCCCATGTTCTCTACTGACGATTTGCCGGGGACGATCAAGAGGATTCAAACAGAGAGGGAGTTCGATTCTTCCTGTTCTTCCGGGCGGCAGTGCTGTCTTCTCTACTGTTGCTGTTGCCCCATCCAACACGGCTACATAGCGTTTCTTGATACTTCTGCTTGCAAATTGTGCCTGCAAATGTTGATGCACCTCTTTCGTTTTAGCTACGAGCAATAATCCGGAAGTCGCCATATCGAGGCGATGTACAATCATAGGTCCGGTAGCATCGGGATACTTCTTTTTCAGGCGATGATAGACTGAATCTCTGTCCTCCTCCTTTCCCGGAACGGACAACATTCCTGCCGGCTTATTGACTACCACTAACCATTCATCTTCATATACGATTTCCAGTTCTTCATCCTCATGGATGGAGTTCAGCAACGGATTCTCGTCTACTTCCAGTCCTTGCAACATATGCTGCAAAATAGGTTCACATTTTCCCTTGCAGGAAGGATAATAATATCCGTGATGCCGGATTTCGTTTTTAGGAGAGTCTCCCCACCAGAATTCAGCCATAGCCAATGGCTTTAATTGATGAAGATACGCATATTGCAACAATTTAGGCAAAGCACATTCACCCGCACCGGCAGGAGGAACTTTCTGAACTGTCTGCTCAAAGATAGTGTATAGGTCTTTCACTTCTCCTCTGGCATTCAGCATCCGGAACTGCTCGAACAACTTTCTTTGCAAGGCTGCCGAACGTTCCTTCCGTTCGGTTTTCAGTTGTTCTATTTCAGTCTCGAAGTGTCTCGTTTCCGTTTCGAGTTCTTCCAATCGTTTCTTCCATTTTTTTTCCAGTCGTTTGTATTCCGCTTTCTGGTATTGGCTTTCCCGGATCAGGGAGGCTTGTTCCTCTTCGGAAAGGGTAGAGGATGATTGGCGGCGAATCTCTCTCGCCTCCTTTGCTGCTTTGAGTTCTGCCTTAGCCTGATTCAAAATTGCTTTAGCCTGTTCCGTTTCCGTCTTCCACTTTTCTTTTAAATCGAGATAAGAACGATTGTTTTCTAATTCACGAATACGGATATTGATGGAAGATATTTGTTCTTCTTCAATTTTGAAGAATCCTTCCGGTTGCAATAAGTCGTAAACAGGAGGGACAAAATAAGGATGCAGATTCTTCCCTGCCAGATTGCCGGAGAAAGCAGCGAGATAACCAATTTCATTGACTGCTTCTTTTTTTGCAGTCTCTTGTTTATTCTCTTTTTGTACAATCAGTACCCCGAACATTTTTCCGAAAGCTAATTCTTCTTGCCATTCTTCTCGGCTCGCGATATATTCTTTCACTTCTTCCGCTGCCAACACGCACAATGGATGAGGCGTATAGTGGAAAGGATAAGTGAATTTATCCGGTAACGCAAGGTGAGAAATGGGTTGCTTGAAAAAATGTATCATCGGTTTATATATATGAATGTGATTACCTTTGCAAAAGTAAAGTAAATCTGTGAATTATCGAATGAAGTAACATGAATAGAATGGGAGAGAAACCTAAATTTGCCTTTCTTGGCAACAGTCACATGGCATTTTGGGCATTGGATGTCTACTTTACTTCCGGAGTTGACTCTCGACGATTTACATTTGAATGGCAGGGGTTACAGTATTTTGTCAGAAGCACTGAAACGGGCTTCCGGTTTGTAAAACATACCTAAATACTTCATTCCTTGCTTTTATTTATAAATTTGGTGGCATATCAGTTTATTTTTCCTATTTTTGTCCCCAATTTAATAGTAAATAACCCCCATAAAAACGATAAGACTTATGGAAAAAGTAATTATCAATTCGTACGAAGAATTCGAAAAACTAGTAGGCCAACAGATAGGTGTTTCCGATTATGTGGAACTCTCGCAGGAACGTATCAATCTTTTTGCTGATGCAACGCTGGATCATCAATGGATTCATGTAGATACGGAACGTGCTAAAGTAGACAGCCCTTATCATAGCACGATTGCTCACGGCTACCTGACATTATCCATGCTTCCTTATTTGTGGAATCAGATTATTCAGGTGAATAACCTGAAAATGATGATTAACTACGGCATGGACAAAATGAAATTCGGTCAGGCTGTATTGTCAGGACAGAGCATCCGTCTGGTGACTACTTTGCACTCGCTGACTAATCTGCGTGGTGTGGCAAAAGCGGAAATCAAGTTTGCTATCGAAATAAAAGACCAACCAAAGAAGGCGTTGGAAGGAATTGCTGTATTCCTTTATTATTTCAATTAATGGCAAGCTGTTAAAGAAACAGATTTTATCCCCGGAAATGATCGAAATACGTCTCAAAAGTTAGATACAAAAACTTTTGGGATGTGCTTCAGATGGATCGTTTCCGGGGATAATTTTATCCTTTTACTCCCATAAATCTGAACGGCTGTGCCGGTTTAAACTCTTTCGTTGCATTTCCATGATAAGTTTCACCGTTGGCGATAGATAATTTGAGTACCGGAGCTCCTTCCGACAAGTCTGTTTCTTTTCCGAATAAACGACTCTTGTACACATAATTTTAATTTCTAGTTAAAGGTTTATTATAAGCTGCTTTCACGGGGTATTCAACCGATGCGGATTCCTCTCGCAAAAGCATATTCTCAAAACAATAATGTTCCATTTATGTTTTATAATAAAGCATTGATATATGAAAATGAAAAAGATTTTAGCAGTTTTATTAATCCTGTTGCTTATACTTATTCTGGTTTTGATAGTACGGACCGTAACTTATAAATTTGGTAAAGTGCCCAAGAATGCGGATGATAAAGAACTGGTGAACACAGCTCCTTCGGAGCAATCAGTACGTCGTTTTGTCGGAGGAATACGAATCCCGACAATCAGTAATGAAGTGTATGAAGAGACTGATTTCAAGCCTTTCGATGAATTTATGAAGTACCTGGCCGATTCTTATCCGGAGGTATATAGGGTGATGGATGTAGATACCATTAATACATACGGGCTGGTGTTTCATTGGAAAGGCAAGAACAGTGATCTGAAACCGATATTATTCTTGTCCCATTACGATGTGGTTCCAGTAGTCGGATATGATCCGTCTACGGCGACTGTTGCAGATACGGTTTTCCGGTTTGACGACAAACCGTTGCCTCCCATCAGGACTTATTCGGAAAAGTGGGATTATCCTCCCTTCTCAGGAGCTGTTGCAGGCGGACGCATATACGGTCGTGGAACACTTGATATGAAATGTATGCTCTTCTCTCTGATGGAGGGAGCGGATAACCTGATAGCCGAAGGCTTCCAACCGGAAAGAGACATCTGGTTTGCTTTCGGGCAAGACGAGGAAGTGAGCGGACGTCAGGGGGCTTTCAAAATTGCCGATTATTTTAAACAGAAAGGGCTACGCTTCAGTGCGGTTTATGACGAAGGAGGCATCATTGCAGCTCCCGGTTCGGCAATAGAATCCATACAAGAACCGTTGGCATTGGTGGGAGTGGGAGAAAAAGGCTTTCTGACCTTGCGCCTTACGATAAAAGGGATGGGAGGGCATTCTTCGATGCCACCTTCAAAGAGTTCTCTGGTGTATGCTGCAGAAATCATAGAGAAGCTGAATGACAACCAGTTCCCGGCAGAAATCATTTCTCCCATAGCAGCATTTTTCGATAATGTAGGAGAGGAAATGGGATTCTTTTCGCAGATGGCGATAGCCAATCAATGGCTGCTCGAACCGCTACTGCTGAAGACTATGGAAAAATCTCCCGCCTCCAATGCGCTGGTACGCACTACAACCGCCATCACGATGGCTAAAGGCAGTGATGCGGCCAATGTATTGGCTTCGGAGGCTGAGGTTACTGTAAACTTCCGCATTTTGCCCGGTGAATCGGTTGCCGGGGTGATAGAGCATGTAAAGAAGTTGTGTGAAGGTTACGATGTTGCCATTCATGTGGTATCGGAACGTGAGCCTTCAAGCATCTCTCCTGAGAACGTTAGAGGCTTCGAGATTATCAAGGAAGAGATGGCAAAAATATATCCCGCAGCTATCGTTACCTCTTATATTACGATTGGGGGTACCGATTCCTACAAATATCAGACGGTGAGCGATGACATCTACCGTTTCTTGCCTATTTGTCTGAACCAGTACGAGCAGCGTACGATACATAACGAAAATGAGTATATATCCCTGGAGAATTTTGGGAAGATGCAATGGTATTTTAAGGAACTGATGAAGAATTATTAGTTCTTCTTTGCCTTGATTGCCTTCAACGTGTTTTTGCGCACAGAGCGGATAGCGGGAACCAGTAATTCGGGTTCCATGATTTCCAGCATTGTGCGCAATTCTTGTTGAAGCTCCGGGATGAAACGGGTCAGCTGGTAAGCAAGTTTGATGCAAAGTGACTGCACTCCGGGCGGTTCCTGCCGGGATACCATACGCTCTATGCAGAAATCCAGCAAGTCCACCCGTGGAGGGTCGGCTAGCGGTTGCTGACATAGCAGGTTCAAGAGCATTCTTCGTTTTCCTGAATGCGGGCAGGTAAGCGTTGCATCAATCAATTCATTTTGTTTCCCGCTCAGCCATTCTACTTCCGGTTTCGAGAAATGGGTACAAACCCACAGTGCCTGGTAAGAGACGATGCTGTCCTCATCATATATCAACCGGTAGATTTCTTCTCTGAGGCGTTCGTTGTCTTGTATGTAATGAAGTATCTCTCTGATATTCTCGATGTGTACACGCTCAGATAGTCTTGCACGCAGGTTCATATGGCTCTCGTTTTTTGGGGGGAATGAGTTGTTTTTATTTGTTGCCGTTCTCTGCCTCCGGTAGTTGCAGATGGAGAATCGGATAAGGCTTGCCCATACCGTCTGTTTCATCTCGGCCTATGATCCGGAATCCCATGCGGAGATAAAATCCGAGTGCTTTGTCGTTCTGCTCGTTTACGTCTACTTTATTTATCTGTTTTCTCCGGGTGGCGTATTCCAGCAATCGTCTGCCATATCCTTTTCCCTGTTCGCCGGGGCTTACGAACAGCATTTCGATGAGTTCGTCGCTCAGTCCCATAAAGGCGACAATCTTTCCATTGGTATTGCGGATGATATACAGTTCTACAGCCGATAAGTAGTGGTTGCGTACCAATGGTTTGTAGAATTGGATATGCTCTTCCGTGAGGAAGTGATGCGTATGGCGTACGGAATCTTCCCATACTTGCAGAATCTCGTCGTAGTCTTCCGGAACAGGTCGGCATATATTAGGCAGATAATAGCACAGGTGATCGTATATATTTCCGTTGTAGGTAAGTTCCGCCTGATGCAGTATACCTTCACAGATAAAGCCGTTACGTTCCAATACTTGCTGAGACCGCTTGTTGTGCGGATAACAGTTGGCGGTGATAAGGCTGAGCTGAAGTTCGTTGAAACCATAATTAAGCACAGCTTGTACCGCTTCCGTCATATATCCTTTTCCCCAGTGAGGCTCGTCGAGCCAGTATCCCAGCATACGTACTTGCGGGTTCTCCCGCTTCGGGTCGGGGACGATGCCGATGGAGCCGATGAGCTGTCGTGTGTCTTTCAGTGTTATAGCCCAGATATCCTCCTGACCGATAAACACGTTCTGGAGGATTTCGCGCGATTCTTTTATCGATTTATGGGGAGCCCATCCGGCATTATTGCCCAGATTCGGATTCTGGCAACAAGCGAAGAATGTTTCTGCATCATTTTCCCGAAAAGGCCGGATGAGTAAGCGTTCCGTTTCAAACGAACAATCATCCTGTGGTTCGTCTGCCTGCGGGGGGCATACGCATTCTATCCGGTTACCGTCAGGATCAAGAACTACACTTTCGAAATAACCATCTCCCGAAGTACGTGGCTCGCCTGCTATGATGTATCCCTCGGAGCGCATTTGTTCCGTGAAGCGAAGCACTTCTTCTCGGCTGGGGAAGGTGAAGGCAAGATGCGTCAGCCCAAGACGGTTCTCTTCTATCGGAGTATTTTGTACGTCTGTCCGGCTCATCAATTCCAGAGAAGGGCCTTCTCCGAAAGAGATGAAATAGGACTCGAATCCTTTCTTCGGATTGATGTATTTTTCATTACTCGTTCCACCTAGAAAGCGGACATAGAAATCTTTTAATTCTTCCAGACGAAAAGTCCAGATAGCGATATGATGTAGTTTCATGCTGATTTTAATTTTTGTCTTTATCTTTATTGTTATCGTTGTTGTATTACTTTGTTGTCCGGATTACATATTTATAGACAATGCGGGAAATATCAGCGATAATCTTACTGTTTTTCAGACTGCTTTCCGCAGAGTCTTTCACGAAAACGGCTATACTGTATGCGTGTCCGTTGGGTAGGAGAACGAAGCCAATGTCATTGCAGCCTATCTGCTGTCCTTTCGCATTGAAATCTCCCGTTCCTGTTTTATGTCCTACGGTTACCCCTTTGCCCAGTAACGGGGCAACCAGACGGTCCTGCCCGGTCTGGCATTCTACCATTGTCTGATAGATGAAGTTTTTGTAGGCTTCATCGAACAATGTTTTGCGGCGGAATATTTCCAGTAATTTGGCAGCAGCCAGCGGTGTGCTCCAGTTGCTATAGCAGAGGTCTAAGTCTTCGTGCATATCGTTCTCTGTATGAGTGATCTCGCAATCACGAATCCCCAGTGATTGTATATACCGGTTGACAGAATCCGGCCCGCCTTGATAATTGAAAAGAATATCACAAGCATTATTGTCGCTCTGTTGCAGGGTGTATTTCAATAAATCAGCGATACTCATTTCGAATCCTCCCTGTGGAAACTGATCTCGCAACGGACTGTATGTATTTGGTTTTAAATCTGATTTCTTAATTGACAACAGAGTCCCTAGCGGCAATCTCTTTTTATCCATATAATCGGCCAAAGCCACTGCCTGATGGAACTTGAAAACACTCATCAGCGGATATTGGATGTCGTTATTCACAGTGACTGTATCTTTCCATCGATAATAACGGCAATCCCTATTTCCGCCTTTTTCCCTTTAATAGCTTGTTCTAACAGTGTCTTGAGCTGGCTCTGTCGGGCAAAAAGGAGAGTCGGTATCAGACAGAGAAGAATAATGAATGAGCGCATAATCTATTTTTTTGTTAAACCTTAATTCCGCAACACTATTATAAATATAACTTTTTAAGTACCTGAGCAACAAAAAGTTGCTCAGGATTTTGTCATGTCAGATTTTTCACCTATCTTAGTGTTGCAAATCAAAATATGTATCAAACCCGACAGACATGGCAAAGAAAGCAATAAAATCTGAGAAACTCACTCCTTTTGGAGGAATATTTGCAATGATGGAGCAATTTGACTCCACATTGTCATATGTAATTGACACAACCCTCGGTCTAAGATGCAGGCTGTATGGTTATCAATACAGCGAAATCATCCGTTCTCTCATGAGCATCTACTTCTGTGGCGGCTCATGTATTGAGGATGTCACAACTCATTTGATGCCCCATCTCTCGCTTCATCCGACACTTCGTACCTGCAGCTCTGACACTATCCTCAGAGCGATAAAGGAACTGACGCAGGAGAACATTTCATACACGTCAGATACGGGTAAGAACTACGATTTCAATACGGCTGACACCCTCAATACCTTACTGCTCAATTGTATGTGTGCAGCTGGTCAGCTGAAAGAGGGTGAGATGTATGATGTTGATTTCGACCACCAGTTCATAGAAACAGAGAAATATGATGCAAAGCATACATACAAGAAGTTCCTTGGTTATCGACCAGGTGTGGCGGTTATTGGAGATTTGATTGTCGGCATTGAGAACAGCGACGGCAACACAAACGTCCGTTTCCATCAGAAGGACACGCTGAAGAGATTCTTCGAAAGGTTTGAACAGAACAATCTTGTTATCAATCGTTTCAGAGCTGATTGCGGCTCGTGCTCTGAAGAGATCGTGGAAGAGGTTGCCACCCACTGCAAGACCTTCTATATCCGTGCCAACCGCTGTAGTTCGCTCTACAATGACCTCTTCGCTCTCAGAGGCTGGAAGAGGGGAGAAATCAACGGCATTGAGTTTGAGCTGAATTCCATTCTTGTAGAGAAGTGGAAAGGCAAGACATACCGGCTTGTGATTCAAAGGCGGAAACGGATGGACGGTGAGCTTGACCTCTGGGAAGGAGAATACACATACCGCTGCATCCTGACCAACGACTACGAGCCTTCCGTAAGAGAGATTGTCGAGTTCTATAACCTCCGCGGAGGAAAGGAGCGCATCTTCGATGACATGAACAATGGTTTCGGATGGTCCAGATTGCCCAAATCCTTCATGGCAGAGAACACAGTGTTCCTTCTTCTTACAGCACTTATCCGTAACTTCTACAAGGTCATTATCCAAAGACTTGACGTAAAGAGGTTCGGACCCAATAAAACAAGTCGCATAAAAGCGTTTGTCTTCAGATTTGTCTCTGTACCAGCCAAATGGATCAGAACATCAAGGTGGTATGTGCTGAATATCTATACCTGTAATAATGCTTACGCAGATGTATTCCAGACTGATTTTGGATGACGACTACAACTTATGGGTATGATACTGCGTATTGTCTCAAGTCGCATTGTGGGGTAAGGGGGTATTGTAGGCAGAAGTGGGTATTTCAGCCTCAATTTATCTAATAATTCAGTAATGAGAGAACGTGTACACGTAAATAGGACGATGAAGGACTTAGTTGCGGATTTGAGGCTTATGAAAAGCGTATTGCTTTCTCAATACATGCCGTTCCTCTTCGCTCAGCGACAGGAAATAGGCTTTCCATCCCGGACAGAAATTGATGTGCCATCGCCAAAAACGACCCAACAATGACTTGGGTGAACGGTCGTATCGCCGCCTCAGTGGGCACTGCTGACAGTTATGTTTCTTTTCCAATACTTTATCTATTTATCTTTCGTAAAACTCTCGTGGCAAAAATAAGGATTATTTTCAGTGATCAAGCACACAGTTCATTAAAAAAGAGAGGATTTGCTAAGATTCAGAATAACGACGAGCCATCGACCCCAACGGGAGTCGAACTTCAAGTAACCGCACATGATACAATGTGCGGGTCGAAGTGCCTTCCCAATCCACGACCCCAACGGAGGTCGAACCTTTCTACAGATTATATGGTTCGACCCCGTTGGGGTCGGATGTATAGGAGTCATCTGGCCATCCGCAAGTCTTTGACATTGCGGTTAACGGGGGTGAGACCCTTTTCAGGGTCTGTTTGTTTGCACACCTTCATTCTACATAAACGGCTAAATTCAAATATTAAAAGCGTTTACATATTGCAACGTATTTATCTGTTATGCTCCTATTAAATTGTTCTATATCCTTATACTTTTCAACTAAATCCTTTATCACAGGCGCATTTAAATCGACGTTTAGGGTATATTGAACAAAAGCACGTAGCATCTCATAATTATAATTTACTCAAGTTTCGGATTTAGGTTGAGAGGATAGATTTGGGCATAAAAAAGGCTTTGAGGATTTCCGTATGTCACGGAAATTTAGTAATTTAGAGGTGCCCAAACAACTAATTACAATCACTCAAAGCCATGAGCAAAATTACAAAAATTCCATCGGAGATCCGCAACTTTTTCACGGGAAAACGAATCAATCCCGCATTTTCCAAGTTTATGACCCTCCTTGAGGGGATGAGGATTTCAGACAAAGATCTCGGAGGGAAAAAACGTGAGAACTGTCAGCTTACCAACCTTCAACTTTTCCAGATCATATTGATTCTGCCGTTTATGGCCGTCCCGGGTTTTTCTCATTATGCCGGATCGTCAATCTCGAAACTGTTCGGGGGTAAGAAGGACCTACTCTATTCGTTTATGGCCAAGGACAATATAGACTAGCAACATCATCTGGCACATCGCCTGTCATCTCATCAAGGCCGTGACCATAAGGAAAGACTATCAAAAGAGCCATCTTCCGGCAGTGCTTATTGTGGATGATTCCGACCTGCCGAAGACCGGATTGAGGATGGAGTGTATTGGCAAGATATTCTCGCACGTGTTTCAGCGGTGCATTCTCGGCTACAAGCTGCTGGCCCTGTGCTGGAGCGACAGCCGCTCTCAATTTGTCGTGGACTTCTCGATTCACGGCGAGAGAGGGAAGGTCGATGGCAAGGAACAAGGTCTTACGGCCCGGCAGCGCGAGAGGCGCTACAACCGCAAGCGTGACAGAGACTGCCAGACCGAAAAACGCAAGGAAGAGTATTTCGTATCCAAGCTTGAGCGCCTGAAGAGCATGGTGAAGAGACCATTGGAGGATTGTTCGCCGATATATATGAAGGCGTACACGAGCTCACCGTCGTGGAAAAGATCTGGTCAATCATTATTGATGTAATAGCAATCGTGGCTGAGATTTTTACCATTGACGAGAACGAATTGATGGAGCAAATTATACGGGATAACCGCAGGTTCAAGGCCATGCAACTGATCGCTCAGACTGCATAAAACCTAAATCCGAAACTTGAGTAAAATACATAACTGTAATAATCTACTACTAATCTAAAATAAAGCGATTATAAGCTATCCTTTTTCCTGTGTTTGTTTTAAAGTTTTCATCTATACACTTTTTTATCTTTTCCTGTTCTTTTTCTTTATCCATAACCGTTAAATTTTCAAGCAAATCAGCTTCCCATTGTATTTGAAAATCAAGTCCATCAATTTTAGATGGAGTATGATGGTTGCCTATTATAAAGCATATTCTATCAATATTTTTGTTATAGCCTACCTTTTTTAATATTTCTTTCGCTACTTCTGGTCCTTCCTTTTCTTGATAGACACCATCAATAGAACCGTATTTTTTTTGTGCTTCAACCGCACCAATATCATGTAGTATAGCAATAATACTGATGAATTCTTTTTCTTCCTCTCCGATATTTTCTCCTTTCATTATATCTTCTGCATTTTTCAAAACTTTGAAAGTATGCTCTATGCCAAAAGGAATTTCTTTGAATACTTCTTTCATCTCTATAATAATTTTTTCTTTAAACATAAATTACCTCCATTTATATCTTATAGGTGTTTTAGTTCTATCTATACACTTTTTTGTTCGCCGATACAATCAGCATCATGGGACGGCGCATTTCATCCTGCATCCCCGGAATATCCATCATGTTTTCCGGCGGCTGCGGCTCCACAATATGATTTATTATAAAACCATTTGAAAGCAGTGTATTTAGATATGTGGTCAGTGTTCTATGATATTTTGTAACCTTTTCTCCCAAAAACACAGCTGTCCGTTTGCCCTCATAATAATAATTATCCACCGGAAAATGCAGTATTTCTCCTTTTTCGTTATAATGCCAGTCTTGTGTTCCATAGGCAGTAAAAACAGGATGTTCAACCGTAAAAACTAGATTACCACCAGACTTCAGTATTCTATATATCTTTTTTACTAAAATCTCATAATCTGCTACATAGTGAAACGCAAGTGAACTTAATATTACATCAAAACTCTCCTCTGGGAATTCCACATCTTCTATAGCACAGCATTTATATTCAACCTGTGGAAAATGTGTTTTTTCTTTGGCTACCTCGAGCATTTTATGAGAAATATCAACACCTACAACAGAAGACGCTCCGTGTTCCATCGCATAAATACAGTGCCATCCATAGCCGCATCCTAAATCAAGCACACGCTTATCTTTAAAATCCGGCAGCAGCTTTCTCAATGTTTCCCATTCTCCTGCACCGGCTAGTCCCTGCTGTGAGCGACTCATTTGACTGTATTTTTGAAAAAATATATTATCATCATATTTGTTTTCTTTCATCTGAATTCCCCCTCGTTTAAAAAGTTATTTCTCTCCGTTCTTCTTCTCTTAGGTTATGGCAATGGTCTTATGTCAATATTTTTGTCTATCCAACCCCAAATCAACACTTCTGTCTATCCAACTATAAAAATTCATCTCTTTGCAGCCTCTAAAACGCGGAAAATCCGAGGACCTGGATTTACGTCCAAATCCTCGGATAAGCCTTATATTTCAAGCATTTTCACACTATCAATTATGTACTTTAGTCAACAGAACCACGCTCTCAACATGGCTCGAGAGGACAGAATGAATGTCATTTGAGCGTATCCGTTCTCGGAAACATATCCACTACGTTTTTGGCACTATCGGTAGGCGGGAACATATCCAATCTCTCTCTGGAATGTATACCATACTTTTAAAAGGCAGAATAGCATTTTAACTTATGCTACCCTACCTATAACTAAACATTTACAGTTGCATGTGGCCTATTGTTTTTAGCCGTTAAATATTTTATAACTATTAAATAGCGATACAAATTGTTCGAAACTAATATTGTTTATATCATATATTCTCGCATATTTTAAAGCTTTATTAAATTGATTTTTTGTAAACAGTTTTTCATACTCTTTGTTAACCCATTTCATTACAAAAGTTTCATATTTTTTTCTCTCTTTAAATGCCATTTTTGCTGGCTTTCTTTTTAATACAATTAATGCGCTATCCACTTTAGGTTTTGGATGGAAATAATACCTGGGAATTTTTGCTAATATAGAAATATCTACCTCTGCCATTAACAGCAATGCTAGTGATCTGTTTGTATCTAATAAAC
This sequence comes from Bacteroides finegoldii DSM 17565, assembly GCF_000156195.1. Taxonomy (GTDB): domain Bacteria; phylum Bacteroidota; class Bacteroidia; order Bacteroidales; family Bacteroidaceae; genus Bacteroides; species Bacteroides finegoldii. Next base: position 276,095 of record NZ_GG688319.1, on the reverse strand, counting down.
TTTTAGCAAAACCATATTCCACTATTAAATAACTTATTGTGGCTGAACTTTCAAAAACAATTTTTCGAATTATATTTGTGCTTATGTTGTAAGGTATGTTGCCAAATATTTTATATGGATTGTGGCTAGGAAATGTAAATTTTAGTATATCATCATTTACTATTTGATAGTTAGGATAATTTAAGAGCTTATTACGAGTTACCTCACATAATTTAGAATCAATTTCTATCGCCGTAACAAAATTACATCTCTTTACCAATTCAGCAGTAAAATGACCTTTCCCTGCACCTATTTCAAAGATGTTATCTTTTTCATCTAAACTTATGCAATTCATTATTTTTTCTATGTGATATTTTGAAGTAATAAAATTTTGACTATCTTTTATATTTACTTTGTTCATTATAACCCCTCCTTAATTTATTTCATCTCTTTTCGAATATTTATTCATTAATTCCTCTAACCCTGCTTCGGATGTTAGAATTTCAAGATTATCAAATATTTCCTCTTCGCTCCAGTTCCACCACTCTAGCTTTAGCAAGAATTCAATCTTTTCGTCACTAAAGCGTTTTTTGATAAACTTAGCTGGATTCCCACCATATATTGAATAGGGTTCAACACTTTTTACTACTGTTGAGTTAGCAGCAATAATCGCACCATCTCCAATTTTAACACCTGGCATTATGGTTACATTTTGACATATCCACACATCATTGCCAATCACTGTGTCACCCTTAAAAGGAAGTTGTTCTATTGTAGGAGTCACTTTTTCCCATCCACAGCCAAAGATATTAAAGGGATAGGTTGTAATTCCATCCATTCTATGATTTGCACCATTCATGATAAACTTAACACCCGCTGCAATTGCACAGAACTTGCCTATAATGAGTTTATCTCCAAGAAATTCGTAGTGGTGCTCTATATTATCATAAAATTTCTCAGGAGATTTATTATTGTCGCTGTAATAAGTGTATTCACCAATCTCAACATTTGGTCTTTTAGGTAGATTACTTATATAGCAAACCGTCTTTATATTTTCATTCGGATAAAGCTTTTTCTTATCTGGCCCCGTCATTGAATATGGGCTCCTTTCAGGTATTCAACCTCATTTACTAGTCTTTGAAGAATCTCTATTCCTTTTCTTGTACAATCTACATTAGTTGATATTAAGGAAATAACCTTATCGACCCTTTCCTTGTAATCGCTTGGCTTGATCTTAAAATCCTCGATCATCTTAACAGCCTTTTTTTCATTTATACAGTATTCTTTATTTACTGCAAATAAGACTTGATTAAGGGAAGATATGCTTCGAAAGCAATGCCCGCAAACATAGGATACATCGTCTTTATCTATATTGTTCTCAGCAAACATTAAAGAGAAACCTGCCTCAAACATAAAAAATTCAGTTAATCCTTTCTGCAAAGCGGTTGGATAACGTTCTGCTTGCTTTTTAAACTCATAAAAGTTTTCATCATTAGCATATAGTATTTTGCTAATCGCTAATTCTCCTCGATACATAGCACTTATATATCCATGGGGATGCCCCGTCTGATAATTAGCAGTAGCAATTCCTTGCTCCGTATCTTTGATTATTTGTACCACCCGTTTAATATCACGTAAAATTAAGTCAACATGATACCCGTTTATGACTAACCATCCGCCGCCATTAATCCAATCACCCCATGCTCCGGGAGGTACAATAAGGTTGCTTCTATTCTCATCATCCAACTCTGTAGCAAGTTGATTAATTACTGTAATGTCAAATAACTCTGAATTGTAATAGATTCCGAAATCTATATCAGAATCCTCTGTATGGGTGCCTCTTGCACGAGAACCCCCTAATACGATGCCTTCTATATAAGGCAAAGAGGATAATTTTTCTGTCACTGATTGAATAATATTATCTATCATACTGAATCACTCCTTTCAATATCAAAAGCTATATCCCATGTTGAGAAACACCTTTTTTGCCATGTGTTCCTTATGCTTTACGTATATTTCTATGGAAAGGGGGCCTTCAAAATTCATCTTGAAGGCCTTATTTTCCCTGATTAGAGGTCTAACCTACTTAACGTTTAGATAAAATCAATAACCTCTTTCACTGGCCTACTTACGATCTGTCAAATACGAAAAGTAAATTAATTATCGGACTAAGTTTAATTTCTTATCTTTGATTTCATAAATCACATCAGCCACATTATCAAGCAGCCGTTTGTCATGGGTGATAAATACTATAGTTCCGGCATACTCCTTCATTAGTATTTCCAAAGCCTCTAAGCTTGGTATGTCAAGGAAGTTGCTCGGTTCATCCATTAGTAAGATGTTATATCTACCCATAAGCATTTTAGCTAGCAATAATTTAATAATTTCTCCGCCGCTTAAAACAGATAAGCTTTTTCCAATATCATTCTGTTTCACCCCCATGGATGCTAGCACTGAACGAATTTCCGATACATTGTAATCACAATCCTCCTGCATAAACTCTAGGACATTCTGATTACTGTTGTACTTGTAACCATTTTGTGCAAAGTAACCTATTTTTGCCTTAGGTGAAATAGAAATTCCATCTTCATGGTTTAAGATCATTTGGATTAAAGTTGTTTTTCCGGTTCCATTACTACCAGTTAATGCCACTTTTGCTCCAAGCGGAATTTGAAAAGATACATTTTCAAACAATACCTTATCTCCAAATATTTTATTAATTTCCGTACCAGCAATAGGATATGGATTGTGGAGCTCCAATGCTTTACTTTGCCTGAAACGAATCCTACGAATGTCTTCTGGGGCTTCTACTTTTCCTAAGGCCGCAATCCTATGTTCTAGGGACTTAGCGGCATTATGCATCTTTTTTGCCTTACTTCCCATTGATTTTTGATGAGCTAAACGCCCTCCGCCTTCAGTACTTTTTTTCTTTGAAGCACCTTTTGCCTTTTTTTCTATTTTACGGGCCTGCTTTCGCTTTTCCTCCGCAGCCCTTTCCAATCGGGCACGTTCCGCAATAAATTGTTCGTATTCTGCAGACTGGCTCTTGCGTTCTTCCTCTTTTTGGCGAAGATAATCAGAATAGTTTCCCCAATACTCAGTGATTTTGCCATCTTTCAGTTCCCATATTTTATCTACTACCTCATCAAGAAAATAGCGGTCATGGCTAATAACTAACAGTGCACCTATAAAATATTTTAGCTGTCCGATTAGAAAATCAATTCCTTCACGGTCTAAATGACTGGTAGGTTCATCCGCTAAAATACCATGAACCTGTGCCGATAAAGCTTGTGCTATTTTAAGCCTTGTTTCTTCACCGCCGCTCATGGTCTGAATATCTAATTGATTAACACCAAGCTTGCCTACAAGTCCAAAATCTTTTTCCTCTTGCAAGGTTACCTTGTCCAACTGAGGGATATAGGCAAGTTCACCTAGACGATTCATTTTACATCCTGGAGGAGTTAATTCTCCTAAAATCACCTTAAATAAAGTGCTTTTTCCTGCACCATTTGCTCCTACTAAACCAATACGGTCATAATCATACACTTCTAATTCATCTATATCTAAACAAGTGCGTCCTTTAAATTCCACACGAATGTCTTTTGCTTTTAATATCAATTCCATAACATTTTCCTCCTGTCTATAATCGCATGTTTTCATTTGCTTGTACGCAGGGAAAACCCTACGATTTTAGCAGGAAAAATTACATGAAAATTAAATACATAAAAATGGCCCTCCTATGAATTTTGTTTTAAATCTAATTTTCTAATCTCAGTTATCATTGGGCAAACGATAGCAATGCAAATAATTAAAATACCTGATAGTAAAAACCAATGATTTACACCGATTCTATCAGCAAAGAATCCAGAAAGAATTAACCCAATTGGCATAGCAAGAGACATGATACTTCCAGTTAAAGAAAATACACGTCCTAAATATTCAGGCTTAATTTTCTCCTGAAAAAGAGCTGTTTGCACACCGCTGTAAAACGGAACCGAAAGCCCCATTATTGCACAGCAGACTACAAATATGAAAAATCCACTTTGGGGAAGTAATCCTGAAATGGTTAAGCTTATCCCCATCATAAAAATGGATGCCGTTATTAATAAGATTCGCTTTTGGTAATTCCCAAATAACCCTAATAATAGACCCCCTATCAACATACCAGAGGCATAAGCAATCTCCGTAATAGAAATATGCATCGGTGTACCATTAAAATATTCCATAGTGATTAAAGGATATAAAGCATTTATGGGCATATAAACAAACATATATAATGTTCCAACGAGTAATAAAGCAAATAATCCTTTATTTTGCCGTAGTACAGCCATTCCTTCTTTCATTTCTCGTATGAAATTTGGTTTCAAACTTTGCACTTGATCACCCAGCTTAGGAATACGTACAATTGCTACCGTAATAGATGCAATCACAGCACCCAATACATCGATGGCAATAATAGCATTTAGTCCCCAAACGGAGTATAAGAGTGCTGCAACCGCCGGACTAACAATATAGCTTATAGACTGCAAAGACTGACTATAGCCTGCACATTTCGTAAGCTGTTTTCTGGTACTAAAAGTGGAGTAACCGCATTGAGAGCCGGGGTATGAAAAGCTGTTCCAATGCTACGGATGAACAATACTACCATAACCATCCAGATAGGTAACTCCATATACAATGCAACAATAGCTAGCACGGCCCCAGCTGCTGCGATAATTAAATCAGCACCAATCATTATCTTCTTCCTATCATGACGATCCACTAATACACCAATGGCTGGTCCAAAGACCGCATAGGGTAAAAAACCTACAAGTGAAGCCATAGACAAGACCATCGCAGATCCTGTTTTTTCTGTAAGGTAAAAAATAATCGCCATTTGCAGGATGGCACTAGTGATTAATGATACTGCCTGCCCTGCCCATATTGTATAAAACTTAAGTTTCCAATTGTTGTATTTTTCCATTTATATTATCTCCCTTAATTCCGCAACACTTTGATGTACCACATTATGAGTTTCTCATTTATGAGAGGTTCTTTTTTTATAGCGTTCATATCAATGTTTTTTTAGCATCTACAAAGATATGAACGCTTTTTTAAAATACCTCCAATTTTTATGTTTTTTTATTTTTCAAAGGTGATGAAAGTACATTTTTTGTACTGGCGCATCAACTTTACCATTTTTTGGCGCTGCAAAGTTACATATTACAGTAAATCGTAACAAGACATGGCAAAGGTACAAATAAAATCTGAAAAACTCACACCTTTTGGAGGAATTTTTTCAATCATGGAGCAATTTGACTCCATGCTTTCACCTATTATCGACCAGACACTTGGTCAGAGATGCCGCAGTATCATCGGATACCAGTACAGCGAAATTATTCGTTCTCTGATGAGCGTATACTTCTGTGGCGGTTCATGCGTGGAGGATGTAACATCGCATCTGATGCGTCATCTCTCGTATCATCCGACCTTGCGCACATGCAGCTCTGATACCATCCTCAGAGCCATCAAGGAACTGACACAGGAAAACATCTCATATACTTCCGATAAGGGCAAGACCTATGATTTCAATACGGCAGACAAGCTCAACGCCTTGCTTATAAAAGCCTTGGTTTCCACTGGTGAACTGAATGAGGTGGAAACCTACGATGTTGATTTCGACCATCAGTTCCTTGAAACAGAGAAGTATGATGCAAAACCGACATACAAGAAGTTCCTCGGCTACAGACCTGGCGTATATGTCATCGGTGACATGATTGTCTATGTCGAGAACAGCGATGGCAACACAAATGTGCGCTTTTATCAGGCTGAGACCCACAAGAGATTCTTTGCCCTACTGGAAGCCAACAGCATCCGTGTGAATCGCTTCAGAGCCGACTGTGGTTCGTGCTCGAAGGAAATTGTCAGTGAGATAGAGAAGCATTGCACGCACTTCTACATCCGCGCCAACAGATGCAGTTCGCTCTACGATGACTTGTTTTCACTGAGGGGATGGAAGACGGAGGAAATCAACGGCATCCAGTTTGAACTCAATTCCATTCTTGTTGAGAAATGGGAAGGCAAGTGCTATCGTCTTGTCATTCAGAGACAAAAGCGCATGGATGGAGAGCTTGACTTGTGGGAAGGTGAATACACCTACAGATCCATTCTTACCAACGATTATGACTCATCAACAAGAGACATCGTCGAATTTTACAACAAGCGTGGGGGCAAAGAGCGTATATTCGATGATATGAACAACGGATTCGGCTGGAACAGGCTCCCCAAGTCGTTCATGTCAGAGAACACTGTATTCCTTCTGCTTACGGCATTGATACACAATTTCTATAAGACCATCATTAGCAAGCTTGACACCAAGGCTTTCGGGCTCAAGGAAACGAGTCGCATAAAGGCTTTTGTCTTCAGCTTCATCTCCGTACCTGCCAAGTGGATCATGACAGCAAGGCAATACGTGCTGAATATCTATACTGAAAACCGGGCTTATGCAAGACCTTTCAAAACTGGATTCGGATAAAGTCCGTTCCTTATGGTTTTAATCTGCGTATTGCCTCAAGTCGCATTGTGGGGTAAGGGGAAGGTATGCACAAATCGGACAAAATTCACGCTCATACTATCATGATGCATAGTGTTCAAGCTCTTTACTGCAATTGAGATTGCCATTGAGATTGCTTGCGGATTTTAGGTTAAACAGGTTTCTTGTTGAAAGCACAAAGATATGAATACTAAACTTAGAGACAAATTCTTATTCAATAATAGTAATGACACGATAGATTTTTTTACTTTTGTAAGTGAATAGGTTGAGGTAGTCTATTGAAGCAGTAAACATTATTAAAAGACAAAACTAATATGAGCACTTTTCGTTCTATAGAAGAACTTGTCAAAAGTCTGGACCGGGAGAAAGAACTCTTGAAAGAAATGTTTGCTAAACGGAAATCTCTTTCGTTCCGTTACGATTATGCGCTTGAAATGACGGAGTACAAAGAAGAGCGTATCCGCTATCTGATTGACTATGGGGTTATCCGGGATACTGGTGACTTTCTGGAAATGGAAGATATCTATCTGAAATTCTTTGAAGATGTGCTCGAAGTAAATGAAGAAATCAATGTATCTTTCGTGCAGGATTACCTGATGCGACTGAATGAAAACATTGACTATTACTTGAAAGAGAATAACGAGCAACGTAAATACAACTACCAGCGTGAAGTGAAACGCTGCCTGAAAAACATTGCTCTGACTACAGTCCGCAATGTGATGGACTTGAAAAGGAACATGGATAATACTTATAAGAACGAACCGAATTATAAGATAAAGAAAACCAAACTCGTCCGGCTTGATGAGAAACGGAATAATATTGCTCTGCTGATCCGTAAAAGTGAGGAATTGATAGACTACGGACAGCCTGTTTTCTTCCGGGTGGCGATGGACGTACAAATGCGGAATGTAGTTAGTGATGTGAAACTTCAGCTAAATGACTCGTACCATAACCTGATTGAAATCCAGAAACAAATCATCCATTACCTGAATCTCATTGACTATCAGAACCGTATCTTTGAGAAAGTAAAGAAGTTGAAGTACTTGAAAGACCAGTTCTTGTTGGAAGAACATACAAGTATCCGTTCTGTTGTCGCACAAAAAAATCCTGTCTGGATGGAGCCGCAGGTCGGTTATCGCATCAAGCTTTCCATTGATAATCTACGGACTTCCGATGAGGCTTTTCAGATTTTGAAGAAACTTGTCGCGCGGCAGAAAAATTCTCCGAAAGGAATGAAACAACTGGCAGATGCCATTCCGGAAGGATATCTGGATGGGCAGTCGCAAATGATAGATACCGTAAACTTGCAGGAAGTGCATAATTCATTTATGGCGTCCAGCACCCATCTGTTCTCTTTTGTGATGAACTATCGCTACCGGAAAGAGGTGACACGTGGAGAGAAATTAATCTTTTTCTGCCAACTGGCGTCACAGTATGCCGACGAACTTCGCTTTACGGATACTTATGAAATTTCCGACGAAGTGGAATACCCTTTAATATATGCCAAATAATATATGCTGAATACTAAAAACAGATGACCATGAAATATACTGAAGAGATATTTAATATACTTAGCAAAGGGGGATTCATTTCTTCCAATAGTGTCTCTACCCAAGTGAAACGCTTGTATGATGCCATTGAGGAAGATTTGCCCGATTATTATGATTACTACAAAGGCATCGGTTTTTATCTGGAAGGTGGTGACGGTTATTACTACTTTACTCGCAAGGAATCGAAAGTCGACTTAGAACGTAAACTGGAAGCAATTCAGAAGTGGATTGATTACCTGAGTTTCCTGAAAACCTATCATTCGGCATTCGGCCCGGGCTTTCTGTTTCGTGCTGCTGATATTGAGATTCAGATAGGATGCGATATCGAACTGAAAGAAAAGGCAACCAAACTGTTTTCGGATAAGAAGAAATATGATGAAGTAGTCGGCAAACTGCTGAAAGAACTGGAGAGTATAGGACTGATAGAGAAAGAAAACGAACTTGACGGGACGTATAAAGTATTGTCGGCTTTCCATTATATGGAGGACTTGGTTGATTGTATCACAATTTCAGAGGAGGTGCAAGATGAGATACCTGAATAAGATTATTTTTCTGAACAGTGCCCATATTCCGTATGCGGAAGTGAAGTTGGATGGGAATGTACATTTTATAGGTACGCAAGGTGTCGGTAAGAGTACGCTGCTCCGTGCCATCCTATTCTTTTATAATGCTGACAAACTAAGACTGGGTATTCCGAAGGAGAAGAAAAGCTTCGATGCTTTTTACTTTCCATACGCCAATTCTTACATTATCTATGAGGTGATGCGGGAGAATGGGGCGTATTGTGTGGTAGCTGCCAAATCCCAGGGACGGGTGTTTTTCCGTTTTATTGATGCGCCATTCCAACAGGACTGGTTCATTGACGAACACAATGTGGTACATTCCGAGTGGGGACGCATCCGCGAACATATCGGTTCGAAGATTCAGATTACTGCACAAGTGACTAGCTATGAAATGTATCGGGACATTATTTTCGGTAATAACCGCAAGCATGAAATGATACCCTACCGCAAGTTTGCCATTGTGGAAAGTGCAAAATATCAGAATATTCCCCGTACGATACAGAACGTCTTTTTAAATTCCAAACTGGATGCTGATTTTATAAAAGATACCATTATCCGTTCGATGAGTGATGAGGATATCTCTGTCGATTTGGACTTCTATCGTAGCCAGATAAAGGAATTCGAGCAGGAATACAGGGACGTGATGCTTTGGTTTACAAAGAACAAGAATGGAGAAGTGCCTGTCCGGAAGATGGCGGAGAAAGTAATGAACGCCTATCGTGACTTGATTTATACTCAAAAGCAGATTGGTGAAGGGCGTGCGGAGCTTAACTTTGCGGAGAAACAGGCTTTGCATGAGATTCCGTTAGTGAAGGAAGAACAGGCTAAAGCGGAGACGGAACGTGAACGGTTGCTGCGGCTTATGGGTGAACTGCAACAAAAGTACACCAATGAGCGTGATGGTTTGATTAGGGATATAGGTATAATAAACGATTTGCTCAAAAAGATACGTGAGAAACGTCTGCATTACGAGCAGATGCAGATTGAAGAAATCATCAAACGGGTATCTTGCGAAGAATTACTGATTCAGGAACTGGAGCAAGTCCGGAATATGAAATCGGAACTGACAAGAGCTTATGAGGATGTATTGAGTAAGTACCGATTGTTGTTTGAGAAACTGGAAGCTGATTTCCGTACTTTTGAGAATAGCCAGCAAGCACGGATAAATGCTCGGAATGCGGAGATTGCCGGCAAGCAGGAGGAATTGATGCAACAACTTCGTGTGGAAGAAGAGAAAGTAAGGGCAACGCAAGAAGAGAAAGTGCAGACTGTGGATAATCGTATCCGGCAGTTGCGCGATGAACAGGCACAGTGTAACCTGAAACTTCAAAAGGTGAAATACGAACATCCCCATCAAAAGGAAATGTCCGATTGTGAAGACGGCATCAACGAACTGCGCAAAAAGGACAAGGAACTGGAACATAGCATCCGTCAGCAACAAGGAGAAATAAAGCAGTTGAGGCAGGAGTGTGAATGGAAAGTGGAAAAATTGAAATGGGAATTTCAGGCAAAGATGGAGACCGTTCGTAAAGAACGGAGCGCGATTGAAGAACAGTTGCAAACATTGGATGCCTTGATTGAGAAACGAAAAGGTTCTTTGTGTGAATGGCTGGAGAAGAACAAACCGGATTGGCAGGAGACGATAGGCAAGGTGGCGGATGAGGAACTGGTGTTGTACAACAATGAACTACAACCTCAATTAGTGAATAAGGAAGCTACTTTGTTCGGTGTTTCACTCAATCTGACAGCAATCGAGCGTTCTGTCCGCACTCCCGAGGAAATGAAGCAGGAGCGCGACAGGCAACAAGCAGCCCGGCAACTCTGTACCGACCGTCTCACCCGACTGACGGAAGAAGAGGGGGAAGCTGTTTCTTCTTTGGAGAAGAAGTATTCGAAGCAAATACATAGTATTTTGGAAGAACAACATCTGATGGAAGCTGAGCGAATGCAGATTCCTGCAAAATTGAAGAATTTGCAGGCTGATTACGCCTCATGGAAGACGAAAGAGGAGGAATGGAAAAGAGGATGTACCGAAGAATTACAGGCGCAACTGAATGATATCGGTCATCGTCTTTATGTGGCGGAAGGCGAGAAGGAGAAGCATTTGGCGGAACGGGAAAAACTGTTGAAAGCTTGCCGGAAAGTGTATAATGATAGCAGGACGGAACTCCGGAAGGAACTGGAGGAGTTTGTTGCCGGCATTCAGCAAGAGATAGAGCGGATGAAACAGCAAACTGCGGAGCGGAAAAAGGAATTGAAGCAGGTGCAGGAGAATGAATTGAATGGAAAGGGTGCTGATACGGTCACTATCCGCAAGTATGATGACAGGCTTGCCGAAATAAATAAAGAATTAGATTATATAGGTAAATCCCGCCCGCAAGTTCTTTTTTATGAAAGAGACAAGGAGGAACTGTTTGATAAAGAACCTGCTACGCGAAGCCGGAAGAAAGAACAGGATGCGAAGCTAGTTGCATTGGACGAACGTTTCGATCTGAAAAAGGAGAAGTTGCAGGTCCAGAAAAAAGGGGCGGACGAGCATCTCGAGCGGATTGGCAAAGAATTGCACTTATTGGAGGACGGATTGAAAAAAGTGGATATGTTCCGGAAAGATGAAACTTTCTGTCCGCCTTCTGTGACGGAAATAGGAGAGAAGCCTACCCGGAAAAGTTGCGATGTTATAGTGGAAGAATTGAAGTCTCTCATCGTATCCACCATCAGAAAAACAGAAGAATTCAAGAAAGCGGTGACGCAGTTCAATGGAAACTTCTCGTCAAAAAACACGTTTCATTTCCGTACGGAACTGGTTGGAGAACAGGATTACTATGATTTCGCTTCCAATCTGTGCGAGTTTGTAGATAATGATAAGATTTCCGATTATCAGAAACATATCAGTGAACGGTATACGGATATAATCCGCCGGATTTCGCAGGAAGTGGGAGGACTGACCCGTAATGAAAGCGAGATACACAGAACAATAAAGGATATCAACGACGATTTTGTCAAGCGGAATTTTGCCGGAGTAATAAAGGAAATAGCTCTTCGCCCGCTTCAGAGCAGCGATAAACTGATGCAGTTATTGCTGGAGATTAAACGGTTTAGTGATGAGAACCAATATAATATGGGAAAGGTTGACTTGTTCTCGCAGGATTCCCGTGAAGATGTCAATGCGATGGCTGTCCGGCATTTGTTGTCGTTTATGAAATTCCTGCTTGACGAGCCGGGACGCAGACGGTTGGCGCTTGCCGATACATTCAAACTGGAGTTTCGCGTGAAAGAGAATGATAATGACACGGGATGGGTGGAGAAGATTGCCAATGTAGGTTCCGACGGTACAGATATTCTGGTAAAAGCAATGGTCAATATCATGCTGATTAATGTATTCAAAGAAAAGGCGTCACGTAAGTTTGGTGACTTTAAAATCCATTGTATGATGGATGAAATAGGCAAGTTACACCCCAACAATGTGAAAGGTATTTTGGACTTTGCCAATTGCCGGAATATATTGTTGGTAAATAGTTCTCCCACTACTTACAATGTGGAAGATTATCGTTATACCTATTTATTGAGTAAAGACGGGCGGTCAAATACCCAGGTTGTCCCATTGTTAACCTATAATAAGATAGAAAAATGAGTGGCAGTTTATTTACATTGGCGATGGCGAGGCTGGTTCTGAAAATGCTGGGCGGCGAGCTCATACCTTACACAAAGTTTGATGGACTGATAGCAAATAGATTAATGGATGAGGGAATCATCACTATTGTTCCCCGAGGGAGTAAGCGTAGTTTTCGTATGATTGACCCGGAAGGATGCCGTATCTACATCTCCCAGAATTATACTTCCGGCATGGAGCTGGAAGATTGGATTGAGATGAAGAACTGTCCGGATGAAGTGTCGCGTTCGGAGCAAGTGGCGAAGGCGGGGGACTCTAAACTGAGATATACCCGTACGTTCAAAGGTTTTCTCCTCAATTGTTATACGCCTATAGAAGCTACTTTTCATGGCGAACCATGTGTTCTTTCTCCCTTGCAAGGCACTTCTATTTTCATGCAGGATTACGAATATTTCCGTATTCCTGAAGATGTCGTAGTAGTGGGTATAGAGAATGGAGAGAATTTCCAGCATATCCGTGCCCAAAAGTACTTGTTTGAAGGAATGAAAGTTCTTTTCGTGTCCCGTTATCCGCAATCGAAGGATTTGTGTAACTGGCTAAAGATAATCCCCAATCGCTATATTCATTTCGGAGACATAGATTTGGCTGGCATTTCTATCTTTTTAAATGAATTCTATGTAAAATTGGGCAATCGTGCGGAATTTTTCATTCCTGCGGATGTGAAGAAACGCCTCAAGGACGGAAACCGGCAGCTTTATGATAATCAGTATTTGCGTTATAGGGCTATGTTGGTTTCTGACGAACGTTTAAGACCATTGGTGGCAATGATTCATAAATACAGAAGAGGGTATGAACAAGAAGGTTATATAAAAGAGTAAAATATTCATTATGATTGCATTAGATAATTTTGAGAGCTGTGTACCCTATAGAATATTAGTGCGCGGAGAAGAGTATTATGAAACAGGGGCTGTTTCTGAATTGGAAGAAGATTCGCCCGGTGAATGGACTGCGACAGTAGAGGGTACGGAAAATTATAACGTAGAGATATCTATGGACGGAAAAGAAATAAAGTCTTGGTACTGTGATTGTCCTTATGATGGGGAGATTTGTAAACATGTAGTAGCAACGTTACTGGCAATTCGTGATAATGAGGGAAAGGTGAGTCGCAGTGCCTTTTCCAAGATGAAAGTAGAGGTAGAGGAAGCCGTTGTTTTAGAGGAGACGAAAGAAGCGGTCAAGGCTTGTCAGCCCTATGTGGACATAGAACAATTATTGTCATTCGTTAAACCACACGAACTTTCACAATTTATATATGAATATGCCTCTATGCATCCAGAGTTTAAAACAGCCCTTTTGAATCGTTTTATAGCTAAAGAGTTGTCTGTAACGTCAAGGGAAAAGAATTATAAAGCAGAGATTCAAAAAGTGTTTGATAGTTCCAATTATAGTAAAAAGTCTCGTTATCGCAATCGCTACGATGATTTTGAGTGTGATTGGGAAGCTGTTTTCAATCAGATGGATATTTTCTTGGAGAAAGCGGATTTCTTTCTGAAATTGGGAAACATAGAAAGCACTGTCGCTATAGCTCTTCAAACGCTTCGTTCAATCGGTGAAAATTATGATGATGAACTTTTGTATAATGATGATCTCTGCCCTTCTGATTATTGTGAACAGGCAGGAGATTTGTTGGTAAAAGTAATCGAGCATCCTAAGACTACTCAAAAGCAAAAGACAGAAATTCTTCAGGAACTGGGGCAGATTGCTAAAATATCTATTTATCGTGATTATGACCTTTATGATATAGACGAATTGCTGATGCAAATAAATCTTTCCATTCAACCGGCAGAAAAAGCATTGGAATTGATTGACAAACTCCTGGAAGAAAGAAAAGATGCTTACGACTTATATCAAATCGTTCTTCGGAAAGTCAATCTGTTAACCGAACTGCATGAAGAGCAAAAAGCGGCTGATACGATTCGTCAATACCTTTATTTAACAGAAATTCGAAGAATGGAAGTAGATAAATTGATTGCCCGTTGCCGGTATGATGAAGCTATCCGTTTACTGAATGAGGGAATAGAGATTGCGGAAAAAGAAAAACATATCGGAACCATAGATGAATGGTTGAAAACTAAATTGATGATTTATGAGATGACTCATCAAACTTCCGACGTCATCGATACATGTCGTTTATTGTTTGTGTCAGGCAGAGATAAGTTAGAATATTATAGCAAACTTAAAACTCTTGTTCCGAAAGAAGAATGGAAGAGCTTTCTGGATGCAATGATGGAAGAGACTCATTTTAATGAATATTTTTCTTTTGGCGCGAATGATGAGGCTGAAATTTATGTGAAAGAAAGGGATAATGAGCGTTTGTTCAAATTGTTGTCGTCAATCAGGTATAATCAGCTGGAAGCATTGATGAAGTATTCTTATTATCTGAAAGACACTCATTCGGAGCAATTGATTGCTATATATACTTCTTTGTTGAATGATTACGCAGAACAGAATATGGGACGGACTCATTATGAATATATAGTACAAGCGTTGTTGTGTGCAAAGAAACTTAATGGGGGACAGGCAGCAGTGAAAAGGTTGGTTGCAGAGTTCCGGATAAAATATAAACGTCGTCCGGCAATGATGGAAGTATTGGCGAGGTTTTAAAAATACTTTATTATAAGCTTTTCTGTATCTCTGTTGTTTGGAGATGGCAACGTTCGTACCTTTGTAAGGTTATCAAATCTCAAAATACGGATGCGTAGATATTCTGAAAGATATTACTGAAAGTCTATGTAAGGAGAAGATTGTGGAATATGATACGATGACGGAATAATTGTCCCCTGTGAAATAAGACTAGCCCCCTTATGAAATAAAAAACAAAATATATCTGTCATCTGTCACAGATTATAATCTAACTTGCAGAGTATAAGAACTTAGTAGCGTGACAGCACAAGGTGACAGCAGTGTGATAGCAATAATGCTGTCACCCCAAAAAACAAAGAAAAAATCAAAGATACTGTTTGGAATTTGATAGTATCAGCTATAGAAAGATAAGTCGTTCAATTTATTATCCCCGTACTTATGAGTTGTGCCCTGCCTTTAAACTAACGGTTTCAAGGCGTGAAACTGTTGGTTCTGCGGTTTGAAACTTTAGTTTCATACGCTTGAAACTCTAGTTCCAATTACTTGAAACTATTGGTTTCTTGCCGATAAAACTAGAGTTTCTCCTAGCTGAAACTTTAGTTTCAAGCAGAGAAAAATAACTTGAACCGTAATTGAGTGATAACGATCCCGTTTCTTTCGGCTAAATAGGCACTTGATATATCAATAATTTTCTATATTAAAATCTTGTTTTTCTTGTCGGTCCCGAATAATATGAGTAATTTAGCAGTCTCAACGATCACAAAGGCGCTGACAAAACAATTTATTATCAAATTAATGAAAATTACTCAATTTCGTAAGAATGAAGATACGATAGCGCTCAGCGTAATGGATCTTGATATACTGGTAAATAAGATAAAGACAGAAATAAAATCCCGTCCTGTTTCTACATTCAGAGAGCATCTGCGATATGTTCTTTCCGATGAACGGTGTATGTTTGCCGATAAACTGCCCAAGATAATTCCTGCCGCTGAATTCCGTAAGGTAAACGGTCAGAAACAGATGAAAAACTACAACGGTATTGTAGAACTGACCATCGGTCCCTTGTCCAATAAGTCGGAAATCGCTTTAGTGAAACAAAAAGCCTGTGAGCAGCCACAAACCCGTTGTGTTTTTATGGGTTCAAGTGGTAAAACGGTGAAAATATGGACTACCTTCACCCGACCGGACAACTCGCTTCCCAAAACACGGGAAGAAGCGGAACTATTCCACGCCCATGCTTATCGACTGGCTGTGAAATGTTATCAGCCCCAAATCCCATTCGATATACTTCCCAAAGAACCGACTCTGGAACAATATTCGCGATTATCCCACGATCCGGACATCATATATCGTCCGAATTCTGTTCAATTTTATCTCTCTCAACCGTCATCCATGCCCGAAGAAACCACTTTCCGTGAAGCGGTTCAGGCGGAGAAATCTCCATTGACTCGTGCCGTACCGGGATATGATGCGGAAAATGCCTTCCTGATGCTTTTCGAAGCCGCTTTTCGGAAAGCTTATGCCGATCTTAGGGAAGCGGGGCTCGAATTGAGCGAAGACACATGGCATCCTTTAGTTGTCCAACTGGCTAAAAACTGTTTTGCTTCGGGACTTCCGCAAGAAGAAGTCGTGAAACGTACCGTTTTCCACTTCTATATGTATAAACAAGAAGAGCTTATCCGGCAAATGATTGGCAATATATATACCGAGTGCAAAGGCTTCGGCAAGAATATCAGCCTAAGCAAAGAGCAGCAACTCGCCTTGCAGACTGAAGAATTCATGAAACGCCGCTATGAATTCCGCCATAACACCCAAATTGGCGAGGTAGAATATCGTGAAAGGCTTTCTTTCCGTTTCCGCTTCAATCCTCTCGACAAACGTGCGTTGAACAGCATTGCTTTGGATGCACAAATGGAAGGCATCCCCTTGTGGGACAGGGATATTAGCCGTTATATTTACTCCAATCGCGTGCCTGTATTCAACCCGTTGGAAGATTTTCTCTACCGGCTTCCCGCATGGGACGGTAAAGACCGTATTCGTGCATTGGCAGCCACCGTCCCTTGTAAGAATCCGTATTGGATGGATTTGTTCCACCGTTGGTTCCTCAATATGGTTTCTCATTGGAAAGGAAGCAATAAAAAGTATGCAAACAGTGTTTCGCCCTTACTCGTCGGACCGCAAGGAACACGTAAATCCACCTTTTGCCGGAGCATAATGCCTCCTTCCGAGCGTTCCTACTATACCGACAGTATTGATTTTTCCCGAAAGAAAGATGCTGAACTTTACCTCAATCGTTTTGCGCTTATCAATATCGATGAATTTGACCAGGTGAGTTCGACACAACAAGGCTTTCTGAAACATATTCTGCAAAAGCCAGTATTGAATGTGAAGAAACCTCATGGCAGTGCCGTGCTTGAAATGCGTCGTTACGCCTCATTCATAGCCACAAGTAATCAGAAAGACTTGTTGACCGACCCTTCCGGCAGCCGTCGTTTTATTTGCATCGAAGTGACCGGAGTGATTGATACCAACCGTCCGATAGACTATGAGCAGCTTTACGCACAAGCTATGTATGAACTGGAACATGGCGAACGTTACTGGTTCGATCAGGAGGAAGAAAAGATCATGATGGAAAACAACCGTGAATTTGAACAAGTCCCGCCGGAAGAGCAACTTTTCTTCCGTTATTTTCGTGCCGCACAGCCTGAAGAAGGGGAGTGGTTGTCTCCAGCGGAGATTATGGAGGATATTCAAAAAGGCAGTTCAATCCCGATGTCTGTCAAGAGGGTTAATTCCTTCGGAAGAATACTGAAAAAGCAAGAAATACCTTCCAAACATACGCGTAGCGGTACG
Source organism: Bacteroides finegoldii DSM 17565 (assembly GCF_000156195.1). Taxonomy (GTDB): domain Bacteria; phylum Bacteroidota; class Bacteroidia; order Bacteroidales; family Bacteroidaceae; genus Bacteroides; species Bacteroides finegoldii. Next base: position 258,365 of record NZ_GG688319.1, on the reverse strand, counting down.
CTTTATCATGTTGTAAGACTAATAACCAGGTGACGGCAAAAATGCCATCACCCTGCTGTCACCTCTTGCTGTCACGGGCTTATCGGTTTATTACTAAACTATTAACTCCTAAACTGTGACAGATGACAGCAACTTACCAAATATATTCTTCTGTGTAGCGTTGGTAAGTTGGTTCTTCTTTTATCCCTTTATTACGGAATAATTGTCTGATGTAGGCTTGGTCTTTAGGCATAAGCCCCCGTTCTCCACGATAGAACCGATAATATCCCGTTTTTCCATAGTGTCCGACCATTTGTATTCTGATACTGACCGCATCTTCATAAGGGATTCTGTCAAGCAACCGTTTTAGTCCCCATGCCACATGAACTTTGACAGCAGTCTTGAAACATTCGCACTGATTCCCATCCGCAGGATAACGTGCCGGATTAATGATAGTGATATATAGGTTGTCGGCTGTATCAAGTTGTGTAGCTATGTGGCGCAGGCATTTGGGGGCTTGTGGACATTGAGCGTTGAAGCAACGGGCAAAATTGTAAGGGACAGACAGACTGTCGGGTTCTTCTTTCATCTTGTTGGGCTTATTTTATTTGTGAAATACTGTTGTAAATATAGCAAACAGAATTCTTCACAAAAGTAGGACTTTATTTTGGGAATGGGAAGCGTTGGGATTGTTTTATTTGTATGTAATAGGGATTTCTTATCAACATTTGGTAATTAGGGATACTCAATACATATCCCTAATTATTTGCAGCAAGGTTTCTCTTTCTTGTTTAAGGTTCTTTATCTCTATTTTTAGCCAATCAATTTCTTTGTTCTTTGAGGAAATCAATTCATCTACAACTCCCTTAGGGAAATAATTGTTATAAACGAAGTTGAGTATTTTATAAAGGTCATCTATTTCTCTTTTTTTAAGCTCTCAAATTGTTCTTTCTGTTTCTCTAACAGTTTCTCAAAGAGTTCAATCGTTTGTTCTATGGGAAAATTATTGAATGTTTGGTTATTACCAATTGCATTTTTTACACCGCAATTCTCGTAAAAATTATTTGTGTTATATAAAACCGTTTCTTCGTTATACTCTTTCAATCCGTCGGTAGTAACTCCTAATGCAGAGGCGATTTTTTCTAATCGTTCATCATCAATTTTCTCGGTTTGTTCCATTTTTGAAACAGCTTGCTTGGTTATTCCTAACAATTCGCCTAGCTCCGTTTGAGTCATACCGCGAAGTCTGCGTACACGTTCTATCTTTTTTCCAAGGTGAAGGTGATTTGATTTTATATTTTCTATTGTTTCCATTCTTCTATATATTAGATTGCTGAATCTAGTAGTGATTATTTCATATATTTTTTCAGGATCTCAATTTTATCTTGCTCACTTTTCAACAAACGCTCATATAACTCAACTATTTTTTCAAGTGGATTTATTTGTTGAACGATGGCGTATGTAGTAGCACCTTCAGAGATATTTGCATCCTTATAATTATGATGATTAATATTGAAAATCGTCTTTTCAACATCAAAGTCTTTAATGACTTCTTCGGATATTCCCAATACTTCAGCAATTCTTTTTAGAAAGCCTTCTTCTATTTCCTCTTGTTTCTCAATCTTTGAAATGACCTGCTGATTTACACCAAGATCGGCAGCCAGCGCTTCCTGTTTCATGCCTAAATATACACGAATCCTTTGTAAATTGCGTCCGACATGTCTCCGGTTTTCTTTCTCTTTTATTTCAACATCCATATTATTGTTCTTTAAATGAATACGTCTAGGCAAAGATAACAAGAAACAGTTTAATTCAAATGAAAGTGTGCTTTATTTTTTAGTGTATGTTTTTGTTTCTGTAGTTTTGGTTATTTTATTTGATGAAATTTATTGTTAGTTTGGGTAAACAATATATTAAACATGGTACTGAATTTTATCTCTAGTTTTATTCTTTGAATTGTACGGAAAGTAACTTTTAGTCATCTGATTTTTTGTGAGGAAAATATCTTCTTAAACATTGCAGAAGGATGATTATTTAATTTAGGTATCGTTTGTGAAATATATGTGTTACCCCTGGTAAAACTATGTAATTACATTATTTCTACAAAAACGAGTAAATAATTTCTTCTTGTTAATTATTTTAATTAGATTTGCAACTTCCGATAATACACAATTATAAGAAGTTAAGTGTTAGGTATATGGATAAGAAGTCATTAACAGAGGAAGATATAAAATTACGTTTTATAACTCCAGCTATTGTTGAAAAGGCAGGATGGCAAAAAGAACTCATAAAGATGGAATATTACTTTACTGATGGGCGAGTAATATTTCAAGGGAATGTTCATGCCCGGAAACAAGGAAAGAAAGTTGACTATTTATTGCATTATTCTGCAAATAATCCTATTGCTATAGTTGAGGCAAAAGATAATAATAAAGCTGTGGGAGCTGGACTGCAACAGGCAATGGACTATGCGAAAATTCTGGATATACCTTTTGCTTACAGTTCTAATGGAGACGGTTTTATTGAGCATGATTTTCTTACTGGTAAGGAAACTAATATTAATATAGATGAGTTTCCAACTCCTGATGAACTGTTAAAACGTTTACGTGATTCTAAAAAATATACTTCGGAAGAAATAAAGGCTATTGAAGAACCTTATTATTGGGATGCTCATACTAACATTCCTCGTTATTATCAGCGAATAGCTATAAATAGAACAATTGAAGCTGTTGCCCGTGGACAAAATCGAATTTTATTGGTAATGGCAACAGGTACAGGAAAGACTTTTACAGCTTTCCAGATTATTCATCGGTTGACAAAATCTGGATTAAAAAGGCGAGTCTTATATCTTGCAGATAGAAATGTCTTGATAGATCAGACTATGGCTCAAGATTTTAAGCCTTTTAAAAAAGTTATGACGAAGATTCAAAAGAAGAATATGGACTCTTCTTTTGAAATATATATGGCTCTATATCAACAATTAGTTTCTTATGACGAGAATATTCCCGATCCTTTTAAAGAGTTCAAATCAACTTTCTTTGATTTGATTCTTGTAGATGAGTGTCATCGTGGAAGTGCTAAAGATGAATCGGAGTGGCGAAAAGTGTTAGAGTATTTTTCTTCCGCAACTCAGATTGGTATGACTGCAACCCCTAAAGTAAAAGAAGGAGCTAATAATCTTGACTATTTCAATGAGCCTTTGTATACATACTCATTAAAGCAAGGTATTGAAGATGGTTTTTTAGCTCCGTATAGAGTAACTAACTCTTTTTTGAATATCGATTTAGAAGGATGGACGCCCGAGGAAGATGAGTTGGATATAAAAGGTAATCTCATTAAAGCTGGTTTTTATAACCGGAAAACATTTGGACGTGAGTTAGTTATTATGCAACGCCGAGATATTGTTGCTCGACGCATAACTAAAATGCTCCATAGAATAGGACGCATGACAAAATCTATAATCTTTTGTGCAGATATAGAAGAAGCGGAGGCGATGCGGCAACTTTTGGTTAATTATAACTCTGATTTGTGCAAGAAGGATTCTCGCTATATTATGCGTATCACTGGAGATGAGAATATTGGGAAGAAACAGCTTGATAATTTTATAGATCCAGATCAACCATATCCAACGCTCGTTACGACTTCCGAGATGCTTTCTACTGGTGTTGATTGTAAAACATGCGGACTTATTGTTATTGATAAAGAAATAGGTTCTATGACGGAATTTAAGCAGATTGTGGGGCGTGGTACTCGGTTGCGTACTGATAAGGGGAAGTGGCATTTTGAAATTCTTGATTTCAGGAATGTGACCCAATTGTTTAAAGATCCAGAATTTGATGGTGATCCAGAGTTGGAAGGTGGAGGGAGTAAAACGTATCCTCCATATCGTCCGCGTCGGACTGTATCACATGATCAACCTCAAAGGGAATATGGTCTCAAGAAATATTACATTAATGGAAAAAATGTTCAGATAAACACAGAAATAGTTTCATATCTTGGTGCTGATGGGCATACTCTTGTTACTGAAAGTTTAACAGATTTTACACGTAAGAATATTCGAGGTAAGTATGCTACGTTGGATGAGTTTATAAAGAACTGGACTGCTGCTGATAAGAAGAAAGTTATTGTTGATGAACTTAAAGAATACAATGTTTTACTTGATGCGGTTCGTGAAAAGCGTCCTGATTTGCTTAATGCAGACATTTTTGATATAATATGTCATGTGGCTTTTGATAAGCAACCACTTACGCGAAAGGAACGTGCTAATAATGTAAAGAAGAGAGATTATTTATCTAGATATGAAGGTGTGGCTAAACAAGTTTTAGAAGCATTGTTAGATAAATATGCTGATAAAGGCATTTTGGAATTTGAGAATGAGGATATACTTGATACCCCTCCTTTTAATACAATCGGTAAACCTCAAAAGATAGTTAAGTTGTTTGGTGGATGGGAGAAATTTGAAAAAGCACTTAAAGATTTAGAAAACGAATTATATGTAGCATAATTTATGGCAGTTAATAATATAATAAAACGATTACAGAATATAATGCGTCAAGACGCAGGTATTAGTGGTGATGCACAGCGTATTGAACAAATGGTTTGGCTATTCTTCCTAAAAGTTTATGATGCACAGGAAGAAACGTGGGAGTATAAAAGTCGCCGTGAAAAAAAGGAATTTAAATCAATTATTCCAGAAGAGCTAAGGTGGAGAAACTGGGCAGTTGATAATGCAGATGGGGAAGCACTTACTGGGGACGCTTTATTGGAATTTGTAAATGCAAGGCTTTTTCCTACCCTTAAGGCCTTACCAGTAAATGAAGATACTCCAAGAGGCAAAACTATAGTGAAAGAAATCTTTTCAGACCTTAACCAGTACATGAAGAATGGAATTTTGCTTCGTCAAGTGGTTAATGTCATAGATGAGATTGATTTTTCAGATGTTGAAGACCGTCATACATTCGGTGATATATATGAAGGCATTTTGAAGGATTTACAATCTGCGGGGAATGCCGGAGAGTTTTATACTCCTCGTGCACTGACTGATTTTATGGTGGAAATACTAAATCCTCAACTAGGAGAGTCTTTTGGAGATTTTACGTCAGGAACGGGAGGCTTTCTTACATCTGCATTAAATCATTTGTATAAGCAAGTTAAAACGACAAATGATGTTAAGTTATTCCAGACAGCCGTAATAGGGCAAGAATGGAAACCTTTGCCATATCTTTTATCAATCACTAATCTTTTAGTGCATGATATTGAAGCTCCTAATATTATTCATTGTGATTCTTTGGGTACAAGGGTTGGGGATTTTAAAGAATGCGACAAGGTTAATGTTATTGCAATGAATCCACCTTATGGTGGTAGTACTGAAGCGAGCGTTAAAAATAACTTTCCTTCAGATATGCGTAGTAGTGAAACTGCGGATTTATTTATGGTATTGATAATGTACCGTTTGAAAGCCAATGGTCGTGCGGCAGTAATTGTACCTGATGGATTTTTGTTTGGTGTAGACGGTGCGAAGCTTGCAATTAAAACGAAGCTATTAAAAGATTTTAATTTACATACTATTATTCGTTTGCCTGGAAGTATTTTTTCTCCTTATACAAGTATTGCTACAAATATTCTTTTTTTCAATAATGAAAGGGTTGAAGATGCTCCTGATGGGTATTCAACAAAAGAAACTTGGTTTTATCGTCTTGATATGCCTGATGGATATAAGCACTTCTCTAAGACAAAACCAATGAAGTTAGAGCATTGTCAACCAATAAAAGAGTGGTGGAACGATAGGAAAGAGATTGTAAGCCAAGATGGAAATGAGAAATCTCGTTGTTTTTCTGTTCAAGATTTGATTTCACTTGATTGTAATTTTGATCAATGTAAATTTCCTAAAGATGAGGAAGAAATCTTACCACCTGCAGAATTGCTTGCTAATTATTTTAAGAAGCGTGCAGCTCTTGATTATGAGATAGATAAAACATTGGCTGAAATACAGAAGCTGCTGGGTATTGAAATCAAACTTGATTAATCCTTATGAATGGTAAGCAATTAAAGAATAGTATACTTCAGTGGGCTATACAGGGAAAACTTGTACCTCAAGACCCTAATGATGAACCTGCATCGGTTTTGTTAGAGAAGATTCGGACAGAGAAAGCTCGCCTTGTTAAGGAGGGAAAAATTAAGAAGGATAAGAACGAGTCGTTTATTTTTAGAGGTGATGACAATTCCTATTATGAGAAGTTTCTCGCTACCGGGGAGGTGAAGTGCATTGACGAGGAGAGTCCGTTTGAGATTCCAAAGGGATGGGAATGGAGTAAACTGTCAAATGTTATAGAACTGCTATCAGGGCAAGACTTTATTCCTGAAAAGTATAATTCGAGTAATCAAGGAATTCCCTATATTACAGGAGCAAGTAATATTGTGAATGGGAATTTGGCAATAAATCGTTGGACTGAAACTCCTACGGTAATAGGAAAATTAGGAGATTTACTTATTGTTTGTAAAGGTTCAGGAGTTGGGAAAATGTGCATCTGTAATGTAGATAAAATACATATTGCTAGACAAATTCAAATTATTAGAAATTTCTCCAATGCGATAAGTCTATCATATGTTAAATCTGTAGTTGAAGCTAATTTGCAAACGATAATTTCTAATGCACAAGGTGTTATCCCTGGAATTAGCCGTGAGCATATATTAAATCTTCTAATTCCACTTCCACCTACTAACGAGCAATATGAAATAGATAAAAAACTTCAAGAAATATTACCTTTTATCGATCGATATGCAAAATCTCAAGAGGCATTAGATAAATTAAATGTAGAGCTTCTAGGAAATCTCAAAAAATCCATCCTACAAGAAGCTGTTCAAGGTCGGCTTGTACAACAAATAGCAGAAGAAGGAACTGGCGAAGAGTTACTTGAACAGATAAAATTGGAAAAGCAGCAACTCATTAAAGAAGGCAAGTTGAAGAAGTCTGCTTTGACTGATTCTGTTATCTTTCGTGGTGACGATAACAAGTATTATGAG
>NZ_GG688319.1:250447-251263 GCF_000156195.1 Bacteroides finegoldii DSM 17565 | reverse complement strand
CATAATACTTGTTATCGTCACCACGAAAGATAACAGAATCAGTCAAAGCAGACTTTTTCAACTTACCCTCTCTGACGAGTTTTTCTTTTTCGGTTTTAATCTGTTCAAGTAACTCTCGGGCTGTACCTTCCTCTGCAATCTGTGGAACAAGTTTGCCTTGTATTGCCTCTTGAAGAATAGATTTTCTTATGATAATAGGCAATTCTCTATTTAGATGCTTCAATTTTTGATAAAACTCCCCATATTTTATAATCGGTAATGCTATGTTTTTTACCTTTTCTACGATTGCTACAGTTTCATGGAGGTTAGGTACAGGGATGAGTAGATTAGAAATTTTTTCTGCATTTATATTGCATTGTTGAACACCGATTGTTTTGACTTCATTACAATAATCTCGTGCATATGGAGTATTTAGCAATAAATTTAAGTACTCCGAATTAATAAAAATGGGACGTAATAGTATTAGATACCCTGCAAATATTGCATTCCGTTGTCCTCTAAAAATAGCTGTTTTACCAACTAATTCAGCACTGTTAGTCCGATTAAACAATAAATCACCATATTGCAATAATAGCTTTTTATTGTCATCCAAATCATTGCTATAAACAAGTTTGTCAAATACAATTTCTCCGTCTTGAATATTCCCCATCCTAAGAACAGGCAATAAACCAGATGGGACAGATTTTTTTGAAGTTCCATATTTGGGAGGATAAATAAGCAATGAAAGTCTGCACCATTCCCACCCCTGCGGAATCTCAAACGGAATCTCCTCGTCAATGCACTTCACCTCCCCGGTAGCGAGAAACTTCTCATAAT
>NZ_GG688319.1:248993-250347 GCF_000156195.1 Bacteroides finegoldii DSM 17565 | reverse complement strand
CTGGCGAAGAGTTACTTGAACAGATAAAATTGGAAAAGCAGCAACTCATTAAAGAAGGCAAGTTGAAGAAGTCTGCTTTGACTGATTCTGTTATCTTTCGTGGTGACGATAACAAGTATTATGAGAGGATAAATGCGCAAACCGTTGAGATTGAGCTTCCTTTTGAATATCCTAACAATTGGTCTGTGCTACGTTTGAAAGATATATGCCAACTGATAGACGGTGAAAAAAGAAACGGAAAGGGCATCTGTCTGGATGCAAAATACCTACGTGGTAAATCATCTGCTACCATTGTAGAGAAAGGAAAATTTGTCTATGCCGGAGATAACATCATTCTTGTAGATGGTGAAAATTCAGGTGAAGTTTTCACTGTTCCGCAAGATGGGTATATGGGGAGTACATTCAAACAGTTATGGCTCTCTTCGGCTATGTGGAAACCATATATTTTGGCTTTCATTCTGTTCTATAAAGAGGATTTGAGAAATTCAAAAAGAGGTGCGGCTATTCCGCACCTCAATAAAGAGTTATTCTACAATCTGCCTATTGGTATTCCACCTTATCAAGAACAGCAGCGTATTGCAAAACGGATAAATGAACTATCGCAGTTGCTCAAATAGTTTTTCTATTTGAGCAACAATGCGTTGTTGTTCTTTAATCGGAGGTAATGGTATTAATATTTCTTTTACTTTTGCTATACTTACACCACCTATAATGCCCGTTTTATTTAGGTTAAATAGTTCAAAGAACGATGGTGACTGTAGATAATAGTACATGTATTTCCCGATTCCAACAAATGGTGAGAAACAACATAACTTATTCCCAAAACATACATCTTGATTCAGTATTGCAATTTTTCTTCCGGCACTTCCACCTTCAATACACATCAATATTGAGTTATTGGGAGCAAGTCTAAAATCAGGTTCATATTGTTTTGGAATCGCAATGCCATTATCGTAAATAATCCGATTATTAAAATCAACATCCTTAGTTCCAATATAATAACGTCCTATAACATCTGTAAATTTTGATTTCTTTTCAGTTTCACTAATACTGTTGCCAGTGTAAATGTTTGCAATATGAGAAAGTCTTGTCCATACCCAATTCTTGGGAGTTTCAAAAGGTATCTGTTCTGTTATATCTAAGCACTTTTTACCTACCTGCTCATAATACTTGTTATCGTCACCACGAAAGATAACAGAATCAGTCAAAGCAGACTTTTTCAACTTACCCTCTCTGACGAGTTTTTCTTTTTCGGTTTTAATCTGTTCAAGTAACTCTCGGGCTGTACCTTCCTCTGCAATCTGTGGAACAAGTTTGCCTTGTATTGCCTCTTGAAGAATAGATTTTCTTATGA
>NZ_GG688319.1:247044-248893 GCF_000156195.1 Bacteroides finegoldii DSM 17565 | reverse complement strand
CCATCCTAAGAACAGGCAATAAACCAGATGGGACAGATTTTTTTGAAGTTCCATATTTGGGAGGATAAATAAGCAATGAAAGTCTGCACCATTCCCACCCCTGCGGAATCTCAAACGGAATCTCCTCGTCAATGCACTTCACCTCCCCGGTAGCGAGAAACTTCTCATAATAGGAACTATTGCTATTTTATTATGCTTATCTTATGACTGATAGTTTAATTGTATTATTAATTAAAAACAATCATGGTAGAAAAATTTGAAACCTTTCTTCGTCAGGGTAATATGGCGGATAATACGATTTCTGCATATCAATATGCAGTAAATGATTTTTATTCTCGTCATAAAGATTTGAATAAGAGAAACTTGTTACTTTACAAAACGTATTTAATTGAAACCTTTAAGCCTAAAACTGTAAACTTACGAATTCAAGCTTTAAATAAATATCTTGATTTCGTTAATAAAACGCGGCTTCGCCTAAAGTCGGTGAAAGTACAACAACGTTCTTATTTGGAAAATGTGATTAGTAATGCTGATTATATATTTCTGAAAAACAAATTAAAGAAAGAAGAAAATCAGGAATGGTATTTTGTTGTGCGTTTTTTGGCTGCTACTGGTGCTCGCGTTAGTGAATTAATACAAATAAAAATAGAGCATGTGAATATTGGTTATTTTGATATTTATACTAAAGGTGGGAAAATTCGCCGTTTGTTTATTCCAAAGAAGCTTAGAGATGAAACTAAGGTTTGGCTAATTGCTATTAATCGTGAAAGTGGTTATCTCTTTCTTAATCGTTTTGGTGAACGAATTACAACAAGAGGGATTTCTCAACAATTAAAGAACTATGCCGAGAAGTATGAACTTAATACTAAAGTTGTTTATCCTCATTCATTTCGACATCGTTTTGCAAAGAATTTTCTAGAAAAATTTAATGATATTTCTTTGTTGGCTGATTTGATGGGGCATGAAAGTATTGAAACTACTCGTATATATTTAAGAAGGACTGCCTTAGAACAGCAGGAAATTGTGGATAAAGTTATTACTTGGTAATAGTTGTGGTTTAGTTAATATTAGCAGTTTACAAATCATTGGTTGCAACTATTGATTTGTAAACTCTATTATTTAAGGGAGATATGGTGTTAGTGTGATTTTAGTATCTCAATAAGTTTATCTCCAATAATTTTCTTCTCATTACTACCAATAGTAGACAATCTCACCAATGGAATTCCGTATAACTCTAAAATACGATCCTTTTTAATATCATGTTCTGACTGACTTGTCCCCGATTTATGGAATGTATATCCATCTGTTTCAATAGCCAATATCGGTTGCTTGCTCACACGATTATAAATTAGAAAATCGATATGAGTGTTTATATTTGCAGCATATTTGCTTTCCTCTTCATTCAATAGAGAATAATCCTGAATCAACATATAGAGTGGTAAATGGCAAATGATATTCAAATGACGCATATTGATATTCTCTTTCAGGATATCTTCAAGTAAGGCAAATGTAAGATTCTCGGAATCGTATTCGGATATTTTCTTGTGTTTCTTTAAATAGGCAATTCGGGCATTTGTATATTGTTCATATAGATAATCGAATATAGAATGAATCTTACTGGTGGAAACAGTACCATTGTTATATTCGATATAAGCAATCAAATCGCTGATATTGCAGTCTTTGGGTTGTTCGTTTCCCGATACGACTAAATAGAATTGTGACTTAGTCCGCGAAACAGCAACATTGAGTAGGTTTGGATCGTCGGAAAAGGAAGTGATGACATCGTCGACAGTGGTCATAATGATAGCATCCTTTTCTCTTCCCTGAAATTTATGGACTGTTGCGACAT
>NZ_GG688319.1:237730-246944 GCF_000156195.1 Bacteroides finegoldii DSM 17565 | reverse complement strand
CCTCTTCAAGTGCGGATTTTACTGCATCTACTTGTTTGTTATATGGAGCTATGACGCCAATTTCATCTGTTTCATAAGATAGATTCGGTAGTACTTCTTCTTTGATAACATCTATTTTCCGTTGATTCATGTGGCTGCGGGAGTGGTTACCTTTGGCTGTCCGTATGGCACAAATGACATCCTCTTCTCCTTTATCACGTGTCATGATGACAAGATCTCCACCATAAAATTTCTGATTACAGAAGTTGATGATTCGAGGATGGCATCGATAATGTTCCCGTAACAAGGTCTGCGGTACAAATGACCAATCGGGGATAAAGTTTAGATGACTTCGATGGATGGCTCTTTCTCGTCCAAAATTGGCATATGTTTTTTAAGCGCTTCTATAATTCTTTCTTTTTTATCCGTTTTCATCATTCTCAGAATCAATTTAGGATATTCATTTGATGATAACTTTAGAATACCTGAAATTTGGAGGTGTAAGCTTTTCCGATTATAGATTTTCAGTAGGTTATCATAATCTTGTGATGTAACTATGGCATCAATTTTCTGTTTAGATTGGTTATATATTTGCGGAATATCAATAGAATTCACAATCTTTTGTGCTTGCGCCTCTAAAGCTTCCATTGTATTTTCACTAGGTTTTGTGTAACATTGAAGTTTATGGCGGATTTCTCTAGAACAAATAGAACATAGTTGTAAATCATATTCTCCTTTAAACTTGTTGAATAAAAACTGTTTTACCTGATTAAATGTTTCATTAGGTTCTAATGCTTGGTTCTCTGCCACTAGTTTTATTATATCCTCGATTAGGTATAAATTTTCGACTTCAGCCACATCTAGCGTGTAAATATTCGATTCCTTATAGCATGAAATCTCCGCTTCTGTCATATAATCACGATCTATTAGCCCTTTTATGCTGTAATTATGCATGTTTTTTATTCGCTCATTATTGAATGATTTTGTCATTTCTATGACTTTAGAGCAATCATGGCATGGAATTATGTTATAGTTACTGTAAACGAAAGGGTATAATTGATTATCGTAACTTCCTCTTTCTCCTTCGACAAATAGAACAGGTTTTCTATTGCCTAATACCTCAAACATTAAACTATCAGGAATATTTTCATCGGGATCTAATATTTTAATATCCTATCGGTTATTTCCAAAATATGACTTAACCCATATTTTAGTTGCTTCTTTTCTTGAAGCAGCAAAGTCTAAATCATGAGTTATATATATGAATGTTTTGTTTGGACAGAATTCTTCAATTTTATCCCATAAACGATACATAATAGATTTGTGCAAATGTATTTCAGGTTCATCTATTATGATTGTCATATCATTCGGCGCAATAAGGCATTGACCTAATAGATAAATTGTTACTCTTTCTCCATCAGACATTTCTTTGGCATGATATTCCTCTGATGAAGTAGTTTTGGCTTTTATCTTTGCATCCTCAAGAATAATTTGTCTATGAGGATATATAGCATTCCATATAGAAGTAATTTTGTCTATAATCATTTGTGGAACATCGGCTTTCGTTTCACCTCTTTTTTCTTTATCCTTACAGTCTATAACATAAGCTCTATCTTCTTTATTTAAACGGGCAAAGATAGCAGATAAAACGCTGTCATAATCATCTATTAGTTTAGTAGTTAATCCATTCTCAATTTTTGTAGGTTTATTGTTCACAGGTATGATTATAGACTTGTTACTCATTGTTTTTTTTGGATAAATTATTGTATTTGATGTTTGGTTCAGCAGCTATGGTGTATGAACTGCTTTCAGGAAACTCATATTTCTTCGGGGCTTTCTGATAAAGAGGTTCTGAATCATCATTATCCGTCCATTGTTCGCATTGACGAATGACTGTTTCCAAAGCATTAGCAGCTTCCTCGGGCGGATATTTATATTTCTTCAGCAACCGCTTTATCATTTTGCGCATTCCGGCTCTGGCAGATTCTTTTTTCTGCCAGTCAATGTTAGTTATCTCTTAATTTAGCTTCTATCTCTTCAATGGTAGGCATGGTACCTTCCACTTTTTCGGGATAGAACTTCTCCAGATCATATTCGGAAATACCCAAAGGTTGGCTGCTCGACTCCAAAGCATACTGGGCTTGTATGCGGTCTTTCTCTTTGCAAATCAGTAAGCCGATGGTTGGGTTATCCCGTCCTTCCTTACGCAGCAAATGATTGCAAGCCACCACATATCCACCTAATTGACCGATGTCGGCAAAAGCAAATTTGCCGATCTTTACCTCTACCACTACATAGCAGGAAAGCGAAAGATTATAAAAGAGCAAGTCGATAAAGTTTTCCGTTTCGCCTATTTCCAAACGATATTCTTTGCCCACATAAGCGAAACCTGTACCCAGTTCAATCAGGAATCGGGTAATGTTATTCAGTAGAGCATTTTTGAGCAATCGTTCATTGTAACGCCCAGTTATACCCGTGAAAGCAAAATTGTAGGGGTCTTTGGTCAACTCCTGTGCAAGGTCGCTCATCGCATCGGGCAATGTTTTTGTAAAGTTAGTCAGTGCCTTGCCCTGCCGCTCATAAAGGTCGGTGCTAATGAAATTGAGCAGCATACTACGACTCCAGCCGTTCTCCACCGTCTGGTGAACATAGAACAGAGCTTTGTCTATATCGTCTTTCACTTTATCCATTATCAAGCAATGGTGTCTCCATGGGACTTCAAATATTCCACCAACTTGGTGGAATAATTCCGTTTCATTTTTTCCACCAAGTTGGTGGAAAGTTTTCAGAGCATCCTTATATAACAAATAAAACTTCCTACAATAGTAGATATTACTCTTTGACAAACCAGCTGCATTGGGTATAGCTTCACGTAAATCTTTGCTCAATTGAGTGATAACACTTTCGCCCCAGCGTTCTTCTACGTGCAATTCAACAATGTCACGACCTAAAAGCCAGTTGAATTTCAACTGTTCCACATTAACTTTCACCGCTGCCTTTATTTGGCTTTGACGATAGCGACCGCAAAGGTCTTTCACCCATTGCAGATATTCTTTATCAAGTATGTTTATTGACTTGTTCATCGTAATCTATAATACTTCAGTTGCGTTAATTTTTAGTTCTCCTGACATCAGCTTCGGGAGAAGTGTGTCGCGCAGAATTGTTAACCTAATACTTTCCTGTTCATTTCTTAGTATTTGGTCGAAATACGGTTTATTTATCTGCCTATTTTTGTAAAACAGATGATTCTTATTGTTATATGTATTGTATCTTATCCGCATTTTAATTAATGTATTAAAAGTAGAAAATAATTTCCATTGTGCTGTCGTACTTTAAATGAGAAGTAAATGTAGGTATTATTATTGATGTAATTGTTATAGTTGGAGTAAAATTTATTCTTTTGGTTGTTAGAATATGCAGAAACTTCTATTCTAACAAAAAAAATGATTTGCAATGAGCATTCTAATGCAAGTTTAATACTTCGCTTAACTTATCTCCAATAATTTTTTTCTCATTACTACCTATAGTAGACAATCTCACCAATGGAATTCCGTACAACTCTAAGATACGATCCTTTTTAATATCACGTTCTGACTGACTCGTCCCCGATTTGTGGAATGTATAACCATCTGTTTCAATAGCCAATATCGGTTGTTTACTCACACGATTATAAATTAGAAAATCGATATGAGTATTTATATTTGCAGCATATTTGCTTTCCTCTTCATTCAATAGAGAATAATCCTGAATCAACATATAGAGTGGTAAATGGCAAATGATATTCAAATGACGCATATTGATATTTTCTTTCAGGATATCTTCAAGTAATGCAAATGTAAGATTCTCGGAATCGTATTCGGATATTTTTTTGTGCTTCTTCAAATAGGCAATTCGAGCATCTGTATATTGCTCATATAGATAATCGAATATAGAATGAATCTTACTGGTGGAAACAATGCCATTGTTATATTCGATATAAGCAATCAAATCGCTGATATTGCAGTCTTTGGGTTGTTCGTTTCCCGATACGACTAAATAGAATTGTGACTTAGCCCGCGAAACAGCAACATTGAGCAGGTTGGGATCGTCGGAAAAGGAAGTGATGATATCGTCGACAGTGGTCATAATGATAGCCTCCTTTTCTCTTCCCTGAAATTTATGGACTGTTGCGACATCAATATCCTCTTCAAGTGCGGATTTAACTGCATCTACTTGTTTGTTATATGGAGCTATGACGCCAATTTCATCTGTTTCATAAGATAGATTCGGTAGTACTTCCTCTTTGATAACATCTATTTCCCGTTGATTCATGTGGCTGCGGGAGTGGTAACCTTTGGCTGTCCGTATGGCACAAATGACATCCTCTTCTCCTTTATCACGTGTCATGATGACGAGATCTCCACCATAAAATTTCTGATTACAGAAGTTGATAATTCGGGGATGGCATCGATAATGTTCCCGTAACAAGGTCTGCGGTATATTCGGAATAACTTTGCAGATGGATTGCAAAAAACTCATATTGGCACAATCATATTCCGGCTTAATCAGGCACGCATTAGCGATAAAGTTTAGCTTTTCCTTATTTTCTTCCGTGACCACATTGGGAAGTTGCATGGTGTCACCGACAATGATTGCATTTTTAGCACATGACAAGGCTAAAGCTCCGGTTTCAACGGAAACCTGTGACGCTTCGTCCATAATGATATAATCATATACGGCATCTCGTTGCAGACTGCTTAATGATGAAAAGGTCGTACTTAAGATAATAGGGTATTCTTTCTGTACCTCTCGCCAATTATTTCTTAGATCAGGGAGCGTAAAGATGGGCTTGTCATGATTATTGCCATAGGTATGAAATAACTGATTCTTTAGATATTTCATTGATGTATCGGTCATTTGTCTAGCCATTTCTGCTGCATCTTTGTTGGCAAGTTCCTTTTCTAATGTGTCTATTTCAACTTCCAGTTCTGCATACTTTGTTTGGTAGAATAAGATTTGGAAGTCGGCGATAATCAAACTCATCTCCCGTTTATAAAAACCTTTATTGGGGATTTTACAAATCGCTTTGCTTCTGAATTTAAAGAAGAACCATTTCAACCGTTGAATAAAAGCTGCTATTCCCTGAAGACTTAATGATTGTTCTTTTTCTGCAAATTGCTGACATTCATTCCATAAATTCAGAAGGTCTGCCGAGCTGGAACTTTTCCGTTGTTGGAGAGTAATTTCTTTTGTTCCGAACTCTTGCAGATAATGTTGCCACTCTATTTTTAAAGCTTGTATTTCCTGTCTTGCCATGGCAAGGCGTTCCTGTTTGGAAAATATGCTTTTTAGTTCTTCGGTCTGATGATGTATCTGATTGAGAAATTGAGGTTGGTCGGCATCCGCATCATGCCATGACTCAAAGTTCTCCGGATATTGTTTTTCCTCTTCTTGAGTCTCGATGAATTTCTCTTTGTTAGCTGTGCTGCCAAGCAATGCAACAATGAATCCCATATCGTATTTGGATAACTTCTCAAGTACATTGACGATGGCGGAGTTATTATTAGATACTATCTGAACAGTCTTACCACGCACAAGGATATTGGCAATGATGTTCAGAATCGTTTGTGTCTTTCCGGTTCCTGGAGGTCCTTGCACAACACTGATTTGATTCTCAAAAGCTGCCTGGACTGCTTTTTGCTGGCTTGCATTACAACCGAAAGGAAAAATCAAGGTTGAGGCAGTCTGGGTCTGCATTTTATATTTTTGAGGATTCAGATATACAGCAATAGCTCTGTTGTTTGCGATGAAATGAATCTTTTCATATTGTTTTGCCAATAGCTTCGTTCCGTCATCAGCTTTCAATTCGTTCGCATCGGCAACTTTCTTCAAATATTCGAATATACTTTTCGAACGACTCTCTCCCAAGCATGATTCGATAATTTCTAAGTCCTTTTCTCTGTAATCATACTCTTTACCATTCAGAAAACGAATGTGCCAATAGTTGTGTGATCCGGCCTTAAAAATAGATAAGGCTTTGATGTTTGATAAAGTTCTCCCTTTACTGATTATTTGATAATTATTGGGGTCCGGTTTGTCCGGATCAGTCAGCCAAAGGACATTTTCTTCTTTGTAAGTATACGCACTGGGAACATTCCGGAATACTACCTTATAGTTGCCATTATGATTTTGGCAACTTTCTATTTCAGGAGTCTTGATTTGACCTTTTATAATAATCAGATTTTCGGAAGTATCTATCATAGGCTTGTGTGTAAATATAATAAGTCATGCTGCTGTTTTTATTTATTATTTAGGATATAAAAGTAAGAATATTTTCCAGAATATCAAAGCTGAAGTAGAAAAAACAGTGAATGACTTTATTCAGCTTTGTATTGTTATAAATATAGAGTGAGATTCGGTTTGGGAGTATTGAACGTGATAAAAGAGATTTGTTTTGCCAATGAAATCATTATCTTTGCAAGGTATATATTAATGAACGAGGAGGATATTATGCTTGCATACACATATATTGAACACGGAAAGTTTGAATTGCAGGAGAAAGCAAGACCGGAAATAAAGGATTCACGGGATGCAGTCGTGCGTGTAACACTTGGTAGCATCTGCACCAGTGATCTTCATATTAAACATGGCAGTGTGCCGCGTGCTGTGCCCGGAATAACTGTCGGGCATGAGATGGTAGGTGTGGTAGAACAAGTAGGAGCTGATGTCACTTCGGTGAAGCCTGGTGACAGGGTGACTGTGAATGTCGAAACTTTCTGCGGTGAGTGTTTTTTCTGTAAGCATGGATATGTGAATAACTGTACTGATCCTAATGGCGGTTGGGCTTTAGGTTGCCGAATTGATGGCGGTCAGGCGGAATATGTCAGAGTTCCTTATGCGGATCAAGGTTTGAACCGTATTCCGGATACAGTGAGTGATAAACAAGCTTTGTTTGTCGGTGATGTGCTTGCAACAGGTTTTTGGGCAACACGCATCTCGGAAATTACCAAGGAAGATACTGTTCTGATTATCGGTGCCGGACCTACCGGGATTTGTACTTTGTTGTGTGTGATGCTGAAGAAGCCAAAACGCATTATTATCTGTGAGAAGTCTCCTGAAAGAATTCGGTTTGTCCGCGAGCATTATCCTGATGTGTTGGTGACTGAACCGGAAAACTGCAAGGATTTTGTTCTCAAGAACAGTGACCATGGTGGTGCAGATGTTGTTTTGGAAGTGGCAGGGAGTGACGATTCCTTCCATTTGGCTTGGAATTGTGCCCGTCCTAATGCTATTGTCACGATTGTAGCCCTCTATGATAAACCACAGCTTCTTCCTTTACCTGATATGTATGGCAAGAATTTGATTTTTAAAACAGGTGGAGTGGATGGTTGTGATTGTGCCGAGATTCTCAAACTGATTGAGGAAGGGAAAATTGATACTACTCCTCTTATTACGCATCGATTTCCGTTGAATGAGATTGAGGAGGCTTACCGTGTCTTTGAAAACAAGTTGGATGGGGTTATTAAAGTAGCAATTTATAAATAATCTATTATGCCTATTATTGAAATATCATCTTTATCTCATCCTGGAGTTGAGATATTCAGTGCTCTCACTGAAGCTCAGTTGCGTTATCACATTGAACTTGATAAAGGGCTTTTTATAGTAGAAAGTCCGAAGGTTATCAAAAGGGCCTTAGAGGCTGGCTATGAGCCTTTGGCAATTTTGTGTGAACATAAACATATTATTGGTGATGCTTCTGATGTAATAGAACGATATAGTAATGATTTACCAGTCTATACTGGTAGCAGGGAATTGCTTTCTAAGCTTACTGGTTATGTTCTGACGCGCGGTGTCCTTTGTGCAATGCATCGTCCTATTTTACGTAGGGTGGAAGAAATCTGTCATGAGGCCCGGCGTATTGTCGTGATTGACGGCGTTGTTGATGCCACTAATATTGGTGCTATTTTTCGTTCGGCGGCAGCATTAGGGATGGATGCTGTATTGCTGAGGCGCAATTCTTGTGATCCGTTGAATCGCCGTGCGGTCAGAGTATCTATGGGAGCTGTTTTCTGTATTCCGTGGACATGGATGGACGGTTCTCTCTCTGATCTTAGTAATTTGGGCTTTCGTACAGCTGCTATGGCACTTACAGATAATTCGGTTTCCATTGATGATCCTATCTTGATGGCTGAATCTAAATTAGCTATTGTGGTGGGTAGTGAAGGGGATGGGCTCGCACATGAAACGATTGCTGAGGCTGATTACGTAGTCCGTATTCCGATGTCGTATGGTGTTGATTCACTTAATGTGGCTGCTGCGGCTGCTGTAGCTTTTTGGCAACTTCGCGTTCCGTAAGTTCTTTTCATTTCCCTATCTCTCCATTTATTCGTTTTCTTACTATGGAATATGCCTTTTGGAACAAAGCGGAATGTTCCATCGTCTGCATCATTTCATGGAAACGGTGTATTGGTATAACAAAGGTAAGCTCATTTGTCGGTATCAACGGACGTGCGGACGGATCTAACATACCGATAAAGCAACTTCGACCATTCTTCCGGTTCTCTTGTATGGCAAAGGTCACAATGCTACAACATCCCGATGCGAACCGTGTACATACAGCATCATCTGCATCGTTATCATAAAAAGCCCATGTACACAAGCCCGAAAGTATATCAGGTGTGGCGAAAAACAAAATACCTTCCATTTCATCGAGAGAGGATAGTTTATCCATACGGACAAAATTCAAATAAGGCTTATCCGTCAGGTGGATGTCTAAGCGATGTATGTATTTCTTGATTTGTTCGGGAGTCTGCTTGTAGTGTTCCGTTTCTGACACAAATTTGGGCAGCCTTTCTTGCATAGGGGCAAAGGCAGTGTACAGGCTTCCTCCACCGCACAGTACATTGTCGGCACTTAGAGTTAGTGAATCACCTTCACATACTTTGCGAATGCTACCTATCATGCAACGCGGTATTTTATTTATCTCTGTAACAGGTATATGGCTATATCCGAAAGTGACAGGAAGTGGAACTGCATTACCGAACGCCTCCTTATATGTTTGCAAGAATTTCTGTATCATGGTGTATCACATTAACTTTCTTCAAAGTTATAAGTTTAATTTCAATTTTCATCATGTATTGTAATAAAATACAGATTGAGATAAGAATTCCAACTTGTTTTTATCGAAGAATCTGCTGAGCCTAAATTTGGGTCAATGTAAAAACCTGAGGGGTAAATTTATAAATTGTTATCTTTG
>NZ_GG688319.1:191053-237630 GCF_000156195.1 Bacteroides finegoldii DSM 17565 | reverse complement strand
GAGTTGTCGCAAGAAGATACATGACGGAAAGATAGACTGAAATTAGTGGAGAGCCGGATACGCTGAGAGGTGTAAGTCCGGTTCGGGGGCGAGCATTTGGAAACCTACCATAGAAATATGATAAGGCGCTGGGTGCTTAGCCTACACAAGACGGCCCGTAAATTTTGGGCCAGCGTCGGTGTGGTAACACAGGAAATACAGGACATCATCGGCAGCCCTATCGTCAAGGAAGCCATCATCAACAACTCCGATGTGGTGATGCTGCTCGACCAGAGCAAGTTCCGCGAGCGTTTCGACACCATCAAAAGCATCCTCGGCCTGACGGATATAGACTGCAAAAAGATATTCACCATCAACCGGCTGGAGAACAAGGAAGGGCGCAGCTTCTTCCGCGAGGTGTTCATCCGCCGGGGTACGACGAGCGGCGTGTACGGCGTGGAAGAACCGCACGAGTGCTACATGACCTACACCACCGAACGGGCGGAGAAAGAGGCCCTGAAACTCTACAAGAAAGAACTCCGGTGCAGCCACCAGGAGGCTATCGAGGCGTACTGCCGCGACTGGGACGCCAGCGGCATCGGCAAGTCCCTGCCTTTCGCCCAGAAGGTGAACGAGGCGGGACGGGTATTGAATTTAACAACAAGATTATAGGTGCAATGAAAAAAGAAAGGATTCTGATTACCCTGTCTCTCGGCTTCGGCCTGAACGAGATGGGTTTCGAGAGCAGCCTGACAAGGCAGGAGATTTCAATCGACAACCCGGAACTCACCGGCCTGTCTATCCGTGAGTTCTGTATGCTGACAAAAGAGCAACTGCTCTCGGCATACGGTCTGACACCGGAAAAGGTGTCGGCCATCGAAAGGCTGCTGTCGGAGTATTCCCTCCGGCTGGGCATGACGGACGCGGAACTGGACGCGTATCTGGACCGGTATTACAAAGACAATCCCAGAGAGAAGGAGTTTTACGACCTGTGCGACAAGATGTGCGGCAGGCTTCCCTTCGACGAGCACGGCTTCAGGGAAGAGTTGGGCAGGGAGCTGAACGCCAGCCCGCTGAGCGGCAACCCGCTGAACGGAAACAGGCCGAGTGGAGACCGGCCGAGTGGAGACCGGCTGAACGACCTGGGATGGCAACGCTACCAGACCGTGCGCGAGGCTTATCTGAGACAGCCCTGGTACATGAGATGGTTCGGCTCCCGCAAGAGCCGGATTCGGAAGGCCGTCGAGGACGCCACCGTCATACATGACATGTTCTGCCGGCTTGTCACGGAAAACTGCATCGAAACCGAACGGTGGCGTTTCGAGCAGAGGGAAATAAACAAGATAATGGAGAATAGATGATGAAACGGCTGTCGTTTGTCCTGATCGTACTTGCGCTCACTGCCGTGCAGCGTGTCCACGCCCAGTATTACAGCGTGAACTATGACGCGCGTACCGTGGCGGCGATGGCTACCGCCTTCGGTACGGAAGCCGTGGCCGAGGGCTATTACCGGGAGCAGGTCGATGACATCCTGAAGCATTACAACGCGGCGGAAGTCGCTACGGCGGGAATTTTCGCCTCCAAATTTTTGGAACACAAGGCCCTTTCCGACCTCGGTATCTGGTGCAGCAGCACGGAGAACTACTATTACCGCCGCATCTACCACATGGTAGCGGAAAAGATCATGCCGAAAATATGGGCGGTGGCGAAGCTGATGCTCCGCTCTCCGCAGACCGCCATCCACTGGGGCAGCTACCTGATGAAAATCTGCGACGAGACGAAAAGCCTGTGTATGCAGTTCGAGAGCGTGGTAACGAACAGCACGCTGACGTTCTCGGACATCGTGTTTCTTGAAATCAACCGGGAGATAGCCCCCTTGCTGAAACTCTCGGAAGCGGGCGGCATTGACTGGCAACACATGCTGGACGACCTTGCCCGCGTGCCGGGCAACTTTACCGGCGAGAACCTGCAAGAGGATATCGAGCACCTGTACGACATGGGCGTCGGGCTTGCCACGGCAGGTATCACCAACCTCGGCGACGCCCTGCTGCAGACCAGTTCGTTCCATGACCTGATGAGCGGCAAGGTCAGTGAAATCGTGAACCTGTACGAGCATTACGGTGCGCTTTTCGAGCAGGCGGAACACGACCTCGGCGGCCTGCTTGTCGGCATGGTGGGCGGCGAGGACAATGTTGCCGGGCTGTTCGAGTTGAGCGAGTACAACCTCACGGGGTGGATGACGGACTATCTGGACGAAACCGCCGGGAACTATTATACCCAACGGTGGTATATCGCGAGGCGCGAGCAAGGCAGCATCGCCTTGTGCGACTACTACCCGCCGACGGACGACAACAGCATATTGAACGGCGGTGAATGGACGCGGTTCAACACGACCGACCCGGGCTTTTATCCCAACGCCTCGCAACGGGAGCAGGCACTTGCCAATTCGGAACGGTATGCCGGGTGGTCGAGAGACCGGGTACGGCAGCTCAACAACCGGAACGACGGTTACACCTATACCATCGACTACTGGCAGAACGCCTACATCATCAGCCGGGGCGGCAAGCAGACGAAAAAGGCATACGCCTACGAAATCCATGTAAAACAGAGCTGGAACCGCGAAGAGGTCATCTATGAAGAGGTGTTCGATTCCTATTCCATGGACCTGAACGTCTTCAAGGCGCAACTCAACGCCCGGCTCTCGGAGTTCAACGACAACGAGGAAGGCTATACCTATTATATAACCTCCGACGCGAGGAACTATTACCAGGCGACGGATGCCGCCAAGCTGCAAGGCTGCGAGAGCGTGACGATCAACGTGACGTGTTCCGACGGCGCCACGCTCGGACAAGGGACGACGCAGTACAAATGCCGCAAGTGCGGCAGTTCGCTGAACGCCCATTCGAAGGAGTGCGCCATGCAGACCTCGGTCACGGAGAACGAACTGGACTTGTCCGAACTGGACGCGCTGGTGCAGGAAGCCGAGAGCAAGGTCGCCCTGCTCGGCTCGCAGGTTCAGACCCTGGAGAACGAGAATGCCGTCCTGCTGAAGAAAATCGCCGAGGCGAGCGTGGAAGATGCGGCGGTGTACCGTCAGCAATACAACGAGAACCGGAAACAGATAGACCGCCTGAAAAGCGAACTGGCGGAGTGGCAGCAGAAACAGAAGGAATACAACGACGCGAAAGCCGAGTCCGCCGGAGACAATGACGTGGCGACAGACGACTATTACCGCATACCTGCCATCATGCAGGACTGCAAGACGGCTTATAGCCTCACTTGGCAGGACGGCGGCGCATGGAGCGGCTATACCTATGTCCGCAAGGCGACCATGCCGAACATCAAGGGCGTCATCACGTTCAAGGCGACGATTTCGATAGCGCGGAAACCGAAGTATTTCCTCGGTATCAAGATACACCGCGCCATCCTGCAAATCAGCTGGGAACTGACCACGGCCTATACCGACACGCACGTGGCCGACGTGCTGACGCTCGACCCGAACCTTCCGGACGCGGAGAAAACCAAAATCGTGAACGACCGCATAGCCGAGATAGCACGGGAATACCCCTCCTGCAAAATCACGACGGAGTATGCACGCCCCGCCCCGCCGGAAGAGACACCGACCGGGGAGGTGTACCACCTGCTGTGGTCGAGCGACCGGCTCTCCATAGCGCGTGAGGTCGATTCCCGGATCACGAAGATATATGCCGACCTCGTGTCGCTGGAGAAGATGATACACTACAAGCGGAGCATCATCGACGTGCTGAAGGACGTGCTGCCGGAACCGGACACGGACGAGGGGCGCAGGCTGACGCTCGTGGAAGAATGCCACGACCGCTGGATGGAGAATGCACGGGCATTCCGGAACGGAAACGTCAGGAACGGTAAGGACGGCAGAAAGGAGGTGCGGCCATGAAACGTATCCTACTGGCAACGGTCGTGCTGCTGTCACTCCTGCCCGGCATCGCCAAGGCGCAATGGACTTTCGACATCGTGTCGGTGGAAGCCTACATCAACGACCACAAGAAACAGCGCAGCCTGCTGCTGGCCCGCAGTACACTGGAATACAGCAACAAGCTGCTGCACGAGTACAGCCGTGAGGAAGTCGGCGGGTACAAGGAACTGAACGTGGATCTGGACCGCTACACCCGCGCCTTCGACGTCATCGACGTGATGTACCAGTCCTTACGGACGGTACTGAACGTAAAGAACACCTACAACTCGGTCAGCGACCGTATCGGCGACTACAAGAGACTGCTGGAGGACTTCAACGAGAAGGTCCTGAAACGGGGACGTGTAGAGCCGTCCGACGCGCTGATTCTGACCATCAACGAGAAGGCCATACGCGACATCGCCCATGACGGGGAACAGCTCTACAAGTCGGTAAGCGACCTTGTGCTTTACGCCACGGGGGCTGCGGCCTGCTCGACCAGTGACCTGCTGATGGTATTGGAGGCGGTCAATATGTCGCTGGACGACATCGAGCGGCACCTGAACCGGGCGTACATCGAGACGTGGAAATACATACAGGTACGTATTGGCTACTGGAAAGCGAAGATTTACCGCGAACGTACCAAACGGGAGATTCTCGACGGGGCTTTCGGACGGTGGCGCGATGCGGGACGGCTGGATTATTAACGAACGATAAAAGGGAAAGGAGGCAAATTATCCACAAGTCAGAGTTTGACTTCCATGTCATCGAAATTGAGAAAGAATATCTTGAAGGGCAGAAAAGGCATTTTGCCTTGAATGTCCGGAGAAAGAAAAAACAGAGAAAGAAATTTTTAGTACAAACAAGCCTATTCGGATTACAACCAAGAGGTAAAGAAACATTTGGATTGATGCAATGGAAAAGATTGTTTTTGCGAAAGACATTACGTTATATAAAGCCGATTGCCTTGAAGTAATGCCTTTTCTTCCGGAATCAAGTATCGACTTGGTTTTATGTGATCCCCCCTTTGGAATCACAGTTTCACAGTGGGATAAAATAATACCATTCCCGGAAATGTGGAAAGAGATCAGAAGAGTAAGGAAAAAAAATGCACCTACGGTTTTATTTGGCAGTGAACCATTCAGCAGCCTTCTACGCTGCGGCAATTTAGACGAATTTAAATATGACTGGGTTTGGGAAAAGTCAAAAGCAAGCAATTTTCTCCTTGCTAAAAAGCAACCTCTAAAAGCGCATGAGCTAATAAGTGTCTTTGGCAGGGGTGAAATTCCTTATTATCCAATCATGGAGGAAGGCGAACCTTATGGAAACCGCACGAAACGAGGAAGTAACTGGACGGGGGTAAACAATGTACCCAACCCTACATTCAGGCATGAAAACAAAGGGAGAAGATACCCACGAAGTGTAAAATACTTCAAAACAGCGGAATCAGAAGGCAAAACGATCCATGTCAACCAAAAGCCGATTGCATTATTGCAGTATCTGATAAAAACATACACAAAGGAAGGAGATACAGTCCTTGATTTTGCATCGGGAAGCATGAGCACCGCTATTGCCTGCATTTATACGAATAGAAAATGTATTTGCATTGAAAAAGACGAGACGTATTTCTCGCAGGGAGAAGAAAGAGTCAGGAATGAGTATCAATATTTATGACTTTGAAGTAGGTCCCAAAAGTATGACTATACAAGACAAATGACTGTAAAATAACGAATAACAGGAAGTAAATATGAACAGGACACTTTTACTCATGACGGTTGCAATAATGGCAACCACAACGACACGGGCGCAGTCGGTCACATACAACCATGACTCGCCGAAACAGAACCAGATTACGCTCATGGAGACCGGAACGGGCGCACTCTCGCCCGAACTCTACTATACCGTGCTGCACAACAAATACAAGAAGTCGGCGGCGGCGAAGAACAAGCTGTCGTTCCGCACGCTGGCAGGGGTCAACCTGTACGGCCAGGTGGACGAGGCAGAAGCCATCGACTCGGCACTGGTCAGCCGGGCGAAGATCGAGGCACTGAATGTCGCCGACCGGCAGATAGACCTCGCCTGGATTGCCGAGGGCGACAAGGTCAGCGGGCAGATGGAGCGGTTCAAGCGCAACATCGACCGCATCCTGCCTGCCGGGGGCACGACGGACGAGAAGGAACGGTGGACGGAATACTATCACGTGTACCAGTGCGCCATCAACGCCACCAAGGACGCCTACATGCCCAACGCGCAGCGGAAGAAAGAGTACCTGCGGATCTATGAGGACGTGGCCCGCCAGAACGAGATTCTGGTCTGCTACCTTGCCCGGCGGCAGAACGCCACGGTCACGAGCAAACTGTTGGACGCGACCCATGAACGGACAACGGACAAGGGCAGCATCGTCCGCGATGCCATGAGCCGCTGGAACGAATCGCGCCTCGCAGTACGTGGTTCCAGGCCGGGCGGAGACAGCGGAACGGGAGACGGGGACGAAACGGTAAACAAATAAAAGGACATAGCAAATGGCAGACGGAAACATACTTTCGGATTTCGGCATCAACCTCATGGAAGAGGAGATAGACGATGTAATCTTTCAGACCAACGAGTTCCTGACCGACGCCACCTTTACCGGCTCACAAGGGCCGTTCTGGTGGATATTGCAGATGTGCATGGCGCTGGCCGCCCTCTTTGCCATCATCATGGCGGCAGGCATGGCGTACAAGATGATGGTGAAGCACGAGCCGCTGGACGTGCTGAAACTCTTCAAGCCGTTGGCCGTGTCGCTCATCCTCTGCTGGTGGTACCCTCCGGCAGATACGGGCATGGCGGGCAGCGGGAGCAACTGGTGTTTTCTGGATTTCTTGTCCTATATCCCGAACTGTATCGGTTCGTACACGCACGACCTGTACGAGGCCGAAGCCTCGCAGATAGCGGACAAGTTCGAGGAAGTGCAGGAACTTATCCATGTGCGCGACACGATGTACACGAGCCTGCAAGCCAGGGCGGATGTCGCCCACACGGGAACGTCCGACCCCAACCTGATAGAGGCGACAATGGAGCAGACAGGGGTGGATGAAGTGACCAACATGGAGAAAGACGCGGCGGAGCTGTGGTTCACCTCACTGACGGCGGGCATCGTGGTGGGGATAGACAAAATCATCATGCTTATCGCCCTCGTGGTGTTCCGAATCGGATGGTGGGCAACGATATACTGCCAACAGATTTTATTGGGCGCGTTAACCGTCTTCGGGCCTCTGCAATGGGCTTTCTCGCTGTTGCCCAAATGGGAAGGCGCGTGGGCGAAGTGGCTGACACGTTATCTGACAGTGCATTTCTACGGGGCGATGCTCTACTTCGTAAGATTGCAATATTTTATAACTCTTTGTATATCAATCGTAAGGCACTATCTATTTAGGAGTGCGCAACAAATCTGCAACAAAAATATCCTAAAATGTTGCGTCTGTTTTCGAGAGAGCTTTCTGGTCTGCCAAAGCCTGATTACGGGAACGCAAATGTTAAATCCTCATTTTTCACTATGGACATTTGACTGGAATAACAATCCTCTTTTTATTCCCCGTCATGACAGACTTTTGTCCGGCTGAACCGACATATAAGGATGTGGCAAAAATAACAAATTTCTGCCGGATTACAAGCCTTTGCACAAGCGATATATATAAAAACCGATTGGCGATATTACCGGGTATTCATGTGACACAGAAGTATTGCAATCAACATAAAATCAGCCACAGAATTGTTTGTACAACACACTGTAAAATACTAATATATAACACGTTAAACTATTTACAACCTCTTGTTTTCCGATACTTTTCGACTTAATTTTGTCCTGATGAATCGAAGCAAAAGCAACGAAAAACAAATAGTAGCAAAACAATATTTATAAAAAACGATTATGTGTAAAACTGAACAGAACCCGAACGAAACCGCCTTGCTCCGAAAGACGGTGGACGGGCTGAAAAAGGAGCTGGAGAACGTAAAGAACGTTGTCTATGCCGCAAAAGAAGTTCTTAACCTTGAGGAAGCGGCACTATTTCTTGGTATTTCCAAAAGTTCACTTTACAAGATGACGCACAATCAAATCATCCCGTATTTCAAGCCCAACAACAAAATGGTGTATTTCGAGAAAACGGAACTGTTGAAATGGTTACGGCAAAACCCTGTTGCCTCACAAGCGCAGATTTCAGAAGAAGCGAGAGCGATCATGCGTAATCTTGCAAGCAAAGACTAATTTTTTATCCCTCATGTATGACAGAAACAGAAAAAAACGATTTTTCTTTTGACGGTCTCCCACGGACAGTAGCAGAACTCCATGCGAAAATAGACCGCCTTACAGCAATGTTTGAGCGGTTCATCTCCTCTGCTGAAACCAAACCGGAAATAATGACAGTGGAGGATATTGCCGCCATGCTCTGCAAATCTGTTTCCACTATCTACGCAATGACTTCTGACCATAGAATACCTTATCGCAAGCAGGGTAACAAGCTCTATTTCCTACGCTCGGAAATAAACGCTTGGCTCTCGGCTTCAGTCGTGCCGAAAGACACCCCGAAGCGCAAACGCAAGCCGCATGAAAACGGAAAAACTAATGAAGCATTGCCTACACCGGAATGTATTACGGAAGCAGATACCGTCAAGAACGATACGGGTACGATGCAAGCCTTGTCGGAAAACCATGCCGAAAACGGCGTTGCAGTTTTGGAGCAAGAACAAGGAAATGCCTCTTACTCTATCGAGCAAAGGATACACACAAGGAACGGAACAATACTTTTCGCTGTGCTGTTCACAAATGACATTGAGACCGCTGGAGAGAGAAAATTCGTCCAAACTGCACGTGAATTTCACGGCTATTGGAGCGACTTCGGGGGCGGCGGTTACATCTTCAACTCTCGGCAGGAGGCAGGGAATTTTGCAAAAACAATAATAGGGAAAGAAAAAGCAGACCTAATATCACCCCGACAAGCGATATTGAAAAATGATGATTTGACCGCCGCTTATACGGAAAGCAAGCCACCAGCCATGCAGGGCGAACAGACCTTGTCTGATGGCAATTCCTCTTATATATAAATGGCAGACATGGCAGAGAGTGGCACATTTACAGTGGTGTGTTTTGGGGCTGGCAAGTTAATGTTTTCGTCCACGAAAACTACGCCACAGATGGCGACCTATGCCATGCGGATAACAGCAGGCACAATCACAGTCCTAAAACACCATTCCAATTATAACCGATGACAACAGGCGTATGACAGATAATGAAAATTCACATAAAGGAGGAAGGCCGAAATCGGCGAAAGGCAAGGCACGGACAAAGACCCTGTCCACGAGGCTCACGCTTGCCGAATGGAAAACCGTCATGAAACGGATAGCCGATGCCGGAAAGAAACCGTCGCATTTCCTGCGTGATCTTCTTTTACAGGGAAAGGTCACGGCGGCACGGACACAGGAGGACAGGAAACAGATACGGATGCTGGAGGGAGGTTGCAACAACCTGAACCAGTTGGCGAAGATGGCGCACCAGCAGGGATTTCCGAGAACCAAGGAAAAAATCACCGCCTTGCTGGACGAGTTCAATAGAATCATCGCGAGGATATGATGGGCGACTTGAAGAAACGGGCGAGCTTCGCCAAGCTGGTAAACTACGTGAACAACCCGAAAAAAGCAAAACTCATCGACAGCAAGGACGTGCGGCTTGACAGCAACGCCACCATCGCCAGAAGTATGCAGGGGCAGGCGGACGATAAACCGGGACGCAGGCTGAAAAATCCGGTGTACCACATATCGCTGGACTTCGCCCACGAGGATACACCCAAGATAACGGATGCTCTTATGGTCGAAATAGCCCGTGAGTACATGCAACGCATGGGCATTGTGAACACCCAGTATATCGTGTGCCGACACACCGACAAGAAACACCAACACATGCACATCGTGACCAACAGGGTGGACAACGACGGGAACACCATAAGTGACAGGAACGATGCCATACGCAACGTGGCGGTGTGCAAGGCTCTCACACGGGAGTACGGGCTGCATTTCGCCAAGGGCAAGATGAAAGTGAAACGTGACCGGTTACGTGGCAAGGACAAGGTGAAATACCAGATCTATGATGCTATCAAAGCTGCCTTGCCACGTTGCGGCAGTTGGGCGGAATTGTGCGAAAGGCTGACCCGACAGGGTATTGAAACCAGCTTCAAGTTTGACCGTCGAAACGGCAAAATCATCGGCGTGTCGTTCACCAAAAACGAGGTCTCGTTCAGCGGCTCACGGATCGACCGGAGCATGGGATTTTATAAAATAGACAGTCTGTTGGGCGGACGTGTCATTAACAATGTGGAATGGAGAAACAACCTGCGTGACAACACCCGGCAAATGGATGAAGCCGGGGCAGACAAGGCGGCCATATATACGGATGAACCGTTTGAACAGGCTGCGAACCCCACTTATATCGATAATCATGCAGAACTCTACGGCAACGGGGACTTTGCCGATACCGGTTCAGGTGCAAACATAGTCCAAGCGGGTATCGGCGTGCTTGTCGAGTTGTGCGTCCAACCACACCAAGCCAAGGTATCATCCGGCGGCGGAGGTGGAGGAAATGAAAGCGGCTGGGGCGAGAATGACAAGGAAAAGGATAAACTTAAACCAAGAAGGAGAAGAAAATGAAAGACGAAATGCAGAATCTCATAGACCTCATAGGGGCTTTGGCAGAGGACATCGAGGCCGTCAAGGCGAAGTTGGAAGCAAAGGACGCTTCGGACAAGGACGAGGCGGTGAAAAGGCTGGCGGTGAAACTGGAGCCTGTCATACGTTTCTTTGGCGGCAGCACGCCGGAGAACATCAATGAGATTTTCAATAGCAAGGACGCCATAGAGGACTACAAAAAATCATTGGGCGATGAAATGGTTGTCAGTTGGCTGGCATACACCAAAGCCGACGAGAAGGATATGCGCGAACGCGGCATACCGACCACGAAAGACCTCTTGTCAGACATACGCAAGATGCTGGCGGAGCATATAGATGAAGGCAACAGGATTTCGGAAAACGGACAACAAAACCAACGGCAGACGAATGGATTTCTGCACCCGTTAAAATTCAATCTCATATCCAAGCGGATAAAATCCTTATGGCGCAAAATTCCTGACGGCTGGTATAAGAATCCCTACGCATGGGCTGGCATCGCTTGTACGCTCGTGTTCTTTACGCTGTTTGCCCTTAGTTGGTTGCAATGGCATGAATACCGGGAAGAAAACAGACGGTTGAAAACGATTGCCGACAAACATCAAGTGACTACTATTATGCTCAACGAATTATACCCGGAGCTGGCTGTTACCGTGGGGGCTTACGAGAGACTGACGGAAACTGTCGGCGCAGATTCCACGCTGACTATATTCTGGGAACAGGTCAAAGCTGTTAGAAAGAAATCCAAAAATTGAAGCAAATGAACCAAGAAAAGAATCCCCAAAGGTGTGGACGGTAAACGGCAAGAGCACAAGTAGGTCTTTGCACCGTCCGAAGCCGCCGACATTAAGAGTGTCATGCAGGAATATGGCGAAACGACCGAACAGCAGAAATCAATCGGCGAATGGCTTTGTGACTATACGGAAAGCCGACAGCCTTTTGACGAAATAAAACATCGACAAACCCGAAATGAGGTTGCCGATGTAGCAAATGGGGCGTATGGCTGGAAAATTGAACGAGACAATAACGGGTTGAAAAGATAATAGCCACACACGACAATAAAAGACAGCAATAAAATACATGATTTACACTTTTTTATGTACCTTTGCATTTGGATTGAGGCAACTCTTTCCAAGACATATTAGAAAAAGAAAGAAGCGTTATGCTTATCTCGAAGTCGGGAACGTAGGAAATTCAAGACTATTCAGAGGGAAAAGCGTAATGGTTTCTCACGCCATAGCGTGGGCTGCTATTACCATACTCTGAATAAAGGTTATTCCTACGACCTCCGACTTAGAACGTGGCATTTGCAGTTCCACGCTTCGTGGTTTAACAAAATAGCTCTAAGGACTGCGGAGTTCATAAAAATAAATGATGAACAGATTTGGATTCCTTAAAAACATTTGTATGTCGGGAAAAATGTTACTGTGCCACAACGACATAACAAAATCAATCTTAGTCCTATTCATGAGTTTTTTCCTATGTACAGAAGCCTTTGCTGATTATTACCGTGTGACTGCTCCAAATGGGCTTAATGTACGTGCTTCGGCTAACAAAAACAGTGAAGTACTGGGGCAATTATCCCAAGGTAATGTTGTTGATGTAATTTCCATAGAAAACGGATGGGCTAATATCAATTATAACGGCTGGCAAGGCTATGTCAGTACATCGTATTTGACAGCCGTAACAGACAAAGGAGAAACGGGTACTTCTACAGAAAAGGAATCGTGGAACTTTTTTTCGTGGCTGTTTAATACAGAAGGTGAATCTGCGTGGTTCACTGGGTTAAAATGGATCTTCTTTCTTGGTGTTGCTATCTTCCTTGTCAAGATAGCATTGGTGGTAATTGGCAGAATGCTTGGTTTTGGGTTTGTACTTGGAATCATCGCTTTGCTGATAGGGTTCATAATCAAATGGATTGGTTGGATAGAAACAGATACAATGTGGAATATTGCCAAATGGGGCTTTTACATTGGTAATGTTTTGGGCTTGCTCGATTCATTCGTTCATTTTGGGGATGTGCTTAACGATGCAGCCGACACAGGAAGTAATTCTTCTTCAGGTTCAGGCGGTGATGACGGATTGAAACGGTATTCGGTAATGATTGACGGCCAAGAGTATATACTTACTCAAGATTCCAAATACAGCGAATGTAATTATACTGACCAATATGGTAACCCATGGAGTAATGACAGTTCCGGTTTCCACCCATTGTAAAGTATTTGCCGGAAGATGTTATTAAAATCAGACAGACAATCACTAATTTAAATAATAATAAAGAATGAAAAAACTATCTGTTTTATTGTGCATAGTAACTCTTGGAGTTTTTATAATGGCTCATACCGCCACTGCACAGACAAGTTTCTCTATTCCCCCGAAAAGTTACCCGACAGAAGTACCGTTTAAGTGTGATGCCGGGGTAGATCGGTATTGGCATGTCACAAGCGTCACTTGTACAGGTCGTGCCAATGGTGGTTACAAGTTTCTGATAAAGGGAACGGCACAGAAAGCGAGCCGCAGTTTATCAATAGACTTGTTCTATCTTATGCCGGGTAATCGGCTAATGAATGCAGGAGCCTATTTCTTTCCGAGCATTGAAGAAGGAAAACCTTTTAGCTTTGAAATTGTCTCGGCTTTCTCCGGTTATGCTCCTTCTAAGTTCAACGGCTTTTTAATCTCCAGTGAGGTGTTACAAAAGAGCTTGCTTAGGGAACAAGAAGAGAAGGAATCGACAAGTAATGATACCTCTACAAGAAGGTTTGGTATGCCGACAACAAACAAAACAGAACCGGAACAAGAACCCGAAAAACCCAAGGCAAGCCCTAACAAAGTGTACTTATCTACCGATGATGCAATAGAGCAACTACCGGAATTTCCCGGCGGCATGCAAGCGTTTATGAGCCATATTTCGAAAAGCATACGTTACCCGTGGATATGCAAGGAACAAAAAATACAGGGTAACGTACTTGTCGGCTTTGTAGTGGAGAAAGACGGGTCGGTGTCGAATGTGACCGCTTTAAAGAAAGTGCATGCCAATCTGAATACTGAGGCTATAAGGGTAGTCAAGTCTTCACCTAAGTGGAAACCCGGTTTAGTGGAAGGTCAGCCTGCACGTGTTCAAATGGCTGTGTATGTAAATTTTAAATTGTAATTTTTCATAAATGATAAATGAAATGAGAGCATTGAAGTTTTTTATAGGCTATGCTTGTGCATTTTTCTTCATGGCAGGTATAGTGATAAGTTGCGATAGCGGAGGTAAGAACAATGACAAACCTTATACTCCGTTGTATGTTTATTTCAATCCTTTGCAGTTAGATATGAGTATGGAAACTTTAATGCCATACTTTGTGAATTATCCTACAGATTGGGCAAAAATGGGATTGAGAGACTACCCGATGACAGTGACTTACGAATACAGTTATCCTGCCTGGGGAGTCACGGGTTCTTCGCAGTATGCGTTTCTCTCTAATGGTCGCTTGTCAGAACAACGACGTACCTCATTCAACGTTGGTGCAACCGGATTTGATGTGGTTTCGTTTGAATATGACAGCAATTCAAGCCTTGTTAAAATCAAATCTGTAGAAGACGGTCGCTATAAACGTCGGTACAACGATAACGGTTTTATTTATGATGCCGCAGGCAGACTAACCCGACGGGAAAGAGACCGGGGAGGAAATCCGGGCACGTGGGACTATCTCTATGAGTATTATGAAAATGGAGCTTTAAAATCCATACAGCCGGAAAAAGAAAATTCCTTAGCCAATGAAGCCGGTGTGACACTCTACAAATTTCAAATAGATTCTCTTGGACGGATTGAGAAGATTGAAAACGTCAAACCCACAAACATCTTTTTAAAAGACATCAGCGAGTATAAAAGAGAAAAATCGGTGACGGTATTTTCCTACACGGACAATCTGTGTACACAGGCCGTGGAAAAGATTCCCGTTAAGTTTGACCAAGGTACAGAAACATTGACCTGTACGAGTACCTTTACTTACAACTCGCATGGCGATTTAGCCACGTGGACTTATTCAGGTGGAGTGTATAAGAGTAAAGGCAACAGTTGGCGTGTGGATGATATGACATTCACTGTCACTTATGAATATATTTATGATGAAAAAGGCAACTGGACACAAGCCAAGATAATATTTCCGTCAAATCTTGACGAAATCCCTGCCTTACGTACCTATTATAAAGCTACAAAAGACGGTTTTACATCCAACCAAGACCGTTCATCGTCAACGAAAAATGGCGATACACCTTTCTTGACCGTTAACCGTACTATAAGTTATTATGATGAGGACATGATGAAGAATGAAAGCTCGACAAGCGGAAATAAAGAAAAACAGTCTGCAGAGGAACTGCTCTATAAAGGTACGGACACGTATGGGCTTTTGGGTAAAGTAAAATCGGTGACGGAGGAGCACGAATGTTTGAAATTCGACCAGTCGGGCAATCTTGTATATCAGAAAAACAGCTTTGATAAAGAAACGACATACACATATCTTACACCTACATCTTATAATGTAAGTGGCTGGGGAAAAGCTGTAGTCAATATAGCAATAAAGGACGGATTACGTTCCGATACGGATTCGGACACCAACACTGAACTCAACCACGAGTACACGTTTGACAGTAGTCAACGACTTATCAAACACGTGTTTTGTTCACAAATGGCAATGGTTACATGTACCTACCAATATAAGGGGAATGATAAATATCCCTCAACCATGATAGAGGAACATCCCGAAGAAGGTGTAACCACCTATCATTACACCTATACGAAGTTCGACAAGAAAAACAATTGGACGGAACGAAAGGTTAGCTATGCCACTGAATATGACGACTACGATGATGACATGAATTATATCGGGAAAAAACAAACATGGCCAGAAGAATACATTGAGAAAAGAGCCATTGAGTATTGGTAAAGTGAACTAACAGTTATAACTGAAGATTTAAACATCGGAGCGGTTTGAAAGTCACTCCGATGTTTTTTATATTCGTTGGAAGGGAAACCTGCCAAACGTCATACTTCTAAAAGTAGTTTCTTTATTTTAGTAGCCTACGTTCATTATCGCCGCTCTCCAACACTCCCATTTGATGAATGGCTATTTGATTGAGCTTGATAAGCCGCTCGCCCTGCGGAATGCCTTGGTCTATGAATACCGCATTGAGGTTCTCCATGTTCGACAAGCAAATAAGCTCGTTGATCGTGGCATAATCCCGAATATTTCCTTTCAGGTCAGGATGTTGCTCACGCCACATTTTGGCGGTCATGCCGAACATCGCCACATTCAGCATATCGGCTTCATCAGCATAGATAATACTGGCTTGTTTGGCGGTTACCTCTGCCGGAATAAGGTTCTGCTTGATTGCGTCGGTATGGATGCGGTAGTTGATTTTCGACAGTTCCCGTTTGGCAGACCAACCAAGGGATTTTTGTTCCTCATTTTTTAATCGTTGGAACTCCTTTATTATATACAGTTCAAATTCAACAGAAATCCAACTCGCAAACTTAAAAGCTATATCCTTGTGAGCATAAGTGCCGCCATAGCGTCCAGATTTGGAAAGTATGCCTATTGCGTTTGTTGTACTAATCCATTTTGTTGGTGACAAGGTAAAGGCGTTCAGCCCGGCTTCCTTTTTAAACCCCTCGAATTCGAGGGGTTTAAAATTCGGGTTGTACAAACTTTCCCAAATACCGAGATATTCTATAGTGTTCCGATTACGCAACCAGTTCCCGATAACTGCAGTCGGATCATCGCTTTTGTATTTTGCTATGTCTGTCAGGCTGATATAATCATTTTCATTGACTGATATAATTGTGACACTCGTGTCTTTTACTGTAATTTTTGCCATTCTATTGATGTTTCTTTGGGTTTCAGTCGCAAAGATAGTTACAATCCGTTGAATTATATCCTTTTGGAAGAGCTATTCACGACTGAAAGGTTCATGTTTATATTGAAAAATACTCCGAAATTCGGTTTACCGCTTCTATCTTGGTTTCCATTACCACATCGGCATATACCTGTGTCGAGAGTATGTTGGTATGACCGAGCAGCTTGCCAACCGTATAAAGGTCGCCCCCGGCTGCCAGTGACAGCGTGGCAAACGTGTGGCGGCTGGTATGGTAGCTGACGTTCTTTTCTATTCCTGCGGCTACGGCTGACTTTTTAAGACATCTGTCGCAGGCACTTAGGCTTGTCATATCAAATACCCTTTGCCCCGGTTTGCAACCGTTTCTATCCGGCAACCATTTCAATGCCGATTGATTTAGTGGTATTGTTACCTGTTTTCCGGTCTTTCGCATCGCACGGATTGAAACCACCAGCCCGCTATCAACTTGCTTTATATCCCGCCATGCCAGCGTACAGACATCACTGTACCGCAATCCGGTAAAGCAGCAAAACAGGAACGCCCGTCTGGTCGTTTCATTGGTGGTTGGAGCTTCGGCAAGCGCAAGCAGTTCATCTTTCGTGAGATAATCCCTTTCGGCTTGTTGCTTGGCTATCCGCTCGTGTTTACCCAAAGCATAGAAAGGGTTACTATTCATTATCCCCTCATTTACCGCCGCATTGAGCATACGCACCAGTATTGCCTGATGAAGATGTAACGTGCATTGCGACATCTCTTTCGGGTTGTCCGGTGATTTCGTGTTCCGGTAGGTATTTTGCATGAAGTCGAGAAGCCCGGCAATGAATTTCTTGTCTATTTTCGACATCAGGTAGCGAGGTCTGCGGCGGTACTGCAAATACGCCTTTATTATATTGACAGTAGAACGGTAATTGTGATAGGTTGATTGGGAGTAAGACGGGCTACGTCTGATCCCCTCTATATAATCGTTAAGCCAGTCGGCAAAAATCCGTTTGGGTAACTGGTTGGGTTCACTGCCCCCGGTTTCTGTTTCGTCCTCGTCAATGCCGAGCAGCCGTTTTGATTTTATCTCGTTCGCCTTTGCCATAGATGCGTCATTGAGCCGCTTTGCGTCGGGTGTATCGTCCGGCACGAGGAACAAATTTAGGTACTCGCTCCACCTTTCCCCCTTTTCGTAGAAATCGAGGTATATCGAGCGGCTTCCCGTTTTCAATGCCCTTGTGCGTATCGTTATTTTCATCTGTTTCCCTCTGTTTATGGTTATTTAGAAAAGAAGTCATCAACGAGATTAACCGTTTCCACTTTCTTTTTATCTACAATCTTGGCGTAAATGGATGTGGTGTTTACGTTGGAGTGTCCGAGCAGTTTCGATGTCGTGTATATGTCCGCACCGAGCGTCAGCAGCATAGTAGCGTATGTATGGCGGCTGCAATGGTAGGTTATATGTTTGGTTATCTTTGCATCCTGCATCCATTTTTCTATATTCCGTTCAATATTCGATGTCCCGGCAGGTAACATGAAAATCGGTTCTTCATTGTTCTCTTTGGGGTTAAGACAGTCGATAGCCTCTTTTGATAACGGCACGTTTACTATTTTTTGTGTCTTTTCCATTTTTGTCCTTACAAACAAGGTCTTGCCGTCGGGTGCTTTGACAATCTTTCCCCATGTCAGCGAGCGCACATCTCCAAGACGAAGTCCGGTAAAGCAGGAAAACAGAAAAGCTCGTTTCACGTCCTCATGCGGGCAGGAAGCCGCCATAACCACTTTCATTTCTTCCAATGTCAGATATTCCCTCATGCTTTCCGACGGCTGGTATTTCTCCTTTGAACTTATGGATTTCAAAGGATTGGCAGACAGAATGCCGTCCCGCACCGCCTTGTTCAACGCACCGTTCAAAACCGCCTGATGATGATGCGCCGCCCCGTTACTTATGACACTGCCGTCCTTACGTACCCCATTCTTTGCATAACGTAAAAAATCTATGAAGCCCCGGCAGAAATCAACATCCACGTTTGCCAAAACAATATCCGGGCGATTTGTTTCTTTTAGATACGTTTCGATTTTCCCCCGCAAATCACGCCTTCCTTTGAGAGTGGATGCAGAAAAGCCGAATTTCTCCTGCTCGTATTCTTTCAGAAAATCGACAAGTGTAATACATGATCGCTTTACCTTGTTCCACTGGCGCACGCCGTGGTTCTGTAATGCCAAAATACGCTCGGCTTTGATTTTATCCGCTACTTGCCTTGCGTGGATGTTCTGTTGGCGGTCAAGCGGTGTCAATTCGGGCACAAGGTATAAACCGAGTGATTCAACCTTGCGCACTCCTTTCACATAGACATCGAGATACAAACTCATGTTCCCGTTAGCCAGTTTGCGCTGGCGAACCCGGACGGGCTCTTTTACTTTCTGTACTTTCTTCGGTCGTGCCATGATATTTTTTCCTTTCTTGATATTTCTTTTCTCATCGGCAGGTTTTCCCTGCCTTACGGATACAAAGATACCCCTAATATTTGTTTTGTGCAACAAATATGCAACAAAATATCATTAAAATACCGCCTCTTCATATCTCTATTGACAAAATCGGAAAACACAATAAATATCTAATATACAGTATGTTTTATTACTTTTATTTCCTATTGTGTGATTATATTTTCCGTATTGAAAGACTATACTTCGTGGGGTTCTACGTGCTGCTGCTCTTCGACATCGTGCTGTGCATACAGGTGGAGAACCTGACGGCGATAACGGCGAGCGAGCAGACAATGGCCGCCTACCTGCAGAACTCGTTCTTTTCGGCGGGCTACCTGATGGCGGCAAGCATCGTGGCCCTGAAATGCCTGAACCTTGTCCCCGACCTTGCGGCATGGATGATACCGGAGGGCGACACGGCCTTCTCGACCCGAAACTTCGGAGAGGGCGTGGCGCAGCAAGCCAAGATGACGGCAACGGGCGCGATGGGTACGGTAATGAGATAACAATCCTTAAATACATAAAAAATGGACGTACAAAAGAAAATCGAGAAATGGTGCAGGGACGAACGTTTCGTGCGCTATGCCAATGAACGCATGAGTGAGGAACTCGGTAAGGCATCGAACCACTGGGTCGATCCGGAATATGAAAAACTGGCCGAAGCCTTCGAGTGGGAAGACCGGTATGTAGTCCCGCTGGTAACGTTCCTTACTTACCGCCTGCAACTCGCCAAGTTGCAGAAAAGGGTGAAACAACGCAAAAGCGGCATCTGGTGGGTGTTCGTGCAGGTCGTGATGCAGGGGCATTATACGCAAGCCTTTTTCACGGAGTTCGACAAGCTGCAGACGGAGTTGCTGGAAACCGTCATGCCGATGCTCCACGACGAATATATACAGTGGTCAAACAAGAAAAAACGATAAGCGTATATGGTCATCAAGAATCTGGAAAACAAGATCAAGCTGGTGGGAATCATCTGCACGGCTTTTCTCGCGGGGTGCATCATCATCAGCGTGTCGAGCATCTGGACGGCCCGCACGATGGTCACGGACGCGCAGAAGAAGGTGTACGTGCTGGACGGCAACGTGCCGATACTGGTGCGGCGGACCACGATGGAGGAAACGCTCGACGTGGAAGCCAAGAGCCATGTGGAGATGTTCCACCACTACTTCTTCACGCTCGCGCCTGACGACAAGTACATCCGCTACACGATGGAGAAAGCCATGTACCTGGTGGACGAGACCGGGCTGGCACAGTACAACACGCTCAAGGAGAAAGGGTTCTACTCCAACATACTGGGAACGAGCGCCGTGTTCTCCATCTTCTGCGACAGCCTTGCCTTCGACAAAGAGAAGATGGAGTTCACCTACTACGGGCGTCAGCGTATCGAACGCCGCAGCAATATCCTCATGCGCCAACTGGTTACGGCGGGACAGCTCAAGCGTGTTCCCCGGACGGAGAACAACCCACACGGGCTGCTCATCGTGAACTGGCGCACCCTGCTGAACAAGGACATCGAGCAAAAGACGAAAAATAACTATTAACCATTGGAATTATGAATATCAAAGGATTCAGACGGATGCTCTTGGGCGAGAAAATGCCGGACAAGAACGATCCGAAATACAAGGAACGCTACGAGCGCGACGTGGAAGCGGGCCGCCGGTTCGCTAAGGCGACACGCATCGACAAGGCGGCGGCCAAGGTGCAGGGCTTCGCCGATATGCACCGGAGGCTGTTCCTGGCCATCGTCTTCGGCTTCATCGTCTCCGCGCTGGCATGGAACATCTACCGCCTGACAGTGGTGTACCGCCACCAGCCCGCCCGCCGGACGGCCACGGAGATACAGGATTCCGTGTTCCGGGAACGGCACAAGGCCCTGCAGGGGAGCGAAATGGGGGAAAGCAAAAACAAGGCAACCACACCGTAACGGGAGACAGTGCCACGGCTACCCGTCCGGTAACTGGCAAATATTTGTAAATCAATCAAGAACAAGTAATGAACATACTGGAGAAAATCAATTTCCGGCAGCCTAAATACATGTTGCCGGCCATACTTTACATCCCGTTGCTGGGTGCATCGTATTTCATTTTCGACTTGTTTCATACCGAAAAGGCCGAAATTCAGGACAAGACGCTCCAGACGACCGAGTTCCTCAATCCCGAACTGCCGGACGCGACCATCAAAGGCGGCGACGGTATCGGCAGCAAGTACGAGAACATGGCCAAGTCGTGGGGCAAGATACAGGACTATTCCGCAATAGACAATATCGACCGGGACGAACCCGAAGAGAACCAGGAAGCGTATGAATCACAATACACGCAAGACGACATCGCCCTGCTCAGCGAGCAGGAGCAGGAAAAGGCTATGGCAGCGCAAGCGGCCGATGCCAAGAAGCGCGAGCAGGAAGCTCTTGCGGAACTGGAAAAAGCACTCGCCGAAGCGAGGCTGAGGGGACAGCGGGAAGCCATGCCGACCGAAACGGACAGCACCGCGCAGGCCGCCCCGCCGGATACGACGGTGCAGCCCAAGGGAACCATCGACGAGACGAACCGCCCGGTCAAAGCCCCGGCGGCGGACGAGAAGGCGAGCGAGGTCGTGAAGAAGGTAAAGACGGCCTCGGACTACTTCAACACGCTGTCGAAAGACGCCAGAGAGCCGAGGCTCATCCAAGCGATCATCGACGAGGACATCAAGGCGGTGGACGGTTCGCGCGTGCGGCTGCGCCTGCTCGACGACGTGGAGATCGGCGAGCAGGCCGTCAAGCGCGGCTCTTACCTGTACGCCACCGTCAGCGGATTCTCTTCCGGGCGCGTGAAAGGAAGCATCAACAGCATACTGGTCAATGACGAACTGGTAAAGGTGAGCCTCGCACTCTACGATACGGACGGCCTGGAGGGGCTGTATGTGCCGAACAGCCAGTTCCGGGAGACGAGCAAGGACGTGGCCAGCAGTGCCATGTCGGGCAACATGAACATGAACACCGGAGGCTACGGCAACAACAGCCTTGCCCAATGGGGAATGCAGGCGGTGAACAATGCCTACCAGAAGACAAGCAACGCCATCAGCAAGGCCATCAAGAAGAACAAGGTCAAACTGAAATACGGGACTTTCGTCTATCTGGTGAACGGTCAGGAAAAAAGGTAAGCGCCATGATAGAGATTGACAAGATATATCACATGGACTGCCTGAAAGGGATGAGCCTGATGGCAGACGGCAGTGTCGATGCCGTGATAGCCGACCTGCCCTACGGGGTACTGAACCGCCAGAACAAACACGCGAAATGGGATAACGCCATTCCGCTGGAACCCCTGTGGGAACAATACCGGAGGATCACCAAGCCGGACAGCCCCATTATCCTGTTCGGGCAGGGACTCTTCTCCGCCAGGCTTATGCTGTCCCAGCCCAACATGTGGCGGTACAACCTCGTGTGGCAGAAAGACCGGGTGACGGGACATCTCAATGCCAACCGTATGCCCTTGCGGCAGCACGAGGACATACTGGTATTCTACAAGAAACAGCCGGTATATCATCCGCAAATGAGTTACAAACCCGAGAAGAAGAACCATCCCCGTGGGATGTTCAAACGAATGACGAATCGCTGTTATGGCGCGATGAAACCTACGCCCTCGCATATCTCCGACTGGAAATATCCTACATCGGTCATCTATATGCCCAAAGAGTTCCGGACGGGAATGTTCTACCATCCGACACAGAAGCCGGTGGCATTGGCCGAGTACCTGATACGCACCTACACCAACGAGGGGGACACCGTGCTGGACAACTGCATCGGGTCGGGCACGACCGCCGTGGCCGCCATACGCACGGGCCGGCATTACATCGGGTTCGAGATCGAGCCGGCATACTGCGAGATTGCCGAGCGGCGGATCAGAGAGGAAGTGGAACGCGGGAACGGGGCTAAATGAGGGAAAAGAAGAAACCAATATGAATCACTACAATCATGTGCCCATGGAACCGTCAAACTACTTGAAGAAACTATACGGGAACCCGACGGATGAGAAATATACGCCGGGGTATGGCGTACTGCCTATCATCAAGTACATACCCGAAGGAAAGACAGTCTGGTGCCCGTTCGACACGGAGCACAGCGAATTTGTGCTGAAATTCAGGGATGCCGGTTTCCATGTCGTGCATTCCCATATCTGCAACGGGCAGGATTTTTTCGACTATGAGCCGTCCCAATGGGACGTGCTCGTGTCCAATCCGCCGTTCAGCCGGAAGGTGGAAGTCTTCGACCGCTGCCTGAAACTCGGGAAACCGTTCGCCCTGCTGATGTCCAACTATTGGCTGAACAACGTGGCGCCCTGCCGGCTTTTCCAGCATACGGATCTGGAACTGCTCATGTTCGACAAGCGCATCCAGTTCGGGCAGGGGAAAAACGTGCCGTTCAACAGCAGTTATTTCTGCCATGGGCTGCTTCCGAAACAAATCATATTCGAACAGATAGATGCTACGGACAAATCTCCGAGCCGAATGCAGGGTGACATCCCGGATACGGACAAGCATCAGTCTGCGAGCGAATAAAGTAACCATAATTTTTAATTATAACTCTGAATTTCAATGAAAAGGAATCTACTTGGCATTATGCTTCTATCAGGCATTTTCATTTTACCGGAAGCTAACGCGCAAACGACCTACGAGGAAATGGAACAACTGACGGTGAACGAACAGATAACGACCGTCATCACGGCATCGGAACCGGTGCGGTTCGTGGACATCTCCACCGACAAAGTGGCGGGCGACCAGCCCCTTGACAACATCATCCGCCTGAAGCCCAAGGAGGCGGGACACGAGGACGGCGAGGTGCTTGCCGTCGTCACCATCGTGACGGAACGCTACCGCACGCAGTACGCGCTGGTCTATACCACAAGGCTGAAAGAGGCGGTAACGGACAAGGAAATCCTGCTGCAGGAGCGTAACGCGTACAACAACCCGGCTGTGGCTATGTCCACCGCCGACATGACGCGCCATGCACGGCGCATCTGGAACTCGCCCGCGAAGATCCGCAACGTGGCCACCAAGGCACACCGCATGGTGATGCGCCTGAACAACATCTACTCGGTGGGCGACTACTTCTTCATCGACTTCTCCGTCGAGAACAAGACGAACATCCGTTTCGACATCGACGAGATACGGATGAAGCTGACGGACAAGAAGCTCGCCAAGGCGACCAACGCGCAGACCATCGAGCTGACACCCGCACTGGTGCTGGAACCGGGCAAGACGTTCAGGCACGGCTACCGGAACGTGGTCGTCGTGAAGAAGCTGACCTTCCCGAACGGCAAGCTGCTGACCATCGAAATGACGGAGAAGCAAATCAGCGGGCGCAACATCAGCCTGAGCATCGACTACGAGGATGTACTGGCGGCAGATTCGTTCCATGCAGATTTATTGGAGGAGGAATGACCATGAAAAAGACAATCATCCTGATACTGGCCTGCGTGTGCATCGCCACAAGCGCGAACGCACAGCGAGGCAGCGGACGCCTCTCGCTCGGCGTGGGGCTGCTCTACAAGAACGGCATGGACGCGACGCTCGCCTACGAGCACGAGACAAACTACCGCCACGCGTGGGAGTTCTTCGTGGGCGGCTACCTGCAATGGACGGAATGCAGCTCGTGCAAGCATGTCTGCCCGGAATCCTTCTGGCGGAACTACCGCAC
Organism: Bacteroides finegoldii DSM 17565; assembly: GCF_000156195.1. GTDB lineage: Bacteria > Bacteroidota > Bacteroidia > Bacteroidales > Bacteroidaceae > Bacteroides > Bacteroides finegoldii. Next base: position 213,004 of record NZ_GG688319.1, on the reverse strand, counting down.
CTACGGCTTCGGCGCGGCGTACAAGCCCTGCGTGGTGCGCGGACGAAACCATTACGGCAGCCTGCGTATCGGGGCTTCGGCGGGAAGCGACACGGAGAAGTTCCTCGGCGGCCTGCATTTCGGCTACGAGCACAACTACGTGCTGCGCTCCGGCTGGACGTTTTACTGGCAGGTGAAGAGCGACGTGATGATAAAGGGCGCGGACGTGCTGCGGGCAGGTGTCGTGCTGGGTGTGAAACTGCCCGTGAAATAAGGGAACAATAAAAACGGAAACAATATGATACGGAAGATACAATGGATGGCAATGGTGACGGCGGCCTTGTTGTGTGCCGCCTGCGACGCGCATTTCGATGTGCCCGATACAGCTATACGCCCGGGGCATGTCCTCTGTACAGACGGAACGGTAATGTCCTATGCAGCGTATGAGCAATCGGGCAAGAGAGCGATAGCGGTCCTGTTCGATGCCGGACAGCGGGAAGATGCGGAAGGATACGGCTATGCGGTTTACCTCTGGGACATTGAACCGCTGGCCTTTGCCGACAGCCTCGGCGTTGACCAGGGCACTTCTGCCGACTTGACGGCATACGACGGGAACGCCAACACGTTCAAACTTTACGAGGCAAAGGAGACGGCATCGCCGATGGCCGAAGCCGTTTTTGACATGTGGATGTATAAACAAAGTGCCTTCGTGCCCTCGGTAGCTGAAATGCGGGTACTATACGACAATCTGGAAAAGGTAAACCCCGTCATTGAACGGTGCGGCGGTCAGCCCTTGCCGGTGGACGGAGAAAATTGCTGGTACTGGACTTCCACGGAAGTGGCCGGACAGGAAACAGCCAAAGCGTGGCTCTACTCCTTGGGCAGCGGCACGATGCACGAGACCCCGAAAATACAGGCGCACCGGGTGCGGCCGATCATCACATGGAACAAGTAAACCTATCAAATTTAAACTTTAAACTGTAAACTTATGAACATGAACGGAATTGAAGATTTTATGACCCCGCAGTATATGGATATAGCTCATCCGGAGAAAGGATTCTTCGGGTACCTGTTGAGATGCAAATGCCCCGGGCAGGAGGATGTCTCCGGAGATTTCATATTCCTCGATGACGGAACCGGCTGCCACGTGAGGTTTCCCTCCGTAAAGAGCCACAGGGAGAAAATCCGGGCTGAATGGAACGCCCGCACCGGCCGTTACCATGATATTTTCCAAGGCCAGCTCTTCTACGTCAACGAAGGACTGACCGACGGCTTCTTTGATTTCATGACTGCCAGTCCTGACGATGTTGTCAGGGGATTCCTTGAGAAGTTCATGGCCGAGGTACGGGCTTCGGTCATACGTGACACGTCAGGGATTGAGCCTCTGTATGCGGTATCCCATATCGGACAGCTTGCCCATGACGGTTGTATGCAATGGCCTCACATCCACGTCCTTTGGGGCATTAAAAAGAATTAAGCACGGCCATGGAAGAGAGCAAGGAACTACAAGGATTCTACAACATATTCCGCGCGGCAGTGTATTTCTCCGTGCTGATGGAGTTTTTCGAGTATGCCATCGACCCGGCGGTGCTGGACCACTGGGACGGCATACTCTGCAATATCCACGGACGTATCAAGCAATGGATGATATACAACGACGGGAACCTCGTGTACAGCAAGTTCGCCACGATACTGCTTATCTGCATCACCTGCCTCGGAACCAGGAACAACAAGCATCTGGAGTGCAACGCCCGCACACAGGTCGTGTACCCGCTCACGGGCGGCCTGTTGCTGCTCGCCCTGTCGGTATGGCTGTTCGGACACCCGATGGAGGTACGGTTCTACACGCTGCCCCTGAACATCATTTTCTACATGGCGGCATCCCTCGCGGGGGTGATACTGGTGCATATCGCGCTGGACAACATCCCGAAGTTCACCAAGGACGGCCTGATGAAGGACCGGTTCAATTTCGAGAATGAAAGTTTTGAACAAAGCGAGGAGAAAATCGAGAACGAATACAGTGTGAACATCCCCATGCGATACTATTACAAGGGAAAGTTTCGCAAGGGATGGGTTTCGATAAGCAACTGTTTTAGAGGCACATGGGTGGTAGGAACTCCGGGCAGCGGCAAGACATTCTCGCTTATCGAGCCGTTCATCCGGCAGCACTCGGCCAAGGGGTTCGCGATGGTTGTATATGATTACAAGTTCCCGACACTGGCGACCAAGCTGTACTACCACTACAAGAAGAACGAGAAACTGGGCAGGGTACCCAAGGGGTGCAAGTTCAACATGATAAACTTCGTGGACGTGGAATATTCGCGGAGGGTGAACCCGATTCAGGCCAAGTACATCAACAACCTCGCGGCGGCCAGTGAGACGGCGGAGACGTTGCTGGAATCCCTGCAAAAGGGCAAGAAAGAGGGAGGCGGCGGCAGCGACCAGTTCTTCCAGACCTCGGCGGTGAACTTCCTCGCCGCCTGCATCTACTACTTCGTCAATTACGAGAAAGAGCCGTATGACAAGGACGGCAACATGCTGTACGCGGAGAAACGGCAGGACCCGCAGACGAAATTCTGGAAGCCGACGGGCATCGTGCGCGACAAGGAGGGCGGCAACATCGTGGAGCCTGCCTACTGGCTGGGCAAATACTCGGACATGCCGCACATCCTGTCGTTCCTGAACGAGAGCTACCAGACCATCTTCGAGGTACTGGAAACGGACAACGAGGTGGCCCCGTTGCTCGGCCCGTTCCAGACGGCGCTGAAAAACAAGGCGATGGAGCAACTCGAAGGTATGATCGGTACGCTGCGCGTCTATACGTCGCGTCTGGCGACCAAGGAGAGCTACTGGGTGTTCCACAAGGATGGCGACGACTTCGACCTGAAGGTGAGCGACCCGAAACATCCGAGCTACCTGCTGATCGCCAACGACCCGGAAATGGAATCCATTATCGGGGCGTTAAACGCTTTGATCCTGAACCGCCTCGTCACCCGCGTGAACACGGGCCAAGGGAAGAATATCCCGGTAAGCATCATCGTGGACGAGCTGCCGACGCTCTACTTCCACAAGATAGACCGCCTGATAGGCACGGCGCGAAGCAACAAGGTGAGCGTGACGCTCGGCTTTCAGGAGCTGCCGCAGCTGGAAGCCGATTACGGGAAGGTGGGAATGCAGAAGATCATCACGACGGTAGGCAATGTCGTCAGCGGGTCGGCACGCGCGAAGGAGACGCTGGAATGGCTGTCGAACGACATTTTCGGCAAGGTGGTGCAAATCAAGAAGGGCGTGACCATCGACCGGGACAAGACGAGTTTCAATCTCAACGAAAACATGGACAGCCTTGTGCCTGCCTCGAAGATTTCGGATATGCCGACGGGCTGGATATGCGGCCAGACGGCACGGGATTTCATCAAGACGAAAACCGGGATGGGCGGTTCGATGAACGTCCAGGAAGCGGAAGAGTTCAAGACCACGAAATTCTTCTGCAAGACGGATTTCGACATGAATGAGATAAAGAAAGAGGAAGCGGCGTATGTACCGCTGCCGAAGTTCTACACGTTCAAGTCGAGAGAGGAACGCGAACGCATCCTGTACAAGAACTTCGTACAGGTGGGGCAAGACGTGAAGGAGATGATAAAGGACGTGCAGAACAAACGGAACGCCCGGTGAATGCCGGATTCCGGAATGAGGGATAAAAAGTGAAACGCCTGCCAATGACTTCGGGGTCATTGCAGGTGTTTTTTTATGCTTTCAATAAATCCGCCATTCTCAAGCGGATGTATCCGCAAAAAGCATTATCTTTGCATTCAGAAACAATTTATTGCAAATGGAAAAAGATATAAACCGCATAAAGGCTGTATTGGCCGAAACCGGGAGAACGAATGTGTGGCTGGCCGAGCAGCTTGGCGTGAATCCGACCACCGTGTCCAAATGGTGTACAAACACCTGTCAACCGGACTTGCACACCCTCTCCAAAATTGCAGAATTACTTAACGTGAGCCGCAGGGAACTGTTGCGCCCTTAAACTCCTACATCATCATGGCAGAACATACAACAGAGATAAAGAGCCGGATTAAGGCACTGATAGGTCAGGGCGAAAGTTCGGAAGTCGAGTTCAAATCGGCACGCGGAGGATTCCCCGGCAGCTTTTGGGAGAGCTATTCGGCTTTCGCCAACACCAACGGCGGTACAATCGTACTGGGCGTGGTGGAAAAGGATAACCGATTCTCCTTTGACGGGCTGACGGAGGAAACCATCGTCCGCTACAAGAAGATTTTCTGGGACTGCGCCCACAACAAAGGGAAAATAAGCGTTTGCCTGCCAAGGGAAACGGACGTGAGAATCGAGCAAATCGAAGAGTCGTATATCCTGATATGCGACATTCCACGCGCGAATTACGAGCTTCGTCCGGTCTATATCGGCAGCAATCCGTTCGGGAGCACTTACCGCAGGAACCACGAGGGGGATTACCTTTGTACGGATGCGGAGGTAAGACGGATGTTCGCGGATGCCGAGCATGACCGCCATTCGCAGGACGGACGCATCCTTACGGGCTTTGAGTTCGAGCGGGATATAGACAAGGAATCGCTGCACCAATACCGGCAGACACTCGCCAGCCTGCAACCCACCCATCCGTGGATAGGTATCAGCGACATGGATTTCCTGAAGAAGATAGGAGCATACACCAAGGAATATGAAACCGGGAAAGAAGGATTCACCTTGGCCGGCATCCTGATGTTCGGCAAATACGACAGCATCACCAACCCCTCGGGCGACCCGATGTACTTTGTGGACTACCGGGAACGGATTGCGACCGACAATCCCGACATCCGATGGACGCACCGCATCTATCCCGACGGCATGTGGGAGGCAAACCTCTATCAATACTATGTAAGGGTATATAACCGCCTGATACAGTCGCTGCCCCGTCCGTTCATGATAAAAGACGGAGTGCGTCAGGAAGAGACCCCTGCCCACGATGCCGTGAGGGAGGCACTTATCAACTGCATCATCCACCAAGACGTCAATGCACAGGGGCATATCATCGTGGAGCGCACCGACAAGAGCCTTGTCTTTATGAACCAAGGGATGATGTTGGTCTCCCGGCAGCAGTACTTCGAGGGAGGGCGCAGCATTTGCCGCAACCCGATCCTGCAAAAGATGTTCATGATGCTCGGACGTGCAGAGAAAGCCGGCAGCGGTGTGGATAAGATTGTGAGCGGATGGAAGTATCTGGGCTGGCCGCTTCCTACCGTTGCGGAAGAAACACGACCGGACTATGTGGTGCTGACCATGCAGTTGGGTACGGAACCCCACAAGAAAACCCCACAAGAAAACCCCACAAGAAAAACCCACAAGAAAACCCCACAAGAAAACCCCACAAGAAAAACCAATAAGCAGGAATTACGGAGGGAGCAAATCTTGAAGTTCTGTGTTGAGCCAAAGTCGTTATCCGACATTATGCAGCATTTGGAGTTGAAAGATAGAAAAAATGTCATGGAGGTCTATATCAATCCGATGATTGATGCAGGGGCGTTGGCAATGACGGAGCCGGACAATCCTACGAGCCGCAACCAGATGTATGTGGCGGTGAGAGAAAATATAGAATAAGAAACACGACCGGACTATGTGGTGCTGACCCTGCAGTTGGGCACGGAACCCCACAAGAAAACCCGACAAGAAAGTCCAATAAGCAGGAATTACGGAGGGAGCAAATCTTGGAGTTCTGCGTTGAGCCAAAGTCGCTATCCGACATTATGCAGCATTCGGGATTGAAAGACAGGAAAAGCGTGATGAATGCCTGTATCAACCCGATGATTGACGAGGGAGCGGCATACGGAAGCCGGTTATTTATTTTGTTTCCCTTTTTTCCGGACGATTTCGTTGTGCTTTTCGACCAGTTCGGGGAAGTTCCTTCTGATGAACTGCCCGAACGAGCAGTCGTTGAACCCGAACCGCCTGGCCAACGACTTCACGCTTTCGGTTGTCGTGCCGTACAGGTGCATGGCCTCGCTGTATTTCTCCATGCTGCGGCGGGACACCGCGCCGCCCGTATCCGTCCTGACCATTCCCTTCCGGGCATACAGTTCCGGCTCGTGTTCCTTCAGGTAGCTGCGGAACGCTTCGGGTTGCAGCCCGAACTCGGCGGCGACCTGTGCCGTCGGCAGCCCGCTTTCTTTCAGCCGGCGGATGGCTTCGGCATATTTGGCCTTTGTCGCGGGGTTGTATTTCCGGACTTTAGACCAGTCCACTAGCCGCCCTTCCTCGTAGGGGATATTCTTCCGCCTGCATACCAGGTCCAGATGCCACCTTTGCAGGTGCTCGTAGAATCCCTTCTTCGACACTCCCGTCTTCCCGGCTATCCGTGCGGCCGACATGGGTGTCGTGGCATACAGATGCACCGCTTCGGCATACTTCTCCACCAACTCCGGAGAGGGGGCGTGCACGGTACCCCGACCGGTGATTTCCCCTTTCCGCTGCCGTCGGAGAGCCTTCTTGCGTATCCTGATGCGCCGCTTCACCAGATCCTTGTGGTAGAACAACAGGTGCTGTTCCAGTCCGGTATAGGAAAGCCCGCAGGAGTCGGCAACCTCCGGCACCGTGACATACGAGTTACCCTGCAAGAGCCTGACGGCCTCAGCATACTATTCCTTGCAGGAGCGGCGCGTGCCGCGCGGCAGCCCGTCACCGATACCCAGCCAATCGCGCACCTTCTCGCGCCATTCGATTATCTCGGGATAGTGCGTACGCAGCTGCCTGCCCAGATTCGTGCCTTCCAACCCGAATTTACGTGCAATCCGATATGCTCCATGCTCCCGCACGCCTCGATGGTATCCTTGTATTTGACACGGGTAGCGGGCAACTGTCCCCGGAGCTGTCCCAACTTAATCTGCCCGGCCTCTTCTTTGCTGCACAGTATAGCGTAACGGGCCAGCACGAGTTCACGGTGGTACTTGGTCAGGTAACACCGGAAACCCGATTCTGTCACTTCGCAGATACGGCATATCTCACAGCCGGAAAGCTCCGTGGAAGCGTACATCTCGATCGCTCGGCGGTATTTCTCCTCCGTCTCCGGCCTGATGCCCCTGAAACGGTTGCTCTCCTTACTGTCTTTTCCGGATGTCTTCATAGGCTTTCATGAGGCATCTTTCAGGACAACCGTTCTTCCACCTGCTCGAACGAAGCGTCCTTGAGTATCACCCGTTTTTCCGCATCGAGCAGGTAAAGGGTGGGCATCGCCTTGAGGTCGTACACCTGTTCGCGGGTAAGCCGCTGATCGGCATCATAACCATCTATCCAACCGGCGGGAAATTCCGCCTTTTCCCACGCGGGGGTCTTGCCCTCCACACACACGGAGAGGAGTTTCAGACGGCCGGACTCCAACAGGTCGTTCACAACCGGGGACAGGGTGAGCAATTCCTTCACCCGGCGGCAGTCCTCGCAATCGGGGTCGTTGAAATAGACGAGCACGTAACCGGCCTTTATGTCGGAAAGCCTTCTGCTTCTGCCGTCGCGGCAAACAACGGTGAAATCAGTTGCCACGTCTCCCGGGCGGTTTTTCAACGCCATTTCCAACAGGTGGCGGGGACGTATCCTGTCCGTCTCTTCCAGTCCGGGATGATTGACCAAGGCACGCAGAAAGAGGATATGCAGTTCCTCGTCGTGCATGGGAGAATTGGGTTCGTACAGGTACTTGTCGCCCAGCGAGATGAAATGATAGAGCATTTCCCTGTCGGCCAGGGCGCGGCGGAAAAGGGTATCGACCGCTTCCTGCGCCTTGGGAGTATGGGGCAGTATGCTGATGAAGTCCACAAACGCCTGCTCGGTGATTTCGGGGCGGGATATGAGTGACGTATCGGCAAAGTCGAAGTGGTCCCAGTAGTGAAGGGAAAGGTAGGCGGCACGGTCGCCGGGTGCCGTCAGCGTAACGGGCATGTCGGGCAAACGAAATTCCCTTGTCTTCTCCTGTTGCTTTTGGGCATACGCGCAGGATACGATTCCTGCACAGAAGAGACACGCGAAAAAGGTAATGTTCAAAATTTTCATGTTTCGTATCGTGTTATGAAAAACTCCGGACGTGGAAGCGGCCGGAGTTTCCGTTTGTATTATTCAACCTGTCAGTTCCCCAATGTGAGTATCACGTCATCCTGACTTTTAAACAACTCAGACAAACTTTCGTATGTGCAAAGGTAAACCTTGCCGTTCAGTTCGTAATGGAACTGTACCGGATTGGTGTACCAGTCGAAGGTGTACTCCTTGCGCAGACGCAGTTCGTACCGACCATCGGCAGTCACGGTGACGGCACCGATACGGCTGCTGTTGCTGACACGCTCGAACGCGACAAACGCACTGGAAGGGATCGGTTGCAGGCTGCCGGATTCATCTTCGTAGTAGATGTTCCCGCCCATCGACTTGTTCGTCACGCGGAAGGTCTTGGAGTAGAACACGACCTTTTCCTCGTTGGAAGAGATGACGATGTCGCCCGCGCTCACGATGCTCTTCGTGGTGAAGTGCAAAGTCTTGCGCTCTCCAGTCTGGTTCACGTTTGCATTAGGGGTATTGTCCTTATTGACGACATTCGAACCCGGGAAATAACTCCGTTCCGTCTCGCGGTCGGCATCCACCTTATAGACAAAGCGTCCCGGACTTGCCTCGTAGAGTTTGCTCGCTTTGAGATCGGAATTGTCACCCAATTTCAGCATGGGGGCGTCGATATAGATTTCGAACTCCTCGCCGAACGGGTCCACGGACTTGTCGTCCGAACCGGCGAAACTGGTTATGTCGATGGCGATGTCCACCGGTTTACCGGGTTCGTAGGTCCATTTCAACGGCGTGAGAAGTTCGGGGACATCCGCATTCGGATTCGTCACACGGTCCGGTTCTTTTCCTTGCTCACTTCCATTGTCATATTTCAGCCTTGCCCCGAAGCGGAACGGGTTGTAATTTGCCAGCTCGAAGGTGACACTGCGGTAGGAATTGCCACCATATTCATTATTAACGCCATTATTATCTTCTGGTAACACCGCATTGGTTCCATTTATGTTAGAAGCTATGCGTATGACCTCTGCGCTCTTGGGTCGGTTGGATTTCATATGGATTGAATACTTTCCCGTACCCTGAGGAGGGTTATCAATTATTTCCTGTCTCGGCTTGAACATCAGCATGCGTCCTCCGCTGGGGTTGTTGGTTTGCCACCACGATTGCGATGCTTCGGGATAGAATGTACAGTCGAACGCATCTACACCGGCCTGGCCTGTTTCATTATCTTCATAATAATCCAGATACCGCGAATAGAGCAGGAACTCATCCTTTTCTCCTGCATTGAATGGATCTCCTTTTTGGTGATCTTCCAAATCATCACCTGTTTTTTCCCGTAACTGCAAATCAAACTGTATGTTGGCATGTCTTTTCTGCGGCACCAGACGGTAAAGAATCAATTCATCATCGGGGTAACCCTCGATACCACCGCCCTGAGCATTGTAGGCTTTCAGCCCTTCCACCGTAATAGATTTCCGGGTTCCCAAGTAGGTGAATGCCCGTGTCATGGTTTCGAAGTGTTCCGCCTCGATATAGAGTTGACCCTGATAGCCCTCATTTTGAGACAGAATATTATGGAAATAAACACGCTGTACCCCGGGATGTTCTACGATGTAGAGATACTTGTAGTCCGGTTCCGGAGTGATGTCTCCGCTGCTGTACCAGTCTTTCTCGCCATCACGGACCACGGTAAGAGCCATGCCCGATTCCGGACGGATGTCAAGCCCGCCGACGGATATGTAAACCTTCAGCGGGAAGAGTTCCGCCGGGGCGGTCTCGGGGACGGTAAACATCACCGTCACGTGTGAGCGGTCCTTAGTCGGGTCTGACTGATCTATTCCGCCATAAATTTGTGTGCCCACCCACGAGGGGGCGAACGACTGTTCCTTCACCAGGATGACCTTTATCTTACGCTGCAACCGTCCGTGCTTCACGAGCAGGGTACCTTCCAGTTTTTCGTTGGCACCCATTGAAAGCAGATTAATAATAATCGTGCCTCTGCCTACGCCATCGTCGCCAATTTTAAAAGTATTTGCAATTCCCTGCTGAGCCACGAGGTTGTCTATCCATGTCACATCCGCCTTGTCAGCTTCTGTTATTATTTTTCCGTCTTTGCCTTTGACGGTATATGAAAGCGTATATGCACTGCCGGCAAGCTCCGAGCCAAGCACGTAGTCGGTCTGTTCGACCGTGAGGATATATTCGCTGTCCTCCACCTCGTTCACGCGATCGGAAATGGAGATCCACACGTTGTTCGTGGCAGCCGCCTCCAACGCTTCGGCAAAAGTAATCTGCCCGAAAGAGAGTCTACCCGTAATATTCAACTGGTAATCATGGTTCCGCCTGATGAGTATCTGGTCTCCTTCCTCATCCACCAGCATCACGCGGTAATAGCGGTCTTCCGTATTTCCCGCATTGCGTCCATACAAGACGATGCTGACCGGATCGTCTGCGCTGTTCTCACTCTCGAAAATATACTGTCCCATATTCGTGGTCACGTCCGTCACGTCGCTCAACTTGGCATCATTGGCAGGAATCGTGACGAAATCATCGTTCAGCCAGTCGGTTTCGGTGAAATTGAATCCTTTTTCAGGATGGTACGGAGCTACCGTACCGAACGCATTCGTATTATAGACCGCAAAGCCTTTCACTGTAAAATAGCCATTGTCTTCAGGGGCATTGACAGATACCTTGGCATGGTTGCGGAGCATTGTTATGCTGTTCCCTTTACCGCTCATCTGTTGGGCGATGGTCTGTTTCTTCAACTCATCGGTGGAATTGTCACAGGCGAAACGCGCCCAGTAGATCATGCGTCCGGACGAGCCTTCGAGCAATGCCATCACTTCCGCTTCCGACTTGCTGCGGAACTGGTCCTGCTCGAAATCCGTCATCACCTGATTGGCGAGGAAATGCACGGTCCGGGTGCTCTCGGGCACTTGGGCCTGAAACGTACCATTGCTAACATCCGTAGAAATGACCTCTGCCGTTACGGTCGTAATAAAGAGTCCGTAACTGTCGAAACAGAACAGCGTCATGTCCTGCACGCCGCCACCATCGGGGTCCACCGCACGGGTGGCCACCTTCTCCATGGCCGGAACATCTGCGCTGAACTGGAGCGCCACATAGCCTTCGCGGGCTGCGGGTGACGGGTCGAACCACTCGTCCTCCCGGCAGGAGACCGACAGTACCGCTATGGCGGCCAAAGTCATGATCGCATGTATCCATCTTTGTATCATATTCTTATCCATATAAGTCCTCCTTTCTATTTACCGGTTTTCTTATCGTAGGCATCGCGTATGCAGCGAATAGCCCGGTCACTGGGGGATGATACTCCGGGTTTTGTTACAAGTCCGGAGGCGCTCCAATATCGGTCACCTGCAAGCACCTCGTCCATCACATCTGAAGCATTCTGGTATTTATAAATGATATTTATCTCCTCCCTTGTAGGCAAGCGCCAGTCATCATATACCGTTCCGTCTCGAGCCACCTCCACATATTGTTTGCAATGATCTGCAACAGCATCAAGTTCATCCTGAGCATTTTCATTTGAAATCCCAACTACAGCTCCCAACTGTGAGGCAAGCATGAATGACGGTGATACCAATACGGCATTGTCTGCACCGGGGTCAGTCTTGCCGTCGGTAATACGGGGGCGTCCCAAAGTGTATTCGCTTGAGGTGGCCGTAATGGTCACATGGTACATGCGGTGATTATTCAGATCAACAGATGCGGTTGATTCATTGTAAGTATATGTATAAGGGCGGTATCTGCTTCGAGTTTCTTTCCAACGTGCATATTCGATATCGGATAAACCGGTAGTATTATCATATGAATCCACAACTTTAGAACTAAAGAATCCGATGCCGTCCTTGCTGTAATTCCACCTATTATTCGAAGTGCTCCAAGAACACCCGCATATCCAAGCATTATCATTGTCATAGGGGACTTGTGCAGAACTATATTGTTGTCCCTTGTTTATTGCCTTTCCTGCCAACCGTTCCCAAGTAGTGACACCACGGGTTCCGTCTGAAGCAGTACTCACAAAATCATCGCGATAGGAATAATATCCTTCCACATTCGTGATATAGGTCAGCGGATACTGCGCCACCTTCACTTGACGCTTGATGCCTTCCTCGTTTTTAACTGTAAACTCGATATATCTCACGGCGTTGTTTCCGGGTACGGTGCCATAGACATCAATTTTGCCGGTGATGTTTTTATCCGGCGTAATCCGGATTGTACATTCGTTTTTCCAGTTAGGTTGATAGCTACTACCAGTATTTTCGCCCCATACGTCCGGTTCTTGTCTTTCATTGATGATTTCCAAGTCCTTCTCCTGTCCGAACTTGTCGATATAATAGACTCTGTCAATAGTGGCTGTTACAGCCGATGAAGAGGCAAACTCCAGCGTCGTATTATCGTCGTCCATGTTGTGCATCTCTATCTCGTACTCGTTCAGCGTAAGATATGCCGGACGCTCGTCCTCGCCACCGACATTTACCTGCTTATTCTCCCAATCGTACACAGAATAGACTATGCCTGTCAAAGGAACCGGTTCCGACGGGTCGCTGCCTCCCGGGGCATCAACCGTCACCGTGACTTCATAGCAGGTGTTACGGTTCAGCATCTTGCTCTTGCTGACCGGAATCTGGTAATAGCTGCTCGGCAGGTATTCCTGCGCTTTTCCGGTAGGTTTACCTGCTGCATCACGGGGGGTATTGTACATCGGAATGTTTACGATGAGACGCACCTCCTTCTCCAGTGTAGAAGCATTTACCCACGTATGCGCATAGGCATACGCCGTCACGGTAATCAAATCCGGAGTCCAATCAAAATAATTGCCGCCGAATAAATCGGGGGTTCTCAGCTTGGCAGTTTCCGCATCCATATTGTTGGGAAGTAACACGGAGGTGGAGTATGGCATGTTACGCAGGTAGTATCCCGGATTAGTAGTGATAGTGGCATCCGGTCCGTTATTATCAAATCTCACGTGCTCGCCGCTGCTTATCTTAACCACAATCTTGGCTGCGGCACGGCGCAGTGTCACCTGCAACTCCGTATCGTCAGCCCTTTCTCCGTTGTTCAGCTCGACGGCCGCAGCCGTTTCAGGTTCTGATTCCCCTTTCGGGTAGGCTATGCCGTCCATCAGGAATGTCTTCGGTGCATCGGTAACGTCCAGTCCGGTCACGTGGATACGTTCGTCTTCCTGCGTCATTCCCCGGAGTTGGATCAAATCGAAGTCTTCGGCATCGAACACATCTACCTCCGCCGTGCTGTTGGCTATCAGATATACCCAGTATGCCTCATTGGGGACGAAATCGCTTCTCTTGGCCGCCAAGGTGATTTTACCGCTGCCGCCCGCACTGCCACTTACCCGTTCGTGCCATTTTTTATTTCCGTTCTCCTCAAAAATCAGCACGTCGAGATGGCTGACTGTCACTTCCGCACCTGTGGCTTGGACGGTGGCGCGGCTCACGGGCAGCGATGCGGAGGCGAGGTCGAGTATGATACTGTTTCCGTCTCCTCCCGCCCCGGTAACATGCAGTGTGTCATACTTGTCGCAGGCGGTAAAACCCACTGCCGCCAGACAACAGAAAACAATATGATATAATAGCTGTTTCATAGCTCATCAATTTTGAGTTTGAGGTACTTCTACTTGTCGGATCACAATCGTCTCGGCAAGCGTGCTGCCTTCCCATTTTAGGTTGCCGGTCAGCCCGTTAATCAGCAGCATGGAGGTTTCGTCATCACCAAGCCAACTCGGCCTATAACTGATACCCAGACTTACGGTTTCACCTACATTCTCGGCTGACAATGCCCTGACCCGTATTTCATAAGCCTCCGGGGAAGCCACCCACATGTCGGCATCTGTAATCTCCGTCTCGTTCTGGTAAACCGATACCTCGAATTTTCCGGGATTGTCGAGCAGCGTGGGAGTCCACTTCTGTCCGGTGGGAGCTGTCATCTTGAAGCTGAACGAGTAACTTCCGAGCGCGGAAGTCTTATCCGGATTATAATAAACTTCCGGTTGGGGATATTTACCTCCTTCGGGAAGCGAAGAGCCCACCCACGGTGCGATCGGATTGTCGTAACTCGGATAGTTAAATTCAATCGGGTATGTTTCGCCCTCCCAGTCTGCCACCGTGTATTCCACGGTTATTTTGCCGTCGTTGTGCATCAGGCAGCATACCGTGTAATAGTGGTTCCTCTCAATCGGGGGCAGGTAAACCAGCCCGGTGCGTGCAGCTCCGTCGTACTCGTATTCAATTTGAAGGACGTTGCCTTTCTCATCGCCCGGGACGTTCCAAGTGTTGCTGCCCCACGGGTTTTCAAACGGATAGTAAGGTGCGTTCAGCACGGGGGTATAGTTTTTCGGATCCTTCCGCTGCTCGTCGGTGATGTTGTTAGCCAACTCGGCAGTTACCGCATCCCCGACCACTTTCAACTCAAAGTCTCCGACGATGCTCGTTATGTTCTTCAGCGTTTCATCGGTCTGCGGCATGAGGTAGTTGCGTGTAAGCGTACCGGAAGACAGCATGGTCAGTCCCGTTATCCGCAACTCGCCGGTCTCACCTCGCGGCTTGGCGGCAAATACGCCGAGTTTCCCCATGGGGCGTTGCAGCTCGAACTTGATGTCGGACTCAATCAGGGTATGTCCGGCATGATTAGGATCAGTCGGGGTTTTATCGCTTACTTTCGTGAAGTCGAGTGTTGCCGACAGTTTACAGAACATCGGCAGGCCGTAGGTTGTTATGTCCCGCAATTCAGTGAACCAGAAGTCGTTCAACTGGTTTTCCGATGTTGTCTCAGACAACGATGCGGGGGCCCCCGAACCTTGAGTCCGCATGGCCCCTTCGTTTGCCACGACGTAAAAGTCCATCTGCTGCGTGGTAGTCGAATAGAAAGTGAGATCCATGAAGAACGTGTGCGGAAGGTCTGTCACGTTGTTTGTAAAGTAATGACCCGCAGGCCGACCGCCCATGAAAGCATAGACACGAAGCGTATGGATGGCAGACTCTGCACCGGCAGGCGTGCCGTCGGTTTCGCTGACGGCGCGTGTCCCCACGTTGAGCCGCACCGCCACGTCGTGCCGTTCGCCGAGCGAGGCGGCATCTTCCTTGACACACCCGAAAGGCAACAAGCCACAGCATACCGCTGTAACCGCCCAATATAATATTTTTCTTGTATTCAGCATATTCTTTTCGGTTCGGTCTTAAAACTCAGGTTTCACTTGTTCGATGTACCATTCGGGTACGCTTACCGTGATTTCTCCCGACTTGAACTCGAAGCGTATCGGGATGAGCACTTCGTGTTTGGAACAGTCGATAACGGGATTGTCGGCAAGGAACTTGGCGAGATTGACTTCGGCCAGTGTCTCCCCGTCAAGGGCGGCGCTCAGGCGGACGTTCACGTTCTCGTGATCCTTGTGACGCATTATATTGGTACGGGCCGTGAGCAACGCTTTCCCGGCCTCGTATTCGGTTTCAAGCAAATAGTCGGTCGCTTCCCCGCAGGCCCGGTTCTCGAAATCGGTACAGGGCGAGACTCCGCATATCTCAAGCACAGGCATCGAGCCTGCGCGGTTTCCCGTGACGGGAACTCCGGCCACTTCCACCAACAGATCGTAGTGAGAGCTGGCGAACTCTATGATTTTGGTCTGGTCCTCCCCCTTGTGGGCGCTGTACGGCAGCACGGTATAGGAGGTGGAGGCATAATAAAGCGAATCATTGCCGGCAACCTGTTTCTCGTCGAAATAATCCCCGGCGGCAAAGAGCATCCGGTCGTAGTCGCCCGTGGCGATGCCATCGACCTTCGTGTGGTGGGTGTTCCCCAAGCAGACAATCCGGTAATCACCGTCAGCGAGCGGGGGAAGCGTAGCCGTGCGGCCCTTAACTTGTTCCTCTGGTAAGATACTCGAATTGACGCATCGATTCTCTGCATCGAATACGAACATTTCCACCCGGCAAATCTTGTCGGGGAATATCTCCGTGGTGCCGTCGCCCTTGTAACTGAGCAACAACTTGTTCGTGCTCAGGCAGTCGTCCAGATCCTCACGGATGCAGGATGTGGCGGCTCCGGCGAGCAACGTCAGGCAGAAAACAATATTCGTCAATTTCATATATATATGTGATTGAAGTGTTAAAGGATACAGAGGGCGGAACTTTCGCCCTCTGTATCGGGTTATCAATTATTAAAATTCAGGAGTGACGGGAACTACATCCCAGCTCATGACGTCAACAGTTACCTCCACACATTTTTGAGGATTATCCAAGTCTTCATCATCAAATTCAAAGTTCATGACGTAAATCTTGGCGAAATCTGCTGTAACAGCCGGATTGAATGTACTGGTAGCCAGGTAAAGAGGTTCCTTAGTTCCATCAGACTTTGTACCGATCAATTTTACAAGTACCTGAGGATGGTAGGTGGTGCCAATCGCATCATCTTTAGGGAAGAAGTGATATGCAGGACGGACATTTCCTTCTGTGTAAGCATGCTCATACTGTGCAGCTACATCCAATGTAATTACTTGCAATTTGGTTGCAGGATCTGCAGATTCGTCAGCACTGAACACGTCGCTATACCATACGGGGTTTGTTGCGCCTGCTTGGGCAGCTTCTTCGAAAATACCGAACACAGAAGCTGCTGTGATTTCTTCCTTGGATACGGTACTGGCTGTTCCAACTTGAAAATCAGCTGTTGTAAAATAGTTGTTCAACATAACCTGTTGAACCTCAATGCTCGTATACTTACGTGGGGTGCCTTCAGCAATAGCATTATACTTGAATGCGCCGATTTCGATTCTGGATACACGCGGTTCAAGCACCACATTCGCTTTGTAAAGCGGGTGTCCTAAATCGTCTTGCCCCTCCACAGAAGTCAATTCAACTTCTTTGTAAAGGTCAAGTTTTTGCGGATCTTGCTGCTCGGCGATTGCCAGTTCTTTTTGTAAATCTGCATAAGTAGTAGCTTCAGTTATTTCACTACCGTTGTTACCTACAACGATTACCTTGTTCACCTCGGCAGGTAAAAAATGGAATACCCGATCGTCACGACTGTCAAAATCGCCTTTAGTGGAAAAGTAGTGGACTGCCTCAGTTCCGCTTACTGTCTTTCCTTTATACAGGGTCGTTCCGTTTGTAAAGAATACCTGTAAATCTGCCAAAGAAACCTTTGAGTCGTCTTTTATCGCTTGACCGGCACCTCTGGTTGAGATCACATTGGACAGGTTGATGCTCACACTCTTGGGAGTGTTGTCCAGCTGTCCCATTTCATTGTCGTTGTTGTCACATGCAACAAACGTCATTGACGCTGCTAAAGCTGTCAATAAAAAACTCTTGACTTTCATCTTTTTGTTGTTTAAAAAATTAATAAAATGGTTTTTATAACTTCTCGCTTATGGTTTTCGTCTATAACTGGTCGATGACCTGCCGCACCTCTTCGAGGTTGTGCCGGGCCGTCTCGGAGCCGGCCTCCGCGGCACGCCGGAAAGCGTCTTCGGCCTTGTCATACTGTCCCGCTCCGGCGTATGCCACGCCGAGCGTAGTCAGCAGTTCGGCAGATTTCGCGGTGACTTCCGACTTTTCGAGCAGTTCCACTGCCTTGGCGTACTCCTTACGTGAGATGGCGTTCACGGCATTCTCGTTGAGCGCGGCGGGCGAAGCGGGGAAATAGCGTACCGCGGTGGCCATCACCTTGTCGTACCCGGGCGTGCCTTTCCCGTAGGAGCCGGCCACCTTGTACATTTCCGACAGGCTCAGGAGGTCGGGACGCTCATCGACCATGCGGCGTGCCTCTTCGAGGTTGAAGTTGCGCACGTTGTACTCGATGCGGTACTCATTGCGGCGCAACGCGGGGTATATCTCGGTGAGCAGCCTGTGGTAAATGGTTGGCGGCACGAGTTTCTGGAGCTGCAACTCGCAGAAGTCCCGTTCGTCGGGATAGCGTTCGATGACCTCATACACCTCGTCGCGCTTGAGCAGGTTCGGGAAGTCGCCGAGCGCACGGATGAAGCCTTCCCAGTCCTCGCCCTTCCAGTCCACGTGGAGCATGTCGGGCGATATGGCATCGTGGCGGCGGATATAGTCGGCCAGTGCCTTGGCGCGGTTCTCGGAGAGGGTCATGTTATGCGCCATGCTGCCCTCGGGAGAGGCGTAACCGGTGATGTAGATACCGATAATCCTGACGTCGGCATTCTTCTTTACCAGTTCGATGGAGTTGGAAACGGTGTCCAGTTCGGCACGGTTGTCCTTGAACCCGGGCAGGATATTGTAGCTGTCCTGCCGGAACTGCAACCGCGCGGTACGGGTCTCGGCACGCACCTTCACCGGTTCGGGTTCCGGGGCTATGGAATCGAGACGGTAATCGGGGATAAAGGTGGGCAGGATGCCGCTCCACAGGCCTTGTTCGGCCTTACCCTCGCCGCAGTTGGTGCAGCCGTGTACCTCCTCGCGGAGCTCGACCCGCCCGTCGAGCATCCACCGCTCGTAGGGCACGGCAGCCGCGTAGTCGTATTGTTGGTTCTTGCTGCCGTGGCGTATGATTACCTGTGACGAATCGTCGTGAAAAGGCGGGAGTTCCACGCTTTCGAGGCGTTGCGCCCTCAGATAGACCTTGTGGCGGGTCTTGCCGTCGATGACAATCGGGGGAAAGGCTATCTCCCGGTTTCCGTCCGCCGACACGAGCACGGGCGTCAGCGCCACGGTGTGCTGCGTGCGGATTTTGGCCTTGCTCAAATCCACGGACATCGTCAGCTCGACCGTGCGGCCCTGCTTGACGACACCTCCCTGACGGATTCCGATCGAGGGCAGGTAACTGGTTTCGTTCTCGGCATGTAGCATCACGGGACTACCTGCCAATATCAGCAATAGTATGATATATAAGCGTCTCATAGTCATTTCCTTGTTATTTGATTATGTATATCAGGGAGATACCCGCCTTGGTCGGGCCGAAGTAGTGTTTGTCCTGACTGCCCTTGAACTTGCCGCAGGTGGCGCACTCGTACTTGTCGTAATTCGTGTAGATGTAGCCCAGGCCGATCGTGGCTTCGAGGTTCCAACGCTTGCCCAGAATCCAGGAGTATCCGTATGAAAGCCCGACACCCGTGGCCCATCCCTGGTAGCGGTGGTCCTTGGTGGATTTGCTCTGGAAAGGGATTCTCACGCCGCTGATGTTGTAGAAGGCGTAGCCGCTGTGCAGACCGAAGAAGTGGCCATTATAGCGTTCACAGAGCCAGTAGCGGAACTCCGGCATGACCAGCCAGTGCTTGATTTTCTTGTTCTTGTCCTTATTCAGCGTCCACGGGTTGTAGGCACCCGTGAGGTCGAGGGTCGTGCGTTGACCCAACCCGAATTCCAGGCTCAAGTTGGGCGTTGTGGTTGACCAATACAATAGATTGGTCTTTGCTGCTATATCCTGCGCGTTGGCGGTGCCTGTACACCAACAAACGGCAAGGAAAACACCGAGGATCAATTTTTTCATATTTTCCTTCTTCTTGTTATCTCATTTGAACCGGCAAGACCGGCACTTCGTTATCAATCATGGGGACTGTGGTCCCGTGGTTTTTTCCATTTTTTAGAGGGGAATACCCCACACCCGTTCTATATTTCTCTCTTTAAGAGAAATACAAAAAGGTTGATTCGGATGATAATTAACTGATATTCAGTCAATAATCGTTTCAAGAAGAAAGGCGAAAGCTCAATGCTTGTTGTGGAAAAGAGATAAGATGCAAATAACTGAAAAAAAAACATGGCTGATTTTATAGCCGTTTGAGGGATTTTTCGTACCTTTGGAGCGTAGTTAATTCTCTTAAAGAGAGAAATGTTTTTTCGCTCAACACTTTTCATGTCATTCAAGAGTCGTTTGCACTTTTTATTTCTTTCCATATTGCCTGCCTTTTTCTTTTAGCCAGTCATGACAAAGACTCTTTTTAACGGTTGTCTGTTCCAACTATTCGTCTTTGCCGATCAACCTGTCGCATTTCTCTTTTGAAGAGAAATTTATTTATCCAATCATCTATATATCAGTGATGTACGCTGAAAATAGCGTTAATTGGCTCAACATATTCTTCTTGTCGCACAACTTTTTTTGCACGACAAGGCAATTATTCCGGCTGCTTTCATTGTCATTTTCAATGATTTTCGTATTTTTGCAGTTGTTTAGTACTTCTCTTCAAAAGAAATCATCCGATTTTTTTGTATGTATCTATCGCTTAACGGTGTAAAAAATATGCGGGTGGGATTTGTCCGCCATCCGGTGACATCATACGTCCCCATGCACAACATGGGTCTGTCCGGGGCGTGTTATAACGGGATGCCGCGCTTCCGGCGCAACCGGTCGTAAACGAAAACACCGCCGATACGGATGTACGGGCGGTGCAAATGGCTGAAACCTATATGTCAGGCAGGCTGTCCTTTCAGCAATATGTCGCGTTGCTGCTGACAGAACTCGTCGTATTCGGCTTTGTCGGTGCCGCTCTCGATAGCCCGGTCAATGACATCACCCAGCTCATCGAAACAGACTTCCTCATGGACGCATTTCGTACCTGCTTCGTCCTGAAGATAGACTTCGTAATAGTCCGATCCGTTGAGTGCCACGATGACACATCCGGTGTGCAGGCGTCCGTTCACCTTTATCCGGAGCGCCGGCATATCCCTGTATATGATGGCGGCAAATTTCTCAATCCCCCACGACATGAGGACGGACATGGGTGTCAGTGATACCAACTGCTGTTGGGCGGTCTGTGCGATTCGCAATACATATTCTATTTCCATAATTTTGATTTTTAGATGATTATTTACTTTTTTAACTAAACCATTCGGGGTTGTCCTTTTTGAGTTCGGCGACGAGTCCGGCATCGGGAAGCCGGAGGGTTTTCTTGTCCGTGAAAAAGAAAATCCCGTCGTAGATCCGTTCGGCTTCATCGTTGGCAAAACCTTCGTTGCAGTCATTGAAGCTGCCCGGCTGGAGGGCGTCAAGCAATTCGGTCGAACCGATTAGCAGTTCTTCGCCCTCGTTGGATTCCACCACACGGCAGGTGTATCCGATACCGTTGAACTGTACTTCCTGTGTTTTCATACGCTTGTTATCTTAATGGGATATTTTTACCGTTTTCCTTGAGGTATTCCATGATGCACCTTGCCTCCTCGTGCGATGCGCGGTTGCGGTCATCGTAACGGCGTGTCTCGTCCGCCATGACCTCGATACATGCCTTGACAAGCCGGTAGAGGCTCTGTTGCAGCGTGGGGTGCATATCGAGGATGGCGGCGGCGAACCGCTTGGAGTTGAAACTGAAATCGTTCACAGCCCTTTCCCAGTCTTTGGCGAGCTTGTACTCCTTGCTTTCCTTGATGTTGTCCATTGTCTTGAAATTTTAATGATTTGTTTTTCTTTCCCTCTGTTCGGTCTGTCTGCGACCACAGGGATTATTTTTCTGCTTTTGAAGGTGGCCGGGACAAGCGGACAAGGCTGGACGGAAAAATACGCTCGACAGCCGGAGAGGAAGATTTTTGCGGGCCACTCGCGGCGGCAGCCGGCATTGGCAGATCGGACCGGGCGGTTTACCTTTGCGGAAAAATGCAATCCCCCACAGGTCGCACAAGACGAACGGGCGGAACGGAAGCTATAAGAGGGATAAGAAGAAGATAGAAAGGGAGAACGGCACGCCCGTATGCCGCCGGAGTACGGGCAGTGCATACGGTATAAATGGACTGGCCGCCGGGAATGGCGGTGCCGTTATCTGTCAGATATACATTAGAGTTTATATTGAATAATTGATTAAAGCGTTCTTTGACTTATCTTTGTGGTCTAAACAGTTCAATTGATGTATTACGACAAGATTCGCCACCGCCATAGCCAGATACTTGCAGCAACAGGATTAACTCCTGTTGAATTTGACGCATTGCTGATAACCTTCAAGTACCATTGGGATGAGTA
>NZ_GG688319.1:187056-190953 GCF_000156195.1 Bacteroides finegoldii DSM 17565 | reverse complement strand
AAAGAGAACTTACTTCTGATGAAAAGCAAGAGAACAAGAGGATTTCCGGAATTAGGATTAAAGTTGAGCATGCTATCGGTGGTATGAAAAAATACCGTATTGTCAAAGAACGATTTAGATGCCATAAATTCGGTTTCGAAGATATGGTGATTCTTATTGCTTGTGGGTTACACAACTTTAGAATCAGTCACAAAATGAGATATATAACAATTTAATCTATATAATGTCTATTATATATAATATGTATAGAGGGCGGATTTCCCGTCCTCTATACGTCGAGCGGCGACCAATGCCTTCAAGACTCGTATTCAAACTATTCGATGTCCGCCTTCTGGAACTCCTGCGGGGCGTGCCGGTACAGGAGCGGCAAATCGAGCATTGCCATCGGGTATTCCACAAAGCCGCTCCTGCGCCTATATCCGGAATCGGCAGCCAGGCCGTTTGCCTGCAAGAACTCCATTGCGTCCGGATAGTTATTGACATCGACAAACGTGCGGTCGGGCACGCCGAGTGCGTCCATTTCCTCCAAATTGACGGACAGCACGATAAAGTCCTGCCTGTCGCCCACCTTTTCCAATGTGAGCGCCACCCAACCATTCCCGTAAAACCGTGGCACGAAGTAATACCGTCCTCCCCTGAATGCGTACTCTTTCCGCATGAAGGAGGTATCGGGGTTGACGACCTCAAAGGCATCCTCCCCGACGGTAAATGTCATCATGGGATTGCTGACATCCGCATATACCTTATCTTCCTTGTAACATAGATACTCCGCATTTTCCGAGCGGACGATTGCAAATTGAATTTCCATATCCATTCTGTTTTAGTGATTGAACTTCTTTTTATTTTCCCTTTTTTCGGAAGCCTTCAGGCTTCTCCCGCCGGGATTTGATTTTTACGTGCGTCAAAGATTGCCTTAAAGGAAAGTAAGCATTCGATAAACTCCCTCGTATATTGGGTAACGTATGTTCATAATGTCGTTTATTCATTTTATCGTTCTATGATTTATTGTTACATCAATTCAACCCAAAGATATGCGGGTTCTATAGAAGTTGATATTATCTCTACTAATGGAGCGGATAAAAGGAAGTTTTCCCCCTTTTCCCCTTATTTTCCTGTGATAAATGTGATAAAGCGATATTTTTATCCCTACTTTCCCGCCATAATTGGTATAAAAGGGTATTCTTTCCCTTATTTTCCCTATTTATCGGGGATAATGAAGATAAAAACGGCACTTTATTCCCTATTTTCCCGTCTTGATTGGCATAAAACGGTAGTTTTCCCGTGTTTAGGCGGGATTTACGAGGGTATCAGGAGTCTTTCTTGGGAGATTCCGGTGGCGTAACGGATAATATCTTGCCCTCGGATAACAGATTGTCAGGTAACAATTCGGCCAGATCCATCGAGTAGTCATCGTCATAATCATGTATATGTTCAAGGAAGTAGATCAGCCACGTGCGGAAGTCAGCCCCGGCAGCCTTGCAGCAGCCGAAGAACGAGTAGAGCACCGCCGCATCTTCAGCGGCATCATTATTGCCACAGAACAGATAGTTACGTCTGCCGCACGCGACAGGCCGCACTTTATTTTCTATCTCGTTATTATCCGGTCTGTAACGACCGTCCAGATGGTACCTGGAGAGTTTGTCGAACCTTCCGTATGTATATTTTATGGCTTTTCCGATCGGAGTGTCTTTCATTACTTTGGGATATTCATTGACCAGCCATTTCTCGAAGCGCACAAGTATGGGATATGCAAGACGTGCCCTAAGTTCAGCCCTCTGTTCGTAAGTCAGGCGTTCATCGTCAGCCTTACGCTCCACATCATAAAGCAACTGTATCTGTGCGAGCGCATAGTCGGCACGCTGCATGTCATTCTTTCTTGCCTCCCAAAAATGTCTGCGTGCATGGGCCCAACAGCCGAGAAGGATAATACCTTTCTTGGCGTCCAGCATCTCGTACCTTTCGTACCCGTCCGTCTGTATGGCTTCCCCGGAACTTGCCGAAGAGTTTCAGTACCACCTTTCCACTTCGGGAACCCTTGTCATAGTAAAGGAACTGACGTCCGGTCATGACACTGCGCACAAGCCAGATATAACCTTTGACCGTCTTGTGTCTCTCGTCATTCATCACGGGGATTGTCGTTTCATCCGACTGTATGTAGTCAGTCTGCATCACCAACTCCCATAATCGGAAGTAAAGGGGCCTTAGCAAATCCGCCACATCCTTGAACCAGTCGTTGACCGTTGACGCGGGGAGATGTACCTCCACACGCTTGAACTGTTCCAGTTGCCTGTGGAACGGTATGTGATCCACATATTTCCCTATCATCATGTCTGCCAGCAATGAGGCAGAGGCATAGCTCTTTGCTATTGGCATAACGGGAAGCGGGCCGGTCTTGAACTCGTTTGTACCCTTCCGTTTGGCAGTATGGCGCACTATCCTGCGGATATAGAACTTCTCGGGCTCGTGCATAAGGATCTCGGTCACTTCCTCTCCGGGAAGGAGCGTCCACTCTTCCGGATTATACCCTTCGGGATATATATGGACCACCTCACGCTCAAGATTCTCCGGAAGGGATTTTCTCGTAGGATGCTGCTTCCTCGCTTTTTTACGGGCGATGATCGCTTCTCTGGTAGCCTTCAACTCCTTTTCTGCTTCTTCTGCGGCTTCAACCTCCTGGGGAAGCATGTCGAAACCTTCAAAATCCAGCCAGCGGTCCTGGGCATCAGGCTTTATGAACTTTTCCGCCTTCTTACCGTACAACTGCCGTTCAAGATAGGATACACGTTGCTCCAGACTGTTGATTTTTGCTTCCTTTTGGGCGATTATGGCATCCTTGTCAGACAATAAAGCCTCATACACCTCTTTGTCCGCAGCTTTAAGGGGCTGCGTGGACACCATCTCCTTCAACCGGCTGTTTTCTCTATACTGATAATAGCGCTTAATCAGTACCAGTGCTAACGCTGTAACAGTACCATTGTTATCAATGAATCAGTACCGCTGTTAGCACTTAAACAGTACCATGGTTGACACTTCAACCAGTACCAGAAGTTTTATAGCTACATAGGAGTCTTACAAAGATAATATTATTTTCCTTTCTTTCTCCTTAGGGATTCCCCCTTTAACTCTATCCTGTTTACATTACTTACCAAACGGTCCATGATTGCATCAGCGATTGTTGCCGGCTCTCCCAGATAGTCATACCACTGGTCAATGGGAAGTTGTGATACAACGATTGTGGAAGCTTTGTCATACCGGTCTTCCAGTATCTGCAATAGTGTAAGTCTGGTATTGTCGTCCATCGGCTGTAATCCAAAGTCATCGAGGATAAGCAGTTGGTATTTCCCCATACTTTCTATAAATTTGAGTAGTGTTCCGTCCAGTTTTGACACCATGATTTTCTCTACGAACCGGTTCATGTTATAATACATGGTACGATATCCAAGGAAGCACGCCTGGTGTCCGATGGCGCAAGCCAAGAATGATTTGCCACAGCCGCATTTTCCTTGGATAAACAGGTTCTCATTACGACGGATAAAGCCGCAATCTGCCAAGGCGTAGAGTTGGTCTTTAGTAAAATTACGGCTGGTCGAGCAGAGCACTTCTTCCAGAACGGCATTGTATCGCAGCTTGCTTCCTTTAAGGAACAGTGCCGTTCTTTTATTCCTGCGATAGTCTTTCTCCACCTCTACCATTTTTGCGACTGCCTGTTCAACGGTCGGGCGTGCTTGTAACGGCATGTTGAGCATGGCCTCAAAAGCTGTGGCCATACCATTCAGTTTTAGTTCGTTCAACTGATCTACGGTTTCCTGATTGTTCATAATATATTAATTTTTAGGGGTTAATACAAGTTTTTAATCATCGGTCGGGGAACGGCCAGCGCCAAGGGGCGGGACCACC
>NZ_GG688319.1:0-186956 GCF_000156195.1 Bacteroides finegoldii DSM 17565 | reverse complement strand
GGCGGGACCACCCGTCCCGACGAGCGGTTATTTGAAGGCTTCAGCCCCACGTACATAAGTACATTTGGGCGATTTGCTTACGGATTCGCTGACAACCTGACCGTCCAGTTTTCTAATGAGGATACTCTTAAGCATCAGATAACTGACGGATGGGCACTCCTTGATCAGGCCGGAAGCGGCTTCCACCCTTTCAAGACCGTATTTTCTCTCCAACGACAATACTCCCTCGCAAGAGCGGTACTTACATTGAGGAAAGCGGTCCGCATCAAGGATCCGGCCAACAACGATTCCGGTTGCTTCTCCTATCAGACGGGCCTTGTCCAGGTAAAATGCCGCATTTCTCTCACGAAGCCTTTTATAAGCCTGATGTTTTTCCGGCATGTGGGTTTCTTCTGTTGTATAGGCATTGGGAACGAAGGACCGGCGGTGTATCGCAACCCTTTCTTCACGGGCATACACGGAGACTGTCTCGTAGTCCCAGACGACATTGACCTCTTCTCCTACATATTGGTAAGGCACACTGTAAAAATGATGTTCCGAGCCGACTATGACGTGATAATTGCTACCGAGCCTGACTTGTTTCCGATAGGTAAACCGGAACGGGGTTGGAGGTAATGGTTGCAGACAATGCATTTCCATACTTTCAAAGACTTCCCTGCGGCTTTCACGATTGCCTCTTTTCTTACTGTTATATTCATCCATCAGACCGAAGATACGGTTATTCAGCTCATTAAGAGTATGGAACTCCTCATTGCGGATGACTCCGTAGATTGCATGGTATGACTGGTTCACCAGACTCTCCACACAACCTTTGTCGCGTGGATGTGCCACACGTGTGGCCAGTAATTCCGTATTATAATAAGTGCTCCATTCAAGTGCGGCCTCATTAAAGGTCGGCTCGTAACGGTCAGTACGTTTAACCCACTGTTTCATGTTGTCACTCCGGTTGGTGACCGGAACACCACCCAGATAGTCATAGCACCGGGACAGTCCCCAAAAGAAGTGTTCCAAAGAGGCTGTAGGCAAGGCTATGACATAACTTAAGCCACTGAAGGGAAGCACACAGCATAATACGACAACCGCTATATGTTCCTTGGTCTTGGGACGTGTCAGATACAAATGGTCTCCTGCAAAGTCTATCTGCATCTCCTCACCGGGGATATAGACATTATGGTAGGAGTAATTATGGCTTTTCTGGTAACTACGGACATACTTTTTAAATTGAGTGTATCCATAACCGTCAGGATGCGCCTGCATGTATTCCTGATGCAACTGTAAAACTGATAAATGTCGTGAGCGTTGCAGCTCCTCACAAGCCACGGGAAGGTAATCCTGAAGTTCCCTTGCCTTCCTTTCGTCCTCATCGGAAGAACTCCGGGGAGTTTTCAAGAGAGCTGACAGTGCGGCATCACTAAGCTCACTCAAGGTCTTATAATCCTTGCCGGTAGCCAATGCACGCTTCACATAAGTACTTAATACATTGCGGCCCATATGAAGGAGTCCGCAAACATCTCGTTGACTGTTGCCTGATGCCAGTAATTGAAGCATCCGTTTTAATTTGGTCATACTAATTGGGGTATTTGCCATAATTCTGTTATAAAAAATTGAATAACAAAATTATGGATATTAACATTCCCCTATGTAAGAACTATTATGACTTTTACCTGTGGTATCAGTTGAACGCTAAAAATGGTACCGATTCAGCGCTAACTGTGGTACTGATTCACGGATAATTTTGGTACTGATTGAGTGATAGAGATGGTACTGTTTGAGTGATAAAAGTGGTACCGATTCGCCGATATTATCACTATACAGACAGTCGCATTTGTGCATGAGATCCTTTATCAGTAATTCCTTATCGGTTGGCATAATCGTTTAAATATGATGCTAAGATACTAAAAAACAGCCGGAATACGGCATTGTATATGTTATAATTTGTTACAACTATAACCCATGGAAACCACTTCTTTTATAACGCCTGACCTTGCTGCCATCCATTCCTTGAATCATCATCACAAGGTCATTCCAGAAGGTTTCAATCGCTTTAATCCGACCTTCCTCCGTATTTATGACCGGCAGATGGAAGTGCCCCTGTTCCAGCCTCATATGGTATATCACCAGACCACCATATTCCATATGGAGGATTTTCATACAGGTGCAATTCGCATTGATAAAAATGAAAGCGTCACCGTCCCGTACATTCTTTCCCATCTGGTTGGTCACGATGCCGCTAAGCGTATAAAAACTCTTACGCATGTCTGTCGGATACGGGTAAAGATAATATCTGTTGGATTCATTCAAAGAAAACATAGGCTAACGGTTTGAATTCAAAAATATCAGGGTTTGCAATACCTCCGGTGACAAAGGGCTGTTCAAGCGGACTGTGACGCCATTGGGATAGGAGATCTCACATAGCGGCTGGGGAATTGGTGACGGGCTGACCGGAGGTGCAGACAGCAGGGATTTTTCCTTATGGGGAAGACTGACCTGTCCCTTACTGTTTACCTTGACCGGGATAAAGCCGCCTTTGCGCAACAGCTTGGAACGCCACTCGTAGAAACGTTTGGGACGAATACATTCATTCGAACAAAAATCCATAACTGACAGTCCGCTCGACTTGAAACGGGAGTAAATAGATTCAAAATCTTCCATGGTCCATTGATGTGACATAACGATTGAGCTTTTTTACTTTGGCTACAAAAGTAACATCACATTGTTAGAATGAAAGGGGGAGTTTATCGAATGCTTACAAAGGAAACAACAAACAAGAAATTTGGGCGGAATTTTATCGTTGCGGTATGGAGCGTCAGCGAGATATGGACGATTGAAAATCGGGAAAGCTACCGGAAAATTGCGTTCAAATAGCGTCAGCGGTACTTGGATGTGTTTCCCGGGCAATACCTTTGCACGGGAAAAAGCATATCCCGGCGGGTAGGGAGCCACCGGCGAAACTGTCGCGGTATAAAGGGAAGTCCATGCGGTATAAGGGGGAAACGGATAAAAAAGGGAGGTGCTGCCTGCGGCAGGTGTTAGAAGAGGATGCCGCCCTGCGGCGGGCGCGTATGAGCGTGAAAAAAACGGCAGGACGGATTTCTCCGTCCCACCTTTGAATCTGGGTCACGCTGCAACCTCTTCCGTCTGAAGTTCCGCCTCGGGCTGCGGCTGTTCTTCGGGTTGCATTTCGGTTTCGGGCTGTGCTTCCTCCGCTTCTACGGCTTCCTGCCTTGCCTGTTCCTGCACGAGCAGGACGGCTTTCTTTTCCTCGATGCGTTGGTGGCGTTTCTCGTACACCTCATTGTGCCCGTTCTTGATTTCCGCCAGTTCTTCGGGCATGTGCTTCTGTGCGAAGTCGAGCAAGAGGCTTGCAACGGCGTTGCCACCGAATGCGTTCTTGAAATTGGCAATCAGAAAATCCCTGCGGATAACGGCTTTCTGCTTGGCGGTGAGGTTGGCGATGATGTCCATCTTTTCCTCGTCCGTGAGGTAGTGATAAGGTTCTTTTTCCTCAAGACCTACCTCTGCATAGTGTTCCCTGCGGAGGGAAGCGAGCAGGAAGAAATAAATCATCTTGTCCTCGTCCTGCCCGAACTTGCGTTCTGACATATCCACCTCCAAAATCTGCTTCTTGGTGTCCTCCACGGTCTTTTCAAGGGCAATCTCCTTGTTGCGCTTGTCCTGCTTCTCCAGTTTCTCCACGGGAGAGAGCGGTTTCTCCACCGTCCCGTCCGTTCCGTTCGCGTTGGATGCGGCATTCTTCAAATAGCACAGCACGACCTCTTTCTGCTCGATACGGATATAGAGCGTTATCTCTCCTGCTTCCGCCTGCCCGTGGATAGCCTTGCACTGCTCCATGTAGTCGCTGAAGTCCTGTTCGTACTCCTTGTATGCTTCCTCGTATTCCTCGCTTGTGCCGTATTCCTCCTTTTCGGGGGCTTCGGGTGTTTTGGGGTATGCGGTGGCGTAGGTTTTGAGGCATTCGACCTCGTAGCCCATGGCGGTAAGGCATTCCACTACCGTCTCGTTGTAGTTGTACTCTTGGTGGCACAGCGACACGGCGGGATATTGCTCCACGAACTGCACGGCTTTCTCGGTGAGATACGCTGCGTTCATTTCGGCAAGGCAGGTGCGATTGGCACAGTTTCCGCAACCGCCCTCGCAGAACAACATCATGTTGTTGGTGTTGTGGGGGCATGACAGGCAGAGGGTCTTGTCGAACGAATAACGTGCAAGGTCGGCTGTGTACTGCTGTTCGATTTTCTTCGCCACCTCGGATGCTTTCATTCCTCGCCAACTATTGTATTGCACACCCTCTTTGAGGTGTGTCTCGTACACCTCACGCTGAATGTCCTCGCCGTAACGGCATATTTCGCTCGCCACGCTGATAGTGATTTCGTCCTGCTCCAAAAGCTGTGCAATCTCGGGTATCAAGGAAACGAACTTCAAGCGTGTACGGATATAACTTTCATTCTTGCCGAACTGCACGGCTAACGACTGCACATCGTGGCGACCGCTCTCCAACAACCGTTGGTAGGCGTTGGCTTCCTCTATCGGGGTAACGTCCTTGCGCTGCAGGTTCTCCGTTACCGCCATTTCTTCGGCTTGCTCGTCCGAAATTTCCATAACGATAGCAGGAATTTCCTCCAACCCTGCCATGAGGGAGGCTCGGAACCTGCGTTCTCCGAACACAATCTCAAAGCGGTTCTCTTCCGTGGGTCGCACCCCGATAGGCTGCAACACTCCCTGCTGACGAATGCTCTCGGCAAGTTCGGCAAGGCTTTCCCCGTCAAAGTTCTTGCGTGGGTTGTAACTGCTCGGCTGTACGTTTGCCAATGCTACCATAGTGATGTTCTTCTCTACTGACTGAATGCTCTTTGTTTCCATAATTCATTTAATTTTAACGGTTTATAATTGAGTTATTTGTTTTCTTGGTTCTGTCGCCCGTTGTCGGCGGTATCAAACTCGTACTCCTGCGGATTGTCGTACCCGTCGAACACCACCCGAAAGGTCTCGAAGTCTTTTTTGCCTGCCAGTCTGACGGTATCTTTTGCTCCGATGTAGTAAGGCTCGTTCATTACCCGAAAGGGTGCGCCACGCAGTACGCTATCAACCAACGTGCAAACTTTGTCGGGTTGTTCGGGCATGATATAGCCCAATGCGTATTCGTTGAAAACCACCAATTTAATTTTGTCCATATCTCTGTCATTTTGAGTTGTTTTTTCTTTTCCCTTTATTCGGTTCTTTCCTGCCTGAACCGCTTTGGGATTTTACTGATGCGGTATCCGGCTGTCGGGACAGCTTCATACGACGGCTTTTCTTGCCAAATTACTCTTACGCAGTAAGGAAGAATTTTGCAAGAAATGCACTTCAAGACGGCGTATCAAGCGCGACAGCCTACCTTTGCATCTTGTAAAACCCAACCGGCGAAGGCAGCGGACGAATCCGGAAAAGCGTCAAAGCATATAGAAAAGGAAGGATGGCCGGCAGGCAGAGGGTATAAGGGAGGAAGCCTATAAAGGGCGGATAACGGCTGTTTATATAGAAAAGGAGGCCCGGCCTTGGCGAAGTACAAGAGAAAAGGGAAAGGTATAAAAGGAAATCACCGGCGGGTGGATTTATAACCGGGCCTTTGCGGGCGACATCACCGCAGGAATAACGTCCCTGCGGCTTGTTTACCTAAACATCTTCTTTGAGGGAGGCGGGCAGTATCTCGCCGAGCCTTATTTCGGGCTGGTTGCAGAATCCCCTGACTATGGTATCTCCGTTTATGCCTTCAAGCCTGGCGAACATCTGTAACGTGTCGAACCCCCTGTCGAACTGCTCCATGCTGACAGCGGGGGCAAAATGGACAATCCCGCGAGGATATTGCCTTGATGTGCCGATCCACCCGCGCAAATAGTCATCAAAGCTGCCTCCCGCCTTTGATTCGTGGAACTCTTGTGCATGGGAGCTGCGGATGCTTTTACCGTATATCTCATCTCCTAAAAGTAAAATACCGGTCTGCGGGTCATACATAAAACGCCGGTTCGTTATCCGGAGAACATCTATGATTTCCCGCCTGACGTTGATAACCATCAGGGATTTTTTAACCTGTCTTCCGGTGCGTCCGACCGTATTGTGATTTTTCTTTTCCATCGCCTTGTCTTTCATGTGAAACCTTTGTTTTTTCCATTGCCGGGCTGTAACGCCACGTGCATAAAAAACGGGGAGCGAGGAGTCCCCCGCTCCCTGTCTTCTTCCGGATAGCCCGCTATGCTCCCGGTCAGAACGGCAGGTCGTCCTTGTCGTCCTGCGGCGCATCGGCAGGGGGGTCGGAAACCCCTTCTGCTGCATCCGTCGCATTACCCGTGTCGGAAGTTGCGCCTTCCCGTTTTCCGGTGTTGATGAACTCCAGCGTGTCTGCCGTAATGGAAAGCTGTATCTGGCAGTTTTCGTCCTTGTCTTTCCACAACGAGGCCGAGAGCGTTCCCTCGATGAGCAGCAACCGTCCTTTTGTCAGGTATTCGGACAGCCGGATGTGGTTCTCCCTCTTGCTCCGTACCCTTACCCAAGTGGTAACGCTGTTTCCGTGTGCATAATCCTCTACGGCAATATCAAAAGCGATGAATGAGCCGTGTGTTCCCGTGATGACCTGGCAGTCTTTGCCGATGCGTCCGATGGTGTGAACGTGTAACATAAATTGAAAATGTTTTGCGGCAAGGTGGTTAGTCCTGCCATTACCTGAACTGTTGTTTTTTTTCTTTCCCTCTGTTCGGCCTGTTTGCGACCGCAGGGATTATTTTTCTGCTTTTGAAGGTGGCCGGGACAAGCGGACAAGGCTGGACGGAAAAATACGCTCGACAGCCGGAGAGGAAGATTTTTACAGGCCACTCGCGGCGGCAGCCGGCATTGGCAGATCGGACCGGGCGGTTTACCTTTGCGGAAAAATGCAATCCCCCACAGGTCGCACAAGACGAATGGTTGGAACGGAAGCTATAAGGGGGAGGTGCGGAAGGTATAAACGGGGATACCGGCAACGGGAATAAAAAGGGAAAGGCAGGCCTATAACCGGGAGAGCCGTCGGCAGACCGAAATCCCAAAAATCCGTACCGGCGGCCAGCCAGTACGGATTCCGGGGTACGAACCGTTTCAGATGTCCGGGATTTCTCCCGTCCTCTGCAGCACACCGTCCCGGTAGAACTTGATAACGCCGGGCTTAAAGCCCATCTCGCCGAGGGCTATATTCCTGATATAGTCCCGGTACTCGTTACCTGAAAAGTTCTTTCCGCAGAGGTTGTTGAAAAACATCGGGATAGAAACCCCGTCCTCGCCGCTCAATACGGTTTTGCCGTCTTGTCTGATTTCGTCTGTCATAACTGTTTTGTTTTAATTGGTTGAACACTGAAAAGCCGTTTTTTCTTTCCCAGCTCTCGCCGGGCTTGCAGGTCAGGTTTCAGCTTTTCAAGGCGGGTAACGGATAAAGCGGAAGCATCCCGGGCCAAACCCGGATAGAAAACCGACCATGCAATAGTCTGTTTTCGTTATCCGAATGAAATGCGGCTTGGCACCGATGCGCTTTATCCAACCTTTGCCGGTGAAAAGAGAAAGCCGGCCTGACGGCGACAAAGGGAGAAATGACGATAAAACAGGAAAAAGCGGTACCGGACAGAGAAAAACATCCCGGAAAATTTGCACCGCGACATGATTTATGTAATTTTGCAGTTGTATTTCAAAATTGCATAAACGAATATGGAAACAAAATATATCCGTAGGGAATTGTCCGCCGTGATAGAAGAGGCGTACCGTTATTTCTCGGTCATAACCGTCACCGGCCCCCGCCAGTCCGGCAAGACAACCCTGATCCGAAACCTGTTCCCGCACCTGCCGTATTACTCCTTGGAGAACCTCGACGTGCGGAGCTTTGCCGAAAACGACCCGGTCGCTTTCCTGAACCAGCACAAGGAGGGCATGATTCTGGACGAAGTACATAACGCCCCGAACCTTTTGTCGTACATACAAGGCATGGTGGACGATGACGCGGACCGCCGGTTTATCCTTTCGGGCAGTTCGCAGTTCGCCATGCTGAAGAAGGTCACGCAGTCTTTGGCGGGGCGTACCGCCGTTTTCGAACTGTTGCCCATGTCCTATTCCGAGATACGGGAGATAGCCGCCGACACGCCGCTCGACCACCTGCTGTTCAACGGGTTCTATCCCGCGATTTATTCGGGGCGCAACGTGCCCAAATTCCTCTATCCGGCGTACATGAAAACCTACCTGGACAAGGACGTGCGCGACTTGCTGCAAATCAAGGACATGATGCAGTTCCACACGTTCATCCGGCTTTGTGCCGGGCGTATCGGCTCGCTGTTCAAGGCTTCCGAGCTGGCGAACGAAATCGGCATCAGCTCCCACACGGTCACGGCGTGGCTGTCCGTGTTGCAGGCATCCTATATCGTGGCCCTGCTGCCCCCGTATTTCGAGAACACGCGCAAACGGCTGACCAAAACGCCCAAGCTCTACTTCACGGACACGGGGCTTGCCTGTCATCTGCTCGGCATCGAATCCCCGGAACAACTTGCCCGGGACAAGATGCGGGGGGCGTTGTTCGAGAATTTCGTCGTGATGGAGGCATTGAAACGGCGGTATAACCTGGGCAAGGAGAGCAACCTTTATTTCTACCGGGACTCGAACCAGAACGAGGTCGATCTGCTGCTGAAAAAAGGTTCGGGATTTTACGGTATCGAAATCAAGTCGGCCATGACTTACCACGCGGATTTTGAAAAGGCGTTGAAACAGATGGACGGCTGGGTCAAAGGCCCCGTGGAGGGCAAGGCGGTGGTCTATGCGGGCACGCTCGAAAACACCGCAGGGGAAATCAGCCTGCTGAATTACGCCCATCTGGACGATGTGTTGGAATGAGTTGTCAGGGTTCGCGGCGCTTGCCGCCTGACGCCGCGTAAAAATCCACAGTCCGCCGCGTAGAATGCGACGATGTATATAAAATGTCAGAATATCAAACGGTTAAAGGATACGCCCTTTCGATAAATGTGAGACAAACGCTTCAATGGCCATAAAACCTGTCATTATATTCCTGATTCTGCTCTGCCTGATCGGCGTGCTGTGGCACATCATCGGCTACTGGCGGCGGAAAGCTAGAGAAGCAGCGTATGTCGCCGCACGGATGGCCGACAACGCCGAGGAGCGCGACCGTTATTGCCGTCTGGCAGTCATGACCGGTCATCGGGACGCCTGCCGTATGTTCTGTTTCTTGCATCCCGACCTGTTCGAGGACCACCTTCCGCTCACGCTGTTCAAGTCGCGGGGCATACGAATGGCTTTTTACGGGCATTATTACCCGTCCCGGTACCACGAGTTGCTCAGCGAAGAACAAAGGGCTTTCTGCCGTTCCTCTACTTGTTCAAGAATGGCGAAACGCACGGCATCGAGTTTTTCAAGGCGTGCATGTCTGCCTTACAGACGGACGAGAAGCCTTACCATATCATGTTAATGCCGTGCAGCAACTGGATAAAATACGGACAGCGGTTCAAACGGCTCGACTGATATATCGGCAAGCACTGCCGGGAACTAACACCGGGGTTGTATGACGTCGATGTGTTCGATGAACGCGAAAGCCTGCATGAGACCAAGGACAGCGAGGAACGCATCCTTGAACGGAATTACTAGGGACATCAAAGGAAAAGAGATCATCATCGTGGACGATGTGCTGACGACCGGGCAGAGCGTGGCCGACTACAAGGAGGAGATAGAACGGTGCGGCGGCAAGGTGGTGGCGGCCATCTTCTACGGAAAGACCGTTACCGTGCCACCGTTGTTCTTCGTAACGCTAATTAACTATTAGGCGGTAGGATGAATACTATGACATGACCATCAGTAACTACCATTGCAACTTCTCTTAAATGTAAAATGAAGTATTAATTTGGATGGATTTTCTGTAGCAAATTATATACCATTTTCTTATAATAGCTATATGCCTTTTGCCCATTAAAGCAAATTTTTCTAATCTTGGGGTGTAACTTCAGATATGTTTCTAAATCATTCAATTGCTCATTCTTAATAGTCCTATCATTATTTCCATCACGTTCACAAGATTCAAGAATATCCCATAAAGAGATTTTATTATCTAACAATAACTGTTTTCTCTTTTCATAAGGAATAGTATAAACTTCTTCAAAAAAAGGCCAATTAGGGTCACAAATTCTAAACATGATATCCCCAAATAAATTATCTTTATTCTGATAATATTGCTGATATTTTAAAGACTCACCTCCAGGTATGGTGCCTAAAATTAAAATCTCACTTTCGCTATTTTCTATAGCTGGCATAGAATATATTTTTTCCATAGTTTATCAATATAGTTGTTCTATTTATCATTCACAAGATACATAAACTGTTTATCAATTTAATTCCGCCAATGGGTATAAGTTAAGTAAAATATACCATTGTCAAATAAAAAGAGGGTGCCCTCATTTTTGGGACACCCTCAATTAAAACAACATAGTCTGATTATATGTTTGTCTAACTATCTCATTCAAACATTTTTATTGAAGACAATTGTACAACACCAGTATGGTATCCCTTTATAGAAACTTTTATATAGCGGGCTGTTACAGGTTTAACAAATTGAATATAGTGGAATTCCTGTGCTGGTAATCCTGATACATTCCCATGGTTAACCCATGCATTCCTATCGGATGAAGTAGAAATAGATATATTTTTGGTAGCATACCAGTATCGGAAGTAGAATTTGTATTGAAATTCTATTCCTTTTAAAATTTGTTCATTCTTCATGTCTACAATGAAACTTCCTGGAATATCATTATAATTATAATAGACATAAGTATTTTTATTATCATCCAAAATATTGGCACCATTCGCACCGGTTTGAAAATCTACAAAATCCGTAACTTCCCAACCTGACCTATCTAAATCTTTGTATGAATCGTCAAATCCTTCAACAGCGTGTTTTATATTTAAAACAGATTTAGATGTACGTAAACTTATGTTACCTTTATTTTCTGAAACTGACAAATTTTCTTCTTCTGAGATGAAAGTTGGCTTCACTTTGAATTCAAAAACACCTGCATCCTCTGTGCTGAGAACGAACTTATCAGACATGGACCATGTAATTTCTTCAGATTCTAACTGCCCTGCAGGAATGGTTATTTCCTCAGGAGAGACAGTTATATCATCCAGATAGGCTTCAGGTATTCCTTCATAATTCAACATACATTTTACATCATGATTGGAAACTTTGTCGAACTTAACTTTAAACTTATAACTAATAGGAGCAGAATCAAGAATCTTATCCCCTTCTACAGTTCGTTCAAAGGTCGCAGAATTATCATTCGCCCCATCAAAGGATGTTACAATAGTGAAAGCTTCTTTCTTAATCACTACTTTCGCTTCATATGCCATTTCTGCAATTTTATATCCGGTCACATTGGCTACCACTCCTAATTCATAGGTCATTTCCGGCAAAGTAGTTGCTGCAAAGCTAAAATCATCATCTTTGAGTCCTACAGTAACAGAAGCTTCGGTTGAACCGGCAGGAATAACAATCTTCGTTGCACTCAGTTCCACTTTATCAGTTGGAATATTCGTACAGATAGGAGTAAAAGTTACTACTGCGTCTTCTGGAGAAGGCTGAATAGCAAAAGTGTAGGTTCTCCTGGTTTCTCCATTCAATTGCAAGGTTCTATCTTGCTGATAAATTGCTTCCAAATTCATATTGGATGAATTACCACTACCTTCTATTGTAAACGAAGGCTGATTGTTTGGAAAATCTTTCAAATTCAGATTTTCATCCTCCTGACATGAAAACATCAGTCCGGAAATCAATAATAATGATATATATTTATTGGATATCAACATAGTATTTCTTTTTTTATTATAAATCATTAGGCCAAACAGAAGGTTCGGTTGCATTCTTTTTATAGAAAAGAGAAGGTTCTTTCAAAGGAGAACCATACAATACTTCAGCTCCCTCCAGACGCTTCCAAATATCAATATAATTATTTGGGAAGGGAGCAAATCCCATAAACCAGCCGTAACCATTGTTCATTAACCATTGAGCTGTACTAGCATTCAAGTCTCCTCCACGGCGTTCATTATATTCAGAAGATACTCCTGAACACTGTTTTAAGGTCATCTGACCCAAAGCTGGAGCTGTTGAGCCATAATTCGCTACAGCAATATCAGTATACTCTTTAGCGTCAACTCCATCTACTTGACTCAAAGAATGCATTTTACCCCAACAGAAAACCGTAACAAGTTTATCAGGCATAGCCCGCTTTGTTTCGAGACAAAGACGTGCTCCTGCTTCATATGAGGGAGAAGTAAATGCGGGGTTGTTTATATCGGGATTTGGGTCAGACCATTCATCATCAAAGTTGACACCATCCAAATCATAAGCATAACAATAGCGAGCTAATTCACGAGCAAAGTCTTTACATCCTTGAGGGGAAAGCTGAGCTACACCAGCCATATCATGATTACCCAATATACCCAAAATTACTTTAATGCCACGCTTACGTAAGGGCTGAATCAGCGTTTCATTGTTGTCCAACAAGTACTGCACATTAGGATTGCACTTAACGTAAGGACGACCGGAAGCTGCGTCATAATTGATATTTGCTGCAAACAATACCACGGCATCCCAAAGGTATTTGCCATTTTCCAATTGGAAAGAAAGCGCATTCAGCGGATTAACATCATTTACTTCAATGAACAAAAAACCTTTTGGTTTGTCTTCCCCTTTGAATACATCCCCTTTCTTACGCATGTCGTTCACGAAATACATGCAGTGACGAGATTCTTCGTTGTTGAATTGGATGTCACTGCCTGCCTCGTTGACAGTCAAAGGTATGGCATAGGTCACATCTTCTTCCAAGGCTTCACCACCAGTCACGGACAAGGAAAGCTCAGCTGTTTTGGAGTCTGGATTGATAGTCATCAATCCTTCATCACCCAAAGTTATCAGTTCTTTAGGAAAAAGCTTGAACGTTGTCTCGTGTTCCTTGTTGTAGGCTTCCAGGTAAGCGGCATCCACTTCGACCTTGACGGAAGAAGACACGGTGGGGGCTTTGGTCAATCCCAAACGCACTGAAGTCTTATAATTTTCGGTAAACAAGTCGATAATATTGGTCACACGATTAGACTTGGCGTCACGCAAATAACCATTCTTGGCATAAATATCTTCATACTGCGACTCATCGAGAGGCTTACCTATCTCTAGAGTGTCTTCACAGGAAGCTGAGAATACTGCCACGACTGCCATCATAGAGGCAAACAATGAATATTTTATTTTTCTGACTTTCATAAATCTTATTTTTTAAGTTCGGGTAGTTCAACATTAATCCAAGTGGGAGTAGTGTTTCCTGTAAGATCATTGCCATTACCGGTATGGTCAATAATCTTGGAACCAGTCCCTTCATTAAATTTCCAATAAGCAATAAGCCCTTCTGAGTGTGGGTCCACCATATACGGATTGGATGCAATTTCTTCGGCCGTGCGGGCAACATTCCAAACTCTCACTTCCGAAATCTCCCCCGGTAACCAACGACCATCTTCATAAGAGTATCCGATATAACAGCTACTAGACAAATTGATAGCTCTAGTTGCAGAATTGTCAGAATAAACTTTTTCGCCATTCTTGTAATAACTGCGTTCACCTGTATCAGCATTATAAACTGTAGCAATATGAACGAACTCATCAACAGGTAGGCCATCTACTACGTTTGCGCCCGGGAAGTTTCCGCCGGGAGCCACACATTGGTATTGGTCTCTTGGGCGGTCTCCATCACCAATACGGACAAGAAACTCCCCTTCTACACCAAAGATTGTACTCAAAGCATTATCACGACCGTCCGTCCAGTCACTGCTGCGTACCAAGGCTTCTACCGTAATAACTCTAAGTGAATTCACTTTACTATAATCTTTCCAATATACCGGAAAATAATTTTCATCAATATTGGCTACTACATTTATCAAAGCAGCACCTTTGAATACAAAGTAAACTGTCTTTTTACTTTCCAATACGGGGATATCAGCATTGACAATGGTTACAGGAAGCACAAAGCGTTTTTCACGGTTCAGTTCGTGTGTTCCTTTGAAATTAATCACTACATCGTTACTATTGACAGCTCCTTTTTCAATGGTCACTGTCTTGTTGGGAATTTCATAGTAATTGACCGGCAGAACTTCGGCATGGTCATCATAGTTCATGTTGTACGAAGCTGTTAATGCCGGAGCAGCATCGAACGTGATGGAGATATCTTGATTAGCCGGACTCGCTAGTCGATAGGACAAGCTACGGGTAGCTTCCTTCACATCTGCCTTAATCAGTAAGTCATCGGTAATGGTGGCCGAAGTAATGTATAATTTATTATCATAGTGATGTTCTTCGTCCACATTTTCAGAGTTACACCCCATAACTAAAAACAGGGTTACCAAACTCAGATAGTTATAATATTTCATAAATTCTTTACTTGTTAGGATTCATTATATTAATTACATTTTTAAGGAAAGAATAGTTGGTCGAATAATAGTCACTTTCCACGTTCATGATTAATAAGCCACGACGCGTGTAAGTAGTGACCGGCTTCCACAACCAACTAGCAGCACCAACAGCTGCCAACACTTTGTTACCACTTTCCACTGTCCCCCAATAACCGATAGTCTTGTTCTTGTCATCAGCCTTTGGCATCTGCACACAAACTATCATATTGTCCAACGGCACAGGATTGGCACCTTCATACTGATGCATGACTTCTTTTCCAGCTTCTTCGGCCAACTGAATCTTAACATCCAAATCTCCTTCACCGGTAGACAGTTCCGTTCGCACAATTATATGGCTGCAGTTCATCAGGAAGCCCATGTTATCCGGAGCAATGTATTGCGCATTGCCATAAAAAACAAGAAATTTGTCTGTATGCCTTGATTTCCAAGTGCTGATAATATCAAAGAAACCCTTTTGGCGAGCGATATATGTACGCAAAGGTTCATCCTTCAAGCTCACCAATGAACGGCCAACGTAATCAACAATAACACCATCATAATTATACTTGTCTACCAATGACAACATCTCTTCAGTTCTCTTAGTAAAGTATTCTTGTCTTTCAGTCTCAGTCAGCTCAGGATTTGCCTCTAGCATCAAATCCCACTCTGCTTCAAACTGGGCATAAGAAAATGTATATCCAATTTTAGTACCTTTTCTACGCACTTCATTCATCTCCTCAAGCAATCCTGCTCCTATTTCGGACGGATTGTTCAAAGAAATATAATCCACGCTGTCGGGCAGGGCTGTCAGGCGTTCACCCTGTTTTACAGGATTGGCCACATTACTGAATGAAACAAACAACACATGGTGATCGCTGGCTTTAAAAGCATTCAAGTCTTTCAAGTAGTCCTCATATAATTGTGGATTCTGTTCCTCCAATGAAGGAGTATGAATATCTAGGCTTTCTACTTCAGTCCAATCTTCACATGAAGAAAGAGAAAATGAAGCCGCCATTCCCAAAGCCAAGCACAACCCACTATTCAATATATTATTTTTCATAAATTTTGCTATATTAAAATACATCATTAATTATTCTTAGCCCACCACAAATCTTTAGCCATGTTATCCTGACCTCCCAAATAAGT
The DNA here is from genome assembly GCF_000156195.1 of Bacteroides finegoldii DSM 17565. Classification (GTDB taxonomy): domain Bacteria; phylum Bacteroidota; class Bacteroidia; order Bacteroidales; family Bacteroidaceae; genus Bacteroides; species Bacteroides finegoldii. Next base: position 171,317 of record NZ_GG688319.1, on the reverse strand, counting down.
GCTCACGGCAAATTGAATATTCTCTATATTATCATTATATTCAGAAGCTGGATAGGGGATGCGACGCGCACCTCTTTCTGAGTCAACCACTCCACCGCTCTTGTTGCCGTCATCCGTAGCGGGCAAGAGGTTCGGGTAACCGGTACGACGGTAATCGGCCCAAGCTTCGTTACCTAGCTGCCAGTTGGCAATCCATTTCTGAATAATGATACGTTCCTGCTTCTCTTCAGGAGTAGCATTTTCATTCCATTTTACAGTTAGCTTGGTTAACTCATCAGCGTATGAATTAAGTCCTTTGTTCGGGTCAGTATAAGAGATGCTGTTTTTAGTATCTTTGTTCATATACTGGTCTGCACCATCTACTCCCCATTGTTCGAAAGACAAACGGATGCCCTGCTCGTAAAAATCTTTGGCCTCGCCACCTGTATTGAATCCATAAATGGCTTTAGCTTCTGCACGGAGAAATGCGACTTCGGCAGCATTCATCCAGTAGAGAGGATCTGTAGGCTTCAGATTCACGCCGGAATATTTATGTCCTACTGTATTCAAGTCAGGAATCGAAATGCCTCTGCGCATACCTACATATTCATAACCATCCCATTCAGATTTCACAAAATATTTCTCACGACGGGGATCATTGTAACCATTCATGTAGCAAATAATATCAGCTGCAGCATGAGTATCACCACCTGTAAGACATTCTTTTTTGTCATCATTGTGAGAAAGAACATGGTTGTACTGGGTAGCCGTGTAAATTGGATTAGTTACTGAGCCGGCAAAATACCTCCATGCGGCATTATCAGCGTTCTGTTCAATAACACCTCCGTATTGAGGATCCAATGCTTCTTCCACCATCTTTCGTGCAGTAGTAGGGTCAGCATTCACAATGCGCATGGCCAAACGTAATTTCAAAGAGTTGGCAAAACGAATCCATTTCTTTACATCTCCACTGTAAATATAGTCAGCAGATGCTGTCAGACGGTCATTCGACTGTTCGTTCATGATTTTGATAGAAGCATTCAGCTCTTCAAAAAATTTGGCATACACCTGTTGTTCGGAATCATACGGTGACTTAATAGAACCGTCAACACCAATTTGGGAATACGGAATCGGTCCGTAAGCATCGGTTACCCGATGCATAGCCGCCACCTTGATTACTTGAGCAATGGCCAGTGGAAGCGGATTATTGGTATTCTGAGATACAATTTCCACCACATTAAGGTTGGAGAATAATACAGGTAATACACGGTCGCTCTTCAAAAAGACACGTGTCCAGTCATCTGTCGGGTTATAGTTGGAAATAGTAGCTTTCCAGGTGGATTGTGAATCTGCAAAATAACCTCCCAAAGGACCGCCCAACAAACAGTCTGTAAACTGGGCCGTATTGACGTCTGGAGAAACTACACAACCGGCCAAGTTGTTCATGGCTGACCCCAATGCATAGTCATCTTCCGACAAATCGCCCGGCTGATAGGGATTTGAGTTGATCTCCTCAAACTTGCCTGTACATGATGAAGCTGTTACGGCAATCAGAGAACTTATGATAATTGTACTTAATATATGTTTCATACCTATTAAAATTTAAAATTCAAGCTAAAACCGACATTGCGTAAAGAAGGAATCATAAAGTTGTCCACACCCTGATAAAAGTTGCTGGTGGAAGCCACAGCTTCGGGATCAAACGGTGCCTTATTATAAATCATCCACAAATTACGTCCAACCAATGAAACTTTGATGTCGCATACATTGCCCAACCATTTGCGAGGAATGCTGTATCCAATAGATGCCTCTTGTAAACGGACATTGGTCGCGGAATAAGTGTAATATTGCGGAACCGCCTTGCTACCTACCGTGCTAAACCAAGCCTCCGGATCTACGCGATCGTTGCCATTGACTGTTACATACCCCAAGTCACGAGCATCAGCACTGAACTCAGATACACCGAAGTTATCAAGTACTGCTTGCGTGCGTGAGAATACAACACCGCCAAAACGGGCAGAAACCATAAATCCTACATGAATATTTTTCCAACTGAAGTCGTTGCGCCACGCCAGGTTGCCTTTGGGAAGTACACTGCCCAATTTTATATATTGATTGGGATCTTGAATGGACTGGGTATAGATTTTGTTATTTTCATCAATATAAATGGCTCCGTTAGCATCACGTTGCAAATCCATGCGTGAATATACATCCCCCATGCTGCCGCCTTCACGCAAGATGAAACGCATATCACCATATCCTCCCATATCCAAAGACGGGATGGAAAAAAGTTCTCCGGTTACAGGATTGATTGCATTATCGGCCAAGGTTTCAATCTTATTCTTGTTCATAGAATAAGTAAGACCACTGCTCCATGTGAAGTCACTCCAAGTGTTTTTAAAGTTTAAAGCCAATTCCACACCCTGATTACGTACAGCACCGGTTTGGATATACATCTTAGAATATTTGCTTACCGGAAGATTCGGGTTGAATGTTTGGTTTTCAGTCTTGGCATTGTAGTAGGTGGCATCCAGTTCAAAGTATTTCAAGAATCGTAGATTCATACCTATTTCAAATGAGTTGGTACGTTCCGGCTTCAGTGAGTAGACCGGATATTGTGTCAATACGCTCCATTGTCCGGAAGATGAGTTCCATTCAAAACGAGGATTAGACAGATAACGCTGGAAAGCAGACCCTACAGACGCAAACGAACCGCGTACTTTCCAGAAGGAAAGATAATCCTTATTCAGATTAGGAAACAGTTCCGACAACACGGCAGATACACCCACTGAAGGATAAAAAAAACACTTGGAAGTGGAATTAGGACCAGCCAACTGGGAAGCCCAGTCATTACGGCCTGTCAAAGTGAGATAATAAGTGCTTTTATATCCCAATTCAGCAGAAGCATACACTGACTGCGTTTGTTCTCTCCAGCCTTCCTGCATCCGTTTGGCTTTGTTGCTCAAGTTCTGGATAGCAAAATAGTTGGTTAATCCCACTTGTTCATCTGGATATGCATCTGTACCATCAGCTATACCACCACGTACACTCATAGCATCGGAACGGATATCATTGAAAGAACCACCGATGTTGGCACTTAACGTAAGTTCCTCACCGAAAGTCTTGTTGATGCTTACGAGAAAGTCGGCATAGAGTTGTTTGTCCTGCATCTTTGTAATACCATACAAACCGCGACTTGAATTTTCTGTCAGCTGGGTATTTGTGGACGCATAGAATTTTTCCGTGAAATCATTGTTTGAGTTATCCAGACGAACACGACCGGAAACAGTCAACCAGTCTAATAGTTTATAGCTTAAGTTTGCACTCAGCATATAACGGTCTTTTTTGTTTTCGCGGAGGTTACGGTAGTTGATCCAGTAGGGGTTCTGCATCGTCATACCGGCATCACCCACTGTCCAGTTTTGAACATAGATTTTACGAGCCGGATCGTATACTTCATAGAGTTCCGCGTCCGCCCATTCGTTTCCGCGTGGATACAAGTAAGCACCTACCAACGGATTGTTGTATTCACCCTGGTTCACTACGTTACGGTCATTTTGCAGGATATAATTGGCCGCAATATCCAACGTCATCTTATCATTTAGAAAAGAAGTTGTATTACGTACATTGAAGTTGTAACGTGCATATTTATTATTGGGAATGTATCCCTTGGAGTTGATGGCAGCGGCTGAAGCGTAGGTCTGGTTCTTTTCCGTACCTGTAGAGAGTGAAACGCTTTCCGTATTGACAATGCCTGTTTGAAAGTAATCATCTTTAGGGTTATAACCGTAATAGTTAGACACACTCAATTTGTCTCCCCAGCTCTGAGAAGAACCGTCCACCCATTTGCCGCCTGTACCGGTACCATAGCGTGTCTGGAAACGGGGAAGTATAAAAGGTTGGTTAAATTCCATGCTTGTATTGACTGAAATGCTCACCTTTCCTTCCTTACCTTTTTTAGTGGTAATGATCACAGCTCCGTTGGCCGCTTCCGAACCATACAATGCAGCAGCGGCGGCACCTGTCAATACAGACATCGATTCGATATCTTCTGGGTTAATGTCTGCAATCGGGTCAGTAGTACCACGGGAATCAAATTCAGATTCCGATTCACGTGCATTGCGTCCGGAGAACATAGGAACACCATCAATAACATAGAGTGCATTGGAAGACTGCATTATAGATTTCGTACCGCGCATCACCACTTTTGAAATACCGCCTACTCCAGATGAAGATGCATTGATATTTACACCCGCCACTTTACCAGCCAATGCATTCACAAAGTTGGCATCCTTGTTTTGAGTAATGTCATCGTTCTTGATTTCCTGCACATTGTAACTCAGTGCCTTTGTTGCACGTTTGATTCCTAAAGCAGTAACAACCACTTCTTCAATTTGCTGTGCATCACTCGACAACTTCACATTTAAAGGGGTATTGTCCACAACGGCAATTTCTTGAGTAGTATACCCGATATAGGAAATCTGGAGTACCGGATTAGCTTCAGTCGTTACCAGCGTAAAGTTACCGTCCATATCTGTAATGGCACCAACATTTGTACCTTTCACCAATACGTTAACACCGATCAACGGTCCCATATCATCTGATACCCGACCTGTAATTTTACGCTCTTTTCCTTGTTGGTTTCCATTTTTAGGTGTCTGCTTATTTTCCGACAAATACACTACTCCTCCTTTAATTTTGAAGGAAACATTTTTTCCATTTAGCACAGTGTTTAATACCTGTTCTATGGAAGCATTGGATAATTGTACATTTTCTACGGCCAAGGATGCTAGCTTGTCATCGTAGAAAAAATTGTAACTGGACTGAGATTTGATTTGTTCAATAACCTTTCCCAAAGTTGTTCGGGAAGTGTTCAAATTCAGTTGGGCTAGCGAGCACTGAACAGAAAATGTCATGAACAACATCAATGAAGCCCGCAATAACCATGGGGCATGGAAAACATGACTGTGTTTCATAAACAAAATTTAAAATTAAACATAAATAGACTTCATCCCATAATTCATTTTTATAGAACGATATTATTAATACAATTCATACAAAAAATATACTTACTCAAAAGAATACTTTTTTTTCATAAAAATGAAATTAAAAAAACTGTAAATAAAAACAATTACCACAGTTTTTATTTACTAGTTTTTGTAGGTTATCCTTTTCTAAATCTAACTAAATCTAAAACTTTGCGGACAGATAAACTCTATTGTCTTCTATTCTATACTTGATTGGTACGGCATTGCTTACTGAATTTAATACATCTTCTACTTTTTCCGATTTCATTAATGTGCCGGAATAGGTGCTTTTTGTATTCAAATCAGAAGAAAGCACAATGCTCACATCGTAATATTTTTCTAATGTTCGGGCAATGGTGAAAATGTCCGCACTTTCAAACGCAAAGGAATTATTGTGCCAATGTTCGATACCTGTATCAATCTGGCGGACCATCAATCGGTGGCTGACTCCATCCAGTTCGGCTTCTTGCCGGGGTGTCAATACAATCATACCTTCATTATGGTTTCCCTTCACTTCAATTTCGCCTTGTACTAAAGTGGCTATTGCTGAACGGTTGGCCTGATCGGTCTTCAAGTTAAAAATTGTGCCCAACACTCTGACCTGCATTGACTCACTATGTACGACAAACGGTTTAGAAGAATTCTTTTTTACTTCAAAATATCCTTCACCTTCCAGATGAACTTCCCTGTTATTCTCATCAAATTCTTTGGGATACCGGAAAATAGAATTCTTATTTAGCCATACCTTAGTTCCGTCCGGCAATGTTAGTTGCTCTACCTCATCACGTGTATTTACAGTCAACAAAGATTCTTTCTCTGTATTATATTTCAGAAAAGTAAGGTAAATTGTTCCACTCAACAGAATGATCCCGATAAATGTTGCTGCATATCGCATCCAACTGCTCAAAATCCAACTCTCGGATTTGCGTTTCCGCCCATTCTTCAAACGTTTGAACAGCATCTGTTCCGCCCTATCTACATCCGTAGCTCTTGTGCTGAACCCCGTTTTGCCTAACTGGTATAATTCTTCTATTGTGAATAATTCGAATGCATGCTCGTTTGACTCGTCCATCCATCTTTTTATTTCACAAAGCTCATTTTCAGTGCATTCATCCATCAGAAATTTTGCCAAAAGCTTTTCGTTTATCATACGTCTATCCTTGTTTATCTATAAAACAATTCTTTCGAAAAAATCACTTATTTTATAAGGTGAAAATATAGCTAATAAAACATAAAGATTGTCTAACTTGTTACGCAAGATTTTCAAAGCTTTATACACATGTGCTTCCACTGTTCGTTGGGAACACCCTATCATTTCAGCTATAGTCTTATTTTTCATTTCTTGCAAATAGCTTAACTTGAATATCAATTTACATTTATCCGGCAGTTCATTGATAGCTGCTACTATTTCATTTCTTAGTTCCTTATTTTCAATCTTTTTCATTACCTCATCATTATCAGGCTGATAAAAAGCGATTCTCTTCAGATGCAACTCTTGCTGCATGGTTTTATAGTTCTCTCTGACCTCCCTATGCTTTAATACATTTAAAGAGCGCGTATATACAGCCTTATATAAAAAAGCCTGTATCTGTTCGTCGGTAATTTTTGTCTTTTTTCTGTTCCATAATTCCACAAACACATCTTGCACCACATCTTCGGCATCGTCATCACCAACAATACGTTTGGCATAAAAAAGCAGATTAGCATAATACGTACGGAACAGTTTTCTATATTTTATTTCGAAATTATCATCCATCTGAAAATTTATACAAAAAAACAATACTTTGTATTATTGTTATTAAATCGGTTAAATATTAACATATAAGTTTCTTATATCTTAGTGATGAAACATAATTAAACTGTTGATTTTTAGAAGATTTATTATCATTTATTTACTTAAAACATAGCATAAAATTCAGGCTACATTTAACCCGAAGTGTTTTCGGATAAAAACTTCAACTACAAAGGTAAATAAAACTTTTCTAATAAACATTATGAAAATTCTTTTTCTATATCAGCCATACCTGTTGGAGGAATTAAATATTTCAAAGAATTATGGATATAATACTTCGTTAAATTTGTAACTAATCCGTTGAAAATAAACAAGTTAATTAATGAAGTTTAGCAGAACAAACAGGTCAAGTGACTGATTTTCAGTATCTTTAATGATATTCCACCACACATTAAAGCAATGAACAAAACAGCACTTGACCAATATGAGGAAATCGTAACCGATGCTTTGAAAAGTTGTTCAGCAAAGTTATGCAAAAGTTTTGAAACAGCATTCATCCAACTCATGATTTTGTATATGGTACTACCAAGAAAGATTAATTTCACCCAAATGGGGCGTTACTCAGACAGCTCGGAGCAACGCTTCCAGCAGTTGTTTGAACGTGAGTTTGACTGGATGCAGTTCAATCTCTTCCTTATGCGGCAGCGGTTTGGGGAAAGTGTTAGAAAAGCCATTGCCATAGACGCAAGCTACATTTCAAAGTCGGGAAAAAAGATTCCTTATATCGGCAAGTTCTGGTCGGGATGCGCTTCTGCAATGAAACGGGGATTGGAAATTCTCGGCATCGGCATTATCGACATTGACAGCCGGAACTGTATGATGCTATGTGCGGAACAGACACCGGACAAGGCGTATATGGAAAAGCAAGGCGAAGATTACAACCTTGTGGACTGGTATCTTGACGTGCTCCGCAAATACAAGGACAAGTTGCTCGGCATAACACACCATGTCGTTGCGGATGCACGGTTCTCAAAGGCAAAGTTCGTCAATGAAGCCTGTCTACTGGGGTTCCATGTCATCAGCCGCCTGCGTGATGATGCCGCCTTGTGGTATTCACATGACGGTGTCCGCACAGGCAAACGGGGACGACCGCGTATCAAAGGCGAGAAGATTGATTTTGAGAAACTCGACCTTCAATGTTGCGAGATCCTCGACATTGAAGGAGGAAGGGCTTACTCAGTCAAGGCCTATTCAAAGGGTTTCCTTTTCAAAGAAATCAGGAGATTGTACAACTGCCTGGTAGATGATATTATTCAGACCAAATATACTTCCGCTCCAAGTATAAAGATATTCGTGAAAAAAACTGACAACTCTGATGACGAAAGATTTGCCGTATATAAATGGCAGCGAAAAGTCTGTTTTTTGATGAACAAGGAGAAATAAATACATGAAGAAGGAAAAGTCATGTTTTCATATAGAAAGAAAAACGCTGAAGAAAGGACACCGAACATGTTCCAAGACACCGTGAATCCTTTCAAATGACCTTCAACATAATATATGTCATTTCAAAGGGGACAGTTCCATGTATTCCCGGGACATATCCAGACTTCCATATTCTCCAAACCTGTTATAAACTGCGAACTTCGTGGAAGTAAGTTCTTCAATATCCCAATAATGGCTCTCACCGAAATAAATCGTACTGGAACCCTGATCATAAAAAGCCCACCGGTAATAAATTTCTGTTCTGGATTCCTCCCCATTCTTGTCGGTCCAAACGATGGTACGTGTACAAGTGCCGTCCCTTTTGAACTGATAGATTTCCCGGGATGTTTCTCCTGCATCATGAATGGTATTTTCAGTGGACCATGTCACGTCACAAACCAAAGAGATGACGTTATTCTCCCCTTCCGTATAATATCCGTTCTTTTCAACACACCCGGTCAGAAAAAAAACTGTAGAGAGAACCAGACATATGCACAACCTGTTCATCTGCGTAAGAATTTGAGATCCGCAATATATGGAACATCCTCATTTAGACTGATCACCTCAAAATTCCAGTTCATATCATTGTTTGTCAACCATTCGAAACAGGGGGCTATATGATAACCGACACCGCAGAATAACACACTGACATCCTTCTTCTCTATGTCATCATCCAGTTCACATGTTACCAGAAACGCCCATCCTGCATTCTTATAAGCCTGTGGATTCAAATCCAAAGACGTCTCAATATTATTGCAGCCATCAATATAACACTGTTCCTTGTAACCGGTCACATCTAAAGAAGAAACTGTTGAAGCATATCCTCTTCCAACCGTTTTCTGACGCAAATTCACCGGAGAGTCATCTTTTATACGGCTCACGTAAATCTCATCTTTAGTTATCATTACGATATAGTCAACACTACGGGAGGAAAGCAACTGGTCCGACACACGATTTATATGGGAAAGACTCCTGTTGAAAGTTTCAAGATTTAGAGAATTGACCGAGTTCAGTTCTTCCGCTGCGGAATTTTTTAGATATGACAAGGCGGAACTACGCTTGTTCGAGTTAACATAATATCCATGGGTCATTTTGTTGATATCCACAAATTCATTCAAGACAATGGCATCCTGCTCGTAATTACGGCTTGCAGGAGTAGGAACATTCAGATTATCCTGACAGCCCTGAAAAAACAAGGCAAACAGTACTAAAGCCAAGGAAAGAAGCTGTTTCATAAAAGATAACATTAACGATTTCCACTAAAAAGAATGATTGACAAAATAATAACTAATGGTATTATATAAAAACAATAGAGGTGTAAAACAAGTTAATATTAACATTAATTACAATAATATCCCTTTCTATTTATGCGGTAAATTCCGCTATATCAAATCACACTTTCTCATATTAGCTATTTCTTTCCTTAAACGCCTTTCCGTAGTATTCCAAAGCCTTCCGCTTTCTATCCGTCTCTTCTTTGGTCAGTGAAAATCCCATATATTTGCAAGCATGGTCATTCCGCAATATGCAAATACACATTCTCTTGTAAGTGGGGATTTCCTTGAACTCGGCGATATCAATATCATCCAGATACTCCATTCTAACAGGCTTCTTGACCGTCCTGTAATTTGTATTTCCGCCAACCTGAATCGGCACATGGCGTTCCTTCAGCTTACGTATCACCTCCTCACCGAGAACACCGCCTTTCTCCCTCCAAAAACTGATACTCGTTGCAAGCTTGCTCAAATACCTCTGTCTTGTACGCTCGGGAAGGGTGGAGAGAAGAAATTCCATAAATGACTTCCAGGTATACCCGGCAGGAAGAAGGATTTTTTGTCTGCCCATGGCATGTGTATTTCCATAAAGACCGGAAAAATTAACACCGTTGACACGCCCTATCATCCGCCCCCACATATCAGGGTCTATGGCCCTGTACAGGGAGAGGCTTTCTATAGCCTCACTGATGAAAGGACTGGCCACACGCTGTCTGTCAAGGCTCACCCCAGCCTGATAATAAAGATCATACAAACGGTTATAGTCCCAGCGGAATTTGCCGTTAGCCACCCAAATGTCAGTCGTTTTCCAGTCATAAAGAGGATAAAAATTGTAAATATCCTCATCAACACGGGTACTCCACTCACAATCTTTGTATTTCTCCTTCACACCCCGGTAAATACTACGCCATCTGTTATAGCTTTCCTGAGTACGGAGTCCCACTAGGCAACAGGTGCGTACAGCTTTCTTGCGTGAATGTATCCATCGTGAGAATTCCGCCTGAAAGTCATAATCCCACATCCGACTATCATAAAAGGGAAAATCATCTGCTGTCAGTGCATTGGAAGGCATGGGACGTACCCACATAGTTTTCTTATTTTCATCCCAGGGACGCCAATAATCCTGATACATGGAAGTGCACGTGGTGACACGGAAAGGAACACACACATGGTAAATTTCGATAAAATCACAATTGTTTTTGAAAGTGCGCTCCACATAGTCAACCGTCATCCTGTACTGGATCTCATAGTCCATATAAAAAACGCCTATATTACGATGCAGGTTATGCCTGTGAATATAGTCAATACACAGGTTGAAAAGAACACCGCTATCTTTTCCGCCCGAAAAGGAAATATAGATATTGTCAAATTCCCGAAAAATAAAATCCAGCCTTTCCTGTACCAGTTCATAGACATTCTTCCGTCGTTCTTTCACATTGGTCATTGTTTCAATCCTCCTTGTAAGGCAAAGATAATGGAAATGCTACAATTAATAAATACTCGGACAGAAAGAAATGAACAGACTGGTAAAAAAGGAAACCGGACAAAAATAAAAGGAGACAGTATTTCAAACGATACCATCTCCCGCATATTGGTTATTTCTTTATCGCTGATACCCTACCGATAATATCAGGAAAATTTTGTTCTTTGTTTTTAGGGATTTATACTTCTCTAATTCCTTTTGATAACTCCAACTCCGTAAATCCCTGTTGCTTAGTCAATCGCCTCATACTTACCAATATTCAGTTCGTTATTTGCGGGAGTTCAATGAAGGCAAATGTTTCTACCAATTTCGGATCAATCTCTGACTTGGGAATCTGGACTTTGATTGAGAGCTACAAGAGAGGGTGGAAAAACAATAATATGACCAGTTCTATAACATTAGGTATGGTCGTTTCAGAAAGTACTATCACAACAAGAGGTGTTATAGCAAACCTCTTTCATTCATATTCCCACATGCAAAAAACGCGCATTTCAAGAGATCAAATCCTAACTAGTGAACGTAAAAGTTATTTCTTGTTTTTTTTGTTATCTGCTGAAAGAGGGGATGGGGGTGAATAGCTACACTTGCCATCCTTTCTTTATATAAAAAAGGAGGTATCAGAAAGAGGAAAATTCTTATACGTGATGAAATGGTAAGTGGTAAGGAGGAATATGCCATATCCTTTAAAACCGCTTGAAATAACCTTTAAATTTAGAAAGTATGGCAGCAGACAAAAGACAAAACAGGAAAAGCACAAGCGAGGAAACGATCAAAGCGCTTGGTAACAGTATCGATGAGTGCTGGAATGAATTGAACAATCTCCCCCAAAAAGAGTTCCCGCCTGTTCCGACTGGAGAAATCATATCTCCCGTGTGGAATAATGTTTTCGAAAAGGAGAATGAAACAATACAGCCGGTAGGAGAAGTGATACAGGAACAGCCACGTGACGATCTGGATAGTATTTTAGGGAAAAGTATTAATCAGTCTATGAAAGAAGCGAAAAACAAACCAGTTCTGACTATTCTATGGGGAGACGACGGTAAAGGAAACGGATTATGGTATGAAAATGAACTGGCCGTACTATTCGGAAGGACGAATACCGGAAAAAGTATATATGCGGTTCAGATAGTGGAACACATAACAAAAAATCTTAATAAAGGAGTAGTGTATATTGACCTAGAGATGTCAATGAAGCAGTTTCAGCAGAGGTATACTTCAAAGGACAGCAGGTTGCATGTCTGGTCCGAGCTTCTCAAACGACCGGAAATGGAAAAAGTTGAGTGAGCATCGGACAATCCTGAAAAGTGTCTGGATTTGTTAAGAAAGATGCTTGACACGTTATCTGTTAAAATATTGATACTTGGTAAGCGACTGCTCAACTACATCTTGTGTATTCGATTTTTTATTGAGGTGCACTCCATTGTAAGTGCGTCTCGATTTTTTCATATGCCAACTTATCTCAGGGTTGTTATTGAGTGTCAATCTCGCTTTTTCCCGTTTTTTCCTGCATTTTCCCGGAACTGTCCCGATTATTTTCTCCATACATCCGGTAGCAGTTCCTTCAGGTCTCTGTCTGATTTGGGTGCCAGATAATAGGGGAGTTTACTGATCACATCATTCAGCCACTCTCTGGGGTTGACACCACGTTCCTTACATGAGCCAAGCAAGGAGCAGATTATAGCCGTATTCTCAGCAGCTTCGTGATTTCCGCAGAACAGCATGTTCTTTCTTGATATGACCAGTGGCCTCAAGGCATTCTCACAGCGGTTGTTGTCTATAAAGATTCTTCCGTCATGGAGATACGGTTTCATTCTTGGCAGCAGGGAGTAGGCATAGGCTATGGCTTTCCCCATAAGACTTCGTTTTAGAACTTTAGGGTATGTGTTTTTAAGCCAGAGTTCAAAGCTGTCAAGTATCGGCTCGGATAGACGTTGACGTAATTCAGCACGTTTTTCATACGGGAGTTCCTGTTTATCCGCCATGTATTCCACATTATACATATCCTGGATAAATTTGAGTCCCTGCATGGCATATTCTGGATTTTCTTCCTTGCACAGCTCTATATGCCTGCGGATATGTGCGAGACAGCCACACAGGCACACGTCCTCTCTATCCTCAAAGGCGTCATAAATAGGATGGCCGTCACTTTGGAGATATCCTTTGAAGTTTTTCAAAAGCCTGACCGCAACTTTTTGTGAACGCGATCCGTTGTCGTAATGGAAGAAGAGCAGACGCGGCACAGCCGCTCGGACTATCCAGATGTATTCTTTTGCGGCTTTATGCCTCTCATGGTTTATAACCGGAAGCGTGGTCTCGTCAACCTGGAGATAATCTGCGGCCAGTACTTTCTTCCTGAGTTCCAGATAAAGTGGTCTGAGAAGTTCGCAGACCGGTCTGAACCAGCCGTCCAATGTGTTTCTGGACAGTTTCACACCCAGATGTTCCAGCTGTTTCACTTGTCGGTAGAACGGGACATGATATTCGTACTTCTGTAAAAGGACCTCAGCGAGCATGGAAGCCCCGGGCATGCCTTTATATATGGGCATCAGTGGCATGGGAGCGGTTATTACAGCCTTTTCTCCGTTGTCAACGGCCTCCATTTCATTTTTCAGGGCGTATGTGGGACGTACCGTGTCTTTCACATAGAGGTAGCCGGGTTTCATCTCAAGGGTCCTGGTATGTTCCTCGCCTATCTTGACGTATCTGCTTAAATCGACATTCTCCGGTTCGATGACGACTGTTATAACCGGAAGGTTATCCATGGCGACCCGGTTACGGCGTGGCGTTTTATTGGCGGCCTGGGACTTGGGGACGGTAATCTGTTCTGCCGCCCTGCTCCGGGCCTCTTCGATTTCCGCCTCTATCTGTTCCAGGTCGCCATAGTCAAAAGGGAGTTTTGGGTCTCCGTTATCGACAGGTTTGCATTTCTCACTCATTTTTCCGAACACCTTCCTCTTCAGCCATGCCAGGGAGGCGTTCAACTCAACTATCGTACCCCGGAGCTCTTCTATGGTCCTTGCCTGGGCCGAGATGATCTCACTCTGTTTACGGTTGATATCCAGCAGCTGCTCCGTTGAGGATTCCACAGTTTGTCCGGTTGCATCTTCTTTTGCCATTCAAGATCTTTTTTGATGACATAAAGATAGTCAAAAACAACAAGAAAAACAAGCCTTCAAGCTGTTTGTTTACAACTGTTTACCAATGCTTTTTCAGATTGAAAAGCCGCCTCTGCCTGCCTTTGCTGACATCTTCATTGATGCCTTCCACCATAACGACCAGGTCACTCCAGGTCATGGGGTAAGAACGGGTGGCAGGATCATAGGCGGGTATCTTGAAGGTGCCTTCTTCAAGCAGTTTCTCGTAAAGGACCAGACCGCCCGGTTCGGCATGGAGCAATTTTATCTTGGTCCGGAAACGGTTGTAGAAAATGAATACGTCCCCACTTCTGATGTCACCTCCCATCCTCTCATGCACAAGGCCGCAAAGAGTGAACATACCTTTCCTCATGTCCGTATAACCGGGGCACAGGAAATATCTCATGCTGTCATTTAGGCAGAACATTGGCATTATATATTTTAGAGATCAGATTCAGGGCAGCTTCACAGCCGGAAGCCCCTTTAAACTTCAACTTCAATCCGTTGGGTAATTCCAAGAATATTTCAGAGCTGTCCTTTCCTTTCAAGGGAAAGGGGACGCTAGACTGGGGAGATGGCAGGGGAGTCTCGTGAGATATACCGGGGGATGGCGTGTCGCCATTGATTACTATGGGGACAAAGCTGTCTTTAACCCCTAAGCGGGAGGCTTCTGCCAATAACTCCCGCTCCGTTATACCGTATTTTTGTTTCCAAAGATAGAATCTACTACGGCTATAACCTTCATTCTCACAAAAATCAGCAATGGACAAACCACTCTGCTGCTGACGGAAAAGAACGGAGATAAATTTTTCTCTGCTCATCATATGTTTACGTCGCTGCATCATAGGATATTATTTTTTTGCAGCAAAAGTAAGGAGGGAAAATGAACTGTAGAAGATGTACTTACTCAATCGCTTACATTATAACGTGGGTTCGAAATAAAATCAAAAAATAGCAAGTTGTCCGTAATTGATAAAATTTACGTCAATGGCAGGCTTCTTTTCAAAAAAGCAGTATGCCGCGATAGCCGACAAGGAGTTGACTATAAAGTTATTGAATGAACGATGTCTGGAATGTTCTATCTGCGCAATGTTCTTCAGCTCGTCATTGACTGTTTCGATCAGGGCTCTTTTTCTGAGCAAAATCTTGTCGACAATACTCATCAGTGAATTCTTCATTGTTTTTAACTTTAGTGACAAGCTGTATACCATTAAGGGAAAGATTCTTAAATAAAGCCTGACCAATATATCCTTTGTCTGCACATAGTTTTCCTTTGATGTTTTCCAGAAACTTACCCTGCTTCAACGGTTCCCGGTCGTCCACGTTTCCAGACGTGAACATAAAATTGAAAATTTCCCCCTTGTCATTGATTATCAGATGCAACTTGAATCCGAAGAACCATCCCATTGAACATTTTCCACGCTCGGCAAGTCCCTCAAATGTCTTATGAATAAGGATTCTTTGGTTACGACAAACACCTAAGGGAGTGGAGTCGACAAAACTGATGCCGGTACAGGTTCCCAGCAGTACTTTTTTGATGAATATGGTCATGGGAAGCAATACTTTCTTCCCAGTTCCACAAAACGGTTATAAGAAACCTGACGCGGAAAAAGGTGTTGCAGATGTTTACAGACATATTCCTTGTAGTAATGCTTGAAACAGCGGAAACCACAGGAGTGAAACAGGATTAGAATAACCATAATAGCATCACTCATACGGTTGGGGTTGTTACGATGTTTGGTCTTCTTGTCCTCAATCATATATTTTTCCTGTTGCAATGTAAATTCCTTGCAAAAATCATCGGCCATACAATAAATCTCTGTAACTTTAGACTCTGGAAACATAGCGGTAATCGTTTAAATGTTATAATTGGACACTATAAATTTAATGATTTTATCGCTATATTTCTAATTGTCAGAAAAATATATTTATTCTTATTTCGAATTCACGTTATTATATTTTATCTATAGAATAACCAAAAAGAAAAAGAAGAATTATGGTAAGTGTCCATTTTTTATAGTTATGGACAAAGGTTTACACTATTGGACAGTGATGGATACAAGTGATCACTCAAGGATCATCTATAACAAATAGAATTAACAAAAAAGTCATGAAAATAGATTATTACAAGAAAAAGACCTATAAAAGACCATATCGCCAGTTTGATATAACAGAAATATTAAGGCAGATACAGGATGGTACATACCAGAATGAAGTTGAAAAGGTCAGAAAGGCTAAAACACAGGAGGAAAAGGATACGGCAAAATATGAGGCTTCCGGATTTACTTTCTCCGGTACTTTCAAGGAACGGAGGAGCGACAGTCTGATTCAACATAGCGGATTGGTGGCTATTGACATTGACGGACTGAATGAACGTGTGAGAGAAGAGAAGGAAAGGCTGGAACAAAACCCGTATACCTTCTCCGTTTTCCGCTCAATTTCGAATACAGACCTTAGAGTATTAGTGAAAGTTCCCGACGGGCTGGACGCTCATACACATAAACTATACTATAATGCCACAGGAAAGTTTCTCAAAGTGGAAAGCGACTCACAGGGACAGGACATTTCACGATATACCAACGTAACCTATGACCCGAAACTTTATTTTCTCTGATATGGAATATGGAGACTGAAAATACACAACAAACGGAGCAGATAAAGACCGGAGCAAGAAATGAAAGGAAAATTGAAGACTATAAAGGAGATGTGATTATGGATGAAAATGAGAAAATACAGATTATACTCTCATGGACCAGGAATGAGTTTAAAGAGGGGAGCAGGAACAGGTGTGTATATGAAGCCGTCTGTAACCTGTGTGAATATGGAGTGCCCGAAGATAAGGCTCTTGAAGTTCTGGCAGAATATGCGGAAGATGGGTTCCCGATTGACGAAATAGAGAGGGCAGTCAAAAGTGCATATAAACATACACAACCATACAGCAAGGAATTATACAGAAAAGAGCCGTTGGGTGAGATGAAGGAGCTGTTTTCAAAAGTCAAAACCGACACGGATTCTAAAAAAGAACAGGACTCTTCATGTTGCCATCTTTGGGAGTTCATGTCAGTTTATAGACCCGGAATGAAAGTTGTTATCGTAGACAGTGACGAAGTTGCTGAAATGATGGGACAAATCATACCCGGATTCCAATGGTTCTCAACAAACGAACAACAACTCACAGCCTGACTACTCAGAGATATACCAGAATCACAGGGAGTATTGGTCTGTCCCCGTTTGCAAAAGTCACTACATGGATATCAGTGGAAAAGAGAGATAGAAGACCTGCAATGGGACGCCGGGTATAACTTGAAAGTCTGGAGATGGTGGGAGAAATTCAGGCCAGTCATGGAAGACTATCAGAACGAATGTTCGATTTATGATGTGATTTGCAGGGAATAGAACAGGAAGAAGAGGACAATCCTTTCTTCAGGTACATAGGTGGTAAATTAAACAGTGTCATGCTCTATCCTCTATCAAGCTCAACGATCGGTGAATGGCTGTGTGGTTCTGCAGAACACAGACAGCCGTTTTGATGTAAAAAACATCGCTACACACCTAAAGAAGTGGGTGATGTGGTAAAGAACAGGTATAATTAGAGATTCAAAAACAGACAAGGCATCAGCATATAACCTCCTCGTATATTAAAACACCATTTCTTTACAAAAAAAATAAAGATTTGAAATGTATTTTGATTTTGCATTGTTTATTATAATTAATTTATATATCTTTGCACGTGGAGCGAGGAAACTCTTTCCAAGACATATTAGATTAAGAAAGAAGCGTTATGCCAATCATTCAGTCGGAAACCTAAGAAATTTCTCAGATACACAAGTGATGACAGCATAGTGGTTCTCCCGATATAACGTGGACTGCTATTGACACATTTATTTGTATGTTTTTTCTAAAACCTCCAATTGAAGATGTGAGTATTACAGTTCCACGCTTCGTGTTTAATATATAAAGGCCTTTTTAGGGACTGGAAAGACACCGATATACAATATGAGAAAGTTAAAGTATTTAAGCTATTGTCTTTTAGCCATATCACTTGTGGCATGCGGTCCTTCAAAACCAAAAGCTTCTGAAACAGAAGAAAGTTCAGAAACAGAAAATGTAGAACAGATAAAAGAAGTCTCGTTAACAGATACTCCGCTTGAACTGGCAGATTTTGCAGTAGAATGTTTTAGAACTAATAAACGAGAAAAATTATTGCCATACACAACGGAAAGATGCAATAAACGTTTAACCGAAGACATGGCAATCGAAGAACAGATGAAAAATGACAAGGGTATAAAAAAAATGCGCGAGCGGCTACAAGCTACAACCTACACCCGTTCTCAAGTGAAAGACATGGGGAACAGTAACAAATTAGTAAGATATACCAGTAATCCGTCGAAGTATGATATGAAGGTCCTGCTCGAACTGCAAGAAGGTAAATGGCTGATAGATCAAGTAGGGCCTAATAGATAGTAAAAAACAGTCTGTTCAATTCAGATTATCAATTCTAATATTTATGCAGAGTATTGTAATACAATGAGTCTTTTCAACATTAACAAAAACGAGTCGGTTCAACATAATGAACAGCCGGGTATTGTAGGCTCACTCATACAAATGAATGCCTCCAATGATGTACTGATGTGGAAATATCCAGCCAATGACATCATGCGCGGCGCTGTGATTAAAGTACACCAAAATCAACGAGCACTACTCTACTCAAGCGGACAACGCATTGACAATATCGGACCCGGACGGGAGATTGTGGTAGATTCAGCTAACATTCCCGGTCTTAAACGTCTGCTCAACAAGGCAACAGGAGGTGAGACAAGCTATCCGTTTGAAGTATGGTTTGCTAACATGAGTTGTGAGCACAATATAAATATAGGCATCACAGCAAACGATGGAATTTTATTTCCGGTTCTGAATAAAGCAACCGGTAGAGAAATGGATTTTCCGATTACCGCTTTCGGGTCATATCGCTTCAAATTGTACAATCCTGAAGTTTATTGTGATAAGCTGGTAGGTACCACAGAACTTTCTTCTACTGGGAATGTAAATGATTTCTTTGCTGATCAAATTAAAGTGTTGATGATAGAAGTTGTACAAGACCTTATTAAACAAAACACTTTTACCATCACTCAACTGATGGGAGCCAGTCGTAATCTAAATGAAAACATCCGTAACAATGCCAACAAAGAATTGAAGCAAGTCTACGGAATTGAGCTGACTTCTTTTAACCTGCGATTTAATTCTCCCGCTTATCAGAAATATACACAAGAAGGTCTTGAAGGTGCCGGATTGGAAAATCGGATGGCAAACATGGGACAATATTACGACAAGGAAAATCAATATGACATCATGAAAAAAGCCGCTGCCAATTCTGGTGCAGGCAATTTTATGGGAATAGGTATGGGATTTGGCATGGGCACACAAATGGGGCAGATGGTAGGACAGATGGCTCAGAACATAACAGGTACAAACATAGCTGCCAATCAGTTTGGACAGATAACACCACCACCGGTACCTTCTTCCACAAAAAGATTTTTCTTTGTTATCAACGGGCAAAGCGCAGGCCCGCTGGACATTCCAGCTATACAAGCGAAAATAGCGGAACAGACGATAACCTCCCAAACGCTTGCATGGACAGAGGGCATGACCGCATGGGCGGCGGCTTCGTCCATCGCCGAGTTGTCGTCCCTGTTCGCCACAGTTCCTCCTCCCATCCCGAATAGTTTATGAAACCCTACAAATAGACATGATTATGAATAAAACAACATCTACTCTCCTGATGGCTCTTGTGGTAGGTGGTCTGACCATCGCTCTTTACGCCGCTCTCCTGGACAGCATGTATTTGCAAGGTTATTGGATTGCCGACCTAATAACGCTATTGCTGGCGGAAGCGGCTCTCATCGGGGGCTACGCCGGCATGATAGGCTACGGCAAACTGACAACGCAGGCCATTGCCCGGTGGAGCATAGTCCGGCAGGCAGGTAGCTGGTTTGCCTTGCTGGCCATAGCGCATACCGTATGCTGCATCGTCATTCCTTTCAGCATAGAGACCGTGTATTGGATTGTATTCGGCATAGCGGTTGCGGCGTGTACGGTGAGAATGTATTTTGTGCATACAGGCGCAATCATTCAAGAGCAAACGGAAAGCAGGCAACAGGCGCTGCACACCAATCAGCAAGCCATAGCCCAAACCTTGCGCATGCCTACCGCGCGGCTGGTTCGCGCGATTCAAGATTCCACGGCGGAGCAGAGCCTGAAATCATCGGCTGCCGATGCAGTCAGAGCCATCTCCACTATGGTAGACGGATTTGCCTTGAAGAAAGTAGAGCGGAACACTCCGCTAACAGAAGAAATCGGTCGATGGAAAGCCCGCTTGGCGCAAATGGCAGATGTGCTGGAGGTCGGCGGAGACACTGCCCCGACTTTACAAAAGATTGCCGGAGAAGCGCAAGCGGAAGCGGAAGTAATCGGTAACCTGTATCTTTAATAACGAACCACCTAAAAAAAAGACTATATGATAGAGAACTTAAAATGTCCTAATTGCGGAGGTCCATTAGATACCGCAAAGACCGAAGGTAATATAGCCGTATGCCCCTGGTGCGGTAACAAGCTTCTGCTGTCCGGCTTATCAACCGGAAAGCAGGACAAGAAGAAGGACGAGGAGGAAGATGATGATGAAAATTTTCAGCTTCAATACTATCGTCCCCAACTGACTGTGGAGCAATTTGAGGCCAAGTGCCAGTACCTATTCGACAACGATCCACTCCTGCCCGACGATATTTTCCGCGAGATAAACTTCAAAGAGATAAAGCGCGTATTCCTGCCCACCTGGGTTTTTCGGGGAAAAGCCAAAGGCAGCATAAACTGGTATGAGCATGACAAGTTTGAAAGGCGGGCGGTAGATGAATATTTCGTATTCCGAACCGTTGCCAACCGTACTTCTTCCGGTTTTGTGCCGGATGACTTGATTAAAGCGTCAAAGGCATTTGAACTGAACTTTGCAACGGATCCTGAAACGATGTGGTGCGATGAGTTTTGCGAAGAGTATCTGCCTTCCGTCGACTTTGAGCTAGACGATACTATGAGCAACCTCAACAACCAGCACCGCCTATTTCGCGAGAGCATGAACGACCTCTATATCCGATCGGCAAACATCGGCCAAAGCGCCAAAACCATAGCCTGCAATGTCGAATATAAGTTTGATGAGGAGTTCGACGAGGTGGACGATACGGAATATGTGCCTTTCTACATCATCGGGTTCAACTATAAAGGACAGGACTACCACTTGATGAGCGACGCGGTTAACGGCTCGTGGTTTTCCTATCATCTGCCGGAAGACAAGCAGCGGAAGAAGATACTGGAAGGAGTGGAATTCCCCAACTGGGCTGTCATACTGCTGATGGTTATTTACATCGGGCCGCCTTTGCTGTGGATATTCGGTCCGCTAAAGTTCACTACACTCTTGTGGCTGGCCATCCCGGCTTTCATCATAATTCCTATCATCTGTTGGATTGCCACAGAGAAAGCCAAAGAAAAGAAAAAAGCAATTATAGAAAACGCTAAAAAAGCAAGAAAACAATAGCCATATGGAAAACATGAAATTGAAAATCTCTGAATGGTGGAATGCGCCGCAAAAAAAAGACTTTAAAAGCCTGCTGTTTGGTAAAGAGACTCTGAGGCTTATGCTTACGGTATTAATCACTTCATTTTTGGTGATGTGCGTCATGTTTATCGTCCAGATGAGTTCTGTTGAGCCGGAAACGAAGGACACCATAGCTTTTATCGGGGTCAGCGTTATCTCATTGGTGGGATTATGGAAAGCCTTGGCCAATATTCGAATGCTTGAGAGGGGGTTGGAAAAATTTGCATATGCCTGTATAGCGGCTGCATGGGGCTATCTGGCATTCCAATTAAGCATGTTCCTCTTCGTCGCTTTTGTCATCTATCTGGTTTGCTGTTTCTTCGGCATGGCCAAGTTTGACCTGGTTAAAGAACTGTTTCCCGGCAGATCCCAGGATGGAGGAGAAAACGAATCTGGAGAAAGTCCTGATTACGGAACTCTCTGCCAAGGTGTCAGCGGCGACTATATACAAGGGAAAAACGGCGAAAGCTTAAGGGTGACCGATGACCTTGGAGGAGGTAATGTGCGGACAGAAAACGGCCAGTGCTATCATATAGACAGCAATGGTTATGCTACAAAAATATAACAAGAATATGATATATATGCCCAATTAAATCAACGACTTAACGTAAAATATATGAAAAGAAATCTTTATTGCGCAATAGGCGGGCTGCTCTTGTTCTTCGCCGCTTGTTCCGAGGAGGAAAAAAGCCCCTCCTTCACCATTCTCGTCCAGGATCTGCAACGAAACAGCGCTACAGTGACAGGCACTCCGCCAAAGGCTGAAAGCGAAGCGGGAAAAACAACTGTCTATAACGACTGCGGCATCTATTGGAGCGATACCAATCCTAACCCCACTGATGCCGATAGGCGCGTCACTGCCCAACCGGACGCAAACGGCAATTTCCGCATATCGCTGACAGAATTGAAAGGAGCCACTACTTACTATGTGAAAGGATATGCTAGAGACTACTCTAAGACATTGGAAAGCGAAGCAATATCATTCACAACACCGGGAGGCAATCCACAATTCTGCATCAGGGTAGCATTCCCGGGTGAATGTCATGTAACCATCATTGATCTTGGAGGAAAAGAAATTAAAGAAACGGGATTATGCGGTGTAATTGTCAGTGATGCCCCAAGTGACTTTATGCCCGACATCAACAACTCGATGCGTGAACCACAGACTCCCTTTTGGAAGAACAATGATAAAACGGCATTCACAATGACTATCCCATTTAATGGGAATGTACCTGACTCTTATGCAAAACAAACTTATTATGTCCGCGCATATATCATTACTGAAAACGGTATCGGATATAGTGACCGGTTTACTTACAAGTCATTCGATCGATAAGTCATGCAAACAAATTCTCTACTTAAAAATTCTTCTTTTTCATCCGTTGACGAAATGAGACAGATCCTTAATTCCGTCAACGGATCATATTGATGATTGTTGTAGCGTTTTACCAGACTTGTCTTTATATTTCAAAGCAAAAAGGATTTCAAGGTTCAAAGCCCATGCGATTACTGTAAGGTAATATACAACTTATGCAACTAACATGAATATGAAATCCATTTTTAAACAAGATAAAAACATATAATTGATACTCTTCAGTAGCAGTCGAAGTATCAAACTTCGGAACATCTTCGGTTTTAAATTAGTATGTCACCGACTAAATAATTTGTTCCTTTGGTTTTCTTTCCATCAATATTATCGTATACAAGAATCATTGTTCCGTCTTTACTTTAAAAGGATTCTTGCAAAATCGTAACAATTGTTGCTGCTATCCTTGGATCAAAAGGATGAGAAATTGATTCTTCTGGTTCAAAATAAAAAGTATATACTTTGTCAGTCCGGATAATATATAGAGCAATCAACAAAATGATTGCAGTAATAATTAATAGCCCCTCTTGTTATTGGGGATTATATTCTTAATCCTTTTCGCTGTTTGTCTTCATCACTATTGAAATTTTGTGGAATGACTGATTAATTCTGCCATTGGGTACCTGTCAAAAGCCCATTTCCCGATTGTCTCCAGACCATTCGTACCAGAATCATCCGTATTATCAACCCAAATCATTCCTCGTAAGACTGAACGTGTGGAGCGATTTCTACGCGGAGACCATTAACCGAAAGAGAAAATCATAGCGCCGCCAATGCCGACACGCATTCCTCCTGTATGGATCTGATGTAGTCCAGTACCGACAGCGGGTCGATACTTTTTCCATTGAGCTTGCAGGTGATGTGCAGGTGTTCGCCCGTGCTGCGCCCCGTCGAGCCAGTAATTCCTACCACGTCGCGCGGACGGACCGCCGCCCCTTTGCCGACGAGTACCTTCGAGAGGTGGCAATAGCTGACCGTGTAATTGCCGTGCCGCAGTGTGACATACTTGCCGGATGCCTTGTCCTGCCCGACCTTCACGACCACACCCTCCATCATGGACAGCACCTCGTCGCCCCGCGCGTGCAGGTCGATACCATCGTGGAACTTCCTTTTCCCGCTGAACGGGTCTTTCCGGTAGCCGTAAGACGAATTTATCTTTATCCGTTGTAGCGGATAGCTCACGCTGAGATAGCGGTCCACCCATTCCTTTTTGCGTGCATCGACCGGCAACACTGCCGTGCCGCCTGTCGGCGTGTCCCGTGTGGAAACTGTTCCGGGCAAAAGCCCTGCCTTGCCCTCCTCCAGGGAGGCGGTTGCCACCTTGTAGCGAACCGGTACTGCCATAACCGTGTTGAATTGCGCGTGGACGGGCGACGCAAAACACGAAACGCCCGTCATTATCATCCATAAAATCTTTCTCATGCGGCAAATATAACAAGCTCTTCCCAAGACTGGAGAGCGATGCCTTCCTTTCTCGCCAAAATATGCTTAAATACTTCTTTTAAGTATGATAATTTCGGTAAAATCATACTTAAAACATCGAATTTCATTCGTGCAACGATTTAATATAGCACTATTTTGTATGACCGAATAAAAACATTCTATATTTGCAGAGTACAATTTATAATACATATCAGAGTATGAAACAGACGCAATTTGAATTGAATGAAGTGCCTTATCAGACACTGGAACGGTTCGGCCTGACACAAGAGATGATCGAAGACTTGCCGATGCACGTTCTGGACGAAATTTGTGACGGCCGCCATTCTCCGGTCCTGCCCGTCCGGGTACATGACGAGGAAGGGGAAACGGTCGAGAGCCGCACCCGCTTCGCCCTTATCCGCATGGAGAACGGGTCGGCAGATGTGGTCTTCTATCCAGTCCTGAAATCCTCGCCTATGGAACGCTACGACGAAGCGCAGCAGAAACAGCTGCTCGCGGGCAAGGCGATTGTCGCGGAAGTGGAAACGGCAGACGGGCGGCACAGCAAGGTGTTCGTGCAGATCGACCCTGAGACGAACCAGGTGATGTCCGTACCCACGCCCATCATCGCCCGCAACCTGCAAGTGCTGGCCGAAGAACTGCACCTCGGCACGGTGGAAATCAAGGGGCTGCAGCATGGGGAACCCATGACATTGGCCGTGGAAGGCGATCCGGTAACGGTCGGCATCGACCTGAAGAGCAGGACCGGCATCCGTTTCTGTCCGGGCGACGAGCAGAAATGGAAGGAGCAGACCAAACGCGAATGGGACAAGTACACGTTCGGCTGTTACGGCTGCTGGGTGATGGACGATGACGGCAACCTCGACTACGTTCCCGAAGAGGAATACACCGAGGAGCTGTGGAACGAACAGAAAAAGAGCGCCGAGCGTAACCGCACGGCGGCACTCCACAAGTAAGAACCTAAAATCCGAATCACATGGCACAGAGCCGATATTACCCCGAAGAGGTGCTTATCGAGAAGATGGAGCGCGGCGAATACGGCTGGCTCGATTACGTCAACCACTTTTCGCCCGAATGGCAGGATGAGTACACCCGCTATTGCAAGGAGAACAACCTGATGATCGGCAACGACTCCGCCGCCGAGTTCGTCCACTACAAGGACGGACAACTGGAAGCGGCAATGGAAGCGGGTGACGCGTAGATAACCGACAAACATATATCCTATGGCGATACGAACAAATACCAATCCCCGGCACATGGACCTGCAACCCGAAATGCGCGACCTGTTGCGCCGCAACGGGATGCAGGCCCATGTGGTCAGCGACGGCACGGACTACCGGCTCCTCGTGCAGGGACACGACTCACCGCAGCTGTCCTATCCGATTACCGAACGTCAGATGTTGGCCCTGACGGATTGGGGAACGAACACGGCCAACAAGAAAGCCTACAATGTGCTGACGAGCATTGTAGGCAAAGATTTTTACATGCCCAAGAATTTCGTCCATGCCCGCAACGCCAACGGCCGTGTCGCCATGGGGCTGCACGGCTACCGCATCGGCATCGGCGAATACGGGCGTGTGGGGAGGTTCGGTATGCCTCCCCCGTTCCTGGGCTGGACGCCACGCCACCAGTGGGGCTTCCACCTGCGCCGTGTCGGCGGGCAGCTTTTCTACCCAGGAGCGCCTATCGTCCCCGGACGCCCCGACGGGCGCATGAAGCCCGGCGAGCTGCAATCGGGCGGCTACGGTTTCTACTACAAGAGCGGACAACCGGTACGCCCTGCCGGGCAGCAGTACGTGTTGCAGAACCTGCAAGCGGCCATCACGCCGCTGGTCAGCCGTCCGCGCAGCGGGGAACCGGCGCGTCCCTACAAGGAGCTGATAACCTCGCCGGTCTATTTCTCCAACGAGAAATGGCAGGAATGCCTTGCCTCGCACGGCCTGATCGTCGATCGGGAGGCACGGACGCTGACCGTACAGTCCGAGCAGGCGGCTGCCGATATGGTCTATGACCTGACGGACGAAGAAATGGCGGTACTGACGTCCAATTCCCTTAAGCAGCATTCCGTCGAGCAACGTCTGGCGGTCCTGAACGGGGTCGTCGGGGCGGATTTTGCCGACAAAGTAACAGAGGAGGCTCTCAACAGCGAGCGGCGTATCGCCCTCGGCCTGCACCCCGAAGTGCAACGGGAGCTGGCCGAACGGCAGCGGCAAGAGCAGGAAATCCTTTCGCCACTGGAAATGCCTCTTCCCGAAGAGGAGGTGCGGAACAACGCGGTCGCCTCCGTGGACGGGCGCGACCTCCAACTGCTCAACGGGAACAAGGGATGGTACCGGGAAGAGAAACACGGCAGGGAGGTCGAAGTGAGCGAGATAGGCGTGCAGCCCTCGCAAACGGCGGGAATGTACAGAATGACAGCCGTCATCGACGGGCAGGTCATCAGCCACGAAATCACGCAAAAGGACTACGACAAATTCCTTGCGGTGGACGATTACCACCGCATGAAGCTGTTTTCCAAAATTTTCAACGAGGTGGATATGAAATCCCGACCGGAGGCGCAGCGCGGTCTCGGCGTGAAGATTTTCGCCGCCCTTACCGCCGGTGCGGTGGTCACGGCAGGCGTCGCGCACGGCCTGCACCATCACCACCACGCCCCGGAGTTTTACTGCGGGCACTACGGCGGACCTCCGCGCCCGTACTTCAAGCCCGGTGTCGATACGCCGAGGGACGTGGCCATACGCAACTTCGAGGCACAAATGAACCAGGATATTAACGACATGAGAAGAGGAAGGTAACGACATGAGAGAAGGAGAACTTACATACAACGATTTCCTGCAAAGGCTGAACATCCAGGACGTGCTTATCGACGCGGGCTATCACCTGAACAAGCGTGACGGCCTGCGCTATCCCTCGTATGTCCGCATAGGCAGTGACGGGTGCCGTGTCCGTGGCGACAAGTTCATCGTGACGCAGAACGGTCAGTGCTGCTTCCACGTGCAACAGCAGAAGGTGTACAACCTTATTTCGTTCATCAAGGAGCATCCGCAGTTTTTCTCGGAGTACCATACGGGAATGTCCGGCGACCGGCTGGTAAACCTCGTGTGTAACCGGCTGCTGAACCATCCCATCGAGAACCGTGAGACACGCATCATCCCACCCAAGCGGGATGTCAGGCCGTTCGACATAGCGGACTACGACATTCATAAATTCAACCCGCAGGACCGGGCGACACAGAAGAAGTTCTATCCCTATTTCAAGAGCCGGGGCATCGACCTCTACACGCAGTACGCTTTCCACCGCCATTTCTGCCTGGCGACGAAACACCGCCCGGATGGGGCTGCCTACACGAACCTGTCATTTCCGTTGACCCTGCCCAAGGGCGACGGCACGGTGGTGGGCCTCGAGGAACGGGGACGTGCCCGTCCGGACGGGGGCGGCAGTTATAAGGGGAAGGCCGAGGGCAGCAATTCGAGCGAGGGGCTGTGGATTGCCAGCCCTGCCAAGACACCACTCGCGGAGGCCAAGCATATCTACTGGTTCGAGAGCGCCTATGACGCGATGGCGTATTACCAACTGCGTCAGGCGAAAAACAAGGAATTGAGAAAGGCGGTCTTTGTCTCGACGGGCGGCTCCCCGACCGTGGCGCAGATGCGGGGCGTGCTTTCGGCCACCCTTCCTGCCCGGCACCATATCTGTTTCGATTCCGATCCGGCAGGAATGGAGTTCTGTGAGAAGCTGCGGGAAGAAAAGTTCCGGGTGCAGCGTTCCATCATCGAAGAGACACCCGAACGGAAACCTTACCTCGATTCTGTCCGTGACGGCATGGATCTGGGGAGCGGCGACGTGGAACTGCTGCCCAAGGATCTGCAGACCAGTTACGGGCGGTTCGAGTCCGAATGGGAAGAAGCGGAGTCGATGCGTTCGAGCGGTCTGTGCGCCCCGGAAGACATCTTGGACCAGGTGGGCATGATGAACAAATGCTACGAGACGTTCCGCGAAGGACTGCGGGGGTATCTCGGCCTGGACAAGGAGAATGACGTTTCCACCATACGCGAAATGCCTGCCTGTCCCTACAAAGACTGGAACGAACAACTGCTGGCGGAGCGGAAAATGGAAGAAACAGCCCAAAAGGGGCAGGAACGAGAAGAGGAACCCGAACAGGAACGACAAGCACGCTTTCGCCGATGATACCTTCACAACCCATCATGCACTTTCGGAATGTCGTCTTGCAGCCGCACGCCGGGCAGTTCGTTATCGACGAGCTGCCTTTGATATTGGCGTGCATGGCGGGACTGGTGTACGGTGGCATCGAAGACATGCCACTGGGCGGCATAGCGGCGGCGGTTTCATCACTGCTGCTTCCCGTGCTGCTGTACCGCTTCATCTACCTGCGCCGGACACGATACCGTATCGGCCCGGAGCAGTTCATCAGCGAGCACGGTGTTTTCATCCGCAAGGTGGATTATATAGAACTGTACCGTATCGTGGACTTTCAGGAACACCAGAGCCTCCTGCAACAGCTTTGCGGCCTGAAGACAGTCCGTATCCTCTCGATGGACCGGAACACGCCACGCCTCGACCTTGCCGGGGTCAGGCGCGGCAACGACATCGTACCGCTCATCCGCGAACGGGTGGAATACAACAAACGAAAAAAGGGAATATATGAAATCACGAATCATTAGCCTGGGAGTGGCCCTCGTGCTCGCCGGCCTGCTTCCGCAACCGGCCAAGGCGCAGATCGCCGCGTCCAATCCGTTGGAATGGGCGGCTTTGGCCGAGGGTAACGAGGTCATAAACAGCCAAATCGAGAAACAGATCAAGGGTCAGACGCAGACAGCCCTGCTGCAAAATACCATCGCGGCGGAGTTCAACCGCATACACCGGTGGGAAAAACAGTACAACAGCTACCTCAAGACGGCGAGCGGTTACGCCTCGTCGCTGAAAGCCTGTACCCACCTTTATAATGACGGCGTCCGGATATTCCTCACGCTGGGGAAACTGGGCAAGGCCGTCAAGGACAACCCGCAGGGCATCGTCGCCAGCATGAACATGAACAACCTCTATATCGAAACGGCCACGGAACTGGTATCGGTGTTCACGCTCCTGAACGACGCGGTGGCCAAGGGCGGAACGGAGAACATGCTCACGGGCGCGGAACGGAGCAAAACCCTGTGGGAACTGAACGACAAGCTATCGGCGTTCAGCAGGAAGCTGCACCTGCTCTACCTGAGCATCCGCTATTACACGTTCAACGATGTATGGAACAATATAACGGCGGGCATGATAGACCGGAGCAACGGTGAGGCGGCCCGTATGGCCATGTCCCGCTGGCGCAGGTCGGCAGCCCTTGTCCGCTAAAACCGAATGCCTATGAAACGGACAATCTGGATATGTATCCTGCTGCTGTGTACCGGCATCCCGAAGGTACAGGCACAGAACGACCCGGTACTGGCGGGCATGATCCTGCTCTATACCGAAAAGGCGGAGAAGGAACTGAAAAACCAGGAGAAGGTCATGCTGATGCAGACCACGGGACATCTATGGACGAAAGAGGAAGTGGAGGCCACGACCGACCTGCAGAGGGAGTTCAACAACTACCTGAACTCGTTCCGCTCGATTGTCTGCTACGCGGCACAGATCTACGGCTTCTACCACGAAATAGCGAGGCTGACGGACAACATGGGCGACTTTACCAAACAGCTGGGCCGTAACACGACCAACGCCCTGGCTGTCGCCCTTTCCACGCGGCGGAACCGGATTTACAGGGAAATGATATTGAACAGCGTGGAAATCGTGAACGACATACGCACGGCCTGTCTCTCGGGCAATAAAATGACGGAGCGGGAGCGCATGGAAATCGTCTTCGGCATCCGTCCGAAACTCCAGACGATGAACAAGACCCTGCAACGGCTGACCAAGGCGGTGAAGTACACCACGATGGGCGACATCTGGCGTGAAATCGACGGGGGCGCACGTCCCGTTACCGACAAACGAGGCATCGTGGAAGCCGCCAAACGCCGCTGGAGGCAGAACGGAAAGAATGTAAGACCTTAAAAAAATCAAACGATATGGGATTTTGGAATACGATATTGAAATATGGCGGCAAGGCCATGAAGGGTGCCGGACAGGCCACGGCAACCGCCGGCAAAAACATGGGCAATGCGGTTCTGCACCCTTCGCAGACCTTGCGGGGCGCGGGGCAGGCTGTCAAGACTGCCACCATCGGCGGTGCATTCGGCTATGTGGGCTGGAAAAAGCTGACCACAGACGCGAGTGTCGCACGTATCGTCAGCGAGGCCGTGGTCGGCAAACCCGCCACGAACGTCCTTGCAAGTACGGTCGATGACGCCCGGGAACTGAAGGAGAAGGCCGGGGAGACCGTCTCGGCGATAGGCAGTGCGGTAAGCGGCGCCGGCTCGCAGTTGAACGGCGTGTCGAATTTCATGCAGGCGACCTCCGGGGACGGCCTGATGGACATGCTCGGCGGATTCTTCAGCAACCTTGGCCGTGGCAACGTGTCGGGGTTGAGTATTGCGGGACTGGTCGCCGCAGCGTTCCTCGTGTTCGGACAACGCGGCTGGCTGGGCAAGATCGCCGGGTTATTCCTGGGAATGCTGCTCATCGGCAACAACGCGGGCGTCCTCCGCACGGCACCGCAGGAGAGTGTGCCGAGGACACAGGCACCGGCGCTCTCCCCGGAGGAGCAGACCCAGAGCGGCGGAATGAGAAGATAGACGGACAAAATAATACGGAACAATGAAATATACAGAAGAAATGATCCTGCATTCCGACAGCGGCTACTGTATGCCGTTCGAGGAGCCGCAGGGAAAAGACGTGGAGATGTCGCTCGGCTACGGCGAGCAGACGCACCCGGAAACGGGCGGGAAATTCTTTCACCACGGCATCGACTTCAACGTGCGGTGCCACATCCTTTCGGCAGTGGCCAGCGGTATCGTATCGGGCGTGGGCAACGACCCCGTGCATGGCATCTGCCAGACGATACGTTACGGTGAGTACGAAGTGATATACGGACACCTGTCGAATGTCTATGCCCAGTTCGGGCAGCGTGTCAAGGCCGGGCAGACGGTAGCCTTGAGCGGTGAGCGGCTGCACGTCGAAGTCCGCTTCAAGGGCGAGGAGCTGAACCCGCTGGAGTTCCTGACCATGCTGTACGGCAATATCCGTGCGCTGCAGGAGGCCGTCGGGGACGGGGCGTCCGGTCTCTACGGGGCAGAACCGGGACCGGCAACCGATTACGAGAAAGACAGGCGGGAAATCGAGGAGCTGATGTTGCGCTTCCTGCCGCACTACATGGAGGATTTGCAGCATGGGGCGTACCGCCTGCCCGAACACACGGAGCAGTCGCTGCGCCATATCTTCACGATGGGCGCGGTGAAGGAGTATTTCTACGAGCAGATGCCGAGCATCGCCAATCCGCTCGGACTGGGGCGCAAGGCCATGCCGCTGGCCTGCAAGGTGCAGAACCTGCTGATAGCGGATTTCCTGAACTACCTTGCCCTGCGGCATGAGGTGTACCTCTCCACGACGGGCGGCGACGTAAAAAAAAACTTCATGACGAAGCAGTAACACACGGCGGTCTCATCGACCCGTTGGCGGAGCTGGACATCGACATCCAGAGCTTCGACATACCGAGAATCGTCTCCGTCTATCCCGACCGTGCCGGAATCCGATGGTGGACGAAGGCATGGTTCAACAACCGGGAGGAAGGGGAAGCCTCGGTGGAGATCGAACGGGAGCAGGCCATACGCTTCATTCACGACCGTATCGAGAAGGACGCGTGGCTCGAAGAGTTCTTTCCCCGGCAGATGGAGGTGTACCACAATGCCATCGAGCAGACGAAAGAACAACTCCTGAAACAGATAAACATGATATAGATATTACAATATGGACGGAATAAAGCAGAGCAAACGATTCGCGGAGATAGAGGCGCTCATGGGCGACTATTTCCATAGCCATCTCGCCCCCGTCATGAGAGAGACGCAAGCCTACCTGACCCGCAAACAGGGCGAAGAGATGAAGGAGTATTCCACGTCCCTGGGCGGCATCCTCGGCATGATGGCGTCATCGGCCCAACCGTTCTCCGACCCGTACCAGACACTCAAGGTAACGGGCGAATGGAACTCCAAGACAACCGAGGACTACATCGCGATGTGCAAGGACAGGATTCTTGCGTCGGAAGAGGTACAGCACGACCTTGCCTACATGGCCGGCGAGTGGCGCGACACCGTTGTCGGGGAAATCGGCAGGGAGCGTTACGACGCCCTGTCCGGGGAACTGGGCTGTGACCTCGCCTACGCCTACGTGGGCTACCGGGTGGAGCAACTGATGATTGACAAGCTGGTCAAGGAACGGATGCCCAAGTCGTCAGCAGACTACATTATCCGCAAAGCGGCGGAGTCAAGCCTGCTGGGGCTGTCGCAGACGTTGAACCGTTCGCCCCTGGCCGAGGAAATCGAGAGACGCGGCGAGGCCGCCTACCGACCGAGCAGGTTGGAGAAAGGGACAGCCAAGGTATTGGGAGCTTCAGCAGATACCCTCATGCTGGGCGGCGTGGGTTCGTGGGCGACGTTCGCACGGTTCGTCGGTGCGGACGTGGCTATCTCGGCTGTGGCCGACCGTTTCGCGTCCAAAGCGCCGGAGGATCTTTCGGTGGAGCAATGTATCAGCAAGGGCGTGTTCGGCAGCGACAGCAACGTGTTCGACGGCTTCCGCCGCGAAGCTGCCGCAATGCCGTCCGGGGAGAACACGCTCGTGGCCGAGGCCAACGGGCAGTTACAGAAAAAAATACCTGTTATGGATTTTGACTTTATGGACTTGTGGAAAACCGGAAAGGAAGTTATGCCGCAGTGGTACGGGAACAACGAGAAGAGCGAAGAGGAACGAACCCGGGCGGAACGGTACAAGGATGTGCCGCTTGTCGTCGCCCCCGGACAGGAGGAAGCCTACCTGCAAGGCATGGCAAGACGTGAGGTTACAGCGACCGGGCAGGCGGAAACGGAGACCGAGAAGAGGGAAAAGGAGGAAAAGGCGGAGAAGGAAGTACGGGGGCAGGCCGTGTATTCATCGGAAGGGATACCGGAGAGGCAGGACACGCCGACCAACGAGAACGGTTGGGACGGGCTGGTCCGTTCCCTGGGACTGGACGGCATAGGCGACGTGACGGGCAACCTCGGCTATATACTGGCCATGTTGCCCGACATCCTGCTCGGTGTGTTCACGGGCAAGACGCAATCGCTGGGCCTGAAAGACAACCTGCTGCCGATAGCGAGTATCGTGGCGGGCATGTTCATCAAGAACCCGTTACTGAAAATGCTGCTTATCGGCTTGGGCGGCGCGAACCTGCTGAACAAGGCGGGACACGAAGCTTTGGGACGGGAACGGCCCGGCATGGCTGCCGACGGCAGGCATGTGCAGTACAAGCGCTATCCGGACGAACCGCTCAACCCGCGTATCGTGAACCCGGTACTGCATGGCAGTACGCTTGTCGCCACGATAGACCGCGTACCCTGCACCGTGCAACTCAGCCCCACGGTAGCGGACGCTTACCGTTCCGGGGCCTTGCCGCTGAACACGCTGGCCAATGCCATACTTGCCCAAAACGACCGGGTGCGCCAAATGACCTCGCGGAACTACGACAACGGGCAGCAGGAAACAATCGTGCGTACACGGGGCATCCAGTAATTCCATAACCGACAAACACCAGGAGTATGAAAGAAAAGTCACAGATAGAAAAGAACGCTGAAAAAAAGCAAATCGACCTGCTCTCCACGGCCTTGCGTGAGGCATCGAACGCCGGAGGCCACTGGCTCAACGCCACGGGCAAAGGTTATCCGAAATTTTACCCGCGCGGCGTGTCCGTCAGTCCGTTTAATGCCTTGTTCATGACCTTGCATTCGGACAGGCACGGATGCAAGACCAACCTGTTCACCCTTTACAGCGACGCCAAGATTCGCGGCACGTCGGTCCAGGAGCACGAGCAGGGAGTCCCTTTCCTATTCTATAATTGGAACAAGTACGTCCACCGCAACAACCCGGAGGATATCATCAGCCGGGACGCTTACATGAAACTGGACGAGGAGGTACAGAAACAGTACAAGGGCGTGCATAACCGGGAGATCCGCACGCTCTTCAACATCGACCAGACGACCTTGCCCTACGTGGACAAGGAGGCTTACGATGCGGTACTGCTGAAAGACGGGAACGCCGTGGAACGGGGTTACTCCGAAGCCGACGAGCGGCGGTTGCATACCCGCTTCAACGACTTCCTGCTGAAGATGCGGGACAATCTCGTCCCGGTACGTTCGGACGGTTGCGGAATGCCCCATTACGAGACGGACCGCGACGCGGTCTATATGCCTCGCCAAAAGGACTTCGAGCACTATAACGACTACGTGCAGGAGGCCCTGCGGCAACTCGTAAGCGCCACGGGACACCAACAGCGTCTCGCCCGGGAGGGCATGGTGATGAAGAACGGCATAGCTCCCTCGGAAGATGCGCTCAAACAGGAGCGGTTGGTCGTGGAAGTGGCTTCGGGAATCAAGATGCTGGAACTGGGACTGCCTGCCCGGTTGTCCGATGACAGCCTCAAACTGGTGGAATACTGGAACCGGGAGCTGAAGGAGAACCCCGTCATGGTGGACGCGCTCGAAAGCGACGTGAACAATGCCATTGAAGTAATCAACAAGGCGGAACGGGGCGAGAAAATCGAATACGCCACGCTGCGTAACCGCCGGCGGACTTCGGACATGAGGGAACAACTGCCCAAGCATTATTCCGTGGCCGATGAAATCCGGCAACACCCGAACAAGGACGACAAGACCATTGTCATCGTCATCGACCCCTCCACGAAATCAGCGGACGTGATACTGCCCGCCGGTGCATCACCGGATGTGGACAATGAAATCCCGGGCATGAACAAAGCCCGTATCGGCAGGGCCTTGCGAAGGGAAGGTGTCGAGAACGTGCGCTTTTTCAATCCCGACGGTGCGTGGGGGTACAGACCCGATGACGGTTATTTCGCCGAAAAGCAAGTGTCGTTGGCCCGGTTGAAGAACTGGTCACTGGAAATGCTTTCCACACTGGACGTGTCTCCTGCGGTCAGGCGGGCGAACGAAGTGAATTTCGACCGGGCGGAGATGATTCAGGACGATAAAAAGCGCTGGGCGTTGTACATCAAGCCCGAGAACAAGAAAGGATACAGTATCTATCCTGACAAGGAAGACGTGAACCTGTTCTTTTCCACGCTCAGGCAGGCGATGGACAACATCGGAAAGGTGCGTATGGAACTGGCGCACAAGTATTACGCACTGGCGGAGGTGCAGCCTGATTTGAAAGTGGACTTGTTCAGCAGCGGGACGAGGGAGATCGACCTGAACCGCATCCAACGTGTTTCGGTATTCAATACCAAGCAGGACGGCAGACAGTGCATCGCGACCATCGACGGCAACAAGACGAAACCCCGGAGCGTTACCCCGCAACAGTGGCAGCGGGTGATGGTGGCAGAAGACAAGACGGAATACAAGCGGCATCTGGCCGCCACGCTGTTCGCCGATATTTTGCGTAAAGGACAGACTTTGGAAGAGCACACCGTAGAGAAGCAAGAAAAGGAAGATGCGAGGCAACAGGGGAAAGAACCGGTGAAAACCCACCGGAAAGAGGAAGCGGAGGAATTCGTTACTCCCCAACGGCAGGCGTGGAACGGACTCAAGGCGAAGCATCCCGATGCCTTACAGCTTATCCGTGGCAGAGACGCCTACCGGCTGTACAACGAGGATGCCGTGAGGGGTGCGGAAATACTGGGGATTCCACTGGAAAAACGGGAGGGAAACCCTGACAAGGGGTTCACGGCTTCCGCCGAATTTCCATTGAGCCTGCTCGATACTTACCTGTCTAAACTTGTAAAAGCCGGGGAACGTATCGCCATCTGCGAACTGCCGGCAGCTCCGGAACGGACGGGAACAACGGAAAGACAGGCCCAGGCAACCGAAGAGCAGAACGAAAACGAACAACGACCAACATTCAGGAGGTAAGAATATGGCTGGCAAGAATCAACAATATGCAGCGCAGTATGCGGAATACGCCATGGAGCAGATGCGCCGGTACGGAATACCCGCTTCCGTTACACTGGCACAAGGCATACTGGAAAGTGCCAACGGGCAGAGCCGTCTGGCACAGAACGAGAACAACCATTTCGGCATCAAGGCCACGCCCGCGTGGATCGCCGAAGGTGGCCGGTTCGGGGTATATACCGACGACAAGCCGAACGAGAAGTTTTGCAGTTATGACAGCGTGGGTGATTCCTACGAGCACCACTCGCGTTTCCTGAAAGAGAACAGCCGCTATGCACGCTGTTTCACGCTCGCCCCGGATGATTACAAGGGTTGGACGCAGGGTATCGCGCAGGCCGGCTATGCTTCGGGCGGCAAGTATGCCGGGAACCTGCAACGTATCATCGAGCAGAACGGCTTGCAGAAGTATGACCGGCAGGTCATGCAGGAGATGGCGGCACAAGGCAGAAAGTTCGGTGTAGAGGACAACCCGCTCCGCACGTCCGGGCACATAGCGCAGGAGGCCGGCTATTCGTTCCCGGTGGAGCGCGATGAGTTCCTTTTCGTGACCTCGCCTTTCGGTATGCGGCAAGACCCGACGGACGGCACGAAACAACAGATGCACAAGGGCATCGACATCCGTTGCAACGGCGATGCGGTGCTGGCCACGGAGAACGGCGGCAAGGTGGTGGCGGTGAACCTGAACAAGAACACGCCCGGCGGCAAGTCCCTGACGGTGGAATATGCCCGGACGGACGGCAGCAAGGTACAGTGTACCTACATGCACCTCGGCGAAGTCAGCGTAAAGGCCGGTGACACGGTACGGGCGGGACAGCGGATCGGCATCTCGGGGAACACCGGTACGCAGACAACGGGCGAACACCTGCATTTCGGCGTGACGAACCTCTACGCGGACGGTACAAGACGGGAGATAGATCCTGCGGCATACCTGACCGAAATCGCCCAAAAGGGCAATATCAAGCAACAGGTGCTGCATAACGGGAACGACCTGCTCGCCCGATATAAGGGAGCGGAAGAGAATGCCGCCGACAAAAGGCTGTCGCCCGACGCGTGGATGAAGAAGCTGCTCTCCTCGGAGGACAGCGGCGTGGGGTTGTCGGGGTGTAACGACCCCGTCGTGGAAATGGCGATGACCGCCTTTACGTCCCTGATGCTGCTGGCGGTGCAGATAGACAGCAAGAACGAGGAGGAGCAGAAAGCGGCAATATCGGCGGCGATGGATAACCGGAAGATTGACCTGAAGCCGCTGTTACCGGGCATGAAAGCCTGCGACCTCGTGATCGGGGACAACGGCAAAGCCACGCTTCGGGCAGACAACGGGAGCGTCCAGGTGGCACGTGAACTGACCGCCGCCGAACTGAGCCGCCTGTCGGCCACGCTGAACAACGATACCCTTTCCGAGGAAGCCAAACGGACACGTGTGACCGGTATGCTGAACACGGTTATCCTCTCGGAAGCGGCTTCGCAGAATTTTGAACAAGGGATGTCCAGACAGCAGGGACAGACGGAGAACCTGAAACGATAAAGGCATGGGGATATGGTAAAATACGTGTTGATACAACTTTGCAGATGTCTGTTCGGACTCTCCTACCTGACCTTGTATGTCCTGTTCTGCTACCTGCTCTTCGGCTGGATAGCGACGCTCGTCATCGTGGGCGTGCAGCTGTTCATTGCCGGATGGCTGGTCTGGGCGATGATACGCGCACCCGATTAAAGGCCGGCTTCAGCGTGTTCAACTTCAATAAACCTCACTTTGTCCGGTGGTAGTACATGTATCACTTAAAAGGCAAAGAATATGATAAAATGCAATGTTACGGCGTGCGGCATTATCAGCCGCGACGCTTCGACGCGCACGAACAAGGAAGAGAAAACGTTCCTGTCTTTTCCGCTTCGCGTCGCAATCCCGACGAAGGATGGCCGGCATGAAACGGTCGAGATCAGCGTCAACAAGGACGGCGCCCAGGAAGAAACCGCAAACTACCGCAACGGCTCGCGGGCCGAAGTATCGGGTACCATGTACCTGAAACGCAGGGGCGAAAAGCTCTATTTCAATCTTTTCGCCGACCGCATCGTCCCGGCTCCGGCAAACACGGCAGATTCCCTCAAGGGAGAGATGTCGTTCCGTGGCAAGGTGGGCAAAAACATCGAGGAACGTAAGGACAAGAACGACAAACCCTATACGGTGTTCTCGGCGTTCAGCGCGGAGAAAGTGGACGATGGCTTCGAGTACCAGTGGGTACGTTTCTTCAGCTTTAACAAGCAACGGGAAGAATGGTTGCAGTCGGGTGCAAGAGTGGATGCCAAGGGCGAAATGAGCGTCTCGGTACATAACGGGAAAACGGATATTTCCTGCCG
This sequence comes from Bacteroides finegoldii DSM 17565, assembly GCF_000156195.1. Taxonomy (GTDB): domain Bacteria; phylum Bacteroidota; class Bacteroidia; order Bacteroidales; family Bacteroidaceae; genus Bacteroides; species Bacteroides finegoldii. Next base: position 132,311 of record NZ_GG688319.1, on the reverse strand, counting down.
GGTGGAGGAACTCTCGCTGCATGTGGCGGAATCGGACAACCCCAATCAGTAAGGGCTATGGCAACGTATAAAAGACCCAGACCGGAAGGTCCGAGCAGCGAGGACAAGGCGCTGGACCTTTTTGCGGAAATGATGATCTTATGTTGACCTCAACATAAGATCATTTATGTCTGACATAGAATTATGTTGGGCATTAGTCTAAACAATTAATAATCAATCGTTCTTTGACATTTTGCACAACATAATTCTATCTTTGGAGGAATTAGAGGCTATCTAAGAATGTAATTAACTCCTTATCCTCAGACCATTTTCGTGATGGTGTATCGGAAACGGACTGCTCACATTTTTTGAGAACTTCTAATTTCCTTTCCATGCTAATTTCGGCGTAGATGTTTGTTGTATCAATCGAGCTATGTCCCATCCAATTTCTAACCATATCAATATCCGCTCCAGAATTAAGTAGATGAGTGGCGGTTGTATGGCGTATAACGTGAGGAGATGGGCGTTTATTAGCAAGAGAGGGATGATTTAAGATTACATCTTGTGAGTATTTCTTTATCATTTCATAAATACAGAATCGGCTCATAGGCTGATTGTATCGGTTAAGGAAAAGGTAATCGTCAGGCAACTTGTTGTCTATAAATTGTTTGAGTAAATCCCAGAAATCCTCCCATAAAGGACATATTCTCTCTTTACGCCCCTTGCCATGTAATGTCACCATTGGCATTCCACGTTTTGAAGGCATCGCAACATCCTTCACTTTAACACCAATAACTTCAGACACTCGGGCGCCAGTATTATACATGAATAGGATAATGACATGATCTCGACTTCTTATCCCTTGATATTTGCATGTTTTCAATGGTGCATCAGCCAAGGCTTCGATCTCAGATTTGTCCATATAGGTTATCATGCGTTTTTCCGTTTTCTTTGAAGGGATAAGAGTGACATGGTGACACCAATCTATATGTTCAGGAGATTTCCACGCCAGAAACTTTGCGAAAGCCTTTATTGCAGCTAAACGATTGTTTCTTGAAGATACGGAAACTTTTCTCTCAATTTCCAGATAATCAAGAAATTTCGTAATAACGTCAGTCGTAATATCCGAGATTTTGAGATTGTCTATTGCAATACTTATTAATGTAGAGACATACGATACCAACATACGGAATGTATCACGATAACTCATCTGAGTGTTACGACTAAGGTTTCGAGTGACAATTAAGTACTCTATGAGGAATGGTCTTAGCCAATAGCCAAGATATTCTGTTTCAGTAATTCTTCTGTTCTTCATTGTTCGTGTTTTTATAAGCATAAAACAATTTGTTTGCTTCCTGCAACAAAGTTGGCGTCTTTGTTAGATAGACGGAAGTGAAGGACACGTTAAGATGTCCCAAATAGATAGACAACTTCGGCAGTAAATCCTGTACGTTCTTTCCTGATTTATACCAGTTAGTAAGGACGTCGACCGCAAAAGTATGGCGAAGATCATGTATTCTAGGCTGATGACGTCCTCTATCAGGGAAATAAAGACCTGCATTCTTACGAATGGTCGCAAATATCTGATGTAAAGATACAAAATTAACAGGTTTCCCCTTCTGATTAATGAAAACATATGCATCCTCTACCATTGGGGACATTTGAGTACTTCGCCATTGTAATATCTCTTGCATCAATTTTGATACTTGTTCGTTGAAAGTAACCAAGCGAGACTTGTAGAACTTACTACAATGTATATGCACGTACATATTATCCATATCAATATCCTTTATTTTTAAGGATAAGGTCTCACTTATTCTGAGTCCAAGCATATACGTGATCATCAAGATATATCGTATACATATTGGCTCATTAACAAATGATCTATATTTGCGATATGTAAGCGCACAATCAAACAGTCTCTTCAGTTCGTCATCCGATATATGTAAGCGGGATAATACTCTGGAGCTTTAGGCAGAAAAACGGGAATAGGTATGTTTTGAATGAGTCCTCTAGAAAAAGCCCACTCAAAAAGTTTTTTCAGAATGCAGTGCTGAGAATGCCAATATCTGGTGATGACATTTCCTTTTCTGTAAAGGAAGGCATTACAATCGCTTTCCGTTATTGAAGTTAATTCTGTTGTTTCTCCAATGAACTTAGCAAATAGTCTCAAAGAGTAAGTTGTACTCTGATCCTTACGACCAATAGACCTACGAAACTTGATAAATGACTCAACAGTTTCTTTTATACTCATAGAAGCTCCCCCCAGTTAATATTTGAAACATCTCTAAGTGAATTGAGATCCACTTTTGCATATATTCTTGTCGCTTCCATACTTTTGTGACCCAGTAAATCACCGACATCCTTTAAGGTTTGTCCTTCGTTTATCAAGAAAGTTGCATGGCTATGGCGTAAACAATGGGGACCTTTGTGCCTAACGTCCATTTCGCTGGATTTCAAATACCTATATACGACGGAAGCTATGGCTGTACAAGATATAGGACGTATCGGGGCTGGTGTACAAAAGAACAAGCTATCGCTTCCTATGTCATTTGGCCTTCCCTGTTTTAGGTAAGCGATAATAGCTTCTCCTACATTATGTAGAAGTGGTAACACTTGTGGTCGACAATTCTTCGCACGCTTAATATAGACTTGTTCTTTACGCCAATCGATGTCGCTAATCTTCAAGTTTGCCACCTCACTACAACGTAAACCGTACATAGCAAGTAACATAAAAATAGCATAGTCGCGCGATGCGGATTTACCAGTTTGTTCTTTGACTGTTTGTAACAGTTTTTGAACTTTATTCCACGGCAAGAAAGAAGGGAGATTTTCTTCACTATATACTTTGGGAGTGATTAACGCCTTATCTAGGTCGGTAATACACCACCCCTTTTCGACTGCATAACGAAGATATACACGAATACAACACAGGTACTCTTTCAGCGTGTTACGTTGAACCTTGTTAATCGTGTAGTATTCAATGTATTTATCTATATCTTCCAATGTTAAAGGGTGTTCCTGGTTCTCCTTTTCTATTATCTTGTAAAAGTAGGTGAGTATATATCTCCTTCCCTTAATATAGGCATGAGAATATCTCCTGTATGCCAAGTGATTAAGGTATTCATTTATGCGTATATCTGATATTGAAGGAGATCCTGATTCTGGTAGCATATGTAGCTCTTTAAGCCACATATTTGCAAAATAGATGAAGAAACTATAATTAGACTTGGTGCCTTTCTTCTTGTGAGAACCTTTGTCTTCCAGGTTTTGCCATTTTTTTGCTGCATTTGAGATTTCCTCATTGGTAACAATACGGAAGTTCTTTAAATCAAGATACTCTATTAGATGAAGTTGATACTGTGCATAAAGCTGAAGTGTCTGTCTTTTAAAACCTTTTGATTTGCAATCCATCAAGAAAGACATTCTCTCTTTATAAAAGGGAGCGGCAATCAGTCTGACTCTGTGCCATTTGCGCTCTGCGAGATAATTGATGATGTCGTCTTGGTAACGAGAATCTAAAAGACCTACGTATAGTAAGAATTCAACAGCCATCTCAATGAATTTGATTCTTGAGGAAGGGCAATCATGACGTTTCCGAGAATGATAATGATCAGGAATGGGTGAAGACCATTGACGTGCAGCTTCAACGACATCATCAAGTGACACAATTCTCTTTTCGCCATCATGAAGATCGAAATATTGGATAAACTTGAGCGAATACCCAGCCCACCCCAATAGTGTTAGCCGGGACAATCCTTCCTTACTTTTCATAGTTAGAAAGTATTCTCGCTCCTTTAATAATGGTGCAGCCAAATGTTTTTTAAGGAATGACTTGCGGATAATGATTTGTTCTAACATGCTCTTATAATTATATGAGTAATACTATATAATATAAACGAGCATCCAAAATTATGTTGTACAAAATTCGATAAGAACTCTAATTATCAAATAAATATGAAAGAAACTGACATAAACAAATGGGCAACATTAATGATCGAGAAAATCGAAAGCATCCGCGAAGACTGGAAAAAGCCGTGGTTTACCGAGGGCAGCTTGCAGTGGCCCCGCAATCTCTCCGGACGCGAGTACAACGGCATGAATGCGCTGATGTTGCTGATTCACTGCGAGAAAGAGGGGTACGCGATTCCGCGCTTCTGCACTTTCGACTGCGTGCAACGGCTCAACAAGCCCGATAAGGACGGCAAGGAGCTGCCACGGGTTTCCGTGCTGCGGGGTGAGAAGTCATTTCCGGTCATGCTGACCACATTCACCTGCATACACAAGGAAACGAAGGAGAAAATCAAGTATGACGACTACAAGAAACTATCTGAAAATGAGCAAAAGGAATACAATGTCTATCCGAAGATGCAGGTGTTCCGCGTCTTCAACGTGGCGCAGACCAACCTGCAGGAGGCAAGGCCGGAGCTGTGGCAAAAACTCGAAAAGGAATATGTGCGGCCGAAGATTGAAAACGGGGAACATTTCAGTTTCGCCCCGGTCGATACGATGATCAAGGACAACCTTTGGATTTGTCCTATCAAGCCGTTGTACCAGGATAGCGCCTATTATTCGATTACGAGGAATGAAATCGTCGTGCCGGAAAAGCGACAGTTCGAATCCGGAGAGGCGTTCTACGGAACGCTTTTCCATGAAATGACGCACTCGACCGGTGCGGAGGGCGTGCTCGACCGGATAAAGCCGACTTCTTTCGGGTCGGAGGAATACGCCCGTGAGGAACTTGTGGCCGAACTGGGCAGCGCGTTGGTCGCCCAACGCTACGGCATGGGCAAGCATATCAAGGAGGATAGTTGTGCGTACCTGAAAAACTGGCTTGATAAGCTGAAGGAGTCACCGCAGTTCATCAAGACAACGCTGCTGGATGTGAAAAGGGCCACTTCACTGATTACGCAGAAGGTGGACAAGATCGCGCAGGAGCAGAAACAGCAGGTCGGTGAAGAACAAGAAGCCGCACCGAAAGAAAAGATATTCTACTCGTCCGTGGCTTATCTCCAGTACACCGATGATACGGCGCGGCTGGACGCCTTCAGGGACAAAGGCGACTACGAGGGGCTGCTGACGCTTGCCAAGGAATATTACGACGGCAACGGCATGGATGAGAAAGACACCTACGCGTCGCCCCTCCAGAACCGGGGTGACGACCTGCTTATCGAGGACAAGGACTTTGCCGTGGTGTACAACGGCAGTGTCGGCGGAACTTACGAGGTGATGCTGAAATTCACGGAGCAGGAGGTGCGGGACCACATCACGCGCTACGGCATAGACCGTGCAAGCAACGATGTCAGGGAGGTGGCCAGGGATATGGCTGCTGAACAGTTCACGGCCATGGCACAGCAAAAGATCCCTGCCTTCGAGATGCCGAACGGCGAGGTGCTGTATGTCGGGTACAACAGGGAATCCGACAGCCTCGATGTCGGACAGGCCGCTAACGCGGGACTTGCCGCACGGCATAGTTTCCCTTACGACCACAATGCGACACTGGAAGCCAACCTCCAGACCGTGAACGAGAAGCTGAACGGGATGGAGGAATACCAGGAAGAACTACAAGAGGCAGAATACAGCGGCGGGATGCGCCGGTAGGAACTGGACAAAGATGCGGAGTTGGTTTTCTCCGCATCTTTATTATTCACCTGTTCTGCTGTTCATCTATCACTGACTGTAATTCCAAGAGCTTGCGATACCGGTTACTTCCACCGGCATAGTCTTTGGCGTCCTGCTGCCTGGCATAAAATTATTGTACCATTATTTTTTAATTTTGTAGATAGCTTTCCCAATTCTCATGGCCAATGGTCAGCTTGTCCGTTTCCCAGTCGTATTCCACTTCCGGTATATCGGAACAAGGGAAATACACGGTATAACCTATCTGCCCGTAGGAACAATGCAGCGGCATGACGCATATCTCATGACCGAAGTAAGGCTGTGGCGTACAGTATTTCTGCCAATCAAAACGACCTGCGGCAATATTGCAGCAAAGCAATTTTAGCGTTAATATGCCTTTCCAACTCTGAAAATCTTTTTTTAAACTTTTTTCCATACTGCTAATGTGCTATATTGTAATAAATTTCGGGTTCGCTTGACACGTTGTAAATCCAACTGCCGCAACGCACCAACAGGGCATTCCTGCCATAATAGAGCTTCTTCATTCCGGATATGCTTCCCGTCCGGTGGAAATTCGGGAAACGGCTGATGTCTATTCTTTGCGCGTCGCGCTTGTTGATTGTCCTGGTTCTCATTGTATCGCTGTTTTTAATGTTTCATAAAGTGTCTTTATCATGGCTTCGGCATCTTCCATATCGCTTACGATGTCCTTGATATGGTAGGGCGCACCGTTCTTGCCGTGCCCGTCCGTACCTATCCACAGATAGGCTTCGTAGTCGGGGTCAAAATTCTCGTAAAACTCTTCGATGCCGCTGACAAGGCTTTCTGTATCATTGCCTTTCATTTCGATAGAGAAACTAAAATCCTGTCCCATTCTCGTGTACCGCTGAAAGTCGAACTCCACAACTTTTTTCTTTCGGGTATCGGCTTCTACATTCCATCCCAAATTGGTGGCTACGGCGGTAATCTGTTCTATTGCTGTCATGTCTGTTATTTTTTATTTCCCTTTTCTTGAAGCCTTCCGACTTCGCCCAAAGGGTTGTTTCATGTGCGTCCCAAACGGCGGATGCAAGAACTACGGGCAAGTAACCGGGAGTGAAATTTTATGAAATGCCGTAATCTGCGATTGCGGAAAGTTTTCGTCAAATTTCATTTCAGGTAGCGACAGCGGTGCTTGAACAATGTTCGTCCGCCGTACCTTTGCACACGAAACAGCCCCGTGGCGCATGTCGGGGTAACAAGAATGGCCATACCGTTAGAACCGGAGCATGGCATGGATAAAAAAGGGATAGAAGCGGTTGCGACCCGGCAGAGCATGGACTATAAAAGTAACCGGGCCATCCATGCAGGGAAATGAAAACCACCCGCCGGTATGGCGGGTGGATATTCGCAATCTGTTAAGGTACATCAGAAATGGTAGTCCACAACCCCTCCGACATGGAGTGTCGTGTCGGGTTCGAGTCCGCAAACAAATTCCATAAAAGCAAAGGATGCTTCGGCAAAGGACTGGTTGCCGTCCCCGTCAAGATAAAAACGATAATTGGTATCCAACGGGTTTTCTATTGCCTGTTCAAGATTATAAAGCGGTCTCCATTCCAACATATTCTCGACAGTAAGAGTCTCCGCTTTCTCATGGATATTGGCGACAAACTCCTTTTTCCACTGCTCCACGCCTCCCTTATAAAGTATGGTATCTTCGGATGTCAGCTCGAACATCCCTTTGGGCAGTTTATATTCAACCAAATCAGAAATCTCTTCCTTGCGCTGCTCGTCGCTCATATTCGCGCAATAATCGTAAAAACTGAAGTCCCCATCAATGAACGTGTTCTCATCAATGTAATTCTCCTTGCCAATCGGCTGCGTTGAAATTTGAAAAATACTGCTGTGCATAACTTTAAGTTTTAACTGGTTGATACTTGTTTTTCCCTCTTATCGAGCCTTTCGGCTACCTTGTCGGGATTGATTTTACATGCGGGTTCAACAGCGTGGACAGGAGGGTAAAGGCAAGTAAACAGCCGGGAATTTGACGGAATACCCAAATCTTTGATTTGCGGAAGGCTGCCGTTCAATTCGTGGCCCGGTTAGCGCAGCGGTACTTGACGACCGGACGGACGCTGTACCTTTGCATGGGAAAATCTCGCCGGCAAGGAGCACCGGAGGAGAGAGACGAGAAAGTGATAGCGAAGGAAGATAGAAGGGGAAGGAAAAGAAGCCGATTATATAAACGGGCTGCCGCTTGCTTAGATAAGGTATTCCGGAGAAAGTAAAACAGGCTTGTCGCCACAGAAGCAATCCCCGAAACTCCTTGTGTCGCAGGTTCGGGGAAGGCTTGTTATTACTCGATGAAATGATGATGGGCATTTGGGCACTTGTCGTTCGGTTGTGTCTTTTGTGAAACTCCTACAACGCTGGGGTATCGGCAAAAGCAACCGTTGTATATTTGGTTGCCGTCAAGTGGCTCTGTTCTGCATAGTTTGATAGGTTACACACTTCCTACCTCTTGTCCATTGTATGTTCATTTTGTAGAGATATCTACAAAATAAATATGAACTTAAAAACATGTCAGAAATACCAATGAATACTTAAACAGAGATATATTTTTAAAACTCTTAAACAAAGGATTTTATATTTGGTAAATATCCTTTATTTCTTTCAAGCAGGTATTTACTTTCTGATTACTTACCATCATAAACAAAAGATGATTTTCATTAGAAGCGATGCTTTCCATACTTGACAGAATTTCTTAAGCTGAACCGAACAAAAAGATATTGCACATTTCCTTAGTCTTTTATCTTGGAACACTACCCACATTCATCCTATGCGTCTTTTACTTGATGACTAACTGTAAATCCGGAAACATTCACAAAACCTGATTGGAATTCTTCTTATAGTAAGCAGAAAAAACAGTTTTTATTAGCTGTCATTTGTATTATTTATATTATAAATACTATAATTAACCATTTCTACTAAAACACAAGTTTTCAATATAAAATATGACTTAGAGTAAGTAATGATGTGATCTAACTCACCAAATATTTCTTTTCAATTGACAAAAAGAAAGTATTCGCAATTTGGGAAGTTTAAAACACTTTTCATGTTTTTATTTTATATAGTTAACAATCAAAATAATACTATAATTTTGCACATCTTTTTTAATATGAATAAAAATGCAATCATGAGCCGTTTTATTGAATATTCTAATAATATATTATTTTTTGATGTCATGTTGACTGTTTGGAGAAACGTTAAACGAAGAGACAAGATGTAGCAAGTGTGTTCATCCATTTCTCCGTATGCAATATAGTAACGTGAAAAGAATTATATACATTTAAAAACAATTCATTTATATCATTAACTTAAAAATCAGAGATGAAAAGAGTAATTCTTTTGTTCGTCTCTCTTGCTGTGATGGCGTTCCAATTGCTTTTCGCCCAAAGTTTTACGGTGAAAGGTAAAGTCATTGCCGAGGAAGGCAATGAACCGTTGATTGGAGTGGCCATCATGCAAGAGGGTACCAATAATGGTGTGATTACCGACATAGACGGCAATTACTCCATTGAGATCAAAGGCGTTGCGCAGGCTACTTTGGTGTACTCGTACATTGGTATGCAGCAGCAACAGCACGTAGTGACTCCACAGACACAAAAGCTGGACATCACGCTGAAGAGCGATGCACAGCTGGTGGACGAAGTGGTGGTAGTAGCCTACGGAGTTCGTAAAAAGGGAACGGTAACCGGTTCCGTTTCCACAATAAAGGCAGAGAAAATGGAAAGTGTGCCTGCCGCAGGTTTCGACCAAGCCCTGCAGGGACAGACCCCCGGTCTGATGGTGATGTCCAACTCGGGTGAACCCAGCAAGGCAGCGGCTTTCCAAATCCGTGGAACCAACTCCATCACTTCAGGCACCTCTCCCTTGTTCATACTGGACGGTGTACCCATTTCCAGCAGTGACTTCAACACTATCAGTCCGAGTGACATTGAAAATATTTCCGTACTGAAGGATGCGTCTTCTACCTCCATTTACGGTGCCCGTGCCGCTAACGGTGTAGTAGTAATCACCACCAAGCGCGGACGGTCCATGGACAAAGCACACATTACCTTACGTACACAGTGGGGTATCTCACAGTTAGCCAAAGGTGAATGGAATCTGATGAATACGTCTGAACGCATTCAGTTTGAAAAGGAAGTCGGTCTGGATGCCGGTCAAGACTATGACTTATTGAGTCAGACCGATGTAAACTGGCGGGATATGGTGTTCAACGACAATGCCATGCTACAAAACTACGACCTTTCTATCAACCGTGCCACCGAACGCTTGAACTATTTCGTTTCTGGAAGTTTCTATGACCAGGATGGTATTGCTCAAGGCTCTACGTTTCGCCGTTACTCCATGCGTGCCAACGCAGAGGTAAAAGCCAGCGACTGGTTGAAAGTGGGTACCAATTCCATGGTTGCCTACGAAGAAGTGGAGCAGGCCGATCAAGGCAGCTACAGTCTGTCATCACCCATCTCTGCCTGCCGCTTCATGCTTCCTTACTGGAATCCGTATAATTCCGATGGTTCACTGGCAACCAATGCCAATGGTGGATGGACCGGTACAACGGTTAATCCGATTGAATGGATGGACAATAATCCGGTGACAAACAAGAAATATAAAGTATTGAGTGTGCTTTTCGCTGAAGTAACTCCGATAGAGAACATGACTTACCGTGTACAGTTCGGTGCGGACTATACGCACTCTACCGGATTCATGCAGTCATTTCCGAGTTATCAGCTGAACAACGGCCTGGGAGTGGCCAGCCGTCAGTCGAACGATATTCTTAACCTGACAGTGACCAATACGCTGAACTACCGTTTCGACGTGAAACACGACCATCATTTCAATGTCATGGTGGGCCAGGAAGGGGTGGACTACCAGGCTGAGGGTTTCAACGTGACCACACGCGGTCAGAACAACGACTTCCTAACCAACGTAACTTCAGGTACACGTGCCTCAAGCTGGCAGGATAATACAACAGCTTATTCATTCCTGTCGTTTTTCGGCCGTGCGGAATATAATTACGACGACCGTTACTATGTGGAGCTTGGTCTGCGTACTGATGCCTCTTCACGCTTCGGTAAGGATCACCGTTGGGGTCAGTTCTGGTCAGTAGGTCTGATGTGGAATGCCAAGAAAGAGCGTTTCCTGCAAAAATACGACTGGCTGCACAATGCACAAGTATCGTTCAGTACGGGTACGTCAGGTAATTCTGAAATCCCATACTTCGACCATCTGGCACTGGTCAGCGGTGGCTGGATCTACATGGATACGGCCGGTATCGCCCCGCAACAGAAAGGGAACGAGAAATTGAGCTGGGAAACAACCTGGACCACAAACCTGGGATTTCATTTGGGATTCTTTGAGCGCATCAATGTGGATCTGGAACTTTACCACAAGCGCACCAGCGACATGCTGATGGAAGTGCCACAGTCTTATTCTGAAGGCAACAACGGCTTCCGCTGGGACAACATCGGTGTGATGACCAACATGGGCGTGGAACTGGCCATCAATACAGATGTATTACGTCTGAGAGACTTTGTTTGGAATATCAATGCCAATGTATCCTATAACAAGAATGAAATCAAGGAACTGTATAACGGTGTACAGGAATACGAATTGCCCAACACTTCCACCAAATGGGTGGTTGGCCGTCCGCTGGGAGAATTCTACATCAACCGCTATGCCGGTGTGAACCCTGCAAACGGTGATCCCTTGTGGTATGACAAAGAGGGTAACCTTACCAACGAATTCAGAGAATCGGACAAGGTGATGGTGGGTAAGAACTATCTGGCTCCCTGGCAAGGCGGTTTCGGAACGACCCTTACATGGAGAGGTATCTCTGTGAATGCCCAGTTCAGCTGGGTGGCTGACCGCTGGATGTTCAACAACGACCGCTTCTTCGAAGAGAGTAATGGTCTGTACACCGGGTTCAACCAGTCCAAGCGCCTGCTCTATGACCGATGGAAGAAACCAGGCGACGTGACAGACATTCCCCGTTGGGGAGTCACTCCGCAGATGGATTCACGCTTCCTGGAAGATGCCTCTTTCCTGCGTTTGAAGAATTTGATGATCAGCTACACATTCCCGCAAGACTGGATGAAAAAGACGAATTTCTTCACTAACGCACGTATCTATGCACAAGGTCAGAACCTGCTCACATTTACCAAGTTCAGCGGACTTGACCCGGAAGCGTTTACTAACATGTATCAGGCACAATATCCCATGTCGCGCCAATACTCGTTCGGTCTGGAACTCTCTTTCTAATATTTTAATTAACGAATCAACGAAAAATGAAAAATATAAAAACATATCTGCTCATGGCCACTCTGGTATTCAGCACCACTGCCTGTCTGGACAAGTATCCGGATGATATGGTGCCTGCCGACAAGGCCATCACCACTGTGGATGAAGTAGACCAGGCCGTGATTGGTATCTACTCTTCCTGGCTGAACGGAGCGTTATACAGTGGCTATCTGACCCTACTGCCGGATATCCAGGCGGATTTGGCTTATGCCGTGAACGGCTACTCCAACCAGTTCGGTAACACATGGCGCTGGAATATCCTGGCTACGGAACCCGAATATGAATCGGTATATGCCGGACTCTACAACGTTATTACCCGCTGTAACTTTATGCTGGACAACGTAGACCGAGTACGTCAGAATACCACTAACGATGATGACTTGGACCGTCTGGACCAATACTGCGGGGAGGCATACTTTGCCCGCGCACTGGCTTATTCGGAATTGATTAAACTCTTCTGCAAGGCCTACGACCCGGCTACAGCAGCCAACGAACTGGGTGTGGTACTGAAGTCACACTACGACGGTGACGAACCTACCCTCCGTTCATCACTGGAAGCCTCTTATCTGTTTGTTCTGGATGATCTGGAAAGAGCAGCCGAGTACCTGAAGCTGGAAGATGATTTCGATGGAGTTCTTTACAGCACACCTTACTTCTGCGAATACACCATCTATGCACTTCGTGCACGTGTGGCTCTCTACATGCAGAACTGGAAAGAAGCTGAGAAATACGCTTCCAAGGTGATTGACAGCAAATACTACAAACTGTCCAACGTGAACGATATGATAACCAGCTCACAGAACGCTTACCAGTATATGTGGTCGAACGACGAAAGTACCGAGATTATCTGGAAAGTGGGTATGACAATCAGCAGCTACGGCGGCGCTTTAGGTCAGATCTTCTTCAACTATGACTTCCAAAGCTTCAAGCCCGACTATGTACCGGCAACTTGGGTGCTGAACCTCTATTCAGAACAAGACCTACGCTTTGCAGCCAATTTCGTGACACAGCCTACCGGCTATCCGCATGGACTGCAATGGCCATTAGTAGCCAAATACTTCGGAAATGAATCCTTCATGGCTCAGAACATGCTGCATGTATGTATGCCGAAAGTGTTCCGTCTGTCAGAGCAATACCTGATTCGTGCAGAAGCACGTGCCAATCAGAAGAATTACAGCGGTGCCAGCAAAGACCTCAGCGATTTACGTCGTGCCCGCTTTCAAGGCGGTAACGGAAGTATCTCGGTCAGCGCACAAAACTGGCTGGAAATTATCGAAGAAGAACGTGTACGCGAATTGTATATGGAAGGCTTCCGCCTGCAAGACCTGAAACGCTGGCACAAAGGCTTCGAACGCAAACCGCAGGAACAATCACTGACCAACGGTAGTTCGCTGAAGATTGAAGCGGATGACGTACGCTTTGTATGGCCCATTCCGAAACACGAACTGGAATCACCGGGTAGCCAGATTCAGCCCAACGAGAGCAATAAATAAGAATAGATTCATCATTTATAAAGCATAAATATAACAATGAGAAAGATAAACTACGGACTGATGAGCATGCTGACACTGCTGATGTGCGCCATCACCAGTTGCGGTGATGCAGAGCGTCCCAGCTACGAAGGTCCAAACTATATCCTGTTCTCGGATACGCTCACTGTACTGGCCGTACAGAACAACGAAGAAGTCTTCGATATTCCTGTAGCCGCTACAGAAGCCTGCAGCTATGACCGCACGGTAGCCGTAGAGGTTATAGACAAAAAGAGCAACGCCATTGAGGGAAAACACTATACCATTGAATCAAACACCATCACCATCAAGGCCGGTGAACGGGCTGCCAACGTACGCATCCGCGGTAATTACGATGCCATCGCAGCCACCGATTCGCTGGGGCTCACCCTGCGTTTGCTCACGCAGCAAGCCGACCAATGGGATTTGTATGAAAAGAGCTATGAAGCCAAGGTTATCCTGCAGAAATGCTGTCCGTTCGACATCAACCTCTTCAACGGATATGCCGTGCTGACTTCTACCTATATGCAGGAATTTATGCCCAACGTAGATAACCGTCTGATCAAGGCAATCATTGACCCCGAAGAAGAAAACGCCATTATCATGAAGGACTTCTTCTACGACGGCTACGATGTGAAAATCCGTTTCACGACAAACGACATCCTGAATCCGCTGATTGAAATGGATGAACAGACCTTTGCCTCTACAGCCGAGGCTTTCGGTACCAACTACGGCGACGGTTATCTCCACCTCTATCAATCTAGCAGCGGTATATCTTACTACAGTACCTGTGAACAGTTCATCTTTCAGTACTTCACACTGTATGTACCGGGCATGGCTGGCAACAATGTAGTAGGAACTTTTGCCAGCGCCATTGAATGGATAAGCAACGATGAAGCCAAGAGGCTGTATCTGGAAGGCAGCATGCTGGTATCTGAAACGGTGAAAACAGATTTTGAAAAGAAATAATTTACTAGAAACAAAAAAACATAGAATAAGATGAAAAAGAACAAATTTACGTTGGGATGGTTTTTCATCAGTCTGCTGATGGCTTTTGCCATAACAGCTTGCGACGACGAGGATGACAACGTAGCAACTGTAACCTTCCCTGAAAAGCAAACAATTGGCGGTGCAGCCAGTGAGACTAAAAGCTTGACATTTGATGCTGTAGCCGACTGGACGCTGACTTCCTCCAGCACATGGTGTTATTTTATTATGGGAGGAACTCCGGCTGCCAAAGCTACAGAGGGTGTGAAGGAATATTCTATCTCGGGCAAGGCTGGTAAACAAACCGTAACCATCGGCATCTCTGACGAAGGTCAGGACTATGATAATACGACCGTTGCTTCCATCACTATCAGTATGAACGGACAGGAAGCTGTGTTGGCTGAAGTAACCCGTAATGCAGCCGGACGCACGTTCAAACTCTATAAAAAAGGTGCAGGCGATGAATGGGTGGAAGTTTCTGAAAAAGAAGGTATCGAAGCCGGCTACAACGACTTCATCACATATAAAGCAGTAGCAAACTTCCGTTTTGCAGCTACCAACCGTCCTGAATGGCTTTCTATCGAAGGAGGTTCCATAGTAGGCTCTGCCAATCAGGAAGTTGAATTCGGTATCAAAGTAGTAGAAAATCGCCCGGACTTCAGTAAATATGTACAGGCAGGCAATATCAACTTTCAGGACGAAGAAGGTAAACAGGTATATACTTATGCTGTAAACTACAAGGGTATGGATCCGGAAAAAATGAACTATGAAGGTCCAGGCCAATGGAACTGGACGGTGTCTATGGATGGTAAGACTTACTCACAGACAAGCAGTGGTATCTCAGGAAGTGAAGAAACGAATAACGAATACCGTAAGTTTGTAGAATACACCATCACGGCACTGAACGATGAATTCGAGGCTATCTTTGTCGAAGAATATCAGGAATATGGCATGACGATGTATCGCCTTAGCGTATATCCGGAAGATAACGTGAATTGGATGCACATGACGAAGTATGACAACGGAAAAGTTCGTATCACAGTAGATGAAAGCAGTGAGGAACGTACCGGCTATGTATTCGTATTCCCAAAAGCTCTGTATGAAAAGATTGCAGAAGATCCATTCGGCGATAATGGTCTATTTGAAATGAACCAGGAAACCTTTACTCAAGAACTGAAATATGCCTATACAGAAAACTATCTGTTGATGAACTTCGTGCAGAAGAACACATCAAGTTCATCAGACGTAGCTCCACTGGCAGTTACTTACATGGATATGATGACTGGACAAAGGACAGAAATCGAACTGACCAAAGTAGAAGAGGAAGGCATCATTTCTGATTATGGTACAGATAAGATCTACTCAGTTCCTTCTAATATCAACAACTCATTGTACATCAAGCCGACCTTGGATGGTGAATGGGACTTCGCAGCCTGGATGGGAGATACTGATGTAACCCATTTGGTAGAAAAGACCAGTAACACCGAAATAAACATATGGTTGGGCGATATCGAACCGTTGGGACAGGATATTCACGTTTGCTTCAGACAAAATTATCAGAATAAGATTGTACTTGTAATTAAGAAATAAAACAATTACACTATTGAATAAATCGAATGAAACTAAATAAATTATTTCACTTCATCCCCTTTGTCATCGGGCTCTTGCTGATGACAACGGTATTCGCCGGTTGCTCCGATGACGATGATGAATTGCAGCAGACCGCCTTCGGCTATGTGCAGTTCAAAATCTATAAGAGCGCATCGGCTGCTATCAAGGGAACAGAGACGAGAGGCACCGACATGCTGGATAAGCTGAACGATGCCAAAAAAATCAAGGTGGTGATGCTGTATGACGGAAACACCATTGAACAAACCTTGATGCTCAACAGCTATAGTGCTGAAAATGCAGAGTTTGGTCTGCGCAGTGACAAACTGGAACTGCTGGCAGGTAACTATAAACTGATTGGTTACTATCTGTACGACAAACTGGATAACGAAATTTATGCCGGTACACCCAACAATTATAAGTTTAACGTAGTGGCTGGCGGGCTGAAAGTACAGGAACTGTTTGCTGATGCTGTAGCCCGCGGATTGGTCAACTTCAAACTGATTAAACATGGATTGCCGGAAACAGAAGCAGCATCTCGTGCAGCGGAAGGCTACGAAGATTATCCGTTCTCGAACATCAAGGGTATCAACATCACGGTAAAGAATCTCTTTACACAAGAACTGACTACCATTGAAAAAGTGGAAGTGAAGTATGTGGAAAACCTGAAAGACGGTTACGCCCTCTGCGACACTACCGTATGGCTGAAAACCGGCAGCTACCAAATCAGTTCCTACTCTACTTACTCGGACAAGAAATGCGATTCCGGCAAATTGCTGGAAATAGCTACCGTACCTACTTCAGAAACTTTCTTCGTGAAAGATAACGAAAAGTCAGAAGCCACTGTACCCATCCAGTTGAGTGCAACAGCTGAATATTTGAAAGACTACATGGCACTGAAAGAGATCTGGAAAAAACTGAACGGGCCCAACTGGAAATACTACGGTGAAGCAGCTCCTATGGGCTGTAACTGGAACTTCGACAAGGAAATTGACATGTGGGGTGACCAGCCTGGCGTACAGTTGCTGGACAACGGTCGAGTGGCATCGCTCGTAATTTCCGGATTCGGTGCCGATGGTGTAGTGCCCGATGCTATCGGACAGTTGACTGAACTACGTATTCTGAACCTCGGTGCTCACGATGAACTCATTGGTGGACACCTGTTTGAAGGCGTAGGAACTACCATGACTCCAGAACAACGTCAAAGAATCCGCATGGATTATGAACAGAAATTCCTGTATCGTGACATCCGCGAGAACCTCTCACAAATTCTGATTGACGGTATCAATGCCAACCCTGACTTCAAACCTATCAAGAAAAGCAACCGCATTGACAAGAAGGACGTACAGTTCGGTAACCTGACCAACAACATCAAAGGTATCTCTAAAGCCCTGATGCGCTGCACCAAGCTGGAAAACTTCTTCATTGCCAACTCTCCTATCGTGGCAGATAATTTCTGCATGAAATTGGTAGATGACTCTGAATCTGCTTACCGCAAAGCATACGAAGAAGAAGAAAATGACTGGAACTGGAACAACTTCACCATGCTGACAGACATGGAAATCTATAACTGCAAGGAACTGACCTCTCTTCCGATGAACATGCTCTTCGAATTGCCCGAACTGCAGATGCTGAACGTGGCTTGCAACCAGAAAATTAAAGGTGATGTACTGTTGGATAACTGGAAAAAGTTCATCGAAGGAAAGAGCGGCAAGAAAATCCAAGTGCTCTATCTGGGCTATAACAATCTGGAAGAAATGCCGGATTACGAACATCTGAGCCAGATGGAAAAACTGGGCTTGATTGATTTGACCAACAACTCCATAACAGAGGTTAACGCATTCGGTAAGGAAATCAACCTGACCAAGGTATATCTGGACTACAACCAAATCAATAAAATCAACACAACAGAGGATGGTTACTTCTGCGGATATTACGACATGGAATCATTCACTTGTACTTACAACAAGCTGACCGAAATGCCTGATATCTTCAACGCAAAGTCCAAGTATGTCATCGGCTCTGTCAGCTTTGCACACAATGAAATAACCGGTATGCAAAACGATGACAACCACCGCGGTGTGAACACCAACAATCTGGATTTGTCGTACAACCATCTGGAAAAATTCCCTGGAGTAATCATCAAAAAAGGTTCTCCGCTGGGCATCTTGATTCTGCAGGCCAACGGTATGACTACTATTAAGGAAGGTGACCTGGTAGGTCCGAACTCTCACCTGCTGACCAGTCTCGACTTTCAGTTCAACAAACTGAAAGAGATTCCTTTTGAAGATTTCGTACCGGAAAACATGCCTTATATCTATGGCATAGAATTCAGCTACAACCGGTTCGCTGAATTCCCGGTTGCTCCGCTGAACTGTAAAGGTCTGACCGTATTTGGTATCCGTCATCAACGTGATGAAAGCGGTAACCGCTGCTTGAGCCAATGGCCTACCGGCTTGTACACTTGCCCCAGCCTGATGGCCTTCTTTATCGGCTCTAACGACTTGCGCAAGATTGAAGATACCATTTCACCGTATATCCGTATCTTCGAAATCAAGGACAATCCGAACATCTCTATTGATTTGACTCAGGTATGTCCGTATATCCAAGCAGGTCAATACCAACTGATTTATGACAAGACGCAGAATATTCAGGGATGCGATTACTTATTGGATTAAATAAAAAAGGAAAATGAAACATTTACTTAAAATAGCATTAGGATTAGCCCTCTGTCTGGGTCTGTTCACCGCTTGCGATGACGACGAGGACAGTGCTGCTGTCAGCGGCTTCAGTCTGAGCAAGACTGAAGTGGCTGCCAATGCAGAAGGAGGCAAGGAGACGGTCACCGTAAGCTCGGAAGGCGAATGGGTGGCCAAATCATCCGAACCGTGGTTGAGCATTTCGCCGGCCAACGGTTTCGGCAACACAGAGTGTGTCATCACCATCGACGAGGCTCTGAAGAACGAAGTGCGTGAAGCAGAAATCCGCTTCATACCGAAAGGACAAGCTCCCAAGGTAATCACAGTTACTCAGTTGGGCTATGGCAAAATGATTCACGTAAAAGAGGCAGAAGTTAACCTCAAAGCTTCAGACGTGTATGAGAAGCGTTATTTTGAAGCAATCATTACTGCCAATGTTTCTTTCAAGATTGCCTACGAATGGCTCACCACGACCGAAGAGGGTGTGACACTGGAAAACTGGATTTCTTTAGAAAAGAAGAATGAACCGGTATTCAATCTGGAAAGTGCCCGCCCACAAACCTACAAGGTACGCTTTGATTGGAAAATGAATCCGGAATGGATAGAACGTCGGGCTAAAATCAACTTCGAACCGATGGAACAGAACGGAAAATCTGCAGAAGAAGTAGCGATTACGCCGATTCTGGTGACTCAGGCTGCTTCGCCGGTGATTACTGACGATCGAGCCGGAGACTCACTGGCTATCCTTACCATACACGAACGTCTGGCCTCGGATATCGCCATCAACTCCAGCGAAAACATGATGTACTGGGATAACGTAAGCTTATGGAAACGGACAGACAAGGAGTTGCCGGGTCCGGAAGCAGTAGGCCGCGTCCGTTCAGTAAACTTCGGTACCATTACTACCAAAGAATCCCTTCCGCAAGAAGTAAGATACCTGAAATACCTGGAAACTTTCCAAGTATACGGCAATGCCAACACCATGCTGCTGAGCATCGATTTGGAAAATCATATCTGCGAACTGGAATACCTGAAGAACCTGCAGATTGGTGGTTATGGTTTGGTGTCACTGCCTGAAGATTTCGACAGACTGGGAAATTCACTGGAAAGCCTGGACTTGAGCGCCAACAACTTCACCGGTGTACCCGCTGTATTGACTCAAAACAACTTCCCAAAACTGAAAAGTCTGATATTTAGCGGTAACCGCCGCTGGACAGTAAGCAATCTGAAAGATTCTCAATATAACAAAGACACAGAACTGGGCTTCCATATTAATATGGACGAGAATCCAACAGAAATTGACCAACTATTCTTGTGGGATAATCTGGAAGAGCTGGTACTTTCTTATAATTATCTGGAAGGTACTCTGCCTACTTACGAAGGCAGGACAAGCTGGCAGGCAGATGATCTGAAACAATATGGTGATACATTGAACTATCTGCTCCAACATCCAGAAATTCCAAAGATTCTGCCGAACATGAAGCGACTGACACTGAACCTGAACTTCTTTACAGGTAAAATACCCGAATGGTTGCGCTTCCATCCGCACCTGTTGGATTGGTTCCCCGAAGTACTGATTTTCAATCAGCAAGAAATGGGGCAAGACTCCAAGGGAACACCGGTAAAATTCAGCGATGAACCAAGTAGCTTTACATACTACTTCGATGCTTATCCTTTATACAAACAGAAATATGAAGTGGAAGGAGAAGACGAAACATTAAAACCAGAAGAACAAAAGAAGTAACTTATGAAGAAAATATATATCTATGCACTTGCATGTGCCCTGACGGCTATTTCTTGCCAGGACAACGAATGGGTGACCGATAGCACCACTCCGCAAGTCCCTGAAATTGAAATTCCGATGGGAGCAGCAGACGGTGAACTACTCATCAAGTTTGTTCCTGAAATGAGTGATATCCTGGACCAGACACTGACGCGTGCTGGCGGGGTATCCACCCGCTCGGGTATTCCTTCTACCGATGAGGTACTCAACATCCTGGGTGCCTATCACTTTGAAAGAGTGTTCCCGGTAGATCCCAAAACAGAAAAACGTACCCGCGAAGCAGGTATGCACCTGTGGTATATCGTTCGCTTTGACAAAGACACCGACTTGAAAGAAGCCGCCCGGCAACTCAGAAAGTTGGGTGAAATCTCCAAGATTCAAAGCAACCCTATCATCCGGCGTGCCTACGACCCGAAGAAAAAACCGCTGTACCTCTCGGCCAGCGATTTGCAACATGTGACTCGTACCAGCGAAGGACTGACCTTCAACGACCCGGGATTGAAACACCAATGGCATTACCAGAATACGGGTAGCTACGATTTTGTAAAAGAAGGACGTGCCGAAGCTATTGCCGGTGCAGACGTAAATTGCGGCGAAGCTTGGAAACTGTGTAAAGGAGACCCTACCATCATTGTAGCAGTACTCGATGAAGGTGTAATGTGGAACCACCCGGATTTGATTGGCAACATGTGGACCAACGAAGCCGAAGAAATAGGTTCTACAGAAGATAAAGACGGCAACGGCTACAAAGGTGACCGTTACGGTTATAACTTTGTAAAAAACACCGGAGTTATCAGCTGGACATCGGCAGAAGATACCGGTCATGGTACCCACGTAGCCGGAACCATTGCAGCAGTAAATGGCAATAACAAAGGTGTAGGTGGTATTGCCGGCGGTGACGGAACAGAAAATTCAGGAGTTAAGATTATGACCTGCCAGCTGTTCGATGGTGCGTATGGATGTACCTTGGCAGCTGAAGCCAAAGCCATCAAGTATGCCGCCGACAATGGTGCTGTGATTCTGCAGTGTAGCTGGGGTTACAACTCACCGGATGCCAACGAGGCACTGGGCTATACCCCCGGACCGAAAGACGAACAGGATTGGGAAAACCAATATCCTCTGGAAAAAGAAGCACTGGATTACTTCATCCACAATGCCGGTTCACCCAACGGTGTGATAGATGGTGGTCTGGCTATCTTTGCATCGGGTAACGAATATGCACCTTCTTCTTCATATCCTGCAGGCTATTCCAAATGTATTTCTGTCAGTGCCATCGCTGCCGACTTTACTCCGTCTAGCTATACCAACTATGGTGAAGAGATTACCCTCTGTGCACCGGGCGGTGACGGTGACTACTACGGCACGCCAGGGGTAGCAGATGACGAGTTTGCCTGGGAAGGTAAAACACAAGGTCTGATACTCTCTACTGCCATCAAGAACGGACAACCGGCTTATGCTTATATGGAAGGTACTTCCATGGCTTGTCCCCATGTATCGGGCGTAGCTGCCTTGGGGCTGTCGCATGCAGTGAAAGAGCGTCGCCACTTCAAGGTCGCAGAGTTCATTGAACTGATGAAAGAAACTGCCAATGACCAGTTCTATAACTTCTACGATGAAAAAGTGGAAAAACTGTATTATTACAATCACACGACTTTTGGCGCCCCTCCAACTTTAATGAATCTGATAGAGCGTAAAGGGAAAATGGGTAGACTGGTAGATGCCGGTGCATTGCTCAAGGCTATTGGTAATCACGGTTCAGACATGATTGTACCAAATGTATATCTGGCAACGGGGAAAAGTACATCCATTGATCTGGCCCGTTATTTTATAGATGGAGAAAGTCTGAACTACAGTTGTACCGTTGCCAATGAAAATATAGCAACCACAAGTGTAGACAAGACAATACTAACTATAAATGGCATTGCAGACGGTAGTACGACTGTGACTATCCAAGCTGGCAGTAAATCACAGACAATAACGATTACTGTTCGTAAAAATGCTGGTGGCAGTGGCTGGTTATAATCGAGAGATTAAATAGACATGAAGAAGCGACAATTGATGATACTGACACTCTTTGTGGGCGGATTGACCGGTTCCATTCCTGTAATAAAAGCGCAGGAATGGCGGTTAATGTCCCGTGAAGAGATAGAAGCCAAGGTACATCCTGTTTTGTTGGAGCAAGCCGGGGAATTTCTTCATTTTGATACGTGCCGTCTATCGGTAGGTACCATAAATGAAAAAAGTCAACCTAAAACCGTATACTTCCATTTTCAGAATGTAAGTCAGCAAACCATTACGTTGAACAAAGTTACCACTACGTGCGGTTGTACTGTTGCCGGATTCAGCAAAAAGCCATTGGCACCCAATGAGGAAAGTATTATTAGCCTGACTTTTCATCCCAAGAACAGACCGGGTACAGTTGATGCAGAAGCATTGGTATATACCAATCTGTCCGATTTTTCACCTGTGGCACGATTGTCACTATGCGGCTATGTAAGTTCGTCTGATGAATGGAAGCACCTGCCTCAAAATATGGGACATCTACGACTTACCCGCAAGCAGGTGTCATTCAGCAAAGCAGGAAAGATCACCATTGAACGCATTGCATGTGCCAATAGTGGAGACCATCCGCTCAAACTGAGCGCGTTACTGCTACCTTCATGCCTAAAATTCCATACCGAACCTGCGGTACTTGCTCCCGGACAAGAAGGTGATCTTGTGATTACACTTGATAAGACAAAGTTGCCCAGCTTCCATACTGAGGAAAAACATCTTTCTCTCATTATAGATGGTGTGATAGGCAAACCTTCGGAAAAAACGATAGAAGTAATTATTAAAAACTAAAAAATAAAAACAAGATATGAAAACCTTATTCAGAATAATGACGATTTTCTTGATGCTTTTCTGTTTCGCAGGCTGTGACGATGATAAAGAAGAAGTACTGTCCACATTGGACGTTACAGCTGCTAATCTGAATGGGACTTGGAAATTAGTGGAATGGAACGGCGCCCCCCTGCAAGCAGGCAGTTACTGCTACATTACATTCAGCCGTAAGGATAAGACTTATAAAATGTATGATAAGTTTGACAGTATGTATCCCATTCTCAAAACGGGTAGTTTTGAGATTGAAAAAGAAAAGAATTTAGGCTATATCATTAGTGGGGACTATGATTTCGGCAATGGTGAATGGGCTAATTCCTATATCGTAACCGACCTTTTGGCCACTTCCATGATTTGGACTATAAAAGATACCCCATCAGATATACAAAAATTTGAACGCTGCGATAGGGTACCTGAAGAAATAGAAAATGAAGTCCGAGATTTTTAGGAAGGTATCGAAATTCTCGTAGTAATAACGAACGTTATCCGTAGAGGGTGTCAAAACCTCTTTTCTTGAAATATTATCCTTGTTACAGCTATGTGAAAAGGCTAATTTCCATATTCAAGATGTCTTGGTACCTCATTTGACAATATAAAATTCTCAAAATAAATTTCATAGTCTCTTCTATTTTAAGAGAGGAGTAATTAAAGTTTAACAACATTAAAAGGGCATGTCTGTGAAGATATAGCCCTTTTTTAGTAATGAGTTGTTTGAAACAATAAATGACACATCTCGGTTCTTCCGCCTGATAATAGTAGTGGAGTGACGGAAAAACTGACATGCAAAGTCAAGCACTTCGTTACAAGGTGTCCACGCCGTTTCTGTTGTAAACCGCAAGGTGTCACCATTTATTTCAAGATTAGCCCATTCTCCCCGGCAACTCACTTCGTTCCAGTCTTTACCCAAAGCATCTACCATACACCCGAGCCATTTAGTCCCGAATCCGTTTTTAATGAACGGTTCTTTCCGGCTTCCCAGGTCTTTCATTAACCCGTAAAGTTCTTTCACTTCTTTTGCGTCACCGTCTATGACGTACACGCTTTTGCTCCAGTTTCGCATGATTGTAATTTTTGATTGATTTTATTTTTCCCTCTTATCGAAGCCTTTCCGGCTTCCTTTCGGGATTGATTTTACATGCGGGTCCAATAGCGGGAAAAGGACGGCAAAGGCAAGTAAATAAGCCGGGAATTTGACGGAATACCCAAATCTTTGATTTGCGGAAGGCTGCCGTTTGATTCGTGGCCCGGTTAGCGCAGCGGTACTTGACGACCGGACGGACGCTGTACCTTTGCATGGGAAAATCTCACCGACAAGGATTGCCGGAGAAGAGAGACGGGAAAGTGATACCGAAGGAAGATAGAAGGGGAAGGAAAAGAAGCCAATTATACAACGGGAGGCAAATCATGCACGTTGCATTTGTGAGGGGAGTTCTTGACGTAGATGCTCCGAAATGCCCCCAAAAGTTCAGTGTCTAACTTTTGGGGTACAATTCATTCTCTCGGAGGTCTTGTTTTCAGAAATACACGTTCAGCATAAGATATACGTATGCCTTTTTATCTTTCCCATTTGGGTACTGGAGTTCAAACTGAATTTTATCTTCACGTGCCAGCCATCCGATCGCGCTGGCCAGTTCCATATCATCCATTCCAGTACCTTTTTTAACTTCCGTGAGTTCCCATCTTTTATGTGCGTCTGTACTTAGGAAACGCCATAAGATTCCAGCATTTTCGCCAATAATGCTCTTATTCATAATTTTCCTTTTTATAAAGTTGTTTTTTATACATCAAATGTACTGAAATTTATAATCCATTGATGCGGATTTACTGTTGGATTGTAATTTACCCCCCCCCGATTTTATGTTTCTTTAACATATCAAAGAAAATTTAGTATTCCGCAAGATTGAATGTATGTACATGTCTGCAAACAACAAGCATTGCATGGTAAAATAACGCACCGATAAGAAATGTGATAATGCAAAAAACGGATCTCTGTAACGATAAAAAGTTGAAGATGAAATCCTTGTGTAAGAATTTAAGGACATAAAATATGCCATAAACCGAACTTGGGCAAAGTAACGGTTTAATGGCCATATAAACGGATGCACTTATGCAATTCCCTGTTACAGTGATTTAAGAATCAGGCTGTTTGCCTTGTCCACCACCGTGGTGTCGAGTGAAGCGAGATAGATGCGGGTGGTGTTCTCGGAATCGTGTCCCATCGCCTCGCTGATGGTAGCGATAGGAATATTCTTGCTTTTGGCGATACTTGCCCAGCTATGACGTGCCACATAACTCGTCAGCGATATGGCCAGTCCCAACATTTTACCTATTTTCTTCAAGCTCTGATTTACCCGATGCGCGTCGCTCTTGTACTGTTTTCTTGCATCATTGTCGCAATTCTTGATAATAGGTAGCAAATAAGGTGTCCCGGAGGTGTCGAATTTGTCAATCAACTCCTGCATGGGTTTCTCCCACTTGATGAACAACTGCTGGTTGGTCTTGTGCCGACGGTAGGACAAGACACCGTTTTGCAAGTCTTTTTTCTTCAGGAACGCCATGTCAATGAATGACATGCCACGCGTGTAAAAAGAGAACATGAAGATATTCCTCGCGTAATCCATGGCCGGGTGCAAGTTCAAGTCCAAATCCCGAATCTGGCGGATCACGCTCAGAGGAACCGCGCGTTTGACTGTTTTGTCAATGCCCGTATAAACATGTTTGAACGGATTGCGCTGCTCGGTCAGCTCCTTATCTACCGCACGGTTGTATATGGCCCGGAGATTACGCATGTAAAAGGAACTGCTGTTAGGACAGATGCCTTTCGATTTGAGGTATGCCTCGTATGCCATCATCAGGTCGGAATCCACCTCGTCCAGGGGAACGTCCTGTTCTTTCCGGAACCTCGTGAAACTGTTTATGGCTGTCTCGTATGCCGTATATTGTTTCCCGATCTGTTTCAGCTGCCCGACAAGCGTGTGGGCAAAGGATATAAAACTGTGGGTATCGGTCGGTGAAAGGTAACTTTCCACCACATCCTCTGCCGTATAAGATCCGTCCGCACGTTCAAGACGCGAAATAATACTTTTCAACCGTTTGATGTCTTTCCGAAGGGCATCCTTTAAGGAGGCCAGATAGTTGCGGCGATTATCCCCAATCCCGGGAGGGAACACGATTTCCTTGTTTTCCGCATCCCATTCCTGCGGGTACAGTTTATAACCGGTGTGTATCTGTCTTGGTACACGCTTGTGAATCACTTGGTAGAACAATGTGCCCTCTTTCGTACTGGAGGAGGATGCACGGAATTTTGTTTTAACTGTTGCCATTATATATTATTTAATTGTTTCAGATATAAAATAGCCCGCGTAATGACGAAAATGAAAAACCGACCGTGCATCTATGATTTCCCCGGTGTGAAACTTTACGGGAAGCCATGGTGGGGAGACACGGGGAAAGCCTCTGTCCCGGGTGCCCCAAGAGTCCCGGTTCTGTAATCGGCACTCTTGGGTCCATAAAACAATACGGCGGGCATTATTCCACGGTTTGGATAGTCCTGGAAAAGAACAATTCCACTTTCGTATGCCTGTTGGCTTCCGTCGGCAGATAGTCGTCTATGCCGCCTCTGCCGGCTTTTAGAAGTCTCCCGGACGGTATTCCCCGTCGCTCCAGCTCTGTTGCAATAAACTCGGCTCTCGATACGCTCAGCGAGTCGTTGATAACTGCCGTGCCCGTCGAGCTGTCGGCTGCACCCGTAATTTTCACGGACAGATTATGCTTTTTCGCCACGCGGGCCAGTTCGTCGAGATTGAGCATTTGCGAGGTATCTGTCAGGTGGGCCGTATTCAGGGTGAAAAAGAAATAAACGGGAGAACCGATACACTCGTTTCCGGAACATACCAGGGCGATATATTCCGCAGGAGTGGGTATGGTATCGGAAAGGTTACCGGTCGTTTTCCCAGACTTTTCAAGTCCATACCCGTCACCCCGCGTACCCGTAAGGGTGTCCGCCGGTACATTACCGTCTGAACCGTCTCCTTCAAGAAGCGACCTGCCGTCCCAACGGCGGTTCTTCAACCTTGCCCTAAGCGAGTTCAGCCCGCTATAATTATTTACCGGGAATCCGCGTCCAATGGTATCGTCGTCCTCAAAGAGGTGGCTGTATGTATCGAGCAGCCCTTCGATTTCCAGAATCTTTTTCAACTCGGCCAGTGTCCGCCTGTCCTGATCGGACCTTCCTTTGCAGCGTATGTTCTCTTCCTTTAACAAGTTGGCGTAATCCGCAAGCCACTCGTTTTGGCGGATATAGGGTGTTGCGTCTATCGCCCGTTTCCAGCCGGTTCTTCCGATATGGAATGTAAATCCTGCGGTCAGCGACAGCATGTGGTCGCCGGGGCGGTTCGCCTTGCCGTACCCGTCGAAATCCTGAAACGTGGTCATGCCGGAAAGTTCCAGGGTGGCACTTACCCGTTTGGTGATGCGGTACTGTCCCTGCACTCCGTAGGAAATTGCGAACGGGTTATGCCCGTTGGTGGCGTGGTGAAGCAGACCGACACCTGCAAAAGGTGCAAGCCCCCAGCGTACCTGTTCCTGCCGGGCATACCTGCGGCCAAGGACATTCCATAGCAAATCCGCATGGATATGGTGGTAGTCTTGTGTGGACAATGCGCCGTCCTTGAATTGCAACCCGCTGTAGTTTATCCGTGCCCCGACCGAAGGTGTAAACCACTTGCCGACAGCGAGGCTGTACGACGGTTTCAACCGCCCGAACAAGTCTTCGCAGCCGAGAGGCGTGCCGAGAAAGGCGGTCGCTCCTGCGGCGACACTGACAAACCAGTTGCTGTTTCCGGACATCGGCACCACCACTCCGTCAAGATAGACAGGCTGCATCGGCAGGAAGCGTTCGGTGGCAGCGTGAAAGGATGTGCATCGTACAGTGTCTCCTCGTGCGGGTACGACATCTGCACGGGCTTGCAATGAACAAAGTATTGCAAAAACAATGATGATTTGTTTTGTCATATTCCAAAGATTTTATTTGTTAGACTTCTGATTATTGTAAGGCATACCACCACTTATCGTTTGGGCTTCTTGCCGATGGCCGGGCGCATCATGCGATGTGCCATCCTCATACAGCGAAGCGCCCATGCCCGGTTGTCCTCGTCTTCGTCGCGGCCCCATTTAAGGTCGCTCCCGCCACCTCCGCCACCACGGGTTTCGGCAAAAGTGGTGGCGTCGTCAACCATTCCGAGGAAGAGCATCGTCGCACAGTGCATGACTTCCGCGCCACGCTCGGCGATGGACTGCACGAGCGTGCCGTCGAATACCTGACGTTCCGAAACGTCCATCCGTGCCGATATGTTCCGGTATTCGCCGACTAAATTTTCCAGCAGGACATCCTTGAGCAAGCTGTCCACTTTGGAATGTACATCACGTGAATATTGGTAGGCTTCTTTCCTGAGTTCTTCGGTACGCTCCTCAATAGCACTCATGTTCTCTCTCAGGTCGGAGAGCTGCCGGTCAGCCGTCTGTAACTTGTCCTGCTTGTCCGCCAGTTGCCTGCTGATTCCTTGCAGTTCTTTTTCCAACCCTTGAATCTGCGCGGCCAACTGTGCCACATCGCCCCTGTTCGCTTTCAAATCATGTTCGGCTGCCGACAACTGTGCCTGCTTTTCGGCTTTCGACTTTTCGAGGTTATCGACCATTGTCGTGAGACCTTTGACCCTGCGTTCTGCCAGCCGGATGTCCGATTGGAGGCCGGCCAGTGCCTTTTGATGACGGTCGATGTCTTCTTCAATGTTCGTACACTCTTCAGACAGCATCCGGCGGTATTCTTCGGTTGTCCTGTGGCGTGCGCCGGTCTCCGCGACACTTCTTCCACGTGACATACCCCATTTCGTATTGACTTCAGCGAAAAAGTCTGTATGAAGTTGTTTCATCCGTTCGCTGTATTCGTATTTGTCCTTTCCGGCAAAAATCTCCTTGTAGGCAAAGCGTCCCTCCTTGATTGGCAGAAGTGTGCAGTGTACATGCGGATTCAATTCGTCGAGGTGTACAATGAACGCGGCAATATTCTGCTCGCCATATCTGCCGCTCACGAATGAGTAAACGTCTTTCGCCCATTGCTCGATTTCCTTCTTGCGGACGATACGGGCATTGTCCGCACCTTTGTCAAAATTTACTTTCTGCCTCCCGAAGGCAAGTTCGTGCATACGTTCCCGCGAACCGCCGAAAATGATGTTTACCACTGTGCGAAACTTCGGTTCGGCCAACCCTTCGTTAGGGTCTTTGATTCCTCGCCACTCCAGGATTTCTGACATCCGTTCCGGGATGCTGCGCGTCTTGTCGATGGGACGAATCTTCCTCCCGGAGACAACCTCGAAATTCAGGTGTTCACGTGTAGGATCGTAATTGCCTATTTCGACCGCCCGTTTCCAGCCTTTCTCCGTCCACCGGCGCGTATGTTCGTTGCTCTGTGCCGTCGTTATGCCTTTCGACACCCGGACGTCGAGCACTTGTTTTGCATTTGCCATACTGTTTTCTTGTTATTCGGACAATCCCCCGTGTCCCAGCTTGCTGCTTGCCCGGACACCTCTCCCAACGACGTAAGGCGGTTGGGGTATTAGGCTACCCTTCCCTTTGCTCGGTGGCAGACGGGCAAGCCCGGATGCCTCCCTATAACTGGCAGGATACCAGTACCGGGGTAGAGTCGGATTGTTCGCGGTTATACAATCTGTTTCCTGTTCCGGTTCAACCCACCGGTTCCTGCATTTGTGCGGCGAGTGCCAGAAAGGGGCTGCGGAATGATTTAAGGCTTTCTTCTTCCTCGTCCATATCAATGGCAGCCCCGCCCGCTTTGAAATCGAGAATAAGCTCCGCAAGCTCTTTAGAGGTCTCGATAAACGAAGTCCATTCCCCTTCGAGATCGAGGCGGAAAAAATCCATGAAGTCCAGAATATCGTCGAACTTCGACTTGCGCAGTACGCGCTGCATGGCGGCAAGGGCGATACATCCCATTGCCGTCGCACGGATTTTTATCACCCGGGGGTCATCGTTTTTCGACATCAGATCCAGATTGACGCGAATGCCGGTACACGGCCTGTCTTCCACGCCGACTTCGGCCATAGCCTGACGGATGAACTGTCCGCACGCGGTTCCGGTTTGAACGGAATCCGTTTGGCCGGTTATCCAACCGGACAACACGCCACGAAGCCGTGCGGCAAGGTCCGGGTATTCTTGCCCGCTTTCCCCCGCGAGGACTTCGCCGGTCTGCAAAGGCATGGTAATAACAACACTTTTCGTCAGCCGGGTACGTTCCAGTTGTCCGAATGATTCGAGCGTGTCCAGAAATGAGCGGACAGTAGCGCGATGCCAGCGCCACTCTGCGGCAAGGTCGGAAACGGTCACATGGCACTGGCAAGGCCGGAGTCCGTAGTCCTGCTTCCTTAGAAACGGGGAAACGAACCCTGCCAGCGATTTGTTCAACAAGTCACAATAGGCTTCCGTTTTTGTTTTGCGGTCGCCGGTTTTTTCTTTGAGGTAGTCGAAAACCTTGATGTCTGCCAATATACTGGCAGGCTTTTCCTGATTACTTTTCATACTCGTTCTTTTTTTGATGATTTGTCATTATAGGGATTATGGGAATATGCGGCGTTACCCTTGTCCGCATCGTATGGCGGCTTCACCTGCCGGTTATCGTGATAACTTTCGGCAAATGTTCCGGGATGCCTTATCCACCCGGCAACCTTGTCCGCGTCACCATATTCGGACATTACCCGGACAGAGGGATAGAACAAGGCTGCCAAAAGAATGCAGGCGATAGTAACAGCCGTCGTGTAGAGATGCGGCATGAAGCCGATGACCATTGCCACGAGCGCGAAGATGACGAAAGCCCGAGGCCGGTCAAGCAACCGCCGCAGCCACCGGTCCGCACGTTTGGCAGAGGACAACATGGCACACACGATGGTCGAGAGCACGACACCGAACTCGCCGGGATGTCCGCTCGTATAGACATAATGGAAGAGCATCAGCAAGATCAACAAGACCTGCGCGTACAGTTTGCGGGCTTTGGCGCTGCGTGCCATGACATCGTAGAACTTTGCCATGAAACGGCGCTTACTCTTGTACAATGCCATCGGCAAGACGAAAGGCAAGGCAAGGAAAATAAATTGCAGTATAATCCAGATCATAGGTAATAGGGTTTTGAAGGTATGTAAACGGGACGTACCACGAGTTCCAGCCGGATAACGCCGTAGGTCGCCAAACGGATAATGTTCTCGGCATCTTCTGCCGTGATATAGTTCGCCCCTTTTTTAATCCGGGATTTGAACGTGCCGTTCTGTTTCCGGTAGGCCGCCAGAGCCTTATCCAGTTCATGTTCGGGAATCGTCCACGCTGTACCTTTGTCGTATGCGCCATGCGCCTTGTAGGTCCGCAGCACCAGTGTACGGGAAACAAGGTGGTCGGTTCTGCCGCTTCTTGAAATGACATGCTCCTTGTAGAGGTTGGCATCGGCGACCTCTATCCACGTCCGGTAAGCGTCGATGCAGAATACTATTTGCCGGTATATCGTATTTCTCATAGGAAGTCCATCAGTACATCTTCTTTGCATTTCTTGTATTTGAAGTGCCCGTTCCCCTCGTGAAGTTTCAGATCGAGGCACAGGTCGCCGTACATCATTTCCAGCGAATCGTAAACGGTCGCGATAATCCGGCTGACTTTGCCGTCCGCATCCGTCTTGGCGTTCATCTTGAACATCTGGCCGAAAGCCGGGTTGGAATAGGCGCATGTGCTGTGACCGAATTTATCCGACCTGAAAGGGATATGGTGGTAGAGCGTGATTAGTTCTATGTCATCCTCAAACGCATCCATGACCTCTTCCAAATCGTAGGGGTCGCGAAGAGGGAACGTGAGCAGGGCATAATCACCGAAGAACTGAGGGGGCTCCATTGTCGTGATGTCGAGCAGTTGCGGCAGTTGCAGGGGGACGAATGTCATGAAATCGTCGAAAAAATGTCGTAGCATAATCATATCTCGTATTTGTTAAGGCTTTATAATGTGGCGATGAATATCTCCATGAGCATACCGGGCAGCTCTTCCAGGCGGTCGTTTCCCGCGTGCATCATTTCCTTCAACGCCCTGAACGCTTCGGGTGTCCTGCCCGCGAGCTTGTAAAGGGTTTCTTTTTCCCGGTCTGAAAGCAACGCGATGCAGAAACCGTCCAACGAGGCGTATGGCTGGAGTATCATCCAGATATAGGCGTGTGCCTGCTCCGGCGTGGTGACTTTTCCCCGGTGTATATCATCGAGGCAGGTCTCCACGTTCAGTATAAGCCGTCGGTTAGTCCGCATGGCCATATATATCATGGCTTCCTTGTAAGTAATCTCCTGCCGTCCGGCGGCGAGGAATATCCGGGCACAGCACTTTTCCGTGTCGCGCGTAATGTCAGACATGTTTACTTTACCGAAGCTATGCAGGTGTGCCATGAAAGTCCGGAACACGGCATCTTCCTTTTCGATGAACCTTTTCAGGTCATCATGGCCGTGTATGTCGTCCTTCAGCGTCCCGGAAAGCAACGCACGGTAGGACGGCAGTATTTTTTCCTTGTCGCCCCGATAGGCCGGGCGTTTATCCAGCGAGGCAAAGAACGGCCTGACTTCTTCTGCGGAACGGTGCAGTTCCTTGTCCCCGGCATAAGGGGATAACCGTTCTTTGAGCGTCAACACTTCCTTGTAAGTACGCGATCTCGATATAGCCAGCCGGGAAAATTCCGCCCGGATGGAATCGTGCAGCGTGAGGCATTCTTCGCGTGTTCCGGAGTGGACTTGTTGTGTCGTGTCCCTGCGGACATAGGCGAAAACGGAATCCCTTACCGTCAGCCACTGGCGGAGAAGTACCGTCAAACTGTCGGTGGAGAGTCCGTCCTGCATTCTTATTCCGGACAGGTACTCCCTGTATATACCGGCAGGGTTATCTTGGAGTTCAAGCGACGGGTTGCCATATTTCCCTCCGCATGATGAGAGTATGAAAACGGCAGCTGAAGCGGCAGATAATCTGGCTGTAAAAATTGCGGTGTTTAAGTATGATTTAATGTTTACCATATCATATTTTTAATTCAAACATCGCAAAGCTAAGTATTATTTTCAATACAATAGCAAAGCAGAATCATATTTTAATGAGATTTTAATATCATACTTAAAAGTATGATTTACAATGAAAACAAGTGCAGTGAAAGGAGCTTTTTCAGGCGTTTTTCCAGAATTTCATTCAAAGTATGATTGCGGGTAAAATAAAACTCTTATCTTTGCAGTTGTTATCATGACATCGTACAACGACATGGCAAAAGTAGGTTACATATTCAAGGCGAACTTTTATGACGGGTTCGAGGCGGACAAGGAATGGATGCAACAGTACGGCTGCGTACAGGTGATAGAGGAAACGGTCGAGCACGAGGCGCTCAGGCCACAGTGGAAACAGCTCATGGCGAGCCTTGAGAGGGGCGACGAGATTGTGCTGTCCAAATTCAGCAACGCCGTACAAGGAGTGCGCGAACTTGCGTCATTCATTGAGCTTTGCCGCATAAAGGTAATACGAATCATCTCCATTCATGACAGGATTGATTCGCGGGGTGCGCTGTTTCCTGAAACAACGGCAGGTGAAGTATTGTGGATGTTCGGGGCGCTCCCCGAAGAAGCCGCCGCGATACGCAAGGCTTCAGCCCATGTCATGCACCTGCAGCTCAGCATCAAGCCGCCGACAAGGAAAACGGCTGCCCTGCCCAAAGACGACAGGGAAAGCCGGGAGAGAACTATCGTGGACATGTATAACAACGGCTACGATATTGATGACATTCTCGCTGCCAGCGGGTTTTCAAG
Organism: Bacteroides finegoldii DSM 17565; assembly: GCF_000156195.1. Taxonomy (GTDB): domain Bacteria; phylum Bacteroidota; class Bacteroidia; order Bacteroidales; family Bacteroidaceae; genus Bacteroides; species Bacteroides finegoldii. Next base: position 98,041 of record NZ_GG688319.1, on the reverse strand, counting down.
CCGCAGTTCGATATTCCGCGTGCTCAACAAGCATAACGTGAAGCTCAACCGGGGAAAATTCAGCGGGCCGCTGGGGAAGAGGAAAAAGAAAGAAGGAGACGCCCCTGACGAAGAATAAGCCGGCTCGAAAACAGCTTTCCGGGTGACGGCCCGGCAGGTGCATGGATTGGTGTAAGGCTAATTTCCCGATAGCCGGAAGCTATATTTAATTATATAATTATATAATTAGGTTTTCTCTTAAAAAGCGTTATAACAAGACGCTTTGCATCACATTGAAAATATATATATAATATTGATTTTAAGCATTATTCAGCCTTTTGTTTGTGTATATAATTATATAATTACATAAGATATTAAATATATAATTAAATACTTGGATATTCGGACAATATTCGCTATCTTTGCGGAAAGAAACAAATGAATTTATTACGGCAATGAAGAACAGGATTGTTATATTCAGCAACATAAAAGGAGGCGTGGGGAAAACCACGCTTTGCGCGTTGTTCGCGAGTTACCTCGCGGAGAGAGGCTATCCCGTCATCGCGATCGACGCGGATTTGCAGGCATCGTTGTACCGCCACCGGCAGCGGGAAAAGGATGTCGCTCCCGACGTGCAGGCCCCGTGGAACGTGGATTTGCTGGACACGGCAAAGGGGGATCATTTGAAAAACGTCATGAGCAAACTGAAGACGGTACCGGGTATCGTCCTCATTGACTGTCCGGGTAACTTGAACGACCGGAATCTTGAGTACATCTACAAATCGGCTGACACGGCCATTATCCCCATATCGTTCGACGCGGATACAGTGGACGCGACCGGAATATTCGTTAAAGCCCTGAAAACCGTGTCTTCGGCCAACCTCGTGTTTATACCCAACCGGATCAACACCTCCGAACGGAAATCGGAAGAATTGCGCCAGAGAGCGCAAACAACCGAATTTCTCGGGTTGGTAGGTGTGGTTATGCCGACAGTAAAACAGAGCGTGTCCGTCAAAAGATATACGACCCTGTACCCGTTGGAAAGAAACCAACTTGCGGCAGTCGAGCCGTCATTCTGCAAGATTGTCGAGGAACTTCAACTTAACGATTAAGGACCATGGCAAAGATTAAGAAACCGGAAATAGGCAATCCCCTGGCAGGAATGGGACTTGACGAGATTGTTCGCAATATAACCGCCCCGGAAAAAGCTGCCGTGGAAATCAACAAAGAAACCGCCGGCGAAACTCCGGACACACCCAGGAAAACGGGCAAATCCCGACGTGGCGGAATGAAAGCCTTCGAGGAAAACCTTGCCAGGTACACGGGCGTCAACGAGCAGGGAATCGCCATTTGGCTACCCAAGGAGGTCAAGAAGAAATTAGAGCTTATACGCGTCAACGCGAGCCGCAATATCCCGTTGCGCTCTTTGGCATCTGCTATCATCATGACGTATATAGCTGAAAACGAAGATAAACTAAATTCGTTGTAAATCAAAAATATAGTGATATTTAATTATATAATTGTTTAATTACATAACTGCATAATTCAATAATTATGTGGTTATATAAAAATATAATGGAAGTATGGAAATTTTAGTGTTAATCGCCGTGTTCTGGGTAGTGGGGAAAATCCTGAAGGCTTTGTTCGGCGGCTTCAGTAAAAGCGACTACCGGCGCGACCAGTAGCCGATAGGCACCGGTGATAGAAAACCGGAATAAAGTGACGTGCCTTCTTTGGGCGTGCCGGATCTTTGTCAGCCGAGTAGTTTCACACGGCTTGAATCAGATTTCCGGTATTGTGAAACGGAAGATAGAACGGCAATCATTATCTTTAATGCAAATTTTATTATAAACTTTTTTTGGTATGACAAAAGCAGACATTGTAGCCCGGGTTGCACAACAGACCGGCGTGGAAAAAGCGGTCGCGATGACCGTTGTGGAAGCATTCATGGAGACCGTGAAAGATTCGATGATTGCAGGGAATGATGTTTTCCTGCGGGGCTTCGGCTCTTTCGTCGTTAAACAGAGGGCTGAAAAAGTTGCCCGGAATATTTCAAAGAACACGACTATCGTGATTCCGGCCCACTCTATCCCTGCCTTCAAGCCTGCAAAGACATTCCTGGATGCTGTAAAAGAGGGAAAGTAAAAAAGTTACTCCCGCCGGGAAGCCGTCCGCGAGTTGGCATTCCGGCCGTTTGATAACAAAAGAGGCTGTCAGCCTCTTTTCTTTATATATGGAGCGGGTATATATTTAGTCTGTTACCTCGTAAAAATAGCTTAACTCGTCATCCTTCAGATTTTCCTCCGCGTACAGGTCAGTCTGAGTCCAAAGGGTATTGTAAAGTATCGCCATATCCGGTCTGGTCTCGTGATATTGCCATATCTTGTGATTGAGTACCAATACCAGTTCTGTGAGATATTTGTAGTTATTTTTCCACTCCTCGAAAGCACGGTTGAAGGTGTCCTGAATAGCTGACAACCCAAATCTGTCCGCTATCGAGAAATCATCCCAAAAAGTAGTTTGCAACTCGTAACCGTTCTCCTGCATAAATTCTCTAAATGTCATAACGCTTAAAATTTAAGATGTTAATTTTTTTATTTTCCCTCTGATACATTCCGTACCGAAAGGTTGATTATTTTTTTGCCCACAGGATTGGAGGCAAGTACGGGCAAGGAGGCAACGAAAAATACGCTCTCCAACGAAGTCGGGGAGGAAGATTTTTCGGCTGCAAGCGTCAGCGGTCCTTGCTGGAACTGACAGCCGACAATCAAAATTTGCAGAAAAATAACCGGCTTTCGGCATGGAGTGTTGGGAAATAGGCGTAAGTAAGATAAAACAGGGAAACCGAGGAGTTATAAGAGGATTTCTTTCCGGTTGGAAGAACTGGTTACAAAAGGGCATACTGGGTATAAGCGTTTCATCGGCCAGAAAAGAGAATACCGCAACGCATCCGCCAAAGATGGTTGCGGTATTTGTGGACAGCATTTATGCTGCTTTGTCCGGCTTGCGCTGCCTTGTTTTCCAACCGTACACGGCGGCTACATACGGATAGAGGGAACGTGTTCTCCGGCGGAAACCTTCTCCGTCGATTTCACGATTGTAAATCTTATCGGCGATACGTTCCGCTTCGTCACGGTCTTTGGCGATACGATACAAGGTGTAGTTCGTACCGTCATGGTGGCCCATCCGTCCGCGAATGTTGTAGCCGTCGCCGTACCATTCTGCATCGTCGCACAGGGATTTCAAAATATCGGCAATGGTGCTGCCCAATATTTGATAGCCTTGTCTCCTACCGTTCCATAATCCCAAGTTTCCGAACACGACAATAATACCGTCCACTTCTTCATTCAGGTTGCTCCGTTCATCGTCCAACCAGCGATATACTTCTTCTGCCCACTCTTCATCGCTGACCTCGTAACTGTCATCGTCCAATATTTCCCTCTGGGAATTTTGATATTCTTCTTTTGCCGTTTCGTCCAACAGGTCATAGCTTGACCAAATCATCTGCTTCATGTGTTTTGAATTTTAAGTTTGACTTCTGTTTTTTATCCCTGCTTTCGGAGGGTTCCCCTCGTCCGGCGGGATTTGATTTTACGTGCGGACCACAAGGCGGACAAAAGGGAAACAAGGCAAGGAGGAAGCGGATAGTCCCGTGGACGATTTCATTTGCGTTCAACAAGTATTGACGAGCTTGCGAGTTGATGGTTGTTAACCGGAAATGAAGCCGCGCCTTGCCGATTCCCGACCGCCTTAACTTTGCACGGGAAAATCAATGGACGGCGGCGGACTCTTCGTGTGGAGTATGAAGGAGTATAAAAGTGTGGACGTTCCGGAACGGTAACGAGCAAAACAAAAGCGGCTTGAAAGCCGCTTTGTCCGGATAAGGCAGAGGTTATTTCTTGCCTTTTTTCGGTTTCTCTTCCGACTCGGCGGGAGCTTCCTCCTTTTCGACGGCCGGATAGAACTTGGTGGCGACCATCACGATGCGGTTGTGCTTCACGCCGTCCTTGTCGGACCACTCTTCGGGTTTGAAATAACCCTCCACGGTCAGGAGCGTACCTTTGGTCAGTTGGTCGAACGAACCGGCATTCTCTTTTTTGCGCCATGCTTCCATGCTCATTAGAGCTGATATGCGGCTGGTTTCATCGCCGTTCTTCTCCTGACGGCTGATTGCCAATGGGAAACGTGCTACACTGGTGTTGGTGAACTGGCGGATTTCAGCGTCCTTTGGCACGAATCCGGTTACTACGAAACTGTTCTCGATCTTTTTCATTGCGATTGTTTTTTGAAGTTAATGAATCATTTTTACGGTGCGGAAAAAGTAGGTGCAGTCAAAGGGATGCACCAAGGATAGTGCGTAAATACTCTTTATTTTGGAGCGTAGCCCCAAACCGAAGGCCCGATAAAGGAAGATTGACGCGGTACGCCATTGGTCAAGGCCGCATGGCCGTTCCCGTCTGCACACTAACTTTGCAACGGAATAATGATGATGACTTCGATAGGAAACGGTCGCGAAAAGACGAGGCCAAACAGCTCGTGGCGGATTTTGGACCGGAAGGACTTGTTCGCCTGACAGACAACGCAGGGGTGGCTTGTTCCGGCATGAAGCCGGGAAGAACATCAGGCATAGGGAGCATGTTATCCGCCGACAAGGTGGAAACGGCACAAGCGGGTATGCCGTCCGACCAACCCATAGGGCTGCTTTCGCGGGGGATTTCGACTGACGAAGAACCGGCAATCGGCGTGTGAGGGTATCAGTGTGGGGCTGTCCTGTCTGTTCCCGGTCGAAGGAATAGAGAGACGGCTGAAGGAAAAACGGCGGAACGCTGCCTTATGGACGAAGCGGCAAGGCGGTTCTCGCACGAGTGGACGTTCGATATGAAAGGGGATGGCACAGCCAGAAGGTATAAAGGGTTGTTTCCGTAGGAAACGGTATGGGAGTCTATTAGGGAGATAAAAAAGGGATTCCTGCCGGTGTACCTGTTTAGCCGGTATAAGCGGGCTGAAACCGATGTTACGTTCAGCCCGCTTGCATTTTACCTATTTTCTGTTTCGGTCTGTAATTCCACCGGCTCATCATCCCATGTCAGCTCCTTGCCGAGTAGTTTGTAAACAGACCCTTTGGGGAGTTCTATCTCGATTGATACGCTTCCTCGTTCGCTCTCGATATACACTTCTTCCAAATACTCCCAATGCCCACACCAGCCCCTAACGGGCTTTTCGGGCATAATCCATTCTGTTCCGTCTTTATTTACTGCCAACCATGCCATAATATTACATTTTTAATCTGTTTCTCTGTGATAATTTTATTCTTCTTGTGTTATCATTCTCTTGCTGTATTCCAAAATTTTATCCATCGTAAGCCATTCCGGTTTTTCGTCTTCTTTGAAACTCTCATGCAGTTTTATCATAAACTCAATTTGTAATTTTTCGTCACCAGCCCATAAGGATTTGGGGTGTCTGTTACCGTAATTAAGGTAATACTCACAATCTGACTGTAAGCGTCCTAATAACTGGTATCTGAAAACCGAATCCCTGTGTATTACTTCTTCTACCGTTACTCTTCCATTTGAATTTGTTACATCGTTTGCCATAATCTATAAAATTTTGAGTTTTCTTTTTTCCCTCTTATAGCACCTGCTACTTTCGGGCTTGATTTAATTATGTCGCCTCGAAAGGTGTCATGGCTCTTTATGCAAGGTTTCACGATTAAATACTACCCGTGCGAAGCGGAGGGTGGAGATTTTGTCGTGAACCGTCAGGCTTTGACCTTGCATACAAGAATGACATGACAAGTACCTTTGCGACACAATTCATATCAGGCAGCCCGAAAGCGATGTGCGAATACAGGGAAGAGAAGGTCTCTTGCAAAAGGTCCGATAGTTTATATAAAAGGGTTGCAGCGAAAAGAAAAATATAAACGGGTATTCCGGGGCAGTATAAGAATTTTGATCGTGAGGATAAAAGGGGATTGCGCCGGCGTGTCTGCTGTGAGAAAAAGAAACGGGCTGAAACTGGCAGTTCCAGTTCAGCCCGCAAAGTGCATTAAAGGTCTTTTGCCTGTTCCCGTCAGAAATGGGCTACCATTATCCGGTGTCTGAAGATCCTGGTTTTATCACTCGGTCGCCGTTGGTTTATCCAGATATGGTGTGCTCCGTATCCGAATATGAAATACTCGTCGAGCTTGGTTTCGTTCTTCAAGCGTTCCATACTTGCACGAAGTTCGGTTTCGTCAGTTGAAAAAAGAATCGTGTTCATGATTCGGAAGTAGATTTCTTCCGCTTCATCGCAATAGCGGCAAAATGCGTGTTCGATTGTTACGTTCATAATTCGTGGCTCTTTCAATTTAATTGGGGTGTTTCGGGTATATTGTTCATTATTGTTTCTCCGTGTTGGTTGAAAATCTCCATTGTAGGATTGCCATCGTTTTCTTCGGGAAACATAAATTCTGATGTATCGGTCAATGCTTGCCACTCTTCATAGCAAAGACGGTTGTCAATGATGTTCGACACGTCCTCACAGTTCCACGAGCGGACGATTGCCTTGGCTTCCTCGTAACCGTCCGCTTCCACACTGAAATAATCCCGTTCCCAACTTGTAACCTTACGGTCTTGATAAAATTTGTATTTTCCCATATCCTTGTTTTTTAACTGTTTACTTCTACAATATCCTCGATTCTGCCGTACAGTATTGAGCGTAACGCTGTTTTGTCAATCGCATAATACTCGTGAATGCTTCCGTGCTGTTTTACGAAATACCGTTTGAGAACGTCGGAAAAGTCAAAGTGATAACCGCTCAAGGCAATCCCACGTCTGAAGTAGATGCTTTCTCGCACGTTACGGGTAATCCAGTTTTTTTCTTCCCGGTTTAACTTGCCTCCGTTGTTCAGGTGTACCCGCAATTTGTAAACCTTGCTGTCTTGTAATGTCGCCAGTTCGGGAATGTCCCATTTGACGAATTTTGCTGCTATCTGTGTCATACGTTTGCTATCGTTTAATCAATGGATAATCACTTCATCACGGTATTCTGAAATTTCCTTGCCGCTTTCAAGGCGGACAACTATGGTATTGCCATAGTCGCCCACGATTGTGCCTTCCGTGTAACCTTTATATGGATTGAGTAGCGTGCAGGATAAGCCGATAATATCGCTGTCTTCTTCGTATTCGTACATAGTGAATGTGTTTTAGGTTACAACTTGATGTCCCATTTGCCTTGCGAGAATATCCGAAAGCTCACGTATTCGTTCTCCAGCTCGTATGTCAGTATGCGGATATAGATTTTGTCTTTGGCATCCAATAAGGCTATTAGTTCGTCGATTTCTTTTTCCGGATATTCCCAACGGGAAGAAAATTCGGCATCTAATGTGTCGTCATACCGATTGACAAAGACGTTGAAATTGTCATCCAGAAATGCCTCTATCTTTGCGAGGTCTTGTTTGTTTTCCGTCCTTGCGTGGAAAATGTTTGTTGCGTAGTTTGCCATAACTTTGAATTTTAAATTTTCTTTTTTCCCTCTTGTAGCATACAGCTACTTTCGGGCTTGATTTAATTATGTCGCCTCGAAAGGTGTCATGGCTCTTTATGCAAGGTTTCACGATTAAATACTACCCGTGCGGAGCGAAGGGTGGAGATTTTGTCGTGAATCGTCAGGCTTTGACCTTGCATACAAGAAAGACATGACAAGTACCTTTGCGACACAATTCACATCAGGTAGCCCGAAAGCGGATGTGTGAATACCGGGAAGAAGATCCTGCAAAAGGAGAGGTTGCTTGTAAAATGGGATTTGCAGCGAAAAGAGAAAAGATGAAGTAGATTCCGTAATTTTTACCGCACGATTAGAATGGGAGAAATTCAGTTTAGTTTAGTACATTAGCCTATATATATGCTAAATCAAAGTAAACTATATTTAGGTAGGCATATTTGCCTGCCTATAAATTTGTGTATGGAAGAAAATACTTACCTTTGTAGAGGTCTCAAAAAAAGACTTCTTTTTTTCTTTTCGCTGCAACGATTATTCGACGACACGGAATTTATGAATGGGAACTGTAAAATGGAGGCTAAAATGAATTAAGGATGTCGAAAGTAGAAGCAAGTGCAGGAAAAGAAACACAATGAAAATAAAAAAACGGGAAATCGCTAAAATGTACAATTTTGTTCCTCTTTTGTTTCTCAATTAAAAAACCGTATTTTATAAATATCTTATTTTCAATTTATTAAGTATGTATTTTTTAGTGGATTAATTTTATTTCCAATATTGATAGGCCAGACGTAGTGGGTAACATAGAGAATCTATTTCCCATTTACGTTCGTGCAGTTCCGGTTTCATGTCGGTCAGGTCGGACATCCAATCTCCTCCCACAGCCCCGTCATTGAAAGCATTGGCGTATGGATCGATATTTATACATTTAAATTGTCTGCGTATCACTCCTTCGAGCATTTTCTTCAATTCGGGGTCTTTATTCGCTAATTGTATATAAGGCCAAACCTGTGCTCCGGAGTCGCGTAACCACATGGCATGGATATCTCCTGTGTAGACGAAAGTATCAGGCTTACCGTCTGTTGTACGGTAATGAACTGTTGTCTCAAGAGTATTTGGAAAACAATTCTCGAACATCCATGCCAATTTTTGATTAGTAAGTAGCTTTTTCACCCTGGTGATTTCCGCTTCCACGGCTTTTGATGTAAAAAGCCGCTTGTTTACGGGTGGACGATTACTTTTATAAGCGGCAATTTCAACAGCTTGATTAACCACACTGGTATGATCCTTAGCCAGAATAAGTTCTGTAGCTTTAGCAGGACCTCCCATTAATAGGATGGTCGTGATGATACATATTCCGATATTTCTTTTCTTCATATCTCTATTGTTTTTAAGAGGGTTATTAAAAGTGATTATTATAAATCGATTCCGCCTAGTCTTCCATACATTTCTATGAAAGCAGCTTGTGTCAAGAGCCATTTTTTCTCGTTTTTATCTGTACCGCTCCAATCTGTCTGGAACAAGCCCCGTTCATCTCTGGCATGATGCCATGCGTAATCAAGACTTTTTTGGAAATCAGTTAGATAAGTCTTGTTATGGTCTATTTGATAAAGTTCAATGAAGCCTCTAAGCATAACGGCTGTGAACCAGATATTTCCTTTTTTCAGTAATCGGAATATTTGTCCGTCTGGGGAGATGAAATGGGTGAAGAAGTGCTTGTGGCACGCTTCTGCTATATTTTGTGCGTCTTTCAGATAACTTTTCTGTTTGGTAATTTGATAAAGTAGGGCAGCTGCTTGCATCATTTGCCCACTGTTGTAGGCAAATTTGGCACGACCGATTTTCTTGTTGAGTGAGATGTTGTCAAAGTATAAATGATCTTTTGGATCTTCCAGATTCTTTTTAGTCCATTCGTATAACTCTTTTCCTTCTTTTAAATAGGCATTGTCTTGAGTAGCCTGAAATAGCTTGAGAGCAAATACAGCTCCCGGTGCATTAGAACAAGTATTTTTAGATTCCTTCTTTTGTTCGCACCAGTAGATTCCTCCGCCGAGTACGTCATCTTTACCACTAAGGATAAACTTCCATATTAGTTTAGCCTTTTCCAGGTAAGCTTGTTTTCCTGTCATTCGATAAGAATCGGTAAAATCGATACCTAACCAAACGTTATCGTCATAAAAACGGTCGGAGAGAGGTTGACTGCTGATATAAGATGAGTAAGCGAATGGCTCTCGCCGTGTGTCAAAATACTCTTCTAATCCGGATAGTACTTTGTTTTCCAAAAGTTTTCTGTACTTCTTTTTTCCGGTGCTCTCCAGTAATGCATTTACTGCAGAGAATGTACCCGAATACGGCCAAAGGTAGGAATATTCATTGCGTCTTTTTGCTTGTTCTTCTGATGCCAGATAAGTTGCCTTATTGTTTTGGTCAAAAGGATAATTCTCTCGTAAAAGACACGTGTTGGGTGTTGCATAGTGTTGGTAAAGAGCATCCAAAGTTTGCTGTGCTTTTTCTATGTTAGGGTTGGTATTTGATAGAGTTAACGCACAAATAATGTTCACTAATAAGTAATGCATGGTTTTATTATTTTATAAATGATTATTGCATAAAGATATTTACTTGTTTCCATTTATCTTCAGTGTCGTTTGCTACTTCTGCTCCTGGTGTGGAACGTCCTTCTTTTACATACTTCCTGATGAGTCGTGTCATTTCTTTTATTTCCTGTTCATAGCGTTTGTCGTGGATAATATTTTCTTTTTCTGATGGGTCTTTTTCAAGATCAAATAGTTGCATTGAGGGTAGTTGGGCCAAATCTGTAGGTTTATTGGGGTATCCCCATCCGCCTGAACCTCCATTAAAAACTAGTTTAAGTCGTGGTGTGCGTAGAGACAAATATCCTTTCCCTGATTCATAAACAAGGTCTTTCCGGGTAGAAGTTCCTTCTTTACTTAATATAGGCCATATGCTGTAACTATCTACAGCTTCTTCAGTTTTTAGTTTATGATTAACCATTTGTGCAAAGGTCGCATAGAAATCGGTAAGAGAAACAAGGGAATTACTTATTTTATTTGAGAACTTCCCTTTCCAAGACACTATCAAAGGAATTCTGTGTCCTCCTTCGTAAATATCTGTTTTATATCCTCTGTAAATATAACTAGGAAAATGACCTTGCTTCTCCATTTCTGTTACACCGATATAAGGAGCGCAGCCATTATCAGAAGTAAAAATAATGATGGTATTATCCAATTGGTTATTTTTCTTCAATGTTTCCACGATTTGTTGTACCATATCATCTATCATGACTACAAAATTTCCGTAGGCTCCTATTGTTGTTTTACCTTTATATTTGTCTGACGGCAACACAGGTGTGTGTGGTGCTGTAATAGGCAAGTATAGGAAGAATGGTTTTTTACTGTTACGTTGTTTGTCAATATAGTCTATACTATGACGTATTATGTTTGGTAGACAATCCTGTGGATCAAAGTCGGCTCCTGCCACTCCTCCGTGCATTAAACCGAGCCCCTTCTGCGGTTCAATGATATGGTCGGGTAGAGCAGTTACTTTATTGTTTTCTACATAAACATAAGGAGCTATGTCAAGAGAAGAAGGTATACCATAAAAATAGTCGAATCCTCGGTCTGTGGGACCATTTTTTATAGGTAATGAAAAGTCTACATCTTTCTTGTTTTTGGCATTTTGAGGATAGCCCCAATCCCAGCCTAAATGCCATTTTCCAATACAGGCGGTATTGTAGCCATTTTCAGAAAACATTTGGGCGATTGTCCGACGGTCGGGGGTAATCATAGCAGGCGAGTAACCGTCAAGTACACCTTCTTTTAATTTTGTTCGCCAAGGGTATCTTCCAGTGAGAATGGAATATCGTGACGGTGTTGACAAGGCGGAAGAGGAGTGGGCATCTGTAAAAGTAATCCCATCTTGAGTTAGATTATCAATGTTAGGAGTAGGAATCTTAGATTCTGGATTGAATGCTGAGATGTCTCCATATCCTAAATCGTCCGCCAATATAAATATTACATTGGGGGATTGTGCTCTTACGGCTGCTGTCGCAAGTAATGCGGATGAAAGGGTGATTAGTTTATGCATGTTTTTTTTAATATGAGTGTAATATTTGCTCTAGACTTATGTTTTTAGGGGTTTGTAATAAAGGAAATTCTGGTAGTATGCACATGGGTATTGCAGGATCTCCTACTTTCCAAGCTGGTATATTTGCAAAGCGTCTTTCTAGTTTTCTTCTTGATTTTTCAGCTTCGGCATTTCCTTTACCCTTTGCAATAGGATTCGTTTCTTTAGGATCCTTTATTGTATCGTAAAAATTACCATCTGAATAGAGCTTATATCGCATGTCTCTAAAGAATTGTTTTGCATTTTTACTTGCGGACGCGTTAAATCTTGAATCATAATGACAGAATACCCATTCGCGAGACTTGCCTTTTTCTCCCCTTATTTGAGGTAAAAAGCTTTCTCCATCTATATCCCATTGTTTAGGTACTTTAATATTCATAGCTTCTGCAAAAGTAGGCATAAAATCGGTGAAATCTATCATATCTGCACATTCATGCTTTGTATTGTTATTTTTTCCCCAATAAACTATCATAGGTACACGTACTCCGGTATCGATTGTTAGCCCCTTTCCACCCCTTACTATTGTTCCATCTTTCATGGTTGTTCTTATGTTACGGTTTGTTCCGTTATCTCCAATAAAAATGATAATGGTATTGTTCAATAAGTTTGAATTTTCTAACTTGTTGAATATCATGTTTATGTTTTTATCCACATGTTCTACCATTTTTGCGAAATTGGCGGTATTGCGTACTTCACGCATGGAGGGATCTTTCCATGCATCACTTTGAGGAGTGGGGTAAAAGGGATCATGCACTAATACCATAGGATAATATATGAAAAAGGGCTTAGTTTTGTTCTCTTCAATAAAATCAATCACGTATTGAGTGAATATATCCGGTCCATATTCATTGTTTGAGTAAAGCTTTATATTTCCATCTTGTTCTATTAGTGGAGCGGCGTATCTTTCTTTTATCATCCTGTCATAGCTTAATTGCCAAAGGCAATAGTGATCGAAACCAAAATGATTAGGCAGATTTCTGTTTCTGCCTAATTGCCATTTGCCAGCTATCATAGTGGTATATCCGGCGTCCTTTGCTAAATGGGCAAAAGTTTTCTCCTTTTGGTTTAAGTGTCCAAAGCAGGAGTAATTTTTATTATTGTATTTACCTGTCATTAGTTGTACGCGTGATGGTGTGCTTAAGGGTTGGGAGAAACAGTTGTCGAATCTCACTCCTATTTCTGAAAGTTTGTCAAGGTTTGGTGTTTGATAGGTACTGCCATAACATCCTAAACATTCACGTCCCATATCATCGGCTAAGATCAGCACAATATTAGGCTGTTTGTTAGCTGTTTGGGCCATCAAAACGGAAGGAATTATAGCGAGACATTCCCATAAGAAGCTATTAATGACTTTCATTTGTTGATAGCTTTAGATGTTTATATTCTAACTTCTAGGTTTTGTTTATTGCATGAATATTTCGATTTGCTTCCAGCTATTACCAGTATCATTCGCACTCCTCTTTCCTGGGGTAGAACGTCCTTCTTCCACATACTTTTTGATCATCTGTGTCATTTTATCCACATCTTTTTTGTAGCGTTTGTTACTGATGATATTCTTCTTCTCCGAAGGGTCTTCTTTAAGGTTAAAGAGTTGCATGCTGGGCAGTTTGGCTAGATCAGCAGGTTTATTAGGGTATCCCCATCCTCCTGAACCACTGTGGAATACTAATTTTAGCTGAAGCGTACGTAGAGATAGATAGCCTTTTCCCGATTCATAGATAAGATCTTTTCGGGCAGAATTTCCCTTTTTGCTTAGTATAGGCCATATACTATAACTGTCCACCGCTTCTTCATCTTTCAATTGGTAGTTCACCATTTGGGCAAAGGTGGCATAGAAGTCGGTGAGTGATACCAATGAACCGTTGGTTTCGTTCGTATATTTTCCTTGCCAGGAAACGATGAGTGGAATACGGTGTCCACCTTCATAAATGTCGTTTTTATAACCTCTGTAGATGTAACTTGGGTGATGCCCTTTATTTTCCATTTCTTCTACACCTATGTATGGAGCGCATCCATTATCTGAAGTGAAAATAATGATGGTGTTCTCTAATTGGTTGTTTTTCTTCAGTGTTTTTACGATTTGCTGTACCATGTCGTCTATCATGACCACGAAATCTCCATAATCTCCTATGATTGTCTGACCTTGATATTTCTCTGCCGGCAATACGGGAGTATGCGGTGCTGTGATAGGAAGATATAGGAAGAACGGCTTTTTACTGTCACGCTGTTTATTAATGTAGTCTATGCCATGACGTATAATATTGGGTAGGCAGTCTTGTGGCTCAAAATCGGCACCTGCGACTCCATTACGTATCAGTTTGATCCCCTTTTGTGGGCCAATGGTGCGATTGGGAAGAGCTGTCACTTTATCGTTTTCTACATAAACGTGTGGAGCTGTTCCGAGTGAAGCAGGTATACCGTAAAAATAATCGAATCCTCTATCCGTAGGACCATTCTTGATAGGGAGTGAGAAATCCACATCCTGTTTGTTTTTGGCATTTTGAGGATATGCCCAATCCCAGCCAAGATGCCATTTTCCTATACAAGCAGTGTTGTAGCCGTTTTCAGAAAACATTTGGGCGATTGTACGGCGGTCGGGAGTAATCATAGCTGGAGAGAATCCGTTCAATACTCCACTTTTCATAGTTGTTCTCCAAGGATACCTTCCAGTGATAATGGAATAGCGTGAAGGAGTGGAGAGCGCGGAAGATGAATGGGCATCCGTAAAGGAAATTCCGGAGTGTGTCAGGTTATCAATGTTCGGAGTGTGGATTTTGGATTCCGGATTGAATGCTGAAATGTCTCCATAGCCTAAATCGTCTGCTAATATGAATATCACATTGGGCGATTGTGCCTTTACGGCAGTTGCCGCAAGGAGTATAGATGAGACTGTTATTAGTTTGTTCATCACTTTTGATTAAATCTTTTGTGAATTTTATTTTCTTTTCAATTGGTCAACGTGAGTTCAATGAACTTTCAGAATGGTACAATGTGAAAAATCATCAAACCCACGTTTGTTATTTATTCTTGTACTATAACATTTATAGGACAAGTGAATCCTTTTTCAAATTTTGGGTATGCCGTACCCGAATTAGGCAGTGACTCGAATATGAAAGTGAATGTTCCCGCTTTATTCAACAAGGTACCTGCATCCGCATTGAAATCGACATACGATATGAAATACTTTTCATTTAGTTTTGAATCTTCAAAGAAATGAACGATCTCATTACTTTTTTTATTGGCTGTTCCAGCTCCAATTTTGGACTTATCACCGGCAACCTTTACAACATCTGGTGTGTAGAAACCTCTGAACCAATTGTTTTTGTTATCATCATGTGCTTTGAAGTTATAACCTGTTGGTGTTGTAGCCCCTTCCGGCTTGTATGTTGCAAACCAAATGCGCATAGCAGTATTACCTCCAAGTACTTCCCCTTTGGTCAGTATTTTCGTCTGCTGGTTACTTTTCTGTATTAATTCGCCTCGTATTGCTTTTACGGGATCGCTTTCTGTAGGTTCCCAATCTTCATTGAAAGTCGGTACGTCAGGAGTATCGGTAGTAAGGTTAGGGTTGACTATAAATCCGGATACAGGATTTTCTGTAATTGTAAATTCAAAAGGTACCCATCCTGTTTCTCCTGTGACAGGATGTTTGGGAAAATACTGTATGATGTCATTACCGGCATCTGTATTTGTATACTTGATGTATATTTTATAGTTACCTGGTTTTTCGATATAAGATTTGGGGGTTGAAGCACTGATAGTCCAAGATGCGGATGACATGGGACGTGTGCGGTTTCCGCCATAGAGTATATCAGGTGTGTTTTCGTCCCACATGCCTACAGATATTGGTTTTGAGTTTGTTCCATGAAAGAATATATCATTTTCTCCCCAAACGTGACTTAGAGTACCGTCTTTTAATGTAAAAGCTTCGGGGTATTGTTCTATATTTTCTGGTGTGGGAGTAAATAAGATAAGTGTTTTTACGCCATTATCTTCGGTAAAACCGGGACGAATGGCATTATTGGCAATCATTATGGAATTGTAGCGTAGATTAGCCACGCAGTTGTATGTAAGTCCTGAAATTTTGATTTCTGTGGAGGGACTGGACATTCGGGCATACCAAAATATTTGTTCGTTTTGTGCTCCGGTTGTTGGAGTAGATTGGTTTACCCAGTTAATTTCTCCACCGAGAAGAACAAAAGGTTTTTCACTAGTAGGAATAAGTTCGCGTGGAGGACGTTGAGTGCCCTCAGCCCAAATTGGAATTGTTTTAGTGATGGTGGTGCCAATTTTTTTTCCGTTTTCAAAAATGTCAAACGAAATAGGTACCGATCCATCCTGCGTTGGGGTTCCGCTTATCGGGAAATAAGCATATTGTTTGTCTCCCTGAAAGGAGAGTTGTACCTCTCCGTCCTCTATTTTCAATCCGGTTTCGGATGACCGATCAATAAACTTGACGAATAGTTTGCGCCCAAACCCATTGACGAACGGAATCCCTAAGCGGTCACCCGGTTCATTTTCATCACCAGCAAAAGCAGGGGTACCTTTAGCAAGGAATCCATCTACATAAATGGTCGATTCTTGTACGTTCAACCCTTTTTCTTGTATAACATATTCCATTCCAGGGTGTTCGCAGGAACAGAACAAACCTGAAATAAACAGTATGGATAGTAATATGATAATCTTATTCATAATCATGTTTCCTTTCGTTTATATAACATTTGTTATCTTGCACCATAATTCTGTGTCAGTTTAGGATTGGAACGTATCTCCTGTGACGGAATTGGGAATAAGGTACAGTATTGGTCAATCTCAAATTTTTCGCTCTTCATATAGTAGTTGTTCATATTAGGAGAACTGTTGGAAGTATAGGCATTATAGAAATCTGTGAAGTGTTGGTTCATCACTTCTACAGCTTTTCCTGAACGAACGAGGTCAAACCAGCGGTGGCCTTCGAAAGCCAACTCCAGTGTCCGTTCGTCATAGATTGCCTGATAAACTTTTTCTGGAGTATCTAGAACCCATTCTTTATTAGAGTCTCCAGATGCAAGGTACGGAACAATACCGGCTCTTTCCCGTACAAGGTTAATTGTATTGTTCAAAATGCTTTGTGACAGAACTCCGTCATTTATATGTGCTTCCGCTTCTGCCAATAACAGCAGTACGTCCGCAAAACGGAGGATATACCAGTTGTCATCAGAATCATTTACTTTATATTCTGATGAACCCATGTATTTGCCGCACATCCACTGGTCGTCTGCACTAAAGCCTTTGACAGAAGTCCGGAAAGAGGTACCAGTATAAGGGTCGTAAGGATATGCGACGTTTTGTGTATAATCTTTGTTCTCATTAACCGGAAGATAAGAAATACCATCTGTGTCTAATTTGATGTTACCGTTGCTGATACGTGTATCGGTGTAGACAACATCATCGAATTTGCGTACTTCATATTGATAATCGGGATACATGGAATCCCATTTCTTTGCCATGTCCATAAAATATCCGGTCGGTGCGCATGCACCGTTTCCTTGATTCGAAATGGGAGATGGAATATATCCGTTTGAGTTGGCTTTATTGCGGGGTGCATAAGATGCGGGTGAGAAAAGAGTGTAGAACGGGCTGCCCAATCCTTCTACCTGCCCTGTTTTGTATTCCACTTCCCATATAGATTCGCTTGAATGTTTGTTTGTGGGCTTGAATAATTCACTGAAATTCGGGTACAATTCGTATCCTCCATTGTTTATCACATCTTCTAGATAATATTTGGCGGCTTCGTATTGCGTAGTGGTCGTTTCCGGATAAAATACGGTAATGTTTGGATTGGCAGATATATCTTTCCATGCTTCTACGTTGGGATAAGCAGCTTCTGTGATGTCGTTCGGCATGGATAGAAGTACTTTTCCCAGTAAAGCTTCTGCCGCATATTTGTTAACTCTTCCTGTTGGAGTTTTTTCTCCGTTATTTGTTGAGCGATAAAGATTGTTAGATTCGATGGCGGTGGTCAAATCGGTGAGAATCCGTATATAGACCTCTTCTGTCGATGCACGCA
The DNA here is from genome assembly GCF_000156195.1 of Bacteroides finegoldii DSM 17565. Lineage (GTDB taxonomy): Bacteria > Bacteroidota > Bacteroidia > Bacteroidales > Bacteroidaceae > Bacteroides > Bacteroides finegoldii. The sequence goes on along the minus strand of NZ_GG688319.1, from coordinate 80,394 downwards.
GATGGCCTCTGGAATCGGTGTATTCTTGCGGGATATCCATAATGATGGGTACTCCGCCGTAAGCGCGAACTAAGTTGAAATAGAAAAGGGCACGTAGTACTTCGGCTTCTGCAATGTACTTCTGAACGGCTTCATCATTCCCGAAAAGTTCTTTTCCTTTTTCGATGACCGTGTTGGCTCTTATGATTCCTTTGTAGTGATGAGCCCAATAGTTTTGATTTCCACTATTGTTGGCAGATATGGTAAATTTTTCAATTTCATGTCGGAAAGTATTGGCATAGTAATTAGTCTGATTTGGAAATGCTACATCCGAACGCACATCACCGAAAAGATAGATGCTGGCCGAATACAGTCCGTTATCTCTTAATGAAGAGTAAGTTGAGTACAATGCCGAACGTATATCATCGGGCGACTTATAGAAATTTTTACCCGTTAAAGTGGTTTCCGGTTCAATATCTAGAAAACCGGTGCAACCGGACATGCAGGTAGCGATCAATGCCACTGTAAATATATTCTTCATATTCTTTTTCATACTTTAGATTTATAATGTAGCTTTCAGCCCTATAGTGAAATTTCTAGATAAAGGATATCCGGTACGGTCGATGCCTGGTGCGGTAGCTGAACGGAATGTGTTGGCTTCGGGGTTCATACCGGTATATTTAGTGAAAGTATGCAAGTTGTCAATATTGAAACTTAGTACTAATCCATTCAGAAAGGTCTTTCGGAGCGTTTTCTTGTCGAATGTGTATGAAAGCTGGATGTTACGGATGGACAGATAAGAACCGTCTTCGAGATATCGGTTGGTAAATTTACTCATTTCCGTAGTTGGATGTACATCATTGGAGGTGTAAGTACGGTCTGCTAAGCCGTTACCCGGCGATTCGGGCGAACGCCATCTATCTGCTACTTTAATGGAAAGGTTGCCATTGTTGTTTCCGCGCAGTGTCTCACGTAATGTATAGTTGTAAATCTGATTTCCGTATTGTCCGTTCAACTGAAAACTAAATGAAAAGTTTCTGTATGAGAATGTGTTGACCATACCGGCATTGAAACGCGGATAAGGATTTCCTATAATAGTACGGTCATTGTCATCATAAAGTCCGTCACCGTTAAGGTCGTACCATTTGCAGTCTCCCGGCCGAACGTTCGGGTCGAAAGCTAGTCCTGAATAAGGGTCATTCCGCAATGCTTGAATTTCTTCCATTGACTGGTAAATGCCGCCAAATACATTTCCGTAGAACATACCTATCGGATAGCCTACTTTAGTAATGTTTGATTCTGCTACTCCATCGATGATGGCTTCAGAATCGAGTCCTAGTGCTAATACTTTGTTCCGGTTGGCAGAGATGTTGAACGTAGTTGTCCATTTGAATTTGCCGGTCAGGTTGCGGGATACAATATTGAACTCGATACCTTTGTTTTCAACGGAACCGACGTTTTGTAACATGCGTGAAACTCCTAAAGTGCTTGGAACGATTGTATTCAGAAGCATATCGGAAGTGATAGACTTGTACAAATCAAGTTGCATGAATATTCGGTTGTGGAAAAGTCCTATGTCTACACCTAAATTTGTCTGTTTAGACACTTCCCATTTCAAGTCTGGATTCGCAATGTTTGACGGAGCCCAACCACTTACGACAGAACCATCGACTATATACGATTGCTGTGACATTTTGGTTTCATAGTTATAGTCTCCGATAGCATTGTTACCAGATAAACCAAAACTACCTCGTAATTTCAGTTCACTAAGTACTTGCTTGAGTGGCTTCATGAATTTTTCTTCCGTCATGGCCCATCCTGCGGAAATGGAGGGGAAATAACCATATTTGTTGTTTTTTCCGAAGCGGCTTGAACCATCTGCACGGAATATTCCTTGAATCATATATTTTCTTTTGTAATCATAGGTCAGTCGGGCTATGTAGGATAGCATACGGTCTTCAGTCTTATCATAAGATCCTCCGTTGACTACACCTCCGTTGATGGAAGGAAGAGATTCTGTAGCAAAATGATAGGCGGATGTGTAGAGTTTGTTGAGCTGGTTGCTTTGTATAGTCATACCTCCTACGGCACTGATGTTATGGTCTCCGAATTCTTTCTGATAGGTCAGTATGTTTTCGTTAATCCACATGAGCTTGCGGGTCATTGTGGTGGAAGCTTCAGAGTCAGTACGGTTTTTGCCAATGGAAGCCGGATACCATATTGAGTTTTCGGATGACATGATATCAATAGCCAATGATGGTTTGAACGTTAATCCTTTGGCCAACTTTAATTCGAAGTTAAGACCACCAACAATACGATTCTGATTCGTTTCGTTTTTGTATTCGTGAGCGATTCTGACTGGGTTGTCTTGATTGTCAGCCAATGGCGAATCGGTAAGAGTGGGGAATGCGCCAGTTTCGGGATCTCTTGAATCGGTTGCATTAGTTGGTGCCAGGTTGTACTCTAATGTGGAGAAATATTCTCCATTCGGGAGTTTGACCGGGAAAAAGGGATACATGGAAATTGCGGTTCGGATTACACTGTTTGAGCCTTCTCCGCCTTCTCGGGTCCTCTTCTGATTGATAAACGTAGGAGCAAAGTTGACAGTTACTTTGGCCCATTTATTTAATTCAATGTCGAAGTTGGAACGGAAAGCGAATCTTTTCATTCCAGTACATATCAGAATACCTTCCTGATCGAAGTATTCGCCGGAAATTCGGTAACGCATATTTTTACCTCCTCCCGAGATAGACAGATTGTATTTCTGCTGAATGGCATTCTGGAAGATGGTATCTTGCCAGTCAGTGTTGAGATTCTCGTCGAAAGGGAAATAGTCCTGATTTTGGTTTGTTGTGTAGCGAAATCTTTCATTCAGATTCTTATCTTTATAATATTCCAGCAATTGGGCTGTGTTCATCAATTCAAATTTATGTTGTATTTGTGCTATGGTAGTTGCGGCATTGATGGTTACTGTCGGTTTGGCACTTTCACCGCGTTTGGTCGTGATAAGTATTACACCATTAGCACCGCGCGAGCCATATACGGCGGTTGAAGCGGCATCTTTCAGAATCTGAATGTTGGCTACGTCATCAGGATTGACTGCTGACAGGCCGCCTTCCATCGGTATTCCGTCGACAATGTATAAAGGTTGCGAGCCAGCAGTAACGGTACCGATACCACGAACTTCTACATTAATATCACCACCGGGAGTTGCATCAGAAGTCTGTATACGAACTCCGGGCACTAAACCTGAGATAGTCTGTTCGATGGAAGAACCCACATATCCAGATAATTCTTCGGATTTGATGGAGGTCATGGCAGACGTTATTGTTCTTTTTGTCTGCGTTCCATAGCCAATGACTACGGTTTCATCCAACATATAGCCGTCTTCAATCATGACTACTTTAATCAGTTTTTGGGGATCTTTGATTGTGATTTCCTGTTTCTGAAACCCGATGAACGAAAATTCAAGAACTGGATTCTTACCTTTTGTTTGAATCTTGAAAGTTCCATCGATAGTAGTGGTTGTTCCATAATTGGAGTTTTGGCAAAGGACATTCACACCTGGTATGGGTTGTCCTTGCTCGTCAACAACGGTTCCTGTTGCAAATGTTCGGGCATTCTGTGCGTATGTATTTCCACCTGTATATGAAGAAACTTCAAATATGGAAAATACAATAGTTAAAAAGAGAATGCGGATAGAAATCATATTTCTCATATAGTAGTAAATTAGTTATGCCACAAAAATACAATCAATATGTATATCTCCTATGGTATGTAAAAGCTAAAGGGAGAAATTGTAAAAGAGATAATATTTAAATTGCTTATTAGTAGCATGTTATCTGAAATATTTGATGATAAAATGTAATGACTATGTGAATAGTTTAATGCTGATGGATATACTGAATATAAGATGGTAGTGCTTTTTTCTTTTCCTTTTTGTAGCTACATAATTGCTATTTAATTATATTTTATATTGCTGATTATTAACATGATACCTTTTAAGATACTTATATTTTCATCAAAATAAAATCTAGGAGGTTTCAATGGTATGAGCATTTCGTATATTTGCATGAAATAAAAGTTTTTGTTTTCCTTTCAACAACCAAATTCGCATAAAATTATGAAGAATTACTCGAGACATTTCGTAGCCGCTACTTGTGCTTTAGCAGCATTTTCTCCCGTTGAAATGATGGCCCAAAAACAACCGAACTTTGTCATTATCGTTGCAGATGATATGGGGTATGGTGATGTGGGCATATACGGCAATGAGTATATAAAGACTCCGAATATTGATCAAATAGCCCGGGAAGGGATGATGTTCACAGATTTCCATTCGAATGGTTCAGTCAGTAGCCCGACACGTTGTGGGCTTTTAACTGGGCGTTATCAACAGAGAGCTGGCTTGGAGAAAGTTCTTTTGGTACCCCGAGATGATAAAGATAAGGAGGTAGGACTTCCGTCGGAAGAAATAACTTTTGCAAAAATCTTGGGAGATAATGGATACCGGACAGCTTTGATTGGTAAATGGCATTTAGGATACTTGCAGAAACATCATCCGATGAACTTTGGCTTTCAGAAATTTGTAGGTTTTAAATCCGGAAATGTCGACTATCAGAGCCACCGCAACCGTTATGGTGATATGGATTGGTGGGATGGATTGGAGATGAAAGATATGTCGGGATACACAACAACCTTGCTAACAACGCTCTCCGAAGATTATATTAAGGAAAATAAAGATAAGCCGTTTTGTCTGTATATAGCACATGCGGCTCCTCATTCTCCCATGCAGGGACCTGATGAGAAAGCGGTTCGTACAGAGGCCACTCCGGAAGGGGATAAAAACTCTGATAGATCGAATAAGGAAATCTATAAAGACATGGTAGAGGAACTAGACTGGAGTGTAGGGAGGATTCTGGAGACACTGAAGAAATATAAACTGGATGAGAATACTTTCGTTGTCTTTTTCTCCGACAATGGTCCGGTGATAAATAATGGAGGTTCTGCTGGAGGATATAAAGGTGCTAAAGGAAGTCCATGGGAAGGAGGTCATCGTGTTCCTGGCATTTGTTATATGCCCGGTACTATTAAAGAGGGTACAACATGCGAACAAACAGTGATGAGTTTCGACCTTTTTCCAACTATGCTGGATATGGCTGACATTCATTATGACGATTCAAAGAAGAAACTGGATGGAACCTCTCTGGTGCCTTTGTTCAAAGGAGAAAATCTTGCTCCAAGGCTTTTATTTTGGGGTAATGGTAATAAGACTATATCAGTGAGAGACGGTAAATGGAAACTGGTTCGTTACAATCAAAAGGGGGGCATTACGCTGCATTTGTTTGATTTGAACAATGACCCGTACGAGAAAAACAATTTGAGCAAGCAAGAACCTGAATTGGTTGAAAGACTGGATAAAGAGATTACCCGCTGGGCTGAGTCCGTCTATTCGGAAGTTCCTGATCAGTTTGCTCGAAAAGTACAGCGCACGAATAAAAAATAACACTTAACATATATAGTAACTATGAAGATAGAAAAAACAGCCTTGTTGGCATTGGGAGCTGCTATGGCTTCCGGTGCGGCTTTGGCTTCGAATACGGTTGATAAAGCGATTCCTAATGTCTTGCTGATTCTTGTAGATGATCTTGGATTGGGCGATTTGTCCTGCCAATATGCCAAAGATTTGAGTACTCCCAATATTGATCGCATCTTTGAAACGGGAGTGCGTTTGGATAATTTTTATGCCAATTCATCGGTATCTTCTCCTTCGCGTGCCGCACTGTTGACCGGGTGTTTCCCGGCTATGGTAGGAGTGCCCGGAGTCATACGTCCCTCCATCGACCAAAATTGGGGTTATTTCGGTCCGTCTGCCGTCACTATGCCCGAGGTACTCAAGAATGGTGGTTATAGAACCGCGCTGATTGGTAAGTGGCATTTGGGTTGGGAGAGTCCGAATCTTCCTAATGAAAGAGGGTTTGATCATTTTCATGGCTTTCTTGCGGATATGATGGATGATTATTACACGCATCGGCGACAGGGAGGAAATTATATGTATCTGAATGACAAGGAAATCGATCCTAAAGGCCATGCTACCGAATTATTTACTTCATGGAGTGTGGATTATATCAAGAAAGAAGCAAAAGAGAAGAATCCCTTTTTTCTTTATCTTGCTTACAATGCTCCCCATTCTCCTTTGCAACCTCCGGTAGAATGGGTGAACAAGGTGCAAGAGAGAGACAAGTCTCTGCCCGTCAAGCGTGCAAGATTGATAGCCCTGATTGAACATTTGGATTATAATATAGGTAAGGTGATACAATCTCTTGAGGAAAGTGGTCAATTGAATAATACGTTGGTGATATTTGCTTCTGACAATGGAGGAGACCGGGGAAGTATGGCGAACAATGGTCCTACCCGGGGTGCCAAAGGCGATATGTTTGAGGGTGGTATTCATGTCGCTTGCGCATTGAATATGCCGGGAGTTTTCGAAGGCGGCCGACGTGACAATCACTTCGTGGTGATGATGGACCTTATGCCCACTATATGTGACTTTGTGAATGTACCGGTCAAGCATGAGATAGACGGTATTTCCGTACTGGATGCCATTAAGGGAAAGACCCAGAACACAGAAGACCGCTTTGTCTTCTGGCTCCGAAATGAAGGTGGCGCGCAGTTTGGTGGCAAGTCACAGAGTGCAGTGAGGTATAATGAGTACAAACTATTACAGAATCTTCCCTTTGAAAAGGCGCAGATGTTCAATTTGGAAGAGGACTCTTTGGAAACTACTCCGTTACCTTTGCAAGGGGATATGTTTCGGAAATTGAACAATGCAATGACTGGGCATTATCGTGCTTGGGGGGCAGTCCCTTGCCAGGCACCGTCTAAGTAGAAACTTAAATCATAAAATAAAACTAGTATGATGAATTTCAAAATGAAAAACAAGACTCTGTTCTTATGCCTTCCGGCAATGTTGAACATACCTTTTGGAGGCTCTTCTGTATTCGGGGCAAATTCGGAAAAAGACAATAAAGAAAATAGCCTGAAACGCCCCAATGTACTTGTATTGCTAACGGATGACCAGACATTCAGCACTATCCATGCCTGGGGTAATAATGAAATTCAGACTCCGAATATGGATAGGCTTGTCAATCAGGGTATGTCATTCACCCAAACTCACGTAATGGGCGGGCTCAATGGCGCCATCTCGCAGCCCAGTCGTGCGATGCTCCTTACCGGACGCGGTTTGATGGACGTACACCGCAACGGACAAATCATCCCCAAGAATGAGAAAACATTTCCCGAACTGTTCCGTGAGAACGACTATACAACCTTCGGAACCGGCAAATGGCACAGTGACAAAGCTGCATTCAACCGTTCGTTCTCTACGGGTGCGAACATTTTTTTTCGGAGGAATGCATCCCTATGGAAATGAAAAGGAAGAAAAGGGACACCGATGCCCTTATCTGCATGAGTACGATCCGACAGGGAAATACAAAAATGGGCAATGGGTAAACGCATCACTCAATACTTTCTCGTCTGAGTTGTATGCCGATGCCGCCATCAAGTTCATTGAAACAAATGCATCGAACGATAATCCGTTTCTGATGTATGTCGCATTTACTTCGCCGCATGATCCGCGTAACGTATTACCTGATTACGGACGCAAATACGGCAGCAAGGAAATTACGATGCCAAAGAATTTTGTCACACAGCATCCGTTTGATAATGGAGACCTTAATGAACGTGATGAAAAACTGTTGCCTACTCCGCGTGTACCGGAACAGGTGCTTGCTGAAAGGGCTAACTATTATAGTATGGTGAACGAGGTAGATGTTCAGATAGGGCGTATCCTTGATATGCTTGAAAAAAGCGGCAAGGCCGATAACACCATCATCGTATTTGCTGCGGACAACGGCCTTTGTGTCGGAGAACACGGCCTATTGGGCAAACAGAACTTATATGAAGCGGCGGTGAGAGTGCCTTTGGTAATATGCGGACCTAATATCCCGCAAAATGTTACAAGCGATGCCTACTGTTATCTTTATGACCTTTACCCCACTCTCTGTGATCTTTCGAATATAAAGGCACCGACTACTGTTAAGGGTATTTCATTAGCGCAAACCATACAGAACCCAAAAGTGAAAAAGCGTAAGGACATATTGCTGACATATATTAACCTTCAACGAGCTATCAAGAAGGATGGTTTCAAACTTATACTCTATAATGTAGACGGTCAGCGTCATCCGCAGCTTTTCGACCTTAAGGCCGACCCAATGGAAATGAATAATCTTTATGATAATCCTAAGTATAGTAAGAAACGTGAAGAGCTTACTAAATTACTTTATGCCCGAATGGCGTCTGTTGGCGATTTCTGTGATCCTACTAAACCGGATTGGGGCTATCCGACGAAACTGAAATGGGAGCAGATTGTCAAAGTCAATCCTTGATGTAGGCAGATGTGTGCAAAGGGCTTTTTTAGCACCAATATGAGAAAGTATTATTCCCACTGCAATGAGAGAAAACAGCTTATTACAGTGGGTGTTTTTTGTTATGGTGAGAGTAGCTTTTATTGCCCGATACGTCCCACTCTTTCTTCGAAAGAGTTACGGTCGCCAATAGCTTTGCTTCTCATTTTCGAGCGGTAATTGTAAATGGTAGACAGCGAATATTGCAAGAAATGGGCTATTTTTACACTGTCCGTGATTCCTAACCGAATTAGTGCAAAGATTCTCAGTTCAGGAGTCAGCAGTTTGCCTGTACCGGGTATTATGGCATTTTCGGGTGATAAGAGCGCATTGAAGTCTGCTACGAAGTTTGGGAATAAGTTGAGGATTGCTTTGTCGAAATTATTATAAAACTCTGCCAAGTCTCCTTCTGTATTTAGCGAAGACTTGAGGAAAGAAACCACTTTATTGATATCTTCACTCTTTGCTATTTTAAGGGCTCTTTTTTTGAAACTATCTATCTGAGTGATATAGTTGGTGTATTGCTCCATATATAATCCCACATATTCTTCCTTAATTTTACTGCTATCAGCCAGTGCAGAGTTTATGTTTTGTATTTCATCCAAATGATATGACAGGCTTTTATTGGCTTGTTCCACTTTTTTCTTTTGCTTCTTTAGTTGGGTGAAAAGTATAAATAATAGGATACAAACAAGGCACAGCGAACTGAGTAGGCTACTGATAATAACAAATTTGCGTTTTTCTTTCTCTTGAAAAGCTTTGTCAATGAAGAGATACATATCCGAGGCTTCGATAGTATTAATTCTTGCATTACATAAAATCGCATCTTCCATTGCATTTTTCATGTATGCGTATGCCCGATCTATATCTCCACTTTCAAAAATAAGTTTTGCCAATATTCGCAAAGAACGGTTTTCTCTAGTTCCGTTTATTACATCAGATATGGCGGATATGGTAAAATACCTGACCGCATTCTTAGAGTCACCTTTGCCTTGATAAGCGGAGGCTAATGAATAAGCTAATATACCGGCATTCCGCGAATATTGGGGATAGCTTAAATAAGCACTGTCAAGCATATGGATGGCATCATTATATTTCTTTTTGTGTAGCAGGATAGGAGCAATTGTGAAAGCTCGTATATTGGAAGGGACTTCTGCGCATTGGAGTAAGGAGTCGCGATAAGTTTGTTCTATCAAATCATTCTTGCGTGATTCTATTTCATTGGAAGCAAAATTCTTCTGGTGATTGTAGATAGTGGCTTGCCCGAGGAAGTATTCCACTTTAAGTTTGGGAGATAATAATTCATGTTGTATGGGATTGACGATGGACAATGCCTCTTTGAAAAATCCCATGGAAGATAGAATACGTGCATAGTCTAGCTTGGCTTCTATGATAAGCTCTCTATCTCCACTTTCTTGAGCTAACTCATTCATATGAATAGCATAGGTTAAAGCGGAATCTTTTTGAAAGGAAGAATAGGCGAAACATAATAATTCGGCTATTTGTACTTTTTTACGTATTTTATGATGTAACTTCAGTTCTATTTTAAGACTATCTATTTGCTCTTGCTTTTGTTCTGCATAATCTAATTTATACTTTAGGGCTTTATCTAATGTTTTTAGTAATGACTTGATTTCATCGTTAGCTGTAGCCGGATTGATAAAAATAAAGCAGAGTAATACAGGTAAAATGAACTTTCTCATGATTATATTAGATTTTATCGCTAAAGTTGAATTTGGGATAAAGGTAAATATAATATTTGATAAATACTAGCTTGTGATTTAATTCTCATGTTTGAGATTTATAATTCTATACCGAACCGTAAAAGTAAATACCGGTTTGATATGGAATCTTTTTCAAAAATGCCTATATAAAATTAGGAAATAATTGTTATTTATATTTTTGTGCGAACTCCACCGAAACCGAATTGCTGAAACTTTGGCAAACTTCAGCGGCAAAGTCTTTTCCGCACTGAATGATTTTATCCCAGATCTCTTCATTCAAGTTGTTCAAATCGCGGTAACGGACATCATATTTAAGCAATCCGTAGATCAGGCCTGCGTTAAAGTTATCACCGGCTCCAATGGTGCTGACGGCTTCCAACGGCTCTATCGGATATTCTTTGCTGACCAGGTTGGTACGCAAAGATACTTTGTCGCCACCGGCGGTGCAGACAAAACGGGGACAGTAGAACTTTATCTTATCTTTGTATATCTTGTCTACGTCCTGCATATTATACATGTAGAGGAAGTCCTCCAAAGAACCGCGCACAATATCTGCATATTCCAGATTCTCGATAATGGTAGGGGCCAGTTTCATCGCTTCATTCTTGTGTGAAGAACGGAAGTTAGGATCATAGTAGATAATGGCTCTCTTCTCGCGCGCCTGATCCAATAACTCGAGAATCTTCTCCCGCAATACCGGATTCAAGGCATAGTATGAACCTACCATGACAATATCATCCTCCTCCAATTTGGGAAACAGTACATCCAGACGTTGCTTCGGATAGTCCTTGTAAAAGATATATTCAGCGTCACTTTGCTCATTGAGGAAAGCGAGCGATACAGGTGATTTGCCATCGGGAAATACATTCACATGATTGGTTGGGATGTTGTTTTCACGCATGAATTGCAGGATGATATTCCCTACACGGTCATTGCCGGTCTCACTGATGAAACCGACGTTGACTCCCATCCTTCCTAAGGACACGATGCCGTTGAACACGGAGCCTCCCGGCACGGCTGCGGAAGGCTGTTCTCCTCGAAAGATGATATCGAGGATGGTCTCTCCGATACCGATTACTTTTCGCATAGTGACCTTGATTTTTCTCCCAGGTAACCGCCGTGGTGGCGTTTAGAATATTCTTCTATGGTGAATTGGGTCTTTTTCATGGTCTGTACCACTAAGATGTCACCGATGACGGTCATCGCGGTTGTCGAGGTGGTAGGAGTCATTCCTAATGTACAGACTTCAGCCGGTTTTCCGGTGCTCAGGCAGACATCCGATTCTTGTGCCAACGGACTGTCCGGATTTCCGGTGATTACGATGAACTTCAAGTCCGGATCGAGGTTATGTGCCAACCGGGTCAGTTCGACAATCTCACGTGTCTTGCCGGAATTGGAGATTAATAAAAGCAAGTCGTTCTTCTGCAAGATTCCCAAGTCACCGTGTTGCGCTTCGCTGGGGTGCAGGAAAACGGACGGAATACCGGTGGAACAGAAAGTAGTAGCAATGTTCATCGCAATTTGTCCGGCCTTTCCCATGCCGGAAGTAACCAGTTTCCCGTTTTTCTGATGTACTTGCTCTACAATCAGTTGTATAGCTTTCTCGTATGCGTCTGTTACAGGGATGTTGAGCACGGCTTGTGCTTCCTGTTGCAATAGTTGTTTGATGGAGTCTATCATATGATCAGTTTATTTTTTCTTTTAATTCTTCCGGCGTGTTTGCTATTTCGTAATAGGTGGAAAAAGGCTGCCGGGCAAATCCTTTATCTTCTAATGTCTTGAGTGTTTTCAACAGTTCGTCATAGAAACCGTATTCGTTGTAGAAGATGACTTTTTTCCGGTGGTATCCGATGGAAGCGGCAGCCATTACATGGAATATCTCGTCCAATGTGCCTATGCCTCCCGGCAATGCTACCAGGATATCCGATTTCTCTGTCATGATATCTTTCCGCTCACTAAGGTTGTGGGTATGGATCACTTCATCAAGGAACGTGCAGACACGTCCTTTCTCTTCCAGTTTGGTAGGAACTACACCGATTACTTTACCGCCGTTTTCCTTCACGGCACGCGCTACGCATTCCATAAGTCCGAGATCGGCTCCTCCATAAATCAACGTTTTACCTGTTTTACCCATCCACTCACCGATTTGGCGGGCACTTTCAAAGTACATTTTGTCAATGTTTGCGGCGGCAGAACAGAATATTCCTATCTTTTCCATATACGTTGTTACTGTTATAGTCCACAAATATCTGCAATTTTCTATAAACAGCAATAAGTTTTATTGTATTTTTGCGGCATAATTCAATAAGGAAGTAGAAAACAATGCATTATAACGAATATACACTACCGAATGGTCTTCGTATTATCCATGAACCGACTCTCTCGAAAGTAGCTTATTGTGGTTTTGCCATCGACGCCGGAACACGAGACGAGGCGGAGCACGAACAGGGGATGGCTCATTTTGTGGAGCATCTCATCTTTAAGGGGACGGAGAAGCGGAAAGCCTGGCATATCCTTAACCGGATGGAGAATGTAGGCGGCGACTTGAATGCCTACACCAATAAAGAAGAAACGGTAGTCTATTCCGCTTTCCTGACCGAACATCTGGAACGGGCGCTCGAATTGCTAGGGGATATTGTGTTTCATTCCACTTTTCCCCAACACGAGATTGAGAAGGAAACGGAGGTTATCATTGATGAAATCCAATCATACGAAGACACTCCGTCGGAATTGATATTCGATGATTTCGAGGATATGATTTTCCGTAACCACCCGTTGGGGAGGAACATCCTGGGTAAGCCGGAACTGTTGCGTAGCTTTCGCACCGAAGATGTCCTTTCGTTTACGTGCCGGTTCTATCAGCCGGGAAATATGGTATTCTTCGTTCAAGGGCAATATGACTTCAGAAGAATAATCCGTCTGGCGGAGAAGTATCTGTCGGATGTCCCTGCCGGAGAGGTAAACAGCCGACGTGTGCCTCCTCCGCTTTATGCTCCCGAGCATTTGATGGTCGCTAAGGATACGCATCAGGCTCATGTGATGATTGGCAGTCGTGGATACAATGCGTATGACGATAAGCGTACGGCGCTTTATTTGCTGAACAATATTCTTGGCGGTCCCGGTATGAACAGCAAGCTGAATGTATCTCTGCGCGAACGTAGGGGACTGGTATATAATGTCGAGTCCAATCTGACTTCTTACACCGATACGGGAGCTTTCTGTATCTACTTCGGCACTGATGTTGAAGATATGGATACCTGTTTGAAACTGACTTATAAGGAGTTGAAGCGGATGCGGGATACGAAGATGACTTCGTCCCAGTTGGCGGCGGCCAAGAAGCAACTGATAGGGCAAATAGGAGTGGCTTCGGACAATTTTGAAAATAATGCTTTGGGAATGGCGAAAACCTATTTGCATTATCACAAATACGAGTCGTCCGAGCTTGTCTTTAAACGCATAGAAGCTTTGACGGCGGAACAGTTGTTGGAGGTGTCCAATGAAATGTTTGCAGAGGAATATTTGTCCACGTTGATTTACAAATAATTAGTAGGCGGTCTTGCTTTTCGCTGATTAAATTCGTATCTTTACAGATTTTATTCTTTTCTCTAAAGAGATGTCACTCTATAAGGTGCCGTTTGTCACCCTATAAAGTGCCTTTTGTCCCTTTGTAAGGTGCCGATGGTCACCTTGCAAGGTGACGACTTCCCGGCTACATAAAACCGCACTGTTTTCTGCACTGAACATTCTTATTCTCTGCACTGAAGAGTCCTAAACATAGTAAGAAAAGAATTATGGCTTATTACAATTTGAAGAAAAAACCGTCCCTTACCACGAAAGAGGGTGAGAAGGAAACAATGTATGCCGACATTGTGTATAGCGGAACGATTACGGCAGAGCGTCTTATCCGGACAGTGGCCCAGAGAACCGGTTTCAAGGAGGGGATGATAGAAGGAATCCTTTCCGAGTTGCAGAACGAGACGTTGGAGTACCTGGGTGAAGGATACCGCGTCGAATTGGGAGAATTCGGTTTCTTTTCAGCCAAAGTAAAGTCCCGCCTGGTGGAGAACAAGAATGACTTGCGTTCAAATTCAGTTTCCTTTGATGGAGTGAATTTCCGTGCATCCAAGTCTTTCCGTACCGGTATCAGGGGAGATTTGGAACGTAGGAGATGTATCGGTTTCCGTACTTCGAAAGAGTGGAACAGGGAGCAACTGGAACAAATTGTATTGCAGCATATCCGGAAGCATGGGTTCATCACAAGGGCTACTTATACTGAACTCACAGGTCGCTTGAAGAACTCCGCGCTTGCCGACCTCAAATCTTTTGCGGCCGAAGGGATTATCAAGAGAGTGGGACGTGGCAATCAGATGCATTTTATTGTGCCGCTCGTTGACGATCTGTAGCTTGTGTGCGTATTTGCGGAACGGATGAAGAGTGATTCTAATTAAAAAAGAGGGATGCTACTTGTTTTCGTCTGTATAATTCGTATTTTTGTAGCAGATCAGATACGTGTGTGATAACAATCTAAAAACAGAAGCAGTATGTTGGTAACGGGTAGAAAACTCCCCATCGGGATTCAGACTTTCGAGGATATTCGCAATGACGGGTATCTGTATGTGGACAAAACGGCATTGATGTGGACTATAGCGAACATTGGCAAGCCTTTCTTTTTAAGTCGTCCGCGCCGGTTCGGAAAAAGTCTGTTGATATCTACGTTCGAAGCCTACTTCAAGGGGAGACGTGAGCTTTTTACGGGGTTTGCTGTGGAAGAGTTGAAGAAGAAGTGGGAAGAGCATCCAGTGCTTCATCTTGACTTGAATGCCCGTAAGTACACCACTCCGGCGGATTTGGATGCTATTTTAAATCAGCACTTAGAACGATGGGAAGCGGTGTATGGAGAAGAAAAGCGTGACCGTGCTTCGGAAGAACGTTTTGCTTATGTCATCCGTCGTGCTTCCGAACAGACGGGCAAGGGTGTTGTGGTATTGGTGGATGAGTATGATAAGCCATTGTTGCAGGCCATTCAGAATGAACCTCTTCTTGAGTCTTATCGTTCTACCTTAAAGGCTTTTTACGGGGTATTGAAGAGTGCGGACCGTTACCTCCGTTTTGCGTTTCTGACCGGTGTCACAAAGTTTTCTCAAGTTAGTGTGTTCAGTGACTTGAATCAGTTGAATAGCCAGACTGAACGTCATTATCAAGTCATCATATATTTAATATTCAAGCTGATGGGGCAGTTCACCCAAGCGGAGGTCCATAGCTCACGGGGTCGTGCAGACGCTGTTGTAAAGACTCCTAAGTTTGTTTATGTATTCGAGTTTAAGTTGAAAGGAACTGCCGGACAGACACTGCAACAGATTGAAGAGAAAGGCTATACGCTTCCTTATGCGGCGGAGGGTCGGCAAGTGATAAAAGTCGGTGTGGAGTTCAGTGCGGAAAAGCGGAATGTGGAGCGCTGGATGGTGGAAGAAGAAAAATAACTGAATAACTAACTTTTGTATTTTAAAGCTTGATACTCCAATGAAAAAGAATAGTCTGTTATTCCTTGTATTTCTTTCTTTGCCGTTATATACTTGGGCCGATAAGACTTTAGATTCACTCTTGAACGTGCTTGACCGGACGATTCAAGAGCATGAGACATACGTTGCCCAACGTGAGTTGCGTATCGGACATCTTAAGTTATTGGTAAATGGAATAGAGGTCAAGTCAGCGGAACATTACAACTTGAATAATCAGATATACAAAGAATACAGAGCTTTTATCTGCGATTCCGCCATTCATTATTTGAATGAGAATATACGGATTGCAGAGTATCTGCATGATACAGACCGGAAGATAGAAAGCAAGCTGCAGCTCTCATTACTACTATCTTCGACGGGGATGTATACAGAGTCTATCGACGTTTTGGAGTCGGTAGACCGTCAGGAGGTAGCCGCTCGCTTAATCCCGGATTATTACACTTGTTTCGATCATGTGTATGGAGAATTGAGCGTTTATACACAGGATAAAGCCCTTTCGGGACATTATTGGAGTATCTCGCAGGCATATAGGGATTCTTTGTACGCCATATTGCCGCCTGCATCGGAAGAACGTCTGTTGATGCGTGAAGCGTTGCTTCGTGACCAACATCAATATGAGGAAGCCTTGAAAATAAATGACCTCCGATTGGCGGAGATGGAGCCGTATACACCTCAATATGCGATGGCCACTTATCATCGTTCCCTCATCTACAAGTACAGTGGGGATCATCTAGGGGAGGAGAAGAATCTCTGCATCTCCGCTATTTCAGATATCCGTTCGGCTATTAAAGATCATGCGTCGCTGTGGATGCTTGCCCAACTTCTTTATGAGGACGGAGATATGGAGCGTGCCTATCAGTATATGCGTTTCTCATGGAATGCGACCAAGTTCTACAATGCCCGTTTGCGTAGCTGGCAAAGTGCTGATGTACTTTCACTGATTGACAAGACTTATCAGGCAATGATTGAAAAGCAGAATGGTCGTCTCCAGCAATATCTGTTGCTTATCACTACATTGCTGGTACTGTTGATAGTGGCTTTGGGCTATATCTATCGTCAGATGAAGAAACTTGCGGATGCACGAAACCATCTTCAACAGGCTAACGAGCAGTTAAACGGACTGAATGAGGAGTTGAGGCAGATGAACAGTTGCCTGTCCTCCACCAACATAGAACTTTCAGAGTCCAATCAGATTAAGGAGGAATATATCGCGCGGTTTATCAAGCTGTGCTCCACCTATATTAACCGTTTGGATGCTTATCGGCGTATGGTGAATAAGAAAGTATCCGCCGGACAGATAGCAGAACTTTTAAAGATAACCCGTTCGCAGGATGCTCTTGACGAAGAGTTGGAAGAGTTGTATGCCAACTTCGATACAGCCTTTCTACATCTGTTCCCCGATTTCGTGAAGAAGTTTAATGACCTGCTGCAGGATAATGAACGGATTGTATTGAAGAAAGACGAACTGTTGAATACCGAATTACGTATTTTCGCTTTGATACGTCTAGGCATTGAAGACAGTTCACAGATCGCCGAGTTCCTTCGTTATTCGGTGAACACAATCTATAATTACCGTGCAAAAGTGAAGAACAAAACTCGTGGCTCGAGAGAGGATTTTGAGGATTTAGTACGAAAAATCCGCTAATCAAGGTTGTAAACTATCCACTTTTTTAGACTGAAGAAAAGAGAGTAAGCTTTTGGAAATGAATTGTTTGCCTTTTAATGGTATCCACTTATTGTCCCCTCCTTATGAATTCGTTCTCATTTCTTTATAATTTTGACCTGTGCTTCGGAAGCAATGAGAGGAACTCCATTGCGGACGGACGTTTATTATTAACTTTAAAATTAGTACGCATGAAAAAGAACAGGCGAAAAATCCTTTCGGGGAGTCGCAAGATTCTCTTTGCTATTCTGGCAATGTTTCTATCATTGAGTGCATCCGCACAACAAATTACTGCCTCCGGTCAGGTGCTGGATGCGCAGAACGAACCGCTTATCGGTGTTAGTGTACAGGAAAAAGGAACGACTAACGGTGCGATTACCGATCTGGACGGTAACTTTTCATTAAATGTTCAACAAAATGCCATTCTGGTATTCTCTTATGTGGGCTATAAGTCGCAGGAGATGAAGGCTACCCGTCAAATGAAGGTCACACTTCAGGAAGATAATGAAGTGCTCGATGAAGTGGTGGTAATCGGTTATGGCTCGGTGAAACGGAAAGATGTGACGACAGCCATTTCTTCCGTATCCACCAAAGATCTGGATATGCGTCCCATTGTATCTGCCGGACAGGCCATTCAGGGTAAGGCGGCAGGTGTATCGGTCATCCAGCCCAATGGTACGCCGGGAGGCGAGATGTCTATCCGTGTGCGTGGTACTACTTCAATGAATGGAAGTAACGATCCGCTATATGTAGTAGACGGAGTGCCGGTAGACAATATCAAGTTCCTTTCTCCGAATGATATTGAGAGTATGCAGATCTTGAAAGATGCTTCTTCCGCATCTATATACGGTTCGCGTGCCGCTAACGGTGTGATTCTTATTACGACAAAAGCAGGTGCGACGGGAAATGCGAAAGTTTCTCTGACTGCCCAGTTCGGACTGAATAAAGTGGCCGATAAAGTGGAGTCCTTGAATGCATCACAGTACAAAGAATTGCAGGACGAGATCGGACTGGTGTCTCTGCCTGACGGATTGCCCGACCGCACCGATTGGTTTGACGAGACATACCAGACAGGGAAGACCCAGAATTATCAGATTGCTGTATCCAATGGCAACGAGAAGATGAAATACTATCTTTCTGCCGGATATCTGAATGAACAAGGTGTGTTGGATATCTCTTACTACAAACGTTATAACTTCCGTGTGAATCTCGAAAATCAGGTTCGTAAATGGTTGACTGTTAGTGCTAATATCTCTTATTCCGACTATACAAGCAATGGAGGAGGCGCTATGGGTACAGGAGCGAATCGGGGAGGTGTTATTCTGGCGGTTATCAATACTCCGACGTATGCTCCGGTTTGGGACGCTTTGAACCCGAACCAATATTATAATAATTTTTATGGAGTGGGCAATATCACCAATCCACTGGAGAATATGGCACGTGCAAAGAACAATAAAGATAAAGAAAATCGTTTATTGGCTTCCGGTAACGTGTTGCTGACGATTCTTCCTGAGTTGAAATTCAAATCGACACTTACTCTTGACCGCCGTAATGCTGTCAATACTACTTTCCTTGATCCTATTTCCACTACTTGGGGACGCAACCAATATGGAGAGGCTTCGGATAATCGGAACATGAATACGGTCCTGACATTTGATAATGTCTTGACTTATAATAAGAACTTCAAAAAGCATGGACTGGAAGTCATGGTCGGTTCGTCGTGGACGGATTCCGACTATTCAAACAGTTGGATTAACGGTTCTCATTATCGTGATGACCAGATCCAGACCTTGAATGCAGCCAATAAGATTTCTTGGGATAATACCGGAACAGGGGCTTCCCAATGGGGTATCATGTCATTCTTCGGACGTGTAGCCTATAATTTCGACAGTAAGTATCTGCTGACTGCCAATATCCGTGCTGATGGTTCCTCTAAACTGCATCCTGACCATCGCTGGGGGGTATTCCCATCATTTTCTGCCGCTTGGCGTATCTCTTCAGAAAAGTTTATGGAAGATCTGACTTGGATTGATGACTTGAAGCTGCGTGGAGGTTGGGGACAAACGGGTAACCAATCGGGTATCGGAGACTATGCTTATCTGCAACGTTATAACATCGGTCGTATCGAATGGTTTAAGAAAGGTGAGGAAGGGGATAAGACGGATTATGCCAATGCCGTACCGACCATCAGTCAGGCGAACTTACGTACATCCGATTTAACTTGGGAGACAACCACACAGACAAATATAGGTTTGGATTTGACAGTCTTGAATGGACGTTTGACGTTCAATGCGGACTACTACTATAAGAAAACAAAGAATATGCTGATGAATGTATCTCTGCCTGCCGGTGCTGCCGCAGCCACTTCGATAGCCAGAAACGAAGGTGAAATGGTGAACAAGGGTTTTGAATTTTCTATCAGTTCGAAGAACTTCCGTGGCGGAGCATTTACTTGGGATACGGATTTCAATATTTCTTTCAACCGGAATAAACTGACGAAGCTGGAACTGCAAAAAGTGTATTATGATGCGAAGACAGCGGATGTAGTCAATGATTATGTCGTACGTAATGAGCCGGGGCGTGCTTTGGGAGGTTTCTATGGCTATATTAGCGACGGTGTGGACCCGGAAACCGGTGAGCTGATGTATCGTGACTTGAATCATGATGGTAAGATCTCATCTTCCGACCGTACTTATATCGGTGACCCGAATCCGGATTTCACTTACGGTATGACCAACACATTCTCTTGGAAAGGTTTTAATCTGAGTATCTTTATACAAGGTTCGTACGGAAATGATGTTTATAACGCTTCACGTATCGAAACGGAAGGTATGTATGATGGTAAGAATCAGTCGACCCGCGTGCTGGGACGCTGGAGAATACCCGGACAGATAACGGATGTGCCGAAAGCCAATTTTAAACTGTTGAATTCTACTTATTTCGTGGAGGATGGCAGTTATCTGCGGTTGAAAGACGTCTCTTTGTCATACAACGTGAAAGGCAAACTCTTGAAGAAATGGGGAATCACCCGTCTGCAACCTTATTTTACAGCTACCAACCTGTTGACGTGGACCAGT
Source organism: Bacteroides finegoldii DSM 17565 (assembly GCF_000156195.1). GTDB lineage: Bacteria > Bacteroidota > Bacteroidia > Bacteroidales > Bacteroidaceae > Bacteroides > Bacteroides finegoldii. The sequence continues at coordinate 59,970 of NZ_GG688319.1, read as the reverse complement.
TACTCCGGTATGGATCCGGAAGTGAACCAATGGGGTAATAGCGGTACGGTGCAGGGTATCGACTGGGGAACTTACCCGCATTGCAGATCATACGTGTTTGGTATTAATGTTGAATTCTAATGAAAGGAAAGATTATGAAACTAAGAACTATATTTTGTGGATTGACGTCCGGTTTGTTATTGGGGATTTCTTCCTGTTCACTGGATTATGAGCCATTAGACACCTATTCGGATGTGACAGAAGGAATAACGGATAACGGAACGAAGATTGTGTTCAAGGATAAGGCAGCTGTTGAAAGCCATCTGACTACGCTTTACAATCAGATGCGTGATCGTCAGGAACATTGGTATGTGGATTTGCTGCTGATTGCGGATTCTCATTCAGACAATGCCTATGCAGGTACTACGGGAGCGGAAGTTGTTCCGTTTGAAAATAATTCTATTGAAGGATCGAATTCTGTATTGGAGCGTGACTGGAACCGGTATTTGGAGGATATTGCCCGTGCCAATAAGCTGATTTGCAACATCGACCTGGTGAAAGATAATTCATTGACTGCCGACGAACGGGCACAGTATAAAGCGGAAGCGGAGATATTCCGTGCTATGATTATGTTTGATATGGTGCGTCTTTGGGGAGACTTTCCGGTGATTACAACTGTGGCGGATGATATTACTTCGGATAATATTGAAGATGTATATTCCCAGTATTTTCCTGAGCAAAATACGGAACTTGAAGCTTACCAACAGATTGAGAAAGATTTATTGGATGCTGTGAAGTATGCACCGGACAATACACTGAGCAATAAGACATTATTCACCAAATCGGTGGCACGTACATTATTAGCTAAAATTTATGCAGAAAAGCCGTTACGTGACTATACGAAGGTAATCCAATATTGTGATGAAGTGAAAGCGGATGGCTTCGATTTGGTAGAAGACTTCAGCGATTTGTTTGGCATGAACGATGCTAATACGGATGCGAAAGTACGTAATACAAAGGAAGCTATTCTTGAGGCACAGTTTACTCCCGGAGCGGGCAATTGGTGTTCGTGGATGTTCGGACGCGATTTGGTGAACTGGAATACCAACTTCACATGGGCGAAATGGGTAACTCCGTCACGTGACTTGATTAATGCTTTCAAGAAAGAAGGTGATGAGGTTCGTTTTAAAGAGTCGGTTGTTTATTATGACTGTTCGTGGAGCAATTATTATCCGTCGGATAATTATCCGTTCATGTATAAATGCCGTTCGGCCAATAGTAGTATCATAAAATATCGTTATGCTGATGTGTTGTTGCTGAAGGCAGAGGCATTGATAATGCAGGATACACCTGATTTGGAAGCGGCTGCCGGTATTATTGATGAAATACGGAAACGTGCCGGTTTGGGGAAACTTCCTTCATCTATCCGTGAAAACAAGAATTCCATGATTGACGCTTTGCTTAAAGAACGTCGGTTGGAGCTGGCTTTTGAAGGACAACGGTGGTTTGATTTAGTACGTTTGGACAAGGTAGAAGAAGTGATGAATGCTGTGTATGCGAAAGATTCAGGACGCAAGGCACAGGTTTATGCTTTCGATAAGAACTCCTATCGCTTGCCTATCCCGCAGTCAGTAATTGATGCGAATGATAAGATTCAACAGAATCCGGGTTATTAATATATTAGAAACTTAAGATTATGATAAACATGAGAAATATAGCATTGACTTTTTTAGGATGCTTCACCATATTAGCTGCATGCAGCAACAGTGACGACGCAGAAAAACCGGTAGTACCTGTTCCAACCGGAGATGTAACGATTTATGCAACGACCAACAGCCTGACACGTGATTTAACCCGTGATGCGGTTAATTTCAGCTCGAAGGATAACCTAGCACCTACTTCTATCACGCTGGATCCTACAGAACAATACCAAACAATGGATGGTTTCGGGGCAGCCATAACGGGAGCTACCTGCTTTAATCTTTTACAGATGCAGCCGACGGACCGCCATGATTTCCTGACCGAAACATTCTCTGATAATAGTGGTTTCGGGTTTAGTTATATTCGTATTTCGATTGGTTGTTCGGACTTTTCGTTGAGCGAATATACTTGTTGCGATACGAAAGGAATAGAGAACTTTGCTTTGCAGAGTGAAGAGAAAAACTATATCTTGCCGATTCTGAAAGAGATTCTGTCTATTAATCCTTCTATTAAGATTATTGCAGCCCCCTGGACTTGCCCTTTGTGGATGAAGGTAAAGAGTTTGGAAGATCTTACCCCGCTGACGACGTGGACAAGCGGACAGCTGAATCCTGCTTATTATCAAGACTATGCTACCTATTTCGTAAAATGGGTACAGGCATTTAAGGCCGAAGGTATTGATATTTATGCTGTGACTCCTCAAAATGAGCCATTGAATCATGGCAATTCGGCTTCGATGTACATGAGTTGGGAAGAACAGAGAGACTTTGTGAAAACTGCACTCGGACCTCAGTTCAAGGCTGCGGGATTGGATACAAAGATTTATGCCTATGATCATAATTATGATTACAGCAATCTTGAGGCAGAGAAACAGTATCCGGTCAAGATTTACGGTGATAGCGATGCATCCCAGTATATAGCCGGTGCAGCATATCACAATTATGGCGGCGATCGTGAGGAACTGCTGGAAATCCATAAAGCTTATCCCGAGAAAGAACTACTGTTTACGGAAACTTCTATCGGTACATGGAATAGCGGACGTGACTTGTCAAAGCGATTGCTGGAAGATATGAAAGAAGTTGCATTGGGAACAGTGAACAATTGGTGTAAAGGGGTGATTGTATGGAATCTGATGCTTGATAATGACCGTGCTCCCAATCGTGAAGGTGGTTGCCAGACTTGCTATGGAGCGGTGGATATCAGCAATAGTGACTATAAGACAATCATTCGTAACTCACATTATTATATTATTGCCCATCTTTCAAGTGTAGTGAAACCGGGCGCAGTACGTATCGGTGCATCCGGCTATTCCGACAGCAATATTATGTATTCTGCTTTCGAGAATACGGATGGTACATACGCCTTTGTTTTGATGAATAACAATGAGAAGACAAAGAGGATAACTATCAGTGATGGTAAACGTCATTTTGCTTATGATGTTCCTGGCAAGTCTGTGACCTCTTACCGTTGGGCGAAGTTGAAATAAGAACCTTAAAAGTATAAAGACATGAATAAAAGTATCTATATAATATTGGCATTGATAGGAATACTGGTCATGAATTCCTGTAGTGACGATGAATTCCTTTCGGGTAATCCGGATATGGAACTCGGAACTGGGAAAGTAAGTGCGCTTTATGGCGATAGTCTCCCGTTCACCATTAAGGCTTCGGATGTGGATGTACCTCTTTCTACTTTGAAAGCGAAACTTTTTTATGGAGAGGAATTGGTGTCGGAAACTGTGATTCGCACCAAGACAAGTGGTAGCGATTATACGGGCAAAGTCTTTGTGCCTTATTATCCCAACGTGATTGATGGTAGGGCTACTTTGAAGTTTGTCCTTCAGAATATCCATTTCACTACTACGGAAATGGAGCGGGAGGTTGTTTTGTCCCGACCGGACTTCCCTTATGTCACTTTGGTTGACGAAATGGGTGAAGAATATCTGATGAAGAGGCAGTCTCTGTATAATTATAGTGTGACCGGTAGATTTCCTCAGGATATGAAGGCTTATTTTAAAACCCCGAAAGTCGGTGAAAACGGTAACGAACTGACTTTCGGATGGGATAATGAGAATCAGCTTTCGGAAGGGAAGAATGTGGATCCCATCACTTTCTCCGGTACGGAGGCAGAACCTTATGAGGTAACTTTCAATGTTCTTACATACGCAGTTTCTCCATTGGTCAATGTATTGTTTGACGGAGAGAAGATGATAGCACAGGATGCGAATACTTATCTGATACAGAAATCATTTACTCAGGGACAGTCCATAGTAGTTGTGGGTATAGATCTGGATGGCTGGTGGATTAATCCGGATTATTTTAGGAAAGAATCCAATGGTACATTGACTTTCTTACCGGTGAATGGCAAGTATCGTGTAGTAGCTAATATGAAGCAGAAATATTTTAGTGTGACCCGCATGAACGGTGATGAGGAGGCTACTCTTTCTGATGACGGACATGGTGCTATTTGGTTAATGGGTTGGGGAGTCGGCTCTCCTTCATTGGATAGCCAGTTTGGGTGGAATATCGGAAGCAACTATTGTATGCCGGAAATTTCATCAAAGAAATATCAGTTTACCGGAGTGGCAGGCCCTGAACATGGTTCATCAATAGGACAGCGTTTCCGTTTTGATTATATAAGTGCTAAGTTCTTCTTCCAGAATGGTTATGGAGGAGAATTTTCTCAGATAACATTGGCTTCCGGTACAGAAGCATTGTTGAAGTTGACAGATAGCAAAAATTTTGAACTTGCTAATGATGTAAAGCTGGAAGAGGGAGCGACCTATGTACTTACTGTTGATTTGACAGCCGGAAATGATAAGGCAGTAATTTCTTTCAAGAAGATTTCAGATGGAGAGGTGAAACCGCAACCGACACTAGTACAGACATTGTATTTTGATTTCGGTGGTAATGAAAGTGGAACTCGCGGGGAACCGACAGTCTCCCCGGATAATAATGGAAATTACTGGAATAATATTATTAATAATGATGGATTTTATGCAAAGAAGGGCTCTGTTTATACCAATTTTGTAAATTCAAGGAATGATCAGACAGGCTTTTCATTGACGTTGAATTCACGTTTTACGGCTAATAAAGCAGGTGGTTTGACGAATCCGGATAAAGACAAATTAGGTGATTTAGCAGTGATTACAGCCACCGGTGATTATTTCTTCTTAGAAAAGTTGGAAGATAATGGTAACTTTACTCTTTCGGGCTTGGATAAAAATAAAGGGTACAAATTTTATATGTTTGCTAGTCGAGACGCAACTCAGATTCGTACAGCACGCTACACGATAGCTGGTACAAACGAATGGGCAGGAGAATTACAGGCGGCCGGCGCCGATTGTGGAGGTACTGGGAAGAATCATAATGTAGAGAATATCTGTGAATCGGATTGGGTGTATCCGGATGAAGAAGGAAAGATTTTGTTTACAGTCTCCCGTGCGACAGGTGATTATATCCCTTTGAATATCATGAAAATGGAAGAATGGTCCGGCATACGATAACTATATCATATATTAATCTATAAAAAGAAGGGACATGAAAAAACATATACTTTTGGTTATGGCACTCTTTGGAGTGCTTACTGTTGGGTCTTGCAATGACGATGAGCCTGTTGTTTCTCCCATACCGGGGGAAGACGAAGAGGTAGTGATACCTGCGCCGGAGCCTATCAATCCTGTATTGGTACAAACTCTTTATTTTGATTTTGGTTCGGTAGGAGGGGGAACGAGAGGGTCTCAAACTGAAAGTCCGGATGAGAACGGACACTATTGGAATAACATTTATAATAATGATGGGATTTATGCTGCTGTTAACTCTGTATTTGAAGACTTTGTTAACTCGGAAGGTACTTCCGTAGGCTATAAACTGACGTTGAATACCCGTTTTTCTACTAATGGAGGTTCTGGCGGAGGTGGTTTGTTAACTCCTGACGCAGAGTTGTTGAAAGATTTTGCCGTATCTACAGCTACAGAAGATTATTTCTATATAGAGAGTGGGGAGAATGGCAATAACTTTACCATTTCCGGCTTGGATAAGGAGAAGGCATATAAGTTCTATGCGTTCGGTAGCCGAAGTGCCACAGAGAAACGTGTTGCTTATTATACGATGTCCGGGTTGAACAGTTATCAAGGTGAGTTGCAGATTGCCGGAACAAATTTAGGCGGAGAAGGGGTTAACCAGAATATTGCTAATATCTGCGAGTCCGGATTAGTCTATCCGGATGAAGAAGGCACCCTGACCTTTGCTGTTTCTCGTAGTACGGGAGCATATATGGCAATAAATGCTTTGAAGCTAGAAGAATATACCGATGTAAAACGTCCCCAAACATTTACTTCGTTGACAATAACCGGTAGTGCGGTAGAAGAAGGAGAAGTGCCTATGCACATGATTTCTCCGACAGACAAGGTAAGTAATAAGTTTGAAGCTTTTTTGTCACTTCAATCGGGTAAGTTTTCTTTCAAGGGGGTAACATCGGAGGGTGTATCTACTGATATTGGAAAGGGACATGAACCTGGTGTTGTGGCGATGAATAGTTACGGTATCTCGGCAGAGGTGACAGGTCCGGTATATATTGTAGTGGATATGTCAAAGAAGAGTTATACCATTACTCCGGTAGAAGAATGGAGTATTGTTGGGAGTGTTACGGAAGGAGGTTGGAATGCCGGAACTGGTGTACCGCTTGCCTATCAAGGTAAAGGTGTATGGGGTGGACGGGTAAAACTGACCGGACTTGGTACGGCAAGTGACCGTGCCCGCTTCAACTTTATTATGAACAAAAGTTGGGATTATACAATGAAACGTATTTCTGATACTTCTAATGAAGTGGCTTTCTCCAATTCTGGCTATTCTACCAGTGATATAAATTTGAATCATGGTACGTATAATATCACTTTAGATCTCCGTCGTTTCGCTTTCTATATTGATTGTGGTGAAGAAGGTATAGATCCTTTTAAGATTTCTGTAATGGGATCTTCTGTCGCTAACGGACAGGGGGCAGACAGTAATCATGGTTATGCCTATATGTTCGGTGAATTGCAGGACGAGCGTTTCAAGAATCAGGAGACCCGTCTGCCATGGTATACATCTGGTATTTCTATTGGTGGAAACAGTACATTGAATTTGTTGGCTCGTTACAATGATTTGTTGTATGACTGCGGCAAGTATGTTATCTTCGGACTTTCTTTGGGTAATGAGGGAATACATGGGGCTGCCGATCAGCAGGCTATCTATAATCAATTCAAAGACAATATGCAGACTTTGATTAGTAAAGCGCGTGAAGACGGTAAATATCCCGTGATGATGAATAATTATACTCGTGGAGATTTTGAGGAGAGCGATTATAGATATGTAAAACAGATGAATCTGCTGATTCATGAGTGGGATCTTCCTTCTGTCAATATGTTAGGTGCAATAGATAACGGTAGTGGTAAATGGGCAGACGGTTATCAGAATGGTACGGATCTTTATCATCCGAATACAGAAGGACACCGTGAATTCCTTTATGCTATGGTTCCTTCGTTATTTGATGCAATAGAAGCTGGTAAGACTCTTCCTGCACGTGTCTCCGGAACTTCATATACTTTGGCGGGAAAGGTTTTGGAATTTACTCCGGAAGAAACAGTACATCCGTTTACAATCTCTTTTAAGGTGAAAGGTGCTACAGATGGAACGATTGCCACTTTTACAAATGGTGGCAATACTATGGGAACTTTGAAGATTCAGGAGGGAAAGGTAGTATATAACTCTCCATCGCAAGGTAAAATAGTAGGTGGAAATGTTACGGATAATCAATGGCATGTAGTATCTTTGACACATTATTATGCACAAGGACGTACATTGCTATACACCGATAAGAGTTTAGCAGGAGAATTGAACGAGAGACTGACTGTAGGTAAGTTTATTATCGGTGATAATAGTTCTACAGAGGGCAGAGAGTACAGTGAACTGTTCTTCTACCGTTCGGCAATGAATGAGGAAGAAATAAACAAACTTTGTGATGGAAGTATGTTGAAGTCCAGTTTGGAAATCTATGCTCCGTTGGATGGTTCGAAATCAACAATTGAGAATCTGGCTCAAAGTATGAATACTGTGGTAGTAAAGTCTGAATAAGAATAGAAATTATATGAATATGAAACTCAAAGCAATGTTACTTGGCCTGTCCATAATGACCGCATTGCCTGTCTGTGCGCAGAAACCGGTATATTTGGATACAAACAAGCCAATCGAAGAGCGAGTGAAAGATGCGTTGAACCGGATGACTCTTGAAGAAAAGGTCAGGATGATTCATGCACAGTCTAAATTTAGTTCGGCAGGCGTACCCCGTCTCGGTATTCCGGAAGTATGGGCTACCGATGGGCCTCACGGTATCCGTCCGGAAGTATTATGGGATGAATGGAATCAGGCAGGATGGACAAACGATTCTTGTATTGCTTATCCCGCACTCACATGCCTTGCCGCGACATGGAATCCCAAAATGTCCTACCTTTATGGAAAAAGTATCGGTGAAGAGGCGCGTTACCGCAAGAAAGACATCTTGTTGGGTCCCGGTGTGAATATCTACCGTACTCCCTTGAACGGACGTAACTTCGAGTATATGGGAGAAGACCCGTATCTGTCCGCCACTATGGTGGTTCCTTACATCAAAGGTGTACAAGAGAACGGGGTAGCTGCCTGTGTGAAGCATTATGCCTTGAACAATCAGGAGTTCAACCGTCATACCACCAATGTACAATTAAGTGATCGTGCTCTTTATGAGATATACCTGCCTGCTTTTAAAGCAGCTGTTCAGGAAGGTGGAACATGGTCGATTATGGGCTCTTATAATCTTTATCAGGGACAGCACGCCTGTCACAACAAGCGCCTGCTTCGAGATATTCTTCGCGATGAATGGGGCTTTGATGGCGTTGTAGTGTCCGACTGGGGTGGTGTGCACAACACCGAACAGGCTATTCATAACGGCATGGACTTGGAGTTTGGTTCATGGACGAACGGACTGTCTGCCGGAACGAGAAATGCGTATGATAATTATTACCTTGCTTTCCCTTACCTGAAACTGATAAAAGAGGGTAAAGTAGGAACAAAGGAACTGGATGAAAAGGTTAGTAATGTCCTTCGTCTGATTTTCCGTACTTCAATGGACCCGCACAAACCATTTGGCTCTTTAGGTTCTCCCGAACACGGGCAAGCCGGACGTCAGATTGGAGAAGAAGGGATTGTACTGTTGCAGAACAACGGTAACGTACTGCCTATCGATTTGAATAAAGCTAAAAAAATAGCCGTTATCGGTGAAAATGCCATTAAGATGATGACTGTGGGCGGTGGTAGTTCTTCTTTGAAAGTGAAATATGAGATTTCTCCGTTGGATGGACTGAAAAGTCGTGTGGGCTCAAAAGCAGAAGTGGTATATGCCCGTGGGTATGTAGGCGACCCGACAGGAGAGTATAACGGTGTGAAAACCGGTCAGGACTTGAAAGACAACCGTTCGGAAGATGAACTGCTCGCTGAGGCTTTGCAAGTGGCTAAAGATGCCGACTATGTTATTTTCTTCGGTGGCTTGAACAAGAGCAATCATCAGGATTGTGAAGATTCGGACCGCGCTTCTTTAGGTTTGCCTTACGCGCAGGATAGAGTGATAAGCGAACTGGCAAAGGTGAATAAAAACCTGATTGTTGTCAATATCTCCGGCAATGCAGTGGCTATGCCTTGGGTGAATGAAGTGCCTGCTATTGTTCAGGGTTGGTTCTTGGGTTCGGAAGCCGGGACAGCTCTTGCTTCCGTATTGGTAGGAGACGCCAATCCTTCGGGAAAACTTCCTTTCACCTTCCCGGCAAAACTGGAAGATGTAGGGGCTCATAAATTGGGCGAATATCCGGGCAATAAGGAAGAACTGGCACAGTCTAAACATAGAGGAGATACGATTAATGAAATCTATCGGGAAGATATTTTTGTAGGTTACCGTTGGGCGGATAAAGAAAAAATCAAACCGCTGTTCCCGTTCGGACACGGATTGAGCTACACTACTTTCGCCTATGGAAAGCCTTCGGCTGACAAGAAAACAATGACAGCAGATGATACTATCTCTTTCACGGTCAATGTGAAGAATACAGGAACTCGTGAGGGGCAAGAAGTTGTTCAGCTTTATATCAGCGATAAGAAATCCTCTCTCCCTCGTCCGATCAAAGAGTTGAAAGGTTTCCAGAAAGTGAAACTGGCTCCGGGAGAAGAGAAAGCGGTAACGCTGACGATTGATAAGAAAGCATTGAGCTTCTTTGATGATGCCAAACACGAATGGGTGGCCGAACCGGGCAAGTTTGAAGCAATTATCGGTAGTTCATCCAGGGATACTAAAGGTATTGTACCATTTGAGTTGAAATAGGTAGATGTTTGGTTAGAGATTTTTTAAGGAGATGACAGAGAGTCTGGGTACTCGGAAAACGCTAAGTGATTGCAACAAATTGACTTAGCGTTTTTTATTGCCTAATTTTCCCCGTTAAGATTTTTAAGGAGGATAGGGCAGATTATATCCTTTCTTTACAACAGGCGCAAGATGATGAAACCAACCGGCCTTTTGGGGATTTCATGGCGGTGCAATTGAGAAAATCACTGTCTTTGGAAATTCAAAAATATAAAGCTTCTCACAATAAAGGATTTAGCTTTATGTTTTAATCTTGTAGGACTTCTTTTGATAAGACTTTCATCCATTTGTATATCTTTCACCGCTTAGTACCAACAGACTTTCCGGTCCCATATTGAACAACAGGTCTATGATACTCAAATTAGGTAGAAAACCCAGTTTGGACTCAAAAACCTGATAGTAGGGTTGCGGAACAAACTCTTTATCCACTTCCCTGAAATCCTTTTTCGGATGAATCACTTCCCGAAAATCGGATTCTCCGGGAGCAAACTCCATCTTATATTCGGAAGTGCGCTCAATGGTGGGGTGAATATCTATCAATTCACAGACCATCCGGCATAGTTCTTCGTTGAAATCGATTAAAAATTCGTATTTCTTTTCGTAGAAAGGACGGAAGTCGTCCTTGTAGTACTCAAAGAAAGGAGTATTGTTGTAGGCCGATTCGATGGCGTTCCAGTGCAGATGTCTCCAGTTGCCGTGGTCGGAGATGCGGATATCCTTCATTGGGCACTTCAATGTATCGGGCTTTACGGTTGGGATGGAAAGAGCTAACTCACCCGATGGACCGGCAATGGTGCACCGGTTGCGGTAGGTTTGTTTTATATAGTGGTCGTATTGTTCTACAAATACCTTGTCATAAGCCAGTAGTTTGGTATAATATTCAACGGGAGCGAGATAGGCTGAAGATAAATAAGCGATGTTCATTTCTTTCATTTTAATTCGTTTAGGAGGCTCTGTTATTAAGGATATTATGAGATATAATGAAGGGGTTGTTTCTTTTATGATCCGGAAGATTATTTTACTGTTCTGAAGAAACGCCTCCATCGATATCCGTCAAACAACCCTGTTTCTTTTTCTTTAGAGAACCAAATGATGGAGGCTTTTCCGATGATATGGTCTTGCGGGACAAATCCGAAGAGCCGTGAGTCGGAGAAGTTGACGGTATTGTTAGACCCCATCCAATAGTAATCTTTGGTGAAATAACAGTGTTGTGTGGGTTTTCCGTTCACGTAGAGAGTGTCGTTCTTTATTTCTGCCTGTTTGCCTTCGTGCATCACGAGGGTATTCCGCAGCAAGGTCATGTTCCAGGGATAGACCCGAATAAATTTCCCTTTTCCGGGGACAATCAGCGGATTTGGTTCGGCATCTTCTTTGTTTGACAAAGGTTGAACGAAGCTCTCTTTCCCATTCATGGCCTGTTCCAGCAGATAATATTCGTAGCGGCTGAAACTGCGCACATGGGTGCTGTCATTACTTCCCATCAATCCGTCGTTGGTGATGGAAAGGGTATGCATGAGTGACGTAATCAGATTTTCTTTTGAAGCGGGGTACGAATAAAGTCTTTTCTTATCCGGGTTGAACTGTGCTTCGGGTGAAATAACTGAGAAAAGGGAATCAACAAATAAGGTGTCACCCGGTACTCCGAGACAACGGCTGATATAGATTTCCCGGCGGTCGATGATAGGTTCCCGGATTCCGGCCGGATTATTGAATACTACGATATCTTGTCGCTGTACAGGACTTTCGCACCAACGATGATAGGAGAAGAGCGACATGAAAGGAACTCGTAACCCGTAACTCCATTTGTTGACTAGGATGCGTTCACCTTGGAAAATGGAGTTTTCCATACCGGTGGAAGGTATAAGGTAGGATGTAAAAGCAAATCCCCGGAGCAGAAGCACTACGACTACTGCTCCGGCAAATGCTAGTGTCCATTTGAATTTACGAATGTTCATCAATATTTATCACCTTATCACGCTATTCTATCCGTACACTTATCATCCTACCCACTTGAAGAGTCGGTTCCAACGGATCTTACCATCAAACCATCCGCGGTCTTTATCGAGCGACAGCCATACGACGATCGGTTTGCCTACTACGTGGTCTTCGGGCACGAATCCCCAATAACGGGAATCGGCGGAATTATGACGGTTGTCACCCATCATCCAATAATAGTCCATCTTGAAGGTATATTGATCGGTCTTTTCACCGTTGATGTAGATACCGTCCGGTTTCACTTCGAGCTTGTTGCCTTCGTAGGCTACGATACAACGCTCATAGATAGGCAGATTGTCTTCTGTGAGGGTAATGGTAGCTCCTTTGGCAGGAATCCAGATCGGACCGTAATTGTTGCGGTTCCATTTGGTATAAAGATTGAGCGGATACATCTGTCCGGCATAATCTTCGGGTTCCATTACTATTTTGCTGATTAGCTTTTTGTTGCCCAAAAGCGTTTCATACATCTTCTTGGTTAGCGGGAAATGATATACCGGATTCAGTTTGCCCTGTGCATTCCGGCTGTCCAGTCCCATTTCCAGCAATCCGCTTTCCCAGCCGGAGTCTTCTATCAGCATGGTGTCGTCCTTGCTGATACCTAGTTCACGAAGCATATCTTCGGGAATGTACGGACCGGTGGTCTGTACGAAATAGTTGAATTGCAGGTTTTCGGGGTTCTCAATCGCTTTACCGTCAATCATCACTTGTCCGTTGACAATCTGGAGCGTATCACCGGGAAGACCTACACAACGTTTAACGTAATTCTCTCTGCGGTCTACAGGACGCCAGAGGACTTCCCCGTAAGTACGTGGATTATTTAAAATCTGTTTCCGTCCGGCAGCGTAGTACAGGTCGTATACGGCACGCTGCTGTGCACGAGTTAAGCTGTCCATATCGATCCGTTTGGAATAGATACGTTGTCCTTCACCGTAAGCCAGCGTGTAAAAATCTGTAGTCTGTTGGTAGTTGACCGCTACCGTGTCACCTGCCGGAAAATTGAATACGACAATATCGTTCAACTTCACTTTGCCGAATCCCGGCACTCGTTTATATTTCCACTGTGGCCATTCTATGTATGATTTAGAGTTGAAGACGGGCAGTGTATGTTGTGCCAACGGCATAGAAAGCGGTGTATTCGGCACACGAGGACCGTAGCTCATCTTGCTTACGTACAGAAAATCGCCTACCAGCAATGATTTCTCCAACGAGGAGGAGGGAATCTGGTAGTTCTGGAAGATGTAGATATTGACGAAGTAAACGGCGACCAGTGCGAAAACAATGGCGTCTATCCAGCTCATCACGCTGCGGACAACCGGATTCTTCGACTTTTTCCAGAAAGACCAAGGTACTTTCTTTGTGATATAAATATCGAAAATGAAAGGAACAACAATCAATCCCCACCAACTCCGTACCCAGATAAGGAAGGCAAGATAAAGAAGAATAGCAATGGCGCATTTAATCCATTGTGCGCGTGTGGCTTGTCTCATAATGGTATATATTTGAACTAGGTTCTGAAATCTTAATCGTTCAAGAATGGAAATAAATCACTCATGCCCAAGAATCCTTCGTGCTGGGCTGTATATTCGGCTGCCAATACAGCTCCGAGTACAAAACCTCCACGGCTTTTTGCATCGTGTGTGAGGGTAATGCTGTCCACATCCGATTCGTACCGGATGGTGTGCAGACCGAACACTTCTCCTTCACGGATGGAAGCGATGGGAAGTTCGTTCGGAGCGCAGTCGTTGGTTCCGCTAATGCTCCCGTCCGGTGCGGCGAATGTTCCTTTCACCCATTTGTCCTTGCGGTCCATATTCTGTAAGATACCTTCCGCCAGAGTGATGGCTGTTCCGCTCGGAGCGTCCAGTTTGTGAATATGATGCGTCTCGCTCATCGTCACGTCATAATTGGGGAACTGATTCATGATCTTAGCCAGATACTTATTGACAGCCGAGAAGATGGTAACTCCCAGACTGAAGTTGGACGACCAGAAAAGGGTCTTTCCACCTTCCGTACAAAGCTTTTTGATTTCTTCGCCATGTTCGGTCATCCATCCGGTGCTGCCTGATACCAGCTTCACATCGGCTTTGAAGGCTTTCATATAATTACTGTAAGCTACCATCGGATTGGTAAACTCAATGGCTACGTCAGCCGATTTGAATGCTTCCGATTCGAAGTCTTCCTGATTATTGATGTCGATGATACAGACAATTTCATGTCCGCGACTACGGGCTACCTTTTCTATCTCCTTGCCCATCTTTCCGTAACCGATCAATGCTATTTTCATTGTTTTCTGACTTATATTCAAAATAATAGTTGCAAAGATAGGATTTTTATTACATTTGCAGTGCACATTAACGTCTTGTTAACATGGAACATCTTCTCCACTACGTGTGGAAACATAAATTATTTCCTCTGAAAGTACTGCAAACCACTGAAGGCTTACCGGTAGAAGTGATTGATTCCGGTCTGCAAAATCCCAATGCCGGTCCTGACTTTTTTAATGCGAAACTAAAAATTGACGGTACGCTATGGGTGGGAAATATAGAAATACATATACACTCTTCGGATTGGCTCCGTCACGGTCACGATAAGGATAAAGCATACGATTCGGTCATTCTTCATGTGGTCGGTGAGGCGGATATGGAGGTAACCCGCACGGACGGCGGGCGAATTCCGCAATTAATATTGACTTGTCCTGAAAATGTGCAGTCTCACTATCATGAGCTCTGTGTAGCCGATCAGTATCCGGCTTGTTATCCTATCCTCGCCTCTCTTCCCAAACTTACCGTCCATTCTTGGCTGACAGCTTTGCAAACGGAACGTTTGGAACAAAAAGCCCGCTTGATAACGGAGCGCCTTAAGCATTGCAATCATAATTGGGAGGATGCCTTCTTCGTCACTCTTGCCCGCAATTTCGGTTTCGGCTTGAATGGAGACGCTTTTGAAACGTGGGCAGGAATGTTGCCTTTCCGTGCGATAGATAAACATCGCAATGATTTGTTCCAGATAGAGGCTTTCTTTTACGGCTTGGCAGGATTGTTGGAAGATTCGTTTCTTAAAAAAGGGCAGGAGGATGAGTATAGTCTACGTCTTATCAAGGAGTTCCGTTACTTGCAGCGGAAGTTTGAATTCACCCAAGTGATGAATGCTACTCTTTGGCGTTTTCTCCGACTTCGTCCCGAAAACTTTCCTACTGTTCGTCTGGCTCAGTTGGCCTACCTTTATCAAAGAGGGGGTAAGCTGTTCTCGCGGTTGCTGGAAGCAGGGACACTGGCGGAGGTGAGGACACTTCTTGAGGTCGGCACTTCTTCTTATTGGGAAAGTCATTATCTGTTCGGCCGGACTTCCTCGCAAAAGAAGAAAACGATGGGAGAACGGTCAAAAGACCTGATTATTATCAATACTGTAGTTCCTTTTCTTTATACCTACGGACTGCATAAGGCAGACGAGGGAATGTGCGAACGTGCCGGACGCTTTCTGGAAGAATTGAAAGCGGAAGACAATCATATTATCCGTTCGTGGAGTGCGGCAGGTCTTCCGGTGGTCAGTGCGGCGGACAGTCAGGCGTTGATACAGTTGCAGAAAGAGTATTGCGACCGGAGAAAATGCCTGTATTGCCGTTTTGGTTATGAATATTTGCGGCACAAATAATCAAGATATCAAACTAGTCATTATCTTTGCAGTGTCAATCAAACTCTTAATTTATATCGTGTTATGAGAGCTGAAAAGTTTGTATACTGCTTGCTGATGATAGTGTTGTTTGCTGGTATTCCCACCGGTAAGGCGGTGGCGCAATCCGGTGAGGACTTCAAACCGTTTTTGGATAAGTTTACTTCCAGTGCAGCATTCCAGTACACTCGCATTAAGTTCCCGTTGAAAACTCCGATTACCTTATTGGCGGATGATGGTGAAACAGAGAAGACATTCCCTTTTACTAAGGAAAAATGGCCTTTATTGGATAGCGAGACAATGAAAGAAGAACGTATCGCGCAAGAAGAGGGGGGAATTTATGTTTCCAAATTCACATTGAACGAGCCTGATCGCAAAGTGTTTGAAGCCGGTTATGAGGAATCGGAAGTCGACTTGCGTGTCGAATTCCAGCTCTTGTCTGATGGAAAATGGTATGTAGTAGATTGTTATACAGGATGGTACGGCTACGACCTGCCTATTGCTGAATTGAAACAGACGATACAACAAGTAAAGGAAGAGAATGCAGCTTTCAAGGAAATACATCCCTAGCGAATAGCCGGTAGGAACTTTGTTTATGGCGTCCCTACATAATACCCCAGTTCGGACTCTTTTCCGTCCACCATCTCTTTGACAATACCGTTTTTGGCATTGAACTCTTGGAAGAGTTCCTCATAGTCACGTGTATAGTCGGCGTCCGGTACTACATTGACATCAAAGGTCAATTCCGCTTTCCCGTTGGGAAGCATATTCCCGAAAATCCGGATGCGGTGAACAACCTCGCCTATATTTTTAATACTGTTGTAGGTTGCCTTGAATTGTCTGATACCCTCTTCCGGAATGATGATATGTGAACTTTTATCCAGAATGATACAGCCACAAGAAGGCTGGATATCCGAAATGACCAGAGGAGCGTCACCGGTGTTGGTGATTGTGAACATGATATCTAGTTGTTGCCCTTGTTTGATAGAATAATAGTGCCTTACCGAGTCTTTTATGACCATAGTTGTAGGACGTACTTTCTTCTTACACCCTGAGAGGAAGAAGGGTAATACTGTTAATAAGAGGATATAAAGTACCGATTTGTTCATAGTGGATGTTTTATGTTAGGGGTTACCTTATTTTTACTTTTTATGGAACGAATGCGATTTCATCTATACCGATCTGGGCTCTTGGCTTTTTAGCTCCCATGACCTTTATACTTACCAGTTCTGCCCTGTTCAAATCTATCGGAGTGGTTATTTTTACTAATTCGCCCTTTTCAACGGAATCATCCGTCTCCAGATTGATTGTCTTATAGATTGCTCCGTCCTTCGATATTTCGATTTGCCGGGGAGGGTAGAAACGATGTCTGGGAAGATTCAAGAAACTGATATAAATGTTTCCTGTCTTATTGATACCTTTTACAGGCAGACTGATTTCATATTTTTCTTTCGGAAGAGTTGTCCAGCCGCAATGATAATTGCCGGGTAAACCGTGCGTGCTGTCTGTGAGTCTCTTCAACCCATCTTTGTCCGTTGGGGGAGTTGAAGAAGGCATGATTCCGAGAAATAAGTTCTTTTTAATGTCGGAAGCAAGTATATACTGTTCCCATTCTTTTATATAGTAGTCGATTTCATCGGCCGATTCATTATAGTACTCCATCCCCGTGAAAGCATGATGTTCTTTGAGTTGGGTAAGCCATTTCCGCACTTGCGGAGTCGGTTGGATTTGTTTTCCGTTTCGTTGGGCATATCCGTAAGGATCATAACTGTGGTTGCGTCCCATCTCCAGACGTGTATAAGACAAGGCTGTCTGGAGTTCATGGAGCTTTTTACGCTCTTTCCCTTTCGCATCGGAAACATAATCGCCCATTTCATCATAGAATTTGATAAACTTTTCCGGATTGAGGAATGACTGCTCCAATTCTGCAATACCGGCATAGATACCTAACTTCTTACCGGACTGGACGCTGTTTTCCAAGTTAATGTAATAGTCGTACAGCCATTTCTTTGATAGGGGGTACTCTTGATTGAAATAGTCTCTGACCAGTTCCTCAACGGGAAGTTCCGGGTTGATGAGAAGTGCCGACAGTGCAAAAGTCCTCATTGCATCGAAAGAAGAATAGCTGTATCCGCTTCCGTTGAAGAAAATGCCACTGGCTCCGTTCTGCTTGAAGAACCGGAGTCTCTGCTGGGCTATCTTCAATATGGGGAAAGGTGTCAGATAGTCATCGAAGTTGTTGATGTAATCCCATATATAAATGTTCTTCGTAACTTTCTTCCATTGATTCAGCTGTTGCATAAACTTTTTTTCCTGTGCATTCTTGCCGTCTATCCGTCGGAGTGGAAAGTCTATGGCGCTGACAATGATACCTGCATTGGACGGCAACTGTTTGTCCGTAACCTGCTTGGTGCTCAGATAGGATATGGTAAAAAAGGAATGTTTAGGAAAGCGTTGCGACAGCCGGAGTAACAGTTCTGTGACGGCAGGTGTTGCGTTCTTCTCCGTATTTCCCATCGCTGTGCAACTGGCGCAAGTACAGGCGTACGGAGTATCATCCGGAGCAATGACAAAACGAGAACTTCCCTTTTCACCGATATTATCTACGATATAGCTTTCAATTTGCCGATACATCTCTTCGGAAGAGAAACAAAGTTGTGAGTCGTCTGTCTTACCGTGGATGGTAGCATATACCTTATCTACATTGTCTCCTAATACTTTTCTCAGGTTGTGTCCCCATATACCCCAACTGTCGTCAAAGTTATTGAGTCCCATTACTCCCGTATAATCGGGATTCAGACCGGAAGGGGAATAGATACTTTGATAATCAAAAGCAAACGTACCGCAAGTATCTGTCAGATTGATGATGGCGGGAGGAAGGTCGGAACCGTCGATACGCGGGTCTTCCTTGCTTATCTTTTTTATCAATTGGTATTGCAGCCACAACATTTGTCTGTCATCGGCTGCTGTGAGTTCTATTTCCGATCCTTTGATGGCGATCCTGAACCCTTCCTGCAAGGTCGGATCTATGCGTATGATAACACGCCACATTTCCTTCTCTGATACCCCGAAAGCGACCATTTCATCGTCATTTGCACGCTTTTTGAGGTGCTCGTACAGGTATTTGGCCCATCGGGTATCTTTGTCCGTCGGGTCTTCGCCGATTGTGATGAGGTAGCCTTCCTTGGAGGCAAATATCTCGGTGCGCGCCTGCATATGGCAGCCGGATAAAAGGCAGCAAACGCATATCATTCCTGCCAGTAGGGGGCATAGCTTATCAGAATGAAATATAAATCTGTGCATAGATATTATATAGGTTTTTATAGCGTGTCGATACCGTTTCTATTCGATGGATCGGATCCGTTCCCCGCACTGTATTCGTCTGGTTATAATAGGTATTCCAAGTCCCCATCAGGCCGATGGTAATGTTGGGACTGACCATATATTGGCCTCCCAAACCTACCATTGTGTTGGTATGTGAGAAGGAACCGGGCAACGCATAGTCTAATACGGCCGTTTCCGGTGCCGAACCGATACTTGCCATGGCATTGATATTTGTCTTTCCATCGCTGGCAGGGAAATATTTCGCACCGACCTGCGCATTGTAATAGAATTTGGAGTTAAAGAAATGAAGGTCGAGTTTGGCATTAAGCCGGACCTCTTCGATGGTCTTGGCTACCTCTCCGCCAACGGTGAGCAGGTTTGTTTTCGACTCATCCCATCCGGTGAATATGTATCCGTTTTCTCCGTTACTGCCGGCAAAGAATTCGTTATTCCACTCATAATGCTTGTTGTAGGCAGTTACCCGTCTGTAGCCGACATGTCCCGCTATTTCCCAATCATTCTTGAGATAATGGCGCAATGCTACATCGGCAGTAATGTCCGGGAAGTATTTGGTGGCAAAAGCGGCATTGATCGTAGTGCTCCATTTCGGTGAGAAGTGATGCGTCCATTCGCCTTGTACCTGAATGCCGACTCCGCCCGGTGTCTGTTCCTCCGCCTCCATATTATCGCTTGCCGATCCGCTTCTTCCAGCATAGTTGATACGTCCGGTATAAGTATTTTCCCGGTTTTTACGGGTATATTCGGCTGTGGCGACAGAGGTGATAATATCCTCTTCACCATAGCGGGCACGCAGATAAGTCAGGGCTATCTCATTTTTAAGCGTCATGCTTCGTAAGCCCGATAAATGCCGTTGGAAAGAGCGATATTCCATGATTGAAGGCTCGTAGAACTTCTGATAATAGTATGCGGAATCAGCTTGTCTGTTAGCCTCATACACCACTCCCTTTGTGTATTTCAAAGATTTGTTCTGACTGTCGAAAAGTAACGCTGTGTCAAGCACCGCAAGGGCTTGCTCAGGTTCTTTCGCTTTTGTCAGTTGCAAAGCGCGGTATTCACTGCTTTGCGAGAAAGCGCCTATAATCTCCTTATTACTCGGATATTTATTGAGTATCGGCTTCAAGAATTCTAGCGAAGCTTCGTATTTTTTGTCACGGTCCAATACGGTAGCCCTTTTGGCTTGATAGAATGGCTCTTCCGGATAGAAATTGATACCTTGTGCCGTATATTTCTCGAATTCATCGTATTTTCCCAATAATCCAGACGAGTTGATGGCATAGCGTAGTCCTAAATCACTCGATGGATTCAGGCTGACGAGTTTGACGGCTTCATCGTATGCTTTCTGCGTAGCCCCCGCTTCCATACATTTCTTGATGTAAGGAATTGCCAGTTCCTCGTATCCTATCACGTAGAAAATGCGCATATCCTCATCACTCTGTTCGATGGCAGACAGATAAAGTTGCAGAGCTTCTTCTGTTTTATCCATTTTATCGAGGATAAATGCCCTTTTCAACGTGCCGTTTTCGTAATCGGGGAAATGAAGTGTGATGGTATCCAATGTGGCGAGCGCTTCGTTGTAACGCTTCATATTGATATAGCAACTCAGTGCTTTTTCCCATGCGGCACCGTTTACTTCGTTGTCTATATGCCTTTGTGAAACGAATAATACATGAGGCAATGCCTCCGAATACAGGCCGAGTTCCATAAGTCTTTCGGCTTTTTTCATGTGAAGGGAAGACATGGCCAAAGTAATATCGTAATCATCGGGATACATATCATACAGCTTCTTTAAAGCCGAGTAAGCGAGATCGTCCTCATTCATTTGACGATAAAGCATATATTCCTTATACAAGATTCCCTTGTCTGTGTTACCGTATTGTTTCTTCGCCTCTCTGATATAGAAGAGCGCGTCATCGGTGTATCCTCTTGTCACGGAGGTATTCAGCAGATAATCCAATGCTTCCTTATCCTTGTTTCCGCCTTCATAAGCCATTCCGTAGAGTACATAAGGATCCCGTTGCTTTTCGGAGCGGGCGGCTTCCAGCAACAGATTGTTATACATACGCCGTATTGCCGGACTGTTATTTCTTCTCATCTGTTCCTGTACAAATACCAATGCTTCCGGAAAACGTGCCAATTCACCGAGAATTCCGGCTCTTTTGATGATAAGTGCGGAACTTCCGGGAATAGCCGCCAATCCATTGGATGACCATCCTAAAGCGGCTTCCCGGTTACCTTTCTGCAAATGCAGGTTGATAATGTCCAGATAAAACTCTTCATTATCGGGAGATATCTTGATGAGCTCGGTCAGTCTTTCGATTGCTTCCTTCCGGTTACCGCCTTTTTTCATCTGGCGATATCCCATTTCCAGACTATATACATAATCCTTCCGTAAAATGGTATCGTTCGGATAAATCTGATTGATACGTCTCAGCAAACGGTCGGCTTCCACATCGTTGTTCTGTTTGCGGTACAACTCAATCTTTCTGCGCCACAATCCGCGCCAATACGGATTTACTTCCAGCAACTCATTTACATAGCAAATCGCACTGGAGTAATTTTCTGTGATGTCTTCGACATCCACCAGTAAATGTTTGGCATTGACATTATTATAATTATCCTCCACCGCTTTGACAAGATGATAACGAGACTGATCGTAGTCTTTCTCATGGAACCAGTATTTACCCATGAGCCATTGAAGATCGGAGACTTTCGGGTATTTCTGAAGTCCTTCATCCAACAGTGCTTTCCCCGCTTCCCACTCTTCATTGGCAAAATGCTCTTGTATGATCTGGGCATATTGCTCCGGCGTCTGGAAACCTTTGTCGCTTCCGATGGAAGAGGTTATCAGCAGGAGCAAACAAGCTAATATGGTGATCTTATGGAGAAATACTCTGTTCATCTTATCTTGTTATTTATACATTCTTATATTGTTGCGGGTTCAGGATTGACTTTGGTATCTTCCTCATTGGCATTTCCTGTCTTCTGTTTGAATCCTGTCCGTTCCATCTTCTTCCACTTGAAGTCTCTCTTGGTCAAATAACTGAGGTATCCCCTTAGGGAACAGAATGTAATGATGGGATGATAGAAAATCGGTTCCAATATGGAGGCAATGATAATCCATAAATATTCGTATCCTCTTTTATAAAGCATTCCGACGTAGTAATCGTAAGTGATAACCACGATGGACAGGAATTGGCAGAATACGTAAATGGTCAGGTAAATCATCCATGCCGTATTCCAGTTGACAGCCCCTGTGAAAGCCAGGTAAATGAAAACGCTGAATCCTGTAACCTCAATGATGGGTGCCAAGAATTCAAAGATAAACATATAAGGTAGGGTTAACAGCCCCATTTGTTTATAGGTTTTTTTGAAAATCATCTTGTGATGGACGCTCAATGTCTGGAATAATCCCCGTGCCCAACGGGTACGTTGGCGGTAAAGCATTGCCAGGTTGGGAGGTCCTTCCGTCCAACAGCAGGTGTCCGGTATCTGCACTATCTTGTAAGGCCGGGAGAAGTCGCACATATATCCTACCATGCGGGTAATCATGTCCATGTCTTCCGCAAAGGAAGTGCCGTCATAACCTCCGGCCGCAATAGCTACGGAACGGTCAAAAAGCCCGAATCCACCGGATACATTCGGCATCCCATTGATGGCTGACCATCCCATCTTACCTATCAGATAGGAACGCATATATTCCAAATTCTGGAAAAGCGGAATAGGGGTACGCGGAGTCTTGACATCAACAATCTGCCCGTCCTTCACTACGCAACCGTTAGCCATCAGCATAGTTCCGCTCACGGCAATCACTTGTTTGTCAGAAGATATGATCGGTGAAATACAACGATACAATGCATACTTCTCCAGAATACAGTCCACATCTGTACAGATAAAATAAGGATAGGAAGAGGCGTTGATACCTGCGTTGGAAGCGTCCGCTTTCGTTCCTCCGTTCTCTTTATCGACAACGATGAGGCGGCTGTATTTCGGATTTGTAGACTTCAGAAGCCTTTTGAACGGTTTGGTCTTGATTCGTTCGATGTATGCGTATGGTACTTCTATCAGTTCATAATATTCGGTAATTTTCTCCAAAGTCTTGTCCGTGCTACCGTCATTCACGATAATAACTTCGAAAACTGGATATTCGAGGGCAAGCATCGAGTTAACATTATCGATAATAGTCTTTTCTTCGTTGTAGGCAGGGGCAATGACCGAAACACCCGGTGTATAGGGAGATTCTTTGATAATTTTCCGTACATAACTTTCCACATAGTAGTCTTTTCTCCGTTTCAAAGAAATGAAAGAGAGGAAAGCGAATACGATAAAAGATATCGCCAGCATACTCGTATAAAAGAATACGAAATAATTGAAGAAGGTAAATAGTATATCTTTCATATTCTTTTTATATTAACTGGTTAATAAGCGGGTGTTTTGTATGAGCGAATAAGATCGCTGTATGAGAATCGGCTTTTCTCTCCAATTGTTCGAATGTTTTCCTGCCCATAGCACTGTAATCGTAAAGGGCTTTCAGAATCACTCGCTTTGTTCCCCAATTGTCAGCGTCATCGTAAGCATTGTACAGGAATCCTAAAGCCTTATCAGTTTTCAAGTCTGCAATAGCTGTGATAATCTGCCGTTTGACTTCTTCGGGCTGCACATTGTACATCTCAATTAGCTTCGGTTCTACCTCTTTGTACTTAAGTTTACCTAACGTCTTTATTGCCTCGCTTCGTATTTCTACAGAACGGGCATTGATTTGCTTGGCGAGAGTCGGAGCACTTTCTGTTTCATTATAAAGTCTGATTTCATTAATGAAGAATATCTTCACATTTTCTTCAGCCGAAGTATTTACCCATTTAATGAAACTAGGCGTATTGTAGCCTACTTTCCGGCGGTGTTCGAGGATAGCATGTAATTCCATCATATCCCATTGCCTTAGCTTCATGCTGATGTCTTCATCGAAGAAACGGAACGGGTTTCCCTGACTTAGCCACATATATGTATAGCGTGCCGAATTCCTTAGCTCTATTTTGCGGTGATAAAGGAAACGCACCAATACTGCTTCAGAGGCATATCCATTGATGGATTGAATGATTTTCAGGGCTTGTATCTTGGCTCTCTTAGCTCCGAATTGAAGTTCATGTTCGAGGAAACGGGTTATTTGGAATACAGTTTGTATTGAATGGTAGTTCACTTCATTGATTTCATTCTCATGTGCAGTCTTTATCTCGGTCAGCAGTTGAGTAATGATACGAAGCTCGTTGGGTTTAGGACGCTTTTTGGTATCATACTTCAGTCTGTCAGCTATCTCTTCGTCACTTATTGTGCTGGAATCTAAAGAGATAGATAGCATATCTTCATAGTATTTGTCATAAGCCTTTTGGTATCTACGTTTTTCTTTCTTTCTGTTGAATATACCATATATGATATGTAATAAAAGAAATAGGTACGCAATGATGCAGAACATTACAGCAATCGAACATATTCTTATTATTAAAGGATAGCCAATAAACTTGTAATATATCCAATAGAAATAATATTCTATGTAATCTATGCCATATAATACTTGCTCCATTTCTTTTGATATATTTAGCCAAAAAAAACTTGTATATTCAAAGCGATATTCTTATATTTGTTGTATGGAATATCTTGTCTTATGCAAATATAAGAAATAACTTGTATATATTATCCATCGCCGATGAACAAGGCTTTTGCGGTAAGTTTATGGCTACTTGTTATTTTCGATGGAAAGGGTAAAAATTAAAGATAAACAAGGCTGTTATATGATTTAATGTTAAGTATTTTTGTGATTGGTTAACAAAAGAGGCTCGCTTATGGATGGCATAAAGCGTGGTTTCAATTGAGAAAAGGAAGATGAACAGTTATTAAATTTGAGAATTATGATGAAAATTAGAAGTTTGATGTATGTCCTTATGGGAACATTTACCATTGTTGCCTGTACAAACAGTGACAATGAAGCAACAACGGGAGATAGTTCTACGGACAAGATCTCTACGGGATTTGACTGGGCGACAAGCCGTACAGTCTCGGTATCTATAACATCGGCTAACAAGACACTTATTTCTTTATATTCTGATGCGGAATGTAAAATTCCTTTGTTGGAGAATGCTCTTGTAGAAGGTGAAACAACTGTGGATTTGAATATTCCGATGCATTCTCAGACTGTATATGCTAAATATGCTGCTATGTCAGGTCCCCAAGTACGGACAATTAATTTGAAAGCGGTTACTCGGGCAGATGGTTCTATTAATTTGGAGGATGCAGTAGCGCCAACAAGTGAAGAGGATGCGGGTTTTCGTTTTTATCATAACACAGGAGTTGCTATGTTTGAAGACAACTGGCCGAAGCAATCTAATGGTCCTGACAACGATTTGAATGATGTTGTCATCGAGTATGACCTAAAGGTTACCGAATGCCAAGTAGAAAACTTGTTACCTGCACATGGCTATAAAGAAGGGCTTTTGCTTACTTTGGATCTTCGTGCCAAAGGAGGATATTATCCGACAAAGTTGGGTGTGGAGTTGATTGGACTTGATAAGAAGTATATTAATGAGATTACTTCTCGTATTCTTTGGAAAGGCGGACAAGGTATGGAAGAAGAAATGGTCAGAGAAGAAACTGGGGGTGATTTTGTAGAGGTAAATATGAATACTTATAAACTGACTGTCGATGCAAAGACAGGTAATCCGGTGATTATGTTGGATGGATTGTCCGCACTTGGTGATAAACAGAATTTCTTTCAAACAACAGAAGGTTATATTGTCATAGGAAAACCGATGTTACGTGCTGAAATTAAGTTTGCCGGTAAGAATCGTTCTGAAATTACTGATAATGAAGGGAAAAATCAACTGGAAGCTTATAGAAATTTGATTTTGGATACAAAAAAACAAAATTTCTTTATTGTGACGAATGATAATACAGAGATTCACATGAAAGGATATGAGCCAACCCGTTTCTATACAAATTATGATGTTGATGCAGCAAAAGCTGATGTTGAAATGATAAATGGTATTCCATATTGTAATAAGAACGGTTTCGTTTGGGGGGTAAAAGTACCTGTGGGTGTGAAGCATACATACGAAAGAGTGCCTTTTGCCGAAGCTTATCCTCAGTTTACTGAATGGGCACAAAGTAATGGAGCTCAGAATAAAGATTGGTATTTGGCACCATTATATGGAAAAGTAGTAGAAGCTTGGTAATACAAATGCATACCCAATACGTTATTTGAGGTATTTTGTACAATTTGAACCCCTCTTTTTTCGAAAAGAGGGGTTTCTTTGTATCCGAAAGAATGATCTTTAAACTAATACCATAAATAATGAAGCGATTTTTTATTAGCTACAGTCTGATTACTTTTCTTCTTTTGGATAGTGTGGTGCTTTTTGCGCAACATACTAGCTCTTTTGTAAAACAGTGGAAAATAGAAGATGAATCCCATGCTTTACAGATAATAGAACATGCCGATACATTGGAACTGATTGTACCGGGTGGGTTGACTCTATGGTCCTCACAGCGTCTGACGGGTGATTATGAAATCAGTTACCATATCTGTATGGTGATGAAAGGGGGAAGGCACGATCGTCTGAGTGATTTGAATTGCTTTTGGGCTGCCAATGATCCTAAACATCCCGACGATCTTTTTGCTCGCAGCCAGTGGCGCAACGGTGTCTTTAAGAACTATAATACATTGAACCTTTTTTACGTTGGATACGGGGGAAATGATAATTCTACCACCCGTTTTCGACGTTACAGAGGAGAATATTATGGTATTGCAGATGATAAAGTCAAACCGTTATTGAAGGAGTATACTGATACGCCGCATTTGCTTGTACCCAATAAATGGTATGAAATCCGGATTCGGGTAGAAAAAGGAATGACTACTTACGCGGTGAATGGTGAAGAATTATTCCGCTATACCCTCACCGGAAACGAAGGAGACGGACATTTCGGCCTGCGCCTTTTGCAAAACCACGTGTTGTTTACCGGCTTTAAAGTGACTTCTTTTTGAGACTGTTTATACCGCATATAGAAACCTAAATAAGATATAAATACCCATGATGAAACAACTCTTTACCAGATTACGGGTGATTACCCTATTTTCATTTTTGTATTCAGCATTTCTTCATGCGCAAGTCGTGACCGACGAGCGGATGTTCTCTTTTGAGGAATCGAAGATTCCGGATTACATAACAGGTGTCAATTCGCAACTCTCTATTTCCGATACACATTATAAAGACGGAAAACATTCGCTGAAATGGGTCTTTGAGCCTGGAGGGGTATTGGAATTGAAGAAGGATTTAAAGTTTGAAAAGAAAGATCCGACGGGTAAAGATTTATATCTTTCTGCTTTTATAATATGGGTGTACAATGAGGAGCCTCAGGACGCAACAATTGAGTTTGAGTTTTTGAAAGATGGCAAGAAATGTACTTCGTTTCCTTTCGGAATCAATTTCAGCGGTTGGCGTGCTGCATGGGTTTGCTACGAACGGGATATGCAGGGTACTCCGGAAGAAGGGATGAATGAGCTTCGTATTGTTGCTCCGAATGAAAAAGGAAGCCTTTTCATCGATCATTTGATCACTGCGACGAAGGTGGATGCCCGTCAGCAAACAGCCGACTTACAAGTTCCTTTTGTCAATGCCGGAACTAATAATCATTGGTTGGTTGTCTATAAACATTCATTGTTGCAGCCGGATATCGAACTGACTCCGGTGAGCGAGGCGCAAAAGAAAGAGATGAAGTTGCTGGAGAAGCGTTTCCGTGACATGAACTATACAAAAGGTAAAGTATCGGATAAAGAGATACAGACCATCCGCAAGAAATATGATTTCTATCAGATTACCTATAAGAATGGCAAGGTTTCGGGGGTACCTATTTTTATGGTACGTGCTTCGGAAGCTTATGAACGCATTATACCGAATTGGGACAAAGATATGCTGACCAAGATGGGTGTGGAGATGCGTGCTTATTTCGACTTGATGAAGAGAATTGCTGTTGCCTATAATAATAGTACGGCGAATCCGGAAGTTCAGAATGAAATGAAGGAGAAATTCCTGGCAATGTATGACCATATTACCGATCAGGGAGTGACGTACGGTAGTTGTTGGGGAAATATTCATCATTACGGGTATAGTGTCCGTGGTCTGTATCTGGCTTATTTTCTGATGAAGGATGTGTTGCGTGAGGCTGGTAAATTGCAGGAAGCCGAACGTACCTTGCGTTGGTATGCCATCACTAATGAAGTATATCCGAAGCCGGAAAGTAACGGTATTGATATGGATTCATTCAATACACAGACTACCGGCCGTATAGCAAGCATTCTGATGATGGAAGATACTCCTGAAAAGTTACAATACTTGCGGTCATTTTCCCGTTGGATAGATTACGGGTGTCGTCCGGCTCCGGGATTGGCCGGTTCGTTTAAGGTGGATGGCGCTGCTTTTCATCATCGCAACCTTTATCCGGCTTATGCCGTCGGTGGTTTGGATGGGGCGACTAATATGATTTATCTTCTCAACCGGACAGAGTTTGCTGTCTCTGAGCTGGCGCATGAAACAGTGAGGAATGTGCTACTTGCCATGCGTTTTTATTGCAATAAGCTGAACTTCCCATTGGCTTTGTCCGGGCGTCATCCCGATGGAAAGGGGAAATTGGTGCCGATGCATTATGCAATGATGGCTATGGCGGGAACTCCCGATGGAAAGGCGGAATTTGACGAAGAAATGGCAGCCGCTTATTTGCGCTTGGTGTCCGGTGCTTCTTCCGATGGCCAAGAACCGGAGTATATGCCGAAGGTATCCAATGCACAAGAGAAAAAGATTGCAAAGCGGCTCGTAGAGAAAGGTTTCCGGCCCGAACCTGATCCGCAGGGAAATCTGGCGCTGGGGTATGGTTGTGCCTCTGTGCAACGTCGCAGTAACTGGTCGGCAGTGGCTCGCGGACATTCCCGCTATCTTTGGGCGGCCGAGCATTATTTGGGACGTAATCTCTATGGCCGTTACTTTGCACATGGAAGTTTGCAGATTCTTACCGCAGCTCCGGGACAGATTGTGACTCCTGCTACTAGCGGATGGCAACAGGAAGGTTTCGACTGGAACCGTATTCCGGGTGTGACTTCCATTCATCTTCCCCTCGAACAGTTGAAAGCGAAAGTTATGAATGTGGACAGGTTCTCCGGTATGGAAGAGATGCTCTATTCCGATGAGGCTTTTGCCGGCGGACTGTCACAACAGAAAGAGAATGGGAACTTCGGTATGAAGTTGCATGAACATGATAAGTATAACGGAACTCACCGGGCACGTAAATCCTTCCATTTCATCGGTGAAACAATCGTTTGTCTAGGATCGGATATTGAAAACGCCAATGCGGAATATCCTACTGAAACCACTATATTCCAATTGGCGGTAACCGACAAAGCAGGACATGATTATTGGAAAGGTTATCAAGGTGAAGGTGAATTATGGATGGATCATTTCGGAACCGGATATTATGTACCTGTTACGGCTCGTTTTGAGAAGAAGTTCCCGCAACATTCCCGTATGCAGGATACCGGTAAGGAGACGAAAGGGGATTGGGTATCATTGGTTGTCGATCATGGAAAAGCCCCTAAAGGTGGAAGTTATGAGTATGCTGTTCTTCCGCAGACAAGTACGGCTACCTTACAAGCGTTCGCCAAGAAGCCTGCATATAAAGTTCTCCAACAAGACCGTAATGCCCACATCGTACAGTCTTTATCGGACAATATCTATTCTTATGTACTGTTTGAAACTCCACAAGCGTTGCTTCCCGGCGGATTATTGCAACGGACAGATACTTCGTGTCTGGTTATGATTCGCAAAGAATCTCCGGAAAAGATGTTGTTGACCGTATCGCAACCGGATTTGGCATTGTATCGCGGTGCAAGCGACGAGGCTTTTGATAAAGACGGAAAGCGGGTAGAGCGCAGTATCTATTCCCGCCCGTGGATTGATAACGAGAGTGGTGAGATTCCGGTAACTGTAACGTTGAAAGGACAGTGGAATATAAAGGAAACTCCGTTCTGTAAAGTACTCTCCGTTGACAAGAAACAAACAGTACTCCGCTTCACTTGCAAAGATGGTGCAAGTCTTGAAGTCATGCTGGAGAAGCGATAGTTCCCTACATTGAAAACTTTGGTTTCCTGCCTTGCAACTTTAGTTTCAAGCGCATGAAACTGAAGTTTCTTACCGATGAAACCAAAGTTTCCGCGTATGGAAACTAAAGTTTCTAACGACTGAAACTGTATAGTTCCTTCCGCATAAGATTGACTGTAATAAGCTGGCAACGTGTGACAGCAGTTCCTTCTGTCACATTGCCATCACACACTGCTGTCACAGTCTTACGGGTTTATTATCAATGATTTATCCCCTTTTATGTGACGGATGACAGCAGATGGATGAGTTTAACTTTATGAGAGAGGTTAGAACATGAACATGGCAACCGCTACGATACGGTTATTGCATACAGCATGCGCATTTTTAATTTTCCCGTTCATTGGGTTGAGAGAACCATACCATGCTGTGCTTAACGTATACTCCAGTCCGAATTTCCAGTGAGGAACATTATAAGTCAGTTCTGCACCCGCCGTTACCAATTGGTCGAGATTTGTACCTGTTCCGTAAAGTTGTGCTTTTCCATTCGGAGCATATAATTCGTCGCTTGTTCCCAAGTTCTTGGCGTATCCGACGAAAATTCCCGGTTTCCACTTCTTTCCATAGACAAGGTTGAACCACGAGCTGGAAACACGAATTGGAGTGTACTTCTGTTCTCCTGTACGTTCATCGATAGATTCGATACCGAATCCACCGAGTCCGGAAGCCTGTGTAAGGTTGGAGCCCAAAACGCTTTTGGCTCCGATAAACCAATCTTTATTGGTATATTTCATGTGAGCCTCATAGGATAAAGTAGTGATTCGTTCGTCTACTTTGAATCTCTTCCCATTTCCACCGATAGCTTCCTTTCGTGGTTTCATTGATAGCATTTCGATTCCCGCACCAATCAGGAATCCTCCGTTTTTATAATCGGCTCCTACGTAAATTTCCGGAATACAGCCGTTTTTCAAGTATTCGTGGCTCTTTTTACTCTTGGTGGGGTTATCTAAATCGATACCTTGCGAGGTATATTGGGATTGCCATACGGCAGCTCCTGTCAGTTGGAAGTTCTTATTAGTATAGCGGTAACGAATTTGTGGTGCACGGCTGAATGGCTGAAAAGGTGCTCCGACAGAAAGATTCAGAATCTGCGGAGAAACATCTCCAAATAGTGGATGCCAAGTTTGACCGAGCAATAAGGCCGATTTTCCCCAATCCAGATTGAGATAAGCATGGCGCAGGCGGACTACCGAATAAGAAGTACCGGTACCCCGAAAGTCGGCTTCTATTTTGGCGGAAGTCTTGGCTGTCCCCAGTTTAGGACCGGCCACGTCTACTCCCAGACGTGAATATAAAGTATAGAAGTTGCTGCTTGGCGTTCCATTCAAGTCATTCCCGTCTTCGTCACGTACTTTATCTTTCGGATACATATAAAATAATCCGTCTACGGTTTCTTCATTGGCGCGACTGTTGTAGTAGAGGTCGGTGCGAATCTGTCCGTAAAATTTAAACTTGAAGTCCTTTATTTGAGCAAAACTGCCCGATACCATCATCAGGCAAAGAAAGATTAGAATGTATTTTTTCATCATGTGTTTGTTTATAGACGGGCGCAAAATTACAAAAAATAACCGTCAATTAACTTATCGTTGACCAAAAAAGCTAAGAACGGCTTGGTTGTACTTCTGGAATGTGCCGCTTTTATGGATTGCTTTTAGCAATTTCCGGTCTGCTTCAGGTGCCAGGTATTCCCAGAAGGTTTTCATTTTATTGAGCAGTTGCCCTTCCCCTCCTTCCAATTGTGCGGCATATTGGCTGTATACGGATGTGTGCATGGAGTGTAGCTTGTTTCTCATTTCATCGGCGGATAGTGTACGGTTCTCTTTGTATTCCAGTGCCAATGCCGGATTGGCTAGTAATCCCCGTCCGATCATTACTCCCGCCAGCATGGGAAACTGCTCTTGGATGCGCAGGATATCTTCCCGTCTTTTTATATCACCGTTATAAATAAGCGGATGTTTGCAAACGCTTTGAAAAGCGGCAAAGCCTTCGAGGTCTACGTCTCCTTTATATTGCTGTTTGCCCAAGCGGGGATGCATCGTTACCTGTCTTAGAGGAAGGTCGTTTAATAGGGGAGCGATGGCGAGACACTCCTCCGGATTTTCCCAGCCTAATCTCATTTTTACGGAAAAGCGGATTTGCGGGTACTTTACGACTATACCTAATAATGTCTTGACCTCTTCCGGATAAGGAAGTATTCCCGAGCCGTTATGCCGTTTGGCTAAAATAGGGAAAGGACATCCCAGATTGATGTCTGCTTCGCCATATCCTTTTTCAATGAAAAGGGAAAGAATGGTCTCCGCTTTTTCTGCGGACGGAGCAATCAACTGAGGAACTAAATGCGGCACATGATTGTTTGCGAAATCAATCTCTCTGATATCTTTATTCCTGAAACTTTCCTTCTCAATTCGTACAAACGGGGTATAATAAGTGTCTATACCACCGAAAACGGCAGCATGCGCATTGCGGTAAAATGCTTCTGTATAGCCTTGTAGTGGGGCGAAATGAATGGGTAGCTGTTGCATAATGCTCTTTTTGCACAAAGATATATCGAATATCTTTGATATGTATGTTTTTGTACCATAATTGAATAATTTTGGTTGGTAAAATTGTGGATGTATCTTTAAATTTGCGCATTGACTAATCTAATTTTAAATGTAAAACGAATAGTATGCAAACCGAATTCCAATTTAAGTTATCATGGAAGAGAGGTCTCAGTGTGTTACTGTTAACCTTATTTTCATTCTCTCTTGCTGTGGCCCAAGTACTAGTACGGGGTACTGTCATCGATCAAACAGGAGAATCGGTTCCTGGTGCAAGCATCCAAGTAAAAGGAGGCACACAAGGTACGACTTCCGATCTCGACGGTAAATTCTCACTTAATGTTCCCAACAAGAAGTCTGTTCTTGTTATCTCTTTTATCGGATACACGACGCAGGAGTTGCCGGTTGATGTATCGAAACCTATGTCTGTTGTATTGAAAGAAGATACAAAAACGTTGGACGAAGTTGTTGTCGTTGGTTATCAGGAGGTCAAGAAGAAAGACCTGACCGGTGCTGTGGCAAAGGTAAATATGGAAGATTTGCTTAAAACCCCTTCCTCTTCATTCGATCAGACATTGGGAGGACGTATCGCCGGAGTAAATGTGAGTTCAGGCGAAGGTATGCCGGGTGGAACGATGAATATCGTTATCCGTGGTAATAACTCCTTGACTCAAGACAACTCTCCGTTGTATGTCATTGATGGTTTCCCTGTAGAAGATCCGGCTATCGCAGCTACTATTAACCCCTCCGATGTAGAATCAGTAGATGTGCTGAAGGATGCTTCGGCTACGGCTATTTATGGAGCACGTGGTGCTAACGGTGTTGTAATCATGACTACAAAGAAAGGTAAGATTGGAAAGCCGCAGCTTAAGTACGATGGAAGTTTCGGTGTGCAAAAAGTTACCAATACGATTCCTATGATGGATGCCTACGAGTTTGTAAAGTTGCAGAACGAAATGTTTCCGGCAGATACTAAGAAAAACTATCTGAAAGAATATGAAGGTAAGCAATGGACATTGGAAGATTATCGCAATGTTGCACAATATGACTGGCAGGATGAAATTTTCCGTACCGCTTGGCAGCAGAGTCATAACGTCAGTTTGATGGGAGGAACGGAAGGCGTCCGTTATAATGCTTCCGCTTCTTATTTTGACCAGGACGGTATCGTGCTGAACTCAAACTACAAACGCTTCCAGACACGTATGAATACGGTAGTCCGTCGCGGTAAACTGAATATGAGCATAACAGCCAACTATTCACGTGCTATCCAGACAGGTAGTTCTACCTCTTTATATTCATCCAGTGGTATGAATAACTTGTTTTATAGTGTATGGGGATATCGTCCTGTGACTGAACCGGATGTTCCATTGAGCACATTGATGGATAACGCACTCGATTCATCGGTAGAGCCGACGAATGACTATCGTTTCAATCCGATTATGTCATTAAAGAATGAATACCGTAAGAATTATACGAACAATCTTCAGTTGAACGGATTTGTGGAATATGAATTCATTAAAGGTCTGAAGTTGAAAGTGTCGGGAGGCTATACATACGACGCCCGTAACAATGATACCTTCAATAACTCGAAGACACGTTACGGTAGCCCTATTTCTACAGATAAGGTAAATGCTCAGGTGGTTCGCAATCAACGGCTGACTTGGTTGAACGAGAATGTCTTGACTTATCAGACTAATATAAAGAAGAAACACTTCTTTAATTCTTTGCTGGGTGTTACCTTGCAGAATTCGGATTATGAATACTACTCTTTCAAAACAACCAACATCCCGAATGAATCGATGGGAATGGCAGGTATGAGTGAAGGTATTCCCGCTACTACAAGCTCGGAGAAGTCTTCATGGTCTATGATGTCTTATTTGGGGCGTGTGAATTATAATTATAAATCGAAGTACTATGCGACAGCGTCTTTCCGTGTCGATGGTTCTTCTAAGTTTGCTAAAAAGAACCGTTACGGTTTCTTCCCTTCAGGCTCTTTGGCATGGAACTTTACTGAAGAAGATTTCATGAGCAAATATAAATCCGTCATCTCTAGCGGTAAGTTGCGTGCAAGCTGGGGGTTGACAGGTAACAACCGTGTAGGCGAGTATGAAACGTATGCTTTATTGAAAATGTTGAAGGCAACTTCAAATAATGTTCAGACAGGTGTATATCCGTTTGAGAATAACCTGAACAGTATCGGTATGGTGCCTATCTCCTTGTTAAATAAGGATCTGAAATGGGAAACAACAGAACAATGGAATGTCGGTTTGGATCTGGGCTTCTTTAACGAACGCATCGGGATCAATGTTGACTGGTATATGAAGACTACCCGTGACCTGCTGTTGGATGCCGATTTGTCTTACACGACAGGCTTCAAGAGTGCAATGAAAAATGTGGGTAAAGTACGTAACTCGGGTGTGGAATTTACTTTGAATACAGTAAACATCCAGAAAAACGGTTTTAAATGGAGTACTAACTTCAATATTGCATTCAATAAGAATGAGGTGCTGGAGCTGGCTGAAAACCAGACATCATTGCTGACTGCCGCTTATTTCGACCAGGCCTACAATACGCAACCTACTTATATTGCCAAGAAGGGTTATTCAATGGGTATGATGTACGGTTATCAGTATGAAGGTACTTATAAATACGAGGATTTCTACAAATCAGGTGATACGTATGTGTTGCGTCCGGGTGTTCCTTACTTCTCCAGCGAAAGTAATACACAGCCGGGTATGCCGAAATATAAAGATCTGAATGGTGATGGTGTGATAGATACCAACGACCGTACGATGATCGGACGTGGCTTACCTATTCATACGGGTGGTTTCACGAATGATTTCGAGTACAAAGGATTCGACTTGAGTATTTTCTTCCAATGGTCTTATGGAAACGATATTTTGAATGCCAACCGTTTGTTCTTTGAAAACGTGAACAACTCACGTAATTTGAACCAATATGCAAGTTATGCCAACCGTTGGACTCCGGAAAATCCGTATAGTGATATTCCGGTTGCCAAGAACTCAAGTTCTAATAAAGTGGTTTCTTCGCGTGTGATTGAAGACGGTTCTTTCCTACGTCTGAAAACTCTGACATTAGGTTATACTTTGCCGAAGAAAGTAATTAAGAAGTGGGGAATCGGCAATGCCCGTGTATATGTGGCAGGGCAGAATCTTTGGACAATCTCCGGCTATTCCGGTTATGATCCTGAAGTGTCTATCCGTAACGGTGCTTTAACGCCGGGACTTGACTACTCTGCTTATCCGAGAGCTTATGCAATCAACTTCGGAGTCAATTTAGGATTTTAATATTATTTGATCAGATAATAGATATAAATAAGAATTTATGAAAACGATAAAAATAACATTCCTTTCTTTGGTAGCCGCATGTACGATGGCCTCATGTGACTTTTTGGAAAAGGAGCCTTATAAGATTACTCCGGAAAATTACTTCCAAAATGAAACGGAAGTTTCCAATTTCCTGACCGGTATTTATGCAAATCTATCGCAGACCTCTTTTTATGGTAATGATTACATGGTTCTTGCAGGCGGTGACGACTTGGAATTTTATGGCGGGTCTACCGGACGTATTTCTAATACAGGTTTGATTTGTAACAATACGACAACCAGTGACGCTGCTGTTACACAGTTCTGGGCGGATTTGTATAGTGGTATCGAACGTGCGAATATGCTACTTGAACATATTGACAATGTACCGAGTATGAGTGCGGAAAAAACAGCCCAATATAAATCGGAGGCTCGTTTCCTGCGTGCATTCTATTACTTTAATCTGGTTCAATGTTGGGGAGATGTTCCTTTGAAATTGGAATCTACTTATTCATCCGGTACTGTAACTGACAAAGATATTGCCCGTACCGACAAAAATGTGATTTATAAGTTTATAGTGAAAGAGATGGAAGAGGCAGCCGATGAAGGTTTACTTTCAGCCAAAGATCTGGGATATAAGCCTAATCGTATTTCAAAGTCTGCCGCATGGGGAATTTTGGCGCGTGTCTATTTGTTTTGGGCAGGTGAGCATAATCGTGATGACCAACCGGAACCTGCGGAAGCGAAATCTTACTTTGAACGTGCCAGTCATTTCGGACAGTTGGTAATGGGT
The DNA here is from genome assembly GCF_000156195.1 of Bacteroides finegoldii DSM 17565. Taxonomy (GTDB): domain Bacteria; phylum Bacteroidota; class Bacteroidia; order Bacteroidales; family Bacteroidaceae; genus Bacteroides; species Bacteroides finegoldii. The sequence continues at coordinate 23,015 of NZ_GG688319.1, read as the reverse complement.
GAGGGACATGAACTTGCAGAAGATTATTGGGATGCATTTATTGATATGTGTTCAGATAAGTACAATACATCTGGTTCTAATGAAAGCATTTGGGAGGTAGAATTTGCAGGTGACGGTACAGGTGATGTTCGTTCTGAAGGACGTATTGGTAATACAATCGGGCTTCAATGTGCAGACTTTTCTTCTCAATCTAGTTTGGTTGGAAAGGCTGATCCGGGATACTCTTACGGATTCTTGTGGGCTACACCGAAGCTTTATGATTTGTATACAAGAAATAATGATAAAGAACGTTTCACTTGGAACATAGCACCTTTTACGTATCGTGCGCTTGATTCGGATGCAGATAAGGATATTAAAGGTAAAACCGGTATTGTAGGGAGAACTTTTGAGAACCAGGAATTGTATGAATTAGTAACAGGATCTGGATGGTATGGCGAGAAATCTTATGATTATGATGGAGCGGACGAAGGTAAGGAATTCGTTAATAAAGGAAGTCAAAGAGGAGATGTTTATAAGAAAGCTGTTGCACCAGAAGAAGTAAGAAAGGATTTATGTTGTGCGAAGTTCCGTCGTGAATATGAGCCTGCTGCCAAAAGAAATAAGAATCTCACTTCTATTAACTTTCCTATTCTTCGTTATTCAGATGTGTTGCTGATGGTTGCCGAAGCGGAAAATGAATATTGGGGATATCCGACAGATTTGGCAAAAGAATGTCTTCGAGATGTACGTATACGTGCAGGAATATCAGATAATACAAATGATCTTAATTCGCAGAACGCTTTCCGTAATGCTATAAAAGATGAACGTGCTATGGAATTATGTTTTGAATTTACTCGTCGCTTTGACTTAATTCGTTGGGGAGAATTTGTGGATAAGATGAATGAACAAGTAGATTTGGCGTTAAGTGGAATAAATTGGAATCAAGGTTCTCAGGTTGCACCATTTTTCCGTGTGACTTCTGCTTATCAGTATTTTCCGATTCCGGATGCGGAAAAAGCTGTGAACAAACTTATTACAGGTAATAATCCCGGTTGGTAATCACCTTGAGTTTATTTAATTATTTAAGAAAAGAATGTAACGATGAAAACATATAAATTGTTATTATTAAGCTTGGGCGTTTTTTGCTTCACTGCGTGTGAAAAAGAACTGGACCGAGATTTAACGGATGCCAATGTGAGCGTGGCAACTGATGAGAATGTAAGGTATGAGGGAAATATCTTGACTGTAAAGAAAGGAACTCCGATCACATTCCTTCTTCATGGTGATCCGGATTATGTGTCTTTCTTTAGTGGTGAGCTTGGTCATCAATATGTCTATCGAGATCGGAAAGAATATTCGGCTGAAGATGTTGAATCGTGTGAGTTGAAGTTTGGAATTTGGACAGCAACAGGAAATGCAAATTCATGTACTAACCAATTGGATGTCTTTTATATGGCTGAAGAACAAGCCCCTAATTTAGAAACTACTACATTTTTTCCGGGAATGAGTAAGACTGATTTTGAAGCGGACTCGATTTTAGTAGAAAAAACGACAGAATGGAAAGCTTTGATATCACGGGAAGAGTTGCCTAACAAAGTGTTAGGTAGTGCTGCCAGTGCGCTAAATTATAGTAGATCAGTAAAAGAATTTATAGGTAAAAAGTTTACACTGGCTATTGTGCTGAATAAAGATGGGAAAAAGGCATCAGATTATCCAACTTATAGTGATGGAACTCCTATCCCTCAGTCTACATTCAACTTTACTGGTATGCGTGTTGAAACAACTTGGAGAAACGGACGTGTGACAACTGCTTATGCATCTTCTTTCGGCTTTACTCCTTTGAATATGAAGAATAAAACAGTGTTTAAGGATCAGGATGAGATTAATATGCCCAAAGACCGTGAGTATGGTTCTGTATCAACAGGAGTTTCGGGTATGTGGAATTTGAGCAGTATAGCAAATGGCGGATTCACCGTTACAGGAGCGGCTTCTGGTTTTGATTGGAAATATACTTGGTTGGTTTCTGATTATTTGAATTTCCTTGAATGTCCGGAACCAGATTTACCCGTGAAGGTAAAAGATGTTTCTTTGGATGTGGATACTTATAGTTATACATACGATCAGGTGGGTACTTATACCGCTACATTCCTGATGAATAATTTTAGTTATGCACATGAGGATTCTAAGGTTTGTGAGTTGATAATCAATGTAACAGAATAACTTTAAATACTATACAGATTATGAAGTACATAAAATTGTATATACTTTTCTTCTTGATGATCTTTGCCGTTACAGGTTGTACAACGGATGATTTGAAAGATGATGTGAACGACCTGAAAGATAGGGTGACGCTTATTGAGGAACAGGTGAAATTGTTGAATGATAATTTGGCGGTGATAGCTTATATTCTTGACACGCAGAATAAGACAATCAGTGAGGTGAAGAATGTAACCGATAATGGAGAGGTTACACAGAAGAAAATTGTTCTGAGCGATGGTACGGAATTGACGTTGACTATAGGTAAACCTGGAACTATAAATGAGCCTGAAGTTACAGTAGGAGAAGATAAAATGTGGTATATCAATGGAGAACCTACCGGTGTGATAGCCATAGGTGAGCCGGGAAAAAATGGTGAAGGTTATCCTGAGTTCCGTGTGCAGGATGGTGATTGGCAGGTACGCTTTGGTGACGGTGAGTGGAAGCCTGTAACTGGCGGTGAAAATGTGGCTGACGGTTCTTTGGGCGATCAGTTTTTTGTGAAAGCCGAAGTGGTAGATGATAATTTTGTGGTAACAATGACAGATGGCATGGTACATACACTTCCTATTGTTGCCGATTTAGCTTGCGCTATTGATAAGACAAGCATAGGTTTAGACGAAGAGGGTTTTTGGGTAATCGAGAAAGATACAAGAGTAGAAGTGCTTGTGAAGATAACAGGTGAAAATCCGCAAGTTACTTATCCGCAGGGTTGGAGGGCGACATTGAGTGAACTGGAAACTGCGGATGATAAAGGTAACAATTATAAATTGTATATCTATGCTCCTGCTGCTACAATCAAGACTATGAATACTCGTGCTGCTGCGAATAACACTTCCGATATAACTGTTCAGGTGCAGAAAGGTTCATTGTGGGCGGTAGATAAGATAAAAGTGAAAACACCGAAAGAACTGAACACAAATGAAGGAAAATATAATGATGGTCAAGCGATCCGTGTAGGTGGATTGGAAATAACAAGAGAATTATATGGTGATATTAAGGCTGTTCCTGCAGATGGTAAATTGACTGAAGGTGGTGTCTATTTCATTTCTGAAAATGGAAAGTCGTTGATTTATGATTTGCCTATTTCGGGTGTGACAGATTTAATTATCCTGCCAAATACGGAAGAGATAACAGATATAAAATTAACGGTGACTAAGCAGATTTATTTGAATAGGACATTTGTTTGTCAGAATGTGGCTCTTTTGAATAAAGTTGTAAATCAAGATTCATTTCATTATCCATTGCGTGTGATGGGTGAGACAGGTGTGAATATAGTGATGGACCATTGTAAAATAGAGAATCTAGTTGTTACTAAGGGATTTGCGATGGGAGGTGCGTCTAAAGCTACATTGGATAATTTTATTATTACCAATTCGGACATTGAAATAGCAATGGGCGGAAGCGGTTTCTACTTAATGACTCAAATGGGAAGTAAGAATGTTAATGTCGAAAATAACTTAATCTATAATTCTTCTGAAACAGATGTACTGGAGGCTAAAATATGCAATAGTAATTTGTTAACAATAGAGAACTTAAACTTGGCATCCAATACGCTTATTGACATAGAATCATCCGGAACGAGTGTTTATGGACTTATTAGAGGGACCGTAACCAATGCGACTGTGAAGAATAATCTTTATTGGTTGTCTAAAGCTAAGAAAGGAGCATTTTTCTTCTCAGGAAATGCTTCTACGGTGGCTAATTTAAATGTCGGCAATAACTATGGATATTCTAGCTCAGGGAAGCAGTTGCGTATGTTTCAGAGTGCTGCGATAAATCCGGATATTGAATTAGTGGCTGATTTGTTTGCAACTTTCGACAAATCAACCGGCACATTTGTTCCTAAAGATGAATATAAAGCCTACGGTGCTCAACGTTAAAACTAAGATAATATGAAAAAGATATTAATACTACTATTAAGCCTATTACCTGTCATTACTTTTACAGCGTGTGATGATAAGGATGATATACGCAAAGACATTGATGAACTGAATGCTCGCTTGGACGCATTAACCGATAATTTGGAAAGTCTGAATACAAGCATTAAATCTTTCCAAGAGGCTATGCAGGGAATTGTTCTTATCACTGAATATTCTATGGATGAGAAAGGCAATTATACCTTGAAAATGAGTGATGGTATGGAACTGACTGTTTATAGCGGATTACCTGACGAAGATATACCGGTATTGGGAGTCAGTGAAGACGGTTATTGGACCTATACTCTCAATGGTGAAACAATAAAATTGTCTAGCAAGGCAAAGCCTGAAGACGGAAAAGACGGTGAAACGCCGACGATCTCAATTGATGAAGAGGGCTATTGGTGTTATACCATTGCAGGTGGCGAAACACAGCGTATCGGAGGACCTTATAACATTGCGGATATTACAAAGATTCCCGGAAGTATATTTGCGGATGTGGTGGTTAAGGATAATGTAATGACTTTTTCTTTTGTAGGAGGAGGTACAACAGATATTCCTCTGTTGGGAGGACTGAATATGACTTTTGCAGATGGAGCAACTAGTCTGACCTCTGTAACGATTGCGAAGAATACTCTGAAAGAGTTGAAAGTAGAACAGATTAATGTGGATAAGATAATCATTGATCCTACACCTCTGATGGTAGATTTGACCGATACGTCATTGACTATTCAGACGACAGGGGTAGATCCGGGAGTGTATGATGTTCATTTTCAGATATTCTCTAAGGAGGGCTATCGTTTGATTAAATCGTTGAAAGTGACAGTTAGTGAATAAGTGGAATCAATAAAGTAAAGAAATTATTATGAGATACTATAAATCATTCATATTATTCAGTTTGTTGGCACTAGTCTTTGTTGCGTGTGACACAGACGATTTGGAAAAGGACATTGATGCCTTGAAAGACCGTGTGGCGAGTGTGGAAGCACAAGTACAACGGTTGAACGATGAGATGAATATCTTGCGTGTAGCATTGGATGGCAATAAAACGATTACAGATTATTCCATTGATGGTGACACCTATACGTTGACTTTAAGCAATGGTGAGACATTGACATTGACGCAGGGCGAGGTAGGAGGTAATTATCCATCTATTGATATCAGTGATGACGGTTATTGGGTAATTGCCGGAAGCAAGACCGAATGGCGTGCTAAAGCAGAAAACGGTGAGGATGCGACGATAACTCCGCAGTTTAAGATTGAAGCGAACCCAGATGCTGATGGCAAGAAGTATTGGCAGGTAAGCTACGATAATGGTTCTACTTGGAAGTTTTTGGAAAATGGCTTAGCAGAAGGAGTAAATGAAAATACTCCGTTGATAAATAAAGTAGAGGTGAAAGACGGCTGTTTCAATGTTACGATTGGCAGTGAAGTTTACCAAATTCCTGTAGTGAAAGGTTTGGAATGTGCCATCAATGTTCCGGAAAGTGTGGCTGACGGGGCTTGGATGATAGCTGGTGGCGTTGAGGCTTCTTTTACAGTAAAAGTAAATTTGGCAGATGGTGATTTGGTTAGGGTAAATGCTCCGGCAGCTTGGAATGCGAAAGTTTCAGAGTATTCAGCCGGTACTACGGAAGTTACCGTAACCGTAACTCCTCCTTCCACTCCGAGTGAATGTACAATTAGGGTAGAAGTCACTCATGGAGTAAATACAGCTACTGATCAAATAAAGGCTAAAACGATTTCGGACAGTTACTGGGCGGAGTATCAGGCTGGATTTGATATCAAGATTGGGGATGTGGTGATTAATAAGTTTGATTATCCGGATGCGAAACTACTTCAAGATGGTGAAACTGTTCCTGCTACAGGTGTTTATTTTATTGCAGATGGTGCTACTGTGAAAAAAAGTGGTCCTGTTACTGATTTAGTTTTGATTGCAGAAAGGAAAGATAATAAATATTCTTCTAAAATATCTACCACAGGTAATATCTCTTTAGGAAATTTAGCAGAAGGCATAGGCTTCTTATGTAAAGGTGTTTCTTTGTCATCAGAAGGAACTAGTAGTGTCTATTGGTTTAATCTATCTGGGAATATAATTGAGAGATTGTATTTTGATCATTGTAGAATCGAGTTTATGGTAGACAAAAATTTCTCAAATTTCAATAACGCTAAATCTGGTATAAAGAATTTATTGATAGAATCTTGCCATATAGCGATACCGGCACAGCAAGCTAAAGAAGATCGGACAGCCTTGTTTTTAAGATATGATCAAGGACAATATGGCAATATGACGATACGTAATAATGTATTTTACTGTACAACAGAAAATAAAGCAGTTTCATTAGCTCCATTAATGACAACAGCTAAAGCCACTGTGCTGGATGGAATAGATGTTTGTATTGAGAATAATACCTTGATAAATACATTATTGAATCATGATAACTCTACTTCTGGTCTTATGAAGATACCTTATAGGAAAGGATGGAAGATGAAGAATAATTTAGTTTGGTATGATGTAGCTCTTATAGCAAATAAAAATGCAACGGCTAGCTTCTTATCAGAATTAGGAAGTATGGAGACTTTTGATATTGAAGATATCTCCAATAACAAAGTATTCACAACTATTGAAGACAATCCGTTGATATGGGGTATTTTTAGAGATAATAAGGTTTTTGAGGATAATGTCATAATCCCAGAGTTAACAACTCCGTTTGTTGATGGCACACTTGTTGATACCGAAGGTAAATACACTCTTAAGCCTGAATATCAAGGCATAGGTGCAACAATCGAATAGTTGTTGCAACAGATTAGAATAAATAAAGGAGAGTCTGTTGGCATGAATAGAAGCTGGCAGATTCTTCTTTTCTTATTGTACCACTTAAATTCGAAAAACATGAAATATCGTTTACACTATTTGGCTACTTGTTTATTTATTGCTATGTCATTTATATCTTGTTCAGATGATGAAGTAATAAGTAATCAACCTATTCCAGAGCAACCTGAACAGTTAACGGAACTTATTGCTCAATACAACACTAATATTTCCGCCTATCAGGCCATGATGGATAATAAAGCGGAGATTGTTGATTATATCACTGATAGTAAAGGCTTCTATAAATTGCAACTTAGCAATCAACAGATTGTAGACGCTAATGCTCAGGCTACTGAAGATAAAGATATTCCTCTTCTGAGTATTGACGAAGATGGTTATTGGAATTATCTGTTAGGCGGGACTTCAGCTGTCCTTACTGACCTGCAAGGAAATCCTGCTCCTGCTTTAAGCAAGACGGGGAAAGGTATATTTACTCCTCAAATTGCATTAGGTAAAGACGGTTATTGGCAGGTTTCTTACAATGGAATTCAATGGAAACGTTTAGGTGATAATATTGCTCCATCGTTGGCTGAGAAAACGGCTGCTAACTTTTCTCTTTATCGTTCCGTTATTTTAGATGAAGTAACCAATACTATTACTTTAGAATCTCGTGCGGGTAACGGTATACTTAAACTGAATACGGTTAATAATGGTACGGCACAGGCATGGAAGAAATTTTTAATGAATAGTGATGATAATGTGTTGCTGGATTATTCGTATGCCGGATATGATCACGGTGAAACTGCTCCTAAGGATGGTTTTGCTTGGGGGTATAAGGTTTGTAATGTGAAACAACGCATGGAACAGGAGAATATTACTGCTTTAGAAGCTTTTATTCGTATATTGGATGAAAATAAACTTATTCGTAAAACGACTTCGAATGCTACTAATGCGAATGCCAAGATTGTGATTTACTTTCCTGCAGGTGAGTATGTTCTGCATGAAGAAGCTGGAAAGAACTTCCCTTATGATATTTTAGGAGGAAACTTCATTATCAAGGGGGATGGTCCTCAATTGACTTGGCTGGTGATGAAAACGCCGAATGGAGATACGGAGGCTACTAATGTTCCTATGTTAAGTATCAAACATACTAATAGCCCGAATAATGCAGGACATTCTCCGTTATTGGCGAATGTTGTAGAAAATGCGAAGAAAGGTGAGTCTAATCTTGTGGTTTCTTCAACTACCGGATTGAAGCCGGGTAAATGGGTACAGTTACGTTTGCGGAGTGGTAATAAAGATTTATTGGCAAAAGAACTTGGTCCTATTACCCCGACCGGTTCGTGGTCAATAGAACAACAGCCTGTTCCTATTACGGCAGAGAAATCTAATGATAATTACGGAATTAAAGTTACGGAATTTCATCAAATAAAATCAGTCGGTGGTAATCGCGTTGTTTTCTATGAACCGATTATGCATGATATTGACACCCAGTATGACGATTGTTTGGGTTGGGAAATTCGCGAATATAAGTATTACGAAAATGTGGGAATAGAGGATTTAACTTTCGTAGGCCAGGCAATCACTCCCTATTATCATCACGGTGATGGTGCACCGAGTAACGTAGATGCATGGCGATATGATCAAGAATATAGACCGATCGCTATGGTACGATTAGTTAATTCCTGGGTACGTAATGTAGATTTTGAGAGTGTAAGTGAGGCGTTGACTATTTCCGAATCAGCCAATTGCTCTGCCTATAATATTGAAATCAGAGGTAATCGTGGACATGGAGCAGTACGTTCTGCCGGTTCGACACGTATATTCATTGGTAAGATAAATGATCAAAGTAAAGATGGAACTGCTAATAAATACGGAGTTATCGGTCAAGGACAGTGGCATGGATGTGGTGTTTCCAAACCAAGTATTGGTAATGTGATTTGGAATTCGAACTGGGGTAGTAATGCTTGTTTCGAATCTCATGCCACACAACCTCGTGCTACTCTATTTGATAATTGTAGTGGTGGGTTGGTTCGTTATCATGCAGGTGGCGCAGAAGATGAGGCGCCGAATCATTTGAGTGATTTGACTATATGGAATCTGAATGTGACCGGAACAATTGATGAACAGAAGCGAGACTTTTCTACTAATTTCACTTGGTGGAATAATACAGATAAGTGGTGGAAGATTTATCCGCCTATCGTAGTCGGTACTCATGGCCAGGCCGTGACATTCTCACAAGAGGAAAACCAGCTTGCTTATGAAGAAAGTACTGGAACGAGGGTTACTCCCGAGTCTCTTTATGAGGCACAGTTGGAAAAACGTCTGGGAGCAGTACCAGCTTGGTTAAGGGCTTTGAAATAATAATACTTGAATAAATGAATAATTTCGTAAAGAAATTCCGGCAAATGGCACCTGTGATAAGTATGATTATATCACAGGTGTTGTTGCTTGGATGTAAGGATGAAGACTCAAAAGAATATATCGAAGGGCAGATTCCGGAGACGGAGGTTGCTGCGTATATTGCACAAATGAATCAGGATATTGCTGATATGCAGCAGTTGGCAGATGGAAAGTTGAGGGTACTCACTTATTTCCAGGAACAGGACAATGTTTGGGTAATGGAGTTGGAGAACGGTCATCTTCTAAGGATCTATCCAGAGGTAGGGAAAAACGAAAAAAAGGAAATTCCCATATTGGGGATTAATGAAGAAGGATATTGGATATACGAGTTCTATAATACGGAGGACATACTGACTGACGTGAACGGTGAGCCGGTAGCTGCCCTTGCCAAAACGGGAAAGGGGACATTTGTACCACGGTTGAGGCTAAATGAAAAGAACTATTGGGAAGTGTCATTCAACGGGATGCAATGGAAGCAACTGACTAGTAGGCCGACAGATGTGATATCTACTACATCGGCTGCTTATTCTTTAATGAATGGACTTGTCGCTGATGAAAAAAATAAGACTGTCGGTTTGTCTTTGTGTTGTGGAGAGTTGATAATAACTTCTGTTGTGCTGGGAAAAGGTACTACTGAAGCTTGGAATAAATTTGTGTTAGGAACTTCGGATAATGTTCTGCTCGATTTTTCGTATGCCGGATATCATCATGGGGAAGTAGCTCCTCCAGATGGCTTCTCTTTGGGATATGAGGTGATGAATGTGAAAGAACGGATGAATGCGAAAAATCTGACAGCTCGGGCTGCATTGATTGATATTTTGCAAGAGAAGAATCTGACCCGCAAGAATGATACAAATGGCAATAATCCGAATGCCCGTGTTGTGATCTATTTCCCTGAAGGAGAGTATGTGTTGCATAATGAGGACGATAATGGTATGAGAGAGCCGGAAGCGGGAAAGACGTATGCAACAGATAGTAAAGGGAATAATACAAGTTATAGTATTCCTATTACTGGCGGACATTTGGTTATTAAAGGTGACGGTCCGGATAAGACTAAGTTGATTATGGCGACTCCTAATTTGCCCGGAAGTACAGAGGTGATGTATTCATCTCCATGTATGTTTGAACTGAAACATAATTCGGATACCCGCAAGATGTGCACTGTAACCTCTGACGCAAAAAAAGGTACCTATGTGGTAGAAGTAGATGATGCAACCGGTTTGAACAAGGGTGATTGGGTGTGTCTGTATTTAAAGGATAATACTCCTGAACTGGTAGATAAAGAATTGTCTCCATATAAGGCGGAGGCAACGATGACTAATATAATAGAGAATGGTGTACAGATACAGGATTTCCATCAGATTATAGCTAAAAGTGGTAATCGTATTACTTTTAAAGAGCCGATTATGCATGAAGTGGAAGCACGTTGGAAATGGGAGATTCATCGGTATCCGCATTATGAAGAAGTGGGAGTGGAGGATTTGTCTTTTGTGGGACAGGCAAAAGATGATTTCAAACATCATGGCACTTGGGAGGACGATGGTGCATACAAGCCGTTGAATATGGTTCGATTGACTAATTCATGGATGCGGCGTGTGAAGTTCACAAGTGTGAGTGAAGCTACTTCCATTATCAATAGTGCCAATGTGTCGGCTTATGATATCACGATAGATGGTAATCGCGGACATTCCGCTATCCGTTCCGCAGGTTCTTCGCGTGTGTTTATCGGTAAGGTGACAGACCGTACGAATGGATTGTTGATTGATGATAGAAATACACGTGAGGAAGGTGCCGGACAATATCACGCTTGCGGTGTTTCCAAACCGAGTATGGGGGCGGTTATCTGGCGTGTGCATTGGGGGAAAGACGCTTGCTTCGAGTCTCATGCCACACAACCTCGTGCCACATTGATAGATGCTTGTAAGGGTGGGTTCATGCAATTCCGTCAGGGAGGTGATTATGATCAGTTGCCTAATCATTTGGATGATCTTACTATTTGGAATATGTATTCGGAAAGATCCCGGGTTGCAAGTGGTAATTCCGCTCCTTCCGGAGTATTCGATTGGTGGCGTATCGGCTTTAAAGGGTGGAAATTCTTGCCACCGACGATTGTCGGTTTTCATGGCGATCCGTTGAATTTTGTACAAGAGCAGGTAAAGCTTGACGAAAGTCATGGTACTCCGGTAGAGCCGGAGTCATTGTATGAGGCACAATTGGAACGTCGTTTGGGTTTTGTGCCTGATTGGCTGAAAGCGTTGAAATAGGTATAAAGAAAGCTACTACAAAAGATAAATAATTATGAAATTGAAGAACTGGATTGGTTTATTACCATTTTGTGTAGGGATATGTCTATCCCCTTATACTATGGGTAATGTCCACACAAACTATTCGGCACAGACAGAAATGTCAGTGTCTGATGTGGAAGTGAAGAAGAAAGAGTTGAAGGAGTTTAGGAAGAAATATAAACTGCCTGCTCCGAAAGCGAATCAAAGAGAAATAGATGCCGCTTTGATGCAAGTACAGCTATGGCAGTTGGAACGGTACGATGAAAAGACTGTTACCGGAGTCTCACCGTTTAAAGAAAAAGTGACTCTTCAGCAAGGACGGGATATTGCCAAAACGGTACGTGTGTTGGCCTTTGCTGCTGAACGTGACGGAGGAGATGCGGAAGAAAGTTTCAATCTCTATTTGGATTTTCTCTTTACGGAGAAAGTTATAGAGCGTATGCCCAAATATAAATATAGTAACTATAATGATGTACGCAGAGTTCCGGCAGATTTCTTGAGTGCCTTGTCTGTATGTGACGATGTACGTAAAAGTCGGTTAATTGCTGCTGTGTGGAATTTGCTGGAGGCGGACCGATTATATCTCAGTGCGGAAGAGTTGAGACTGAAGGTGAACTCAGACTATATTTATAATGTTCTTCCGCATTTGTTTATTTGTGCGGTTCATAACCCAAATGATGAACAAGCTATCAAGGACTTAACCGCTTTCTCTCATTTCCTGTCGGGATGTACCCAGTACAGCCCTAGCGGATATGATATACTGAAACCTGACGGAACAGGATTTCATCATAATACCCATTATAACGGATATATGTATTCATATCGCACTTGGGTGGAATATATGGGACGACTGAAAGGCACTTCCTTCCGTATTGAGAAGGAGGCGTATCAACGGATGAGCAAAGCTGTGGTTAGTATTTATTTGATGGCGGTACGTTCTGAATCGGATAAAGACCGTTATTTTGCGAATAGTATGGCGGGCAGACACCCTTTTACCGGTTTGGGGATTAATTTCTCGCGACAATTGTTTGAGACATTGATTGAAGTGGGAGGAGATGTGCTAGGGATTCCGTATGATCAGGAATTAGCTTCTTACTACAATTATTTTTATAAGACGAAGAAGTATAAGGACGCTCCCGAACTGAAAGCGGATGGCTTTTATCAGTTTAATTTCAGCCCGGCAGGAGTTTACAGACAGGGTAATTGGCTGGCAGTGATGCGTTGTCCGACTACCAACTTCTGGGGTGGAGAGATATATAATAAAACCAACCGGTTCGGCAGATACCAAAGTCATGGAACGCTGGAAATACTTTATGAAGGTGGACTTGCCAAGTGTGGTTATCCCGCTGATAAAGAAAAGAAGAGTGCCGGTTGGGACTGGAATATGATGCCCGGAAGTACTACAGTACATTATACGGATTGGAAGGAAATGACGCCTAATAAAAATGATGCTGACCGTTTCGACCAAAAATCAACAACGACTAATTTTGCAGGAGCATTGGCTTGGAAAGACTGTGGCCTTTTTGCGGCTGCTTTCGATCAGGATGATCGTTGGGGAAGTCGTCGTTTTGAACCGACTAACCTTTCTTTCTGCAAGTCTGTATTTGCCGTTGATGGAATGTTGTATAGTCTTGGTACTGATATAGAGGCGAAAGGCGACTATTCGGATGAATGGATTACTGCTACAAATCTTTTCCAATCTATTGTATCTAAAGAATCCGGAGATATGACTGTAAACGGACAGATAATGAAAGCAGGAAAAGAACAGATTATAGAACCACAGGTTGCCGCTTGGATGGTTACTCCTACCACTACCGGGTATTTTGTTCCGAAAGGACACGACCGGTTGGTGATTAAGTACGGTGAACAGACTACTCCTTCATCAGCGGGTATGGCTGCCGGAATGGGAAAGGAGACTGCTGCAAAGGCTTATCTTCATCATGGGGTGAAGCCGGAAAAGAAAAGTTACCAGTTTATGGTTGTTCCGGGTACTACTTCCGAACGGATGAAGGAACTTGCCAAGAAGCAAGAGCAGGAGAAACTGTTTAAGGTCATCACTGCACAAGATTCTGTGCATATAGTGAAGTATCTTCCTACATCTACCATTGCATACGCTCTGTTTGCTCCGGTCTCTAATTTATCGGCGGGAGTGGTATGTGCTTCTAAAACGGAGTTACTGGTAATGGAACGTCTGGATAAAAGTGGAAGCGGACTGGAACTGGCGTTGTGCAATCCTAATCTTCGTCCGAAAACGATTGGCAAAAATAATTGGCGGACTACACCTACACAAGCTTCAATAGAGCTGAAGGGTAAATGGACTGTGAAAAGCGGTGATGAAAGCCAAAAGATTACGTTGGAAGAGAATGCAGCGGGAAATACAGTATTGAAGACTGTATTGTCCCAGGGAATGCCTGTTTATGTGTCGTTAGTGAAATAGTAGATCAAGAAAGAATGGTATGAATATGAAGAAGTTGTTAAGTATATTAATGTTGAGTTGGGCGTTTGTTTACGGACAGGCACAACAGTCGGTAGATATGGACTGGTGGCGTGAAGGTCGCTTTGGTATGTTTATTCATTGGGGATTGTATTCAGTTGCTGCCGGTGAATGGAATGGAAAGCCGGTGGATGGCATCGGTGAGTGGATACAGAATTTTGCCAAGGTCCCTAACAATGAATATGAGAAACTGGCTGATAAACTCACGTTAGCTAAATATAATCCGGAAGAATGGGTGAAATTAGCAAAGCAAGCCGGAGCTCGTTATATTGTATTTACGACTAAACACCATGAAGGCTTTTGTATGTATCCGAGCGAGGTGTCTGATTTTGATATTGAGCGTACTCCTTATAAAAGAGATCCTTTGAAAGAACTGGTAGAAGCTTGCCGTAAGCATGGGGTAAAAGTCGGATTCTACTATTCTCATCGGCAAGATTGGCGGGAAGAAGACGCTGCTGTGATGCAGAATGAATATGACGGGCATTATGGTAAGCCGAAATCGGAAGTAAAACCGAATCTGGACCGTTATATCAGGGAAAAGGCTTTACCGCAAATGCGGGAATTGCTTACCCGATACGGTAAAATTGATTTGTTATGGTATGACACTCCGTTTGACTTGACGAAAGAACAGAGTCGGACATTTGTAAATGTAGTCAGAGAATTACAGCCGGAATGTATTGTGAATGGTCGTGTGGGTTATAATCTGGGAGATTATGGAGCATTGGGAGACAATGAGATGCCTTGTTCGCGTGTGAATATGGATTTGGAAATGGTGGCTACCATGAATCATACTTGGGGATACAAAAAGAACGACCAAAACTGGAAGAGCCCGAAAGATATTCTTTGCTCATTGATAGAATGTGCGAGTCGTGGAGTGAACTATATGGTGAATATCGGTCCGAAGGAGGATGGAACCGTACCACAACCGAGCATTGATATAATGGATTTCATCGGAAGGTGGATGCAGAAGAATTCGGAAGCTGTCTACGGAACAACCGGAAATCCTTTTAATGATAACTTCCCTTGGGGGTATGTTACACATAAGGGTAATGTGATTTATCTGCATCTTTTGAGGGAACCTCTGAACCGTTGTATTGCATTGAAGGGTTTGTTGACATCCATTACAAAGGCAGAAATACTTGCTTCCGGTAAGAAAGTGACGGTGACTGATCAATCGTATCCGGTATTGACAGTGCCTGCTCATCTGAATTATGATGAAATTCCGGTGCTGAAGTTGGTATGTAAGTCTCCGGTGCGTTTTAGCGAGGATAATTACATGAACGAAAATGTAGTCAGTATTCCGGTGGCAAATGGTAAGATTATTCCGGGCAAAGAGGGAAGTTTGACGATTGCTGAGGGTGGAAATACACAAAACTTCCATGCAGGTACTGGTAAGTTGCAGCTGAAATGTGTGATTGATGAGCCGGGTACTTACAAAGTACGTGTATTCACCAGTCGCCATTGGAGAAGATCATTTGCTGAGGGAGCTAGAATTACATTGAAAGTGGATGATAATACTCCGTTCAATTCCGTATTGATGAAGAAAGACGGGGAGTTGTCCAATGTACGCCAGAACTCCTACCCGGAAACATGGAGTGATATCGGTACGGTACACTTCAAGCAGAAAGGCACAAAAGGGTTGGAACTTTCTGTGAATGCAACAGGCACGTTTAGCCGTTTGGGATTCTTTGGGGAGGATATCCAGAATGAGAGTGAGAAAAACATTCGCTTTATGAGAATAGAGCTAATCAAAGAAGCCTACTGATGTTCAAAGAGCAGACAATTCTTTACTTTTATGAAATAACTTTTTTCAACAGAGGTCAAAGTAAAAGAGAGGAGCCTCACGGTTCCTCTCTTTAGGGGGTTAAATTGATTAAAGTCCGATTTTATTATACGTTTTCAATAAGGTTAGAAAAATCGTGTGATATATTGCTTTTTGTTGTAACGCATATTCACTGTTTTATATTTTCTACAAATGTATGGATTTTGCGTGGGTGTAGTGGGTGTTATTATTCAAGATAGGTGCAAAATCATACAAATCTATTATTCTCATATTTCTATTCTTCTTTTACACTTTCCAATAATGCGGATAACTCTTTTACAATCTCGGGATGTGACTTCGCTATATTTGTTTTCTCCGATGGGTCGGATGAGAGATCATATAGCTGAGGCTGCTTGTCATTACCCAGTTCCATCTTTGTCCAGAATTCAATAGCAGGACCATCGCTTGGTTCAATATATTTCCATTCTCCCTTAACAATGGCAAGTGTGTTATTCAGGTTTTGTTGGACTACATACTCACGACCTGTATTGTTTTTGCCTAAAAGCACATCCAGATGTTCCTGGCTGTCGGGGGCTGCACCCTTGCGCAAGGGCTGATTCAGAAGCGAAGCAAGTGATGCGTAAGTGTCGATCTGCGAGAAAAGAGCTTGTTGTTTGGAAGGCTGTATTTTAGCAGGCCAGCGAATGATAAAAGGAATGCGGGTACCGGCTTCGTAAGCACTGTATTTGCCACCGCGATAGATTCCCATTGGAGTATGACCATTGAGATTCTCGTAGGCATAGTCCTGATAGCCGTCGTCAATCACGGGACCGTTGTCGCTGGTAAAGATCAGGATAGTGTTGTCCGCTATGTTGAGGCTGTCCAATGTGTGCATGATTTCACCGATAGTCCAGTCTAACTGAAGAATGACATCGCCACGTGTTCCAAGTCCGCTTTTTCCTGCGAAACGTGGGTGAGGGATGCGCGGTACATGTACGTCTTGCGTACCCATATATAAAAAGAAGGGTTCTTCCTGATGGGATGCAATGAAATTCTTGGCCTTGTCAGTGATAATGTCGGCTATGTTTTCATCTTGCCAAAGAGCGGATTTTCCTCCGGTCATCCAGCCGATACGGGGAATACCGTTAATAATGGTATTGTTGTGTCCTTGACTGGGCTTTAATTTCACAAGTTCCGGATTTTCTTCTCCCGTAGGCCAGTCACCTACTTTGTGGTCGTAGCTGACGGTGATGGGATCGTTCGGATCAAGATTCACTACACGTCCGTTTTCAACGAATACACAAGGAACACGGTCTACGGTTGCCGGAATGATGAACTCATAATCGAAACCGATACTTTGCGCATTCGGACTGATTTGGCTGTTGAAGTCTGTTCCGCCTTTCGGTCCCAGTCCCAAATGCCATTTGCCTACTGCACCAGTAGCGTATCCGGCGTCTTTCAGCATATCGGCCATTGTAACGCAGGCAGTGTCGATGATAAGTTCCGAGTTTCCGGGAGCAATACCCGTGTTTTCCTGCCGCCAGGGATACATACCCGTCAAGAGCCCGAAACGGGAAGGGGTACTGGTAGCTGAAGTGGCGTAAGCATTGGTAAATTGTACTCCTTGTCCTGCCAGACGGTCAATATTGGGAGTACTAATTTTACTCGCTCCGTAACAGCTCAAGTCACCGATACCAAGATCATCCGCAAATATATAAATGATGTTCGGATTCTGAACGTTTTGTCCGTTGTTCTTTTGAGATGCGTGATTGCAGCCGGTTAGCATGGCAATGCCGGGCAATAACGGGAATAGGCGTGAAACGTTTCTCATAATGTTTATCTTTTAGGGGGTAATGTTACTGATACAAAGATAAACAATTGAGAAAACAAGGATGACTAGTAATGTACAACTGAAGTACAAAATAGTACACTCTTGATAATACCGGATATTACGCTGTTTCTTCTTCCCCTTCTTCTTTCTCTTCCCCTTTACGGTAGGCCAATGGACTGACGTGATAAATCTCTTTGAAGCACTTGCTGAAATAGCGCGAAGAAGAGAAGCCGATTCGGTCGGAGATTTCCGTGATATTTAGTTCCGGATTGTTCCGGAGCATGACAGCTCCTTTCTTGAGACGTATACTTAGGATGAAGTCGTTCGGAGTCTGTCCGGTAACGGCTTTCAACTTGGTAAACAGATTAGTACGTGCCATACCCATTTCGCGGGCGAAAATGTTGACGTTGAAATCCGGGTTGTCCAAATGGCGTTCAATAATAGCCATAGCACGGTCCAGCATTTCCTTATCCATCGGGTTGGTAGCCAGCATTTGTGCGAAAGCCTGCGGTTGCTTGCTGAATTTTTCCTGTAACAGTCTGCGGGAATTAACCAAGTTGTTGCAACGGGAAATCAGCAGGTTCGTATTGAACGGCTTGGTGATATAGTCGTCCGCACCGATTTTCAGTCCCTCAATATTATGTTCTATCGCAGTACGGGCTGTCAACAGTACCACCGGAATATGGCAGGTATTAAAGTCTGTCTTGATTCGTTTGCAAAGTTCTGTTCCGGACATACGGGGCATGACGACATCACTTAATATAATGCTAGGCATCTCTTCCCTCACTTTTTCCAAAGCCTCTTCACCGTCGGATGCGGTTGTGACCTGATAGAATGTTTCGAAAATGCTGACTAGCATTTGTTTGATAGATTCATTGTCTTCCACAATCAACATCTTGGCATCCTCAATACGCTTGTTGTTCTCTTCTTCTTTCCATGCGGTATCGGGCAATACCTCAACCGAAGGAACGAACACGTCTGTTGGTTGCTGAATGGTGGATTCTACATCTTCCTTGACGATCTGCTCTTCCGTAAAGTGTTGGTTCCCAAGCTTGAGGGTGATGATGAAGCTGCTTCCCTTGCCGGGTTCACTTTCCACACGGATAGTGCCGTGATGCAGTTCTACGATTCCCTTTGTCAGCGCCAAACCAATGCCTGTTCCGGCTCCGGTGTTTAATGAGTCCAGATGTTCGGTCTGGTAGAAACGGTCGAATATCTTATCGATTTCGGCAGCAGCAATACCCGAACCGGTATCTTTTATTTCTATGATGGCATGGTCTTGCTCCTGCGACACCTTGATTGTTATCGTATCTTCTGCTTTGGTATGTTTCAGAGCATTGGATAGAAGGTTATTGATTACTTTCTGCATCTGTTTCTGGTCATACCATACTTCAATGTCATCTGTTTGCTTGATGAAGTTGAAGTTTATCTGCTTGCTGCTTGCATACTCTAAGAAGAGCAAATAATTCTCGTAGAGGAACTCCACCAAATTATGCTTGCTCGTCTTTATTTTCATGTGTCCCTGTTCCTGTTTACGGAAATCAAGTAATTCTGTAATCAGTTCCCGCAACTGTAGACTGTTCTTATAGATTCCTAATACCTTATTATATATATTAGGAGTAAATGTCTGTACTTGTAACAACGTTTCCACTTGTCCTACAATCAGGGTAAGCGGGGTACGGAACTCATGGGAGATATTGGTAAAGAAACGAAGTTTGGACTGGTTCAGTGCTTCCAGGTCTTCGATATGCTTCTTTTCGTATTTCAATGATTCCCGCAGCTTGATACGTGAATTGTAGTTCTGGATAAGGAACCAGAACAGACTGATTGTAATGACTGTATAGATCAGATAAGCCCACCATGTCTCGTACCAGGAAGGAAGTACCAGAATCTGGAGCCGTGCCTCTTCGATACCGTCCCGTTGCGATTTGATGATTAATGTATACTTGCCCGGATTCAGGTTGGTGTATGTGATAAGCGTCTGTTGGCGGTATGTATGGTTCCACTCGTCGGAGAAACCTTCAAGGCGGTAGACTATCTCGTCTCTATTGGCGGGAATGAAATTGGATGTTGCATACTCCAGACTGAACATGGATTGATCTGATTTCAGGCTGATTTTGGGGGTATGACAGATGGATTGTTCGAGAATTCCCGTCTCATCTCCGGGAAGTACTTCTTTACCGTTGACTAACAGGCGTGAAAGAATAATACTATATGATTTCGGTGTGAAATGCAACTTCTTCTCCCAGAAAGAGATCATTCCCTGAATACCTCCCAAAAATACTTCTCCATCGTGGGTTACGAATAGGGCATTCTCATTGACGGCTGTTAACGGGAATCCGTTTTCCGTACCATAATTGTAGAACTTCTTGTGCGGATAGTCGAACTGTGAGAATCCTTGATTGGTGATTAATAATAAACTTCCTTTTTGGATAGATGATTCGAATACTTCATAGATGCAATCGCTGGATAAACCATCTTTTTGTACATCGAAATTCTCGAAGTCATTGCTCTCTTCACGATAACGGTCAAGACCGCTTCCGGAAGTGGAGAACCACAGGTTGCCACTACTATCCAGCGTAATATTGTTGATGTTATTATTGCTGAGGCTATTCGGAGTAGCCGGATTATGTGAATAATTGGTCAGCTCACCGCTATCAAAGCGATAAGAGTAAACTCCTTCTCCGGTGGCCGCAATCCATAAAGTACCATTTTTATCGAAGCAAAGGCTGGCCACCATGCCGATATTTCTTCCTTCTTTGGTCTCTTTAAAAAGTTGTCGGCAACTACCCGTGGACGGGCTGAAAAGGCAGACTCCGTTTTGTGTGGCGATGACCAGCTTGTCTTTGTAGGGTACGATATCGCGTACAATATCCGATGGCAGTGAAGCGGGATCTCCTGCTTTCATCCTATATATGGTAAAGCGATTGGTTCGCAAGTCGAGTTTATTTAATCCTCCCAGATGTGTACCAATCCACATGATGTCGTTGTTCCGGTCGTAATAGATCGCTTTTACGTTATTGTGCGAAATAGTATTTTTCCCTTCTTCATGTCGATACCAACGGTAGGTATTGCTTTTCCGGTTGTAGACATTGACACCTCCCCCTTCGGTGCAAATCCACAGATTACCGTCTTTGTCTTCTGTCATTCTTCCTACAATCGGACTGCTTAAACCTTCTTTTTCTGTGTTTCCTACTTTGTAGCGGGTGTATATTTCGTACTCCGGGTTAAAGTAATTGACACCTCCGAAATAAGTTCCTAGCCAGATGGTTCCCTGACCGTCTTTTACAATACACCAAATAGAAGAGTGAGTGAGTCCGTCCGGTCTGCTGTCATCGGCTGTGTAAACCTGGAACTGACCGCTACTTTTGTCATAACGGTTCAAACCGTAGAATGTTCCTATCCATAAATTACCGGCATTGTCTTCACAACAGCTTCTGACAAAGTCGGAACATAGACTGTTCGGGTTTTGGGGGTCATGCCGAAGATTTTTGATGTTACCGTCTGTCGTTATGTGGTATAGTCCTTCCTCCCAACTACCTATCCATAACTCTTTGGAGGAGTCTTCATAGATACTTGTGATATTGCCTTTTGTGATAGGTTGGGATACTGTTTTGTTCTCCGACAGGCAGTAAACTCCGTTGCCGGTTGTCCCCATCCAGAGGTTCTTTTTATCGTCCAGATGCAGGCAGGATAAAGTGATATCCTTTCCCGCCAAATGATAATAAAGGTCGAAGTTGCCCGTACTTTCGTTATACACGAAAACTTCCTCTCTTTTACCTATATATAGTTTCTCATTATAGTAGATGGCGTCTACATTCCCTTGCAGTAGTGTTTTAAACCGCTGAGTAGTCAGGTCAAATTCTGCGATACCGTCGGTACAAAGCAGGTACACTTTCCCCTTCTTATTTCCGGTGATACGCAATACTGTGTTGCTGAACAGGCTGTTCGGATCATTTTTTTTGAGTTTAAAACTTTTGATATCGTTACCGTTATACCGGTTCAGTCCCTCGCGTGTGCCGATCCATATAATTCCTCTTTCGTCAATATACATGCTATTGACAGAGAACTGTGAAAGGCCGTCATCCGTGGTCAAATGACTGAAAGTGATGTTTTGACCTTGTGTATGGACTGCAGAGATGCTTAAAAACAGCAGAAATAAAAGGGTTACTTTTTTCACTAATTCGTTCTTTTAAGGTATTACTATTGGCAAATATATCGTTTTTATTTGATTTCTGTGAACCTTATTAGAAGAAAGTTCGTATATTTGTATCATCCAAACGAAAGAAATATGAAAGTAAAGAAAATTAGTGCGGCTAACGTAGAGGCTTGTTCGCTTCCGAAATTGTTCGATGAAGAAAAGATTGATTTCCAACCCATTCAATGTGTTAATTGGGCTGAGTATCCCTACAAGCCTAAAGTAAATTTTCGCATAGCTCACACGCAGGACTCTATTTTGTTGCATTTTAAGGTAAAGGAAGAGAGTATACGTGCCAGATATGGAGAAGATAATGGTTCTGTATGGACCGACTCCTGTGTAGAATTCTTTTCTATACCGGCAGATGACGGGGTGTATTATAATATCGAATGTAATTGTATCGGAACGATTCTGATTGGTGCAGGTCCTGCACGCAATGGCCGTGAACATGCTCCGAAAGAAATAACCGCCCTTGTGCAACGCTGGTCCAGTTTGGGTAATGTGCCTTTTGAAGAGCAGGCTGACGAATCCGGTTGGGAAGTAGCCTTGATTATCCCTTATAAAGTGTTCTTCAAACATCAGATTGATTCTCTTGATGGAAAAGAGATAAAAGCTAACTTCTATAAATGTGGTGATGAGTTGCAGACTCCCCATTTCCTGTCATGGAATCCGATAGAAATAGAGAAACCGGATTTCCATCGTCCCGACTTTTTCGGAACATTGGAGTTTGAATAATTTCTCACCACAGAGGACGCAGAGGACACGGAGAAAGAAAGATAAAAGTACATAATCCGGATATAGGGATATTCAGTAAATGTTCCTCTTTCTAAAAAATCAAGAGAAAAGCTCACGTAAAGCAAAGCTTTTCTCTTGATTTTTTCGTTCAACTCTCCCAGTCTTCTATCTTTTTTGTAGAATATTGTTTACATATTCTTGTTTTTTCCTTCCCACCCATGCATTATGTACATGTCTTTTTTAGGGGAAGTTAAAACCTCTCCTGTTTTCCTGTTATTTTAGTCAGATTATGCTGCCTTTCTTTTTTCTTTCGACCTTTTCTATCATACATACCGCATTGG